>NZ_CP123448.1:0-1200000 GCF_030177895.1 Kingella negevensis
CGACACCACTTCTTCGGGATTGACTTTGTTACGCGCCAACCATGGGAACGCTGGCATATTTGATTCTGGCACAATCTCACGCGGATTCAGCAAGTGAATGCGATGCCATTCGTCTGAATAGCGTCCACCCACACGCGCCAAATCTGGCCCCATGCGTTTTGAACCCCATTGGAATGGGTGGTCGTAAACCGATTCGCCTGCAACGGAATAGTGTCCGTAGCGTTCGGTTTCTGCACGGAATGGGCGAATTTGTTGTGAGTGGCAGTTGTAGCAGCCTTCACGCACGTAAATATCGCGACCAGCTACTTGCAGCGCGGTGTAAGGTTTCACGCCTTCGGTTGCGGTAATCACGGCCTTAGTTGAGAACAAAGGAATAATTTGAACCAACAAGCCTACGCTAATCACGACAAGGATGAATGTAATCAAGAAACCGACTTTTTCTTCGGCTAATTGTTGCAATTTCATTTTCTTCCACCTTTCCTAGATTAGTGTTTAGATTGCGGTAATGCAGGGATTTCTGCATCAACGGGTTTGCCGCTGATGACGGTGCGATACACGTTATAAGCCATGATGCACATACCGCTTAAGTAGCACAAACCGCCAATCACGCGGATTACGTAGAATGGCATAGAGCGGCTAACAGAGGCGATAAATGTGTGAACCAATGTGCCATCTGGGTTCATTTGTCTCCACATCAAACCTTGTGTAACGCCTGCTACCCACAAAGCAGTGATGTATAACACCACGCCGATGGTGGCAATCCAGAAGTGCAAGTCAATCAGTTTGGTGCTGTACATTTCTTTTTTGCCGTACAAACGTGGGATTAAGTAGTACAAAGAACCAATGGTAACAAAGCCTACCCAGCCCAATGCGCCTGAGTGAACGTGTCCGACAGTCCAGTCGGTGTAGTGGCTCAATGCGTTCACGGTTTTGATTGACATCATCGGGCCTTCAAAAGTGGACATGCCGTAGAAAGACAATGACACAATCAAGAATTTCAAAATTGGGTCAGTGCGCAATTTATCCCATGCGCCAGACAAAGTCATAATACCGTTAATCATGCCACCCCAAGATGGTGCAAACAAAATCAGCGACAACACCATGCCCAAAGATTGCGTCCAGTCAGGCAAAGAAGTGTAGTGCAAGTGGTGAGGACCTGCCCACATATAAGTGAAAATCAACGCCCAGAAGTGAACCACTGACAAACGATAAGAGTAAACAGGGCGGTTCGCTTGTTTTGGGACAAAGTAATACATCATGCCCAAGAAACCAGCCGTTAAGAAGAAACCTACCGCGTTATGACCGTACCACCATTGCACCATGGCATCAATCGCACCGAAGTAAACGGGATACGATTTCATTGCACCAGCAGGAATAGCAAGGTTGTTCACAATGTGCAGCAAGGCAATCGCCAAAATAAAGCCACCGTAGAACCAGTTGGCAACGTAAATGTGTTTGATTTTACGTTTTGCGATTGTGCCGAAGAAAACGATGGCATATGCAACCCAAACAATGGTAATCAGCCAGTCAATCGGCCATTCCAATTCAGCGTATTCTTTAGCTTGAGTGAAACCCAAAGGCAGTGTAATGGCAGCTAATACAATCACTAATTGCCAGCCCCAGAATGTGAAAGCAGGCAACCAGTTGCCGCCAAACAAACGTGTATTACACGTCCGTTGCACAACATAATAAGAAGTTGAAATCAAGCCACAACCACCAAATGCGAAAATCACCGCATTAGTGTGAAGGGGACGAATACGACCAAAGTGAAACCAAGGCGCAACATCAGACAAGTTAAGAGCAGGCCATCGCAGTTGAGCCGCGGCAATCACACCGACCAGCATCCCCACAATCCCCCACACCACAGTCATGATGGCGAACTGGCGAACAACTTTATAGTTGTAAGTTTGCGTTTCCATGAAAATTCTCCATATACATGGCGTTAGTTAATAATTATGCGACCATCATTTCAAATAAGCCTTTTCAGGCTGCCTGAAAATTTAGTCTTTTCTTAAATTAACATCATTATGCAATAATTCACATAATAAGAAGTTGCGCGGATTTTAAAACAAAACAAACTTTTCTACCATGTTAAATAATGGTAAAACAATTCTTTTTACTTAACGCAGCCTGAAAATAACTTAACTGCGACACTTAAATAGTTTTAACTAATTTAACTAATAATTTAATCCAATAAGAATAGCCATGTTGAACTACAGAATTACCCCCGAAACCAATCGCCACCTATGGCATATCACATTAACTTTTCAACACGAAACCAACACCCCACAAGCCATCAAATTAGCCAACTGGGTAGCAGGTAGCTACATGATTCGCGATTTCTCGCGCCACATTGTCCGCATACAAGCCACTTGCAATGGTGCGCCCGTATCGCTCACCCAAATCAGCAAAAACGAATGGCACACCCCAGCCCAAAGCGGCGATTACGCTATTGAATACACCGTTTACGCCAACGACCTATCCGTTCGCGCCAGCTTGCTAGACAACGAGCGCGGCTTCATAGACGGCGCGTGTCTATTCCTATACTTACCTAATCGCCAAAACGAAACCCACAGCGTAGAATTTTTCAGGCTGCCTGAAAACTGGCAAATCGCCACCATGCAGCCTGAAATCGCCCCAAATCATTTTCAGGCTGCCAACTACGCTGCCCTAACCGACCACCCCTTTGAAATGGGCGCAAACCTAGAAATTCTCAGCTTTGATGCCTGCGGAATCCCCCACAAAATCGCCCTAAGTGGCTACTACCGCGATTTCGACCACCAACGCCTGATTAACGACTGCCAAAAAATTTGCGAACATGAAATCCAAATGTTCCAAAATCCAGCACCGTTCAGCGAATACCTATTTCTGCTCCATTTAGGCGACAACATCTACGGTGGCTTAGAGCACCGCAGCAGCACCGCCCTACACGCAGATCGCAACGCCTTACCCCAAAAAAACATGGGCGAACCCAACAAAGCCTATACCGAATTACTTGGCTTGATTTCGCACGAATACTTCCACGCATGGAACGTCAAATCCATCAAGCCCAGCCAATTCCAGCCATACAACCTAGACAGCGAAGTCTATACCGAACAACTGTGGGCATACGAAGGCATCACTTCTTATTATGACGACTTAATCCTACTTCGCAGCCAAGTCATCAGCCCAGAAAATTATTTAACCCTGCTCGCCAAGCTCATCACACGCGTCCGCCGCACAGCAGGGCGATACCAACAAACCCTCGCCGAATCCAGTTTCGCTGCGTGGCACAAATACTACAAGCAAGACGAAAACAGCCCCAACGCCATTACCAGCTATTATCAGCAAGGCGCATTAACCGCATTCTGTTTAGACGCAACCATTCGCAACCAAAGCCAGTACAGCCTAGACACCATCATGCAAAAACTCTATCAA
This sequence comes from Kingella negevensis, assembly GCF_030177895.1. NCBI lineage: Bacteria > Pseudomonadati > Pseudomonadota > Betaproteobacteria > Neisseriales > Neisseriaceae > Kingella > Kingella negevensis. The sequence goes on from NZ_CP123448.1 coordinate 3,418, forward strand.
CGCCACAGAGAAACAGGCAAAGGCACAGATGAAAAACAATGGCAAGCACTCGCCCAAGAATACACCCAGCTAGATTTACACAACTTTTTTCAGGCTGCGTTATACAGTACCCAAGAATTACCCTTAGAACGCAGCCTGAAAACCATGGGCATACAACTCAACTGGCAGCCTGAAAACCGCAGCAGCCTAGGCAGAGCCGTAAACAGCTATCAGCCCAGCCAACCGCAGCCTGAAATCGCCTGTCGCTACAAACAAAATGCCGACCATGCCGTGATTAGCCACGTTTTCGCGCATGGTGCAGCAGAAGCCGCCGCCCTGAAACCGCAAGATAAAATCATCGCCGTGGACGGCTTTGCCTGCACTGATTTTGCCGCGCAAACCCAAACCCAAATCGGCGACACGCACACCGTGCATTATTTCCGCCACGGCGTGCTGCACGAAACTCAAATTACCGTGCAAGCCGCGCCGTATGATGTGGCCGAATTAAGCGTAGAAGATTGGGATAAGTTTGAAGCGTGGATAAATATGAGTGTATAATCTACACAACATTCACACCAAAAAACACGATTTCAAGCGATTGAAAAAGTTTACAATTCTTAAAGTAAGAGAAAATTTGAAGGACGAAACATGGCTATTGAAAAAATTGCAGATTATCTTTACGTTTCAAATCAATTAGACGAACGTTGGGCAAAACGCGTCGCAATGTATGACATCAAAACTGTGATTTGCAATCGCCCAGACGGCGAAGAGCCGAATCAACCCAGTTTTGAGACCGTAAAAGGTTGGTTGAACGCAGCAGGTATTGAACACGTGATTTATATGCCCGTTGTGATGGACGGTATTGACGATGCTGCTTTGCAAGAGTTCCAAGAAACTGTTGCTAAATCACCAGCACCCATTTTGGCATACTGCCGTTCAGGTACACGCTCTGCAATGATGTGGGCATTGGCACAAACCAAACGTGGCGTGGAAGTGAATAGCTTGATTAAAGCTGCTGAGTTGGCAAATATTGATTTGGAACCACATCGCGCACGCTTGGAAGCAGCGTATAAAAAACGTGGTTAATCACACATAAATAAAAGCAGCCTGAAAATATTTTCAGGCTGCTTTTTTGTTATCCCAAAATCCCAGAACGCGCTAATTTATCCGCTTCTGCCAATCGCTCAGGCGTACCCACGTCTAACCACAAACCGCAGTGCCATTCGCCGCTGACTTGCTGCGCGTTCATTGCTTGGCGCAACAAGGGCGCAAGTTTTGCTGGTTCACGCGCTGGCGTGTTGGCGAACAGAGCGGGCAGATACACGCCAGCGCCGCTGAATGTGCCTGATTTGCCTTGCGCTGCGTCTGCGTTCAGCAAACCGTTTTCTTGCAACGCAAAATCGCCTTTGGTGTTGTGCGGTGGATTGGGAACAAGCCACAAATGTGCGAGCAGTTGCTTTTCAGGCAGCGTTTGGGCGATGTGTTTGGCAGCCTGAAAATCGATGTCGGTTAAAACGTCGCCGTTAATCACTAAAAAGGGTTCGTTGCCGAGCAAGGGTAAGGCAGTTGCGATGCCACCTGCGGTTTCTAAGCCTTGTCCGCCTTCGGGAGAATAGGCGATGTTTACGCCGTATGCGCTGCCGTCGCCCAGTGTGTCTTCAATTTGCTGACCGAGCCATGCGTGGTTGATGACGATTTCTGTGATGCCTGCGGCTTTGAGTCGGTGTAAGTGCCAACCGATTAGGGGTTTGCCACCTGCGTGTAACAGGGGTTTGGGGGTGGTGTCGGTGAGTGGGCGCATTCGTTCGCCGCGCCCTGCGGCTAGAATCATGGCTTTCATTTTTTGGGGTTTCCTGATGTAAACGCAGCCTGAAAAATGTTTTTTTCAGGCTGCGTTTTATGATTAGTAGTAGGTCGGATTCTGGAATCCGACAATTTGCGAAATGGAACGGTTGTCGGATACAAGTATCCAACCTACGATTTGCAATATTTAAGGCAGCCTGAAAATTATGCTTTTTTCACAAACTCTGATTTCAGGTTCATCGGTGTGCCGTCAATTTTGCAACCAATATCGTGGTCGCCATCTTGCAAGCGAATGCCTTTTACTTTTGTGCCTTGTTTGATGACCATGCTGCTGCCTTTCACTTTCAAGTCTTTAATCAAGACTATGGTGTCGCCGTCAGCTAATGGTGTGCCGTTTGCGTCTTTGACAACGGTGTTTTCTTCGGCAGCGGCTTCTTCGCCTTCTTGCCATTCGTGGGCGCATTCTGGGCAAACCAGTTGGTTGCCATCATGGTAAGTTAAATCTGAGCTGCATTGTGGGCAAGCTGGGTATGTCATGTTTGTTTTCCTTATAAAATAAAATTTTCAGGCTGCGTGAAATTGGCAGCCTGAAAAGATTGAAATGTTGGATTCAAGAATCCAACCTACGATTAAAAATTCGCAGCCTGAAAATTATAAATTCTGATTAAACCAACGGCGGATTCGGCTCATTGTCCCCGAATCATGCGTTGGCATAACCAATTCTGATTGACGCATTTGCAATTCTTCAAAATACGTCCAGTCTTCTTCCGTTACCTTGTCTTTCAAGAAAAATTGCACATCGGCAATCGTGAAGCCAGACCTATCCACCATTTTGCTCAATAAATGCAATTCTGATTTAGCTAAGTCGCCCACAAAAGAGCTTTGCGGACGCACCACAAAAATCGTTGGCACATCATGCTGAACAAAACTGCACGATTTTAACGCAGCCTGAAAAATCTCCGCTGCCACGTTTTCATCATCAATCACAACGCGATGATGCGAAAACGGACAATGCTTCATCAAATCATTCGCCGAGCCAATCCGCATGGTGGTGGGCATTTTGAAACTTTCATGCGTATGCACATCAACCAGCTCAATCATGCCAGCCGATAGCGATACCAACACCACAGGCGTAATCGTTTTGAATGCTTCCATTGGCATGCGGTTGCTGCGATGCACTAAACTCATGTTTTGCATTTCTTTTTTCATTAGAACGTGTATCCTGTTTCTAATTCTTCGTCGCCAACCAATTCTAATAATAATTGATACAACGGCGTAAGTTCCACATAACGACGGCTGGTACGGCGCAAGTAATTCAAAAAGCGCGGAATTTCAGGTTTATATTTGTCTTTACCATCGCGATACCACAAACGGGCAAAAATCCCAGCCACTTTCAAATGACGTTGTACGCCCATCCATTCAAACCAACGGTAAAACTCGTCAAATTGCTCAGGCACAGGCAAATTCGCCGCGCGCGCTTTTTCCCAATAACGGATAACCAAATCCAGCACAAATTCTTCGTCCCACTCAATAAACGCATCACGCAACAGGGAAACCAAATCGTAAGAAATCGCGCCGTATAAAGCGTCTTGGAAATCCAATACACCAGCGCGGTCTTTCGTCAGCATTAAATTACGCACGATGAAATCGCGGTGGACATACACTTTTGGCTGTTTCTCAATTTCAGGCAGCAACACATCAACGGTTTGTTGCCACAATTTGCGCTGCGCGAATGTGAGTTCACGCCCCAATTCTTTAGCAACAAACCATTCTGGAAATAGGTTGATTTCACGCAATAAAACTTCGTGGTCATATTCAGGCAGCTTGTTTGGCTGGCTGGCTTTTTGCAATTCAATCAGCGTATCAATCGCTTCTAGCAACAAAGCTTTGTGCGCCGCTAAGTTTTCAGGCTGCAACTGCATGGCTTTTAAATATTGCACGTCGCCCAAATCATTCAGCACCACAAAACCTTGTTCTAAATCTTTGGCTAACACGGTTGGTACGTTTAAATGGGCGAACAAATCGCGCACTTTCAAATAATTAGCGACGCTTTCGCGCATTTTTTCGGGTGGTGCATCCATGCAAATCACGCTGCTGCCATCGGCAAAAGTGGCGCGGAAATAACGGCGAAAATCTGCGTCTGCCGCTGCAAAAGAGAGTTCAAAAGATTGGTTTGGGTAAACGGTTTCTAGCCAGTTTTTTAATAAGGTTTCTCGTTCAATCATGTTGTATCACGCATTTTTACGTTAAAATATGCGCTATTTTAACTTTAATCTGTTACAAGGTGTGATTTTGTCTCGTTTATTTGTTACCAAACCGCTTGTTATGGCGTTAGGCGTGGTTTTTTCAGGCAGCGTGTATGCCGTTCCCAGTATGTGGGACGAAGACGCAGCCGCCATGTGCCAAGCACCTTCCGCAGAAACGCATTCTGTTGAGCCAGCTAAAACCAGTGGCGGCGCAAAGCTGCCTGAAGACGTTACCCGAATCACATCTGATAAAGCGTTAGGGCAAATTGAAGAACGCCATCGCTCAGAAGGCAATGTGATTATTGAGCGCAATGATGAAACGCTGAACGCCGAATGGGTGGATTATGACCAAAAAACGGAAACGGTGGACGCTGGCGATAAGTTCAAACTCACACGCGCAGACGGTCAAACCGTGGAAGGCAAAAAGCTGCATTATGATTTGAAAAACAGTCAGGGTGTGGCGGAAAATTCTGAGTTTGAAGCGAATCAAGACGGTCGCCGTTTGCAGGGTATTAGTGAGCACGTTGAAATGCAAGATAAGCAAAAATCTCGCATGAAAAACGTGAAGTTTAATACGTGTAACCCAGGGGATAAATCTTGGTATATTCAGGCTTCTGAGCTGACGAATAATCAGGAAACGGGCATTGGCGTAGCGAAAAATGCACGTTTGGTGTTTGGTGGCGTACCCATTTTATACACGCCTTGGGCAGACTTTCCAACTCGTGGTAATCGCAAAAGTGGTTTCTTAGTGCCGACGGCTTCTGTGGGTTCAGACGGTGGGACAATTTCGCTGCCTTATTATTTCAATCTTGCGCCTAACTATGATGCAACGATTGCCCCAAGTGTGATTACTGAGCGTGGACTTAGGTTAGACGGCGAATTTCGTTATTTGCAGCCTGAATATTCAGGTAGCGTGAACGTAGCGTATATGCCTCACGATAAAAAACATGAATCCAATAACCGCTATTTGATTAACGTGCGACACAATCAGCGTTTCAATGACAAATTATCAGGCGGCATAGATTTCAACCAAGCGTCAGACGATGATTACTACCAAGATTTTTCCACTCGAAATGGCATTGCCGAAAGCGTGAATCTGAACCGCAGCGCATGGTTAAATTACAACGATGTGGTATTGGGCGAACCATTCAGCGCACAATTGTTGGTACAAAAATATCAAGCCTTGAAAGATGCAAACGGTGCGAAAGACGAGCCTTATGCGCGTTTACCGCAACTGTCTGCCAAATGGAAAAAGCACTTTAGCAAAAACGGCACGTTCAAAACTGATGGACAACTCACTTATTTTGAACACAGCGACAAACAAGCAGGCACACGCGCCATCGTTTACCCGAACATTCAATGGGATTTCCACAATCAATGGGGTTATGTGCGTCCAAAAGTGGGTTTACACGCAACACGTTATTGGTTGAACGACTTTGGTAGCCTGAAATCACGCAATACTTCGCGTGTGTTGCCGATTGTGAATGTGGATTCAGGGATTACTTTGGAACGTGAAACCCAGTTGTTCGGCAAAGATTTGGTGCAAACGCTTGAACCGCGCTTGTTCTACAACTACATTCCAAGCAAAGCCCAAAACGATTTGCCATTGTTTGACACGTCAGAAAACGATTTCACTTATCCGCAATTATTCCGTGAAAACATCTATTCAGGCGGCGACCGTATCAACTCTAGCAACAGCATGTCTGTTGGTGTGCAAACCACATTCTTAGACGGAAAAACGTTTGAAGAATATTTCCGTGCAGGGATTGGTCAAAAATACTATTTCACTGACGATAATGTATTGCTAGAGGGCAATATCGACAAAACCGCTCGCAAACGCAGCGATATTGTTGCCTTTGCAGCAGGTCGCGTACACAAAAACTGGTGGCTAGAATCCAATTGGCACTGGGACGAAAGCGAGAAAAAAAACGATACCTATAGCATCGGCGTTCGCTACAACCCACAGCCAGGCAAAGTGATTAGCGCACGATACAAATACGGTCGCGACGAAGAAATTTATTCAGGTTTCTACGGCAAAATGAGCCACATCGATTTAGGCGCACAATGGCCGATTACCAACAATTTATATATGGTTGGGCGACTAGATTACAGCTTGCCGCGTCCACGTCTCACGCTGGAACAAACCTTAGGTTTAGAATACAAAAATCCATGCGGTTGCTGGAGTGCCAGCTTTGTGGCACAACGCTACGTTAGCGGCTTGAACAAACACAAAACAGGCTTCTTCTTCACATTACAACTGAAAGATTTAAGCACCATCGGCAAACCGCCTTATGAAACTTTACGCCTTGGCATTCCGGGCTATACTAAAACCAACGAGGTAAATTTTAGATGACACCTATTAAAACATTAACCGCAGCGATTGCGCTCAGTTTTGCTTTTCAGGCTGCCGCAGATGTCAGCAATATCAAACCATTGAATAGCATCGCGCTAGAAGTCAATTCATCTATCATCACATACAAAGACGTTTCTCGTTTTGTGAAAGAATTGCAAAGCAAAAAAGCCAACAAAGGCATTCCAGAAGCACAATTGGTTCAGGCTGCAAAAACACGTTTACTGGAACGCGCTTTATTGTCTGACGCGGCACGTCAGCAAGGTTTGAAAGTCAATCAAGAAGCGATTGATACCGAAATCACACGTCGCGCAAAAGAAGCCAATATCACAGAAGAAGCCTTGTATGCCAAAGAAGCGGCTAATGGTTTTGCAAAAAGTCAGTATCGCATGGAAGTAGCTAAAGATTTGCTGATTGAGCACATGATGACCAGCATGAACAGTGATGTGAAAATCAGTGATAAAGCCGTTGATGACGCATTGGCGGCAGGCGGCAATTTGCCAGTAGGCGAGCCATATACGGTTTACACGATTCGCCGCATTATCGTGAATGCTGATAGCCAAGAAAATATGTTGGCAGTTGGGCAACGCATGGCGCAATTCATGGACGCGATTGCACACGGCAGGGATTTTGGCGCGATTGCCAAACGCTATTCGCAAGAGCCAGAAGCGGCTAACGGCGGTGTGCATGACAACATCACTGACGGCATGTTGCCAGATAATGTAGAAGCAATGCTGCACCAGTTGGACATTAAACAAGCGACGGTTCCATTGCGTGCTGGCACGACATGGCAAATCATTCAGTTACTCGGCAAACGCACGGAAACTGACCCAGTGAAAATGCAGCGCGAAGCTGTTCGCAAAATGTTGGTTCGCCAAGCGCAGCAAGAAAGCCAAGCGCAGTTTGTGGCTCAAATGCAGCAAAATGCTGTAATTCGTGAGTATTAATTGAAAAGCAGCCTGAAAAATAATTTTTCAGGCTGCTTTCTTTTGCATAAAGTTTTAGTCCAAAAATCAAGTATAACTAATATTTTTATCTTTAAAAGTCATGTTATTATTATTTTCTTTAATTTGTAGCAGTACTTTGTTGTATTAAAGAATTAGAAAAAATAGGCATATAATAGTTAATAATAGTGCAATTATTATTGCTAATAAATCTTTGAAATTCTTCTTGTTGTGGAAGTTATTTTGTAATAAATTTATTCTTTTTCTTATATTAAATTTTTACAAATTCTGTTTGCTATATTTTTTATTTTGCATGTTATACATATTAATCTCTTCTTTTAATTTATTATTGATTAATTGGGTTTTAGATGCTCTACTTTTTGTATGTATCCTTGTATAGCTAATCAAGAAAATATTATATAATAATAACTAAATTATATCAATATGTTTTAAGTATTAAATTATAATATTTTAATTAAATCGTTGATTTTAAGTGAAATAAATATCCTATTTCTGGTGTGTTTTTAGACTTTTTATTTCTTTTTTGTAATTAAATAATGGAGTATTTCGAATATTTTTATAAATTCAAATTGCAATAAAAAGTACCGTTTGAATCAATCAAACGGTACTTTTTGTTTTTTCAAACTGGTTGAAACTCTTGTAAAGCTCAAAGACTACATTCTATGTTTTACAAAACTGTATTAGCAGGTTCGTAACGAATCATTTCACGGATTTTATTGTAATTATCAACCAGAACCACTTTAGGCTGGTGCGTTTGTAATTCTTCTTCAGAAACCATCACATACGACATAATAATCACAACATCGCCCGCCAATACCAAACGCGCTGCCGCGCCGTTCAAGCAGATGGTGCCGCTGCCACGTTCGCCAGCAATCGTGTACGTTTCAAATCGCTCACCGTTGTTGTTGTTCACAATTTGCACTTTTTCGTTCACGCTGATGCCAGCCGCGTCCATCAAATCTTGGTCAATCGTAATGCTGCCCACGTAGTTCAGGTCAGCTTGGGTTACAGTTGCGCGGTGAATTTTACCGCTGAGTACAGTTTTAAACATGGGATTTTTTTTGGGAAAAATAAAACGCGGTATTTTATACCAAATGTGTGTTTACGTCGCTTGGGATTTGGGCAGCCTGAAAAAGTTTTTTCAGGCTGCATTTTCTTCATCATCAACAGGCGGCACTTCTAATAAATCAGGCAACACGAGCTCGCCCAGCTCTGTAAGCGGTGGCAATTCAGCTAGGCTGCTGAGTTGCAAATCGCTTAAGAATTGGTCGGTAGTTGCCCACAAGCTAGGTTTGCCGATGGTGTCGCGCCGCCCGATGATTTCTATCCAGCCGCGTTCTTGCAGGGTTTGCATCACGGTTTGAGACACGGTTACGCCGCGTATGCTTTCAATATCGCCGCGTGTTACGGGTTGTTGATAGGCGATGATGGCGAGCGTTTCCATCACAGCGCGTGAATAGCGTGGGGTGCGTTGTTCGTTCATGCTGCCGAGTTGTTCATAGGCTTCGGGGTTGATTTGAAATCGCCAGCCTTGTGCGCTGTGAACGAGCTGCAAGGCGCGGTTGTGCCAACGGGTTTTCAGGCTGCTTAAGATGTCGATAAGTTGGTCTTGGTTAAGCGGTGGTTGGCACAATTCGCGCATGGTTTTTTCGCTTAACGGCTCGGTTTGCAGGAAGAGTGCGGCTTCGATGATGGTTTCGGGTGTCATGGTTTTTCAGGCTGCGTTTTGGGTTTGTCGGGCATAAATGCGCGACCTACGGGTTAGAAATCAAACAAGCCGCGTTTTCTTCGGGTGCGGAATGTCCATGTTTCGGTTTTGCGTTGGTTATCTTGCAGATAGGTAAATTCTACGGTGTATTCGGTGTTGTATTCGAGCGGCTTCACGGGGGATAATACGAATTGGGTTTCGGTGAGCAGGCGATTGGGGTCGTTGCTGGCATCGAGCATTCGAGTGTTGCTCACTTCGCCTTTGGGTGAAGTGAGTTTATAGGATTCCACGCGAATGGGGCTGGTTTCACCATAAAAAGCGATGCTGATTGGGTTGCCTGTTTTGCCTAAATCGGGAACAGGGCTGGGGACTTCTTTGCCGTCATAGCTAGGGTCGATGCCGCTGCCGATGGGGTATTTGACGGCGATGTGTTCGCTTGGCGGTGGTTCGTCCATGGGGATTTCGCGTTTTTTGCCGTTGCATTGGGTGGTGAGTACGTAGCGTTTTTGTCCTGTGGTTTCTTGTGAACAGATTTCGCGGTCGTAGCTGCTGCCTTGATTGACTACAAATGCGTTGTCGCCATCGTTTTCCCATGCTGCGCCTGCTTCATCGTGGTCGGGATTGAGTAGGGCGAGGCGGTGGTAAATGGCGGTCATCAAGCTGTCCACACTGGCTTTGCCTGAGCGCGGTAGGTTGCTTTGGGTGAGATTTTCTACCATTGGGGCGGGATAGCCGACTTTTGTTGCGCGTTCTTGCGGTTCTTTGCCTGTGAAATGGGGGTTGCTGGGGTGGTTTTCTTCGTGTCCGTCTGCGTTTTTGGTGAGATACAGGGCGTGATTTTGGGCAGATTGGGCGAGTATTTCGGACGGTGTGAACTCGGTTACGCCTGCTTGTCTGCGCCAGTGGTTCAGGCGGTCGAAGCCTGCTAGGGTTTCGCGTTTGCTGTCGTATCGGGATTGTGTCCAATAGACTAAGCCGAAGATGACGGCGGCGAGTGGCAGCCAGAACATGAGAATGCGTTGAGTGGCTAGGGCGTTTCGGTTTTGTTGTTGGCGTTGTTTTTTTCGGGTAGACATAGGCGTGTTTTTTGGGTTGGGTTGGGTTGGTTTTCAGGCTGCTTTTCAGTACACAACAAAAATGGAGCGTCGGTGGCTCGCTGACAAAATTTTTGATAATTACAAGTTTGTTTCAAGAAAATCAAATAGTTGTTATTTGAAAATATGTCGGTGAGCCGCCGACGTTCCATTGTAAAAGTTTCAGGCTGCGATTGTAATAATCACGTCTTCAAAATTCAAATGGTGCGCCCATTCGCGGATGAACAGCAGTAAGGCGCAAAATGGGACGGTTTCAGGCAGCGGCAGCAAGCCGTTTTTGGGGCGATACCCTGCGATGATGGCGAATGCGTGTTCTAGCGTGTCGCGTGAAATGTGGGCTTGGTTGCCTTGCGTGGTGTGCGGCAAACAGCACAACGTGTCTGCGCCTGTGATGATGACTGGTTGTGCTTGGTGTTGCCAATCGCGCAAGGGGAAAAGCGCGTCTTCTACTGTTTGAATGGCGGTTTCCCATGCGTAATCGGTAGGTGGGAATTGAGCTAATTGCTGCTCAATTTGCGATAGAGTGAGCGCGAGGGTTTGGGTTTCGGTTAGGGAAACTAGGGTGATGGGGGATTGGGTTAGGTTTAATGTGTGCATTTTTCTCTTTCATTTTTCAGGCTGCCTTCATTTAACCAATTATTTATCATTTTTTTAAATGGTTGCTTAAATAATCCGCTTGTTTCCGCGCAAATTGCGAACCTGCTTGAATCACAAATTCATCACTATTTGCTAATTTATAGCCTGTTGCGACACCTTGATGGCGTTTGCAATAAAACAAAATGGGTTCATTTGATTGTTATTTGAAAATGTGTCAGCTAGCCACCGCCGCTCCATTAAAGGGATTATGTGCTTTCAGGCAGCCTGAAAAATCATTCCTGCGGTTTTTGCCCATTGCGTTCCGTTTTTCTTGCTTCGCGTTGTGCTTTCAATTCCGCTTCACGTTTTCGCGCCGCTTTGAGCCATTCTTCCCATTGGCGAGGCGTTTCCAGCGTAATGCGCCCGATTTTGCCTTCGCGAAAATCCGTCAAAGTCATTTCTGCCGCTTTCTGATAATTCACACGCCCACCGCTCAACACCGCGCCGCGTTTTTTCGCAATCCATTCAAGCCATTGCGTATCATTCCAATGGCTAGACGGGTCTTTGTCCGCCGCGTAACGCTCTTGCAACATCAGCAAATAATGACGGCGCAAATAATCCAACAATTCCAACGCCACCACTTCTTCGTCCAACGCATTGCGCCCGACCGCGCCCGAAGCCGCTAAATTGTAGCCGCTTTCTTCAACAATAATTTTCGGCCAAAGCATACCTGGTGTATCGTACAACCAAAAATCGTCCGCCAAAAACAAACGTTGCTCCGCTTTGGTAATCCCCGGTTCATTGCCCGTTTTTGCCGATTTTTTGCCAATCATGCCGTTAATCAACGTAGATTTACCCACATTCGGAATGCCGCAAATCAACACGCGCAACGGTTTTTCAATCCCCTTACGATTCGGCACGAGTGCGCGACAAGCTGCCGTGATTTTCGGCGCGGCAGATTTTTCCGAACTGTCTAACGCAATCGCATTGGTATTTTCCATGCTGTTGTAATGCGCGAGCCAAATCGCCGTGCGTTCAGGGTCGGCAAGGTCTTGTTTATTTAAAATTTTCAGTTTCGGTTTGCCTTTGGATAATTGCGCCAAAAGCGGATTTTCGCTAGATGCAGGCAAACGCGCGTCCAGCATTTCAATCACCATATCCACGCTTTTTAGGCGGTCGGCGATGGCTTTTTTCGCCTTGTTCATGTGTCCGGGAAACCATTGGATTGCCATAATTGTTCTTTCTGTTTCAATAATTTGATACTGCAAAAGGCAGCCTGAAAATGTTTTCAGGCTGCCTGATTGATAATTTATTGCATTATATCAGCAATGTTTAGATTTTTGCGCTGTTAAACCATTTTTGGTAAAGACGGGCGTAAGTGCCATCGGCGCGAACGGCAGCTAAACCAGCGTTTAGTTTTTGTTGCAGGGCTGTATTGCCTTTGCCTACCAAAAAGGCGTAGCGTTCTTTGGGTAAATCTGCTGGCACATTGACGCTTAATTTGTGGTCTTTGTGTTGATTAACATAGAACATCAGAGTGGCTGCGTCGCCTACCATGGCGTTACTGGTGCCTGATAATACGTCTTTGAAGGCTAACCAGTGGGGGTCTTGTGAAGTAACGGTGCTGCCGCGTGGCGTTAAAATTTCTTTGCTGCTTTTTTCGGCGACTGTGCGGGCTTTTACAGATACGCTTTTTCCCCTTTCGGACTACGAGCATACGGACGAAAGAAATAGGTATCCAATCCTGTTTCATCTAAATAAACAAGCTAGTAGTCCGAAAATTGGGCTAACTGAGCTAAATAATGAGCTGCTTTTTCTGGGTCTTGTTCTTTTTGTTACATTGCTTGTAACAATTTAATGCTTTTCCTCGTAAATCAATTGAATATGCCATTTTATGCACCTTTAAAGATAAAATTAGAATTGCACTATTTTATTTTGAATTTATTATAATTTTGTCTAACCATTCTTGTAAACGGGTTACGGTGTCGCTTTGTTCAAATAAATAGCGTTGCCATGTTTGGGTGCTGCTGCGCCATTGGTTTATTTGGGCGAACAGGGTTGCCCAGTGTTGGCTGCGTTGGGTTTCGCTGAGTGTTTCGCCGTTGTTGAGTTCGTTGGATAAGGCGGTTAATGCAGCCTGAAAATTTGCTGGCGGAACGTGTTGCCAGTAGGTTTGCCAATACGCGTCGAGCTTGTCTAAATGGGCGTTTTCTTCTTGAGGATAGATGTGCCATATAAAGGGCTGGGCGGCGTATTGGGCGCGGATAAAGCTGTCTTCGCCACGTATGATGTTGATGTGGTTTTGCTGTAATAGTGAGTCAAACTGGTCTTGTGGGACAAAGGACTGCTTGATGATTTTCAGGCTGCCGATTGGGTGTTCGGTGGCTTGGCTGTCTTTGGGAATAATGTTTTGCTGTTTCAGGCTGCTGATGATTTGCTCGCCTGCGGTGCGTAGGGTTATGGGCGTGGCTTGGTTTGCCCAAACTTTTGCCCATTCTGCCCAAATGGGGCTTTGATAACCGAATGCGAAAATTTGGGTTTCAGGCTGCATGATGTTTTCAGGCTGCGTGTGTGGGTAGTTTTGTTCGCGCAATAAGCCGCCGCTTTGTGGGACGAAACCCATTTGCCAGAAGTATTTTTGGCTGCCGTTGCTTTGCAGGCTGGGCATGGCGTGGCTGCGGATTGCCCAGTCTTCTGCGCTGAGATATTCCCAGTTGAGCCAAATGGGTTTGTGCTGCTGGATAATTTGGTGGACGCTTTTGGGTAGCGTGCAGGCGAAGGCTTCGATGATGATGTGGGGAATGGGGGCTTGGCTGATGTTGGCGAACAGGGCTTCGCACCAATCGCGGATGTGGATATGGCGATGGGTGGTGGGTAGGGTTTTGGGGGTGTCGGGGAGGATGGTTTGCAGGGCGGCGATGTCGTCTAAAAAGAGGTGAACTTCCCAGTTTAGGCGGTTGTGCAGCTCTTGGGCAAGCCGCCATGACACGCCGATGTCGCCGTAGTTGTCGATAACGGTGCAAAATAGCCAGCAGACTTTTTTTGTGTTGGGCTTGAGGGTAGAATGGTTTGTGTTGTTTAACATAATTGTTTGAAAGGAATGAAAATGCGTTTAGTAAAAGGTGTTTTGGCGTTGGCTTTGGCGGCGGTTTTGCCTGTTCAGGCTGCGGATTTTGTGGCGCAGAATGATGATAAGCCGCAAGTTGTGCCGCAAGCTACTGGTGTGCAGGTGCTGAATTTTTGGGCGACTTGGTGCGGTCCTTGCCGCAAGGAAATGCCTGAAATGAGCCAATGGTACACGCAAAAGGCGAAACCGAAAAATATTCAGTTAATCGGGATTGCGTTGGATACGAAAGAGAATGTGGCGAAGTTTTTGCAAACAACGCCTGTGTCGTATCCGATTTGGCGTTATACGGGCAATAATAGCCGTGCGATGATGAAGGGGTATGGCAGCGCGGTGGGTGGACTGCCTTACACGGTGGTTCGTGCGCCGAAATGTGGGGTGCAAAAATCGATTACAGGCGGTGTGGACGCGGCGAAGTTGGATAAAACGGTGGCGGAAGTGTTGGCGGCTTGTAAGAAATAATAAGGAAATGCAGCCTGAAAATGGTTTTCAGGCTGCATTTTTAATTTTTTTAAAAAAAATCTAGCAAAATTTCACAATCGCGTTATACTTCGCGGAATTTTGTTTCCAAGGAAAAAAACATTATGTCAAAGGCAAAATCAGCTTCTCCTGCTATGCCTAAAACCAACGCCGCGTTTGCCATTTTATTTGTTGGCATGGTCGGCTATTTTATTTATTGGGGGTTGGGTTACACTCAATATCATCACAGTGCTTTATTTTTGCTGGCAACCGCTTTTGGCGTGTTTATGGCGTTCAATATTGGCGGTAATGACGTTGCCAACTCTTTTGGTACATCAGTGGGTGCAGGTACTTTAACTGTGCCACAGGCTTTGTTGATTGCTTCGGTGTTTGAAGTGAGCGGCGCGGTGATTGCAGGCGGCGAAGTAACCGACACCATTCGCACGGGGATTGTGGATTTCAACGCTTTGCCCATGCAGCCTTTGGATTTGGTTTTTATTATGATGTCTGCGCTGTTGGCGGCGGCATTGTGGTTGCTGTTTGCAACTAAAAAAGGTTTACCTGTTTCCACCACACACGCGATTATTGGCGGTTTGGTGGGTAGCTCAATCGTGTTGGGTTCACAAATTGCCAAAGGCGATAGCAGCGCGTTGGCATTGGTAAAATGGAGCGAGATTTACAAAATCGCCATTTCTTGGGTGTTGTCGCCAGCATTGGGCGGCATGGTGTCTTTCGCGATTTACTCAGTTGTGAAGAAAAAAGTGCTGGATTACAACGAACACGCCAGCGAAGAATTAAAAGCTCTGAAAGCTGAGAAAAAAGCGTATAAAGCGCAACATCGTCAATATTTTGAATCTTTGGAAGAGAGCGAAAAAGTGGCGTTGGCTTCTGCGATGACACGCGATGCAGAATTGTTGGAAGAAGACGATTTTGACCCGAAAGCCTTTGAATCGGAATACTACAAAGGCTTGCACGCGATTAACGAGCGCAAAGAAAACTTGGACACTTATTACGCGTTATACACATGGGTGCCTGCGATTTTAAGCGTGGGCGGCATGGCGATTTCTTCCATGCTGATTTTCAAAGGCTTGAAAAATTTAAATTTGGGTTTGACTACCTTAACCAGCACATTCCTAATCTTGATGATTGGCACAGCGATTTGGTTAGCAACTTTTATGTATGCCAAAACGCTCAGTACAAAAGGCAAAAAAAGCAAAGACTTGAAAAAAGCCACGTTTGCTGTGTTTTCATGGATGCAAGTGGTAACAGCTTCTAGTTTTGCATTCAGCCACGGTGCGAATGATATTGCCAACGCAATTGGTCCATTTGCTGCGATTATGGACGTGATTCGCGCTAACGATGTGAACGCATCTGCACCGTTGCAACCTGTAGTCATGCTCACATTTGGTGTGGCGTTGATTGTGGGTTTGTGGTTTATCGGCAAAGAAGTGATTCAAACGGTGGGACAAGATTTGGCAGAATTGCACCCGTCTTCAGGTTTCACGGCAGAATTATCCGCAGCCAGCGTGGTGATGGCGGCTTCTGTGTTGGGTTTGCCAGTGTCTAGCACGCACATTTTGGTGGGTGCAGTGTTGGGCATTGGCATGGTAAACCGCAATGCAAACTGGAAAATGATGAAACCCATCGGCTTGGCTTGGGTGATTACCTTGCCAGCTGCGGCGATGTTATCTATTTTCTGCTTCTTGATTTTGCAGATTGTCTTTTAATGGACGCATACACGCAGCCTGAAAACAGATTTTCAGGCTGCGTTTTTTATTGTTATGAATACTTTTTTAATCTTATTTGCCGCGATAATTTGCACTTTTTGTGCCGCCTTTGTGTGTACCAAAATCTTCACGCAGCCTGAAAAACCAAACCGCAGCCTACAACTAGACGGCTTGCGTGGCATGTTGGCTTGCGCCGTTATCACGCACCATTTTTGCTATAACTTCAACTGGCGCGAAGGTGGCAAATGGGGCGCGACTGACGTGCTTATCCAAAACTTGGGAGCGGTTTCCGTTTGCCTGTTTTTCCTGATGAGCGCGTATTTACACATCGGCAAAATCCAGCATTCGCCCAAAATCAAGTGGCGCGACTTTTTCATCGCTCGAATCAAACGCATTTATCCGCTTTACATTGCTGTGTTTTTGCTGGTGGCAGCGATTACTTTGTCATACAAACCTTTAACGGCGCAGAATTTGCCCGAATTTTTGCGGTTTACCCTGCAATGGCTGCTGTTTCAAAACGCCAGTTTTCAAGGCTTTCAAGCGCATTTAGCAATTGCAGGTGTGCAATGGACGCTGGTGTATGAATGGGCGGTTTATGCGATTTTGCCGTTGGTTTACATGATTTATCAGCGCAAATTCAGTTTTCAGGCTGCGGCTTGGGTGGCGATTGGTGTGGCGGCTTGGATTATCGGCTGGCATTCGCAAACGCGTTATTATTGGCTGTTTGTGCTGGCTATTCCTGCAGTAATTTTGGCGCAACCGATTCGTTTTGTTATGCAAAAACAGCCGCTTGTAGTTCACGCGCTGATGATTGCGCTGACGGTGTGCGCGTTTGCTTACACGCAGCCTTATTCTTGGGCGCAACGGTTGGTTTTAATGGTGTGGTTTGGCTTTGTGGCGAATGGGTATAGTTTTGCTAATGTTTTGAATTATCGTGGTTTAACCAAACTGGGCGATTTGAGTTACGCGATTTATTTGCTGCACGGGCTAGTGATTTTTATGTGGTTTGGTGCGTGGAAAATGTTTGCGTTTAAACAGGGGGATTTTTTGGGCTATGTGCTGCATTTGCCGCTGATTTTTTCGGTGGCGATTGGTGCGGCTTATTTGGGGAATCGTTATGTTGAAATGCCGTTTAGTCGCAAAAGGAAAAAATAGGTTTCAGGCTGCCTGAAAAGCAACAAAACTTTGTTTTTCAGGTACAATTCGCTTTTTTTAAACAACCCTGTCGCGCAAGCCACAGAAGAATTTTTCAGGCAGCCTGAAAAATTACGGAGCAATTCAAATGAGCAAAAACCAACCCCAATCTAAACGCGAATTCCGCGATGGCGTGAGCAGCAAAAAAACTGCTCGCAAACCACAAAAACCTTTTTCAGGCAGCCTGAAAACCAAATCACGCGCCGAGAATGAATCCGCCGAAAACGCGAAACCACGCGCCAAACGTGGCGCAGCTCGCCACGAAAAAACCTACATCAGCGAGCCAAAAGAATACGCTGAGCAACCGAAACAACGCGCCAGCAAAGCACGTAAATTGGTGGTTCGCGCGCCAAACCAAAAAATTCAGCAACACGCGCAAGACTTGAAAGAAAAACGCACAGATTTATCGCGTATCGAGCCTGAACGCTTGCAAAAAGTCTTGGCGGCTTCAGGCGTGGGTTCGCGCCGTGAAATGGAAGAGTGGATTAATAACGGCTGGGTGCAAGTCAATGGGCGTGTGGCGGTGTTGGGCGAAAAAGTGTCGCCTGACGACCAAGTTACCGTAAAAGGCAGCGCAATTAAATTGAAATGGGCTGACCGTTTGCCGCGTATCATTTTGTATTATAAGCAAGAAGGCGAAATTGTTTCGCGTGATGACCCACAAGGGCGCGTGAGTATTTTTGACCGTTTGCCACAGGCGGCGAGCTCGCGTTGGGTGGCGATTGGACGCTTGGACATCAACACAAGCGGCTTGTTGATTTTGACGACTTCGGGTGAATTGGTGCAACGTTTTGCCCACCCAAGTTTTGAAGTGGAACGCGAATACGCGGTGCGCGTGTTGGGCGAATTAACCCCTGAACAAATGAACGATTTATGTGATGGCGTGATGCTGGAAGACGGCTTGGCGAAAGTGGAACGCATCTACGAGCAGGGCGGCGAAGGCGTGAATAAGTGGTACAACGTCATCATTAAAGAAGGTCGTAACCGCGAAGTGCGCCGTTTGTTTGAAAGCCAAGGTTTGACCGTGAGCCGTTTGGTGCGCGTGGGATTTGGCCCGATTGGTTTGCCAAATCGTTTGAAGCGCGGTCAGTTTTACGAGCTGAACCCTGCTGAAGTAGCGAATATCATCAAATGGGCGGATATGCTGCTGCCAGGCGAACGTAAACGCCGTAAATAAAAAAATAACCGAAACATCTTCATGTTTCGGTTATTTTTTTATTTTGCACGTTCTTGATACCACGCGATGAATTCATCAGCAGGCGCAAAGCCCAACAGCGCGTCGCTGCGTGAACCGTTCGCTTTCAACACGAACAATCCAGGCGGACCAAACAAACCGTATTTTTTCAACAAAGCCTGATGTTCCGCTAAATTCTCGGTTACATCAATTTGCATCAAACGGTTCATCGGCACGGCAGCCTGAACGCGCGCATCACCAAAGGTTTTCGCTTCCATTTCCTTGCACGACACGCACCAATCCGCATAAAAATCCAGCAATACAGGTTGGTTTGGATTAGCTTCAAATGCAGCCTGAATTGCCGCGTCCAATTCCGCCACGCTTTTGAATTTTTGACCGTGTGCTGCACCTTCAACAGGTTTGTGCAGCGTTAAAAATTCGTGCATGGCAGTGCTGCTGCCTGTCGCGCTTTGATAGCCAAACCATGCGCCACCAAGCAATAAAACTACCGCCAACACGCCCGAAATCGTTTTCAGGCTGCCTGAAAATTTTGGCAAGCGATACAGCAAGTAAACCGCAGGTGCAATCAACAACAAAGTGTATGAAGTTACCACCACAGCATACGGCAAAAACGGTGTCGCTAAATACACGGCAACCGCCAGCAAAACCACGCCAAACGTGTATTTAATGCCGTTCATCCAATCGCCTGCGCGTGGCAAAACGTGTCCGCCAAACGTGCCGACAATCATCAATGGCACGCCCGTTCCTAACGCCATGGCGTACAACACCGCGCCACCCAGCAACGCGTCGCCTGTTTTGCCGATGTAGCCTAAAGCCGCCGCCAATGGTGGTGCCACGCAAGGCCCAACAATCAGCGCGGACAGCATGCCCATCACAAACACGCTCGCCACTTTGCCGCCTGATAACTTGTTGCTTTGGTTTTGGAAATATGATTGCAACGCGCTGGGTAACTGAATGCTAAACAAGCCAAACATAGACAATGCCAGCAACACCATCAACGCCGCCGCCGTTAAAACCACCCATGCTTGTTGCAGCCAAACGGTCAGCAGTGCGCCAGTTAAACCTGCCAACACGCCGACCAACGTGTAAGTCAAAGCCAAGCCCTGCACATACACAAACGACAAGGCAAACGCGCGTTTTTTGCTGCCTGATTTGTCGCCCACAATAATGCTGGAAACAATGGGCAGCAGCGGATACATACACGCAGTGAAACTCAAGCCCAAACCAAATACGAAGAACCACAATAGGTTACTCAATATCGTGTCGCGTGATAATTTCAGGCTGCCTGAAGTGGCAGAATCAGCAGCGTTTGACGAAAGGGGTGCATTCTGCACGTTCGCTGCTGCTGAACTGTCCCCTGTCGGCTTTTTTATGAACAAGTCTTTTGCGCTGTCTTCGGCGGCAACTTCGGTGCGGTATTCGCCTGAACCTTTGATGTCAAAACTGGTTTCTACGGGCGGATAGCACACGCCCACTTCGGCGCAGCCTTGGTATTGCAAGTTCAATTTGTATTGCGCAGGCGCGGTTTGTGCGTAGTCCCATTTCACATTCGCGGCGTGATGGTAGACGATTTGTTTACCGAAAAATTCGTCTTCTTTTTGTTCGCCTTCGCTGAACGTGGCTTTGTCGCTCAATAATTTTTCAGGCTGCGTGTCGGCAAGGATTTTGCCTTGATACATATAGTAGCCGTCTGCGATTTTGAATTGCACGTCCACGCCTTTTTCAGACACGGTTACAGTGGGGATAAAGGCTTGCTCTGGCGGCAATAAATCTTCGGGATTGACTGCGCCGTGGGCTACGGGGAGTAGGGCGAGGCAGCTTAATAGAATATAGAGATATTTTTTCATATTGTGTTTTTGTATATTAGTGATACCGTAGGGTGCACCGCGTGCACTGAGATTGCAGGCAGTCTGAAAACCGTATTATCAACAGAATTTGGTTTTGTAAACACGGTTTTCAGTCTCAAAAGCTGGGTGTTTTATTTCACAAATTTCTTCCATTCGCCATAACCTGCCGCGTCCATTTGTTCCAACGGAATAAATTTCAAACTCGCGCCGTTAATGCAATAACGCAAACCGCCTTTATCGCGCGGACCGTCTGGGAAAACGTGTCCCAAATGCGAATCCGCCGCACGGCTACGCACTTCCACGCGGTGCATATTAAAGCTGTTGTCATCGTGTTCCGTAACTGCTGCCGATTCAATCGGTTTGCTGAAACTTGGCCAACCGCAGCCTGAATTAAATTTATCAGTTGAGCTAAACAACGGCTCGCCACTCACCACGTCCACATAAATCCCAGCTTGGAACAAATTGTCGTATTCGTGGCTGAATGCGTATTCCGTGCCACTGTTTTGCGTGACGCGATATTGTTCGTCAGTCAAAATGCGTTTCAATTCCGCGTCGCTCGGTTTGTGATACGTTGCCAAATCAAAACCTTTTTTGCTGACAGCTTTATTCGGCAAAGGCTCGTCCGCCTTGTGAATATCAATGTGGCAATAACCATTCGGATTTTTAATCAAATAATCTTGATGATATTCTTCTGCGTCAAAAAATTGGCGCAACGGCTCATTTTCCACCACAATCAGCTGACTGAATTTGCGTTGCTCATTTGCCAATGCTTGTGCAATCACCGCTTTTTCAGCTGGGTCGGTGTAATACACGCCTGTGCGATATTGCGTGCCACGGTCGTTTCCCTGTTTATTCAAACTGGTTGGGTCAATCACGCGGAAATAATATTGCAAAATATCGTCCAAACTCAATTTATCCGCGTCATAAGTTACGCGCACCGTTTCCGCGTGTCCTGTGTTGCGACGCGATACATCTTCATAAGTTGGGTTTTGCGTGTTGCCATTCGCATAACCAGACACCGCGTCAATCACGCCGTCAATGCGTTGAAAATACGCCTCTAATCCCCAGAAGCAACCGCCTGCTAAATAAATCGTTTTCGTATTCATCGTGCTAGATACCTTTTTATCCGTAGGTTTATGAAATTTCGTTTTCAGGCTGCCTAATTCCGCGTTTGGGTCGCGAATCAAAGCCAATGCCTGTTGCTCGTTCAGGCTGCCTTTCACAATCCGAACCACATTGCCGCTATTATCCAACACTGCCCAAGATGGGTAAACCTGAATATTCAGCTGCTTGGCAATGCTGCCGCCAGCGTCCACTAAAACAGGCAATTTTGGATAATTCAAACCTGCGTACCATTGTTGAAAATCGCCATCGCGTTTCTCGCCCAAAAAGTTTGGCGACGCAATTGTAACCAAATTGGCAGCCTGAAAACGCTTATCGCTCGCCCATTGCTCCGTGTGCGCCAATTCCGACAAACACAACGGACACCAACTCGCCCAAAATTTTACCAAAGTCGGTTTGCCTGATTGCAAATACATTTTACCTGACTGGTTTTGTGTGTTGTGCAAACGCGAAATGCTATCCGCCACCGTTTGTGTTTGTGCCACCGCTTGAGTTTGCGGCAAACGCATTGCCAACATCGCACCGCCAAACGCCACAAATCCCAGCGCGAAGAAACCCAAGTTTCTGCATAATTTGGAAATTTTCATTTTTCATTCCTTGAAAAGTTCATCATGACCATTAGACGAATGATAAACCCAAAAACTGACAGTGATTTTTAAAAATAAAATTAACTATTTGAATTTTATAAAAACATTTTCAGGCTGCATTTTATTGCAAATGCAGCCTGAAAAAGCAAAACATAGCAATCTTATTTTAATAAAACACAAAAATATTAAAATTAAAATCAACAAACCCCAAAAAACCAATCATCAAAAGCATAAAAATCCAAACAACCCAATCCAATTATGCCAACCGCGCCCACACCCGTTCTGTTTCAAAAGCCACACAAATTCCTTATACTTACGCCTTAAACAAATTTAACATTAAGGAAACCCCATGTTTGAACACCTAACCCCCTACGCAGGCGACCCCATTTTAAGCCTTGTGGCAACATTTAACGCCGACCCACGCCCCCACAAAGTCAATCTTTGCATTGGCATTTATTTTGACAATGACGGCAAAATGACACAACCGCACAGCGTCCACATCGCCGAAGAACGCGTAGGCATGGGCATTAAAAACTATCTGCCTATGGAGGGGCATGCAGGTTTACGCGCCGAAATCCCCAAACTGCTTTTTGGCGCAAATCACCCAGTCATAACCGAAAACCGCGTCAGCGTCGTGCAAACACTAGGCGGTTCAGGCGCACTTCGCCTTGGCGCAGACTTTCTTCACACATGGCTCAGCGGCGGCAAAGCCTACGTCAGCGACCCCACATGGGACAACCATCGCGGCATTTTCACTGCAGCAGGATTTGAAGTCGGCGATTACCCTTATTACAACTCTGAAACCATCGGTGTAAAATTCCAAGAATTATGCGAATTTGCCAAATCGCAGCCTGAAAACACCATTTTCTTGCTGCACCCCTGCTGCCACAACCCAACAGGCGTAGATTTATCACGCGAACAATGGGACGAATTGCTGGATATTTTCGTGTCGCACAAGCTCATTCCATTTATGGACATCGCCTACCAAGGCTTTGGCGACGATTTTGACCAAGACGCATACGCCGTTCGCCGCGCCGCCGAGTTGGGTTTACCATTGCTTATCAGCAGCTCGTTTTCCAAAAATATGTCGTTATACGGGCAACGCACAGGCGGTTTAACTGTGGTATCACCCAGCGCCGAAGAAGCCACATTGGTGCTGGGCCAGTTGCAATTAGGCGTTCGCCGCATTTATTCCACACCACCAGCGCAAGGCGGTTTAACTGCATACCATGTGCTAAGCAATGAAACACTTAACGCGCAATGGAAGCAAGAAGTTTACAAAATGCGCGACCGAATCCGCGCCATGCGCCAACGTATTTACGAAGTGTTGCAACAAAAGCAGCCTGAAAAAGATTTCAGCTATTTTGTGAAACAGCGCGGAATGTTCAGCTACACAGGTTTGAGCGTGGCGCAAGTTCACCGATTACGTGATGAATTTGGCGTGTATTTGCTGGATTCTGGGCGCATTTGCATTGCAGGGCTAAATGAAAGCAATGTGAATTATGTGGCGGATTGTCTGGCGACTGTGTTTGCTGAATAAAATTTGATAGAACGTTATTTGCAGTACATTAATTTTGAGGTTTTCCCAAATGCAGCCTGAAAAGGTTTTCAGGCTGCCCTTTCATCTACTTTATGGAGAAATAAAATGAAAAAATTAGCTGTATTAACCACTTTGCTTTTTTTTACCAGCGCATGGGCAGAGAACGTGAATTACAACGTGTTTGTGAAACTAGACAACACTGCCGAAAGCCAAGTCCGTGAAATTTCGGACGAACTCGCAAAAGTCGGTGTGAAGTCGTTGTATTCACAAGGTTATCAAGTGCATTTAACGCTGTATTTAACTGAATACGACAAATCTAAATTCAACAACATCAAAAAAGTCGTGCAAAAATTTGCGCGTGAAAAGCGCCCGTTTGACGTATCGTTTTACGGCATGCACAAAACGGCTGGTAAATGGTTTATGCTGGACAACCGCATGACACCTGAATTGCAGCAGCTTTCTGATGAAATGACGGTGCAATTAACCAAACTTCGCGCCACAGACGCAAAATTGCCTGATTGGGTGAAAAACTATCCCGAAAAAGTGAAATCGTTTGAAAAATACGGTTCGCCCAATGTGTTTGCCAATTTTGACCCACACGTTACTTTGCTGACTCCAAACGAGTTCAATAAAGGGGTGGCAAAATTTGAAGAGAATTACACATTCAAACCGTTTACGGCAAAAGTAATCGGCATTGGCATTGCCCAAGTGGACGATTTGGGACAGGCGAAAGATGTGTTGTATTTCCAAAAATTTAAGTAGGGCGTGTTGATATTTCATTCGTGAGTTGGATTTTTTGTCCAAATGTGCGAATACAAGGCGAAAATGCAAGCAAGGTTGGGCACCTTGCGCGTATTTTCAACGCGGTAGTCACACATTTGGGCAAAAAAGACATCGCGAATGGAATATCAATATGCCCTGAAGTTTATTAACACAAATAAACGCCCTTATGTGCTAATCGTATATAAGGGCGTTGGTAACAGAGAGAATTATGATTTCCAAGCAGCCCTTATTAAATTTATCCCTAGCAGAAGCCGCGACTGTCATGGCATTGATGATTTTCGCCATGGGTTTCACTATTATCTATTTAGAGTGGGTGCCCCATTTAACCATTTTATTAGCAATTACCGCGCTGATGCTTTACGGCTTGGTACGTGGCGCAAAATGGGAAGTGATGCAAAAACGCATGGCAGCTTCCGTTGAGCAAGGCATGGGCGCAGTTTATCTGTTCTTTTTCATTGGTTTACTCGTTTCTGCACTGATGATGAGTGGTGCGATTCCGACGCTGATGTATCACGGTTTCAGTTTGATTTCGCCTACTTTTTTCTATTTGTCGGCGTTTTTGCTGTGCGGCGTGATTGGCGTTTCCATCGGCAGCAGCTTGACGACTTGTGCGACCGTGGGCGTGGCGTTTATGGGCATGAGTGAAGCGTTTCAGGCTGCCCCTGCGATTACGGCTGGCGCGGTGGTTTCGGGCGCGTTTTTTGGCGATAAAATGTCGCCGTTGTCCGACACCACAGGCATCGCGGCAACTACGGTAGGCGTGGATTTGTTTGAACATATTAAAAATATGATGTTTACCACCATTCCTGCGCTGATTTTGACTGCGCTGATTTTTATGTGGAGTGTGCCAAGTGTGGGTTCAGGCAGCCTGAAAAGTGTGGCGGAATTGCAAAATCAGTTGCAACAAAGCGGTTTGGTTCACAATTACGCGCTGTTGCCGTTTGTCGTTTTGGTGGTGCTGGCGGTGCGTAAAGTGAATGCGATTTTGACGATGTTGGCAACGATTGTTGTCGCTGTTGTGATTACTTATATTCACAGCTCGCCAAATTTGACGCAATTAAGTGGTTGGTTTTTCGAGGGTTTTAAAGCGGAACATTTGGGCGAAAACGTGGCGCGTTTGATTCAGCGCGGCGGTTTGGAAAGTATGTTTTTCACGCAAACGGTTGTGATTTTGGCGTTGAGTTTGGGCGGTTTGCTGTTTGCCTTGGGTGTTGTGCCGACTTTGCTCGAAGCCATGCGCCGTTTCTTGACCAATGCTGGACGCGCCACATTCTCGGTAGCGATGACTTCGCTGGGCGTGAATTTGCTGATTGGCGAACAATATTTATCCATTTTACTGTCGGGCGAAACGTTCAAACCTGTGTATGAGAAATTGGGTTTGCATCCGCGCAATCTGTCGCGCACGTTGGAAGACGCTGGCACGGTCATCAATCCGCTTGTGCCGTGGAGCGTTTGCGGTGTGTTTATCGCCAAAGTGTTGGGCGTGGCAGTGGTGGATTATTTGCCGTATGCGTTTTTCTGCTATTTGTGCTTGATTTTAACCGTGCTGTTCGGGTTTACTGGGCTGACGTTGAGTAAAGTAGAAAAATAATAGTGGATTAAAATCGCAATGATACTGCGTTGCCAATGCTCTTATGTACCACGCGCACACGGCGAGCGTTGTCGCCTTGTCTTAAAAGGTAATTGCATCAACTATGAATTGACTGCAAAACCGTGTTGTTTACCGCGATAGCAAACAACGGGGTTTGGCAATCGAGTTTTAAAAAAAATCTTGGGATTGGATTTCAAGAATTTGAAATGAAAAGAGAATTTGCTTTGAATGAGCAATATTTATTATAGTGAAAAATGTGAAAAGCCGTGTTTGTATTTTTTGATACAAACACGGTTTTTGATTATTTGCAGCTAATGCCTGTCATGTGATTGTTGGCTACGGGAATGCGGCAAGTTGTGCCATTACTGCCTGAAACGATGAGCGTTTGTTTACCGTTGGCTTGGGTTTCGCTGATGGCTAACGGCTCTTTTGCACCCATGCCGATTGATGCGGCTGCAATGCTGTTGATGAATGCGTTGTCGGTAACGCTGCTGCTGTTGGATTGAATTTGTGGTTCTTTGTCTGCCGCGTTGGCGAATAATGCACTGGCGGTGAGTAGAACAAATAATGCTTTTTTCATGGCTGTATTCCTAGTTTTGTTTTTTGACTACGGGCAATGTACTGCAATTTTGGGCAGAGTGGGGGATTTTTACGCCAATTTATATTGTTTGGCATAAATTAGCTTTTCCATTTTGTGAGATATTGTCGTGCACTGTCTATCCATGCTGGGTTAAAGTTTCCACAGCTTTCATGAATTAGGCTAATGGGTGTTGTACCCATGATTAACTCTTTGCTTTCTGCGCTGCGACAAAAATCCATGTCGTAATGATGAAAGGTGAATTGTTCATCAAAGCGTAGTTGGCGTTGTTGCAGAGTGCTAAATTGGGTGGCGAGCAGTAAACCATCTAGTAGTTTGACTTCTTGGTCGGGTTCGCCATAAAAATTCACTTGTGAGGGAAAGTGTGTGCCATGTGAGACGATACCGCTTAGGTTATTTGGAATTTTATTAAAGGCGATTGTGTTGTTTTCAGGCTGTCATGTGTGTAGCCAACCGATTTGATAAGGCGCGCGTGTTTTGCAGCCTGCTAAGCCGATAATATCGAATTTTTCTAGCGATTGAATGAGGGCTTTGTGCCAGTAGAAATCGGTGATAATGATGTCGTCGTGCAGAAAAATGAAAATGGTGCTGGGGTCTGCGTCTTGTCGTTGGGCGTAGCGTTCTATGGCTTGGTTGTAAACGGTGGGCAAGCCTTGGGTGTTGTTGAATTGTACGTCTAGCTCTAGGCGGTAGTCTTGTTGGAATGGATTGAGCGATAGAGGGAGGAGAAATTGGTAATAGTTGCGACCTGTGGCGGTTTGAGTGCTGAAATCTTCTGCGCTGCTTCGGGTGGCGATGATGAATTTGATGAGTTGGGTCATGGTATTTTTGATGAAAAATGCAGCCTGAAAAATGGTTTTCAGGCTGCGATAGGGGTTAGATATGTTGTCCGATAATGCGCAACATTTGTGCCAACACTTTTGGATTGGCTGCGACGATATTGCCTGTTTCCATCCAATTTTGTTCGCCTTGCATATCGGTTACGATTGCGCCTGCTTCTTGTGCAATCAATGCGCCTGCTGCGATGTCCCATGAATGCAAGTTAAATTCAAAGAAGCCATCAATGCGACCTGCGGCGAGTGAGCATAAATCCAATGCGGCTGAACCTTCTCGGCGTGCGCCTGCAGTTTTTTGGATAAATTCTTTCAAAATGGCAAGGTAGTTATCCAAGATAGATTGGTCTACCACTGGGAAGCCTGTACCAATCAGGCATTGGCTCAAATCAATGCGGTTGGTAACGCGAATGCGGCGGTCGTTTAACAATGCGCCTTGTCCGCGTGATGCGGTGTATAAGTCGTTACGCTCTGGTGCGTACACAAGGGCTTCTTTTAATACGCCTTGTTCTAACATGGCGATGCTGATTGAGTATTGTGGGTGTCCGTGCAGATAGTTGGTTGTGCCGTCTAATGGGTCGATAATCCATTCAAACTCGGCGCGTTCGTTGCCGATAATGCCTGATTCTTCTGAAATAATGCGGTGATGTGGGTAGGCTTCTTTGATGGCGTTGATGATGATGGCTTCTGATTGACGGTCTACATCTGAGACGAAATCGTTAAACGCTTTGTTGTCCACGCGAACGGCTGAGAGATTGCTTGATGCGCGTAACATCATGTCGCCTGCTTTGCGTGCGGCTTTGAATGCGGTGTTTAAGAAGGGATTGAGTTGTGCCATGATTGGGTTTCTTTCAATGTAGATAAATGAGACAACGCAGCCTGAAAATGGCTTAAGCGTTTAGGATTTGTTAAAGAGCGGTATAGTGCTTTAAATTTGAACTATTACGGCGTTGCCAACGCCCTTATGTACCACGCGTACACAGCGGTCGTTGTCGCCTTGTACTAGATTCAAATTTAAAGCACTATGCTTTCAGGCTGCTTTTTAGTACACGACAGAAATTTTTACAATGGAGCGTTGGCGGATCGCCGATATATTTCAAATAATAGTAACTTGATTTTTTTGAAATATATCGGCGATCCGCCGACGCTCCATTTTTGTTGTGTATTGAAATGCAGCCTGAAAAATAAAGTGGTGCGATTATACGGCTTTTTGCCCTAGACTGCTATTGCAACAAGGCGTTACCATTCACATTTTTTTAATCATCAGAGAAATGCAATGGAAACAGAGAGTCAGTTTGAAGAACGCAAGGGTTTGTGGTACGCGCTGGGGTGTTATGGTATTTGGGGGCTGTTTCCATTATTTTGGTATCCTCTAAATCATTCGGCGATGCCTGCCACACAAATTTTGGCGCACCGTATTGCGTGGTCGGCGGTGTTTGCGGTGATTTTGCTGCTGGCGTTTAAACAGGGTAGAGTGGTTTTTCAGGCGGTGAAACAGCCAAAATTATTGGGCGCGTTTACCCTGTCTTCCCTATTGATTGCAGCGAATTGGCTGATTTATTTGTGGGCAATTTTGAACGGACATTTGCTGGAAGCGAGTTTGGGCTATTTCATCAATCCGTTGGTGAATGTGTTGCTCGGGCGCATGGTGTTTAAAGAGCGGCTGAATCCTGCGCAAGTGGGCGCGGTGGTGTTGGCGGTGCTGGGGATTTTGTGGCTGGCAATTCCTGCAGGGCAAATTCCGTGGATTTCCTTGCTATTGGCGGGGACTTTTGGGTTTTATGGTTTGGTTCGCAAAATTGCGCCCATGCCGCCGCTTGCTGGGCTGACATTGGAAACGCTGTTGCTGCTGCCGTTGGCGTTGGGCTTTTTGGTGTGGTGTGGCATGAACGGTTTGTTTTATTTTGCTGAATTGACTGCGCTGCAACTGTATATTTTGGTACTGTCTGGCGTAGCAACCACTGTGCCGTTACTGATGTTTGCAGCTGGGGCGAAACGGATTCCGTTGTCGCTGCTGGGCATTTTGCAATATGTGTCGCCAACGATGCAGTTGATTTTGGGTTTGCTAGTGTTTGGCGAAACGATGAACATGGGTAAATTGGTGGGTTATGGTTTGGTTTGGGCTGGCGTGCTTGTGTTTTTGTTTGGCGCGTGGCAGCAGTATCAAAATCGTCATGCAGCCTGAAAAATTTAACTCAGTTTTGCAAGATTGTTGCTAAAATGTAAATTTCTATTGGCTTATTTAACAAAATTTTTACGTTTTGCTCATAAAATAGTAGAATTTACGTGTAGTTTGAAGTAACAGCATTTAAGGAAAAATATGTTCATTACAAAGAGAAGTTTTGCATTGTCATTATTGATGATGAGTGTAGCGGCGTGTTCTGATAAGGTAGAAACCAACACGGCTGCACCAAAAGCAAAAGAAGAACCTGTAGCGGCGGCAAGTGCTGCGCCTGCAAATGGTAAAACGTATCGTGTGGTATCGGAAATTACATTTGCGCCGTTTATTATGCGTGATGATAAAGGTTCGATTAGCGGTTTTGAATACGATTTGTTGCAAGCGATTGCGGCTAAAGAAGGCTTTAATTTAACGTTTGAAGCGCATCCATGGAAAGGCATTTTTGAAACGTTGAGCAATAATGAAGCGGATATTGTGAGCGCGGGCGTGTCTTCTACTGATGAGCGTAAGCAACAATGGGGCGTAACCAATGCTTATTTCCAATCTGCGCCAGCTATTTTGGTGAAAAAAGATTCACCCATTCAAGGTTTTGCTGATTTGCAAGGTCGCACTGTAAGCGTGAAACCAGGCACTTTATCTGAAGGCATTGTGAAACAACATCACAAAGACAAAAAGCAAATCATGAATCAAGAAACATCTTGGTTGCTGGTGAAAGAAGTGATTGGTGGCAGAGCCGATGCAGTAGTGGACGACGAAGGTCCTTTGAAATACTATGAGAAAAATTACAGCAAAGAAGGTATCCGCGTGATTGTTGATGCCAACGTGCCAAAAATTGATTATAGTTTTGTGGTGAGAAAAACAGATACAGAATTGTTGAACCAATTAAATGACGGTTTGGCAAAACTGAAACAAGATGGCACATACGACCAAATTTATCGTAAATATTTCTAATTGATATAAAATGCGTAAGGCAAAATAGTCTTACGCATTTTTCAATTAAATGCAGCCTGAAAGGATATAAAACATGGAACAACTCAACCAGCAATTAGCTGAATTGGCACAACAAGCAAGATTAGAAATTGATAGCAGACAATTCAAAGAAGCCGAGCAAACCATTTTAAAAGTGCTGGCACTGGTTCCCAATCATATTGTCGCGTTGACAGATTTAGCACTGGTTGAGTGTCGGCTCGGTAAAAAAGAATCTGCATACACCCATATTCAGCAAGCCTTGACGCAATGTTACGAAAAAAACGACGACATTGAATTGCATCTATACGCCTACGGCACAGGGATAGAAACGTGTTTAAATACCAATCGCTACGAAGAAGCGCGCTGGCTAGCCAGACGTGCCGTGCAATACCGCAAACAATTAGTAGAACAACACGGCAATTCCCCCCTTCCCATTACTCAACCCGCCCCACCATTAAGCGACAATCGCGAAGAAAACATCATCAGCTATTCTCTATTTGGTGACAAACCCCGTTACAACGAAGTTTCCGTGATGAATGCCAAAATTGCGCGTGAAATTTATCCTGAATGGACGTGCCGATTTTACGTAAACGATACCGTCCCAAAAAACACCATTACACGCTTGCAAGCACAGGGCGCACAGATTGTAGACATGACAGGTAGCCCCATTCACGGCTTATTCTGGCGATTTTTAGTTGCCGCAGATACGAGCGTGAAAAGATTTATCATACGCGACGCAGATTCCCTGTTGTCCAACAAAGAACGTGCCGCCGTGCAAGAATGGCTGGATTCAGGCAAGCATTTTCACGTGATGCGCGACGCATTGTTACACGACGAACTGATACTGGCAGGCATGTGGGGCGGTTGCGGCGGTGTGTTTCACGACATGGAACAACGCATTTTAACCAGCAGCGCACGCTTTAAAGACCGCACCATCGACCAGCAATTTTTGCGTTATGCCGCATGGAATACCGTCAAACAAAGCGTATTCAGCCACGACACATGGCAGCTAGACCCAGACAGCCGCGCTTTCCCGTCCAACTACATTTTGAGCGACGTGGAACGCGAACCCTATTTTCACATTGGCATGATTGATGCCGCCAAGCCAACCGAAGTACACATCAGCGATGAAAATGCCAAACGCGTGCGCTGGTTTGTGGTTGATGAAGCGGATAATATCGTGTGCCATTACGAATCCGATGTGCCTGATAATAAAATCATTCGCGTGATATTGCCTAACCAATACACGCGCGATATAGACCAGCAAAAATGGCGCATTTTGACGCAAACAATTGCAGCCTGAAAACCCATTTTGCAATTTTCAGGCTGCATTCTATAGTTGATTAACACAAAATGAAGACAAAGCGACAACGCCTGCCGTGTGCGCATGGCACATAAGGGTATTGGTAACGCAGTATTATTGCGATTTTAATCAACTATATTTACAAAACGCTCACGCCACCACGTGGTTGGCAAACAAACACCTCTTCTTGCAAACCCGTTTTCGCGTGGTAATTTTGGACAACGTGTGCTTTCACATCGTCCACCAATTTATGCGGCACAAGCGCAACAATACAGCCACCAAAACCACCGCCCGTCATGCGAACGCCGCCGCGTGTACCAATCACTTCGCCCACTAATTCCACCAGCAAATCCACGGCTGAGTGCGTGATTTCAAATTCATCGCGCATACCGATGTGGCTTTGCGCCATCAGTTCGCTCAACGCCGCAATATCGTTGTTTTGCATGGCTTTTGCCGCGTCCAACGTGCGTTGGTTTTCTTGAATGATGTAGCGTGCGCGTTTGGCGGCAATCGGATCTAACCCTGTTTTTCCAGCGTCAAATTGCGCTAAATCCACATCGCGCAGGGCTTTCACGCCAAAGTGCGCGGCGGCAGTTTCGCATTGTTCGCGGCGCGTGTTGTATTCGCTACCCACCAAGCCGCGTTTTACATGACTGTGAATAATCATAATGCTCAAACTTTGCGGAATTTGCACGGCTTGCGTTTTCAGGCTGCGACAGTCGATTAACACGGCTTTGCCTTTTTCGCCGCGCGCGCTGGTGAGTTGGTCCATGATGCCGCAGTTGCAGCCGACAAAGTGGTTTTCTGCGTATTGTCCGAGCAGGGCAATTTCGGTTTCGTCAATCGGGAATTGGAAGACGTGCTGCAAGGCTTTGCCAATGGCAACTTCTAGCGCGGCGGACGAACTCAGCCCTGCGCCTTGTGGCACGTTGCCGCTCACGGCGATATCCACGCCTTCGGGCAAGGTGTAGCCGTTGCGTTCGGCAAACGCCCAAACAACACCGCGAATGTAGTTTGCCCATTGTTTGCTTGATGGGGTTTTCAGGCTGCTTTTTGCGGTGCTGAATTCATCGCGTTCGTTGTAATCGGCAGCAAATACGCGCACGGTTTGTGTGCCGTTTTTGCGTATGGCGACTTGGGTGGCGAAGTCTATCGCGCAAGGGAGGACGAAACCGTCGTTGTAGTCGGTGTGTTCGCCAATCAGGTTTACTCGCCCTGGTGCGCGGATAATGGATTCAGGTTGGGTTTGGAATTGTTGGAGGAAGATTTCTGAGAGTGGGGATTGCATGGTTTTTCCTTTGTAGAAGTTACTTTCAGGCAGCCTGAAAATTTAAACATTTAGAATCTGTATTCACAAACAACTATTTGATAAATTTTAATATTTGTGAAATATACCCTAGTTTAACAAAATTTTCAGCAGATAAATTCGTCTGCTCAAAATCTTTTGCTAAATGTCGAGACCAACCTAACCATGCAAACGTTCGTTCTACAATCCAACGTTTGGGCAGAATATGCCAAGAAATATCTTGAATTTTCTTTGAAATCTCAACAGTTAAACCCAATTGCTCTGATATATGTCGCTTACGACCTTTGATTTTTTTACCTCCATCAAAACCTTTATCATGTGCGCTAGAAGCTGTTTTGACACTTTGTGAATCAATAATGGCATAAGTTGGCATTGCTTGTTTTTGATGGATTAAACGTTTTTTTGAACCAATGCCAAAAGAATTCTATCTCATAAGCCTGATTGATTGGCTCTGCGATAGAAACTCCATACGGTTGAATAAGGTGGAAAATCATTGGGCAGCATACGCCATTGGCAACCTGTTTTGGTGATGTACAAAACGGCATTCACTAATTGACGTTTATCCCATTTGTAGTGGCGTAGCTGGTTAAAATGTGGCTCAGCATCGCTTGCCATTGGGCATCTGTTAAGTCTGTTGGGTAGGATTTTCTAGTCATAAGGATATTTTATCATTTTTGTGAATACAGGTTCTTATGATTGCCTGAACGTATGCTTGACGATTGTTAATGATATACTGTAACATTTTTACTTTCTTGAGCCTAAATTTGCACATTAAATATGAATTATATTAAAAATCAAAATCTTGCTTCTATTTTCTTTTTGATGTTCATCAGTCAATATGGTTATGCCGATGACATCAGCGAACAAGCCTTACCCACCGTAACCGTCAAACAAAAACGCCTGACACGCAGCGACAACCTGCTCAAAGGGCGCAAAACCAGCGACCACGTTATCAAAGGCGAACAATTCCGTTCGCGCGGCAGTACCATCGGCGAAGCCCTCAACCAGGAATTGGGCATTCACGCCAATTCGTTTGGGGCTGGAGCGAGTGCGCCGATTATTCGCGGTCAGGAAGGTAAACGCATTCGCGTGTTGCACAATCACGCCGAAACAGGCGATATGTCCAATATGTCGCCCGACCACGCCGTAATGGTAGACAGCATCTTGGCGAAACAGATTGAAGTACTGCGCGGTACGCCAACCTTGCTGTACAGCTCGGGCAATTCGGCAGGTGTGGTTAATGTCATTGACAACAAAATCCCAACCAAACTGCCTGAAAAAGGTTATGAAGGCGAAGTCGGTGCGCGTGTCAGCAGTGCGAATTTGGAAAAACTCACGGCAGGCGGCATCACTTTTGGTTTGGGCAAGAATTTTGCCGTCCACGCCGAAGGCATGTATCAAAAAGCAGATAATTACCGTGTGCCGTATTTTTCCTATGGCGGTCAAACACATAAGCGCGTGCCAGATACTTGGGCAAAATCACGCAACGGCAGTTTGGGCTTTTCGTGGTTGGGCGAACGCGGTTACTTGGGCACAGCGTATTCCGAACGCCAAGACCGCTATGGGCTGCCTGCACACACCCACAAATACGACAATTACAGCATAGACATTTTGTGGGAAAGTCGCCGCATCATGAAACGCTATTTGCGTTATTATCCGTTTTTGGCAGACGAATCGGATATTGATTTTGAAAATCCGGGTTTATCGCTGAATCACACGCATATTCCAGGTGAATCACACGCCGATGAAGCGCACGACCACACACACGGCAGAGCGTGGATTGACCTGAAAAGCAAACGCTACGACTTGCGCGGCGAATTGAAACAGCCGTTCAAAGGCTTTGATTTACTGCGAACCAGCATCAGCTACACCGATTACCGCCACGATGAAAAAGACGGCAAAACAACGGAAAATTTCTTTAAAAACAAAGGGTATAATGCACGTTTGGAGTTTGTTCACAAACCAATTGGCAACTGGCAAGGCATGTTTGGTGTGCAGCACAATACGCAGAAAAGCAGCGCGTTTTCGCCTGCTTCACAAGTTGCTCCCAAAGGCGCACAGCAATTGTTACACGACAACCGCAGCACACAGACCGCCTTATTTGGCATTGAACAATATCAAGGCGACAAACACGGTTTTGAAGTGGGTTTCCGCGCAGAAAAACAAAAAATTGCTATTGATTATGATATTGATTTAATTAAGGAAAATAATTCATTTAATTTCCCCTTGCCCAATCTGAATCCGCACAAAGAGAAAGCGTATTCGTTTGCTGCCAGCTACAATTGGTATTTTGCGCCCAAACATCAGCTCAGTATCACAGCTTCGCATTTGGAGCGCATTCCCAATTCGCAGGAACTGTACGCGCACGGCAAACACATCGCCACCAATTCTTTTGAAGTGGGCAACAAAGATTTGACCAAAGAGCGTTCCAATAATTTTGAAATCGGCGTGAAATATTCAGGCAGCAAGTGGGATTACAACGTCAATGCCTATTACAACCGTTTCAGCAACTACAT
Source organism: Kingella negevensis (assembly GCF_030177895.1). NCBI lineage: Bacteria > Pseudomonadati > Pseudomonadota > Betaproteobacteria > Neisseriales > Neisseriaceae > Kingella > Kingella negevensis. The sequence continues at coordinate 39,012 of NZ_CP123448.1, forward strand.
TTACCTGCTGACTATGAATGACGGTCGAGGCCCCAAATCATTGGACGAAGAGTTTCCATTACAAGTAAACCGTTATTATCAGGCAGGAGCGCGTTTTTACGGCTTGGAGGCGGCTGTGGGTTACCGTTTCAATCCCAAATACAAATTAACCGTATTCGGCGATTATGTGAACGGCAAATTGGTCAATATTCCCAAAACAGGCGCGGAATACGATTGGTGGGACGAAGTCGTAACCAAATGGCGCGAACACCCAGACCGTCCGACACCACGTTTGCCGCCTTTGCGTTTGGGTATGCGTTTGGACATGAATTTCAACGACAAATGGCAAGCTTCGCTGGATTTCCACCGCATGTTCTCACAAAACAAAACCAGTTATCTGGAACAACCTACCAAAGGGCATAATATGTTGAATGCCGATTTGTCTTATCAAAACAAATACAAAGGTCTAGACTACAAAATTTACGGCAAAGCGGACAATCTGCTCAATGCAAAAGTGTACCGCCACGCCACGTTCCTGCCCTACATTCCGCAAACAGGACGAAACTTCACCGCAGGCGTGAATATCCGTTTCTGAACGAACAGGCAGCCTGAAAACGGATTTTCCCGACTTTCAGGCTGCCTGAAACCGCTGTTATGAATATCAAATCATTGAAATCATTTTTAAAAAAGAGGCTGTCCTAGATAACTAGGATAAACTCGATTTTACTAATTGTTTTAAAAATGGAACAAGAACTTTTATCTCACTGTTGTTAAAACGCCATTCGCACGCCTTTAAATACAGCTCAAAATGCTTTTTGGGAATGCCGTTAAACTTGCGTAAATGGCGTTTTGCTTGATTCCAAAAGTTCTCAATTCCGTTGATATGGTTTTGTCGTTCAGCAAAATGTGTGCTGTGATTGATACGAAAACGAAGTTTCAGCGAAGCTAAAATGGCTTTGTCGCTCACATCTAATACATCATAAGCAGCCTGAAAAGTTTCAGGCTGCTTTTTTCATGCACAACAGAACTGGAACGTCGGCGAGCCGCTGACGTTCCATGTTGCACCAAAATTTATTATTTTCAGGCTGCTTTACTTCTGTTTGTAATGCGTCAGCGACAAAGCCGCCAACCGTTCCGCCGCTTGTTCTGCCGTTAAATCACGCTGCGATTCAGCAAGCATTTCATAACCAACCATAAATTTCCGTACAGTCGCGGAACGCAAAAGCGGCGGATAAAAATGCGCGTGCAGCGTCCATTCTGGGTGGTCTTGCTCGTCAAACGGAGCACCGTGCCAGCCCATGGAATACGGGAAACTGGTCTCAAATAAATTGTCGTAGCGCGTGGTGAGTTGTTTCAGCGCAAGGGCTAAATCGCTGCGTTGCGTGTCGGTTAAATCGGTGATGCGTTGCGCAGCGAATTTGGGCAGCAGCAGCGTTTCAAACGGCCAAGCCGCCCAATACGGCACAACCGCCAGCCAATGTTCAGTTTCCACAACAATCCGCTCGCGGCGGCGCAATTCTTCGTTCACATAATCGGCAAGCAAGGGGCGATGGTGTTGCGCGAAATAGTTTTGCTGCGCTTTGTGCGCTTTGCTCGGCAAGTCAGGCAGGAAGTTGCTCGCCCAGATTTGCCCGTGTGGGTGTGGATTGGAACAGCCCATCACAGAGCCTTTGTTTTCAAAGATTTGCACCCATTGATAGGTTTTGCCCAGTTCTGCGGCTTGCGCTTGCCACACGCGAATCACGGCTTCAATTTCAGACTGCGAGAGTTCAGGCAGCGTTTTGCTGTGGTCGGGCGAAAAGCAAATCACGCGGCTCACGCCTTGCACGTTTTCACTTTGGAACAGGGGATTGCTGAGGTCGGAAAATTTTGGGGTGTCGTGCAGCAGCGCAGAAAAATCATTTGTGAAAACATAGGGTTCTGTGTAATCGGGGTTTGGCTCACCGTTAATGCGTGGGTTGCGTGGGCAAAGGTAACAATTTGGGTCGTGCTGCGGTTTTTGCTCGGTTTCGTTTTTTTCTTGCTGACCTTGCCATGGGCGTTTGGCGCGATGTGGGGAAACTAAAATCCATTGGTCTGACAAGGGGTTATAGCGGCGGTGGGGGTGGTCTGTAGGGTTAAACATGGCTTTTCCTTTCTATTATTGTGTAATAATGTGAAACTATTTTATGCTTTTCAGGCTGCATTTAACAGAAAAATTATACCTTTCTTTACTTTTATCTTTCTTAATTTAACGCAATTATTCGCTGTATTGTTGTGATTTGCCAACAGGTTGAGTGTAAAAAATGCTCATTTATTTCTTATTTTTATTCAAATAAACAATTATTTATTTTTCAGGCTGTCTAAAAGGAATTTACAATTCTTTAAAATTGTTTCAAACTTTGCCTGTATTGTAGTCTAATGTAGTTTTAAACGGTGGTTTTCAATCAATGATTTTGGGGGACTCTCTCATGAAGTTTCAAAAAACAATTTTGGTTTCTGCAATGGCGGCAGTGTTGGGTTTAGCGGCGTGTGGTGGTGAAAAAGCGGCAACACCAGCCACACCAACGTCAGGCGCAAGCGGTGCGGTGGCTGCTCCTGCTGGCGACCCTGTGAAAGTGGGCGTAACCATTTATAAATACGATGACAATTTCATGTCGCTCATGCGTAAGGCGTTGGAAAACGAAGCAGCCACGCAAAAAACAGCCGAACTGCTGCTCAATGATTCGCAAAACAGCCAATCCACACAAAACGACCAAGTGGATATTTTGATTTCCAAAGGCGTGAAAGTGTTGGCGATTAATTTGGTGGACCCTTCAGCCGCGCCAACGATTATCAGCAAAGCGCAAGCAGCGAATATCCCTGTGATTTTCTTCAACAAAGATCCTGGCGACGCGGCTTTGAAAACGTATGACAAAGCCTATTTCATCGGCACGAATCCGCAACAATCGGGCGAAATTCAAGGGCAACTGATTGGCACGGCATGGAAAGCGCACCCAGAATGGGACTTGAACAAAGACGGCGTGATTGATTATGTGTTGCTCAAAGGCGAACCAGGACACCCAGATGCAGAAGCGCGTACCAAATTTGTAGCGGAAAAACTGCAAGCAGACGGTTTCAAATTGAAACAACTGCAATTAGATACAGGTATGTGGGACGCAGCCAAAGCCAAAGACATTGTGCAAGCATGGCTTGCTGGACCAACTGGCAAGCAAATTGAAGTGGTGATTTCCAACAACGATGCCATGGCAATGGGCGCGGTGGAAGCAATGAAAGCGCAAGGCAAAGTGTTGCCAACATTTGGCGTGGACGCGCTGCCTGAAGCCTTGCAAATGGTAAAAGCAGACACGTTGGCAGGCACAGTTTTGAATGACGGCGACAACCAAGCCAAAGCGATTTACGCGCTGGCGGTGGATTTGGGCAACGGCAAAGACCCAAAACAAAACGCTGCTTTGAAACTGGAAGCCAACAATAATATCCGCATTCCTTATGTGGGTGTAGACAAAAATAATCTCAGTCAGTTCTTGAAATAACAAAGGTTTTTCAGGCTGCGTGTGTGTTTTATCGCAGCTTGAAAAATAGTTCTCCGTAGGTCGGTTCTCCGAGCCGACAAAACCTGTTAATGCAGCCTGAAACCGTTACATTTCACTCACCTAAAGCGTGGGTATGGCGGCGCAACGCCATGTTCAACTGCCAAAATGAACGAAATGTGATTGCAGCCTGAAAAATGTCGGCTTGGAAAACTGACCTACGACCGTTTCGCAAAAGTTTTAATAACAAGGAAACGCAGAGATGACACAAAACGCAAATCATGAACAAACCATCTTGCTGACCATGACAGACGTTCACAAATCCTTCCCTGGTGTAAAAGCCTTGGACGGCGTGAACTTAAGCGTGAAATCCCATTCCGTTCACGCGCTAATGGGTGAAAACGGCGCAGGCAAATCCACCTTGCTCAAATGCCTGTTTGGGATTTACACCAAAGATTCAGGCAGCATTCAATTTCTCGGCAATGAAGTGAATTTTCACAACGCCAAAGAAGCCTTGGAAAACGGTATTTCCATGGTTCATCAAGAACTTAATCTCGTGAAGCAACTCAATGTAATGGACAATTTGTGGCTCGGGCGTTATCCCAAAAAAGGCTTATTTGTCGATGACAAAAAAATGTATGCCGACACCAAAGCCATTTTTGACGAGCTAGACATTCACATCGACCCACGCGAAAAAGTCGCCAAATTATCCGTTTCCGATATGCAGATGATTGAAATCGCCAAAGCGTTTTCTTACAACGCGAAAATCGTGATTATGGACGAGCCGACTTCATCGCTGTCTGAAAAAGAAGTGGCGCACCTGTTCAAAATCATCGACAAGCTAAAACAACGCGGCTGCGGCATTATTTACATTTCGCACAAAATGGAAGAAATCTTCAAGCTCTGCGATGAAATCACGATTTTGCGCGACGGCAAATGGATTGACACGCTGGACATTGCCAAAACGAATATGGACGAATTGGTGGCGAAAATGGTGGGGCGCAGCCTAACGCAGCGTTTCCCAGAAAAAGACAACGTGCCAAGCGAAGTTGTTTTGCAAGTGAATAATTTAACCGCGAAAAATCAACCATCTATCCAAGATGTGAGCTTTGAATTACGCAAAGGCGAAGTGTTGGGCATTGGTGGTTTGGTGGGCGCAAAACGCACGGATATTGTGGAAACGCTGTTTGGTATTCGCGAAATGGCAAGCGGCGAAGTGTTGTTGCACGGCAAGCCTGTGAACAATCATTCGCCTGTGGCAGCGATTAAAAACGGCTTTGCGTTGGTAACGGAAGAGCGGCGCAGCACGGGCATTTTTGGCGGTTTGGACATCAGTTTTAACTCGTTGATTTCCAATATGCGCGGCTATGAAAAAGGCTTGTTTTTGAGCGACAAGAAGATGAAAGGCGATACTCAGTGGGTGATTGATTCCATGCACGTGAAAACACCTACGCAGAAAACGCGCATTGGTTCGCTGTCGGGTGGTAATCAGCAGAAAGTGATTTTGGGGCGTTGGCTTTTAACGCAGCCTGAAATTTTGATGTTGGATGAACCGACTCGCGGCATTGATATTGGTGCGAAATTTGAGATTTACCAACTGATTATTGAGTTGGCAAAACGGGATAAGGCGGTGATTGTGATTTCTTCGGAAATGCCTGAATTACTGGGGATTACTGACCGTATTTTGGTGATGAGTGCGGGGCGTGTGGCTGGGATTGTGGAAACGGCGAAAACGTCTCAGGAAGAAATTTTGCAGTTGTCGGCTAAGTATTTGTAAACGCAGCCTGAAAAATCGTAGGTCGAATTCTTGAATCCGACAATTTTCCGAGATTTAGCGGTTGTCAGATGCGAGTATCCGATCTACGGCAGCCTGAAAACCAACAAAAAGAGATGAAAAAAATGAATGCGACTACTTCAGATAAATTGGGCGATTTTTTAAAAAATTACGCGTTGTATTTTGTGTTACTGCTATTGCTGGTGGTGATTGTCTCCAAAGACACGAGCTTTTTGAGCTTGGTAAATTTTAGCAACATTCTCACGCAATCGTCTGTCCGTGTGATTATTGCGCTGGGCGTGGCAGGTTTGATTGTTACTCAGGGGACGGATTTGTCTGTTGGGCGGCAAGTGGGTTTGTCGGCGGTGGTGGCGGCAACGCTGCTGCAAGCGATGACAAACGCGAACAAAGTTTTCCCTGATATGAATGTTGTGCCGATTCCGTTGGTGATTTTGCTGGTGTGCGCGATTGGCGCGGTGATTGGCTTGGTGAACGGGCTGATTGTTACTGTGTTGAACGTAACGCCGTTTATCGCCACTTTGGGTACGATGTTGATTATTTATGGGATTAACTCGCTCTATTACGATTTTGTGGGGTCTGCGCCGATTGCGGGGTTTGATTCGGGCTATTCCACTTTCACGCAGGGGTTTATCAGTTTGGGCGGTTTTCGCTTGTCGTATATCACGATTTACGCGCTGATTGCGGTGGTGCTGATGTGGGTGCTGTGGAATAAAACGCGTTTTGGCAAAAACTTGTTTGCGATTGGTGGTAATCCTGAAGCGGCGAAAGTGTCTGGCGTGAATGTTACGCTGAATTTGATTGGGGTTTATACGCTGTCTGGCGTGTTTTATGCGTTTGGTGGTTTTTTGGAAGCGGGGCGCATTGGCTCGGCAACCAATAACTTGGGCTTTATGTATGAAATGGACGCAATTGCGGCGTGTGTGATTGGTGGCGTGTCGTTTAGCGGTGGCGTGGGGTCTGTGGTTGGCGTGGTAATGGGGGTGCTAATTTTCACGCTGATTAACTATGGGTTGAGCTATATCGGTGTGAGTCCTTACTGGCAATATATTATCAAGGGAACAATTATTGTGATGGCGGTGGCGATTGACTCTTTGAAAAATGTGAAGAAGAAATAGGTAGCAAAAAGCAGCCTGAAAAGGGTTTTCAGGCTGTAAAATCGTTCAAAAATGGTGGGATAAATCCCACCTTACGAGGTTTCGCAAAAGTTTCAGGCTGCGATTGTCGCGCATGAATGCACTACCTACAGCTATTCGCTTTCTTCTTTCATTTTTGTAACCATCAACGTATGCAAACGGCGATTGTCCGCACGGGCGACGTTGAACATCAAATCGCCCAACTGCACTTTTTCGCCACGCACAGGCAAATGCCCCAACTCGTCAATAATCAAGCCGCCGATGGTGTCCACTTCTTCATCGCTAAACGCTGTGCCGAAATATGCGTTGAATGCTTCAATTTCGGTGGTGGCTTTAATGCGCCAACGCTCGGCAGACACGGGAAAGATTTTGTCTGCGCTGTCGTCTTCGTCAAATTCGTCTTCAATCTTGCCGACGATTTCTTCAATCAAGTCTTCAAATGTTACCAAGCCTGAAATGCCGCCGTATTCGTCCACAACAATCGCCATGTGGTTGTGCTGGGTTTGAAATTCTTTGAGCAAAATGGTGAGCGATTTGCTTTCTGGCACAAACACGGCTGGGCGCAAGATGTGTTCTAGCTTGAATTGCTCTGGGTTGAGCGTGTATTTGAGCAAATCTTTGGCGTGAAGAATGCCGATGATGTGGTCTTTGTCTTCTTCAATCACGGGGAAACGGGAATGCGCGGTGTCCACGGCGTAGGCGATGATGCGCTCCATGCTGTCAGTGGTTTTAATCACGTCCATTTGGGCGCGAGTTATCATGGCATCGCGCACATTTAACTGGCTGAATTTGATACTGTTCTCTAGGCGTGATAGGGTTTCACCGTCTATCATGCCGTTTTGTTGGCATTCTTTTAGGATCTCGGTAAGCTGCTCGATGTTTTCAGGCAGCAAACTGTTGGATACGCGTTTGAATAGGCGGTTGAATAGGGTGGGTTGTGTGTCGTCCATTTTGTGCTTTTGTTGAATTGAAAAATTTTCAGGTTGCTTTAGTACACAAAAGTGATGACGTAGGGTGTGCCGTGCGCACCGCTTTTCAGGCTGCCTGAAGATTTTGGTGCGCGGGGCGCACCCTACGGGTTTCATGTACTAAAAGGGGATTTCTTGGTAATTTTGTTGAATGATTTGCTGAAATACGCGGTCGCAGCTTGCCCAGTCCACAATATCTACGGTAAATGGCAAATCACTGTCGCTAAAGGCGTTTTCCAATAAAGTGAGCGTGGTTAAATCTAGCGGTGTTTCGCTGATAATGGCTAAATCTAAATCGGAATATTGCCGCGCTGTGCCTTTTACGCGTGAACCGAATGCCCATGCGCGGTAATGCGGTGGCAGGTGGCGCGAGAGTATGGCTTGGACAATGTGATAGTGTGTTTCGGTTAAATCAATCATGCGGATGACGTTGCTGGAGTTGTTGCAATAAAAATTCGCTGCTGCTCAGGAAATCGGCGATTTTTTGATAGACTTCTTGGGCTTTGGTTTGATTGTAGGTGTGCGATGCGATGTTTCGCATAGTTCGGTAAATCAACCAGTTATCTATGTTTTCTATCAAGCCTTGTTTGACGGCGTAGCGTAAAATATCGCGGAAATCTGCGCTGTCAATTTCATCATCGCTGAGTGCGCTGAGTTTGAGCTGCCGTTTTATCATTTTGACGCTGAGTTCGTACACAAATTCAAATTTTTGAATAGCACCTGCGATTAGGGTGTCTTGAATAATCGGGGTTTGCGCTTCAAACCATTCTGTTTGGGCGAGCTGGGCGATGGTGTCGTGTAGGGATTGGTGGGCGTTTTGTAATGCGCTGGTTTCTAGGTAGTTCATTTTTCAGGCTGCGTATGGGTCGGCGATATTTAATTGCGCCAATAATTTGGTTTCCAAGGCTTCCATTTCTTCGGCTTCTTCGTCTTCAATGTGGTCGAAACCGATAAGGTGTAATGTGCCGTGAATGACTAAATGTGCGAAGTGGTCGTGCAGGGATTTGCCTTGCTCGGCAGCTTCTTTGGCGACTACTTGTGGGCAAATAATCAAGTCGCCACGCAGGGTGTCTTCTTGTTCGGCGTAAGAAAATTCGCCTTCGTTGTGGGCGAAACTGAGTACGTTAGTGGCGTAGTCTTTGCCGCGATAATCGTGGTTGTATTGGCGTGCGGCTTCTTCGTCTAACAGCACGAGTGAGATTTCGGCGTAGCGATAGAAGTTTTTGAGGGCGTGCCAAATCCATTGGTAAAACTGTTTTTCGATGGGGGTATCGGTTGCGCTGCTGTCGTTGATGTAGGCGAGTTGAAAGCGTTGTTGTTGGACGCGCAGGAAGGGGAAGTGTTTGGTTTGTTTTTTCATGTTTCAGGCTGCTTTTTTATTACACGATAAATCGTAGGCTGGGTTGCGACCTAGCGTTTTTTGAATGATTTTTCAGGCTGCATGAGAAATTGCTGGGTCTCGACCTAGCCTACATTTGCAGCCTGAAAAGTTGGATTATTCCTGTCCCAACAATTGTTCGCGTGTCAGTAAGAACACAAAGCCATCGCCACCGCTGGTTTCTAACCACACAAACGGTAATTCAGGATAAGCGGCTTCTAACACATCGCGGTTGTGTCCAATTTCTACCAGCAAAACACCTTTCGGGTTCAGGAATTTGGCGGCGTGCAACAGAATTTCTCGTGTTGCGTCCAAACCGTCTTCGCCGCTGCCCAATGCCAATTCTGGCTCGTGCAAGTATTCTTCTGGCAATTCGGCAACGGATTCTGCGTCCACATACGGTGGGTTGGAGATAATCAAGTCGTACGTGCCTTCCAAGCCTTCAAACAAATTGGTGTGAATCAGGTTGATTTGGTCTTCCAAATGGTAGTCTTCCACGTTAATCGCGGCGACTTCTAACGCGTCTAAACTGATGTCCACGGCATCAATTTCGGCGGCTTCGTAGTGGTGCGCCATTTGAATGGCTAGGCAGCCTGAACCTGTACACAAATCTAATGCGCGGTGAACCAATTCTGGGTATTCAATCCATGGGCTTAACGGTTCGCCCAACAGCTCGTAAATGAATGAACGTGGCACAATCACACGCTCGTCCACATAAAAATCAAAATCGCCTTGCCATGCTTGGTGGGTTAGGTAGGAAACGGGAATGCGCTCTTCTACGCGTAGGCGCAATAATTCGAGCAATTCGTGGCGTTCATCGGGTAGCAAGACTGCGTCTAAATATGGGTCTAGCGTGTCCAATGGCAAGTTCAGTGTGTGCAAAATCAGGTATGCAGCTTCGTCGTGGGCGTTGTCGCTGCCGTGTCCAAACGATAATTGGGCTTCGTTGAAACGGCTCACGGCGAAACGCAAAAAGTCGCGAACGGTTTTTAAATTGCCTTGCGCTTGGTCGAATAGGGAACTTTCAGGCTGCGTTGAAACGGCGGTTTTTTCGTTAATCATAATAAGTTTGTGTGAAGAATGGAAAATGAGATTATAACGGCTTTTGCGGCAGCCTGAAAAACAGCTATAATCGCGCGTTGTCTTTTTTTACACTATTTAAAGGAAAAATAAATGAAAAAACAATTTATGCTGGGCGTAATCGCGGCTTCTATGTTGTTGGCGGCTTGTAATCAACAGCAATCTGCTGGCGCGGCGGCTTCAGGTGCGGCAGCGGCTTCTGGCGTGCCTGCTGGTTTGGAAAGTGATAGCAAACAATTGGGCTATATCTTGGGTTACGAATTTGCGACTAGCGCACAGTTGGGCATGTTGAAAAACAGCGGTGTTGAAGTGGATATTGCTGCTTTAACTCAAGCGATTAACGACCAAATCGCAGGTAAACCGTCTCAAATTTCTCAAGAGCAACAACAAGCTCTGGTGAAAACGGTTTCTGAAAAATTGCAAGCAGCTGCGGCTAAAGCGGCTAGCGAAGCTGTTGCAAAAAGTGAAAAATTCTTGAGCGAAAACAAAACAAAAGAAGGCGTGAAAGTAACGGCTTCTGGTTTGCAGTATAAAGTGAAAAAAGAAGGTACTGGTCCGCAAGTGGCGATGGGCGACGGTGTGATGGTTCAATACGAAGGTCGTTTACCTGATGGTACTGTGTTTGATGGTCCAAACGAACACGGCAACGAGCCAATCCCATTCCCAATGAAAGAGGGCACAGTCATCAAAGGCTGGACTGAAGGCTTGCAATTAATGAAAGAAGGCGGCGAATACACTTTGTATATCCCTGCTGAATTGGCTTACGGTGCGCAATCGCCTACGCCAAAAATCCCTGCAAACTCTGCTTTGGTGTTTGACATCAAAATCGCTAAAGTAGAAAAAGGCGCAGCAGACCCTAAATCTGCGCCTGTTCAAAAATAAAATTGTTCCATGAAAAAGCAGCCTGAAAGTTTCAGGCTGCTTTTTTTATAGTTGATGCAATTATTTTTTAAGACAAGGCGACAACGCCCGCCGTGTACGAATAGTATATAAGTGCATTAACTATAGGATTACAGGACTGCAATCGCTGCATCGTAATCAGGTTCTTCTTTGATTTCAGAAACCAGTTGTGCGTGCAACACGTTGTTGTTTTCATCTAAAACCACAACAGAACGAGCAGTTAAGCCTTTCAATGGACCTTCAGCTAATGCCACGCCGTACGCTTGTGCAAAATCGCTGCGGAAGCTAGACAAAGTAACCACGTTGTCCAAGCCTTCTGCGCCACAGAAACGTGCTTGTGCAAATGGCAAATCAGCAGAAATGCACAATACAACGGTGTTTTCCAAGTTAGATGCGTGTTTGTTGAACGTGCGAACAGATTGAGCGCAAACACCTGTGTCCACGCTTGGGAAAATGTTTAACACTTTGCGTTTGCCTGCGAAGTCTGCCAATGTTTTGTCTGACAAATCTGCTGCGGTTAAGGTGAATGCGGGTGCGGCTGTGCCAACGGTTGGGAATGTGCCGTTTACTTGAACAGGTGTGCCTTGTAAGGTTACTTGTGCCATGTTGTTTTCCTTTGAAGAGTTAAAAAATTTCAGGCTGCGTGAGAAATCTCTCGCAGCCTGAAAATCATACCGATAAATTGGAAAATGACCAAGCGGTTATTTGTGTTTTCAGGCTACATTTTTGTAAAGACTAGGAATGCAGCCTGAAAGTTTTGGTGCACCCTAAGGGAGTTTCAGGCTGCGATTGTCGGGCATAAATGTGCCGACCTACCGTTACAGAGTGAGAACAGCATCTACTAAACCGTTATCTTCGGCGTTTTTGGACAACACAAAACCCAGTTTCAACGCGAGTTTCTGCATGGGGTGATTATCCGCCAAAATTTCGGCGCGTATGCGTACAAAGCCTTGTTCTTTGGCGCGTTCAATGAGTTTGTGCATCAGCAACACGCCTACGCCTTGCCCTTGCAACTTGTCGGCAATGCTGATGCCAAATTCGCAGCTTTGCATATCAGGGTCGGCGGTATAGCTGGCGTGGGCAAGCGGATTTTGCTCTTCATCGTGCAGCAATAGGGCGTATTCGCGCTGATAGTCAGGGTGGCTGAGCCGTGCAAGCAGGGCTGGGGGAATGTTGTTGGCTTTACTCATGAATCGGGTGTAACGGCTTTGTTCGCTTTGCTCGGCGGCTAGACGTTGAATCAGGCTGGCATCTTCGGGGCGGACGGGGCGCAGCCAAGCGGTTTCTCCGCTTTTCAGCGTGATTTGCTGTTCGTGCGTTGGGTAGGGCGTGAAGATGTTTGGGCTGCCTGTGAAACTTTCTACGTCTTGCAAATTGAGTGCGATGTTGCTGCACACAATGCCTTTGTCTTCGTCATGCGATAGCTCGAGTGTACTGCTGTGAATTTCGGGCAAGCGACTGAGTATGTCGGCGCAGTTTAGCAGCCAGTCTTGCCAAATAATGTTGGGCAGATTGAGTTGGCTAATGGCTTTGCTGATGATTTCGGGTGTTACGGGCGGCAAGAGTTTCACTTGGCGATTGCGAACGCGAAGTGTGAGAACTTGCCCAAAGGGTTCTTGTTTTTCCCAGTTTAGCTGCAAGTGGTTGGTTTTTTTGCTGAAATCAGGTTGGTAATAGGCTTGCAGTCCTGTTAAAAAATAGGCGGAGTTGGTTTTGCCTGCTGGGAGTACGGCAATCGGTAGCAGGGGGCGCAGGTGTTTGCGTAGCTCTTCGGTGGCGGTGTGGGCGTAGTGGTAGTCGTGGAATGCGCCTGTGCGGTGGCGTTGTTGGCTATGCTGACGATACCAGTTGAGCTGGACGAGTGCGTGTAGGGCGTGTTCAGGCTGCTTGAAGTGTAGGTTTTTGCGGCTGTTGAAGAGTTTGCGTGTGTCTTCGGTGTCTGCTCTGCCGAGCCATACGAGCAATAGGGGTTTGCGGTTTTGTTTTTGCAAACTGGATACCATTTGGGCGACTTGGTTGCTTTCGGCCGCGTTTGTGCCTGCGTAAATAAAGGCGACTGCGTCTGTGTTTTCATCGCTGAGATATTGGGATACGGCAGCCTGAAAAACGCCTGAAACGGTGTCCGCAGGCAAATCTAGGGGGTTGTATTCGCTGGGTTTGTAGGCGAGCATTTTGCTGATGGCGCGTGTGGTGGCTGCGCTGGGTTCGGCTAGGTTTAGCTCGGTGCTGGCGACTGTTTTCAGTAGTAAGGTGCTGATTTGTGGGGAGTTGCTGATAATGCTTAAATTTTTACCGCGACTGATGATGCCTGTGTGAATGAGTTTGGACGCGGTGAAGAATTGGGTGAGTGTGCTGACGGTGAGAACGTGAACGCGTTCTAAGGCTTGGGCAAACAGGGCTTCTTCTTCGCGGTCGGCAAGGGTGGAGAGCAAGACAATGGGTTTGTGGCGTGATGCGGCTGCCAACGCGCTGATGAGTTCGCGTGGGTTGTCTAGCTTGCTGATGTGGACAAGCAAGGCGGTGGTGATGGGTTCGGCGGCGATGTAGTCGATGATTTTGCCTGTGCTGACGGGGTAGCTGTGGGGGTTAAGCGTGAGAAAGCGGCTGAAGACGATGCCGCGCTCTTGGGTGTAGTTGTCCATGCAGTCGGCAATGCCTGAGGATTGTCCGATGTAGGCGCAGGCGGTGTTTTCAGGCTGCTTGAATAAGCCGAGCAAGCCGCTGATTGGGACGGCTATGAGCTGAATATTGGCTTTGCGTGCTTGTTCGGCAGCGCGGTCTAATTTGCTTTTCAGGCTGCTTGGGGTGGGGTCGAGTTCGTTGATTAAGACGATGTTTTGTATGTTGGCTTTGTTGGCTTCGCGAATAATGCTGCTGACTTTGTCTGCGGCTAATACGATGACGATAACGTCAAAGGTGTGTTCGTTGGTAGCTTCGCTGAGTGAGCTGTAGGATTTTTGTCCGCCAATGGTTTTGTGGTTGGGGTTGATGGGGGTGATGGTGGCGGCGCATTGGTTGGCGGTGAGCAGGGAAAACACGTTGCGCCCTGCGCTGCCGTAGCGTTCTGACGCGCCAATCACGGCGATGGATTGGGGGTGGAATAGGGTGTGTAGTGGGTTCATGGTGGGTTTTCCTGTTTTTTTGTGAGGCTGGGGTTTTCAGGCTGCGTTTTTGGGGTGGTTTATGCAGCCTGAAAATGGGATTTGATGATTTTCAGGCTGTGTTTAGTCTTCTTTTGCCCATGGTCTGCCGCCGTATAGTTCGATATGTTTGCGATTAAGTTCACGTAGCCATGCGTTGATGATTTGGTGGGCTTTTTCTTCGCCGTATTGGGTTAGGAAAAATTGATAGGGGTCTTGGGTTAAACTGGTTTTGACAATATCGTAGATGTAATTAACGGTGTATTTCCCTGTTTTGGCTACTTTTTTATTTCGGTTTTTCAATTCGCGTGTTACCGCAATATCGTTCTAAATCGGGTCTGCCGATGGTGGAGGTGATGACGGCAACGCTTGGGTTTTGTAACATGGTTTTTCCTTTTTTCAGGCTGCGTTTATATTTGCAGCCTGAAAACTACGCTTCATCATCAAAATATTCTTCAGCCATTTCCACTTTGCCTTTAATGCCGACATAAATCTTTGCTTCGCCAAAAGCAGGGTAAGTTTCAAAATCAGCTTTAAAACGGCGCGTGGGCAATTCGCTATCCGCTAAAATTTGCTGCCAAACGTCAGCCGCTGCAGAATGGTGCTTTTCAGGCAGCGAATACGTGTGGTATTGCTGCGGCGGTAACCACACATCAGCCGCGTTTTCAGGCAGCGTGGCATCGTTTGAAATCAGTTTACCGATAATTAGGGTGTAACTACCGTTTTCTTGATAACTGTGTCGCACACAATAAACGCTGGTGCTGAACGCTGGTAATGTGTCTTTCAGGCTGCCTGAAAACCAGTCTTGCCATAATTGGTTAATGTTTTCTTGTTCGTTTTCAAGCGAAATGGTGGCGCATAATCCGCCCACGCGAAATATGGGAAGTGAAGTCTGCATGATGTGTCTCCTTTATGAAAACAGGGCAATCGCCCACAAAATGGCGAGCAGAGTCAAAGCCAACATTTGAGCGGCTGAACCCACGTCTTTGGCACGTTTGGCAAGTGGGCGGATTTCCAGTGAAATGTCGTCCACAACGGCTTCAATGCCTGAGTTAAACAGCTCGGTAATTAGGGATAGGAATGATGCGGCAATCAAAATCATGCGTTGTGTGCTGTCAAAGTCAAAGCACCACACGGCAATCAGCAAAACGGCGTGTAAAACGACCAGTTGACGAAATGCGGCTTCGTGTTGATAGGCGGCGATTAAGCCATCTTTGGAATACCCTGCGGCGTTGAGTACGCGGCGAAATCCGCGTGTGCCTTTTAAATGATTGGTTTGAATTTCTGACATGATAAAAATAATTGTTCAAAAAAGAGAGAATATATCGGTTTTTCAGGCTGCCTGAAACTGCCCGAATGCGCATTATGAATAAAATATATAGCCGATTATTCTAAAATAAACTTAAATTTTACAGTACAATGCGCGCCAACTTAAATTTTAACAATCGGAGTACTTATCGTGAAAAAATTTCTTTTGTCTGCTGCTTTGGTAGCTTTGGCTGCTTGTGGCGGTCAGCAATCAGCCAATAACGGCGTACCTGCTTCAGGCGCAGCACCAGCGGCTTCTTCAGCAGCCCCTGCACAAAACAACGCTTCAGGCAGCCTGATTGACCGCTTGAACAACAAAGGCGTGATTACAGTTGGCACAGAAGGCACTTACGCGCCATTCAGCTACCACGATGCAAGCGGCAAATTAACTGGTTATGACGTGGAAGTGGCTCGTGCTGTGGCGGCAAAATTGGGCGCGACTGTTGAGTTCAAAGAAACGCAATGGGACAGCATGATGGCTGGTTTGAAAGCAGGGCGTTTTGATATTGTGGCGAACCAAGTAGGTTTGACTAGCCCTGAGCGCAAGGCAACTTTTGACAAAACTGAGCCATATAGCTGGAGCGGCGCGGTGTTGGTTGTCGGTAAAGACAACGCAACTGTGAAAACAATCGAAGACATCAAAGGCATTAAAACCGCGCAATCTTTGTCTAGCAACTACGGCGAACGCGCAAAAGCGGCTGGCGCGGAAATTGTGCCTGTGGACGGCTTGGCGCAGTCTCTGATGTTGATTGAGCAAAAACGCGCAGACGCGACTTTGAACGATGAATTGGCTGTGTTGGATTACTTGAAGAAAAATCCAAATGCTGATGTGAAAATCGTTTGGAATGCGCCAAAAGAAGAGCGTGTGGGTTCTGGCTTGATTGTGAAGAAGGGTAACGATGAAGCGTTGGCAAAAATGAGCGCGGCGATGAAAGAATTGCAACAAGACGGTACGCTGAAAAAATTAGGCGAACAGTTCTTTGGTAAAGACATCAGCGTTCAGTAATATTTTGATTTATTAAAGAGTGTTCAAGTTTTTTATAGGCTTGAGCACTTTCCGTGTTTTTCAGGTTGCAATAAATCTCTTAGTAGGGACAAGGTTTATCCTTGTCCGTAACTGTAAACGCAGCCTGAAAGTTTAAAAAAGCGAAAGGTTTTCTATGCTACATCAATTCCTCGCCTCTCTTCCTTTTATGACAGATGCGCGCGCCACGTTGATGATTGATGCGTTTGTTCCCTTAATGAAATCAGGCTTTATGGTGTCTGTGCCGTTAGCCATTGCTTCGTTTATCTGCGGCATGATAATCGCCATAGCAGTCGCCTTGGTGCGCGTGATGCCGCGCGGTGGCGTATTTCATCGCATTATCTTGGCAATTTTAAAAGTTTACATTTCCATTATTCGCGGCACGCCAATGGTGGTGCAACTGGCGATTGTGTTTTACGGTTTGCCAGCCATGAATATTTTTATTGACCCAATCCCAGCCGCCATTATCGCGTTTTCATTGAACGTGGGCGCGTATGGCTCAGAAACCGTCCGCGCCGCGATTTTGTCTGTGCTAAAAGGGCAATGGGAAGCAGGTTTCTCTATCGGCATGACGTATATGCAGACGTTCCGCCGCATTATCGCGCCGCAAGCCTTGCGCGTTGCCGTGCCGCCGTTGAGCAATTCGTTTATCGGTTTGTTCAAAGAAACCTCATTGGCATCGTTTGTAACCGTAACCGAAATGTTCCGCGTGGCGCAGCAATACGCCAACACGTCATACGATTTCTTGCCTGTTTACATTGAAGTGGGCTTCACTTATTGGCTGTTCTGCTGGGTGTTGTTTGTGGTACAAGCGCGCTTGGAAAAACATTTTGATAGACACGTTGCACGATAATTTTTCAGGCTGCGTTTCATAATTGCAGCCTGAAAAAATAGGAAAATTCCCATGATTCAAATTAAAAATATTCAAAAAACATTTGGCAAAAACACCATTTTGCGCGGCATTGATTTAGACATCACAAAAGGTCAAGTCGTTGTGATTTTAGGACCTTCAGGCTCAGGCAAAACCACATTTTTACGCTGCCTGAACGCGCTGGAAACGCCCGAACAAGGCACAATTTGCTTTGAACGTGAACCGATTGTCAGCATTGATTTTGCTAAGAAACCGAGCAAAAAAGACATTTTGGCGTTGCGCCGCAAATCAGGCATGGTGTTCCAACAATACAACCTATTCCCACACAAAACCGCGCTGGAAAACGTGATGGAAGCGCCCGTGCAAGTGCAAGGCAAAAGCAAAGACGTGGCGCGTGAAGAAGCGCACAAATTGCTCGCCAAAGTGGGCTTGGGCGACAAAGCTGATTTGTATCCGCACCAATTATCAGGCGGTCAGCAACAGCGCGTGGGCATTGCGCGCGCGTTGGCATTGCAGCCTGAATTGATGTTGTTTGACGAACCCACTTCCGCGCTGGACCCTGAATTGGTGCAAGATGTGCTAAATACGATGAAGGAACTGGCGAATGAAGGTTGGACAATGGTGGTCGTTACTCACGAAATCAAATTTGCGCTTGATGTGGCTGATGTGGTGATTGTGATGGATGGCGGTGTGATTGTGGAACAAGGTTCGCCAAGGGAATTGCTCACGAACCCAAAACACGAACGCACAAAAAGTTTCTTGAATCGCATTGAATACGAAATTTAAAGTGAAAAAATCCCAGCTTTGAATAAATGTTGAAGCTGGGATTTTTTGTAAGACAGTAAATCGTATTTGTCTAAAAGTCGCAAAAATACAACGCAAACTTATACATAATGTCTAATTTTAACAGTTAGATATTATTTTTTTTGCCCGTTTTTTGAAAAATTCATAGTTTAACTAGATAAAAATTATAATCCTGATGTATTCTAACGGAAATTAACAAATTAACCCAGCCATGTTTACCAGCATTCATTCTGAAATCGTAGATGATTTTGAACTGATGGTGCATAACGCCATCATACGTTTATCGCCTATGGATTTTAGCAATTGCCATATCGTTTTTCATGCCATCTCACTCATCATTTTATTGCTGATATTTATGTTGATACTGCAATCACAAACCGATTGGTCGCATCAAACAGAATCTGCTTAATTCTATTTTCAGGCTGCGTTTTATTCTTAGAACGCAGCCTGAAACTTTTTTTGCTAGTAAAATGTAGCCTGAAAATTTTTACAGAAAAAACACCATGTCAAAAAACTGCTTCCACTGCGGCTTGCCCGTTCCCGACAATATTCATTTAACCATTCAATACGAACAACACGAACACGCCGTTTGCTGTTTGGGTTGCCAATCGGTCGCGCAAGGCATTATTGACGCTGGCTTGGGCAATTATTACCAAAACCGCACCGCTAACGCCGAACAAGCCGCTTTGCCGCCTGACGAAATTTTGGCGCAATTAAAATTATACGATTTACCCGAAATGCAAGCCGATTTCGTGGAAATGCTGCCTGAAAACGAAAAAGAAGCCATGTTGATGTTGAGCGGCATCACTTGCGCGGCGTGTACTTGGTTGATTGAACAACGATTATTGCGTTGCGCTGGCATTGTGCGCGCGGAATTGAATTACAGCACTCAGCGCGTGCGTGTGCGTTGGGACGATTCGCAAATTCAGCTATCGGGCATTTTGCGCTTGATTCAGCAAACAGGCTATTCCGCCGCGCCTTATGATTCGCAAAAATTAGAAGCGCAAACCACACGCGAGCGCAAGCAAATGTTAATCCGTCTAGCGATTGCAGGGCTGGCGAGTATGCAAACGATGATGTTTGCGTTGCCCACTTATTTGTATGGCGACATTGAATCGCAATATTTGACGATTTTGCATTGGGGTGGCTTTTTAATGGTGCTGCCGACCATGTTTTATTCCGCGCAACCGTTTTACATGGGCGCGTGGCGTGATTTTCGCAACAAACGCACAGGCATGGATACGCCGATTGCGATGGCGATTACGCTGACGTTTATCGCAGGATTGGGCGCGTTGTATCACGGTTCGGGGCAGGGCTTGTATTTTGAAAGCATTGCCATGCTGGTGTTTTTTTTGCTGATTGGGCGATTTATGGAGCAATCGGCGCGGCGAAAAGCAGGCGATGCGGCGGAGCGTTTGGTTAAACTTGTGCCAGCGTTTTGTCATCAGTTGCGCCATTTTCCCGATGAAACCAGCGAAGAAGCGGCGGTGGTTTCGTTGAAAATTGACGATGTGATTTTGGTTCGCGCTGGCGAAATTGTGCCTGTGGACGGCACCGTGTTGCGTGGCGAAAGTGAAATTAACGAAGCGATGTTAACTGGCGAATCCGTGCCGATTGCCAAATTTTCAGGCAGCACGGTTACGGCTGGGACGCTGAATGTTGGCAGTCCCTTGATTATCCAAGCAAAACAAGTTGGCAACCAAACACGATTGGCGCACATCGTGAAACTGCTTGACCGTGCATTGGCACAAAAACCGCGTTTGGCGGTGCTGGCTGAAAAATATGCTGGCGCGTTTACGTTGGCGCAAATTGTGTTGGCGATTCCGACTTTTTTCGCGTGGTGGTATTTCGCGGATATTTTGCAAGCGGTGTGGATTATCGTGGCGTTGCTTGTGATTACTTGTCCGTGCGCGTTGTCGTTGGCGACCCCTGCGGCGTTGGCGGCGAGCATGGGCAAATTGGCAAATGGCGGCGTGTTGGTGGCGCGTGGTCATGCGCTGGAAACGCTGGCGCAGGTTAGCGATGCGGTTTTGGATAAGACTGGTACGCTGACGACTGGGCAATTATCCATTGTGGAAACGCAGATTTTTTCAGGCAGCCTGAAAACGGCGGAACTGGTGGCGGTGGTGCAATTATTGGAGCAGCATTCTGAACACCCGATTGCACGAGCTGTGTTGGGTTTGGCGAATGAATTTTCAGGCAGCATTCAGATTCAAAATAAAATCAACAAGATTGGCAACGGCGTTTCCGCGCAAATTACGTTGAACGGCGACACGCAAATTTGGTCAATCGGTAAACCTGATTTTGTCGCAGAAATCGCAGGAACGCTGCCTGAAAAATTGGCAGCATTGAGCGAAAAAGGCAGCGTGATTGCATTGGGCAATCAAACAGGTTTTCAGGCTGCCTTTTTGCTGCGCGACCAAGTGAAAACGGACGCGGCGGCGATTATTCAGCATTTGCAGCGCGAAAATATCGCCGTGCATTTGTTGAGTGGCGATAACGCGGCGGCGGTCAATCAGTTGGCGGACGAATTGGGGATTGCGAACCGTTGCGCGGCGGCATCGCCTGAAGACAAATTGGCGTATGTGCAGCGATTGCAAGGGCAGGGCAAATGCGTGTTTATGCTGGGCGATGGGATTAACGATGCGCCTGTATTGGCAGCAGCGAATGTGTCGGCGGCGGTGGCTGGTAGTGCGGACGTGGCGCGAGACGGCGCGGATATTGTGTTGCTGAACGATGAATTGACCGCGTTGCCGATGATGTTGAATCAGTCGCGCAGAACGCAGAATGTGATTCGGCAGAATTTGCTTTGGGGGCTGGTGTATAACGTGGCAGTTGTGCCGTTGGCAGTGCTGGGGCATGTTACGCCGTGGATGGCGGCGATTGGGATGAGTGCGAGTTCGTTGTTGGTGGTTTGGAATGCATTGCGGTTAAGGAAATAATTGCAGCCTGAAAAATGCAGCCTAAAATTATCTTTCAGGCTGCATTTCTATCTTCAAACTGAAAAAATCAGCAACAAATGTTCTTTGCAAATTTTGTTTGACTTAAGTCATTAACGAGTGATTTATGGCTGAGTAAATAAAATGCTATTGTTTTACATCAAGTTAATAGAAATTTTGACAGATATAATCAAGCATTACATAAATCTATAATCAGGATAATTTGGAGTAGAAATCATGTCTGAAGTAAAACAAGGCGGCGGTAAATATCGCGCGATTACGCTTGCCGTGGGTATATTTTTGGTGCGGATTAGCATTGTGTTGGTTACAAACTATCGACTATCTGTAAAAGAATCGCGTTTGAACATGCAAATCAACGCCATCGGTGAGCTGAGTGACTATACGTATGACGTAGGCTTAAATATTCACCGTTTGCGAAACGCACAATTGCATCAAAAAACGCTTGATGAAAGCATCAAATCCGTAAAATTCGCCAACGAACAAGTCAATAAAATGTTCGATTTGATTAAAGTGGGCGGTAAGTTTGACGCAGCAGGTGAAAAAGAAGCCACTGTGTACCCAATCGACAACCCTAAAACATTGGCACAATACGAAGAAGTCAAAAAATTGTGGGCAACTTATCAGCAACAGCTACAAATCTTGGGGCAAGAAAATGCCGATTATCAAGCCTTGTCTGATTTCGCTGCTGCACAACAAGAAAATGTCTATACCGCAGTCGATAACATGGTGGTATCGCTTACCGACGATTATCGTCAAACCGCGCGTGAAGAACGTTACATTCAAATGGCTGGTGTAGGCTTGCTGGTGGCATTCTTTGGCGTGTTCGTGTTCTATTTCATTCGCCAAATGCAAAAAGCCGATGTGGTGCTGGAAAAAGCTCGTCAAGAAACGCGCGATATTTTGGACTCAGTATCAGAAGGTTTGTTCTTGTTGGACAAAGACATGAACGTGGGTCATCAACACTCACGCGCTTTGGAAGAAATTTTGGGGCAACAACGCGTAGCAGGTAACAACTTCTTCGAAATGGCGAGCGACATGCTCACATCTGACAAAAAACGCAACGCATTGAAATTGTTTGTAGAACAGCTTTACAACGCGCGAGTGGTGGAAAAACTGATTGCAGGTTTGAACCCATTGCGCCGCGTGGAAGTGCAAAATAATAATGAAGAACCACGCACCTTAGCATTCAACTTCTCACGCGTGGTGAAAGACAACGCCATTAGCAAAGTGCTGGTCAGCGTGCGCGATATTACCGACGCAGCACGTTTGGAAGAACAATTGCAACGCGAACAAGAACAAGCCAACCAACAAGCGGAAATGATTAGCCACTTGATGAACGCAGATTACAGCATGATGGCAGCGTTCTTGCGCGGCGCAGTACAAACACTGAACGACATCAACACCACTCTGAAGCAGCCTGAAAACAATGAATACGACTTGCGCGAAAAAGCCAAAAGCATTGCGCGCGATATTCACGGGATTAAAGGCGAAGCGTCTGCCCTGAAACTAAAACTAATCGTCAGCAAAGCAGAAGTGTTTGAAGATGCTGTTAAAAAATTGATGGATAAAGACCGCTTGGCGGGTAACGATTTCTTAGGTGCTGTAGTCGATTTAGAAGGCTTGCTGACTTTGGTACTGCAAGCGCGTGAATGGCACAGTAAAATGCAGCCTTCAGAAGCCACAGGTTCACAAAAAACTTCTGCGGCGCAAACAGGCATTGCCCCATTATTTGAAAAATTTGTGCAAGAAATTGCCAGTCGCCACAACAAAATCGCCGCATTAGATGCGCGTGGCATGGAATACTTTGACCAACACCCAGACAAATTGCAAGCGTGGAAAGATGTGCTGATTCAATTGCTGCGTAACTCAGTGGTACACGGCATCGAGCAGCCTGAAGAACGTGCTGCTTTGTCTAAATCACGCGAAGGCACAGTGAAATTGTTTGTCGAACAAAACAGCGGCAATGTGCGCCTGATTGTGGAAGATGACGGCAAAGGTTTGGACTTTGAGCTGATTCGCGCCAAAGCCGCCCAAATGGGTTTAGCCAGCGAACAAGAATTGGCAGCGTGGGAGCATTCTCGCTTGTTGCAACTGATTTTTGAACCAGGCTTCACCACGCACACCCATTCCGATGAAGACGCAGGTCGTGGCGTGGGCATGGATATTGTGAAAGAACGCATTAACCAATTGCACGCTAAATTTAAAGTACACACCGTTTCAAAACAGTTCACACGTTTTGTAATTGATTTATAAGGAGAATCAGTATGTATAGATTAATGATTGTTGATGATTCTAACGTGATTCGTAACCGCATCGAACGCGGCTTAGCAGGCAGCGACATTCAATTTGAAGTCGTCGCTACCGCATCAAACGGCAACGAAGCTGTGGAACAATTCAGAAAAACACGCCCACAATTTGTAACCATGGACATTACCATGCCAGGAATGGACGGCTTGGAATGCGTGCAGTCTTTGATGACGCTTGACCCAAACGTAAATATTCTCGTGATTTCTGCATTGTCTGACGAATACACAGGTTTGCTGGCATTGAGCTACGGCGCGCGCGGTTTCTTGAACAAACCGTTCCGCGATGAAGAATTGGCTGAAGCGTTGCAACAGTTGGTTGCTAATCAGTAATTTCGCGAATAAAAACAGCCCTAACGATAGAAAGAACATCGATAGGGCTGTTATAATATGCACACCATTTTCAGGCTGCTTTTTTATATAAAGGCAGCCTGAAAAAAATATAGTTGATGCAATTATTTTTGGGGCTGTCCTAGATGACTAGGATAAACTCGATTTTACTAATTGTTTTAAAACGGAAATTTTAACTTTTATCTCACTGTTGTTAAAACACCATTCGCACGCCTTTAAATACAGCTCAAAATGCTCTTTGGGAATGCCGTTAAACTTACGTAAATGACTTTTGCTTGGTTCCAAAAGTTCTCAATTCCATTGATAACGCTGTATTAAAAGATAAGGGCATTGACTATAGTGTATTTTCATACGCTATCACATAGGCAGCCTGAAAATTAATGGGGGAATAAAATGAATTTTCCTGTGCAACAATGGCAATTTAAAAATCACAGAATCAGTTGGTTGATTTTTGGGGCAGCGAGTTTAGCCGTAACCTTATTGGTAGCTTATTTTGTGTGGCTTTTACCTATTGGTGAATCTTGGTTATTATTAGCAGCATTTGTCGCTTTACTTGTTTATATCCTACATAAAATGAGCAGTGAAATATATTGGTATTGGCGCAATCCATCTGAATTTATTTATTTAGACAATGATGACGTACATTTTTGCGTTTACCCTTTCTCAGGCAGCCTGAAATATACAGATATAGCCAAAGCAGTGCATTGGTATGTTGAGCGTGCAGATAACAGAAGAAGATATGATAAAGACATCGGCATCATCATAACCACGCAACAAGGCGAACACATTTACCTGAATTTGGAACGCATGATACAAAGCAATGATGGCATTTCGTTTGGCACAAACAGCAGCGTTGTGATTCAAGAATTGAATAAGCGAATGAAGGCAGCCTGAAACACCATTTCTTAAAACTTTTAAAATACAAAAGAAAGACAAAACAATGACTTGGGAAACCGTAATCGGATTAGAAATCCACGTTCAACTCAACACCAAATCCAAAATTTTTAGCGGTGCAAGCACTGCTTTTGGCGCAGAACCGAATGCTCACGCCAGCGTTGTAGAATGCGCTTTACCTGGCGTGTTGCCTGTAATGAACCGCGAAGTCGTGGAAAAGGCGATTAAATTGGGCTTGGCTCTGAACGCGAAAATCAATCAAAAAAATGTGTTTGACCGCAAAAATTATTTCTACCCAGATTTACCAAAAGGCTATCAAATCAGCCAGTTAGATTTGCCAATCGTGGAACATGGTCAATTAGAAATCGTGGTTGGCAATGACGTGAAAATGATTAACGTAACTCGCGCCCACATGGAAGAAGACGCAGGTAAATCCGTTCACGAGGGCTTAAACGGCGCGACTGGGATTGACTTGAACCGCGCAGGTACGCCTTTGTTGGAAGTGGTTTCCGAGCCTGAAATGCGTTCGGCGGCAGAAGCAGTTGCCTATGCGAAAGCCTTGCACGGTTTGGTAACTTGGTTGGATATTTGCGATGGCAATATGGCGGAAGGTTCGTTCCGTGTGGATGCGAATGTGTCGGTACGCCCAAAAGGTCAAGCGGAATTTGGTACACGCCGTGAAATCAAGAACTTAAACTCATTCCGTTTCTTGGAGCAAGCGATTAATTACGAAGTGGAAGCTCAAATTGAGATTTTGGAAGACGGCGGCAAGGTGCAACAAGCAACCATGTTGTTTGACCCTGACAAAGGCGAAACGCGCGTGATGCGCCTGAAAGAAGACGCGCACGATTATCGCTATTTCCCCGACCCTGATTTGTTGCCAGTCATCATTTCGGACGCGCAAATGGAAAAAGCCAAAGCGCAAATGCCTGAATTACCAAAAGAAATGGCGGTGCGTTTTGTGAATGAATTTGGCGTGAGCGAATACGATGCGCGTTTGCTGACGGGTTCGCGTGTGCAGGCTGCTTTTTTCACGGAAGCGGCGAGCGCGAGCAATCAAGGCAAATTGGTTGCCAACTGGATGAATGGTGAATTGGCAGCAACTTTAAACAAAGAAGGTTTAGAGTTGGCGCAAAGCCCAATTACAGCAGCACGTTTGGCGGCGTTGGTTGGCAAAATCGCGGACGGCACGTTGAGCAGCAAATTGGCGAAAAAAGCGTTTGAAGCGATGTGGGCTGAACCCGATGCCACGATTGAGCAAATCATTGAAAAACATGGTTTAGTTCAAATCACGGACACAGGCGCGATTGAAGCAATGGTTGATGAAGTATTGGCGAACAACGCGAAAGCGGTTGAACAATACAAATCGGGCAACGAAAAAGCGTTGAATGCGATTGTCGGTCAAGTGATGAAAGCCAGCAAAGGCAAGGCCAATCCGACTGCGGTGCAGGATTTGGTTAAAGCGAAATTGAGTTAAAAATAAACAGGCAGCCTGAAAACGAATTAGTTTTTTTAGGCTGCCTGAATTGTTTTTGTGGGAGCAATATGATGAAAATGATTCATTCTTTTTTGTTCTTAGCGATATTTTTAACGGCTTGCCAGCCTGAAAATACATCTGCGCCACAGCCTAAAAATGTGCCAGTCATTCCCTATGAAAAAATGGCAGCAAGCAGATTGGGATAAATTTTTCACGCCAAAATATCAGAGTAAAGAACCCGAAATGGGCGAAAGTAGCGTGGTTTATTTGCCGCTTGCTACGCAGTATCCCAAAAATGATTGCGTGATTTTGACGTACGACTATTCTGACGATGGTGCAAAAGTAATGTTATTAACTTCGCTTTCCATGCTCAAAGCCTATGAAAATTTCAAATTGGCAGAGATGAAAAAAGAATATCCCACAGAAGCCTCTGCTGCGGAACATGGGCTAACGCTGGAAGATGTAACCCCTGATATTGCCAAAATGATGAAGCAGTTGAAACCTGCGCCCAATAATCAGTTTGGCTGCCAGTACATTTTCTCACCATCTAATACAGGCTATGCTTCACGTTTAATTTATCAAGGCAATTATTCATTGTGGGACGAAAAAGCGCAGAAATTTGCAGATTCTGTTAGCGTGTTTTTTGAAAACAGCGCAACTGGCTGATATATCACCTATCTTGTTGGCAAAATCCCTGCTAGTGTCAGCGTTTTTGAACAAAGAGATAAACGGTTTTATTCTAGCATTTGGTATGTGCAATAACCTTTTTCAGGCTGCATTTCAATACAAAACGCAGCCTGAAAAACATTCACTGATTTTTCCGAATCCAACCCACCCAACTCTCAAACAATTCAGGCAGCCCAGCCGCAATCACAGAGCGTTTAAACGTATGTAAACCACTCCAAAAATCATCGCCCTCCAGCGTCGTCAGCAAGCCACCTGACTCCTCAAAAATCAACGCCCCAGCCGCGTAATCCCAAAAATTTTGTCCGCCGTGAATATAAATATCATAGCGACCCGCTGCCAAATAACACCAATCCAGCGTACTGCTACCCAAACAGCGCGAAGTTCCAAAAGGCGCAAAATGATGAATGCTGCTGGCTAATTTCGCCGAGCGCAGTCGTTTCATATCCACGCCAGCAATCGCTTCACGCAGCTTTTTTGGCACACGGCGCAACGGCAACTTTTCGCCATTCAAAAACGCCCCAAAGCCACGTACCGCCGAAAAACATTCGCCACTCACAGGATTAAACACCAACCCCATTTGCGTGCGACTCTGCTGCACAAACGCCGCCGAAACCGCAAAATGCGGAATTCCATTCACAAAATTATTCGTCCCATCAATCGGGTCAATCACCCACAAACCGTCCGCCGAATCACGCCACAAACGCAACTGCACATCAGCCGCCATTTCCTCGCCCAAAACAGGCACATCAATAATCTCACGCAGCCTGAAAACCAACGCCTGTTGCGCCGCCAAATCCGCCTGAGAAAGCACGCTGCAGTCCGCCTTGTGCGAATAAGCCGTTTTCAAAAAATAAGGCATAATTTCACGCTCCGCAACATCACGAACCGCCATTTCAAGCATTTCAATCGGTTTCATCGGTAGAATTTTGTTAAAATATAAAGTAATTATATTAACACTTTCCCTTATCAAACAAAATGCCACGATTTTATTTAACCGACACCTTAACCGACTATAGCGACTATTCGCTGCCTGAAAACATCGTCCGCCACGTTCACGTTTTGCGCCTCAATGCTGGCGACGCACTCACGCTATTCAATGGCGATGGCAACGAATACCACGCCGAATTAACCGAAGTGGGCAAACGGCAAGCCACTTGCCGCATAACCGAAATTGCCGCCGCCAATCACGAAAGCAAGCTAAACATCACGCTGGTGCAAGCCATTTCCAGCGGCGATCGCATGGATTTCACGCTGCAAAAAAGCGTGGAATTGGGTGTGGCAAGCATTCAGCCGATTTTGAGCGAACGCTGCGTGGTGCGATTGTCGGGCGAGCGAGCGGACAAGCGCGTGCAGCGTTGGCAAGAAATTGTGATTTCCGCTTGCGAACAAAGTGGGCGAAATATTGTGCCAGTGGTGCAGCCGATTATCAGTTTGCGCGATTATTTGCGACAAGTTTCGCCCGATGAATTGCATTTGCTGATGAGCCTCAATCGCGCAACCACGCTGAGCAATATCGCGCCTGCGCCTGAAAAAGTGCATTTGATGATTGGTCCTGAAGGTGGCTGGACGGTTGCGGAAGAGCAAGCGGCGTTTGATGTGGGTTTTCAAGCAGTTACGTTGGGTAAACGCGTTCTGCGGACGGAAACAGCAAGTTTGGCGGCGATTGCGGCAATGCAGACGTTGTGGGGTGATTTTATTTGATTGAGTAACAAAAAGCAGCCTGAAAATCAGTTTTCAGGCTGCTTTTTGCGTGTGTGATACGGGTTAAATTGTGTAAAAGGTGCAGCCTGAAAATGGTCGGAAAAATTTGCTTACAAAATAAGCAAATTTGGTTTCTATTTGTTTTATTTAATATTTTTAATTATTCAATAACTGAAACGCAATTTCATGGCTGAATTATGATTTTTCAGGCTGCATTTTTACAAAATTTTCGTTTAAATCAGATGTTTTGCTGCGTTTTGGTGGTTTGATGTAAACGCGTTTTTCTATTATAGTGTCGGGTTGTGGTGGAAAGTGGTGCGAAGTGTCGTTTTCTGATTTTTCTAACCTTATTTTTCAGGCTGCAATATGTTTCGCGGTTCACATGAATTAACGATAGACAACAAAGGACGGTTGGCAATTCCTGCCAAGTTCCGTGATGTTTTGTCGCGTGAATTTGCTGAAAATACGCTGGTGGCGACTTTGGATAGCCGCGACCGTTTGCTGGTGTATCCTGAATGTGAGTGGGAAAAAGTGGAACGCCAACTGCTTGCGTTGAATGTGAAAGGCAAGCCGAATTTGCAGCTTTATCAAAATTTGTTGTTGCATAATGCGGATACGTTGGAATTGGACGGGGCAGGGCGTGTGCTGTTGCCTGCCAATCTGCGGCGTTTAGTGAATTTTGATAAAGATGTGATGCTGGTTGGGCGCGTGAACCGTTTGGAATTGTGGGGACGCGAACAAAAACTGGCAAAAACAGAAGCCGCGTTGTCCATTGACCCTGATGAACTTGATTTTGATTTGAGCCAAACTGATTTGCAATTATGACGAACCAAACTTTTGAACATATTACTGTTTTGCTGCATGAAGCGGTTGATGGACTGAATATTCAGCCCAATGGCGTTTATGTGGACGGCACGTTTGGGCGAGGTGGGCATTCGCGTTTAATTTTGTCAAAACTGGGCGAAGCAGGGCGTTTGGTGGTGTTTGATAAAGACCCTCAGGCGATTGCTGTGGCGCAGGAGTTGGCAGCAAATGATAAGCGTGTGAGCGTGGTTCACAATGGCTTTGCGACTTTTCAGGCTGCGTTAGATGATTTGAATATTGAAAAAATTGATGGTGCGTTGTTTGATTTGGGCATTTCTTCGCCGCAAATTGATGACGCATCGCGCGGGTTTAGTTTCCGTTTTGACGCGCCTTTGGATATGCGTATGGATACCACTCGCGGTCAGTCGGCGGCAGAATGGTTGGCGGTGGCTGATGAATTGGAAATACACGAGGTAATTAAAAATTATGGTGAAGAGCGGTTTAGTCGCCAGATTGCGCGTGCCATTGTCGCGCAACGCGGTAAAACTCCCATCAATACAACCCACCAGTTGGCGCAAATCGCGGCGCAATGCGTCCGTACTCGTGAGCGTGGACAAGACCCTGCTACGCGCACCTTCCAAGCCATTCGCATCTTTATTAACCGCGAATTGGACGAGGTCAAGGAGGTCTTGCCGCAAGTTGTCTCGCGTTTGAATGTGGGTGGGCGCTTGTCTGTGATTTCGTTCCATTCTTTGGAAGATAGGATTGTGAAGCAGTTTATCCGCCAATATTCTACGCATGCGCCGCTGCCGAAATGGGCGGCGGTTCGTGAAGCGGATTTGCCGCAACCGCCTTTGTTGGCAATTGGCAAGGCGATTAAGGCAAGTGAAGCGGAATTGGCGGCAAACCTACGAGCGCGTTCTGCGGTGTTGCGTCTGGCGGAGCGAACGAGTGGCGAATTTAAATTTCAGGCTGCCTGAAAGTAAGTGGAAAGATGACGTTTTCTAAATTTAATTTGATTTTGTTGATTGCGGTTACGATGTCTGCGCTTTATGTGACGGATTTACGCATGGGCATTAAGCGGCAAACGCATTTATATGGTAAAGGGCAGGAAGAGGAAATTCGCTTGAATCAGGAACGGGCGGAATTGCTTTATGAGCAAACGAAGTATTCTGATAAAAAACAAGTGATGGAAGCGGCGACTAGAATGAAAATGCACGAGCCGAAACCTGAAGAAACTGTTGCTTTGAGATTTTAACCTAGTAGTTGATGCAATTATTTTTTAATAATAAGGCGACAGCGACCGCCGTGTACATCTAGTACATAAGGGCGTTGGCAACGCAATATTAAAAGATAAGTGCATTAACCATAGTAGTTTTTTAAAGAAATAATATGCTGATTCGTAATGAATATAAGCCGTACATGGCAAAAAAAGAAGAAAAAACGCGGCTGGTGGTGGAAAACAATAAACGCTTGTCATGGCTTTTAGTAGCTATTGGTGGGGCGTTTTTTGTTTTGGTTGGCTATAGTTTTATGGTTCAAGCTAATCACCGCAACGAATTAAGCAAGTTTGGTAACGACCGCGTGGTGCGTAGTATTCGTGAACCTGCGCTGCGTGGCATGATTACTGACCGCAATGGCACTATTTTGGCAGCAAGCCGTTATTTGAAAATTGCTACGTTCAATCCGCGCGCTATTTACACACCAAAACGCGCTGGCGATAGCGTGAACTGGAAAATTGTGAGCGATGAACAGTTTGCAAAATTGGCTAAAATTCTGAAGCTGCCTGAAAAAGAAGTTCGTCAAAAATTGCAAGATACTTCAAGCCAGTATGTAAAATTTAAAGCAGAATTGTCTTTAGATGAAGCTGACCAGCTTAAGGCTTTAAAAATCCCCACCTTGCGTTTTGAAAACCGTACTGAGCGCACTTATCCAACGGGTAACTTGTTCTCGCATATTGTGGGATTTGCCAATAGCGAAGGCAAAGGCTTGGAAGGGATTGAACGCACTCAAGACGAAGCGTTGAAAGGTAAAGATGGGCAACAAGTGGTTCTGCGCGACCGCCATCAAAATATCGTTGAATTGATTGATTCGCCTGATAATGTGGTGGCACAACCAGGGGAAACATTAGTTTTATCGGTTGATAGTTCCATTCAGCAGTTGGCACACGACCAGTTAGTCGCCACGCTAAAACACTTTAATGCGAAAGCAGGCGGCGCGGTGGTTTTAGATGCGCAAACGGGCGAAATTTTGGCGATGAGCAGTTTGCCTGATTATGATGCAAACTTTTATCAGGCTTATCCTGAAGACAGTTTGCGTAATTTTGCAGTGGGTGTAACGCTGGAACCTGGTTCGGTGATAAAACCTTTTGTGGTTTCTAAAGCATTAGATGATGGCAAAATTAATCGCCATACTTGGTTTAATACTTCGCCTTATGAAGTGTCAGGTAAAACGATTAAAGACCCACACAGCTATCCTTCATTAAGCACTGAAGGCATTTTGCAAAAATCGTCTAACGTGGGTACAAGCAAAATCGCAGCGATGTATTCACCTGATGAGTTGTATCAGCAATTCAGAAAAGTGGGATTTGGTAGCAAAACCAAGTCGGGTGTGAGCGGCGAACAAAGCGCAGCGATTAAACCAGCTTCACAATGGTCCAAGCTAGACCGCGCTGTGATGTCTTATGGCTACGCGATTACCGTGAATTTGTTGCAAATGGCGCAGGCATACACCATTTTCACAACGGACGGCAAATTGATGCCAGCTACCATTTTCAAACAAACTCAACGCCCAGAAGGCACGCAAATCATCAAACCAGACACTGCACGTCAAATGCGCGAAATGATGATGAGTATTACCAAAAAAGGTGGTACAGGTCAGGCAGGCGCAGTACCAGGCTTTGACGTTGCAGCCAAAACGGGTACAGCACGAAAAGCAGAAGACGGTAAATATGAAGGCAAATACCGTGCCAGCTTTGTGGGCTTTGCGCCAGCAGAAAATCCGCGCTTGATTGTGGCTGTAACCATTGATGAACCAAGCGGAAATGGTTACTACGGTGGTACAGTGGCAGGTCCAGCATTCCGTGAAATCATGGGTGGTGGTTTGAAAATTTTAGGCGTAAAACCTACTTATGTAACCGAAACTGATATTAACGAAACGCAGCCTGAAAAAGTAGCTACACGATAATAAAACAGACCTTTGTTGTGCGTTTTGCATGATAAAGGTCGTTTACGTAAAATATACGGATAATTTTAGGCAGCCTGAAAAATAATTCAAACATCAATACAAAGGATTAACCAAAATGTTTAGCAAAATCGCCGCACCCAAACAAACAGAACTCCCAACGCTTAAACATTTCCCAAGTGAAACCGAACACCTAACAGCCGACAGCCGCCAAATACGCACAGGTGACACCTTTGTCGCATGCCAAGGCGAATATGCAGATGGCAGAACCTACATTCAGGCTGCCATCAACCACGGTGCAGCATTTGTTTACTGGGACGCAGACGGCGATTTTGCATGGCAGCCTGAATGGCAAGTACCCAATCAACCCATTGCTAAATTGCGCCAACGCGCAGGCATGTTAGCCGCCACAGCGTATGGCAACACCGAAAACCCATTAGACGTGATTGGCGTAACAGGCACAAACGGCAAAACATCCATCACACAATGGATCGCACAAGCTATTGATAGTTTGGAGAAAAAAAACGCTTGTGCCATTATCGGCACAGTTGGCAACGGCTACTGGGGCGCATTGCAAGAAACCACGCACACCACGCCAGACCCCGTTTCCGTACAAACCCTGTTGCGCCAATACCGCCAAGACGGTGCAAAACACGTCACAATGGAAGTATCCAGCCACGGATTGCACCAATATCGCGTAAACGGCGTGCCCTTTTCAACCGCCATTTTCACCAACCTAACGCGCGACCACTTGGACTATCACAAAACCATGGAAGAATACGGCGCAACCAAAGCCCGATTATTCCACTGGCAAGGCTTGCAAAATGCCATTATCAATAGTGATGATGAATTTGGCGCAAAACTCATTTCCGAATTAAAACAACACTATTCAGGCAGCCTGAAAACCTATTCCTACGGTTTCAACGAACACGCCGACATCAAAATCACAGAATTTGTCGCGAATACGCAAGGCATGAAAATTGGTTTGCAAACACCTTGGGGCAATGGCAGCGTACAAACGCGCTTGCTCGGACGATTTAACGCGCAAAATTTCGCCGCCGCGTTGGGCGCATTGTGCGCGGAAGGCTATGATTTTCAGGCAGCCTTAAACGCGTTGGCGCAAATCCGCCCAGCCACAGGGCGCATGGACTGTATTATCATTGAAAACAAGCCGTTAGTGGTTGTGGACTACGCCCACACACCTGACGCGCTGGAAAAAGCATTGTCCACTTTGCGCGAAATTCAGCAGCCTGAAAGCCAGCTTTGGTGCGTGTTTGGCTGTGGCGGCAACCGCGACCGTGGCAAACGTCCGTTAATGGGTGCGGTAGCGGCACAGGGCGCGGACAAAGTGGTTGTTACCAGCGACAATCCGCGCATGGAAGAACCTGACGCGATTATCGCCGACATTTTGCCAGCTGTGCCAAATGCAGCGTTGGCGGAAGTGGATAGAAAATTAGCGATAGAACAAGCGATTAGCCAAGCGAGCGTTCACGATATTATTTTGATTGCAGGCAAAGGGCACGAAACGTATCAAGATGTTCAGGGCGTGAAACATCATTTTTCAGATTTTGAGATTGCTCAATTGGCGTTAGAAAGGAAATAAATCGTGAAAGAATGGCGTTATCAACTCAAACAACCATGGTGGAAAAGTTTTTTCAGGCAGCCTGAAAATCAAAAAAAAGATTGGTTTATTCGTGCTGACAATAAAGGGATTCACTTTTTGGCAGAATTATTGCCTGAAAACGATTTGGTTCAGTAATCGGTGACTTGGCATGAATTAACAGATTTATATGTGGTTGAAAATTGGGCAATTGTGCTGCAGCTTGATGAAGTACCTGATA
Organism: Kingella negevensis; assembly: GCF_030177895.1. NCBI lineage: Bacteria > Pseudomonadati > Pseudomonadota > Betaproteobacteria > Neisseriales > Neisseriaceae > Kingella > Kingella negevensis. Next base: position 73,102 of record NZ_CP123448.1, read on the forward strand.
AAAAAGGTTGTTTTTATGAGTATGCCGTTAGCACACAAGATTTATTAGCCAATCAAGTGGAATTAGAACGCGATTTATTAACCCTGTGGCAGCAACATATTGATATTCGCGCGTTGCGTGAAAAATATTCTGATGCTGGCATTGGTAAAGGATTTATGCAAGGAGAAACGCAGTAAAGATTCGCGTATTGATTAGATTGCTTGGAAAACGAGAAATAACAATGAAAAACCTAGATTTGAACTTTATTTGTAAAACCTTAAATTTACCCAAACCACACAATAACCAAACCATCAACCGCGTGATTACCGACAGCCGCCAAGCACAATCAGGCGATTTATTTGTCGCGTTGATTGGCGAAAACCACGACGCGCACAAATTCGTTCCGCAAGTTTTGGAAACAGGCGCGATTGCGTTGGTATCACGTGAAGATTACGCGAATTTTTCAGGCTGCCTGAAAGTGGCGGACACGCTCACCGCGCTGCAAATACTCGCCGCCGCGTGGCGCAAACACATCAATCCGTTTGTGTACGGCATCACAGGTTCAAGCGGCAAAACGACCGTCAAAGAAATGCTGGCTGGCATTTTGCGCGAAACTTACGGCGTGGACGCGGTGTTAGCAACGGCTGGCAATTTCAATAATCACATTGGTTTACCGCTTACATTATTGAATTTACGCGAAAATCATCGTTATGCTGTGATTGAAATGGGCATGAACCATTTTGGCGAATTGGCGTTATTGACGCAACTTGCGCAGCCGAATGTGGCGTATGTGAACAATGCAATGCGCGCGCATATCGGTTGTGGATTCAATGGCGTAGATGATATTGCTTGCGCCAAAAGTGAAATTTATCAAGGCTTGCAAGCGGATGGCGTGGCGATTTTGCCGTGTGAAGATACGAATTTGCCAATTTTTCAGGCAGCAACGACTGCATTTAAGCAAATGACGTTTGGCGTGGAATCGGGCGATGTTCACGCGGAAAATATTACGCTTGAACCGTTAAGCAGTTCTTTTGATTTGGTTTATCAAGGCGAAACGCAAGCTATTCAGTTGCCTGTGGCTGGCAAACACAATGTGAGCAATGCTTGCGGTGCGAGCGCGTTGGCGTTGGCTGGTGGCGTGAAATTGACAGAAATTGCGCGTGGTTTTGCGAATTTCAGCAATATTAAAGGACGTTTGCAACTGAAACGCGGTTTGCGCAATGCAACCGTGTTGGACGACACTTATAACGCGAACCCTGACAGCATGAAAGCAGCGTTGGACGTGTTGGCGAAATTGCCTGCACCGCGCATTTTCATCATGGGCGACATGGGTGAATTGGGCGAAGATGAAGCCCCAAAAATGCACGAAGAAATCGGCATTTACGCGAAAAATTTGGGTATTAAAATGGCGTATTTTGTTGGCGAAAACAGCGTTCAGGCAGCTGAAAAATTTGGCGCGGACGGTTTGTGGTTTGTCGATAAAGACCCGTTGATTTTGTCATTGGTGCATGATTTGCCTGAAAATGCGAGCGTGTTGGTCAAAGGTTCGCGTTTTATGAAAATGGAAGAAGTGGTTGAAAATCTGATAAAATAACCGTTTTTTGCTTTCAGGCTGCCTGAAAACTTGTTCATTATAAAAATCAAGGAAGTACAAATGCTTATCTTACTTGCCAAGTATTTACAATCTTGGGAAACCGCGTTTAATGTTTTTCAATACACCACTTTTCGTGCTGTGATGGCAGCATTGACCGCTTTGGCGTTCAGTTTGTTGTTGGGTCCGTGGACCATTCGTAAATTAACCGCGTTGAAAGTAGGGCAGGCTGTGCGTACCGATGGACCGCAAACGCATTTAGTCAAAAATGGCACGCCAACAATGGGCGGTTCGCTGATTTTAACGGCGATTACGGTTTCTACGCTGCTTTGGAGTCATTTGGCAAATCCGTATATTTGGATTTTGTTGGTGGTTTTACTGGCAACAGGTGCGCTGGGTTTTTATGATGATTGGCGCAAAGTGGTTTACAAAGCCCCAAACGGCGTGTCAGCAAAATTCAAAATGGTTTGGCAGTCTGCAGTGGCTTTATTTTCAGGTTTGGCGTTGTTTTTCTTAGCGAAAAGTGATGCAAATAATATTTTGATTGTGCCATTTTTTAAACAAATTGCGCTGCCATTGGGTGTGATTGGCTTCATTATTTTGACTTATTTGACGATTGTCGGTACATCTAACGCCGTGAATTTAACGGACGGTTTGGACGGATTGGCGGCGTTCCCTGTGGTTTTAGTGGCTGGCGGCTTGGCTATTTTTGCTTATGCGACAGGGCATGCGCAGTTTTCGCAATATTTGCAGTTGCCTTATGTGGCTGGCGCGAATGAAGTGATGATTTTCTGTGCAGCGATGTGTGGTGCGTGTTTGGGCTTTTTGTGGTTTAACGCGTATCCTGCGCAAGTATTTATGGGCGACGTGGGTGCGTTGGCGTTGGGCGCAGCTTTGGGTACAGTGGCTGTGATTATTCGTCAGGAATTTGTATTGGTGATTATGGGCGGCTTGTTTGTGGTGGAAGCGTTGAGCGTGATGCTGCAAGTGGGTTGGTACAAAAAAACCAAAAAACGCATTTTCTTGATGGCACCAATTCATCATCACTATGAACAAAAGGGTTGGAAAGAAACGCAAGTCGTTGTTCGTTTTTGGATTATTACCATTGTGTTGGTGTTGATTGGTTTATCTACTTTGAAAATTCGTTAATACAAAAAAGCAGCCTGAAACTTTCAGGCTGCTTTTTTTATGCTTCTACTAAATCATCTTCTTTGTGCGTCAAAAATCCGCGTAATTTTTGTATGGCTTTATTTTCAATTTGGCGAATACGCTCGGCAGAAACGCCATATTCAGCCGCCAATTCATGCAAAGTTAAACCGCCATCATCTTGTAACCAGCGCGTTTCCACAATGCGGCGACTGCGGTCATCTAACTGAGCTAACGCATTTTGCAAACCGTCTGTTTGCAGTGCGTAATGTGCTTTTTTTGCTAACTGTTGACTAGGTTCGCTATCAGTATCGCTCAACCAATCAATCGGCGCAAAATTATTGTCGTCATCATCTGAATTTTCTGCCAACAAAGCCACATCATGCCCTGTCATGCGCTGTTCCATTTCCATGACTTCAGATAATTTCACACCTAAATCATCAGCAATATCTTGTGCTTCTTTTGGGCTTAACGCGCTCAAACTTTTGCGCATGCTGCGTAAATTGAAGAACAATTTACGCTGCGGTTTAGTGGTTGCAATGCGAACCAAACGCCAGTTGCGCAAAATAAATTCGTGAATTTCTGCTTTAATCCAATGCACCGCAAACGAGAACAAACGCGCCCCGTGAGTCGGTTCAAAGCGTTTAACGGCTTTCATCAAACCGATATTGCCTTCTTGAATCAAGTCAGCTTGGTTTAAACCATAGCCGTCATAACCGCGAGCAATGGAAACCACTACGCGCAAATGCGATAAAATTAGTTGTTTTGCAGCTTCCAAATCGCCACGTAATTGGCGGTTTGCTAAAGAAGTTTCTTCTTCTAAAGTCAGCATAGGAATGTTGTTCACAGTGTGAATGTATTGCTCTAAGCTGCCATGTCCACTCAGTATAGGTAATGCAAAAGCGTTGTTCATCTGATGTGTCCTTTCTTATTATTGTCGGTTTTTGCCAACACAAATCGTTTGACAAGGGTTTTATTATACACTTTCCCGACAAGATAACTAGGGTAATCGCGCTAAATTACGTTAATTTTTGCAAGTTGCTATTGACAGAATGTGAAACGTGCGTTTCTCTCCGCAGCCTGAAAAATGTTTGCAACTGTTGCTGCGCTTCTTCTGCCAATACGCCACCTAAAATAGCGGTGTGTTTGTTTAATGTGGTGTTAGTGAATAAATCAATCACGCTGCCAGCTGCGCCTGTTTTCGGTTCACTTGCAGCAAAAGTCACACGTGCCACACGCGCTTGAATAATTGCGCTGGCACACATGGCGCAGGGCTCTAGCGAAACGTACATATCACATTCATTCAAGCGATAGTTACCCAAAACTTGACCAGCCATTGCCAAAGCCTGAATTTCCGCGTGATGGCTGATATTGCAATCCACCACGCAACGATTATGTGCTTGAGCAATAATGTTGCCTTGATGAACCACAATAGCACCCACAGGCACTTCGCCCAATTCCGCCGCCAACGCAGCCTGAAAAAGTGCGGCTTGCATGAATTGTACCATTTCATTTTGTGGCGGGAAGATAGCAACAGGCGGCATTTCATGCAGTTGTTGTTCCCAAAATTGGCGTTCTTGTTCGCTTAAATCTTGCACGTTTTTCAGGCTGCATAAAGCAACCAGTTGCCAAAAAACGCTTTTGGTTACGCTTAAGCCTGATTGTTTCAGTAGCAAAAATGCGTAGCAAGGATTGGTAGCTTGTAAATCTGCTAATGTGTGAATATTCAAATCCGCTAATTGTGCAATTACTTTGGGCGAGAGTGGGGGAGTGGTTAATTTCATAAACAAATGCAGCCTGAAAACGAAAAACAAGGAAATCTATTTAACAGATTTCCTTGTTCTTTTAAATGTAAATGGGATTAAGCCAAAGCAGCTTTTGCTTTTTCAACCAATTGAGCAAATGCAGCTTTATCAAATACAGCCAAATCAGCCAATACTTTGCGGTCTAATTCAATAGCAGCGCGTTTCAAGCCATTCATGAATTTGCTGTAAGACAAACCATTTTGACGAGCACCTGCATTGATACGAGCAATCCACAATTGACGGAATTGACGTTTGCGTTGACGGCGGTCACGGTATGCATATTGACCAGCTTTCATCACCGCTTGTTTAGCGATACGATAGACGTTTTTACGACGACCGCGGTAGCCTGTAGCTAACGCAATTACTTTTTTGTGACGAGCACGAGCGGTAACACCGCGTTTTACGCGTGGCATAATTTAACTCCTTTAAGCGTAAGGTAACATTTTAGCAACTGACAACATATCGCGTTGATTAACCATAGCGGTACCGCGCAGTTGACGTTTAGTTTTAGTGGTTTTTTTGGTTAAGATGTGGCTTTTGTAAGCATGACCACGTTTTACACCACCGTTACCCAGTACTTTAAAGCGTTTTTTCGCGCTAGACTTGGTTTTCATTTTAGGCATGGGAAAACTCCATTAAATTTATAAGATAAGGCATCGGGAGATTGCAGAACAATGCTTGAAACCCGAAACCACGGTTTTATGCCGCTAAAATAACGCTTTCCTGATGCGGCTAATCAGGAAAGCGCGAGATTATACAATTATTTTTTCTTCGGCGCAATCATCATCACCATTTGGCGACCTTCTAATTTAGGGAATTGCTCAACTTGACCTTCTTCCACCAAATCCGCTTTTACGCGTTCCAATAATTGTGCGCCTAATTGTTGGTGCGCCATTTCGCGACCGCGGAAACGCAAAGTGATTTTCACTTTGTCGCCATCTGCCAAAAATTCGCGGACTTTACGCATTTTGATGTTGTAATCGCCGTCATCAGTTCCTGGGCGGAACTTGATTTCTTTGATTTGAACTTGTTTTTGTTTTTTCTTCGCTTCGTCACGTTTTTTGGATTGCTCGTATTTGTATTTACCAAAATCCATGAGTTTGCAAACAGGCGGCTTGGCAGTAGGGGAAATCTCTACCAAATCCACGTCTTGTTCTTCAGCCATTGACAAGGCTTCTTTTATGCTCACAACGCCGAGTTGCTCGCCGTCGCCACTGATTAAGCGCACTTCTTTAGCGGTGATTTCGCCATTGATTCGTGCTTCGCGTTCTTGCTGTGCGATGATGAATGCTCCTATAAAGGTTTATCGGGACACGTTTCGTGAAAATAAATAGGGAAACGTGCATGAAAAAATTTGCGCAATTTTACTCGCTTTTAGGCAGCCTGAAAAGTATTTCATTTTCAGGCTGCCAATTTATTTTTTTGCTAAAATGCAGCCTGAAAAATATTCACAATAAACGAGGCTTTTTATGGCAAAACTCACCCCGTTAAAAATCATATTTTGGGCAGCGACCATCAGTTTATTTGCAGGACTAAGCGTAGGTGCGTGGTTCTTTATCCAGCAGACCAGCGCAAGTGCCGCAAAAATCCACGATGTAGAACGCGCTCCAAGGCAGCCTGAAAAACCGCTAGCCACAAATGAACCTATCCCCGAACCCATGGCTTCATCACCCTTTGAAAACACAGGCAATAGCACAGGGCAAGATGTGGTGATTAACGCAGGCGATTTTATTTACAACAACGGCGAAACGCGTGTGCGCTTGCTGCTCAACAATCAAGGCACATTTCCAGCAACTGCCGTTTACGTTAGCCTAAATTTATTTTTGGACGGCTCGCATGAACCAGTCGCGCAAATCATTGGTTCACCCGTTCTATTAAACGGCGCGTTGTACCCCAGCGAAAAACTGATGATTGAAATCCCCGTGCAAGGCGAGGCGTGGCAAAGCGAACAAGTCGCGCAAGCCAGCAAGCGCAAAATTGTGGTGCAGATTGTTTCTGTGGCAGACGGCAATAATGACAACGCCGATTATCCGCAAATCAGCGAGCCGCTCACGCTCAATCAAGTAAAACCCGTTTCGCCCGAACAATCGCAGGACGATAATCCGCCAGAAGAAGACGAAACCGCTTCAGAACCTGAAACATCGCAGCCTGAAAACGAACCCATTTTGCATGAAGACGAGCCAACAGGCGAACCACGAATCATACATTTTGAAGAAAAAACAACCGTACACTAATTTTCAGGCAGCCTGAAAACACAAAAAGAAAGCAAAAACATGAACCTACAAAACAAAAAAATTCTAGTCGCAGGCATGGGTGGCACAGGCATTTCCGTTTTGCGCTACTGCCAATACATTGGCGCAACCGCCGCTGCATACGATGCAAATTTATCTATAGAACGAGAAACCGAGTTAAAACAACAATTTCCCAATTTTCCCATTCTTTCAGGCAGCCTGAAAACCGCATTGGCAGACCGCGACGTATTAGTGATTAGCCCAGGGATTACCCGTCGGCAGCCTGAAATCCGCGAATTTGAAGCGCGTGGTGGCGAAGTGATTGGCGATGTTGCCATTCTGTCCGATTTGCTGCGCGACCAAAGCGACAAAATCATCGCTATCACAGGCAGTAACGGCAAAACAACCGTAACCAGTTTAGTTGGGCATTTGTGCGAAAAAAGCGGCTTGGATACCGTAGTGGCAGGAAACATCGGCACGCCCGTTTTAGAAGCATGGCTGGAACGTGGCGGTAAACCGGCCGATATTTGGGTGTTGGAACTGTCCAGCTTTCAACTGGAGACCACGCCGCAACTGAACGCAACCGCTGCAGCGTGCTTAAACGTATCCGAAGACCACTTAGACCGCTACGATGATTTGCTGGATTACGCGCGTACCAAAGACATGATTTTCAATGGCGGCGCGACGCAAGTCTTGAATGCGGACGACCCGTTTAGTTCAGCCATGAAACGCGATGGACACAAGGTTTGCCATTTTTCTTTGAAACAACGCAGCGATTATTATTTAGACACAGTTTCAGGCAGCCTGAAAAATCAAGATGTTGATTTGATGAGCGAAAGCGATATTCCGTTGCAAGGTAGCCATAACACCGCGAATGTGTTGGCGGCGTTGGCGTTATGTGAAAGCATTGGGCTGGAACGCGCTCAGTTGTTGCAACACGTCCGCACGTTTAAAGGCTTGCCGCACCGCGTGGAGAAAATCGGCGAGAAAAATGGCGTGATTTTTATTGACGACAGCAAAGGCACAAACGTGGGCGCGACTGTGGCGGCGATTGCTGGGCTGAAACAAAAATTGGCGTTGATTGCTGGCGGCATGGGCAAGGGGCAAGATTTCACGCCATTGAACGATGTGTTGCGCGGCAAGGCGAAAGCGGTTTACTTGATTGGCGTGGACGCGCAAAAAGTGGCGGCGGATTTGGCGAATTGCGGCGTGGAATTGATTTTCTGCGAAACGCTGCAACAAGCGGTTCAACAGGCTTATGCGGCGGCGGAATCGGGCGAGATTGTGTTGCTGAGTCCTGCTTGCGCAAGCTTTGATATGTTTAAGGGTTACGCGCACCGCTCGGAAGTGTTTGTGCAGGCGTTTAATGATTTGTGATGCAGCCTGAAAACTTAATTGTAGGTCGTGGCTGGTAGCCCGACATTTTGCTGAAATTTAACTATTTGTCGGGCAAGCCTGCCCGACCTACGATTATTTTGTGGAACGTTATTAAAACGCAGCCTGAAAACGTGAATATATGTTTTCAGGCTGCAAACGTCTGTTCAAATAAATGCTACAATATAACCCCTTTTTTTAACTTGAAATAACCTTTCAGGCTGCAACAAATAAGCGCAGCCTGAAAAATAATAAACAGAATTTTATGAAACCGTTTTCGTTGTCCAAATACCCACGCATGTCCTCCAAACAAACCACGTTAATTGAAAAAATCCTAGACCGTAATCTGCTCAAAAATGGCGACACTTACGATAAAACCTTCGTGTGGCTGCTGCTGTGTTTGCTGTGTTTTGGTTTGGTGATGGTGTATTCCGCTTCAGGCGCACAGGCTGGGTTGTATCGTTTTGATAACCGTTCGGCGTTTTTGATTAAGCAACTGGAATACGCGCTGTTTGGCTTGTCGATGGCTTATGTGCTGATGCGCGTGCCAATGTGGCGGTGGCAAAGGTGGACAAAATATCTGCTGATTGGGATTTTGCTGGTGCTGGTGGTGCTGCCGTTTGTGGGCGAAGAAGTGAACGGGGCGCGGCGGTGGCTGAATACGCCGTTGGGTGTGAAAGTGCAGCCCAGCGAAATGTTCAAGCTGATTACCATTATTTATATGGCGGATTTTTTCAAGCGCAAAGTGGACGTGTTGCACGACTTTAACCGCGTGTTAATGGTGGGGATTCCGATTGCGGTGGGCGCAGGTTTTGTGCTGCTGACGCGCGACTTGGGTTCGGTGATGGTGATTTTGGGGATTTTCCTGTGCTTGCTGTTTTTGGCGAATATGCCGATTCGTTGGTTTTTGGGTGCAGTTTCCGTGTCGCTGGCAACGGTGGTGCTGGTGATTGTGTCGTCTGAGTTCCGTATGCGCCGTATTAGCGTGATGTGGCAGCCGTGGAAAGACCCAACGGGAACGGGTTATCAAGGCTTGGGTTCATTGCTGTCTATGGAGCGCGGCGGCTTGTTTGGCGAAGGTTTGGGCAATGCGATTTTCAAACGCGGTTTCTTGCCCGAAGCGCATACCGACTTTATTTTGGCTGTGATCGGCGAAGAATTGGGCTTAATTACGGTGGCGGCGTTGGTGTTTGTGTATGTTTGGATTATTTGGCGCGCGTTTTCTATCGGCAAACAAGCACGTGATTTGGAATTGCATTTCAACTCGTTTATTGCGGTTGGGATTGGCGTTTGGGTGGCGGCGCAAAGTTTCATCAATATTGGTGTGAACATTAGCTTGCTGCCAAACAAAGGTTTGACTTTGCCACTGGTGTCTTATGGTGGTTCATCGTTGGTGATTATGCTGATTGCGTTTACCATGCTGCTGCGCGTGGATTATGAAAATCGCCGCAAAATGCGCGGCTATTGTGTGGCAGACCCACGCGATAAGCGAAAACAAAGAGAGATTGAAGACTATGAGTAAAACATTTTTATTGATGGCAGGCGGTACGGGCGGACACATTTTCCCTGCGTTGGCAGTGGCTGAATCTTTGCGCGCGCAAGGGCATGAAGTGGTTTGGCTCGGTAGCGTGGGCAGCATGGAAGAGCGACTTGTGCCGCAGCACAATATCCTGTTGGAACTGATTGCGATGAAAGGTGTGCGCGGTAAAGGCTTGTTGCGTAAATTGACCTTGCCATTTATGTTGTTCAAATGCGTTCAGGCTGCGAAAGAGATTATCCGCAAGCACAATATCAGTGCGGTGATTGGCTTTGGTGGTTTTGTTACGTTCCCTGGCGGTATGGCAGCGAAAATGTTGGGCTTGCCGATTTTTGTGCATGAGCAAAACGCGGTGGCTGGCATGGCAAACAAACGCTTGGCAAAATGGGCGGCGCGTGTAATGTATGCGTTCCCAAAAGCGTTTCCGCAATATCCTGACGGTTTGGTGGGCAACCCTGTTCGCGCTGAAATCACGGCTTTGCCTATACCTGAAGCACGTTTTGCAGAGCGTTCAGGCAGCCTGAAAATTTCTGTGGTGGGTGGCAGTTTGGGCGCGCAAGTGTTGAACCAAATTGTGCCTGAAGCATTGGCTTTGCTGCCTGAAAACCAACGCCCGCAAGTGATGCACCAATCGGGGCGCGGCAATTTGCAAGCGCTTCAGGCTGCGTATCAAGCGACTGGTGTGCAAGCGGAATGCGTGGAATTTGTGCATGATATGACGGCGGTTTATCGTGAAAGCGATTTGCTGATTTGCCGTGCTGGCGCGCTGACGATTGCGGAATTGACGGTGGCTGGCGTGGGCGCATTGCTTGTGCCATTCCCACACGCGGTGGACGACCATCAAACGGCAAATGCGCGTTATATAGTGTCGGCGGAAGCAGGTTTATTGCTGCCGCAATCGCAACTGGACGCGAATAAATTGGCGCAAATCATTGGCGGGTTGACGCGTGAAAAATGCTTGGTTTGGGCGCAAAACGCACGAACTTTGGCAATGCCGCATAGCGCAGATAATGTGGCGAAAATTGTATTAGAAACGGTTAAGTAAGTATTTTCAGGCAGCCTGAAAAGTGGTTTTCAGGCTGCCTGAGTTATAGTTGATTAAAATACAAATAAGACAAGGCGACAACGTGCGCCGTGTGCGCATAGCACATAAGGGCGTTGGCAACGCAGTATCATTGCAATTTTAATCAACTATGTGTAATAAGGAACATAAAGATGAATACACTTCCCATGCTCGCTTCGGTGGACTTAGGCTCAAATAGTTTTCGTCTGCAAATCTGTCAAAACAATAATAATCAACCACAAATAATTGAAAACATTAAACAAATGGTGCGCCTAGCCAGTGGTTTAGATGAAAACAAAATGCTAGATGAACAGGCGCAACAACGCGCTTTGGAATGCTTGGCGCAGTTTGGTGAGCGCTTGCGCGGTTTTGCACCTGAAAACGTGCGCGCGGTGGCGACTAACACGTTCCGCGTGGCAAAAAATATCCATGAATTTTTGCCAAAAGCAGAAGCAGCGTTGGGTTTCCCGATTGAAGTGATTGCAGGGCGTGAAGAAGCGCGTTTGATTTACACAGGCGTGATTCACACGTTCCCATCTAATGGGCAGAAGTTGCTGGTGATTGATATTGGCGGCAGCTCAACGGAATTTATTTTGGGCAGCACGTTGCAGCCGACTCACACAGAAAGTCTGCCGTTGGGCTGCGTCACGTATTCCATGCGTTTTTTTGAAGACAAAATCACGGCGAAAAATTTTCAGGCTGCGATTAACGTGGCGCGTAGCGAAATTCAGCGCATCAGCAAGGCGTATAAAGCGCAAGGCTGGGACGTGGCTTTGGGGACTTCGGGTTCTGCGAAAGCGATTGCCAATGTGATTGAAGGCGAAAACATGGGTGGACGCATTACGTTGGACGCGATGCGCGTGTTGTCGCACAAATTGATTGAAGCTGGGTCGGCAAAAAAAGCGAAATTGGAAGGACTGAAACCTGACCGCGTGGAAGTGTTTGTTGGCGGTTTGGCGGTGATGATGGCGGCGTTTGAAGAACTGGATATTTCGGGCATGGCGTTCAACGAAGCAGCTTTGCGTGATGGCGTGTTCTTTGAAATGGTGGGGCGCAGTTTAACGGAAGATTTGCGTGAAGAAACGGTGTTGCAATTCCAAGAGCGTTATCACGTCAGCAAAAATCAGGCTGCGCGCGTGGCGCATGTGGCGGCGCAATTTTTGAAAAGTTTGGCGCAAACGGCAACGGTGCAAGAGTTGGCGTATTGGTCAAACTATGTGCGTTGGGCGGCGGCGTTGCATGAAATTGGGATTGATATTGCACACACGGCGTATCACAAACACAGCGCGTATATTTTGGCGCAAGCGGATATGCCAGGGTTTTCGCGCTCTGAGCAAGAATTGTTGTCGCTGCTGGCATTGGGGCAGCGCGGCGATTTGAAGAAAATGGCAGATAGCATGGGCGAACAAGCTATGCGTTGGCATGCGGTGCTGGCTTTGCGTTTGGCGGTGCTGTTTTGCCGTTCACGTTTGCCGATTGAACTGCCTGTTCACACGCTGCTGCAATACCATGCGAACGATAAACATTATTCGCTGCGAATTAACCACGATTGGTTGAAGCACAATCCTTTAACTAAAGCGGCGTTGAAAGAAGAGCGTTCGCAATGGGACAAAATCGGGCGCATGTTTGAAATTGTGGGGCAATAATGCGGTTGATGAATCGTTTTGTTTACCGCCATTTCACGCGCAAGTGGAATAAGTTTTACACGCCCACGGCAACCTTGCCTGCGCATACGGTGGATTGCCCCGAATGCGGTTTGCGGACGGAAATTCCCAAGCTGCGACAGGGGCAAGAAGCGTCTTGTCCGCGCTGCCATCATCATTTGGTACGCATTGAGCCTGAGCCTTATCCGATTGTTTTAGCATGTGCGATGGGCGCGCTGATATTGATGGGATTTGTGTACAGTTTACCGTTTATCACGGTTCACATGACAGGCATGTTTACACAGCTTACCTTGCCGAAAATGCTCTATGAATTGCTGTTGGCAGACTGGGGTTTTTTGGGGCTGACGATGTTTGCGCTAACATTTGGTGCGCCCGTGATTTTTCTGCTGCTGAGTATTTATGTTTACAGTGGCTTGCTACGTGAAAAACGCCAACCGTATATGCTCACAGCGATGCGTATGATTACGCGGTTGCGGCAGTGGATTATGGTGGACGTGTTTTTCATTTCCATGCTGGTGGCGAACATTAAAATTCAGGCTGTGGCATCGATTTCGTTTGGTTATGCGTTTTGGTTAATGCCATTTTTGGCGATTTTGCTGCTGCGAACATCGGTGGGTATGCCCACGCATTGGATGTATTACCAAGTCCACAAATATCACAATAATCAAACTTTGTTTCAGGCTGCCGATGATACGATTTGCTGCACGCGTTGCCTGTATTTTCGTCCGCGCAGCGAAACAGCTTGTGGCGTGTGCGATTCAGAATTGTTTGACCGCCGTCCACACAGCCTGAAAATTTCGTTTCAGCTTTTGCTGGCGGCGATGATTTTGTATCTGCCTGCCAACTTTCTGCCGATTATGATTTCGCAAAACCCTATGGAGCAAGGAATCAGCACGATTATGAGCGGCATTGTTTACATGTGGAACGATGGCGATAAATTCATTGCGGCGATTATTTTCAGCGCGAGTATTGCCGTGCCAACGCTGAAAATTGTGTCCATGCTGGTGTTGCTGTTTAGTGCGCGTTTCAGGCTGCTTTTGCCGATTGAAAAACTCTCGGTGCAATATCGTTTAACGGAAGCAGTAGGGCGCTGGTCGATGATTGATATTTTTGTGATTATTATCATGATGACGACGTTCCACACAAATATCGCGCGTGTTACGCCTGGTCCTGCCGCGATTTATTTTTGTTTGGTGGTGATTTTGACGATGCTGTCGGCGTATTTTTTTGATGTGCGATTGTTGTGGGATAAAGCGCAGTTTGAGAAACATAATGACAAATAACAAAAAGCAGCCTGAAAAATAATTTCAGGCTGCTTTTTTATAATTTGCACACTCTTTGACTTTCATCAAGTAACCAATCTTTACATAAAATTCACAGTATTGTTACCATATAACAAAATTTAACGACAAACAAAGTAGGAGCAAAACCATGAAGAGAACTATTCACATCGCCGTTCTAGGTGCATTATCAGCTTTCGTCTACGCAGAGCCGACAATTGAAACCCAAAAACTCGAGCCTATCATCGTAACCGCCGCGCCACAGAAAAAAGCAGGCGTAGTGCAATTCAACACCAAAACCGCCATTCAACCCTTGCCCGCCAGTGACGGCGCAGGCTTGCTGAAATCCGTTTCCAACATGAGCATTATCCGAAAAGGCGGTAGCTCAGGCGACCCACTGTTTCGCGGCTTAGGCGGTTCACGCTTAGCCATTCAAGCAGATGAACAATTTATTTATGGCGGTTGCGGCGGACGCATGGACCCACCCACCGCCTACATTTTCCCCACCATTTACGACAAAGTCATCGTAACCAAAGGACCACAAACCGTAACACAAGGCATGGGTTTGGTAACAGGCTCCGTGCGCTTTGTCCGCAAAAATCCCCAGTTTACCGACAAAAAAACCAACTTCAACGCCGCCTACACCCTCGGCAGCTTTGGTCGGCATGACCTAATGGCAGATGGCAGCGTAGGTAACGATTTGGGCTATGCACGATTCAGCGCAACCTACAACAAATCCGATGACTACAAAGACGGCGACGGCAACCGAGTCCATTCTGCCTTTGAACGCAACAGCCAAATGCTGCAACTCGGCATCACGCCCACTACTAACACCGACATCGCCTCTACCTACGAGCGCAGCCGAGGCGAAGCCGCATACGCCGACCGCATGATGGACGGCAGCAAATTCGACCGCGATGCGTGGAACATTCGCGCCACCCAACGCAACCTAACCGACTGGTGGACAGAAACCGAATTACGTTACGGGCGCAGCGAAGTAGACCACGTGATGGACAATTTCAGCCTGCGTTCAGCCACTATGGATAAACGATTAGGCAACCCAAAACGCGAAACCGATACCGCCCACTTCAAAAATACCTTTGATTTTGGCAACATCAATCTTCAGGCTGGTATCGATTACATGCGCGACAAACACAGCGCACGCAGAGGCGTCAATTACAAAGAAAAAGCCTACGAACCCAGCCAAAACTTCAAACAATGGGGCGGATTTGCCGAAGCCAACTGGCAACGTACTGACACACAAAATTTAATCGCAGGCTATCGCCACGACCAAGTAATCGCCGTTTACGATTACCCCGAATACAAAACTGACGAAGAATTCAGCCTGTTGCGTGAACAAAAATACAAACTGGATTCAGGTTTCATTCGTCTAGAACAAAAAGTAGGCAAAACAAAATATTACGCAGGCATCGGCATTGCCGAACGATCGCCCGATTTTTGGGAACGCGAAGCCGCCGACACCTTAAAACCTGAACGCAATAATCAAATCGACGTGGGCGCGATTTGGAAAAGCGAAAAACTAGAAGGCTCAATCTCGTTATTTGGCAGCAAAATCAACGATTTCATCTTAAAAGGCAAAAACCGAACCCGAAACATTGATGCCACTCGATACGGCGGCGAAGCTGAACTCACTTATCGCTTCTTACCCGACTGGAACGTCAGCAGCAGTCTTGCCTATACCCACGGCAAAAACAAAACCGACAACAAATCCCTAGCGCAAACCCCACCGCTAGAATGGAAAACCAGCCTGAATTGGGATAACGGCAAATACAGCGCAGGCGCATTGTGGCGCGTCGTTGCTAAGCAAAACCGCTATCACACAGGTTATGGCAACATCGCCAGCTTAGACATCGGCGAATCCGCAGGTTTTGGCGTGTTATCGCTGAACGCAGGTTGGCGCGTGAACAAACAAATGACCGTTCAAGCAGGCGTGGATAACGTATTCAACAAAACCTATTCCGAATTCGTGAGCAAAGGCGGACACCCAAGCGCAGGTTTACGCACCACGCGCGTAAACGAACCCGCACGGCAAGTTTGGCTAAGATTGCAAGCGCAGTTCTAATAGTTAATGCCCTTATCTTTGTAATACTGCGTTGCTACCGTCTTTATGTACTATTCGTACACAGCGGGCGTTGTTGCCTTGTCTTAAAAAATAATTGCATCAACTATAAAAGCAGCCTGAAAACTTATTTTCAGGCTGCTTTTTTTATATTTCCGCCAAAGCCGCACGCAAATCATCAAGCCCTAAACTCTTTGTGGACGACACGCGCACCGCCACCACATCGCTCAGATTATTTTTCAGGCAGCCTGAAAGCTGTTCATTTTCAGGCAGCAAATCAATCTTGTTATACACCAAAATCTGCGGCAATTTATCCGCCTTAATTTCCGCCAACACATCATTCACGTTCTGAATTTTGCGTTCAAACTCAGGGTCGCTCGCATCCACCACGTGCAGCAACACATCAGCCAACGCCGTTTCTTCCAGCGTCGCCGAAAATGCTGAAACCAATTTATGTGGTAAATCCTGCACAAAACCCACTGTGTCCGTCAAAATCACCGTCTTTTTAGGGTTCAGATACAAACGCCGCGCCGTTGTGTCTAAAGTCGCAAAAAGTTGGTCTCTCGCCAACACATCAGCTTTGGTCAAACGATTAAACAGCGTGGATTTGCCCGCATTTGTGTAACCCACAATCGCAAACGTTTTCAGGCTGCCTGAAAGACGCGATTTGCGGCGCGTTTCGCGTTGTTTCTTCACATTCGCCAACTGCTTTTTCAGCGCCGTGATTTTCGTTTGAATCAAACGGCGGTCGGTTTCCAACTGCGTTTCGCCTGGCCCTTTCAAACCAATGCCGCCTTTTTGACTTTGCAAATGCCCATAACCGCGCACTAATCGGCTCGATAAATGACTCAACTGCGCCAATTCTACTTGCAACTTGCCTTCTTGCGATTGCGCTCGTTGCGCGAAAATCGCCAAAATCAAACCCACGCGGTCTAAAACACGGCATTGCAAGGCTTTTTCTAAATTACGCTCTTGCGTGGGCGATAATTCATGATTAAAAACAACCAGTTCAATATTATGGTGCTGCACCAAATCTGCCAATTCTTCCGCTTTGCCTGTGCCAACAAACAACGCCGTGTGCGCTTTGTCGCGTTTTGCGGTTTCGCTGCACACCAAATCGCCGCCCGTGGCGCGTACCAATTCCGCGGCTTCGGCACAGGCAGCCTGAAACGCGCGTTCACGGGTTTCGTTCGCGCCTGTGTAGCTATCGGACAACATCACGGAAACGAGCATAATGCGCTCGGCGTGTTCTAGGGTTTTGTTGGTGGCAAATCTTGTCATTCTTGTTTACTTTCAGAATGGTAGGGTGTGCAACTGGTTGCGCACCATTTTTGTTTATCGGGTTAAAAATGGAGGGTAACAAGTTACCCACCCTACGGTTTAGTTGGTTAAAATGAAAATGAGATAAGGCGACAACGCCCGACGTGTACGAATAGTACATGAGGGCGTTGGCAACGCAGTATCATTGAAATTTTAGCCAACTATTTTCAGGCTGCGTTTTGTTGCAACTTGGTCCAGTTATAAAAACCATACGAAGAATTGAGCAAATACGCGCCGTACATCAAATACATCGCTGAATTTTCCGCCCACAAAATAATCGACAGAATATTCAGTGCAATCCACAGCAGCCATTG
Organism: Kingella negevensis; assembly: GCF_030177895.1. NCBI lineage: Bacteria > Pseudomonadati > Pseudomonadota > Betaproteobacteria > Neisseriales > Neisseriaceae > Kingella > Kingella negevensis. The sequence goes on from NZ_CP123448.1 coordinate 90,486, forward strand.
TTCACGATAATGCAAAATAATCAAAAGCTGTTCCGCAACGGTAATCATCGTCGTCATGCTGTCCAAGCCAGTGGAACTGCCGCCTGCCGCGCGTAAGGCTTGCACAAACACAAACGTACTAACCGCCAGTGTAACCAGCAAAATCCCCCAGCCTTTCGCGCTGAGTTTTTTCGCTTTCACCACATCACTACCGCCGTCTTTCTGCATATTTTCTTTCCATACAAAATAGCCGATGAATTGGGACGGCAGGTAAACGTAAAGCACTGTATTCATTTCGCCGCCAAAAACGCTGTCAGCCACAAAATAATTCAAACGGTTTCCAGCCACTGCATAAATCGTCTTTCAACCATTTTACAGATTGCGAAAAGTTTATTTTATTTCTCTGGAAATGGGGCAAAATTACCTAACAGAATTTTACATAAAAACGCAGCCTGAAAGTGAAAAATCTTTCAGGCTGCGTTCATATTATTTGCGTTGCAACACGGCGGCGAAGAAACCGTCTGTGTTGTGTTCGGCGGTGTTCATTCTCAAAAATTCGCCCGTATCCAAATCAATCTTTTGCGCTGCCAACAATTCCGCGCAATTTACCAATTCAAAATCCGAATTATTTTTCAAAAATTCAGCCACTTGCATTTCATTTTCTTCAGGCAAAATACTGCACGTTGCGTACACCAAACGTCCGCCCGATTTCACTAATTGCGAGGCAGCCTGAAAAATACTTTGCTGCTGCTTCAACAAATTCGCCAGTGTTTCAGGTGATTGGCGATATTTCAAATCGGGATTACGGCGCAACGTCCCCAAGCCCGAACATGGCGCATCGACCAACACGCGGTCAGCTTTGCCATTCAATCGTGCAATGCGTGGGTCGTGTTCATTGCTGATTTTTTCGGGGTGGATATTGGTCAAGCCTGCGCGTGTCATGCGCGGTTTCAGGTTGGCAAGGCGTTTTTCGGCGATATCGAATGCGTAAATGCGCCCTTTATTTGCCATTTGTGCGCCGATTGCCAGCGTTTTGCCGCCTGCGCCTGCACAAAAATCCACCACCATTTCGCCACGTTTCGCGCCCACGAGTTGCGCTAATAATTGGCTGCCTTCATCTTGCACTTCAATTGTGCCGTCCAAAAATAATGGGTGCTTGTTCAGCGCAGGTTTATTGGGGAAACGAATGCCGTTTGGTGCGAATGGCGTGGCGATGGCGTTTGGGAATTCGGTTTGCAGTTGCGCCAAAATTTTGTCGCGTTTGCCGTTGAGCGTATTCACGCGCACGTCTAGCGGCGCAGGTTGTGTCACGCTGCGCCCGAACGCTAAAATTTCTTCGTCTGACCAATGCGTTTTCAGCACGTCAATCAGCCATTCGGGCAATTCGGTTGCAGTATTCAGGCTGCCTAAAAATTCAGCTTTTCGCGCTTTCAGGCTGCTTAAAAATTCTTTTTTGCCGTCTTCTTCGTTCAATAATTCTTCGATTTGAGAAATGTTCACGCTACGTCCCAAAACGAGCGCGGCTAATGCGGCTTTTCGCGCTTGGACGTGTGGGCGGCGAATGGCGGCGGCGATTTTTTGGTAATGGCGAATGGCGGCGAATGCGGTTTCCGCAATTTCGTGGCGGTCGGCGCGTCCAAGTTTGCGGTTGTTACGTAAATAATTAGATAAAACCACATCGGCTGGGTCGTTGAATGTCAGAATTTTGGCGAGAACGGCAGCGGTGTGGTTGAGTTGGGTTTGATTCATGGTGATTTCTGAAAATGGGTAAAAGGGTGTATTTTAACTGGTTTTTAGGGTTTTCAGGCTGCGTTTTGTTTTGGTTAAAAAAGAAAACACCTGAAATGGTAAAATTTCAGGTGTTTTTGGGATTTGGTGGAGGCTGGCTCGGCTGCTTTGAGTCGCTTGGGGCAAGAAAAAGCGGTAGATAATTTATTGGGAGATGCTGGCGATGAAGACAAGGAACGTGAATATATGCCTGAATATCAGCAAGGCTATACTTCGTTTGGTACGCCGAAGTTAATTCGCATGCCGTGGAATGATGACGGTAAACCTGTCTTCTTGGATATTTATCGCTTCTTGCCTTTGGGCGATTTTGCGGATACGGGCAACAGAATGGGGGGCTTGAACTTGCCCAACTGGCTTGTGCCGAATGGTCCTGCGATTAACCATATGGCGGCATTGATGTTTAATAAAGATACGTTTAGCGGCGAAGAGTTGGTTAAGGATTATATGAGTGATAGTGAAAAGGCGGCGATTCGGGCGAAATGGGTGGCTGCACAATGGTTGCCTGCAAGCGTGGGTGTGCCATTTTCGTATCACACAAATAATGTTTTAGACGGCTTGAAAAACCAATTTGAAGGCACGGCTTTGTCGGACGCTTTAGAAAAAATGGGTTACACGGGCAAAACGTATCGCGGTGAAGATAAGGACTTGAACCGTGCGCTTTTGGGTGCGGTGGGCGTGAAGCTGCGTGGCGATAGTGCAGATAAACTGCAAGGTTCGTATGAGCGTAAGGTAGGCTATGAAATCCGTGAAATTAAATCGGATATGGCGCATATTCGTAAGGACAATAGTTTGTCTGTGCCTGCGAAAGCGGCGAAGTTGAAAGAACGTCAGGCGCGTATTGCGGAATTGACAAAGCAGATGATTGAACATCGCAAAAATATTCAGGCTGCCTGAAGTGTTGTTTAAGAAAAACCATACCTTTTTTGGGTATGGTTTTTTTGTTTGGTGTGTAAGGTTTTCTTTTTACTTGTGCTTTCTTGATAATGGGTTTTGTACGCGAGAGCGGTTTTTTGATGAAAGGGAATGTGTGGACCCGAATGATTTTGTGGCGCAGTTGGGTGGGGAATTAAGCCCTGCAAATGCGGTAAGTTTGCTGGATATGATGAACGGTGCGGAAATAACTGAATTACTTGATGATATGAATGCGCCTGAAGAAACAGCAGATGAACAAGCGGCTGAATCTGTAACAGAAGAAACGACGCAAGTTGAATCTAAAAAGCAGCCTGAAACGCCTCCTGTGATTGATGAAAATCAGGCGTTGCGTGATGAAGTGGCAGCGTTGAAAGCGCAAATGGCGCAGTGGCAACAGGCGCAAGCACAGCCGAAAGTGGAAACTGAACCGCCGTCTGTGGCGGATAAGTTGCCTGAAGCGGCAGCAAATTTGGCAGCGGAAAGTGGTTTGTCTGAAGAAGAATTGGCGGCGTTGTTTGGCGATTTTTCGGAAAAGGAATTGGCTACAGGGATTCAGAAACTGATTGACTTGAAGGTGGAAACCCGTGTGATGAAATCGGTTGATGAACGCTTTAAGTCGGTTGATGAGCGTTTGAATCAGGCGTTATCGCCTTTGCAACAGCGCGAACAGGAAACGGCAGAGAAAGAACACTTTGCGGCGATTTTGGCGGCACACCCTGACGCGGACAAAATTGCGGCTGGCAATGAATTGTCTAACTGGGTGCAAGCGCAGCCTAGTTTTATGCGTGTGGCGATTGAGCAAGTGCTGAAACAAGGCACGGCGCAAGAAGTGATTGATGTGCTGACGAGCTTTAAACAGGCTACGGCAAAACCTGAAATCACGCAGCCTGAAACGGCGAAAGCGGAAAGTGCTGCGGCTGATAAAGGTAAGGCGAATGTGCCAAATACGTTGTCTGATATTCCTGCTGGGCGAACGCAAGCTGTTTCGGGTAATGAAGCGTTGGCGGCTTTACCTCCTGCGCAGTTGGTGGAAAGGTTGTCAAATATGACGCCTGGACAAGTTGATATTTTTTTAAACAGCCTATAGGAGTGTGATACATGGCTAAAACAAACGCCACTTATGGCAATAAAGATAATATGACAGTACAAGCGGCTGGCTTGTTTACGATGCACATGCAGCGTAACAGTACATTGAACCGCTTAGCAGGTAAAATGCCACAAGGGACAAGTGGTGCAGAAGCAACATTGCGTCTGCAAACTACGGCACACATGCCAATTGTGCGCTGTCAGGACTTGGGCAAAGGCTTGGGCGATGAAGTGAAGTTTAACTTGTTGCAACCTGTGAGCATGATTCCGATTATGGGTTCTCAAGTGGCAGAGTTGGAAGTGGAGCGTGTGCGTTTGCAGTCTTCGTTACGACAAAGTTACCGTGTGCAAAATCAGGTGGATTCTGCGGTGGCTTCGTTGGTGGTGGCGCAAGCAGATAACCGTGAACAGTTGGGGAAGTCTATGAAAAAATGGAAGCGATTGCTGCAAGTGATGTGTATCAGCGTGATTGCCTTAACGCTGACGGCTTGCGCGAACTTAACGCATTCATCAAAAAGCGTTGATTTCAGGCTGCCTGAAATGCCGTTGAATGTGTCGCGTGAATGTGAGTCGTTGAATGAGTTGGCTGATACGCGTGGGGAGACGGTTATTTTTTGGGCGGTGGATACGGTGGGCAAATATAAAGACTGTGCGGAAAAGCAGCGTGCGGCGGTGCAAATGTATCAGTCGGTTAAACAGGTTTTGGAAAATGGGAAGGAATGAGTATGGCTGAAATGCTGAAAGAAACGGCTGCGGAAGTGGTCGCACGTGTGGTAAAAGAGGATTTGCACGTTGACGATGTAGGCTTTGATTTGATTGCACGGCTGGAAGGTAAACGTAATCACGCTTATTTGGATAGCGTGAAAATTCCCACAATCGGCATTGGTTTGACACGCTATACTTTGGGTGAACGTGCTGGGCAAGCGGTGAAAATGGGGGATTTTTTGAGTGATGATGAAATCCGTTCGGAATTTGCTAATCAAGTTTTGACGTATGAAAACGGTGTCAAAAACGCCGTGAAAGTAGTACTAACACAATCGCAATTAAACGCGTGTGTGAGTTTGTGCTACAACATTGGTGTTGGCGCGTTTGCGAAGTCAAGCATTTGCCGCTTGCTCAATCAGCAAAAATATCAGGCAGCATGCAAGGCGTTTGCGTTGTATAACAAGGCTGGTGGGCGTGTAATTCAAGGATTGGCTAATCGCCGCGCAATGGAAATGAAGGAATTTTTTAGAAATGGGTGATTAAACGTAGCCTGAAAATGTTTTTGTGGCATTTTCAGGCTACGTTTTGTTGTGTGATAAATGATTTTGCAACGGCAATAAAAATCTCGTAATATTGTCATCAACTCTTTTTTAATTTTCCATAAAAATCATTATAGCGGTATTTTTTACGGTATCTATTAAAACAATGATTTGGAATAATGTTTAAAAATAATAAGTTAAATCTTATTTTTATATTTCGCATGAAAGTTTGCATGGATAGTCAAGAAACATCTCAGCCTGAAACGGCGAAAGCGTCTAAAAAACATCGCACGGTTGTGATTTGGTTGCGCGTGATTGCGCTGCTGTTTGTCGCGCTGTTCTTTATGAGCCAGTGCGGCATGAGCAAGCCAAAGGCGAAAGCGGCAATTGTGGAAAGCTGTATCAAAAACGTGCCGTTTGCAGATAAATGGCAACAGGATTTGGCCAAACGCAGCCTGAAAGATACGGACGGTAAACTGGTCGCGCAGTATTGTGTCTGCATGTGGGACGAGCCGTTGCAGAAATTGTCTGCGCAACAGATTCAGTCGTTTGCGAAAATTTCGCCGCAAGAGCAATTGAATTTATTGGGTGGTGAACAGGCGTTTACGCAGCGCGATACGCAATGCGTGGCGAAATTGAGTCAGTAATTTTCAGGCTGCCTGAAAACACGAAACGGAAATCATATGTTATCAACTGAAAATACTTTGGTTTTAGTGGTGGATATTCAAGAACGATTGTTGCCAGCGTTGCACCAAGGTAGCGAATTTGTGGCAGCGTGTCGCCGCATGATTACGGGCGCGAATATTTTGGGTTTGCCGCTTGTGATTACGGAGCAATATCCCAAAGGTTTAGGCACGACCGTGCCTGATATTGCGCTGATTACGAAAGATGTGCCTGTGTTTGCCAAAACGCAGTTCTCTGCGTGGACGGAAGAGGTGCAAGCGATTGTCTGCAAAAAGCAGCCTGAAAATGTGATTTTGATTGGTTGCGAAATCCATATTTGCATGCTGCAAACGGTGTTGGATATGCGCGCTGCTAGGCTGAACGTGTTTGTGCCGCAAGAATGTGCGACTTCTCGCACGGCGGAAAATAAGGTGAATGGCTTGCAGCAAATTCAAGCGGCTGGCGCGACGGTCAGCAATATTGAAAGTTTGTTGTTTATGTTGCTGAAAGATGCAAAACATCCGCATTTCAAAGAAATTTCAAAACTGATTCAGTAACCCTTCAAAAGCAGCCTGAAAACTTTTTCAGGCTGCTTTTTTGTTTTTCAGGCAGCCTGAAACCATTTCTGCTAAAATTCGCCTTTTGCTTATTTATTGTAAAGGAAACAAGATGATTGAATTTGCACACGCGGCAGGCGAAGCGGCTCAGCAACCTGCGGCTTGGATGAATTTCATGCCGATGATTTTGATTTTTGCGGTGATGTATTTCATGATGATTCGTCCGCAACAAAAGCGTGAAAAAGAACGTCAGGTCATGATTAGCAGCCTGAAAAAAGGCGACCGCGTTTTGCTGATGTCAGGCTTTTATGGTCGTGTCGTGAAAACAGGTGAAACCATTTTCACAATCGAATTGGCAAAAGGTTTGAACGTGGAAGTGGAACGCAACGCGATTGCGGCTAAAGCTGAAGCGGCTGCGGAACACAGCGCAGAGTAATTTTTTTATTTTTTTAAACTAAAAGGTTTACCATGAACCGTTATCCCCTTTGGAAAAACCTGCTGATTTTATTCACGATTGTGCTGGCGATGATTTACACGCTGCCCAATCTATACGGCGTAACTCCAGCAATCCAAATTTCTACTAACCGTCAATCATTGGCAATCAATGAAGAAACGGAAAAACGCGTTGCCGAAGCGTTGCAAAAAGCCAATATTCAACACGACGGCATGTTTATTTCAGGCAGCAGCCTGAAAGTGCGCGTATCAGATGCCAACAAAATTTCTGCGCGAGACGTGATTGATAGCACCTTGGGCGAGGGCTACATTGTGGCGCAAAACCAAATTTCTAATAGTCCACAATGGTTAGAAAAAATGGGCGCACAGCCAATGTTCTTGGGTTTGGACTTGCGCGGCGGCGTTCACTTCACGATGCAAGTGGACATGAAAGCAGCGTTGGACAAAACATTAGACCGCTACGCTGGCGATGCGCGTCGTCAGTTACGCAGCCTGAAAATTCGTTCTGGTGAAATCAAGAAAAACGGCAGCAGCTTAGTCATTCCATTCCAAGACGCGAGCGATTTGCAAAAAGCCTATCCTGAATTGCAAAAAATCATGGAAGGCGCAACGCTGACGGCTGAGGGCAATAATGTAACCATTACCTTGCCTGATGCACTGATGCAACAAATTCGCACCGATGCAGTGAAACAAAATATCAATACGCTGCACAATCGTGTGAACGAATTGGGTACATCAGAACCCGTCATTCAACAAGCGGGCGCAGACCGTATTGTGGTGCAATTACCAGGGATGACGGACACCGCTAAAGCGAAAGACATTATTGGTCGTACTGCCACTTTGGAAGTGCGCATGGTCAGCACAGACCCAGCGTTGATGAACCAAGCCAATAACGGCAATGTGCCAGACGGTTACGAATTGTTGAAAGACAATAACGGTGGTCGCTATCTGGTCAGCAAACAAGTGGAGCTGACTGGCGATAACATCAACGCGGCGCAAGCGGGTTTTGAACCGCAAACCAATCGCCCAAGTGTAAACTTATCGTTGGATGGTACAGGTTCTACCATTTTCGCGGATTTGACGGCAGCCAATAAAGGCAAAATCATGGCGATGATTCTGATTGACCAAGGTAAATCAGAAGTGGTAACCGCGCCGCGCATTAACGAGCCAATCACAGGCGGTCGCGTACAAATTACAGGCATGCAAAGTGCAGCAGAAGCCAATGACGTGGCGTTGCTGTTGCGTGCAGGTTCGTTGGCTGCGCCGATGCAAATTGTGGAAGAGCGCACAATTGGTCCATCTTTGGGCGCGGAAAACATCACCAAAGGTATCAATTCAACCGTTTGGGGTTTTGGTACGGTAGCGATTTTCATGATTTTCTACTATCGCTTGTTTGGTATTTTCTCAACGATTGCTTTGGCAGCTAATTTGTTGTTCTTGTTCTCGATTTTATCTGCACTGCAAGCCACGCTGACTCTTCCCGGTATTGCCGCAATGGCATTAACGCTGGGTATGGCGATTGACTCGAACGTGTTGATTAACGAGCGTATTCGCGATGAATTGCGCGAAGGCAAGAAAGCGCAAGTGGCGATTAAAGAGGGTTACGACCATGCGTGGGATACCATTTTGGACTCGAACTTAACGTCATTGATTGCTGGTATTGCTTTGCTGATTTTTGGTTCAGGCCCTGTGAAAGGTTTTGCGATTGTGCATTGCTTGGGTATCATCACTTCCATTTATTCATCAGTGGTGGTTTCTCGTGCCATGGTGAACTTGTGGTATGGTAATCGCCGTAAACTCAAACACTTGTCTATCGGTATCAAAGTGCCAGCCGTTTTGGACGCACCTGAAACATCGGTTGCAGTAAAGGAGTAAAACATGGAACTATTTCATTTTAAACGCGATATTCCATTCATGAGCTATGGTAAGCTCACAACATTTATCTCGTTGGTAACATTTATTTTGGCGGTGTTCTTCCTGTTTACACGCGGACTGAATTTGTCTGTAGAGTTTACAGGCGGCACGCTGATGGAAGTGGAATACAACCAACAAGGTGCGGATTTGAACCAAGTGCGCCACAATTTGGACAGCCTGAAAATGGGCGAAATCCAAGTGCAAGCATTGGGTACGAATAAGCACATTATGATTCGTTTGCCGAACAGCAAAACCTTGTCTTCAGCGCAGCTGTCTAACCAAGTGTTGGACGTGCTGAAGAAAGAACGCCCTGATGTATCGCTGCGCCAAGTGGAATATATTGGTCCTGCGGTGGGCGATGAATTGGTAAGCAATGGTTTAACTGCGCTGGGTATGGTGGTAGTTGGGATTATCATTTACGTGGCGATGCGCTTTGAATGGCGTTTTGCGGTTTCCGCGATTATTGCGAATATGCACGATATTGTGATTATTTTGGGCTGTTTCGCCTTTTTCCGCTGGGAATTTTCGCTGACAGTGTTGGCAGGCGTGTTGGCGGTGTTGGGTTATTCCGTGAACGAATCAGTGGTGGTTTTTGACCGTATTCGTGAAAACTTCCAAAAAGGCTCAATGCGTAACCATAGTGTGCCTGAAGTGATTGACAATGCGATTACTGCCACAATGGGTCGTACCGTGATTACGCACGGTTCAACTGAAGCGATGGTGATTTCTATGCTGGTGTTTGGTGGTGCGGCATTGCACGGCTTTGCCACTGCGCTGACGATTGGTATCGTGTTTGGTATTTATTCTTCGGTGTTGGTAGCCAGTCCGTTGTTGTTGATGTTTGGATTGAACCGCAGCAATGTGGTAAAACAGAAAGTAGAGAAAGAAGAATTGGTTGTTTAATTGCAGCCTGAAAACTTTTTTCTTGGTAGGGACAGGATTTATCCCTAGACCTGACAACTTCTTTTGTAGGGTGTGTGAACTTGTTCACGCACCACTTTTAAAATTGGTTAAAAATTTTCAAAATTTGGTGCGTGCATACTGCACACACCCTACAAATGAAGTTGTTTAAAGTATTAAAAATTACCAAATTTTAGGACTTGTCAGGTCTGGGGTTTATCCCTGTCCTTTTTTACGTTTCAGAAAATTAAAGATTGGATAAGGATAAACCTTGCCCCTATCAATAAAAAGCAGCCTGAAAGTTTTCAGGCTGCTTTTTGTTTATGAGCTTTGTGTTTCTTTTTCCATTTGGGCTTTACGCGTATCGCAAGGTGTTTCGCAATCGCACATTTTTTTCATGCCTAATGCAGAAATGCCGCCGCAACTGCCTTTAATGGTTTCTTTGCGGAATATATAGCCCAAAGCCATACCCAAAATCACAACCAGAAAAAAGCCCATAGTAATCAAAACTAATTTCAACATTTTTAGTCCTTTCATTAATTAATTAGAGATTTAAATGCCGATGACATTCTAGTCTCAAAACCATCTTCTGTCTTAATAATCAGGAAAATAGCCAAATTTTGTTGTTCTGCCAAGCGTAGTGCTTCTTTTTCACCCAAAACATATAAGCCTGTTGCCAAGCCGTCCGCCGTCATCGTGGTATCGGCAACCACGCTGATAGACGCGAGATTGTGGCTGATTGGTTGCTCCGTTTTCGGGTTGATGATGTGCGACAAGCGATTGCCTTTGTCGTCCATGTGGAAATTGCGGTAATCGCCTGAAGTAGCAAGGGCTTTGTTGTGTAGTGACACAACCACTTGGCTATTTTGATTTTGCGCGATATTGGGTTGTTCAATCCCGACGCGCCATGTTTCGCCTTGCAGGTTTTTGCCTTTGCCGCGCAATTCGCCGCCAATTTCTACCAGATAATTTTCAACGTGATGTTGTTCAAAATAGTCGGCTAATTTGTCCACGCCAAAACCTTTGGCAATCGCGGATAGGTCTAAATATACGCCGTCTATGGTTTTGCCTAGTTGGGCTTTTTTGCCACTTTCAGGCTGCTTGAAAATGAGTTTGTCTAGGCCAACTAAATTGCGTGCGGCGTTGAGTTGCTCTTGCGTGGGGGCTTGGCGAATGGTTTTGTCTGGCCCGAAGCCCCATAAATTAACGAACGGCCCAACGGTTACGTCCAGCGCGCCTTCGGTTACTTTGTTCAAGCGAATGGACTCGGCGACTACGGCGGCGAAATCATCGGCAATCGGCATTTCACCTTGGCTGGCTTTGCGCTGGTTGAATTGGCTGATTTCCGAGTTGTTTTGGTAGGTGGACATTTGGCGATTGACTTCTTTGAGTAAGCTGTCCAGTTCTTGCTGCACTTGTGCGCTGTTAGGCAGTTTGTTGTTTTGGGGAACGATGTATTTGACGGTGTAGGTCGTCCCCATGGTTTTGCCGCTTAGAGTCGCCATTTCGTTTTTTTGCTCGGAGTGGCAGGCGGTTAAAACGGCTGCGCTAAACAAAAAGGGTAGGATTTTTTTGAGTATCATGTTGTTTTACCGTGTGAACTAAGTTGGGAGCTTGAAGAATGATTTTCAGGCTGCGTTAGATTGGAAATTATACGGTTTTGTTGTTGCTGATGCGATTATTTTCGCCGTTATCATGAATCATTTTGCTTGGTGATAGGCGGCGGATTTTGTTGTTTTCAATCACGTTACCGTTGGCAAAATCTTTGTCGCTTTGACCGCTACCGAAGTTGTAGTCTGCGTCTAGTGAGCAATAGCTGCGGTTGCCATCTCGTGCGCCCAACCAGATTGATGGCAACTTGCCGCGATAAATGCGGTAGAAAAATTCATTGTTGCTAATGGTGTTGCCTGTGAAGGTGTTGTGGCCGCTTTCTGCGTCTAAATACACGCCTACGCTGGTGCTTCTGCCTGTGATTCGGCTATTGCTAACGGTAACGGGGTTAATCTCTGTCCTTTTTCACGTTTCAGAAAAATTAAAATTTTCAGCAAGTTAAAATTAAACAAGGATAAACCTTGTCCCTACCAAATAAAGATTTCTTGGTTTTACAAAACTTTCAGCCTGAAAAAAATAGGGAAATACTTTCAGGTTGCCTGAATGTGTATTTCCCTTTCATAACTTAACCGCCGAAATCGTCTAATAAGATATTCTCGTCTTCAACGCCTAAATCTTTCAGCATTTTAATCACTGCGGCATTCATCACTGGAGGACCACACATGTAAAATTCGCAGTCTTCTGGTGCTTCGTGATTTTTCAGATAGTTTTCGTATAACACGTTGTGAATGAAGCCTGTGTAACCGTCCCAATTATCATCGGGTTGTGGGTCGGACAGGGCAACGTGCCATTCAAAATTCTCGTTTTCAGCTGCCAGTTGGTCAAAATCTTCGGTGTAGAACATTTCGCGTTTGGAACGTGCGCCGTACCAGAAGCTGATTTTGCGTTTGGTTTTGAGGCGCTTGAGCTGGTCAAAAATGTGTGAACGCATTGGTGCCATACCTGCACCACCGCCAATGAAGACCATTTCTGCGTCTGTGTCTTTGGCAAAAAATTCGCCAAATGGACCTGAAATGGTTACTTTGTCGCCAGCTTTTAATGACCAAATGTAAGAGGACATTTGACCTGGTGCGACATCTGGGTTTCTTGGAGGCGGCGTGGCAATACGCACGTTCAGCATGATAATGCCTTTTTCTTCTGGGTAAGAAGCCATTGAGTAGGCGCGAACAATCGGCTCTTCAACGGTTGAAACGTAACGCCACAGGTTAAATTTGTCCCAGTCTTCGTGATATTCTTTGGGAATATCATAGTCTTTGTAGCTCACGGTGTGTGGTTTGGCTTCAATTTGAATGTAGCCACCTGCACGGAATGGGACTTCTTCGCCTTCTGGAATGGCTAATTTTAGCTCTTTAATAAACGTGGCTTTGTTGTCGTTTGAAATAACGGTGCATTCCCATTTTTTCACGCCAAACACTTCGTCTGGCAACACGATGTCCATGCTGTTTTTCACGTTTACTTGGCAAGACAAACGGCAACCTTCTGCTGCTTCGCGTTTGCTGATGTGTGATAACTCGGTTGGCAGAATATCGCCGCCACCACTTTTCACTTTCACGCGACACTGTCCGCATGAACCACCACCGCCGCAAGCTGATGATACAAAGATGCCTTTGCTGGCTAATGCGCCGAGTAATTTGCCACCTGCTGGAAGCGTGATGGATTTTTCTGGGTCGCCGTTGATATTGATTGTGATGTCGCCCGAATTCACTAACTTGGATTTGGCAAATAAAATCATCAGTGCCAAAATCACGATAATGACGGTAAACATCACGATACCTAAGATGATATCCATTAAAATGTTCTCCAATCTTGGGGTTTTTAGGTTGCCTGAAAAATGCAACCTGAAAAGGTTATAACTGAATGCCTGAGAATGACATAAAACCTAATGCCATTAAGCCACCGCTGATAAAGGTAATGCCTAAACCGCGCAAACCTTTGGGTACATCAGCGTATTTCAGTTTTTCTGTGATACCTGCCATAGCCACAATCGCCAACATCCAGCCTAAACCTGCGCCTGTGCCGTAAACGATGGATTCTACAAAGTTGTAATCACGTTGCACCATGAAAGACACAGCACCGAAAATCGCGCAGTTCACGGTAATCAGTGGCAGGAAAATCCCCAGTGCGTTGTATAGGGCAGGGACAAATTTGTCCAAAATCATTTCCAAAATTTGCACCAATGCGGCAATCACACCGATGAATGTAATGTATTTCAGAAAGGTTAAATCTACGCCTTTTACCAACGCGCTGTCTTTAAGCAAAGAGTACACTAATTGGTTGGCTGGAACGGAAATCGCTAACACGAAAGTTACGGCAACGCCCAAGCCAAATGCGGTAGAAATTTTCTTGGAAACGGCGAGGAAAGTACACATGCCCAAGAAAAACGATAATGCCATATTTTCAATGAACACGGCTTTGATGAAAATACTTAACAAGTTTTGCATGTTATTTCTCCGCTTGTTCTGGTTTCCAAGTGCGCAATGCCCACACCAGTAAACCAATGATGAAGAATGCGCTAGGTGCAATCAGGAATAAACCGTTGGCTTGATACCAGCCGCCGTTTTGCACGGTTTGCATGATTTCAATGCCAAACAATTTGCCTGAACCGATAAATTCGCGAATGGTTGCGATGATAACCAACATCATGCCGTAGCCCAAACCATTGCCCAAACCGTCCACAAAACTTTCTAATGGCGGCTCTTTCATGGCGAAAGCTTCTGCACGACCCATCACGATACAGTTGGTAATAATCAAGCCAACGAATACGGACAGTTGTTTTGATAAATCAAAAGCATAAGCTTGCAAAACTTGGTCAACCACGGTTACCAACGAAGCGATAATCGCCATTTGCACGATAATACGAATGCTGTTGGGAATGTAGTTGCGAATGGCGGAAATGCAGCAGCTTGAAAAAGCGGTTACCAATGCCACCGAAATCCCCATCACCACAGCTGTTTGCAGCTTGGTGGTTACTGCCAATGAAGAACAAATCCCTAACACTTGCAATGCCACTGGGTTGTTTTCAATGAAAGGGGAAAAGAATAAGTGTTTTAAGCGTTTTGTATCTGCCATTATTTCGCTCCTGCCTTGATTTTGTTCAAATATGGGGCATAACCATTTTCGCTAAACCAGTAATGGAATGAACCATTTACGCCTTTTGTGGTCATGGTTGCGCCTGATAAGCCGTCCACGCCATGCTCTTGGTCTGCTGAAGCGTTTTTGGCTACTTTAATCGCCACTTCGCCTTTTTCGTTATACAGTTTTTTGCCAACAAAGTTTTTTTGCCACAATGGGTTAGCAATTTCGCCACCCAAACCAGCCGTTTCACCTTGTTCGTAGTAAGTGATACCGTTGATGGTGTTGCCATCGGCTTTCACTGCCACAAAACCGTACATGATTGACCACAAGCCACTACCATGCATCGGCAAAACGATTTGTTCCAATTTGCCTGAAGTGTCTTTGATTAAATACACTTCTGCGTATTTGGCACGGCGTTGAATGGTTGCTGTGTCTTGCTCTTTGGGAATGGCAACGCTTTGTTCAGGGTCTTTAGCTGCGGTGCGAGCGTCAAAGTCTTTTAAACCTTCCACATAATCGCCTGTTGCTAAATCCACCACGCGTGGCTCAACACGTTCGGCGTATAAAGTTTTCACATCAGCATTGCTGCCTGAAAGCAAACCTGCGGCTGCCAAAATATTTTTTTGCTTATCCAGCAATTTCTTTTCGTTTTGAGTCGGTTTCAGACCAATGGCAGAACCAGCCACAATAACGGAACAGACCAAGCTAACCGCTAAAACCACTGCCATTGTGCCGCCAAAACTGTCTTTATCAAATTTAGCCATGACGTGCTTTTCTCCGTTTGATATTGGCGCGAACCACTAAGTTATCAAAAATTGGGGCAAACAAGTTAGCAAACAAAATCGCTAACATCATGCCTTCAGGATAGGCTGGATTGACCACACGAATCAGCACACACATCACGCCAATCAATGCGCCATACCACCATTTGCCTGTATCGGTAAACGAAGCGGAAACAGGGTCAGTTGCCATAAACAGCATACCAATCGCAAAACCGCCTAACACAAAGTGCCAATACCAAGGCATTGAGAACATCGCGTTGGTTTCAGAACCAATCATGTTAAACAAGGTTGAAGTTGCCACCATGCCCAGCATTACGCCCAAGATAATGCGCCAAGAAGCCACACGCGCAAACACGATAATCGCGCCGCCAATCAACAAAGCCAAAGTAGAAACTTCGCCGATTGAGCCAGTCATGTTGCCTAAGAAAGCGTCCATCCAAGTGATAGGCTCGCCTGTTACCGCGTGTTTCAAAGAAGCCACGCCACCACCGCTAGACCATTGTGATAACGCTGTTGCACCTGAAAAACCATCAACCGCCGTCCACACTTTATCGCCCGTCATATTGGCAGGATAAGAGAAAAACAAGAATGCACGTCCAGCTAAAGCAGGATTCATAAAGTTTTTGCCTGTGCCACCAAACACCTCTTTGGCGATTACTACGCCAAACGTAATGCCCAAAGCGGTTTGCCACAAAGGCAAAGTAGGTGGAACAATCAGCGTGAACAAGATAGAAGTTACAAAGAAACCTTCATTGATTTCATGTTTACGCACAATCGCAAACAGTACTTCCCAGAAACCGCCGACAATAAACACAGTCGCATAAATCGGCACAACAAACAGTGCACCCAGCAGCATTTTGCTGATGATGCCAGCCGAAGACGTTAAGTCAATCCTCAACATATTTGCCAAAGCATAATGCCAGTTGCTTGCCACATTTTGCGCGATTAAATCACCACCGTGGTTCAACGCCAAGATGGACTGATTGCCCACGTTATACATGCCCCAGAATAGGGCAGGGAACAGAGCCAACCACACTAAAGTCATCATGCGTTTAGAATCCAACGCATCGCGAACGTGTGCCGCTTGGCGCGTTACATGACCCTGAGTGTATAAAATACTGGCAACCGCTTCAAACAGCGGAAACCATTTTTCGTATTTACCACCTTGATGAAACTGCGGTTCTATTTTTTCTAAAAGATTTTTTAATCCCACGTTTAACCCTCTTTCTCAATCGTGTTCAACACATTGCGCAACAACGAGCCATATTCATATTTACCTGGGCAAACAAAGCTGCACAACGCCAAATCTTCTTCATCTAATTCCAAGCAGCCCAATGCGTGTGCGCTGTCCGTATCACCCACGATTAAATCGCGCAGCAACAAGGTTGGCAAAATATCCAAAGGCATCACACGTTCATAAGTACCGATTGGCACCATGCCGCGTTTGCCACCGTGTACCGCCGTAGTGAAATTGAACAATTTGTTTTTCAGGAAATGCCCAACAGTGGTGCGCGTAACTGAAAACTTATCCGCATAAGGCGCAACAAAGCCCAAAAATTCTTTAGCGCGACCTTCTTCAATCACAGAAATTTGATTGTGGTAACGTCCCAAATAATCGTGAGCACCGCTTGCAATCGCGCCATTCAACACAGAACCTGAAATCACACGGTTTTCTGTATTTTTCAGGCTGCCTGAAGTCAATTCAGACACTTTTGCGCCCAAAACTGTGCGAATCACGCGTGGCTGTTCCACTTGTGGGCCTGCCAACGAAATCACGCGTGTGTTGTCCAATTCGCCAGTGGCAAATAAATGACCAATCGCAATCACATCTTGATAACCAATGTGCCAAACGGTTTTTTGCAAGCTCACAGGTTCAATAAAATGAATGTGCGTACCCACCAAACCAGCAGGATGTACGCCACCAAATTCATGCACTTCAACATTGCTTGCGCTTACTGTTGGCACGTTTGCGTTTGGGGCTTTGCACACGTGAACTTTGTTTTCAGTCAGTTTGCTGATAGCGGTTAAACCGCGCGCAAAATCTTCGCTGCGTTCTTGAATAATCAACGCAGGGTCTGTCGCCAAAGGATTGGTGTCCATTGCGGTCACAAAAATCGCTTTTGGATTGCCGTTAATTGCAGGAATTTTGCTAAACGGGCGTGTGCGGAACGCAGTCCACAAGCCAGATTGCACCAAGTTTTCACGCGCTTGCTCGTTGGTTAAATTATCCCAATCGCTGCCTGAAAACGCTTTGAACGTGATTTGTTCATTGCCTTGCAATTCAATGACAACCGATTGCAGCACGCGTTTTTCGCCGCGATTGATGGCAACCACTTTGCCAGCCGCAGGCGCAGTAAACACCACGCCTTCGTTTTTCTTATCAACAAATAACACTTGCCCTTTTTTGACAACGTCGCCTTCTTGCACTTTCATACTTGGGCGCATGCCAATGTATTCTTCGCCTAAAATAGCGACTTGGCTAACGGTGTTACCTGCATGGATAGCGGTTTGGTCTGGTTTGCCAGCAATAGGCAAATCCAAACCTTTTTTAATATGAATCATATTGCGTTCCATAGGTTTACTAAACAAATTTAATTTTAACGTAAATATGCATTTGTTACCATTGTTTTGCAAATCATCTGAATACGTATTGACAAATAAAATTTCACGCAGCCTGAAACAAGTTTTTCAGGCTGCGTGAATAATCCGTTCGCATAACTTATAATAGCGAACTTTGCAGAAACGAAAAGCGACAAAAAATGTGGTTCAAACAAATAACTTTTTACCCGATTAACACCGAAACACAGCCTGAAATAGAAACGCTGGCAGACAAATTGGCAGAAGCTGAATTTGCGCCTGTAACAGGGTTAGACTGGTTCAGCGAAGGCTTCGCGCCACCGCATGGGTTTTCGCCAGAGCTGGTGTTTCCTGCGGATTTCACTTGGTCGGTGTCGCTGAAAAAAGCGGAGAAAGTGCTGCCTGCGGCAGTGGTACGCGATATTTTGGACGAGAAAGTGGCAGATATTCAGGCTGCAGAAGCGCGAAATGTTGGGCGCAAAGAAAAGCAGGAATTGAAAGAGCAAATTACAGATGACTTGTTGCCACGCGCGTTTGTGAAGACCAGTCGCACGCAAATGGTTTGCGATACGAAACATGGCTTTATGTTGGTAAACGGCGCAGGCACGAAAGCAGAAAATGCGTTGGCAAAACTGCGTGAGGCGTTGGGTGGTATGGACGCGCGTTTGCCACAAACGAAGCAATCGCCCAGCAGCCTGATGACAGATTGGCTGCTGCGCGGCGCGTGTGAGGGCGGCTTTGAGTTGGACGATTCGTGTGAATTGAAAGGCACGGGCGATGTTGTGCCAACGGTGAAAATCGCGAAACAGGATTTGACGGTGGACGAGGTGGTTCAGCACGTTAAAAATGGCAAAACGTGTACGCAACTGGGTTTGGTTTGGCGCGAGCAAATTGCGTTTGTTCTGACGGAAGATTTTTCGCTGAAACGGATTCAGTATTTGGACGTTTTGCAGGAAGAAGCGGAACAGCACGGCGATGACACGGCAAGTTTGGCATTTGCTTCGCAGATTTTGATGGCGCAGAGCGTATCCACGATGATTATGGAATTGGTGGGCTGCTTGGGCGGTTGGCAGGAATAATGTGGTTTTCGGGCTGCCTGATAAGGAAATAAAATGGATTTTGCGGGTCAATATTGCGTTTTTTCTTGGGAAGACGGTAGTTATAAGCGATTTTTCCGCTTGCTTGAAAACGGAGCTATTCAGGATTTGTTCGGCTCTCAAGGGCATGATAACGAGCGATTTTGGGCGGTTGATGGTGAATATTTGGTTTTGTTGTCTCTCAATAGAAATGTTACTTCGCGCTTTGTGGTGCAAGAGCAAACGCGCCATTCAACGATTTTGGCGGGTGAAGTGTGGGGTGGCAATATTCGTTTACGCATAGAGTGCTTTCCAAATAAAAGCGATTTGTTTGAATATAAAACGCAGTTTACTCATGCGGAGATTGTGGAGCAGGGTTGGCTGGAGGTGGGCGCGCACACTTATGGAAAACCTATATTTGTGGATTTGTACTACTCTTCTAAAGTGAAAATCGGCGATTATTGTTCCATTGCGGGCAATGTGAAATTTATCAATGCCAACCACCGAATAGACTTGGTGAGTACGTATCCTTTTTATTCTCTGAGGTGGTTTTATCAAGAGAACACCTCTGTTTACGACCATTTTGCAAAAGGTGCGATAACAGTAGGGAATGATGTGTGGATTGGCGAAAACGCTGTGATTTTATCGGGGGTAACTATTGGCGATGGGGCGATTATTGCCGCTAATTCGTTGGTGAATAAAGACGTTGAGCCTTATTCTATTGTGGGTGGTAATCCAGCCAAACACATTCGTTTCCGCATTGAAGACGCGGAGCAGCGTGAGCAAATGCAAAAAATTGCGTGGTGGAACTGGTCAGAAGAAAAAATTATTGAAAACATGGAATGGATAATGTCGCCAGATATTGCGGCGTTTATTCAGAAATTTCAGGCAGCCTGAAAATAGATAGGAGAACAAAAATATTAGGTGCGGCGATTGGCGATATTGTGGGTTCACGATTTGAGTTTGATAACCACAAAAGCACAGATTTTAGTTGTTTCATTCATCTTGTGATTTCACAGATGACACCGTTTGCTCGGTGGCAGTAACCGATTGGGTGCTGCAAGGTTGTCCTAACCATTGGGCGAAATTTTTGCAAAACAGGTGTTTGCGTTATCCCAATCCAATGGGCGCGTATGGCGGACGTTTTGGCATTTGAATACACGAAACCAATCCTGAACCTTACAATAGCTGGGGCAACGGCTCGGCAATGCGCGTTTCAGCGGTGGGTTGGGCGTTTGATACGCTGGAAGAAACGCTGATTTACGCGAAAAAATCCGTAGAAATCACGCACAACCACGCCGATGGCATTAAAGGCGCACAAGCAGTGGCAGCAGCGGTTTTTTGGGCAAGAACAGGCGTAAGCAAAGCCGATATTCGCCAAAATATCACACAGTAATTTGGCTATGATTTAAGCGAAACGTGCGATGAAATTCGCCCGAGTTATCGTTTTAACGAAAGCTGTCAAAGCACTGTACCACAAGCGATTATAGCATTTTTAGAAAGCGATGATTTTGAACACGCCATTCGTTTAGCGGTATCGCTGGGTGGCGATACGGATACATTGGCAGCGATTACGGGCGCGATTGCAGAAGCGTTTTACGGCATTCTAGCTGCGTTGCTAGAGCAAGCATTGGCAATTTTGCCACAAGATATAGCAGAGATTTTTCTGGCGGCTGAACAAAAGTTTCAGGCTGCCTGAAAACAAAAAATTTTTAAAACAAGGAAACAAAATGAGTATTAAATCAGATAAATGGATTCGCCAAATGGCAGAACAGCACGGCATGATTGAGCCGTTTGAACCGAACCAAATCAAAGAAATGAACGGTCAAAAAATCATTTCCTACGGCACGTCAAGCTATGGTTACGACATCCGTTGCGCGAATGAATTTAAGATTTTCACCAACATCAACAGCACGATTGTTGACCCAAAAAACTTTGACCCAAAAAACTTTGTTACCGTAGAAGACGATTGCTGCATTATTCCGCCAAACTCGTTTGCATTGGCGCGCACAGTAGAATATTTCCGCATTCCGCGCAATGTTTTAACCGTTTGCTTGGGCAAATCTACCTATGCGCGTTGTGGGATTATTGTGAACGTAACGCCGTTTGAGCCTGAATGGGAAGGCTATGTAACGCTGGAATTTTCCAACACCACACCGTTACCAGCCAAAATTTACGCAGGCGAGGGCGTGGCGCAAGTGTTGTTCTTTGAAAGCGATGAAGTGTGTGAGACATCGTATAAAGACCGCAATGGTAAATATATGGGGCAGACTGGTGTTACCTTGCCAAAAGCGTGATTTTTGGTTTCAGGCAGCCTGAAAATGATAACTTTATTAGAAAGAGCGCAAGGCTGTTTATTAGGATTAGCCTGTGGGGATGCATTGGGTACGACTGTTGAATTTTATCCGCGTGGGAAATTTGAACGTTTAACAGATATGCGTGGCGGTGGGCAATTCCGTTTGCAAAAAGGGCAATGGACTGATGATACTTCCATGGCTCTATGTTTAGCGGATAGTTTGTTGGAAAATGATTTTGATGCATTAGACCAAATGAACCGTTATTGCTTATGGGCGAATACAGGTTATCGTTCTAGCAAAAAGCGAGCGTTTGGTATTGGTAAACAAACGATTGCTGCATTAAGTGAATTTCGCTGTTCAGGAAACCCTTTTTCTGAAAAAACCGATAGCCGATATTCAGGAAACGGCTCGTTAATGCGTATTGCCCCGATTGCCCTGTATTATTTCAACCATGAAAAGCTAACTGAATATGCGAAGTTAAGCTCACAAACCACGCACGCTTCACGCGAGTGTATTCAATCATGTCAGTATTTTGTGCGGTTATTACAAGGCGCGTTGCAAGGCATGACCAAAACGGAATTATTCAACCTTTCAGGCAGCCTGAAAAATCAATATGACTGTTTGCAGCACATTACTTCAGGGCAATTTATTAGCAAATCAGAAAATGAAATTCGTGGTTCTGGTTATGTAATCGAAAGCCTAGAAGCTGCATTATGGGCGTTTTGGCACAGCCATGATTACGCTTCTGCTGCTTTACAGGCTGCTAACTTGGGCGATGATGCTGACACAACTGCTGCTATTTGCGGACAAATTGCAGGTGCTTTTTATGGTGTTCAATCCATTCCTGAAAACTGGTTAGTAGTTTTATATTTAGAATCAGAAATTCGCAATATTGCCACTCAACTTATCAATCATTCATTTTCAGGCAGCCTGAAACCATGTCCACACAAAACCTAGATGCCTATTCCCAACTCATCAAAGCCCTGCGCGTATTGCCTAACGTTGGCGCAAAAACTGCGCAACGCATGGCACACGTTCTGCTGCAACAAAACCGCGAAGGCGCAACCGAACTGCTGCAAGCCCTTGATATTGCGCTGAAACAAGTCAATAACTGCATTCATTGCAACACCTTTTGCGAGGGCGAAACCTGCCCTATTTGCGCCGACACCAAACGCGACCCCACGCGCCTAATGATTGTTCACATGCCAGCCGATGTCGCCAGCATGGAAGCCGCGCGTTGCCATGATGGGCTGTATTTTGTGCTGATGGGACAAGTCAATCCCACGCAAAACATGGATTTGAGCCACATCGCGCTAGACAAACTCGTAGCGCGACTTTCAGGCAGCCCCGTGCAAGAAATCATCATCGCCACATCGTTCACTGCAGAGGGCGACGCAACTACTTATATTTTATCGGAATTATTCAAAGATCAGCCGTATAAAGTCAGCCGATTAGCGCGTGGCATGCCGCTAGGCAGCGAGCTAGAATATGTGGACGCAGGCACGTTGGCGCAAGCCGTTTACGAGCGACAATTATTGCAAGGAGAAGACGCATGATTTTGGCGTGGATAGTGGCGAAATGTATAGCGTGGCTGTTTCACGAACCTGCGCCAGCACCCGTGAAATTGCTGATTGCCCAAGCCTATGCAACTGATTTTCAGGCTGCGTCAGAAGTATCGCAGCCTGAAAAAATCGTGCAAAAACCGCCGCAAAAAGTGTTGAGCAACCGCGCTGTTTTGCAAGCCGCGCAGCAATCTTTGGCGCAACTGCCTGAATGGCAAGGCAAACCGCTACGCGTGTTTCAGCAAATTGCGTTTTTTGACGGCGAACGTCCGCGCATAGAATTGGCGTTGCAAAATCCCACGCAGCCTGAAAGCCTGATTTTTTATACTTACGAACAGGGAAAATGGACAGCTTCGCAAGCGGAAGATGTCAGCCATATCAAAAACTTAACGCCATATTTGTTTGACTTAAATAGCGTGCAATTTGTTCAGGCTGCCGATATTGGGCAGACGTGGCAACAGAAAGCGCAAGAAGTGAACGCCGCCGAGCAAACGCCGTATTACGTTGCGCTGGTGTGGTTGCCGAAGCCCAAAAAATTGATGTGGCACACCGCCACTTTAGAAGCGACTAGGGCACAATATTATTTGAGTTGCCATTTAGACGGCAGCGTGTGGGAATTTAATTCACTATAAAAATTTGTCCACGAATAGCGCGGTTGAAGAACAGTAAAAAAATGCAGCCTGAAAAACATTTTTCAGGCTGCATTTTCATTATGCACTCACTGCCAACATCTCACGCGCATGCGTTCGAGTGGTTTCCGTAATCTTCTCGCCGCCCAACATCCGCGCCAATTCTTCCACGCGCAACGATTCATCTAACACCTTGATTTCACTAACTGTCTGTTCGCCATCGCTGTGTTTTGCCACTTGCCAATGATGTTCGCCACACGCCGCCACCTGCGGCAAATGCGTAACCGCCAAAACCTGATGTTTCGCGCCCAACGTCCGCAACGCTCGCCCAACCGTTTCCGCTACGCCACCACCAATGCCCGTATCCACTTCATCAAAAATCAAAGTCGGCACATGAGTGTATTGACTTGTAACTACTTGAATAGACAAACTAATTCGCGCCAACTCGCCACCCGAAGCCACCTTATTCAAAGGGCGCAACTGACTACCCTTATTCGCCGCAACTTGATATCGCACCTGCTCCAAACCATGCGCCGCAGGGCTAGACGGCAGCAATTCAATGTGAAATTTCGCTCCTTTCATCGCCAAACCCTGCATATGCTCCGTGGTTTCCACCGACAATTTCGCCGCCGCCTTATGCCGTTCCGCCGACAATTTTTGCGCCGTTTCCATGTACGCATTTTCCGTTTGCGCCACCGCCTTTTGCAGCGCGTCAATGTCCGCCGCCGCTTCCAAATCGTGCAAAGCTGCCTGAATTTCGTCCAATTTTTCAGGCAGCAATTCAGGCTCAACGCGGTATTTTCGCGCCATAGACATCAATTCCTGAATGCGTTTTTCCTTTGCTGCCAACTCGTTAGGGTTAATTTCCACATCGCTCAACACATCGCCCACATTGTGCAAAATCTCGCTCAATTCCGCTTCAATGCTGTCCAACATCGCCAAACTTTCCGCAAAACGCGGCTCAATATCGCCCAATTTCCCCAATACGCGCTGACATCTAAATACTTGTTTTTGCAAACCATTGTCGCCGCCAACCAACTCTTGTGCTTCGCTCGCCGCTTGCAGCAATTCCGCCGCATTCGCCAAACTGTCATGCGATTGATTCAGTGTTTCCCATTCGCCTGTTTCCAAGCCAAGCTGCTCTAACTCATTGAATTGCCACTCCAAACGCTCGCGCTCAATCGCTAAATTTTCCGCTTGCGTTTGCGCGTCTAACAAAGCGCGTTTCGCATTTTGCCACGCCTGATAATCTGCTTTTGTCTGTTCAACCAAGTTCAGGCTGCCTGAAAATGCGTCCAATAATTGCCGTTGCGCCGTTTCTTGATTAAGCGAATGGTGCGCGTTTTGTCCATGAATATCAATCAGTTGTGAACCAATTTGTTTCAGTTGCGCCAAAGTCGCTGCTTGATTATTGATAAAACTGCGGCTTTTGCCTTTCGCGTCAATGATTCGGCGAATGGATAATTCTGTGCTGTCGTTGTCCAACAAACCTTGTTCGCGCAATTCCGCTTGTAAATCAGGCATTTCCGACACGTCAAACAGCGCGGAAAGTTGCGCTTCTTTCGCACCATTTCGCACTTGGCTGTAATCTGCTTTGTCGCCCAGCAACAAGGCGAGCGCGTCCAACGTAATGGATTTGCCTGCGCCTGTTTCACCTGTTAGCACGGTAAATCCGTTTTGGAAATTGAGATTGAGTTTTTCAACGATAACAAAGTCTTGCAATGAAAGCGCGAGTAACATTTTTTCAGGCTGCCTTTTTCGGGAAACAATTTAAAACGCGGATTATAAGGGATTTGTGAATTTCAGGCAGCCTGAAATCATTTATAATATGCGGTCATCAAAATTAAACAGATAGATTGATTATGAAATGGTTTTCTCGCTCCACAGTTATCCTTAAAACGCTGTATCGCTATGGTTTGGCGGACATGGTTTTGCCGCACATTCGTCCCGCGTGGGCGAAAAAGCTGTTTCACGTGCTGCCTAAATCACACCAGTTTGTGGCTGAACCGTTGCCTGTGCGTTTGCGTTTGGCGTTGGAAAGCCTTGGCCCGATTTTTGTGAAATTGGGGCAGGTTTTATCTACGCGCCCTGATTTGTTGCCTGCGGATTACGCGGCGGAATTGGCGAAGCTGCAAGATAAAGTGCCACCGTTTGATGCGGATTTGTCGCGCCAGCAAATTGAGCAATCTTTGGGTGGACCGATTGGCGAATTGTATGCGGAGTTTCAGGCTGCGCCTGTGGCGAGTGCGTCGATTGCGCAGGTTCATCGGGCGCGTTTGTTTAGTGGCGAAGAAGTGGCGGTGAAAGTGTTGCGGCCAAATTTGCAAGGCGTGATTGAGCAAGATTTGGCGTTGATGCGATTTTGCGCCACTTGGATTGAGCGGCTGTTTGCGGATGGCAAGCGTTTGAAACCGCGCGAAGTCGTCGCAGAATTTGATAAATATTTGCACGATGAACTGGATTTAATGCGTGAAGCGGCGAACGCGAGTCAGCTTTATCGTGATTTTGAACACAGCGATAAATTGATTGTGCCGCGCGTGTTTTTTGATTATTGCAGCCGCGAAGTGCTGACGATTGAGTGGATGAATGGCATGCCGATTTCAGATATTGGCAGCCTGAAAAACAATGGCATCGATTTGAAACAGTTGGCACGTTATGGCGTGGAAATCTTTTTCACTCAAGTATTTACCAATGGTTTTTTCCATGCGGATATGCACCCTGGCAATATTTTGGTTGCGCCAGACGGGCGTTATATCGCGCTGGATTTTGGTATTGTCGGCAGCCTGACGGAATACGATAAGCGTTATCTGGCGATTAACTTTTTGGCGTTTTTCAATCGGGATTATCATCGCGTGGCGACGGCGCATATTGAGAGCGGTTGGGTGCCTGCGGATACGCGTGCGGAAGAATTGGAAGCGGCGGTGCGCGCGGTATGTGAGCCGATTTTCAATAAACCGTTGTCGCAGATTTCGTTTGGCTTGGTGCTGATGCGTTTGTTTGAAACGAGCCGCAGATTTAATGTGGAAATTCAGCCGCAGTTAGTGTTGTTGCAAAAAACGCTGTTGAATATTGAGGGTTTGGGGCGACAGCTCGACCCTGAACTGGATTTGTGGCAAACGGCAAAACCATTTTTAGTGAAGTGGATGGATTCGCAAATTGGCGTTCGTGCGCTGGTTACTAATTTGAAACACGAAGCTCCTGATTGGGCGGAAATTTTACCGAGTTTACCGCGCAAAATCGCTGCGCTGGTGGACGAGAAAAAACAAGATGAAATGCGCTTGGCGACGCTGCATTTGATTCAGAGCCAGAAACGGCAGAATTTTTGGTTGGCGGTGATTGCTGGGATTTTGTTGTTGATGTTGTTGTTTAAATAGACTTGCTGCGAAACTAAAAAAGATTGCCGTAGGTCGGGCTGGTAGCCCGACGAATCCGTGCCTATCGTGAAAGATGTCGGGCAAGCCTGCCCGACCTACAACGGTTTTGCAGGAAGTCTAATAAAAGAAAGCAGCCTGAAAAATGGTTTTCAGGCTGCTTTTTAGTTTTCAGGCAGCCTGAAAATGCTAAAATTCTATTTTTTGAAAAACACGGAATTTGCGATATGCCTATTTTGGATTGGAACAACAAAGCAGATGCGATAAAAGCGGCGAGCAAAAGCCCTTATCGCTTATTGATTGAAAATGCTGAATATTCTTATAGCACAGCCAGCCAGCCAGCCAGCCAGCCAGCCAGCCAGCCAGCCAGCCAGCCAGCCAGCCAGCCAGCCAGCCAGCCAGCCAGCCAATTATACAGAAGATTTAATTAAAAATCAAATATCTACAGATAATCTCATCATTCAAGGCGACAATTTGGACGCTTTGAAATCTCTGCTGCCGTTTTATTCAGGCAGTGTCAAATGTATTTTTATTGACCCACCGTATAACACGGGTTCGGCGTTTTCTCATTATGATGACAATTTGGAACACAGCTTGTGGCTGAATATGATGTATCCGCGCTTGGAATTGTTGCGCGAATTATTGGCGGAAGACGGCAGCATTTGGATTACGCTTGATGACAACGAAAGCCATTATTGCAAAGTGATGTGTGATGAAATTTTTGGGCGGAATAATTTTGTGGCGAATGCTATTTGGGAAAAGAAATTTTCTCCGCAAAACGATGCCAAATGGTTAAGCGACAATCACGACCATATTCTCTGCTACGCCAAGAATAAAGAAAAATGGCGACCTAATTTATTACCACGTTCAGCAGAAGCACTTTCATCTTATAAAAATCTTGATAACGACCCACGCGGTTTGTGGACAAGTAGTGATTTTTCCGTCAAAACCTATAATTCTGAATACGATTATCCAATTACAACACCATCAGGAAAAATTATAAATCCTGCAAAAGGTAGATGTTGGCAAACAAATAAAGCCGCTTTTCAAAAATTAGTTGATGATAATCGCATTTGGTTTGGTAAAAATGGGGATAATGTTCCGCGTGTTAAAAAATTTCTTTCCGAAGTTAAAGATGGAGTTACTGCTTTAACCATTTGGAAATACACCGAAGTCGGACACAATCAAAACGCAAAAAAAGAAACCAAAGAATTTAATTCTGATGAAGTTTTTGACACGCCCAAACCCGAAGCCTTATTACAACGAATTTTGACACTCGCCTCCAACGAACACGATTTAGTCCTAGATAGCTTTCTCGGTAGTGGCACAACCGCCGCCGTTGCCCACAAAATGAACCGCCGCTACATCGGCATTGAAATCGGCGAACACGCTAAAACCCACGTTGTGCCACGCCTGAAAAAAGTGATTGACGGCGAACAAGGCGGCGTTTCAGGCAGCCTGAATTGGCAGGGCGGTGGCTCATTCCGTTTTTGCGAATTGGGCGAAACGCTGTTTGATGAATACGGTTCGCTCAATGCTGCTGTGAAATTTGCGGATTTGGCGGCGTATATTTGGTTTTTACGCACTAAACAGCCGAGTAGGGTGGGTTTTAACCCACGCGATAAAACTGAAAATGGTGGGTTAAAACCCACTCTACAAACGCCAACGCCACTCATCGGGGTGCATCACAACACGGCTTATTATCTGCTTTACAATGGCATTTTGGGCGATAAACGCCCTGCGTTTGGTAATGTGCTGACACGCAAAATTTTGGCGGAATTGCCTGATTTGGCAAAACATTTGGCAGACGGTTTGAATATTGTAGTGTACGGCGAAGCGTGTCGCGTGAGTGATGAAACCTTGCAGGATAACCGCATGACGTTTAAGCAAATTCCGTATCACGTTACGGATAAATAAGGGGAAAATCATGGAATTGAAAAAATATCAAAAAGACGCTTTGGGGGCATTGTCGCAATTTTTATCCTTGAGCCGCGATTTGGGGCAGCCTGAAAACGCTTTCGCTCAAATGCAGCCTGAAATGCCGTATCGCAATCCTGAAAATCAGTGGTCTATCCCTTATGTGTGTGTGCGAATCCCAACGGGCGGCGGTAAAACGTTGTTGGCGGCAGAAACGGTTTCGTTGGCGGCAAAACAGTATTTGGATTGTGATTTTCCTGTGGTGTTGTGGCTTGTGCCGAGCCGCACAATTAAATCGCAAACGGTGGAAGCCTTGAATAATCGCAATCATGCTTATCGTGCGGCGTTGGATAGTGCATTTAATCGGGAAGTGCTGGTGTTGGACGTGGCTCAATTTGCGAATTTGCGTCCGCAGGATTTGGGTAATAAAGCGGTGGTGGTGGTTTCCACGCTGCAAAATTTCCGCGTTGATGACACGTACGGTCGCAAAATTTACGCTCATCACGAGCAATTAGAGCCGCATTTCACAAGGCTGCCTGAAAGCGTGAAAAGTGATTTGGATACGGTGCAAATTCAAGATATCCAAGAACAGGGTTTGCATGAAAAATTTATTGGTAAAACAAAATGTTCGTTTGCGAATTTACTCAAGGCGTATCGTCCGCTGGTGTTGGTTGATGAAGCTCACAACGCTCGTACTTCGCTGACTTTTGAAACGCTCCGCCGTGTGAATCCTGCGGCGATTGTGGAATTTACCGCCACACCTAGCCAAGACAAACATCACGGCAGCAATGTGATTTTTCATGTTGGGGCGGCGGCGTTGAAAGCGGAAGAGATGATTAAGCTGCCGATTTTTGTGGAAGACCACAGTAATCATGAATGGGAGCAAGTGGTTGATGCAGCGGTGTTGCAACGGACGGAATTGGCGGCAAAAGCTCAACATGAAACGGATTATGTTCGTCCGATTGTGCTGTTTCAGGCAGAAAATAAAAGCGGCACAGTTACGGTTGATGTGCTGAAAAATTATTTAACAGGCAGCTTGAATATTGATGCGGAAAAAATCGCGGTGGTTACAGGTTCGCAACGGGAATTGGACGGCTTGGATATTTTGTCACCGACTTGCCCGATTGAATTTGTGATTACGGTGGAAGCCTTGAAAGAAGGTTGGGATTGTCCGTTTGCCTATGTGTTTTGTTCTCTGCAAAATGTGTCGTCTGCGAAAGATGCGGAGCAGTTGCTCGGGCGTGTGTTGCGTATGCCGTATGCGAAACGCCGCACGGTGGAAGATTTGAATTGGGCTTACGCTTATTTGTTGTCATCGCGTTTTGGGCAGGCAGCGGATAATTTGACGGATAAATTGGTGGATATGGGTTTCAATCATTTTGAAGTAGCGAAAATGGTGGAGACGGTTCGGCCGACAGGTTTGGGCGATTTATTTGATGATTTGCCGATGCCGACAAAATCATTTTCACTCACGGTGGAATTGGATAAAACGCCCGACATCAGCTCGCTGCCTGAAAATCAGCGTGAACAAATTACCTTAAGCCTACAAGCAGATGGCACAGCAATCGTGCAGATTTCAGGCAGCCTGAAAGCGGAAACGGAGCAATTATTGCTGAAAACGGCAATAGGAAAAAAACGCAAATTGTTGGAAACGAAAATCGCTATTCACAAGCAAAAAATGGAAATCGCGAAATCGCCTGCCGAACGCGGCGAAGTGTTCCCAAAAATTCCGCAATTGTGTCTTCAGCATCAGGGCGAATTGGATTTATTTGAGCCGCAAACGCTGCTGAATATTTTGGATTGGAATATCAATAATTATCCTGCAAAAGTGGCGTTTATTCCCGATTCAGGCAGTCTGAAATTTGCGGTTGATGTGAATGATAAGGAGCAAGTCATTTATCAGACGGCGAATCAGCAGATGAATTTAAGTGATTTATTTGTTGATGATTTTTTAGAAACCAAGCCGAGTGATTTGGTCAATTGGCTTGACCGTCATATTGAACACGCCGATACGCCGCGTCATTATATGCTGCTGTTTTTGGGGCGGATTGTTGATGATTTGTTGGCAAAACCGAATGTTCAATTGGTGGATTTGTTACGCAATAAATTTGCTTTAGCTCGGGCGATTGACAGCCAAATGAATGTGTGCCGGAACGAAGCGAAAAGCCGTTCTTATCAGCAAGCCTTATTTTCGGATAATGCTGATGTTCAGGCGTGTTTTGATGCGGAATTTGCTTATGAATTTAAACCTGAAAATTATGTGCCTCAGCCACCGTTTTATTCAGGCAAATATCAGTTTGGTAAACATTTTTTTGCAGAAATTGAAAATTTGAAAGCGAGCGGCGAAGAGTTTGAATGTGCTAAATTGTTGGATATGCTGCCTGAAATTAAATATTGGATTCGCAATCCTGATTTAGGCAAACGTGGATTTTGGTTGCCGCTCTCTAATCGCCGATTTTTCCCTGATTTTATTTGTGAATTGCAAGACGGCAGAATTTTTATCGCCGAATATAAAGGCGAAGCCTACAAATCCAATGACGACAGCAAGGAAAAATGCACGGTTGGCGAATATTGGGCAGCTCAAAGCGGTGGCAAAGGCGTGTTTGCTATGCTTGTGAAGCAAGACGAGCTGGGGCGTGATATGCGACAGCAGATTTTGGCAGCGTTTCAGGCAGCCTGATTTGAAATTTTGCATTCAAATTGAAATGAAAAAAACACGATTAAATAACT
This sequence comes from Kingella negevensis, assembly GCF_030177895.1. NCBI lineage: Bacteria > Pseudomonadati > Pseudomonadota > Betaproteobacteria > Neisseriales > Neisseriaceae > Kingella > Kingella negevensis. The sequence goes on from NZ_CP123448.1 coordinate 121,609, forward strand.
GAGATTTAATCGTGTTTTTTTTATTTTTCAGGCTGCCTGAAAGTCTAATTATCCATTCAAACTCGCCACAAATTGCTGAATCGCAGGCACAGCCAACACCGCCAAAATCGCCAACACGATTTTTTCAGGCAGTGTAAATTGCCATTTCCCACGCTGCTGCCATTGAGAGAACAAAAACAACACCGTCCCCACCAAATACAAAAGCACCGACAATAACAAATAATTCACACCCGCCGCGTACACAATCCAAAACGCATAAACGCTTGAAATTACACCAATTACCCAATATTTCGCCGACAATTTCTGCGTGTACGCCAATTTAACCAAATACAAACCAATCAGCAAATATGGCACTAAAATCATAGACGTAGAAATCATCAACAACGCCGAATAACTATTCCCTGTCTGCCACACCAAAAACAAACATAATTGCACCGTCAAAGTCGTGAACAGCAACGAATGATGCGGCACTTCATTCCCATTCAACGCCAAAAACTGTTTCGGAAATGCCGCATTTTTCGCCCCCAAATGCGGAATTTCCGTTGCGTACAACGTCCAACTCAAATAAGACGACAATACTGACACAATCAAACAAAACGAAATCAACACCTTACCCCAATCGCCCACCATGTGCGACAACACGCCAGCCATAGACGGATTCGCCATCGCCGCAATCTCCGCACGCGGCAAAATCCCCTGAGCCAGCAGTGTAATCGCCACATACATTGCCAAAGTAATCGCCACTCCGCCCACCGTTGCCTTGCCGATGTCCGCACGAGATTTCGCGTGTTTGGACAACACCGCTGCCCCTTCAATGCCCGTAAACACCCACAGCGTAATCAACATCGTGTCTTTCACTTGGCTCATCACAGACGTATCCGCCGCAATGCTCGCGCCCGACCAATCGCCCATAAACACATCAGATTTGAAAAAATACGCCGCCAAACCGATAAACACAATCAGCGGAAACACTTTAACCGCCGTTGCCACCAAATTCACGCCAGCCGCTTCCTTAATCCCACGAGCCACCAGCCAATAAATCAGCCACGCAATCGCCGATTCGCCCACAAAAGCCCAAAACGTATTGCCCTGCCCAAGAATCACGCTATCAGGCGAATCCACAAAACCGCCCACCGCTTCAAACGCCACCACCAAATAGCCGACAATGCCAATCGTGGTACACAGCCAATACCCCCACGCCGAGAAAAAGCCCATTAAATTACCGAAACCGTCTCGGGCGTAGGTATAAATGCCGCCGTCCAATTCAGGTTTCAGCTTGGACAAGCAGCCAAACGCCAAGCCGAGAAAAATAATCCCTACACCTGTGATGAGCCAGCCGATTAACAAGGCTTGCGAGCCAGCGACCGCCGCCATGTTTTGCGGCAAACTGAAAATGCCCGAGCCAATCATGGAACTGATGACTAGGGCGGTTAGGGCGGTTAAGCCGATTAAGCCGATTTGTGATTTGGAAGACATAAAATTCCTTTTTTGTTGTGAAAATGGGGTTTCAGGCTGCCTGAAAATGGGTAAATTACTTTTTAATAATTAAAGTTCAAATCCTTTTTGAAAGCCATACATATCAATAATTTTAGCTTTTGAATAAAATAAACCTGTTGTTGTATTTTTAAAAGTAATTAATTGAATATCTTGGCTTAATTCATCAATAGTATTTTTATTTTGTAAATAAAATTGATGAATGACGTGCAATGAATCTTTATTAAATGAACTAAAACCACAATGATGCTTTAAGTTATTTTGAGAAATATTTTTGAATGCTTTGGTGAAATATGTGTCATACGCAGGCACAATACCAAATACACCTAATAAAATTTTAGTAATTAAAGTCAAAGCTCGCTCATTGTTTTTAATCAAAATACTTTTAATATTTTTATAGAGTTCTAATATTGTTGAGTATTTTTCAGGGTAATTATTGACATCGATTTCCCATACAGACGAATCTTGCTGATAAATAAATTCTACTAATGGTCGCAAATAAGCTGGATTATGGTATTGCAGCAAAAAACTAGAGCCTCGTAGCATTCCCCAGCTTGCTAAATATCCCCATAAAATATAACAACTTTTTTCTATATCAATATGTTGATTGATTTTTGAAAAATAAAAGTGTGTATAACAAAAATCAAAACTTCTATAACGATGAGTTTCATCATTTTGCATAGTCTGTATAAATTTATTTACGATTAGAGTAATATCATTATTCATATTTACTCACTTGTTTAATATTAAGGTAGCTTAAAAATGTATAGGTCAGATTCTTGAATCCGACATTCCCCAAAAATAAACGCCAGCAAGTGTAGGTCGGCTCTCCGAGCCGACATTTCAGGCAGCCTGAATTTAGAAAATGTCTGCTCGGAGAGCCGACCTACCACTTATTTCAAATTCTCCGCCAATACCCCAATATGCTCAGGCGAAATCCCACAGCAACCGCCCACAATCTCCGCCCCCGCATCGCACCAAGCAGTTGCCCACGCCAAATAATTCTGCGGTGTCGTGTCCTTGCGGATTTCGTCCAAACCGTCATTCGCATCATTCATTTCATCGCTCACAGGCTCAAACGCATTGGCATACAAGCCAATTTTCAGGCTGCCTGAAAGCACGTTCGCCGCCGCTTGCACCGCCGCTAACATCACTTCAGGCTGGCTGCAATTAAACAACATCGCCGCCGCCCCCAATTCACGCGCCACTTGCGCCGCCACGCGCACCGATTCGCCCGAACGCAAAACAGGTTCATCATGCGGCTGCATGTCCTCCAGCGTAAACGACACCCAAAACGGATGCGTGTCATCGCCCAACTGCTTCCGCCAATTTCTCACTTCTGCTGTGCTGCTCGCCGTTTCCGCCAGCCACAAATCCACAAACGGCGACAAGCCACAAATCAACGGTTGTGCCAATTCATCGGCTTTTGTTTCATCAAACAAATCAGGGCGATACGAGCCAAACAAAGGCGGTAACGACCCAGCCACTTGAACCGATTTACCGCTCAATTCCACCGCTTCACGCGCCAAGTTTCCAGCCGTTGCCGCCAAATCTTCCGCTTCATTTTGAAAACGCGATTCGCCAATATGAAACGGCACAACCGCGTAACTGTTGCTCGTAATCATGTCCGCCCCAGCACGGATAAAATCCAAATGCGTGTCGCGTACCGCTTCAGGAGCTTCGGTCAAAGCCAACGCCGACCATTCAGGCTGCCTGAACGGTGCGCCACGTCTGTGCAATTCGCGACCCATGCCGCCGTCTAAAATAATTGTCATGATGTTTCCTTTCGTATCAATAAGTTGGATTTTCAGGCAGCATGAAAAGATAACTGAACGATAACGGTGTGTTGCATGAATTTCAAACGAGAAAAATTGGTTTTCTTGATGAATTTTGTTCATGAATATATTTTCAGGCTGTAATTTTGAATTTTAGCATAGCTTATTAAAACTTTTAAAATACAAATAGTTATGTATTTTTAATTATATATTAAATTCAAAATAAAATAGTACAATTCTAATTTTATCTTTAAGGGCATAAAATGGCATATTCAATTGATTTACGAGAAAAAGCATTAAATTGTTACAAGCAATGTAACAATGCAAGTAAAGTTGCCAAAACCTATGGTATCTCAAGAAATACGCTTTACCTTTGGATTAAATACGCAAGCACTCAAACAATATATTGAACAAAATCCTGATGCTTATCTCTATGAAAGGGCTGAAATGTTTAGTTGCTCCACATCAACTATTTTTTATGCGCTCAAAAAATTAGGTATCACGCGTAAAAAAAGACCACCACTTACAAAGAACAAGACCCAGAAAAAGTAGCTCATTATTTAGCTCAGTTAGCCCAATTTTCTGACTACCCGCTTGTTTATTTAGATGAAACAGGATTGGATACCTATTTCTTTCGTCTGTATGCTCGTAGTCCGAAAGGGGAAATTGTTAAAACCAAGATAAGCGGTAGAAAATACCAACGCTTATCATGAGTTGCAGCGCAAATTGGGCAAAATTTAATTGCGCCAATGATTTATCAAAATACAATGACCAGCGATTTTTTTGAAGCATGGTTTGAAACTATGCTATTGCCCAATTTACCTGAAAAGTCATTATGGGCAAATATTAAGAAATATATGCGTTCAATTTTGCCTAGTTATGATAATTTCACAGATGCGTTACTATCCTATTTTTATTTTAATTAACTATATTGAACCAAACAAAAAGTTATAAAAAAACGTGGCTGGAATTATCCAACCACGTTTTTCAGACTGCCTGAAAAATTATTTTTTCAATTCAGGCAAGAAACCGTTAGACCCTTGCATATTGATATTCCACAAAAATTCGCCATAGCGATAGCGGTCTTTTTGCGCAGGGTCGATTTCAGTGTGCACTTCGTCTTCGCGACCGCTGTTCACCAAGTCCAGCAAATCAGGGTTCAGCAACACGGTTTTGCCTAATGCAACCATGTCTGCCCAGCCTGTATCAAAGGCATCTGCGATTTGTTTTGGTGTAATCAAATTGCCTACGCCGATGAATGGTAATCTGCCGTTAATGTGTGCGTGCAGCAATTCCATGCGTGTTTTGGTTTCATCTGCGCTACGACGTGCGTGGTTGTAGAAATCGTGCAGTGAAACGTGCAGATATTGCAGTGGTTTTTCTAACAATGCGTCAATCAGCGCGTATGTGTCGGTCATGGTTAAGCCGTTTTCACCTGGTTCTTCTGGCGAGAAACGGTAGCCGATGATGAAATCTGGGCGATTGTGTTTAGCTACGGCTGCGGTAACGGCATCCACCACAGCTAACGGGAATTTCATGCGGTTTTCGCGGCTGCCGCCCCATTCGTCTGTGCGTTGGTTGCTTTCGGCTGAATAGAATTGTTGGATTAAATAGCCGTTTGCGCCGTGAATTTCTACGCCGTCATAACCTGCTTGCACAGCTAAATCGGCGGCGTTGGCAAAACCTGCGATGATTTCGCGGATTTCGCTGTCGGTCAATTCGCGTGCGCCGTTCATGGCTGATGGAGCAACGATTTCGCCATTGTTCAACGCTGGGATAGATTGATGACCGCCGTGATGAATTTGCAAAATGGCGGTTGTACCTTGTGCTTTGGCGATTTGTGCCACTTCGCTCAGGCTTGGCAAGTCTTCTACACCAATCGCTTCAGGCTGCCCGTGGAAGGCTTTGCCGCTTGGGTGCACCAAAACGCAGGCTGAAATGAACATACCAAAGCCGTTGAAACGGTCGCGCAAGTAGTTGCGTTCTTCGTCTGTGATGTGTCCGTTTTCGTCTGATGTGCAGTGTGTCATCGGTGCGACTACTAGGCGGTTTTTGATTTCTACGCCGTTATTGAATTTAATGGGTTGGTATAGTCTTGAAAAATCGGTTTTCATGTTTTTTTGTGTGTTTGGTTTATCGGAATGGGGTAGGTTAGGGTAATGGGCTGAAATTCAAGTTATAGTGAATTAGAATAATAATACAGCGTTGCTAACGTTCTTATGTGCCGCGCGCACACGGTGGACGTTGTTGCTTCGTCTTTAATTCACCATATTTTCAGGCTGCCTGAAAAATGGGCAATCCACATCATGCGCGCCGCTCAAATAATTCAAACTCATCAAAAATTCGCCCACAATTTCATTGCCCACAAATTTGAATTGCTTTTTGAATAGCTTAACCCAATCTGCTTTTTCTCGTGGGTGATGTGCGTCTAACCATGCTTTGAAACTACCGTATTCTTGCTGTAAACGCAAAATTTGTTGCGCGTTATAAATCGCAGCCTGAATTTTTAGGTGGTTGCGGATAATGCCTGTGTCGCTCAGTAAACGGGTCATATCGTGTTCATCAAACGCAGCAACTTTCGCTACGTCAAATTGTGCATACGCAGCCTGAAAATGGGCGCGTTTTTTCAGAATGGTTGTCCAGCTTAAACCTGCTTGATTGATTTCTAAAATCAGTCGTTCAAACAATATGTTATCGTCTGATTGGGGTACGCCGTATTCTGTGTCGTGATAGGCTTTGTTGGGGTTGTCGGTATTGTTGGGCAATTCTGCGCAGAAAGTGCAATAACTCATTGTTGCTCCTTAAAAAATTTCAGGCTGCCTGAAATCAAGCAGCCTGAAAAACATTAACCGCGCATGCGTTTCAATACTTCTTCTTTACCCATCAACGCCAACACGGCATCAACAGAAGGTGTTTTCGCTGTACCGCACACCGCCAAACGCAACGGCATACCCAATTTACCCATTTTAATCCCTTCTTCATCGCAGAATGGTTTGAACAAATCGTGAATGCTTTCCGCTGTCCAAGTGTCCAACGCTGCCAATTTTTCCGCAAAGCGTTGCATGCGCGCTGGGGCTTCTTCGTCCCAATGTTTCGCCACGTCAGCTTCGGCTGGTATCGCTTTTTGATAGAAATACGCGCATTCAGTCGCCAACGCATTCAAATCTTGAGCGCGGTCTTTAACCAACGCGATTACGTCTGACAATTTCAGGCTGCCTGAAACGGTAACACCTTGTTTTTGCAAACGTGGTAGCGTCAATTCCCCCAATTTTTCGTTGTCGGTCGCTTTGATGTGTTCCGCGTTAATCCAAAGCAATTTTTTGCTGTCCATGCGGCTAGGGCTGGCTGAAACGTGCGCCAATTCAAACCACTCAACAAATTGATTCATCGTGAAAAATTCATCATCGCCATGTGCCCAACCCAAACGCGCCAAGTAATTCAGCAGCGCTTCAGGCAGGATTCCCATGTCTTCGTATTCGGTAATGGCTACCGTGTCGCCACTACGTTTGGAAATTTTCTTGCCTTGCTCGTTCAAAATCATGGGCAAATGCGCGTATTCAGGAATTTTTGCGCCCAATGCTTTGAAAATATTGATTTGTTTTGGCGTGTTGTTTACATGGTCGTCGCCGCGAATCACGTGCGTGATGCCCATGTCAAAATCGTCCACGACTACGCAGAAATTGTAAGTTGGTGTGCCGTCTGCACGCGCAATAATCAAATCGTCCAACGCGGAATTGGGAATGCTGATTTCGCCTTTTACCAAATCATTCCAAACGGTTACGCCGTCCAATGGGTTTTTGAAACGGATTACAGGTTCAACGCCAGCAGGAATTTCAGGCAGCGTTTTACCTGCTTCGGGTCGCCAACGGCGGTCGTAGGTTGCCGTGCCTTCGCGTTCGGCGCGTTCACGCATTTCCGCCAATTCTTCTTTGCTGCAATAGCATGGGTAGGCGTGTCCTTGTTCAACTAATTGTTTAATCAGCTCTTTATAGCGTGGGAAATTTTGCGTTTGGTAAACGATGTTGTCTGAATTTTTTGCATCCAAGCCAACCCATTCCATGCCTTTTAAAATTACTTCTACTGATTCTTTGGTTGAGCGTTCTAAGTCGGTGTCTTCAATGCGCAGCAAGAAATCGCCGCCGTGGTGTTTGGCAAATGCCCATGAATACAATGCGGTACGCACGCCGCCGATGTGTAAATAACCTGTTGGGCTGGGTGCGAAACGAGTTTTAACTGTCATTTTTGTCTTTCTGTTGGAATTTGAGAAAAGGTGTATTTTACCGTTTTTTACACAAAAAAGGCAGCCTGAAAACATAAATATGTTTTCAGGCTGCCTTTTTACTACTTCGTTACAATACAATTCTGAAATTACAGAGAAACGCGGCGGAAGTCTTTCAACAAGTTCGCCAAGAATACTGTGAATTTCATACCAGCTGCGCCGTCGATTACGCGGTGGTCAAATGACAAGCTCAATGGGCACATCAAGCGTGGTGCAAATTCTTTACCATTCCAAACTGGTTTGATTTGAGATTTGCAAACACCCAAAATAGCCACTTCAGGAGCATTAACGATTGGTGTAAAACCAGTACCGCCGATGCCGCCCAAGCTAGAAATGGTGAAGCATGCGCCTTGCATTTCTTGAGGTTTCAATTTGCCTTCGCGAGCTTTTTTGCTCAATTCAGACAATTCTTGGCTAATTTCTTTCAAGCCTTTTTTGTCTGCGTCTTTGATAACTGGTACTACCAAGCCGTTTGGTGTGTCAGCTGCGAAACCGATGTTGTAGTATTTTTTCAATACCAAGTTATCGCCGTCCAAAGAAGAGTTGAACTCTGGGAACGCTTTCAATGCTGTTACAGAAGCTTTGATGATGAATGCCAATGGAGACACTTTCACGCCAGCTTTTTCCCATTCTTTGTTCAAAGATTTGCGGAATTCTTCCAACTCTGTCATGTCTGCTTCTTCGTGAACAGTCACGTGAGGAATCATCACCCAGTTACGAGACAAGTTTTGACCAGAGATTTTCTTAATGCGAGACAACTCTTTAACTTCAACTTCACCGAATTTAGAGAAGTCAACTTTTGGCCATGGCAACAAGTCCAAACCACCGCCCAAAGATGCGCCAGAAGATTTTGCTGCGCCAGATTGCATCACGCCTTTAACGAATGCTTTAACGTCGTCAGCAGTTACGCGACCTTTTGCACCAGTACCTTTAACTGAACCCAAATCAACGCCCAATTCGCGCGCCAATTTACGAGTTGAAGGACCTGCGTGTGCTTTAGAGAAGCTAGCTTCGTTGATTGCAGCAGAAACGGCAGCAGCAACAGGAGCTGGTTGAGCAGCAGGTGCTGGAGCTGCGGCAGGAGCAGCAGCTTGTGCAACAGGAGCTGGAGCAGCGGCAGCAGCAGGTGTGTCTGTGCCAGCCACTTCAATAATCAGGCTGCCTTCAGATACTTTGTCGCCCACTTTAACGTGAACAGCAGTTACTTTACCCGCAACTGTGCTAGGAACGTCCATAGTGGCTTTGTCAGTTTCCAAAGTAATCAAAGTTTGGTCTACTTCAACAGTGTCGCCCACTTTAACTTCAACAGCAATCACATCAACGCCTGAGTGACCACCGATGTCTGGAACGTTTACAGGTTGGGCTGCACCAGTTGCAGCAGGTGCTGCGGCAGGAGCAGGAGCGGCAGCTGCTGGTTGTGCAGGTGCTTCAGTAGCAGCTGCGCCAGTTTCTACTGTCAAGATTACAGAACCTTCTGAAACTTTGTCTCCCTCTTTGATTTTTACTTCTTTTACCACGCCAGCTGCGTCAGCAGGAACGTCCATAGTGGCTTTGTCAGTTTCCAAAGTAATCAAAGTTTGGTCTACTGCGATTGTGTCACCAGCTTTTACTTCAACGGCAATCACGTCTACATTGTCGTGCCCACCAATATCTGGGACTTTAATTTCTACGATGCTCATGAATTTTCCTTGAATGAGTCTATTTAATTGAAAAATGGGTTTCAGGCTGCCTGGAAAATAGGTTTTCAGACTGCCTGGATTCAGCGCGAATTACAGCTTCCAGCTAGCTTCGCGTTTGGTATCAATACCGTATTTTTCAATTGCTTGTTGAACTACAGTAGCGTCAACTTTGCCTTCTTTAGCCAAGCCGCTCAATGCAGCAACTACTACATGGAAGCGGTCGATTTCGAAGAATTTACGCAAGTTTTCACGGCTGTCTGAACGACCGAAGCCATCAGTACCCAATACTGTGAATGTTTGACCTGCAGGGATTGCTTGACGGATACGGTCTGCATAAGTGCGGATGTAGTCAGTAGAAGCAATCACTGGACCAGTGTGGCCTTGCAATTGACGAGTAACAAATGGAACTTTTTGTTCAGCAGTTGGGTTCAAACGGTTGAAGCGTTCAGTTTCCATGATGTCGCGGTGCAATTCGTTGAATGATGGGCAAGACCATACATCAGCTTCAACGCCCCATTCTTCTTTCAACATTTTCGCTGCAGCAATCACGTCGTTCAAGATAACGCCAGAGCCCATCAATTGAACTTTCTTATCGCTGTTGCCACCTTCTTGCAGCAAGTACATACCGCGCAAGATGTCTTGTTGGATACCTTCACGAGCTGGCATTGCTGGGTGAGCGTAGTTTTGGTTCATTACTGTCAAGTAGTAGAACACGTTTTCGTGTTCAACGTACATGCGACGCATACCGTCTTGAATAATCACTGCCAATTCGTATTGGAATGTTGGGTCAAATGTGCGGCAGTTTGGAATCAAGTCTGCTTGAATGTGGCTGTGACCGTCTTGGTGTTGCAAGCCTTCGCCATTCAATGTTGTACGACCTGAAGTACCACCCAACAAGAAACCACGTGCATTCATATCGCCTGCTGCCCATGCTAAGTCACCAATACGTTGGAAACCAAACATTGAGTAATAGATGTAGAATGGAATAGTTGTAAAGCGGCTGTTTGCGTAAGAAGTCGCAGAAGCAATCCATGAAGAGAATGCACCTGGTTCGTTAATACCTTCTTGCAAGATTTGACCATCAACAGATTCTTTGTAGTACATCAATTGTTCTTTATCTTGCGGCATGTAGTGCTGGCCTTGGGTGTTCCAAATACCGATTTGACGGAACATACCTTCCATACCAAATGTACGGCTTTCGTCAGGTACAATTGGGACGATGCGTTTGCCCAATTCTTTGTCTTTAATCAATGTATTCAAGATACGCACGAATGCCATGGTAGTAGACAATTCGCGTTCACCAGTTGAATCCAATTGTGCTTGGAATGCGCTCAATTCTGGCACCGGCAATTTTTCATCAGTTGGGTTACGAGATGGCAAGTAACCGCCCAATGCTTTACGTTGGCCGTGCAAGTAGTTGTATTCTGGCGTACCTTCTGCAAAGCGAACATATGGCAAGTGGTCGCCTTCAATTTGTTCGTCAGTTACAGGGATGTTGTGGCGAGTACGGAATTGTTTCAAAGAAGCAACGTCCATTTTTTTCGCTTGGTGAACGGTATTTTGACCTTCACCTGCTGCACCCATGCCGTAACCTTTAACTGTTTTAGTCAAGATTAATGTTGGTTTACCATTAGCGTGGTTCACTGCTTCGTAGTAAGCGTTATACACTTTAACTGGGTCGTGGCCACCAAATTCCAAATTGAAGATTTGTTCGTCTGTCAAATCAGCAACCAATGCTTTCAATTCTGGTGTGTTGAACATGTGTTCACGGATGAATGCACCGTCTTTAGAGTGGTAGTTTTGGTAATCGCCATCAACGATTTCTTCCATGCGAGCTTTCAATGCACCTGTTGTGTCTTTAGCCAACAATGCATCCCAGCTGCTGCCCCAAACTACTTTGATTACGTTCCAGCCTGCACCACGGAATACACCTTCGTATTCTTGCATGATTTTGCCGTTACCGTTTACAGGGCCGTCCAAACGTTGCATGTTGCAGTTAATAACGAAAATCAAGTTATCCAATTTATCACGAGCTGCGATAGCCAAAGCACCTTGTGATTCTGGTTCTGTCATTTCACCATCACCGCAGAAGCACCATACTTTACGACCTGCAGTTTTAGTCAAACTACGAGAATCCAAGTATTTCAAGAAACGTGCTTGGTAAATCGCCATCAATGGGCCAAGACCCATAGATACAGTTGGGAATTGCCAGAAATCAGGCATCAAGTGAGGGTGTGGGTAAGAAGACAAACCATCATCAAATGCTTCTTGACGCAAGTTGTCCAATTGGGCGTCGCTCAAACGACCTTCAACGTATGCACGTGCATAGATGCCAGGTGCTGAGTGACCTTGCATGAATACCATATCGCCTTCAACACCATCACCTTTAGCTTTCCAGAAGTGGTTGAAACCCACATCATACAAAGTAGCTGCAGATAAGAATGAACCAATGTGGCCACCTAAACCGAAGTCTTTGTGTTGCGCATTGATAACCATTGCAGCATTGTTCCAGCGAACAGCAGCACGGATTGCGTGTTCCAAGTTGGCATCGCCAGGCATGGCAACTTGTTTGTTAGTTGGGATAGTGTTTTGATAAGCAGTGTTGATGCCAACAGGTACGCTAACGCCTTGGTCTTTTGATGTGCCCAATAATTGTTCCAACAGGAAACGTGCGCGGTCTGCGCCTTCGTTTTCTACTACAGAGCGAATTGCATCAACCCATTCTTTGGTTTCGATAGGATCGATATCGTTTACTGCGTTATAGGTTTGAGACATTGTGTCTATCCTTCCAGTAGTTTAGGTATTGAAGTTGATGTGAAACTTCAGGTTGTGATAACGCTGTATATGAGAATCTCTCAATACAGATGAAAAACAGATAGATTGTATCGCTAAACGGAGGTGAATGGCAAATTTAGGCAGCCTGAAAACGGGATTTAAACGATAAAAATGCGAAAATATAGGAAGTGAGTTTTATTTGAGAAAAAAGGGTTTTTGATATTGATTTGATGTATCGGATTGCCTTGTGGCAAAATTTCGCGTTGAACTTAAAAAATGATGAAAATAATGAAGAAAATTATTCCTACTTTCCACGTGTTATCTAAACTAGGTATGTTCTTTGCGTTATTGATGCTTTTTCCAACTTTAGTTGCTTATGGGTATCAAGATGCTGCCTTTGATATTTTTTTGTATACAGCAGTGATTGCTGAGATGATTTTTGGCGGAATTTGGTTTCTAACACGAAAATATCAACGAGAGTTACGCTCAAGGGACGGTTTTGCGTTAGTGTTTATGCTATGGCTAGGTTTTGCCAGTATTGCAGCCTTACCTTTTTATTTATATTTTCCAGAAATGTCGTTTACTGATGCATTTTTTGAAGCTATGAGTGGATTGACGACAACAGGCGCAACAGTCATCACAGGCTTAGACAACCTGGCGCCTTCACTTAATTTCTGGCGACACATGCTCAACTGGCTGGGCGGCATGGGGATTATTGTGTTAGCCGTAGCCATTTTGCCATTGTTAGGCGTGGGGGGCACACAATTATTCAAAGCTGAGATTACTGGATTAGACAAAGACAATCGTACCGCTCCGCGCATTTCACAAACAGCCAAACAATTATGGCAACTTTATTTATTGTGCACCTTGCTCACCGTTATCGCTTTACGTTGGGTAGGGATGACATGGTTTGACTCGATATGTCACGCCATGTCTGCTTTGGCAATGGGTGGTTTTTCTACGCATGATGACAGCATTGCGTTTTTCAATTCTCCAGCAATTGAGTGGGTCATTATGTTTGCTACATTGGTAGGCGGCATCAATTTTGCCAACCATTTTGCCGCATTAAGAGGCAAAACTTTGCGTCATTACTGGCGTGATGAAGAAGTACGCGTGATGTTACTCACTTTATTTTTAAGCATTGTCACCGTTAGTCTTTATTTATATTACAAAGGTTTCTACTCTTTATTAGATGCGTTTCGGTACACCAGTTTCAATTATGTATCCATCGGTTTAGCCAGTGGCTTCGCTAATGCTGACTTTGGCACATGGCCATTGATTGCATCATTATGGATGTTTTTACTTTCCAATGTATTAGCAAACACAGGTTCTATGGGTGGCGGAATTAAACTGGTTCGCGTATTAGCGTTGATTAAAATATTTTTCCGAGAAACCACATTATTGCAACACCCAAAAGCCATTCATGTCGTTAAGGTTAATGGTCGCGCTTTATCAGACCATGTTGCCATGTCCATTACCGCATTCATCTTCGCCTATTGCACCACCATCATATTTTTCACCTTTATTATGATGATAACAGGCATGGATTTTATTTCCGCCTTGACATCTATGGTCGCATGTATTACCAATGCAGGACCAGGATTGGGTTTAGTAGGGCCTAGTCATAATTACGCAGGTTTGAACGACCTTCAGAAATGGATTTGTGTAATAGTTATGTTATTGGGTCGATTGGAAATTTTTACTGTTCTGATATTGTTTACACCAAGTTATTGGAAAAAATGACGCAGTAAAATAAATAATGTTAAGAAAAAGAGTAATTCTTATCTTAAGTGTAGACAGAAATATGAAACATGTGCAAACTGCGCGAAGTTGGTAGGGGAGAGGCAATTTTGTTTCTTTTATACAACAGTATACCAACTAAATTATTTCATACACAAAATTCAGCAAGGAGCTAAACAATGGCACAATCTAAAATTACAGTAAGTGGACTAAAAAGCAAAGAAGACGGCGACCGCTTAGTAGAAAAAACCAGTAGCCTAGCAAGCGTAAAATTTATTAATGCAAACCATGAAGGTGGTTTTGTAATCGTTACTCACGGTGATGATTTTGATGAAGCAGCGTTCAAAGCAGCCGTAAATGCAGCAGGTTTTGGTGCATAAACCTGCAAATAAAAAAGCAGCCTGAAAATGATTTCAGGCTGCTTTTTTGTTTAAGCTAAAAACTGTTTCAAAGCACTGCGGCGGTTTTCCGTATTGCCACACGCAGCCTGAAAACCACTTTCGCCGCCCCAATACACAAACTGCTTTTTCGCGCGAGTAATCGCTGTGTAGAGTAGAGCGCGACTAAATTCTGCTTGTGTCGGCGCGACAAACCAAACTTGCTCGTATTCCGAACCTTGACTTTTGTGCGTGGTAATCGCAAACGCAGGTTCACACTCAGGCAAGCGCGACAGGGGAACGCTGCGCCAAGTATCGCCATTTTGAAACCACGCGCACAAGTTTTCTGAATTTTCAGGCTGCATAATAATCCCAATATCGCCGTTATACAGATTTTGGTTGGGCGCGTTTCGCATAATCATAATGCTTTGCCCTGCAAACCAAATTTCATTGGGCACGATATTGCGGTGTTGTTGCAGCAGTTGGTGATAAAGCGTGTTGATTTGTTCCGCATCGTCACGCAGTGCGGTTAAAACCATCAGTTTGGCTTGTTCGGCAAACGCTGCGGCAACATCGCCTGAATCAATGGCTTGCCAGTAATTTTTGTGCGCTTGATACAGTTGTTTGACGAGTTTGACTGGGTTTTCAGGCTGCGTGTGCAATTCTTCTGGGAACTGCGCAAAAGTTTGCCACGCGTTTGCGTTGCCTGTGCCAACGGCGCGCGCTAGGTTGCCAATGCCGCTATCGCTGCCAAATCGGTGGCTGAGCGTGAGTTTGGCGTGTTGCTGCGCGAGCGTGTGCCAATCGGTGCGTTCAGGTAACAGGGCGTTGAGTTGGGCGATGTTTTCAGGCTGCAAAGGTTTGCTGTGCGACAAGGCAGCAAGAATCGCGCCTGCACCTACGGACGGTAATTGGTCGGCATCACCTAGCAAAATCACGCGGCAATGGTCGGGTAGGGCGAGCAGCAGTTGCAGCAGCAAATGGTTGTCGAGCATGGACGCTTCGTCAATCAATACAATATCCAGCGAAAGGCGGTTGTGTGAGTGGTATTCAGGCTGCATTTGCGGCGGTTTTAAGCCGAGCAGTCGGTGGACGGTTTGTCCTGATAATGCATTGAGATGTTCGGCGGTGGCTTCGGGCAAATTGGGGATTTGATGAACGGCATTTTGCAAGGCTTCGGATAGACGTGCAGCGGCTTTTCCTGTGGGTGCGGCTAGGGCGATGTGCGGCAAGGTTTTATTTTGACATAGTAATCCGAGCAGTTTGGCAACTGTGGTGGTTTTGCCTGTGCCAGGTCCGCCGCTGATTAAGATGAAGTTTTCTTGCAGGGCGAGTGCGGCGGCAGCTTGTTGGTCTTCGCTGCCTGAAAGTTTGAACCATTCGCGTAGGTGTTTAGTGTGGTTTTCAGGCTGCGTGATGCAATTGTTTGTGGATAGGCGTTTGATTTGTTTGGCTAAGTCATTTTCTAATTGCCAGTTTCGTGCGATGAATAATTGGTTTTTGTGTAGCACGATGGGGGAGCGGCTGTCGTTGCCCACAATGGGCTGGGCTTGGGCGAGTGTTTCGCTGTCGGTGGGGCTGATGTAGATAAAGGTATCGCCATTGGCAAAGGCAGCGAAGAGTCGTTCCACAAATGGGGCGACGATTGACGCGGCTTCGGGGGCGATTTGGTTGAAAAGCGTTTGGGCGGCGTGGGCTGGGGAATGGGTTTTGTCTGGCATGGTTTTCAGGCTGAGTGTGAGGGAATGGGGTTGTATTATAAGTAATCTTGCAGGCTTTGTTGGAGCAGTTTAATCAATTCTGCGTCCATGTAGTGATAGTTGTCGGGAATGTCTAACACGATAAGAGATTTGTATTGTAGAGCGCGTGGAAATGCAGCTTTTAGGCGCAATTTCTGTTTTTCTTCCATCACAAAAATGTGGTCTGCCCATGCAATATCGGTAGCGGAAACGGTGCGCCGCGCGTTTGGGCTTGTGCCAGCAGAACGCGCGGTGTGATGTGGGTGTTGGCGGAAAAGCTGCTCGGCGGTTGGGCTGCGTTATTGGTTGCGGGAACATATGAAGAGTAGGTTCATGTGGGGGAATCGATTTCAGGCTGCCTGAAAACTCATTTCCCCAACAATCTAAAAATCCGCGAAACCGCATCAACTCTCTGCTCCACCGTCTCGCCGTCAATTTCCACGCGCAACTTATCTGCCCCAGCCATGCGCCAGCCCTTTTCGCGCTGCATCAAGCCGATAATATGTGCTGGCTCAACCGTCATATATTTGCCAAACGTCAAAGTTGCCGCCGCCGCATTCACATCAACCGACACCACACCCAACGCTTTCGCCGCCAAACGCAGCCGATGACTGTCCACCAAAGTCTTCACAGGCGTTTCAGGCAGCCCGAATCTATCCACCAATTCTTCAAAAATTGCATTGATTTCATTCATATTTTCGCAAGCCGCCAAGCGTTTGTACAACACCAAACGCTCGTGAATATCAGGGCAATAACTTTCAGGCAGCAACGCAGGCGCGTGTAATTTAATCTCTGTACTCACGCCCAACGGCGCGTCCAAATCAGGCACACGCCCTTTTTTCAAATCCCGCACCGCTTGTTTTAGCATCTCCGTGTACAACGTCAAACCGACTTGCATCATCTCGCCCGATTGCCCCTCGCCTAAAATTTCGCCCGCGCCACGAATTTCCAAATCCTGCATGGCAAGCGCAAAACCCGCGCCTAATTCGTCCGCCGCCGCAATCGCGTCCAAGCGTTTTTCCGCGTCTTTCGTGATAAATTCGGGCGTGAGCAAATACGCATACGCCTGATGATGACTGCGCCCCACACGTCCGCGCAGTTGGTGCAGTTGCGCCAAGCCAAATTTATCCGCCCGATTGATAATAATCGTGTTCGCGTTCGGAATGTCAATCCCCGTTTCAATAATTGTGGAACAGAGTAACACATTGAATTTTTGATTTAAAAAATCACGCATCACTTGTTCCAACTCACGTTCACGCAACTGACCATGTGCCACACCAATTCGCGCTTCAGGCAGCAAGTTTTCCAATTTATCGCGCATATTTTCAATCGTATCCACTTCATTATGCAGGAAAAAAACTTGTCCGCCGCGTTTCAATTCACGCAAAACGGCTTCCTGAATACTGCCCTCGCTAAACGGTTTCACAAATGTTTTGACGGCAAGGCGGCGGCTCGGTGCAGTCGTAATCAGCGAAAAATCACGCAAGCCCTCCAACGCCATACTCAACGTACGCGGAATCGGCGTGGCGGTCAAAGTTAGCAAATCCACATTGGCGCGAAGTCGTTTCAGTTGCTCTTTTTGGCGCACACCAAAACGGTGTTCTTCGTCAATAATCACTAAACCCAAGTTTTTAAACACAATATCATCTTGCACCAATTTATGCGTGCCAATCACAATATCCACCGTGCCATTCGCCATGCCGTCAAGTGTCGCTTTCGTCTCCTTACTGCTGTTAAAACGCGATAACGCCGCCGTTTTTACAGGAAAATCGGCGAAACGGTCAGCAAAATTCTTCGCGTGTTGTTCAACCAGCAACGTGGTAGGCGCAAGCACCGCCACCTGTTTGCCGCCCATGACCGCCACAAACGCGGCGCGTAACGCCACTTCCGTTTTGCCGAAACCGACATCGCCGCAAATCAGCCTGTCCATTGGTTTGGCTTGGGTCAAATCTTTCATCACGGCTAAAATGGCGGCGGCTTGGTCTTCGGTTTCTTCGTAGCCGAAACCGTCCGCGAATGCTTGATAATCCAATTCATTGATTTCAAATTTAAAACCAGTCTGCGTGGCGCGTTGGGCGTATAAATTGAGCAATTCGGCGGCGGTGTCTCGCGCTTTTTCGGCAGCTTTGTGTTTGGCTTTGCTCCAAGCGTTTGTGCCGAGTTTGTGCAGCGCGATTTTTTCGCTGGCGTTGCCTGCGTAGCGGCTAATTAAATGTAATTGTGCAACAGGAACATAGAGTTGCGCTTCGTTGGCGTATTCCAGCAACATCATTTCATTTGCGCCGTCGCCGAAATCCAATACAGTCAAGCCCATGTATCGCGCAATGCCGTGTTCTTGGTGGACGACTGGGTCGCCGATGTTGATTTCTGCCAAATCGCGTAACGTGGTGTCGGACACGCTGGCGTGTTTGCGGCGGCGTGTGCGTGGTTTGCTAACATATTGATATAAATCGTTTTCAGTAATAACTGCCATATTTTCAGGCAGCCTGAAACCTTGCGACAAAGGCGCGACACACGCCCCAAGTTGCAGGCTGCTTGTTGAAATAAATTCACGCCAATTTTCAACGTGTTGCAATTCCAAACCATGCTGCCTGAAAAACGCCGACATTGTTTCGCGCCGCCCCAAACTTTCCGCGCAAACTAAAATTTTGCCGTCAAACCCATTCACAAAATTCGCTAAATTGCGTAAAGGCTCGTCCGATTGACGATTAACCGCCACATTCGGCAAATCGTGAACGGCAGACGGCTGCGTCCAAATTTGCGGAAATTTTTTCAGGCAGCCTGCAAATTGGTCGGGCGACAAAAACAAATGCTGCGGTTCAAGCGGCGGATAATGCGAATCGCCCTGCGCCATTTGGTAGCGCGATTTCACATCACCCCAAAAACGGTTGGCGTAGGCGTGAACATCGTCCGTGCAAACCACAATCGCATCATCATCAATATAATCAAATAGTTGAACACAGCCATTTTCAAAAAAGAGCGGCAAATAATATTCCACGCCTGCGCCAAATTGTCCGTTGCCGACCGATTTATAAACCACCGCGTTGGCAAAATCGCCGTCAATTTCTTCGCGGAAACGGCTGCGGAAAATCTTTTGCGTGTTGCTGTCGGTGGGAAATTCGTGCGCTGGCAATAGGCGGATTTCATCAATGGATTGGATTGTTCGTTGCGTTTCGGGGTCAAACGTTTTAATCGTATCAATCTCTTTATCAAATAAATCAATGCGATACGGAAACTCACTTCCCATTGGAAACAAATCCACAATCCCACCGCGCACCGCAAATTCGCCAGCCGCCACCACGTTGGAAACCGCGCTGTAACCTGCGTCCACGAGATTGGCGCGAAGTTGCTCGACGTTTAAATTTTGCCCGACTTTGAGCCAAAAGGTGCGTCCCGAAATAAACGAAGTCGGCGCAACTTTTTGCATGGCGGTGGAAACGGGCAGAAAGAGCGCGTTTACGTTGCCGTTTTTGAGCTGCCACAAGACGGAAAGTCGTTCGGAAACAAGGTCTTGGTGTGGCGAAAAGTGTTCGTAGGGGAGTGTTTCCCAATCGGGGAGATAGAGCGCGGTGTCGCTGGGGCGGAAAAATTGCCACTCGGCTTGTAGGCGTTGGGCGGTTTCGGAATCGGGGGTTAAGATGATTTTGAGTGGGTTTGAGGGAAGATTTTGGGCGAGTAAGTAGGCAATGCTGCCTGAAGAAAGTTCTGTCCAGTAGGTTTTTTGGGTGGGTTTGGGAATGGGGTAGTTCATGTTTTTCAGGCTGCCTGAATGATTGAAAGATGCGGTATTTTAGCAAAAAAGGCAGCCTGAGAACTGGGATTGTTTTCAGGCTGCTTTTATGGGGTTATTTGCCCTTTTATTTTAAAGTTTCCAGATGTCCTTTTGCATTTTCTCTAGCATCTTCATCGGCTGTTTGATTAGCAACTTTTTGATACCATTGAACGGCTTGTTGATAATTTTGCGCTACGCCTTGTCCTTGTTCATACATTACGCCCAAATTGTGTTGCGCTGCTGCATTGCCTTGATTAGCTAATTCGCTCCAAATTTTAAATGCAGTTGTGTAATCTTGTCGGTTATAAGCAGCCAAACCTTGGTCATCATTATTTGCCAAAACAGGCATTGCCACACTTAACATTGCAGCCGTTAAAATGCTCAATAAAATTTTTCAGGAGGGGGAAATCGCATCTTGCGTCCTTTCCAGTCTATAAAATAAAAAAATCGTTTCAAAATGAAACGTTAAAGAGTGTAATCCACGCAGCCTGAAAATGGCAAATCTTTGTTTTCAGGCTGCGTGAATGTGTTGGGAAAATGCCATAATTTTTCAGGCGGCGATTGAATGGTTTGAATGCAGCCTGAAATTGTGCTGTGTGATATTGCTGTGTTTTTGTAAATCTATTATAATGCGCAGCTTAACTTTCTGAACACGGGTCGGTAGCTCAGGGGTTAGAGCAGGGGACTCATAATCCCTTGGTCGTGGGTTCGAAACCCACCCGACCCACCAAACAAAAAACCGCATGAAATCTAGCTTTTCATGCGGTTGCTTTATTTTTAAAACAGCGTGATTCGTTCTACATTTTTTCGTCTGTTCTACATTTCTCTCAAAAACACCCAAAAATCACGTCAATGAATTGCCCCAATCCAGCTTGGTCGGTTGCACCAATTTACCCTTATGATGCCGCACATACTGCACCGTCATATTACTATTTTTATGTCCCAACAAATCACGCGCCGCATTTAGCCCCAGTTCCTCATCCTTGTCCGTACCAGCCTTGGCGCGTAAGTCCCGAAATTGAAAATCCGCCTTATCCACCCCAGCCAATCGCCGCGCCTTGTCCATGCCATAGCGCAACTGGTTATACGAAATCGACCGCTCATCTATGCCTATCTGCACGATTGAACACACGCCAAAACATATCGTCCGACACATACACATCGCGCCCTTTTTCCACATTTTTCTTGACACCGCGCACAGGATTTTCATTATCCGCATAACCCCATTCACGCGCCTTATTAAAAATATGGCTAAACAACGCCACTTCACGATTTGCCCGAGTTTTCGCCGCTTTACTGCGCCAATCCAAATACTCCCGAATGTGAACAGGGCGAATCGCATTGATAGGCGCAGGCGGTTTATCAAAAAACAACAACAAATTATCCAGTTCACGAAAATTACACTTTTGCGTTGCCAGCGATTTGGTCGGCAACACTTCGCGCACATACCGCTTTGTCACATAAGCAAAAGTCAAAACATCGCTCACACGTGCCGCCATTTCCTGCACATTAAATTCACGCTCCAAATCTGCATATTGCTTTAACGCTTCGTAAAAATCCGCGCCCAATGGCAACCATTTACGCGGTTTTTGGCAAGTATCATAGTAATAATACACCTTACCATTTTTCATAACCTTTTCACGCAAACGCGCAGGTAACGACCGCTTTTTTGCCATGCTCCCCCCCAATTTAGCCAGTTTAACCATCTGTTTGATGACTTTTCCAGCGCATCGATTCAGGCGACTGCGTAGGCACAACCACCGCACCCAACACACGCTCCACCGCCGCACGTGCCACAATCGGACGACCAGCCGCATTAACCAAAAACGGAATACGCAGCTCTGCCAATGCCCGAATTTGCGGTTTGGCACGCACCTTGCCTGTCAAAACCACCATTTCATCTTTATTCAAAAACAAGCTATTCATCATACCTCCAGCCCATTTCATGCCAACCAAAGCAGCCTGCACCGCCTTTTGATATAGCATATGGCAGATTAAAAATCATTCAACCAATCCACCCATTGCGCCGCCAATTTCTGCTCCAAAGCAGCAGCATCGCGCAACACGCTTTCCAAACTATCGTATTGTTTTGGCTTGGTAAATTTTTCAGGACGCACCGCAGGCGCACGGCTTTGTTCACGCAAAGCAGCCTGCACTTTTTTCTCATAGCGACCAAAGCCCGAAGCGTCCCATGCACTCGTTCCTATGCTTCGCAAAGTCGCCAAATAATCGCGCAATTCTTGCGTTTGCTCGCTTTGCTGTTTAGCGCGATTCGCCTGTTCATGCGCTTGGCGCACCCATTCTTGCTGTTCATCGGCATGATGTTGCACCCAACCCAACCAACGCTCCGCATTCCATTCAGGCAACCGCAAGCTCTCGTCCAAAGCCGACATTTCTTCGCGCCATTGACGTTGTACCGCTGGTGGCACTTCCGAATCTTGCGCCAAAGCAGCCTGTATAAAATCGCGCTGTTTTGCCCAACCTGCACGCGCAGTCGGACCAAATACATGGCGCACACTTTCTGCCACGGTTGGATTTTTTGCCGATTTTTGACGCGGTTTTTCATCGTCCAACAAATTCGTAGAGTTATTGACACCAGTCCAAGGGGTGGCTACGCCACCTTTATCGAAACACAACACCCACTCATGAATGCGCGTGAACCGAATTTCGCCTGTTGTTGCACACAAAACCCCACGAATCGCTTTATCGCACGGCTCACCATAACGATTTTTTGCCACTTCGCCCGATTCCATGGGCAATTCTTTATACAGCTGCACAGGACGGTCGGCACGTTTCACATGCACACCGCCCATCACTTGCACAAATTTACCCCAGTCGCCCAAATCCGCCGCACGCGCCGCACGCAAAATTTCGCTGTCTTCATCAGGCTGCTTATCGGCAAACTCACGGCGCAATTCACGCCACACCGACACAGGCGGCCCACCAATTTGCTGAAATTGACGAATGCCCCATAAGCTCGCCCAAGCGTCCACATAAGCCGCCGTTGCCGCCGCACTTTCCCCTATCAAACTCTCGTCATCATCGCCAATTTCCTGCCCCAGCGCATTTTTGCCGTCAATATTCTTGGCAATGTATTTAGCGATGTAGCCAGCAGCCGTGCCACGATTCCAATCAATCGCCTTAAAATCCACTCGCGCTTTCACATCGTGAAACACACGCCAATTTGCCTTGCTCCAAAATTCATCTTCCACCGCAAAACGCGCCGCAATCTCGCTTAAAGATTGCTTCGCTTCGCCGCAGCTCAACAAAGCAGCCTGCACTTCACGCGCGTGCTGCAAACGCTCGCCTTTGCGCAAAAAATAGCGCAAACCCAATTCTTCGCGGCTATCGCGGCAGCCATGTTTTGCCACAATGCGACGAAACAAATCGCGCTGCTCGGTTGGCATAAAAAACAAACCATGCCAATGTGGGCAGCCATCGTGGTGCGGCTCAACCACGCGAAAACCATAAATCTGAATATCGTTGCGCTTCAATTCCGCCAACACACGCGCCCACACACGGTTCAAATAAACCGACGCATCACGCGGTGTGCTGCCATCGTATTTACTGTTTTCCGCACCACTCAAACGATGTGCGCGATGAAAACGGCTCGGACAAGTCAAAGTCATAAACTCGCCAGCATGACCCAAATCCTGTGCCACCGATTCAAAGCCAGCAATCCGCACCATTAATTCCGCACGGCGAATCGCAGGATTAGCATTGGATTTTTCAACCAACTCCGCCAATTTAAATTCCTGCCCCAATTCATTTACCATCAACATCATATCCAGCACAGCCGCATTACGCGCTTTTTGCTGCCGTCTGCGTTGCACATTGTCGCGCGATGTATAAAGCCATTTTTTAGCGTGAACCAAATTGCAATGACCGCGATACACATGCTCCAAACGGCGCATAAACACACGTCTAAAATGCCGTTTCCACCAACGCGCATCACGCAAACGCAGCGAAATCGCGTCAAAAAAACCAAGCTCAATTTGCTTGGCAAAGCGCATAAACCAATCCACACCCAACGCTTGTGCCTTTTCGCGCTGTGTATCCAAATCCCAGCCGTAGTACACAATGCCTTGTTCAAAGCGTTTGGCGGTGTTTTCTGCCAGTTGCACAATTTCATCATCGCTGGCATTCAAATCCAATGGCAAATTATGCTGCTCAAACGGACGCAACAAATTATCCAGCCAGTCGTCCGCCTCCCAAACGCTAAACACGTTATTCACGTTATAAGTCAATTTCAGCGCATCGGGATTGCGTAACTTGTCGGCACGGCTCAACCAGCCTGCACGCGCCACTTGGGCAAAATAATTGGGCAAGCTATCCAAACGCTGCTGCATTGCCAAGCTCAGCAAATCTTCTACCTTTGGGTATAAATTGCTGACTTGATTTTGCTGCAAAAATCGGCTTGCCGATTGCGTTTTTTTGCTTGCCACCACCGCCATTTGACTGCTCCTATTGCTCTACTTCACGTTTTACACTCGGGTTGGCATGACTGCCCAATTCGGCAATGCCCACCCCACTAATACCCACAAATTCGCGCCCTGTGTCGCTATCTTTAATCACATACACACCGCGTTTATTGCCGTATGCCGTACGTTGCTGCGTTTGCCCTGTGCAGGCTGCCAATGCCAAAAACACCGCCAACCACAACATGTTCGCCACTTTACGGATATAGCAATGTTTCATGGCTCGCGCTCCATTTGTCCTGCCACCGTTTTAAACAACTCGCCACTCACCACCAAGCAGCTTGTGCGGCGCAAATCGCGTCTGCAATGCAAACGACCTGCCACAAACCCCACCACAAACAGCACTACCGCCACCAATGCCACCGTTACCACTAATAAAGCCCAAGTCAAAAATCCCATGTTGTTACTCCATATCATTGTTTGGTTGATTTAAATTCAATTTCTGCATCAATTTCGCGTTGTATGCATCAAACTCTTTGACACATTGCTTTTGCTCCATGCCGCGCAACCGCTCAAACAAACCATGCGCCTTGTTGGCAGCAATCGCATCGCCATCAAACGACTGCTCACCATAGCATTTTGCCAAGCGAAACAACCGCGCCGCTTCGCGCTGCACACAGCCATTTATCGCCCCATTGATTGGATGATTCATACTTCACGCTCCACATTCAAACCACGCATCCGCGCCGTTCGCTCTGACGACTTCAACAACTTATCCACGCGATGTGCGTAGTCGCTCAATTCAATCAAAAACAAAGTTGGCAACGCCCACGCCAATTCACTTTGCACCGCCAAATGGTTTGCTTGTCGTGCCAAACGTGCCATTTGTGTCAAAATTTCCTGCATCTGCTTAATCGCTTGTATCTGCATGGGTTTTAGCAACACATCAAACAAAATAGGCTCGGATACCTTGACTTGTTTTGCTGCACCCACATTCAAGTTGCGCATAATTTTGGCATTTTTCATTTTTGCTTCGTCACACACTCGATACATTTCCGCCACCAACACCCCAACGTCCAAATCCTCCAGAACATCATCAAGTCCAGCCGCCATTGCCATACCCCTAATCCAATTCGCTCAATACATCGCCATTTGCCATGGGTGGAAGTCGCTTGCTTTGATATTTCGCGCTGGGCTGGCTTAACGTGTGCGTGACTTCAAACACGCCACAACCCGACCAACCACACAGCGGATTCACGCATTGCACCAAACTATATTGCCGCGATAAATTACTCACACGCTGACTGCGCTTAATTGCCGTAGGACCACCGCAAACAGGGCAATCAATGACCACCCTGTATTTAATTTTCGTCATGCTTTGCTCCAAAAATTCGGTCGCTTTGCACCGCAATACCAAGCAGCCTGCGAACCGATAAATGCACTCTGCGCCACAAACGCGCACTTTCTTCGCTTTCCAATTTGCCGTCTTCGGTCATTTCGCGCCATTCGTCCCACAGCAAGCCCACATCGCGGAACGTGTGCAAAAAGTCTTCGGTAATATCCAAGCCCAACAATGCAGCTGCGTCCAGTTCAGGCAACTTCACAAACACGCCACCGCTTTCGCGCGCCACCGCTTCGGCAAAATCCGTGCGTTCGGTCATGCGCTGCATAATCATTGCCTGCTCAATGCTCAACGCCTGCCCCTTAATTTGATACAAACGGTTTTCCAACGCCGATAGCGTCAAGCCCAGCATAGCAGCCGTGGTGGCATGACCACCGTTGGGCGATTTTGCCATTTCACGCAAAGACAGTTGAATTTGGTTATTCATGATTTACCCCTTATTATTTTGGTGTTCAGATTGCACCGTTTTGTCTAAACTCTCGCCACGAATTAACTGCACACCGCGTAAAAAAACTTGCCATTGAATACGGTCAATCAAGGCAGTATCGTAGCCATATTTATCAAGACGAATGCCACAAAATTCGCCATATTCTTCGCGCAATGCTTGTTCATACAGCTCGCGTTCTTGCGGATAATCCGCAGGCAAAAAGCGATAAGTTCTCGCTTCGATTTGAGCAGATTCAAGTAATTGAGCAGGCGTAGCATCACCTTCTTTAAACCATTCAATACGCCGTGCTTGCAGTTTGTCGCGCAGCCCTTTTTCAGGGATAGGTTTTAAAATAGCTTTGAGTTGTTTCAGAAATTCCTTTTTATCCATGATTTGCCCCTTCATCACACAGCGGTGCGTGCCTTAACCACTTCATAAGCACGGTCTATGGCAGCCATGCGAATAAAAGCAGCGATTGGCATACCGCTTAATTCAGCCGCTCGGCAAATAATGTCCTTGTTTTGAACAGGAACACGCACATTTACGATAGGAGACGCGCCTTTTTTATTAGACGCACGATTGATATTTTCAGAAGACATGATAAAATAACCTCTCTTGTATGCTGTTTGTATATTGTTGCAGATATATCAAACAAGTGAATAAGTGAGAGCAGAATGTTTCAATCCCAATATTTAAACGATTCACGCTCAGAATTTGATGAAGCAATTAACACCTACATCGCGTAAAATCCAGAATATTTTGCAGAGAACGCGCAATTTCTTAAATTGCTCATGTGCCACTTTCACAGAAGATTGAGAAATAGCCAACATCCCGCAAACAGATAAATTGTGCAGCGCGATGCGTTTGGCGCGGAAATATTGATTAACTGGTTTCAGTTTGAAGCCCTTTCTTTCGTTTAGGTTGCTTGTATATTGCCTTTGACAGAGTTGATAACATACCACCTTTAATTAGCTATTCAATAACTAAATGTAAGCTATTTAACTAATTCAAAGTTAGACTTTTGTTTTATTTAGGAATTTTCTTTTGAGCGAAAAAACTTTAATTGTTCCAGTATTGGAGCGAGCAAAAGAAGCCATGAATGCTAAATCTGATTATGAATTAGCACAGAAATTGGGCGTAACAACGGCAGCAATGAGCGGATATAAAAAACGCAAATCGCTACCGTTGGAGCAGTGTATAAAAATTGCTCAAATTAGTTCGGTTTCTTTGGATTGGTTGATTTT
Organism: Kingella negevensis; assembly: GCF_030177895.1. NCBI lineage: Bacteria > Pseudomonadati > Pseudomonadota > Betaproteobacteria > Neisseriales > Neisseriaceae > Kingella > Kingella negevensis. The sequence goes on from NZ_CP123448.1 coordinate 148,730, forward strand.
GAATAAGGGTAATAAATACGGTGTCCCAGCCTCTCATAAACCTACTCCCAAGCAATTATTAACGCTTAAAGATAAAGAGCATAGAATTTGGCTTGAAATGCTTAGTTATGATTTAGGCAATCAAGATTTACCGTTAACTGAATCTGAAACCAAGTTAGCTTGTTTATTAAAGAAAGTTACTGCAGAAATAAGCGAAATCAAATTTCATCAAGCTAATCCTAATTTAGTGAAACTGCTTACTAATTTAGAAAAGCGTAAATTTGAATATCCAGTTGATGAAATTGAGCAGCAGACCGATATTCAAAATAATCAATTAAACCCAGAACAAAAAATGCTGCTCACAGGTTTTGATAGCTTAACCAGCGAGCAGCAAGATTGTATTTTCACGTTTATCCGCCGTTTCGTTCACGGAGAAGAAATCGTGTATTCAAAACCTACCATTCACATTAGCGGTGGCAATGTCGGTCAAGCCAATGCAGGCAACGGACACATTGAAAATTTGAATATAAAAAACGATAAAGGGTAATCTTCATTATGATTATGGCAACCAAAGACGAGGCCTTAGGATTAGCCGAAGGCACAACCGAGATTAAGCCGAGTGTGGGCAATCGCCTTGAAGTTCACGCTCATTTGTTGTATGCCATGCTTGCGGACGAAACTCTGCGCTTGGCAGCAACATCATGGCTGGAACAGAATCTGCCACGGCTAGCCAATGCAGCTCATAGCCACTATTGCGAAGAGCTGCTAAAACAGATTCAGGCGGGGGATTATCCTTCCAGTCTTTTGGAATAACTAAAAAAGCATAGCTGATAGAATCGCCATTGTCTGACTGCGTGAGCTGCTGCAAATATTGACTGGCTGCGCGACGTTGTGGCATTAGTCGCATTAAGTCTTCTTGTGTAGAATAAGTCATAGCGTTACCTTTCTGTGTCAATAAAATTGGGAGTTAATCATGTTAGCATATCCTACTAATCCTTGGACTTCTATTTTTGCCGATGAAGCGCAAGAAAATAAATACAATCAATGGCTAAACGACAAAGTGGCGCATAATCTAGCCGATACGCGCCCTAATGTGCCACATGATTTGTTAATGGCGCGTTTAGATGCGATTTTAGAAGCAGCGCAACAAGGGCAAGAATAATGTTGCCGATTGAGTGGAATGCTCGCGCTTCTGATGATTTGCTGGAAATTGTGGCGTATATCGCGCAAGAAAATTTGCCTGCCGCCATTAAAATGCGTGAACGCTTGGAAACGGTTGTTTTGCAACTGGCGCAAATGCCGTATATGTTTCCTATGAGTTCTCGCGTGAAAGGACTGCGCGAATTGGTGGCACACCCAAACTATATTATTTTGTATCGCGTTTTGGCTGATAAAGTGGAAATTGTGGCGATTGTTCATGCTCGCCAAAATTTACCAAGAATTTAACCCAAAGGCAGCCTGCACCCACATGCAGGCTGCTTTTTTATTCTTCACCGCCCTCAAAATCCAACATCGCTTCCAGTTTCAGGCTGCATGTGTAGCCGCCGTCGTCCAAATGGTGTTGCACTTCTGTGATGAGCCATTTTTCGCGGTCAATTTCGGGCTTGAAGCCTTGCACAATCACAGGCGTTTCGGGGAATAAATCGGGGCGACCTGCGGCGAGTGTAATGCTAAATTGTGCTGCGCCACGTTGCAGTTTTTTGAATGCGGTTCGCGCTCCGCTCCATGCGCTCGAATTGCGGGCATATAAATGGCGCAGGGTTTTGACTTTTTTCCCTGCGGTGTCAATTTTGCGGTTGGCATTGGCTTTGGGCGGTTTTTGTTTACCGTTGCGGTTGGTTTTACGCTCGGGCTGCACGTTGGTTTTGTCCACCACCACCTCTTTGCGCTTGCCTGTTTTTTTGTCGGTGTAAAACGCGCGAACGGCGCTGTAGCTGTCGGTGGTGGAATAGGTAAAGCTGTGTCTATCGCCCGATTGCCGTGTAATGGTTAAGGCTGGAATGGGCTTGCCGTTTACGGTTTGCGCTTCGCCCTCGGGCGTGAACAGAAAAATGCCGTGTTTTACGGTGGCTATCGCGCCATATTGCTCGGCTAGTCGGCTTAAAAAACTGGCATCGCTTTCATTGGTTTGGTCTATGTGGTCAATGCGTGTGTTTTTGTAGCTTTCGGCAATTTTGCATTTTTCGCCTGTGTAGCTGTTTTGCGTGGCAATGGCTTGCACGATTTGATGCAGGGTTTGTTTGTGCCACGATTTTTCTTTTTGCTCAGCTAGGCTTTCGGCGAGGTCGGCGGCGCGTGCGGTAATGCTCAATGTATCAGGGCTGCCTGAATGGGTAAATTCGGAAAACAGGTATTCGCCTTTATCCACTACGCCTGTTTCGGCATAACCCAGCGCGAGTGTGATTTTGTCGCCCATTTTGGGTATGGCGATTGCGCCGTCGCGGTCGTCTAGCTCTATGGTTAATTCGTCTGCTTCAAAGCCGCGCTTGTCGGTTAAATCTAGGCTGATAATGCGCGATAGGGTTTGTGTGCCAAATGTTTTGCCGTTGATTGTGAGTTCTGCGATTGGGGTCAGATGTCGCCCTTGGTCGTCAAATAATTGGTCAAAGACTTTTCGGGTGGTGTTGGCGAGCGTGTCTAAATCAAAAGCCATATCATACCCCTGCGAGTGCGCGCACCATGCCCACGGCTAAACCCAATGCTTCGCCGTCCACGCCGAATGCGTGGTCGGATACTTTTTTTAGGGTCATGGTGAATGAAATTGAGCGCGGTTTGCCGTCCCACATCAGCTCACTTTGGTCTTCTTGAATGTTGGTAATCACAAAACTACCCATTAGCTTACCTGTTCCCATGATTAAGGGGTGTGCTTGCCCTGTGTCTGCCATTTGGCGCACAAATTCAACGGTGTTTTCGCCGCCTGTGATTTCAGGGCGTAATTCGGCTTTGATGTTGATTTCATCGGGGTCTTTGCCTGTGAATTGGGACGGTGGCATGCTGCCAACGATATTTTGATGTGGGTGTTTCCATGTTTGGCTGCGGCTGATGTTTTGAAAGGGGATTGTGTTCATGTGAAATACGAACAACCCCAAGGTTGCAAGTGCCATTTTTTGGGTTTCCTTATGTTGATGCAGGGTGTGCCGTGCGCACCGTTTTTTCAGGCTGCCTGAAAGGTTTGGTGCGCGTGGCATACCCTACGGTTTTAGTCTTTATCCATAAAACTGCTGTTGGCGCGGCGGCGTTTGGCTTGGTCGCGTTGCTGCAATTTCTGCAAGACTAAATCTGCGATACTGCGTGGGTCTTGATTGGGCGTGGCGTGAATGTGAATGGTAATGTTGTCGCCACCCATGTGCAGGCTGCCCATTCCTGCTATTTGGGGCGGTGCAAACACGGTCGGGCGTGGCAATACGCTGGGTTTGTTTTCGCTGCCTGAAAATATGCCACCTAATTTTTCGGCTGCACGAACTGCCATTGCACCCATATTAAGGCTGCTTGAACCGCCCATTTTGGCTAACAGATTCGCGCCGCCTTGTCGCAGACGCTCAACCATTTGCCAGCCGCCAAAACGTGCCACATCGCGCTGACTGAACACCACTTCGCCTTTGTGGACAATGCCTGCGGCTTCGTTCACGCCGCCTGCGCCTGTGTAGCCACCGCGTGAAAAACCTGCCACGCTTTTTACTTTATTCCAAATGCCTGCTGCTGCTTGTCCAAAGCTGGAATGGGCAATCGCGTGTTTAGCAGCCTGCACTTTGGCAATTAAGCGGTCAAAATTGGCGATTAAGCTGGCAATCATGCCGATTGGACCTGCAAATGCGCCAATCAATGGGTTATCGCGCAAAATACCGCGCAACCATGCCCAACCTGATGCAATGGCGTTTTTGACTTTTTCCCAGTTGAGATACAACGCTGCCAATAAGGACACAGCAAGAATCGCCCAACCAAATGGATTGCTGACTAAAAATGCCTTGGCGACATGCCCAAAGCCGAGCAGGGCGGAGGAAACGATGCGAATGCCGCTGCCAATGGCTGTAAAAATACCTGTGCCACCGCTCATGCTGGCAAATAGACTTGCCCATAAAAATTTTGCGCCTGCAATGGGCAGCAACACTGCGCTAAATGCCAAAGATAAGCCAGCGACCGCGCCCATTAGCAATACCGCACCTGCTGCGATTTTGGATAACATAGTCGCTTGTTGCGGATTTTGCGCTGCCCAAGCGTTGTAGCGTTCTAGCAAGCCACCTAATATATCTATACCATATTGCAAGCCGTCAAATAAGCCACGCCCAAAGCCTGATTGAGCGTTGAAAAATTTGTTTTTAAACATCTCCCATTTTGCGCTCATGGCTTCCACGCGGATAGCAAACTCTTTATCCAAACTGCCCAAGGCTTCTTGTGACGTAGCAAGTTTGATTTGTTCGTTCCACGCTTTGGTATCGGTAATCAATCCAGCAAAAACGCGGTTGTATTCGCCACCTGCCAAGCCTTTTAAAATACCTGCTTGCTGTTCTTTTGGCATTTTTTTAACCGCCGCTACAATTTTTTCTAATGTGCCTTGGGCATCGGTTACCATGCCTTTTTGCACCACTCGAGCATTCAGTCCAATCGCCTTAATGGCATTGCGCACTTCTTTTGTCTCGGGCGCGGTTGCCAAACGTGTCATTAAGCTGCCAACCGCTTGGGCTGCGGTGCTGGCTTCTGTGCCTGCGCTCATCAATGCCGACCCCAAGGCAGCAACGTGTCTTTCGCTCATTTTAGCTAAACCCATACTACCCGAAACGCGGTTCATGTAGTCAATCAACTGGTCACCCGACACAAGTGCATTGTCATCTAAATAATTCAATACATTAACCAATTCACTAGCCGCCTGTTTGGACAACTGGAAATTAGCACGGATTCTGCCCAATTCTTCGGCTAATTTTTCTGGATTATCCGATTCAAAGGCGTTGGCAGCTTTGACGGCTTCGGTTACATAGCCGCGCAACTCTTCACGCGGTACATTCATTTTTGCACCTGCGGCATACATTTTGATAATTTCCACCGTTGCCATTGGCAATTCGTTGCTTAATGCTTGGATTTCTTGGCGCATTTTGGCGATTTCGGCATGATTTAAACTGCCATCGGCATTTTTTAGGCTACCCACTTGGCGAATCACGCCTTGCATGGCATCTTCTTCGCTCATGGCACTGGTTACGCTTCCTTGCAAAGATGTTGCCATGGATACGGCATTGTCTTTTGCCAGCCAGCCAACCCCTTTTGCACCTGCGCTCATTAACATCATTTTTTTTGCGCTGCTGCGTGCGTTTTCTATTTTGATTAAGGCTTCGCGTTGTCGTGCCAGTTGTGCTGTGGTTTTGGCTGCGGCATCATGCAAGCGAACTTGCTCGGTAGCAAAATATTGTGTATTCACACCTGCTTTACGCAATTCAAAAGACAATCGTTGGCTTTGGTCGCGTAAATTTTGCTGATTCATGCTGGCTTTTTGTGATGCGGTTTCCAGTTTTGCCATTTGCCGAATTTGCTGCTCACTTGCTTTGCCTGCCTTTTGGATTTCTTGTGAAAGCTGATGAATTTCGCGTGTTAATTTATCGCTTTGGGCTGCTGCACCTTGGAGTTTTTGTTGCAAATCGGCAAATCTTTTCATTTTGTTTAATGAGTCATTGGTCTGCGCTAATGTTTTTTGTGTTGCGTGCAGGCTGCCCGATAATCCGCTACTGGCTGCTTTGATGCGCCCAAATGCTGCACTGGCTTTGTCTGTCGCTTGCATGATAATTTTCATAACTAAATCTTGCGCCATTATTTAATCCTTGTTCTGATATGGTATTTGTGCTAAAACGCATACATGATTGAGTACGAATCCAGAGAACGATGATGAACACACCAAAAAAAACCACCCTAACAGAAGAAATTGCCACCGCAAATATTGTTGGTTTTGGCTGGGGTGTTTTATTGGGCATGATTTTGAATGCCTTGGTTGCTTTGGTTTTAAGTTTGGCATTTTTAGCAACCCTTATCATGGTTGTGTTTGACATTCATTTGGGTTAATTTTTTTGGTTGATTTAGGCAGCTTGTTTGTGCAGGCTGCTTTTTTATTCATTCATCATCTCCGTGCGTTACCAAAACCGCGCGATGCGTCCAACGCAGCAAGGCGAGTAGTGGGTAGTCCCCAAATGCGGCAACGCCACCGCCAAAAGCTGCCGCGCATTGAGCGAGACAATCGGCGATGGCGTTGTAGTATTTCAGCTCTTTTGTGTGAGCGACTTCCCACACATTGGGCTGCTGGCTGATTATTGCAGCAAATTGGTTGGCTCGGAATCGGATTCCGATAGGTAGCCCAATTCCGTCAAAGCAGCATGCATTTCCGCTTTCGCATTCGGGGACGCTGAAAAAAAATCAATAGCCACATTCAATGCCTGCGTTTCGGGCAGCGTGAGTTTGCCATACATTGCGCGTGTGATAGACGGCGTGGCAATGCGCGATAGCAATTTTTGCACGGTGTCGGTGTGTTTAATTTTGATTAAGTCTTGCCCCATGCCGTCCATGTCTTTGCCGATTGGTTCGCGCAAAACAAATGTGCCACTGGTCAGGGCTACGGTTACGGTGTTGTCTGGGTTGATTTTAATGGTGGGATTCATGGTGTTTCTTTCTGTTTGGATTGCAGGCTGCATGGTTGTTAGGTTACATCAAGCCCAATGCCTGACGCAGTTCTTTACGCTCGTCCACGCCGCCAAAGCTGGCTTTGTTTTGCATAAAATCCAGTTCCAAGATTTCTTCGCCGTCTAGCGTTTCTTTCCAGTAAGTCAGGGCAACTTTGAACTTGTGTTCGCCACCTTCGCCTTGTTTGTCTGTACCAGGGTCGGCTTCAATAATGCGACCGCGCCCTTCGCCTTTTAAAATGCGATAGCCTGTACCGTCTTCTTCTTGCAATGCGCCTTGATAGCGAAATAATTTACCGTTAATCGCGCTGGTCATCGTTTTGAGCATATCTGCGTCATAACCTTTGGACGTGATTTCCATTTCTAATTTTTCAAAACCGTGGGCAACGGTTAATTCGCCCATTGCGCCACCAGGTGTGTAGTCTTCGGTTTTGCGCGAAATTTTAGGGCGCGAAATATCGACAATCACGCCGTATTGATTTTCACCGTCTGTAAACAGGTTGAAACCTTTGAGTTGTTTGGGCATTTTCATTTGTTTTGGTATCCTTAATTTTCCATATTGAAATTCGCTTTACAGTCAATTTTAATGGGGTTACTATTTGGCTTATTCATTCTTTCATCGGTATGGATTGAGAAACGCTGTTAAGTTCCCGCTTAACGGCGTTTTGTTTTGTGCAGGCTGCTTGTTGTTAAACGGTTGCTGCTTTGAAGCTATTGGCAAAGCTAATCACTTTGTCCACCAAGTTCACAAAGAATGTGTCGCTGTTGTATTGCTCAAGCACCATGTTTTCTAACGGCGGAACGTATGTCCATTCGTAGCTGAATGTGAACTGTCCTGCTTGCACGGTTTGACTGGTATTTTTGCTCTTGTCCACAAACACACGCGCTCCCAAAATGTAGCCTTTGGCAACGTATTCGGCTAATTTGGCGTTAATCATCATGATGATGTCTTCCATTAAGCTCGGGTGCATGGGTTTGTCCATTGCCCACATAAAGCCGCTGGCAATGGTCTCTTGAATGATTTGCGCGGAACGGGTTGCCACTTCAAACGCCATTATTTTGTCGTTGGAGCAGGTGCGGTTGCCCCACACGCGAAAACCGTCTTCACGAATCAGCGTGGTTACATCGGCATTATTCAGGGTGTTGGCATCGCAGTTGGAATCTAAAATATCAAAGCTGCGTGAGAATTGCAGGCTGCTTACGCCGTTGATTTCGGTGTTGGAAATGGATTTGTGCCAGCCGATTTGTTTATCCAACTTGGCACGCGCACCTAAAATTCGGGCAATGGTGGCGGCGGTGGTGCTGGTTTGGGTGGCGGTGGAAAATGCCATGAATTCGTTGTCAATCAACATCAATTCGCGGTTGCCAAAGTTTTTGCGGTATTCTGCTACTTTGGTCAATTCGGCTGTACCGCCTGCGCTGCCATATGCAAAGGCGCGTGTGCGCTCGGCAACACTCACCAATTCTTTCAATACGTCCAAGCTATCCAACTCGGGAATACCCAAGATTTTTGGGGTGTAGCCCAATGTGGCTTTGGCGCGTGATAGGGCTTTAATGCCTGTGTGGGTGTTGCCTGTTGATGTGCCGATGATGTTGGCTTTGAGTTCGTTTGCGTTATTGCTATGTGGTACGCGCACAATCACAATTTGCGCGTCTGCTTGGTCGATGATGGCATCGAGCGATTTGGCGAGCGTACCTGTGTTGCCTGCTTTACCCAAAACTTCGTTGGCTGATGTGTAAAAAACAGGGCGGTTGAGTGGGAATACACTGTTATCGGCATCGTCTGCGGTGCAAACCATGCCGATAATGGCGGTAGAAATGTCGTCAATGGCGCGTGCGCCTGTGGTGTATTCTTTGGTGGTAATGCCGTGGTGTCGGGCTGCTTTTGCCATAATGCGTCCTCATCAAAAAGCAACAATAAATAGCGTTTATTATGCCGTTTTGATTCGATTTGGCTGCTGGCAAAGGCGTTTAACCGCGCTTTTAACGCTTTGGGGCAAAAAAGCAGCCTGCAACAGGGCATAAACCCAAGTGCAGGCTGCTTTTTTTCTTATTTTTAATTAAAAGATTGCGCTAAACCATTCGGGCTAAACCGCGCAGGCTGATGCCACGCGCGAAATTCTCCCCACATTTTGCAAGATAAACCCACTTACTATTTATTTCATACCGTGCAACAAAGTTTCAGATCCTGCTTATTACAAGCAGGATTTTTTACAACTGTGCAAATTGAGCAATCTCATCGCTAGCTATTACCATAAACCAAAGGCATCATGCAGTCATCAATTAATGGAGACAGGATGATGAATATCCCTAATACCCACAATCCTGAATATGGCTTCTTTGGCACAATCGCACGCTTAGGCTTAAATACTCAATCCATTGGGACACTGCGGTTGTTATCATTAGCGAAATCACTCAACATAAATACATAAACATTTAGGTGACATTGCCATTTTCTTGGACAGCAAGGCTGGTCGCAGGTTTGCTGAATATATGCTATATGATGATGAAACAGCTCACGCCGTCATTGCATACAGCATCAAAAAACAAGCTCAGCGTACACCTAGATTAAAACAAGTTTTGCAGGAAATTTCCCAAGAACGTGTTCATTAATCCATGCCATCTATTCAACAGCGACGTTGCAGTCGCTTTTGTTATTGCAGGCTGCTTGAAATCAGTAGTTACATAGCACTGTGAACGTAAAAAACACCCTTAATAGGGTGTTGATTTGGGTGTTTGGTGCCCAGAAGAAGACTCGAACTTCCACGTCCTTACGGACACTAGTACCTGAAACTAGCGCGTCTACCAATTCCGCCATCTGGGCTTTGCTTTTCTATTGTGTTTGCGTTAAAGTGTCGCAATCAAGAAAGATTGCATTATATAAATACTACAAAAGGATTGTCAAGAATGGCTAAAAAGAAAAATATCAACGAATTGAATTTACGAGAAAAAGACCCGTATTTGGCGCGTGAACGTGCGAAATACGACAATAATCCCTTACCAAGCCGCGAGTGGATTATTCAATTATTAGAAGAACTTGGCGTACCACAAAAAATGGAAGCGCTGTCTGAAAAATTATCCATTGAAGAACACGAGCAGGAATTTTTTGAACGCCGCCTAAAAGCGATGGCGCGAGACGGTCAGATTTTGATTAACCGTCGCGGTTTAGTATGCGTGGCGGAAAAATTGGACATCGTGAAATGTCGCATTGAAGCGCATAAGGACGGCTTTGGTTTTGCTGTGCCGTTGAAACCGACTGGCGACGGCGATTTAGTGTTGTATGAACGCCAAATGCGCGGCGTAATGCACGGCGATATTGTTACGGTGCGTCCATTGGGTTTGGATAGACGCGGTCGCCGCGAGGGTCAGGTTTTGGACATTGTGGAACGGGCGCAAACATCTGTCGTGGGGCGTTTTTATTTGGAACGCGGCGTGGCGGTGCTGGAACCTGAAGATAAGCGTTTGCATCAAAACATTATTTTAGAGCCTGATAGCGTGGCGCAATTTTCGCCGAAATCGGGGCAAGTGGTGGTAGCGGAAATTGAAAGTTATCCTGAAAATCATCGTCCTGCGGTGGCGAAAATCGTTGAAGTATTAGGCGATTACGCAGATAGCGGCATGGAAATTGAGATTGCGGTGCGGAAACATCGTCTGCCGCATGAATTTAGTGCAGGCTGCCTGAAAGTGGCGGCGAAAATCCCCGATAAAGTTCGCGTGGCTGACCGTAAAAATCGGGTGGATTTGCGTGATTTGCCGTTGGTTACGATTGACGGCGAAACGTCTCGCGATTTTGATGACGCGGTTTACGCGGAAAAAGTGGGGCGCAATTATCGTTTAGTCGTGGCGATTGCGGACGTGAGCCATTATGTGCAACCTGATGATTTGATTGATTTTGATGCGCGTGAACGGGCAACAAGTGTGTATTTTCCGCGCCGTGTGATTCCCATGCTGCCTGAAAGTTTGTCTAACGGCATTTGTTCGCTGAACCCTGATGTTGAGCGGCTTTGCATGGTGTGCGACATGACGATTACTTACGCAGGCAATGTGAAAGAGTATTCGTTTTACCCTGCGGTGATGAAATCGCATGGGCGTTTGACGTATAACCAAGTTTGGCAATGGCTTGAAAATAAAACGGAAAATGAATATTCATGCAGCCTGAACGTGTTGTACAAATTATTCCAAGTGTTGCAGCAAAAACGCCAAAAACGTGGCGCAATGGAATTTGAAACCGTTGAAACACAAATGATTTTTGACGATAACGGTAAAATTGAGCGCATTGTGCCTGTGGTGCGAAATGACGCGCATAAGTTGATTGAGGAATGTATGTTGGCGGCGAATGTGTGCGCGGCGGATTTCTTGTTGAAAAACAAGCACAATGCGCTGTATCGCAATCACTTGGGTCCAACACCTGAAAAATTGGCGACGTTGCGCGAACAGTTGGCGTTGCTGGGTTTGAGTTTGGGCGGCGGCGATAATCCGACGCCGAAACATTATGGGGAGTTGGCGGCAAAAATCGCTGACCGTCCCGACCGTGAATTGTTGCAAACGATGTTGTTGCGTTCTATGCAGCAGGCGATGTATGAGCCTGAAAATGTGGGACATTTTGGTTTGGCGTATGAGCATTACGCGCATTTTACTTCGCCGATTCGCCGTTATCCTGATTTGTTGGTACATCGGGCGATTAAGGCGGTTTTGGCGAAGAAAACGTATGATGTCAGCAGTTGGCAGGAGTTGGGCGTGCATTGTTCGTATTGTGAACGCCGTGCCGATGACGCGAGCCGCGATGTGGAAAGCTGGCTGAAAACGTATTATATGCGTGATAAAGTTGGCGAAATTTTTACGGGCAAAATCACGCACATGGCGAATTTTGGCATTTTTGTTACGCTGGACGATGTGCATATTGAGGGCATGGTTCACGTTAGCGAATTGGGTGAGGATTATTTTAATTATCGTGCGGATTTGTTGGCGATGGTGGGCGAGCGTGGCGGTGTGCGATTTGGCATGGGTGATATGGTAACGGTAAAAGTGGCGCGTGCGGATTTGGAAACCAGTAAGATTGATTTGGTGTTGATTACTGGCGGTACGCAACCGAAAAAACGTGGCAAAAAGCAGCCTGAAATCAATGTTGATGTGATGGTGAAAGAGGCGTTGCATTTGGTTGAAAAATCGGCGAAAAAAACGAAAAAGAAAAACAAATCACAGCCTGAAAATCGCAATCAGTCTGGCAATAAAGCGCAGCCTGAAAAGAAGAAAAAGGCTAAAGTAAAAATTAAAAGTGGGCAGCCGAAAAAGGTTTCTCGTAAGCGCAAATAAGTTTTCAGGCTGCAATTTAAATTATTGCAGCCTGAAAACTTTTTTATTTCAATTCAGCCGTTATGCGTTGCAATTGTTTAAATGAATACAACGAACGGTTTTCCGCGCGTTGCGTTATCCATTTCGTGGCTTGCTCAGGATTTTTGCGGTGCAACACGCTGAGCTGTTTCGCTTCCGCATTGGCTTGCGCGATAAATGGCTGCTCAATGCGGTTCACGGTTTTACGCAACGGCTCTTTCAGGCTGCTTTCATTTGCCAACAAGCGTTCCAATAAGCGGCTCGTTACCCAATAATAAGACTGTGCGTTGAAGGTTTTATCAGCCACTTGATACGGCGCGGCAGTTTGCTCAATGTTGCTATAAAACGGCAAATACGGTGAAACCAACGGACTGCCCACGCTCAACCACATCACGGCGGGCACGTCTTTTGGCATACCTTTTTTCACTTGGAAAATATGTGCTTCCATCGTGTTTTTATTGCCAATCGGATACAACGCATTTGCGGCTTTCGGGTCTTTTTTGTTTGCCCAATCATCGGGAATGTATTGCGTGTTTTCAAAGCGGTCGCGCTGCAATGCCATCACATCTTGCAGACTGATTTTTTTGCTGGTGGTGTGAAAAAATGGCGTTTCTGTGCTTTGCTGATTCACAGTGGCTTGCGGATTGAGTCGTTTCACACCAGCCCAATAGCGCGATTTCACGCTGTCTTTCATTGGCGCAGCATACGAATCCGCCACGCGAATTTTGTCGCCCGACAATTTTAATGTGCCTGCTTTTTGCGCTACTTCAACCAATTTCGGCGAAGCAATCACATTTTGCTTGTCGCTCACGTCCACTTCGCCCAAAAGCATGCCATTTGGGAAAACGATGAATTTATTTTCAGGCAGCAACACTGCGGCGTATTGATGCCCCGACACAATTTCCATGTACCACGTTTCGTCTTGGTCGGCGATGATTAAGCTGTTGGCTTCGCCTGCACCTTTTTCGTCAATCACACGCGCCAAAAGTTCCACGCCTTCTCGCGCGGTTTTTACGTGGGGCAAAGCCACAGTTGTCATAATGCTTTCGGTGATGCCTGTTTTCACAAGTGGGTCGATTTTCAACACAGCATCATTGGCATACACGCTGACGGTTGCGTCCATCATCACGCCAAATTCGTTTGTGCCTGCTTCATGATACAAGCCGTCTTTCGGGGTTACGTCAGGCAGCGCGGTATAGCGATAGCTGTGGCTGGGCAGATTGAACGTGAAGCCTGTGGATTCATCTTTTAAGACTGCCCCTGCTGCGTTGTCGTGCGCTGGGAATACGATAAACGTTTTGTTGTGGTCGGTTTCTAAGTCTTCCGTGCGCCCGAAAATGGTTGAGCCGTCTTTGGTGAGTTGTTTGCCAACGTAAACGCCTGTGCATGCCCAAGCGGAACTGGTTGCCAGTAATGCGCTGGTGATGAGCCATACGGTTTTTTTGGTGATGAAAGCCATTTTATCGTCCTTGTTTACAATAATTAACCATTATATGTGGGAAATTCACATAGCTGCAATAATAATTAAAATTAATAATGAAGAATTGCAAGTAATAAAAAATAACAAAAGATAGGTTATGTAAACCTCTGTATTATGCCGCGCTTGGTTTCAGGCAGCCTGAAACTTTTTTACAACATTTATTTAAGGAAGCAATATGTCTATTAAGCAAGAGTTTAAAGATTTTATTATGCGTGGTAACGTAATTGATTTGGCAGTCGGTATGGTTGTGGGTACTGCGTTTTCAGGTATCGTAAAGTCTTTGGTTGATGATGTGATTATGCCACCAATCGGTATTATTTTAGGTGGTATCGATTTCTCAAACTTATTCTTGACTTTGAAACAAGGTAAAACGGCTGGCGCGGAATATGTTACTTTGGCAGCTGCTAAGGCAGATGGTGCGGTAACGATGAATGTGGGTTCATTTATCAACACCGTTATCAGTTTTTTGATTGTAGCCAGCGCGATTTTTGTGGTGGTAAAAGCGTTGAACAGCTTGAAAAAAGCGCCTGCTCCTGTGGAAGAAGTTCCTGCAGAGCCTACTCCAAGTGAAGAAATTTTGTTGTTGCGCGAAATTCGTGATTCTTTGAAAAAATAATTGAGTGGGTTGTGATTTGTCGCAGCCTGAAAAAAGGGGTTAATGATTTGTTCATTAACCCTTTTTGTTTTATGGCATTAACATGCCACCATTTACATGCAGTGTTTGACCTGTGATATAGCTGGCTTGGTCTGAAGCCAAGAATAATACGGCGTTGGCAATATCTTGCGCTTCGCCAAATTTACCCAGCGCGGTTTGTGCTTCAAAGGTTTTGCGTGTTTCTTCAGGCAGCACACGTGTCATGTCGGTGTCAATGAAACCTGGGGCAACACAGTTTACGGTAATGCCTCTGCTGCCGACTTCACGCGCCAATGATTTGCTGAAACCTTGCAGTGCAGCTTTAGCAGCAGAATAATTGGTTTGCCCTGCGTTGCCCATTGTGCCGACTACGGAAGTGATGGTAATGATGCGACCTGCGCGTTGTTTCATCATGCCGCGCATAACAGATTTGCTGGCACGGAATACGGACTTCAGATTGATATCCATGATTTCGTCCCACTCTTCTTCTTTCATGCGCATGAGCAGATTGTCGCGCGTGATGCCTGCATTGTTTACTAGAATGTCTAGTTTGCCGAACTCTTTTTCAATACTGGCAATCAGTTCTTCAATGCTGCCTGAAACGGCTGCATTCAATACGCGACCTGTGCCTTGATATTGTGTTAGGCGTTCTGTGATGGCTGCTGCGCCATTTTCGCTGGTGGCTGTGCCAATCACGGTTGCGCCTGCTTGGGCGAGTGTGTCGGCAATAGCTGCACCGATACCGCGTGATGCGCCTGTTACTAGGGCGATTTTGCCTGTTAGGTTTTGGGGGTTCATATAACTCTCCTTGTGTTAAAAATTTTCAGGCTGTCTGAAATTATCTGGGCAATTCTATTTTATGGTGTGGCTCAATATTCAGAATATAACGAATCCAGTTGCCAAAACTGTATTTTTCATAAATTTCAGGGGCTAATTCGTGATACGGAGCTGCGAGAAATTCGTCTATGCCGTCAAAAGTTTTTCCGTCCCACACAAATATATTATTTGGGTGATAGAAATCGTATTTCACAATATCTGCATGTGTCGTAATTAGCTTTTTGCGATAACCTAATGCTTCAAATGGGCGGAATGATAAACCATTGTGGATATCATTTTTGAAATCTAATAATATTTTTGCTTTTTTTACTAATTCTAAGTTCTCTGAAAAAGTGGATGATTCTTTTTCTAGATTTATATTTTGATTTTGGCAAAGTGTTTGTATTTTCTTAAATTGTGTGGAATTAGCACATACAAGCGTAAAGTGATAGGTTAAAGATTTATCACGAATATAATCTATGAAGCTAATGATGGCAGGCGTTCTTTCTGTGATATGTGAACCTAAAAAGTAAAAATCGTATTCTATTTTGTTATGTAAAGGAAATGGATGATCAAAATAGAAATTGGTCGCGGGTAATAATTGAGTCGGGTGATTAATAATATCTGTTGGGTCGAATGCATAGATTTTATTTATAAATCCTAATTTATCCCATATATTAGGGTAACGATTCATTCCATCCCACTGATAGTTATATACACCATATAGGCTATTTTCCTGTGCTTTTTTTAGAACATCATTATGAAATAAGTCTCCTCGAATAAACAGAGCGTAGTCAAAAGTAATATTATGTTCAAAAGCAGATAGGCAGTGATTGCGATTAATTTTGGTTAATAGTTTATCTTTTGCAAATTTGTCACATAAAATAACTTGACGAAATTTAGTCTTAATATGTTCCCATTTATTTGGATAATGAAACTGGATAGTATTAGATAAAATAAGTGTTACTTCAAATTGTTGGAGTAGCAAATTCTCTAATAATATTTCGTATATTTTATTATGATTTGGCATTCCTAAAAGAATATGTGGTTTTCTCATGCTATTTCTCTTTTAATTTGAAGAGGAAGTGGTCTAGAAGGCACGACCAACCCAATTTTAAACGAGTAATACCCTTTTATTTCGGGTGTTGCAGGGTGGTAGGGTAGGGTTAAAAATGTACTTAAATCGTCTATATTTTGACCATTCCAAATAAAAATATTAGGTGGTGTCCTGAAAAGTGTGCTGTAAAAAATAAGCAATAAAAAAGCAGCGAAAACAGAGTATTATTGAATGTGTGAAAATACAAATAACTCTGAAATGTCCTCGCTGCCAAGGACAAAATATAAAGAAAAATGGCTACTCTGGCAATCGTAAACAAAAGTATTTTTGTAAAGATTGCTGCCGTAATTTTATTGGCGACCATAACCTTACCTATAAGGGTTGTCATTCCAAAGCTGATGAACAGGTTTGGAGAATGACCGTTAGAGGTTGTGGCATTCGCGATATTGCAGCAATTACGGGTTACAGCAAAGACAAAGTTCAGGCTGCCTTAAAACGCCATGAGTTTGAGCCATTTCCTAAACAAAAACATTACTCTACACTTGAAATAGACGAGTTTTGGACATTTGTCGGTAACAAGTCTAATAAAGTATGGCTAGTCTATGCCTATCACAGAGAAAGTGGCGAAATTGTCGCTTACGTTTGGGGTAAGCGCGATTTAGCAACAGCGCGAGCACTCAAACGGCGTTTGAAAGAGTTGCGTGTAACCTATGACAGAATGGCGACAGACGACTGGGCTGCATTTTTAAATGTCTTTTCAAATGAAGAATGGCATCTAGTTGGTAAGCAACACACCGTTGGCATTGAGGGTAATAACTGTCGTTTACGGCACAAAGTAAGGCGAGCGTTTAGAAAAACGTGTTGCTTTTCTAAAAGTATGTTTTATCACAAGAAAGTTTTTGATTTGGCTTTCTTTGATATTCATTTTGGCATTGTTTAGTTTTACAGCACACTTTTCAGGACACCACCTCTTTTTGTAATCAAGATATGACGTTATAGCCCATTTGTCGCAAATTTTTTTCAATGCAAACATCAAGTTCTTAAAGAAAGGGTGTAGCGAGAATAACAGTGGGTTGGTTCATTATTTATTCGACTCAATAAAAGCAGTCACAGTTTCTTGAGAAATCAAAGCCGTACAAACCGCTTCTTTTTCAATGCGCTTAGCCAAACCAGCCAACACTTTACCTGGTCCACATTCGGCAGATTGAGTAACGCCTTCGCGTACCAATAATTGCACAGTTTCCGTCCAACGAACAGGGCTATACAACTGACGCACCAAAGCATCTTTAATCGCCGCTGCATCTGCATGACTTTGCACATCTGCATTGTGAATCACACGGATTTCAGGCTGCGTGAACTCAATCTCTTGCAAGGCAACCGCTAATTTTTCCGCCGCAGATTTCATTAAACGACAGTGCGAAGGCACGGACACAGGCAACGGCAACGCACGTTTTGCGCCTGCTTCTTTTGCTGCTGTCATCGCACGTTCCACCGCAGCCGCGTTGCCCGCAATCACGATTTGACCGATTGAGTTGAAGTTTACCGCTTCGCACACTTCACCTTGCTCCGCGTCCGCACACACTTGGCGAACCACGTCATCGTCTAAGCCCAAAATCGCCGCCATTGCGCCCACGCCTTGTGGCACAGCCGCTTGCATTAATTCTGCTCGCAAACGTACCAATTTCACCGCGTCCGTAAATTTCAGGCTGCCTGAAGCCACCAAAGCAGAATATTCGCCCAAACTATGCCCAGCTACAACAGATGGTTTTTTGCCACCAGCCGCCAAATAAGCGCGATAAGTTGCTACGCCAGCCGCCAACATTAAAGGCTGTGTGTTCACGGTTTGACCGATGATTTCAGCGTCATCGCCATTCATCATCGCCCACAAATCTTGGTTCAGCACGGCAGACGCTTCGTCAAATATGGCTTTGACTTCGGCAACGCCGTCAAAACCGTTCATCATATTCAGGCTTTGCGAGCCTTGTCCTGGGAAGAAAAACGCGAAAGACATAAAAATTCCTTTGTTAAAAAATGCTACAATTATAGCAGTTCAAACTATTTTCAGGCAGCCTGAAAAAACACGAGAAAGAAACATGGCAAGATTAGTTAAATTACACCGCTCATATCGCCACCGCTTATTATTTGGCGTGATGGGTGGCGTTGCAGAATATTTGGGTTGGTCGCCCACTTTGGTTCGCATTTTCTTTATCATCATTTCCTGCGCCAGCGTTGCCGTGCCAGGGATGCTGATTTACTTAGTGCTTTGGGTGCTAATGCCTAATGCAACAGAAGATTCTTATCGCGATTGATTTTTCAGGCTGCCTGAAACCGTAAGGAATAAAACATGAAACCTAGCCAAATTTTGCAGCAACACCGCCAGCAAATTCACAGTATTATTTTGCAACACCGCGCTCAAAATCCGCGTGTTTTTGGTTCGGTTGCACAAGGCTTGGAGAACGAAAACAGCGATTTGGATATTTTAATTGAACCGCAAAAAGGCATGGCTTTGTTTGATTTGGGCGCAATTCGCAGCGAATTGATTGAATTGACGGGCATGGAAGTGGATATTCATACGCCGAAAAGTTTGCCTGATAGTTTTCGGGAAATTGTGTTGCGTGAGAGCTTAGTATTATGAAAAAATATTATAAATCTAGAAATAAAAATCCTAATGATAATTTTGTTAAGTTAATACAAAAAGCTATTATATTTTCATATGCATCAGATATAAAAGGGGATTTAATTTCAGAGCATAAGAGAATTATGACAGTTTCAAGTAGATTAAATATCAATCACAATAAACTTGATAGGGTTTGCATTCTAGATAAAGGAATAATTAATCCAGGTCAAGAGCTATATGCAAATGATGATGAAAACGCATTAGGCTTATTTATATACTAGTTTCTTAGGATTTGCACAAAGGGAATGCAAAAGGCGTTTACCTGTTCCATACGTAATGTATTTTGGGAGAATATCTCAAAATTGGAATCAAATATAGTTAATTAACAATAAAGTACAAGAAATTATGACAACCACCTACACCCTATTCACCACTTGCCCACGCGGTTTAGAACCCATCTTGGCGCAAGAATTACAACAACAAGGCTGCACCGACATCACCCCGACAGACGGCGGCGTATCGTGCAAAGGCACACTTGCCCACGTTTACCGTGTGAATTTGCATTCGCGCACCGCCAGCCGCGTGTTGCTGCAACTCACACGCGCCACCTATCGCGGCGAAGACGACATTTACAAAGCTGCCAAAAATCTGAAATGGCAAGACTGGTTCAGCGTCAATCAAACATTCCGCGTGAAAGTGGAAGGCAAACGCGCTAACGTTAAAAGCCTTGATTTTATTGCGCTAAAAATCAAAGACGGTGTATGCGACCGATTCCGCGACCATTGCGGCGAACGCCCAAGCATTGACAAAGCGCGCCCAAATGTCCGCATTCACGCCTTTTTGGACGACCGCAACGTGTCCATTTTCATTGACACAAGCGGCGAAGCCTTGTTCAAACGCGGCTACCGCCAAGGCACAGGCGAAGCCCCATTGCGCGAAAATTTGGCGGCAGGTTTGCTGTTGCTGGCTGGCTATGACGGCTCGCAGCCATTTCAAGACCCATTTTGCGGTAGTGGCACGATTGCGATTGAAGCAGCTTTGATTGCGCTGAACCGTGCGGCTGGATTAAATCGCCGTTTTGGTTTTGAGAATTTAGCGAATTTTGACAAAGCGTTATGGATTAAATTGAAAGCCGAAGCGCGTTCGCAAATCAAAGACAAACCGTTGGCAAAAATTAGCGCGTCAGACAACGACCGTTTTATGACACGCGCCGCCAAAGAAAACGCGCAAGCGGCAGAAGTAGATATGTTTATTGAAATCAACACACTAGACGCGCAAGACACGCGCCCGAATGGCGAAAATGGCGTGGTTGTGTCCAATCCACCGTATGGGGTGCGATTGGCAGAAGTGCAGGCGTTGCACGCGCTTTATCCGCAGCTCGGTTCGTGGTTGAAACAGCATTATGCTGGTTGGACGGCTGGTATGTTCACGGGCGATATGGAAATGCCGAAACTGATGCGTTTGAAACCGAAGCGTAAAATTCCATTATTTAACGGTAATTTAGATTGTCGTTTATTCTTGTTTGACATGGTTTCAGGCAGCAATCGCGATAAATAAGTTTTCAGGCTGCGATGGATATTCATCGCAGCCTGAAAACTTTTAACGGAATGGGTTTGTGAGAGACATGATGATGTAACCGCTTTGCATAAATAGCGTGAACAAAATACCGTATTCAAATTGTTCACGGCTGAAGATGTTGCTGCGTTCTTGATTGATTTTGCTGTGCAGGTGCAACATCAGCATTAGCGTGGCGGTGATGATGTACCATGCGCTTGGGTTAAGCATATAAAATTCAAGGAGTTTGGCAACCAGATAGCCACTCACGCCGTTTGGGTAAGTCGCCCATACCATTGCGATGAGCAGCAGATACACAATGTGCATGATGAGGCTAGACAGG
This sequence comes from Kingella negevensis, assembly GCF_030177895.1. Lineage (NCBI taxonomy): Bacteria > Pseudomonadati > Pseudomonadota > Betaproteobacteria > Neisseriales > Neisseriaceae > Kingella > Kingella negevensis. Next base: position 169,194 of record NZ_CP123448.1, read on the forward strand.
GCAATCAGGCTTAACAGTTGGCTGCTGTTGAATTGCCATTTTTGGGGCGTATAGCGATGAAGTTGGTTGCACCAAAATATCAGGCTGCTGATAAAGATAAAGGCGTGCGTGATATTGAGTTGCAAGGGAGTGGTGAAGTGCAAAAAGGGCGGAAACTGGTAGGCAAGTAACACATATGCGCTAAGCCACAGCAATAAGCTGGTGATGAGCCAACTGAATTGGCGTGTGCGAAAGGACTCGATGATGAAAATAGTAGCAAATAATAATGACATGGGATTTATGACTGTGTGATAGGAAAGCAGCCTGAAAAAATTTCAGGCTGCTTTTATTGTGCAAAATTATTTTTTCTTGAATTTTAACAAGTAAGCAATCGCCAAAATGGTAAACCAAACTGGGGTGTAAAGCATGCCTTTGAGTGTGTCCGCATCGCGTGAGAATAAGCACAATGCGAAGAACAAGAACCCCAAACACACCCACGCCATCACTGCACCGCCTGGCATTTTGTAAGTGGATTTCGCGTGTTGTTCAGGCTGCGTTTTGTAGTATTTGATGTATGCCAGCAAAATCATGCTCCACACGAAAATGAAACCAATGCTGGAAATTGTGGTAACAATCGTGAAGACTTCCATGATATCGCCTTCTTGGTACGTCAAAACCAAACCTGCCAGCAACAATGCACAAGAGAACAATAGGGCAGGGGCTGGCACGCCGTTAATGTTCAGTTTGCCAAAGATTTTTGGTGCGGCTTGGTTTTGCGCCAAACCGTACAGCATGCGGCCTGTTGAGAACACACCACCGTTAGCTGAGGACATGGCTGAGCTGAGTACCACCAAGTTAATCAAGCTGGCAGCGATTGGCACACCAATCAGGGTAAACATGTTCACAAATGGGCTGACTTTGGGATTTACTTCGTCCCAAGGGGTAACCGTCATGATAATGGTCAAAGCCAACACGTAGAAAATCATAATGCGCACAGGAATGCGGTTAATGGCGGCTGGCAAGTTTTTGTAAGGGTCTTGTGTTTCTGCGGCGGCAGTACCCACCAATTCAATACCTAAAAAGGCAAACACGGCGATTTGGAACGCTGAGAAGAAACCGTCAATGCCATGCGGGAAAATACCGCCAGGGCGCGACCACAAGTGTGTGAATGACGCTTGAACGCCTGTTTTCGGATTAACAAAGCCTGTGAAGATTAAATACAAGCCTGCGAGTACCAAGCCCACAATCGCCAAAATTTTAACCAATGCGAACCAGAATTCCATTTCGCCGAATGATTTTACCGTCAGCATGTTCATCAGACCCATGAACAGAATGCAGACGAGACCTGGCAACCAAAGCGGTACATCAGCCCACCAGAATTGAACGTAGCCTGTAATGGCGACAATATCGGCAATCCCGATGACTACCCAGCAAAACCAGTAAGTCCAGCCGACAAAGAAACCTGCGCCTGGACCTAAAATATCGTAAGTGAAATCGGTGAACGATTTGTATTCTAAGTTTGAAAGCAACAGTTCGCCCATCGCTCGCATCACGAAAAACAGGAAAAAACCAATCAAAACGTAAGTTAATAAGACAGAAGGTCCAGCTAAACTAATTGTTTTACCTGAACCCATGAATAGACCTGTACCAATTGCGCCACCAATGGCGATAAGTTGCAAATGCCTATTTTTGAGATTGCGCTGCAATCCTTCTGATTGTTGTGGGCTGTTTTGCATAAAATACCTTTGCTGAAAAATTGAAAAAGAAAAGCACGGTTAAACCGTGTCTGCTAATTCATCAATATACCTGATATATATGAAATTCTGCAACAAAATATTTACCCATTTTTGCAAAAATTTCAGGCAGCCTGAAAAGATAAGGCAGCCTGAAAATTAAAATAAAATGCTATTTATTTGCAAAATACTTAGATTTAATTTCATCATATTTACCGTTCTCACGGATTTTCTTCAGTGAGCTATTGAGCAACGCAAGCGTTTGCGTGTCGCCTTTTCTCACGACTAAACCATAGTTTTCCACTGCAAAATCAGGAATGGTCAGTGTTTTGAAACCTTTGTTGCCATTGTTTTTAACGTAATGCTCAATCACTGCACTATCGCTAATCGACGTGTCCAGTCCGTCGCTTTCCACTTCTTTCATCAGCAACGGCACATTTTCAAAACGTGCGATTTTTTCACTGGTTGCGCCGAACAATTTTTGCGCGTTTTTCAGTTCGCCCAGCGAAGCGATGGTTTTATTTGGTGAAACCAAAACCACTTGCGTACCTGATAATACGGGTCGGAGAAATCCATAGTTTTTTTGCGGTCTTCAGTAATGGTTACTGTACCTGCCACAATGTCCGCATCGTCTGTGCTTAAGGCGGTAAATAAGCTATCCCATGGTTTGGTGCTGTATTCAATTTTGAAATTGCCAGCATCTGCTAAAGTGTACATCAAATCCACGTCAAAGCCTTGCACTTCTTGTTTTTCGTTGAGCGAATCAAACGGTGCAAATTGTGGATTGGTAACGACTTTTAAAACTTTGGGCGTGTTTGTGCCTGAAGCGGCGTTTTGAGAAGAGGATTGATTACCACAAGCTGCAAGCGCAAGTGTGGCAAAAGATACGGCTAACCATTTGTTGGTATTCATGATTGTTTCCTTATTTAATTTGAAGCAAAGTGATAGCTACAAACTTAAATCAAGAACCACAGCTATCCGAAAAAGATTTGGTTTTCAGGCTGCGTGAATATTTCAGGCAGCCTGAAAGAATTTATACCGAATTATTTGGCAAAATATTTCGCTTCAATTTCAGCGTATTTGCCGTTTTCACGGATTTTTTTCAACGAGTCGTTCAGCAACCTTAATGTTGCTTCATCATCTTTTCGGACAGCGATACCATAGTTTTCAACTGTGAAATCAGGCACTTCAAGCATTTTAAAATCAGTTTTATTATTGTTCTTGATGTAGTATGCAACCACTGCGCTGTCGCTAATGCCAGCGTCCACGCCGCCGTTTTCTACTTCTTTAATCATTACTGGTGCGCTGTCAAAACGTGCGATTTGTGAGCTAGTCGCGCCAAAGATTTTTTGTGCTGCAAAGTCGCCAGTATTGCCTGTTACCACGCCTACTTTTGACATTTTTTTCAGATCTTCAATAGAGTTCACGGTTTTGCTTGGAGGAACCATTACCACTTGTGTGATTTTGTAGTATGGCTCTGTGAAGTTTACGGTTGCTTTGCGTTCGTCTGTAATCGTAATTGCGGCAATTAACGCGTCCACGTCGCTATTTGCCAATGATGGGAACAAGCTATCCCAAGGTTTGTGGGAAAATTCCACTTGGAAACCACCTGCTTCGCCCATGGCACGCATCACGTCAATATCAAAACCTTGAACTTCTTTGGTTTCGGTTAATGATTCAAACGGGGCAAATTCCGCGTTTGTGCCAACGCGCAAAACTTTGCCTGCTGGTGCGGAAGCGGTTGCGTTATTGTTATTGGCTGGTGCAGAACCAGTTTGGGCTGCTGAGTTGCCACTGCTACCGCCACAAGCGCTTAGCACAGCACACGAGACAGCAAGTGCTAAATATTTCTTCAACTTCATAAAAGTCGTTCCTTTTCTAAAAAATAAAACAAAATATTTTCAGGCTGCCTGAAAATATTTTGACCTGTTTCGGAATTGAAACAGGTCAAATGATTGTAGCACCATTTTGTTAAAATGGGTTAAATTATTTTTTCAGGCTGCCTGAATATTAAAAAACTATCTTATATGGAAACTAGTGCCTTCTACACTCAATTTGCATGGTTTATACAAACCTAAATAAATGTCATTGCAGGCGTTGATTGCGTCGTTCTGTGCGCCGCCAAAAACATAGCTTTGTCGATTGCCTTTTGAATCATAAAAACCATCAGTAGATTGATAGTTTTTTTTGGAAGAAAAAGGGTTTGCCGTTTTTAGTTCATTGCAGGACGATTGTAACCACTATTGTTATAACCATTATTTTGCTGTTGTTGCGGCAAAATAATATTGTGATAAACACAAGCATTATAATTTGGGTCGATTGGATTACATGCCATTGCTGACTGACTCAGTCCACCAAACGCGCCAATAAACATCATGGCTGATAAGAAATTTCTTCATGGAATGGCTCCTGTTGGGTTAGAGAAGTTTTGATGTTAGCAAGATTTTTTGAACCGTGAAATATTTTTCAATATTTCAGGCAGCCTGAAAACTAACCCCGATTATTCGCTTTCAAATATTGCTGCACGGCGTTGGCAATAGCCACAGCTAATTTGCGGCGAAACTCTGCGGAATTGAGCTGCTTCTCTTCTTCGCGGTTTGACAAGAAACCGAGTTCAATCAGCGCAGACGGCACGTCAATCGAGCGCAATACAACAAAATCGCCTGTTTCCACCGTGCTTTTGCGCACTTTCGCGGTGCGTGAAATGTGGCGCAAGATTAAGTTGCCAAGACGTGTGCTATCGGCGTTGGTTTGCGCTTGCATCATGTCGGTCAAAATCGCGTCCACATCTTTATTGCCAACGCTGGGCAAGCCTGCCACTAAGTCCGCGCCGTTTTCGGATTGGGCGAGTTTGCGCGCGCGTTCGCTGTTGGCGCGACCCCACACGAAAACATCTGCGCCGCGTAAGTTGCTGACATCGGACGCGTTGGCGTGGATAGAAAGGAAGATGTCGGCGTTTACGCTGTGGGCATGTTGGCGGCGCGTGGTGAGCGGCACGAAGTTGTCAGCAATGCGTGTCATGTGGACGGCGTAACCTTTGCTTTCTAATTGGCGTTTGAGTTCTTGCGCGGTGGCGAGAACGATGGTTTTTTCTTTGCTGCCTGCTGCGCCTGTTGTGCCTGGGTCTTTGCCGCCATGTCCTGCGTCAATCATAATGATGGGGCGACGGGCTTTGCTGGTGTTGGCGGGTTTTGCGCTGGTGTTGGCTTGGTTGGCGGCGGTAAGTTCAAGCTGCAATTGATTTTTCAGGCTGCTTGCTTTGACTTTTACGGGGCGTTTTAAGTCGAACACGATGCGTAGGGTGTTTTCGTCTTTTTGACCAATTCGCACGTTGTTAATCCAGCTTTTGGCAGCCTGAATGTTCTTGCTGAGTGATTTGAGCGCGTTATTATTTTTGACGTTGTTTAAATCAATCACGAGTTGCGCGGGTTTGCTGTTGGTGAAGTGCTGATAGCTGGGGCGTTGCTCGGTTTCAATGATGATTTTGGCGCGATTGTTATCTGCGGTGATTTTGTTGGAGACAACGCTGTTTTCAGGCTGCTTTTTGGTGGCGGAAACGGCGGCTTTGGCAAACAGTGAACCTGCTGCTAGGGTAATTAGTTTGCGGCGGTTGAGTATGTTGTTTGCCATTGTGCAAGTTCCTTTTGGGCGTTTGGGGTTTGGGCGTGAATGATGCATTGTCGCCCGTTGTCTTGGTGGGTAAATTCGATGATGTAATCGGGGGCTGGGACGTAATCGCTGCCTTGTTGCGCCCATTCGATTAGGCAGAGGCTGTTGGGGGTGAGGTCGTCTAAACCTGCGTCTTCCCATTCTTCGGCGGTGGAGAAACGGTATAAATCGAAATGGTTGATGGTGATTTCAGGCAGCGTGTAGCTTTCTACAATGGCGTAGGTGGGGCTTTTGACTGTGCCTGTGTGTCCCATGCCGCGCAGTAAGCCGCGTGTGAAGGTGGTTTTGCCTGCGCCTAAATCACCGTTTAGGTAAACGATGGCGGGGGCGCGGAATAGGGCGGCGCATTGTCTGCCGAATTGAATGGTGGCGGTTTCGTCTGCGAGAAATTGGGTGTATGGCATGATGATTTTGCTGCGGAAAATTTTGGGGTGGGTATTATAGGTTATGGGACGGAGATTGTTAAGATTTGTTTTCAGGCTGCAATGTGGCATTGCGCTGCTATATTGCAGCCTGAAAAATGTCGGATTCAAGAATCCGACCTGCCATAAAGTTTTCAGGCTGCCTGAATATTCATTCGGCAGCCTGAAAACTTTATTTTCCTGATTTTGCTTCCATATCAAAAGATACTTTGCTTAATCCTGCTTCTCGTGCTGAATTGAGAACGTTGGCAACGTGTTCATAAGCCACGTTCTTATCAGCAGCAATTGCGATAATCGTATCAGGGTCTTGTTTGGCTATGGCTTCAAATTCTTTGCGAAGCGCATCTAAATCAACTGGTGTGGTTGAATTTGCACCTACAACGTATTGTCCTGAAATATTCACAGAGATTTGCATGGGCTTCACATTTTTCTTGGTGTCAGCTTGTCCTTGCTTGTTCGCAATTGGCAAATTCAAAGGTACAGAATGCGTCAGCACAGGCATGGTAATCATGAACACAATCAGCAACACCAACATCACATCTACTAAAGGCGTTACGTTGATTTCGCTCATTGGCGAATCGTCGCCGTCATCGTTAAAAGAACCAAAAGACATGGCTTATTCCTTATCTGCTTGTTTACCGTTGATTAACTGAACGTGCAAATCATGCGCGAAGTTGTGAATGGTGCGCGACAATTTTTTGTTGCTACGCATAAAGAAGTTGTATGCCAACACGGCTGGAATCGCCACAAACAGACCCACCGCAGTCGCTACCAATGCTTCGCCGATTGGACCTGATACTTCGGCAATGCTCATTTGACCGCTTTTGCTGATGTTAATCAAGGCGTGGTAAATCCCCCAAACCGTTCCCAACAAACCGATAAACGGTGCAGTTGAACCCACAGTTGCCAACACAATCATGCCACCGTCAAATTGGCTCAAGATTTTGCCTGTGCTGTGGCGCAATTCGCGTTCTAAATAGGCGTTGCGTGGCAAGCTAGCAGAAAGCATGTCTTGCTGTGTGGCATTGAAACGGCGATTGGCGTTTAAGCCGTCCAAAAACAATTCGCTGATGGGCGCCTCAATTTGTTTGGCTTGTTGCTCGGCAGCTTCTAAATCGGCTGAAGACCAAATGGCTTGTTTGGCCGTACGATTGGCTTTTTTGGTGCTGATTTGTTTCAGGCTGCGTAACAAGATAATTGTCCATGTGGCGATGCTCATGGCAATCAAACAAAGAAAAACGCCAATCAAAACTGGGTCGCCACTTTTAAATACTAATCCTAAATTCATGTGTTTACTTTCATTGATAAAGTTAAAGCAGTTTTCACGCTGCCTGAAAAATTATTCCGCGTCAGCAATGTTAAATTCAATGCTAATCGTGAAACGCGTTGGCACAAAATCGCCGTTTACTTTTTTCGGCGTGTAGCTTGCGCGACGAACGGCTGCTTTAGCGGCGTTATCCAGCGCGGTGCTACCGCTAGATTTGACCACGTTCACGCTCTTCACGCTTTTGTCTGGCGAAACCACGATTTCTAGTTTAACCGTGCCTTCTTCATTGTTTTCCAATGCGCGAGGAGGGTAGGCTGGGGGTGTCATGCGTTTCGCACCGCCATCAACGACGCTGTGATTCGCGTTCATGCCTGTGCCAGTGCCTGCATTGCCTTTACCGCTTGCGTTGCCTTCGCTGCCTTTGCCACCCGTTCCACCCGTGCCAGAGCCAGCAGTATTCACATTTTTGCTGTTACTGCTGCCGCTGCCTGAATTGATTGAGTTATTTGAGTTGGCAGACGTGTTTGAACCTGTGCTGCTGGTGTTTGTGTTTTCAGGTGCGGTTACTTTGCTTGGTTTGACAGGCTCAGTAACAGGTTTCGGTTTCTCAGCAGGCTTAGGTTGTTCTACAGGTTTAGGCGGCTCAACGGGTTTGGGTTTGGGCGGTTCAACCTTTTCAGGCTGCAGAGTATCCGCAGGCTTGTCATTGCGAACCACAGCTTGAACTTTTGGCTGCTCAACAGGTTTAGGTGGCTCTGGCGGCGTGATTTTTTTTGGCTTCACGACTTCAGGCTGCTTTTGCTGAACAGGTGGAGGAGGGGGCGGAGGCGCAGATTGTGCAGGTGCGCTTTCGGCTGCTGGTTCGCCACTATCGCCTAGTGAACCTAAGTCCACCATGGTTAGCGTGCCAGACTCGATAATATCGGCTGTTTTGGCAGCTTGCCACGATAAAGCGATTAAACCAGCATGCGCTAAAGCCACAACGGCAACAACGGCGGTTTTGAGTAAAGGTTTAGTTTTCATAACATATAATCATAATGCAAACCATTCTTGTTTGGCAAATGATTTGTGGTTTTACTACGCACGCAGCCTGAAAAGATAAAACTATGCTTTCAGGCTGCATTTCGCTATAATCGCCGTTTCATTTAACCTTGTTTTACAGGAGAAACAAATGGCAGACTTTAATCAAATTTTAGACGCTGGCGACGTAGATGGTGGCATCATCAACGTAGTGGTAGAAATCCCAGAAGGCAGCACGCACAAAATCGAATGGGACAGAAAAAACGCCGTGATGAAATTAGACCGCGTTGAGCCACAAGTGTTCGCAAAACCAACAAACTACGGCTTCATTCCACAAACTTTGGACGAAGATGGCGATGAATTGGACGCGTTGATTATCACTAAGCAACCGTTGCCAACAGGTATCTACATGGAAGCGCGCGTGATTGGCGTGATGAAATTTGTGGACGATGGCGAAGTGGACGATAAAGTAGTGGTTGTTCCTGCTGATGACCGCGATACAGGCAATGCGATTAAAACTTTGGCTGATTTGCCAGAGCAGTTGATTAAACAAATTGAATTCCACTTCAATCACTATAAAGATTTGAAAAAACCTAGTACAACTAAAGTGGAACACTGGGGCGATGTGGAAGAGGCAAAAGAAGTAATTCGTGAATCACAAGCACGTTGGAAAAACCAATAATCGTGCGTTTTCAGGCTGCTAGAATATTCAGGCAGCCTGAAAATCTTGTTAGTGCCGTAAAATGTTAGTTATTAAAACAAAGTGGAAGCCATGGATAATTTTAACCCCTCTCAAAGCGATGACAGCGAAGTTCGCAGCCTGAATTTACCACCGCATTCAATCGAAGCCGAGCAATCATTGTTGGGCGGTTTGATGCTGGAGAATGCCGCGTGGGATAAAGTGGCAGATTTGGTTGTAGAAACAGACTTTTATCGACACGAACACCGCCTTGTTTTTCGTGCAATTTCTAACTTAATCAACGAAAGCCGTCCTGCCGATGTGATTACCGTGCAGGATGAATTGAAGCTTCATGAACAATTAGAGCAAGCAGGTGGTTTTGATTATTTGGTTACATTGGCGCAGACGACCCCGTCTGCAGCCAATATTCGCCGTTATGCAGAAATTGTGCGTGAACGCTCGGTGGTGCGCCAATTAGCAGAGGTTGGAACAGAAATTGCTAGAAGTGCCTTTAATCCGCAAGGCAGAACGGCGGAGCAGTTGCTTGATGAAGCGGAAAGCAAGGTTTTCCAAATTGCAGAAAGCACTGAAAAATCAAAACAAGGTTTCTTGGAAATGCCTGATTTGTTGAGGCAAAATATTGAGCGTATTGATGCTTTGTATCAACGTGATAATCCTAGTGCGGTAACGGGTGTTTCAACAGGTTTTATCGATTTAGATAAGATGACTTCTGGTTTGCAGGCTGGCGATTTGATTATTGTGGCAGGTCGTCCGTCAATGGGTAAAACAGCATTTTCTATCAATATCGCAGAAAATATTGCAATTAACGATAAATTACCTGTTGCGGTGTTTTCCATGGAAATGGGTGCTGCTCAGTTGGTAATGCGTATGCTGAGTTCTGTTGGGCGGCTTGACCAAAGCGTTCTGAAAAATGGTAATTTGCAAGATGAGCACTGGGAACGCTTGAATGAAGCAGTGGCGAAATTATCTGATGCACCTGTGTTTGTTGATGAAACTCCTGGTTTAACCGCATTGGAATTGCGTGCTCGCGCTCGTCGATTGGCTCGCCGATTTGATGGTAAGTTGGGCTTGATTGTAATTGACTATTTGCAGTTGATGTCAGGTTCGGGTCGCAGTGATAACCGTGCTTCTGAATTGGGTGAGATTTCTCGTTCTCTTAAGGCGTTGGCGAAAGAATTGCAAGTGCCTGTGATTGCGTTGTCACAGTTGTCGCGTACGGTGGAACAGCGCACGGATAAGCGCCCGATGATGTCGGATTTGCGTGAATCGGGTGCGATTGAGCAGGACGCAGATTTGATTATGTTCATGTTCCGCGATGAGTATTACACAAAAGAACAAAGTCAATTTAAAGGATTGGCGGAATGTATTATCGGGAAGCACCGTAATGGCCCGACGGGTCGTGTGTTTCTCACTTTTATGGGGCAATTTACAAAATTTGAAAATGCTGCTTATATCCCAGAAAATGTGGCAGATTCTGATTAAAATTTAATAATAAATGAGTGGCATTGAATATGTTAAAACATCGAAAAATACATGGTTTTACGCTATTGGAACTGATGGTAACTGTGGCAATTATGGCAATTATGGCTGCCATTGCACTGCCAAGTATGAGTAAATTTGTTGCGAATACGCGAGTGATTAATCGTGCGGAACAAATCGCTAATTTATTTCGATTTGCTAAGGGTGAGTCGATTCGTATGAATACACCGGTTATTATTTGCGGTGTAAATGTACGAAGCGATGGGCGCCCAACAGGCGCGTGTAATGCTACCGCGATGACTAATGGTAGCGGCATGATGGCTTTTGCGGATAAAAATAAGAATGGGACTTATGAAGCTAATACAGACGTTGCTTTAAGAACAATTTCTATTAATGGCAACTTAAGCAAACAAACAGTTTCATTTAAAATTGACGCTTGCCCGTTTAACCAAAATAACTGTAATGTAACACCAGGAAATGAGTTTATTTTTATGCCAAATGGCATGTTTGGTTTTAGAACACCAGGTTCAGCAGTTTCTTCATATTCTGCTTTATCTACAAGTAGTACATTAGGCTCTAATTATGTACGATTTCTAATTTCAGACTCGGCACGTGCTAATGCACCTTCTCGTTTTGTGATTGTTACTCCAAGTGGTTCTGCAACTTCTTGTAATCCTGTTGCAACAGCTAGTAGAACAACACAAAGCAAGGATAAATCTACAGGTGATATGGCTGAAGTATGCTCTCGTGCAGTTAAATCGTAATTTAAACTTTCAAGAGATTTTAAAATGTATTTTTCAAAAAAATCCGTTCGCGGTTCTACAATTATTGAAGTAATGATTTCTGTTTTCTTGCTAACGTTTGGTGTATTGGCATTGATGGCCGCACAGATTCGTTCTGTGGCTAGCATTTCTGAAGCAGAAAATAGAAGTATTATTTCTCAAGCAGCTGAGTCGTTAGCAGAAGGTATGCAGATTAATTCGACCATTACTAAAAAAGATCAAAATTATCAGCGTAATTATTCTAAGTATACGCAATCAGCTGTAAAATCTATCCAAATTAATAAAGAGCCGAAACCTGCAGTGTTAGCATTTGGAACAAAAATTACTAAGGAAGCATTAGCTCAAAACCAAATTGAAGAATTTAAGTATATTTTGAGTTCACAAGCACCTAATATAACATCAATTAGTTATATCATTTGCGCGGACAAGGAAAGTCCGGATATGCCAACAGTAGATGATAGCGGAAAGATGGATGGTAAATGCGATAAGAACGGTGGTCCAAGCACGGTAATCAAAGTGGCGTGGCTGATGGAAGGAGCAAATGGTTCTGGCAAAGGTGGTAATACCACCGCACACGTGTATATGTTACAAGTCGCTAACTAATGAGAAAGAATAAAAATAATGAAACGAAATCTTATGCTAAAAAGTAAACGAAATGCTGGTTTCACGCTGGTTGAGTTTTTGGTTGCTAGTGCCTTGTCGATGATTGTGATTACAGCAGCAGGTGGCACATACGTTATTACACGTCAATTAAATAGTAATGCACAAAGAAGGTTAGACGTTCAACAAAATTTGCGAAATGCAGCTTCTTTAGTTACACGTGATGCACGAAATACAGGTTCATTTGGCTGCTATAGTACTAATAGTACTAGGAGTTCAGGAACAAGTAATTTTCCTCGTATAGAGAATGGGGCAACTCGACAATTAGAATTAGACACTACCAAAAATGATGGATATGGCGTGCGATTAATTTCTCAGCAACAAGCGCAACAGGCTGGTTTCAATCTAACTAATATTACTTTTAAAGGTAAGGCAATTGCATTTATCTATGGTAAAGGTTCAGCTGAAGTGGTGGATAGTATTTCACGTGACTCATCAAATAACTATACTTTAAATACTATCAAGGTAGGTAACTATAGCAATGACCCAGATTTGCAACAAACTGTTACGCAAAAGGGTGATTTAGTAGTGAGTAGTTGTCTAGCTGCTGTAACGGCTAAGCCTACGGGGTCTAACAGTAATTCGATTACATTTGCATCTAAGCAAGCAAATGCTTTGGGAAGTAGTGATAGTAATGGCATTTCAGCAGAATTGATTGTGAGTAAATACTATGGTGCTGCATATGTAGTCGGCAGGGTAAACGGTGTGAGCAGTCTACTTCGATATGATTTAGATGCTTCAGGTAACTGGCAAGGTCCTCAATTGTTAGCACAGAATGTTCAATCGCTCACACCAACTTTCGGATATGTTGAAGGATGTGGAAATGATTTAACAACTACTCTTAATAAAGAACATTTTGTCTTTAGTAATCAACTTAATAAAAAAGCATTGCCTACTATTGTGCGATTGAATTTGAAATATAATTATCCAGATAGCACAACAGATATTGATTATATTATTAATGCTACAATTCGTAGTGGTAATTCATGTGCAGGGATATTCTCTAGTTAAGGATAAATATGAAAAATAAAAATCAAGGCTTTTCTTTATTTATGGTGCTGATATTAATGTTGGTTATTGCTTTATTGGTAATGGTAACCACACAATCAGCAACCACAGAAATGCGTGCAAGTACTAACGAAGCAGATAGAAAATTAGCAGTTTCTCTCGCTGAAAAAGGTTTGCGTGCAGGCGAAGAAAATATTTATAAACTAAGTAAGAATTCAGGTTCTGTAACAAATTTTACAGTAAACTGTGATGGTGGTTATTGCTTACCTGCCTTAGAAAATGTAAGTAATTTAAACGGTACTAATCAGTTTAAACTAGTCGTTGTGAAGACCAAAAATTCAGCCTGGGAACGTTGTGCGAAGAATCCAGAGCAAGCATGCTCATTAGGTGAAACTGTATTGGATAAAGTATGTGAAGCTAACAAGAAATGTTTTACTGCTGAGAATGGTAAAGTCCGTTATATTATTGAATACTTAGGCAATAAAATAACTGATGCGAAAACAGGTGAGGCAAAAGATTATTTCCGTATTACATCACGAGCACAAGGTAACAATAAAGATACATTGGTAACTTTGCAAAGTTATATTGAATTATATCTTCCATGATAAGAGTATAAAATATGAAGCAAAAACAATTAGGTATGTCATTGGTTGAGTTGATGGTTGTAATCATCATCATTGGGATTTTGGCAGCAGTTGCTATGCCTCAATATCAGTCATATGTAGAAAAAACGCGTTTGGCAGAAGCGAAGCAGCAGTTATTGACAATTAAGCAAGAAATTGAAGCTCAAAAGCTCACTAATCCACGTGAGCTTGATATTGGTAATGCTGCGCAGGACTCAATCAATAATATTACCAATCAATATTACACACTTACTCGAACTGTTGATGGTAGCAAATTGTTTTTACAAGCATCACCTAAACAGCCTACTTATAAATATGGGATTTGGATGGATAATAGCGGCACAACTTATAAGTGTAAAAACTTAACAGGTGCCGCAAAAACTAATCAGCCAAGCAATTGTGAAGTGATTTAATTGTTTAAAATGCAGCCTGAAAACAACTTTCAGGCTGCATTTTTATTTTCACCAAACCATTCATAATTCAATAATTCTGTTAAAATTAGTCAAACAAGATAAAGAATAGGATAACAAATGTCTATAGCAAACAACCGCAAAGCCTTTCACGACTATTTCATAGAAGAGCAAATAGAAGCAGGCTTAGTTTTAGAAGGCTGGGAAGTAAAAGCCATTCGCGCAGGGCGCATACAACTCAAAGAAAGCTACATCTACTGGAAACGAGACGCGTTCTACCTAGTCGGCTGCCACATCACCGCTCTGCCAACTGCATCTACACACGTTAAACCAGACCCAGTTCGCCCAAGAAAATTGCTGCTAAATCAACGCGAAATTAACAAACTCATCGGCAAAACCGAACGCTCAGGCTACACCATTGTGCCGCTCAACTTACACTTTCAACGCGGACGAATCAAAGCAGAAATTGGGCTTGCCAAAGGTAAAAAATTGCACGACAAACGCGAATCCAGCAAAGAAGCCGATTGGAAACGCGAGAAACAACGCTTAATGAAACATACTCGCTAAACGCAGCCTGAAAAGAGGAAACTCAAATGATTAACTTATACCAAATCTTAAAACTATCGCCAAACGCCAGCCCAGCCACGATTCAGGCTGCGTTAGAAAACGCACAATCTGCCAACGCGATTGATGCGAAAACCGCCAAAGCCGTGCAAGAATGGTTGCTCGTTCCCGATGTGCGCCAGCGTTACAACGCCAAATTGCAAAGCGAATTTCCCGAATTTTTTCAGGCTGCCGAACCCGTAGCCAAACCCAAAATCGCCCCATTAAGCGAAGAAACTGCCGATGATGACGAATACATGGATTTGCCACCATTGTGGAATCCCAAAGCTGCTATGTGGTGGTCGATTTTTAGCAATGTTGCGTTTGGCGCAATCATTCACGCGAAAAACTGGCAAGCATTAGGCGAAGACGATTTAGCCAAGCAGAACTGGATTTGGGCAGGCGCGAGCATTGCCGTTTTGTTCGTGATTGCCTTGATAGGCTTGAACGTTGGTTTAGGTATTCAAATCGGCTTAGTCATCGCGTGGTATCAAACGCTAGGCAAAAAGCAAACAGAATTTTTCAGCAACGAATTTGACAATGATTACGACAAACGCAGTTGGTGGCTCGCCGTGTTCCTATTGATTTTAGGCATTATCGTGTTTGCTGTATTGGCCACGATTGTTAGCACATTATTGCTTAGTTTTGGATGACCCAAACGCAGCCTGAAAGGAGAGCTGCATGATAAATCTATACCAAATCCTACAATTGCCGCATAACGCCAGCCCAGCCACCATTCAGGCTGTGTTAAACAACGCACAAAACGCCAACGCGATTAAAGCCGTGCAAGAATGGTTGCTCGTTCCCGATGTGCGCCAGCGTTACAACGCCAAACTGAAAAGCGAATATCCCGAATTTTTTCAGGCTGCGACACCCATAAACAGACCCAAAATCGCCCCATTAAGCGAAGAAACTGCCGATGATGACGAATACATGGATTTGCCACCATTGTGGAATCCCAACGCCGCCGCGAACTGGTCGCTTTTGCTAGGCACAGCATTTGGCGCAGTTTTACACGCGCTCAAATGGAAAGCATTGGGCGAAGAAAAATTAGCCAAAGAGAACTGGATTTGGGCTGGTGTGTATGCCGTGATTTACGTTTTCAGTTTCGTAACAGGCAAATTCGGGATTTCATTTTTCGTACTACTGGGCTGGTATTTTTTCAGCGCGACAAACAAACCCAGTTTTTCAAAACCAAATAGGCAGCCTGAAACATGAAAACAGCCATTATTGCGTTGGGCAGTAACTTGCAAAACCCAGCCGAACAAGTCCGTCAAGCAATCGTCGTTTTATCTACGCAGCCTGAAATTTGCAGCCTGAAAACGTCATCGCTGTATTGCACCGCGCCAGTCGGTTATGCAGCCCAACCCGATTTCATCAACGCAGTCGCCATCGCGCAAGTGTCAGACGATTGCACCGCCGAAATTCTGCTAACTGTGTTGCACAAAATCGAGCAGCAATTTGGGCGTGAACGAAGTTTTCGCAATGCACCGCGCACCTTGGATTTAGACATCGTGGATTTCAACCATGAAACGCGCGACACCGATATTTTGCAACTGCCGCACCCACGCGCCCATCAGCGCAGTTTTGTGATGAAACCGCTTGCCGAAATCGCCCCTGATTATCCAATAGGGCAGCACGGCACAGCGCAGCAAATTGCTGAAACTTTGAGTGCAGACGGTATACAACTTTTTCAGGCTGCCTGAAATCGCGTATAATCGCGCCTTTGAATTGGAGTACCTATGAATAATCCCTTTGCACAAGCCCTGTCTGCTGCGCTGAATTATGCCGTGGTCAGCCGCCAAGTTAGCGATGAAAACAACATGGTCGGTTTCATGTATCGTGAAGCAGCCGCGTTTGAACAGGATAGCGGCTGGCGATTGTTTAGCGGTGCGGAAGATGATGATTTTGTGAATAATCCTGACAATTTCATTACCATCCCCTTGAACGAAGCATTGGAAATATGTCCTGAAATCAAGTCATTGCTGGCAGAAAAACAAGGCGCGTGGGAATGGGACGACGATGCGCAGGATTATGTAAACGTAACAGATTGGCAGCCACAGGAATAGGGCAGCCTGAAAACTTAAGGAATCAACGATGAAAATAATCCAACCGAATTTAGACGGCAAAAATTTGAAAATCGGTATCGTGCAAGCCCGTTTTACCAACGAAATCGGCAGCGCAATGGTAGAAGTGGCACGTAAAAAACTGATTGAATTGGGCGTGGCAGACGAAGACATCACATTGGCAACTGTACCAGGCGCATTGGAAGTGCCTTTGGTGTTGCAAAACATGGCAGCGAGCGAACAATTTGACGCGCTGTTGGCATTTGGTGCAGTGATTCGCGGCGAAACTTACCACTTTGAACTGGTGTCAAACGAATCAGGCTCAGGCGTTACGCGCGTGGGTTTGGACTTCAATATCCCTGTTGCCAACGCGATTTTGACGACTGAAAACGATGAACAAGCGCAAGTGCGCGTGGTTGAAAAAGCTACTGATGCCGCGATTGTAGCCGTTGAAATGGCAAATTTATTGAACGCTTTGGCAGAAGAATAATTTTCAGGCTGCCTGAAAAATTGGAAACATAAGATGACTGAACGTAAAACCTCTAAAACCCCACGCCGTCGTTCGCGTGAATTTGCGGTGCAAGCCTTGTATCAAGCCGCTTTGAACAAAACACCTGCGCCTGAAATCGCCAATAATATTCGTGAACACGGCGATTTCAAAAACGCCGATGCGGAATTGTTTACCCAACTATTTTTTGGCGCGTACAACAATCAGCGCGAATACATGCACATGATTCGCTTGCATTTAGACCGCGATGAAAACACGATTAACCCTGTGGAACGTGCCGTTTTGCTGATGGCAACGCACGAGTTGAAAGAAATGCCACAAACGCCTTATCCCGTTATCATCAATGAAGCGATTGAAGTGACGAAAACATTTGGCGGCAATGAAAGCCATAAATTTATTAACGGCATTTTGGATAAATTAGTGGCAGAATTGCGTCCTGATGACCCGAAACGTAAGTAATCTGAAACGTTTATAAAGCCCCAGATTTGAGTATTTTTCAAAGCCATAGCAGCGCAGCAAGCGACTACGTACATGAAGTAGGTTGAGCTTGCGAGCAGCACATGGCGCAGAAAAATGCCAAAGGTGGGGACTTTATAAGCGTTTCAGGCTGCTTGAAAGGAAATTATGAAACAGCCTTTAATGATGCCCCTGTTTTTGATTATTGTAGGTACGCTGTGGTTTCTCAATAGCGTGAATTTATTTCCGAGTACGGCAGATATTGTGGCGTTTACGCTAATGGCGGTGGGCGCGTTGGTGCTGATTTTTGACGGTATCAACAAACAATCCATCGTATCTGCGCCCTTGCTGGCTTATATCGGCGGCGCGATTTATATTGTGAACAACTACGATTACCCCACTTCGCCCGTGTTTGCGCTCGGCATGATTTTTACAGGCTGCCTGATGTTGCTCGCACGAAGCGATTTAGTGCCAGCCAAACGCTCGCGCAGACTACCGCCACAATAAACACAAACAAAAAAGCCCCATGTTTCAGGCTGCCTGAAAAACGTGGGGCAATTTTTATACAGGAAAACACCATGCAAATTTACTTAGTCGGCGGCGCAGTACGCGATAAATTACTGGGTTTAAACGTGAAAGACCGCGATTGGGTAGTCGTTGGCGCGAATGCCGAAACGCTGCTGCAACAAGGCTTTCAGGCTGTGGGCAAAGATTTTCCCGTGTTTCTGCACCCACAAACGCACGAAGAATATGCGCTGGCACGAACCGAGTGCAAAACGGGCAAAGGCTACGCAGGTTTCGCGTTTCATGCAGATGAATCGGTTACGCTGGAACAAGATTTGTTGCGCCGTGATTTAACGATAAACGCGATGGCAGAAGACGAACACGGCAACATCATCGACCCATTCGGCGGAAAAGCGGATTTGCGCGACCAAATTTTGCGCCACGTTTCGCCAGCGTTTGCGGAAGACCCTGTGCGGATTTTGCGGATTGCCCGATTCGCCGCGCGATACGGTTTTGCGGTTGCGCCTGAAACCATGGCATTAATGCGCGAAATGGTGGTGAATGGCGAAGTGAACGCGCTGGTGGCGGAACGCGTTTGGCAGGAATTTGCCAAAGGTTTAATGGAAAAGCAGCCGCGCCAAATGATTGAAATTTTGCGCGAATGTGGCGCGTTGCGCGTGCTGTTGCCTGAAGTCGATGCGCTGTTTGGTGTGCCGCAACGGGCGGATTATCACCCTGAAATTTGTTCGGGCGAACACACGCTTTTGGTGTTGCAACGCACGGCGGATTTGACTTTCAGGCTGCCTGAAAGATACGCGGCTTTGTTGCACGATGTGGGTAAGGCACTCACGCCAAAGGATATTTTGCCAAAACACATTGGGCATGATATGCGTGGTGTGGACGGTGTCCGTGCCGTGAATGCGCGTTGGAAAGTGCCAAAAAACTGCGCGGAATTAGCGGAATTGGTGTGCAAATTTCACATTCGTTTGCACCAAGTTGGCGCGATTAAAGATGCGAAAAAGGTGTTGAAAGTGCTGAAAGAAATGGACGCATTTCGCCGCCCTGAGCGTTTTCAGGCTGTGTTAAATGTGTGCATGGCAGACCAGCAAGGGCGTTTGGGTTGGCAAGACGCGTCGTATCCGCAGCGTGAACATTGGTTGGCAGTGTTAGCGGCAGCGCAAAGTGTGGACACGGCAGCAATTGCGCGTGCGTTTGCGGATAAACCGAAAGAGATTAGTGAGCAGATTGATAAGGCGCGTGCGTGCGCGATGGCGTCTGTTCAAGAAAATTTCAGGCTGCGAGAGAATGAACACAATGATTGATTTGATACAGAAAAAAGATAAGTTCATTCTTGCACCTATGGCAGGTTATATAAATAAATAAAAATATTTTTTAAAAATAATCAGTTAATAATTATATTTAAAGTATTGAGCAAGTATGGTGTAAATAAAGTTAAAGAAAAAAGCAGCTTGAAACTTTCAGGCTGCTTTCTATTTGACTTAAATCAAGGGGCTGTCTTAGATTAGCAGTTATGTTACCCTACAAAAATGAAGATAACAAACTGTAAACTAAGCAAAAAAGTACAAAAGAAATTACTTGAATTTTTTGTACTCGAAGTTACCGCTCGTTCAGCTGCTAATTTGTTGGAGATTAACTCCAATTCGGCAGCCTTGTTTTACCGCAAAATCCGCCAAGTTATCGCTTATCATTTGGAGCTTCAAGCAGATGAAGTTTTTGATGGTTCTGTTGAGCTGGATGAAAGCTATTTTGGTGGACAACGTAAGGGTAAACGCGGTCGCGGTGCGGCTGGTAAAGTCGCTGTTTTTGGCATTTTAAAACGGCATGGCAAGGTTTATACTATCGTTGTTGAAAATACCAAACAGGATACTTTGTGTAAATCTTGAAATAGATAACCATACAAACGATGAGCATTGGCGTTTTCAGGCTGCATCTAATCTAGGCGATGGCATACGCGTTTCGTTTCAGTTGAAAAAACGACCACAAAAGTGGCGGGATAACTTACGGTGCGTTGGCGTATATCCATTCGCCCGATTTGCCTGTGGTGCTGGTGTTTAATAGCCGTTACCCAACGCTTTGGCAGGTAGGTCGCACTAAAAATACAAAATTTGCGGCGGTATGGCTAACGGGTGGCAGTCGTCAAGAAATATTAGGTTTGCCAAATGATATTCCTGTGCTGAATACAAGCGAGGAATCTCCTGTTTGCGCACGTGGCAATAGTTATACGCTGCCAAAAATTGTGCATGACCAATCTTCATCAAACCCAAAAGCAACGCTTGAAGTTCATACCGATGGTAGGGTGGTATTCAATCCGCGCAATGAATCGGTTACGTGGCAAGAGCCTCAAGGCAGCCTGAAAGACCTTATTTTGGGTGAAGATGAACTGCCTCAAGGGGAAGATGGCATTGCGTATCTAGCGAAAACCCACCAAGCGTATAGTTTGTCAAACAACGAAGCCGATTGCTTTTTTGGCATCATTAACGCAGACGAAAAAGATAGACCATTGCGTAACACTTTGTCGTTGCTGGAAAATGTGAAGTTTCCTGAATCCATGTATGGCGGACACCTCGGCGTTTTCTATTTGCCAGATTCTGTAGATTTTCCAAAAGGCAACCCAGCGCATAGCCGATTTGTGTTGCCATCGCGGTATTGCGTGGTCGGTCATTGCTGATACATTGCAGCCTGAAAAATATTTTCTCAATCCAAAAGGAAACTGTCATGAACTTACTGCCATTTTTATCTCAAGTCCCAGCCATTCAACTACGCGACCCATTGGCGCAATTTTTGGGCGCGACACCCGATGGCGTGCTGGAATACAGCTACATCGATGCTGTGAAATTGTGCGGACATTCTTGTCCAACCGTTGCAGGCGCGTATGTGATGGTTGTGAAAGGTCTGCAAGCCTTGTATCCAAACGCAACGCCAGAACGCGGCAATATTGAAGTGGCGATGCGTGGCGGACGTGCAGAAGGCACGGTAGGTGTAACCGCAACGGTTGCGCAATTGCTCACAGGCGCGGCAGCAGGAACAGGTTTTGCAGGCATTGGCGCACATGGTCGTTTTTCACGACGCGATTTGCTGGCGTTTGATGCGGATATTGCAGAAGAATTGGTGTTGCGTCGCAAAGACATAGGCGCGAGCGTGGCGGTTTCGTTTAACGGCAAGATTGTGCCGTTTGCGCCAGAAATGCGTGAAATCATGCCATTGGCAGTGAGCGGTCAAGCGACAGCGGAACAATTGGCGCGTTTTGGCGAACTGTGGCAAGCGCGAGTAAAAGCCATTTTGTTGGATAATTGGGACAATCCTGAATTGGTTTTAGTGAAGTTACTTTAAAATAGTTTGGCAGCCTGAAAATTTTGGCTATAATTTTCAGGCTGCTTTTTTTATTTTATTAACACATCAAAGCCTTGTTTTTTCAGGCTGCCTGAAAGGAATTAAATGAAACTAAAAAAAATAATAGTTAGTTTAGCTGTGTTATTGACATTGCCTGCTTGTTCCACAGCACGCACACAAACAGAACCTGCTGTTACTCGTTCTAATCAATCCATTCGCCAAAGCAATTCGGCAACCACTTATCAAGATTACGATTTATTGAGTGTGATTTTGAGAGCGGAGCAAAGCAGCTCAGGAAAAGTGCGCGATGTTTTGGCGACCACACGTCAAATGTCGCTGACAGAACGTGCGATTGTGAAAGGGGGCTGCTGGGATTATTTGGACGCTGCTTGGACGCGCGCTGGTGTGCCTCGCAATGCTCGTGTAACCACGTTTAAAGGCAATATTAAAGGGGAATTTGTCAATCCAAATGAATTGCGTGCGGGCGATTGGATTTACCACGTGAATTATAGTTACAACAATATTGAACACAGTGGCATGTTCATCGGCTGGGTTGATAAATCGAAACGATTGGGCGTTACGTTGAGCTATGCAGGCAGCAATCGTAAAGAGCCTGCGCGTTATAAAGTGTATGATTTGTCAGGTGTTTACAATATTATGCGCGCCAGTTAATCGCACAAAAAACCGATGTTTCAAAAGAAACATCGGTTTTTTTATTAAGGTTTGTGTTCAATAATATTGTCATCAGAAACCGAGCGTTTTTCAGGCTGCGTTTTACCATTTTTCACGGTAAATTCACCCTCAATCACATCATCATTGGCATGAGATGTACTGCGATAAGTTTGGTATTGAAAACTGCCAAATTGCCCTGATTGCTGCGTGGTGCTGGCGTTATCATCGCTGCTTGCGCTACCAAACGGCAGCAACAAAATCAGTGCAATCAAATCTGAGAAAAATCCTGGCATCATCAGCAAAAACGCCGCAAATGGAATGCGAACAGGATACAGCATTTGGTAAAACGACAAGCGTCCGCCACTTTTAAATAAACCGCCAGCCATCATCAATTTGCTCAAACCCGCGCTGCGTTGCATGATGAACGAACCCAGCATAAAAAACAAAATAATCAGCCCAAACGCCGCCAATCCGCCAATCGCTTTACTCACAAAAGCAATCGAAAAAATCTCTAAAAAAATGAAGAACAACAGGGTAATGCCCAAATATTGCATGGTGCGTAATCCTTGAGTGGTTGAAAAATTAGTAATGTAAAAATAGGGCAGATAACGCGTAAATACAAGGGATTGAGCTTGTAAAAAGCAGTAAAGGCAATTATTTGACTGTATAATAAGCACTTTCTTTATTTTAATATTTTCAGGCAGCCAACGTGTTTCAGGCAGCCTGAAAATAGGAGCTTTATGAAACGTACTTATTCTTTACTTTCCTTGATTGCAGTTTCCGTTCTACTTTCCGCCTGTGCCAGCAAAAAAACTGCCAGTTGTGCCAAACCACCACGCGGCTATTATTGCGTGAAATCAGGCGACACACTCTCACACATTAGCCAACGCTCAGGCGTAACCGTATCCGATTTGCGCAGTTGGAACAAACTAAAAAGCGACACCATTATCATTGGGCAAGTATTGCAAGTCTCAAAAAGCGCACGCTTAGGCGCACGAAAAGAGTTCACAAATAACACTGATACCGCCCAGCCAACCCCTGTTTACGAATCCACCATCAACCAAATGCAGCTCCCTGTTGTCGGCGGTTACATCATCCGTAATTATCAAGACAGCACTTACGGCATTGATATTGTCGCGCGACAAGGCACGCCCGTAGTTGCCGCCGCAGACGGCATTGTTTTGTATGCAGGCAACGACGTGGCAGGTTACGGCAATTTGCTGTTGATTCAACACAATAAATCCACAGTAACCGCATACAGCAACAACGAAAAAATGTTGGTACAAAAAAACGCGCTTGTGAAAGCAGGGCAACAAATCGCCACAGTTGGCACGCTCAATGGACGCAACGTCTTGCATTTTGAAGTTCGCGTGAATGGCAAATCCGTTAATCCAGACACCTATTTACCCAAATAACGCAGCCTGAAAACCATGTTGAAAGCCAAAATTTCCATTATTTTGACCGCGCTCAGTTTAAACGCCTGCACCTCCGTGATTTGGAACGGCGGCGTTTATGATGCCGACCGTGCCGTGGACGCGCAAATCAAGTTCGACAAAGTGCAAAGCGAAAGCATCAACGCCTTTGCGCGAGACAACACTTCAGGCAGCCTGATGTTACTCGGCAAACATTACTGGTATGCTGTTCA
This sequence comes from Kingella negevensis, assembly GCF_030177895.1. Taxonomy (NCBI): domain Bacteria; kingdom Pseudomonadati; phylum Pseudomonadota; class Betaproteobacteria; order Neisseriales; family Neisseriaceae; genus Kingella; species Kingella negevensis. Next base: position 192,751 of record NZ_CP123448.1, read on the forward strand.
CCCCAAGATCTCACAAGAGCTGATTGCCGTGCTGCAAACGCCGTATGAATATCGGATTACCGCCCCTTATCGCGGCGAAAAATTACGCGCCTTGCCTGTGCGATTGATAGACAAAAACCATTTCACCAGCGATTTTTGTTTGGACTATCAAGCCAAAAATGCCGACGTGAAAACGCTGCAATCGCTTGGATTTCAAGCACAATATCGCGCAGGGCATTACCGCAAATGTTTTGCGATAACAGGGCAGGTTTACACACCCAAACCCACGCAGCCTGAAAACATCACATCGCTGCCGTATACCATTCCCGTGAAAGCCGTTTTGCTGAACACTAAAATTGAATTGCAGCCTGAAAAACTGGCTCGAAATGTGTTGCTCACGCCGCTCGCGTTGGCGGTAGATGCAGCTAGTGGCGCAATTATGCTCCCCGTTTTGGTGCTGGGCGATTTATTCTAAAGGAAAACATGATGAAACAAAAAATGTTATGGGCAACGCTTGCCGCCGTTTTGCTCGCCGCTTGTGGCAAAGAAACCGACAAAATCGGCGAAGCGTCCACCGTTTTCAATATGCTGGGCAAAAACGACCGCATTGAAGTGGAAGCGTTTGACGACCCTGATGTGCGTGGCGTGTCGTGCTTCTTGTCTTACGCGAAAAAAGGCGGCTTGAAAGAAACCGTGAATCTGGAAGAAGACGCGAGCGATGCGTCTGTTTCTTGTGTGCAATCCGCGTCTATGATTGAGTACAATGAAAACGTGGTTACCAAACCGCGCCAAGTGTTTAAACGCAACGCCAGCTTTGCCTTTAAGAGCTTGCAAATCGTGCGTTATTACGATGTGAAGCGCAAAGCGTTTGCGTATTTGGTGTATAGCGACAAGATTATTCAAGGGTCGCCGAAAAACTCGCTTTCATCGGTTTCATGCTATGGTGCGCCGCCTGTGAATCCGAGTGCGGTTATGAATCAGCCGAATAAACAAATTCATGGCGGCTGTGTGCTTGAAGTGGCAGCGAAATAATCAAAAGCAGCCTGAAAAATGTTTTTCAGGCTGCGTTTTACTATTGCTTCGCTGTAGGTTGGATACTTGTATCCAACAATTTCTCAAATCTCTGAAAATGTAGGATTCAAGAATCCGACCTACATCTGCGTTTTAGTAATAGTTGATTAAAATAAAAATGAGACAAGGCAACAACGCCCGCCGTGTGTGCGTGGCAAATAAGGGTGTTGGCAACGCAGTATCATTGAGATTTTAATCACCTATTTAACCACCACACCTTTTTTGTAGTTGTACTGCTGCATAATATTGCCGTTAATCGCATAAGTTGTGTAAGTGCCATCGCTTGGGTGCGCGCGGAACGAGAACGCATCTTCACGAGAAAGCAGCATTGGGTCTGAGCGTTTTTCGCCAGTAGAATAGAAGTCTTGCACCAAAAAACCGTCTTTCTCTTTGTTAATCAGTTTACGGAAGAAACCGCCTTTTACTGCGCTATCCGTTGCCGTGCCTTGTGCGTCAAAATACGTAACAATTTGGTTTTCAATCACATTGATACCGCCGTTTGACACAGAATCCGTTGTGCTGGTTTTGTTGCGGTCAAACGTCAATGGAATATTGATGCTTGTTCCCAAACCCACATAGCGACCAATCGAACCACCCAAACCCACACCCAAAGACACGCCGCTATCGCTCACGCCCATACCGCAGCCTGAAAGTGTTGCCAATAAAACGGCTGACAAAATTAATTTTTTCATTGCAGAAATCCTTTGGGATTTATATTAAAAGACAAAAATCATACAGCAAAAAAGCTGCCTGAAACTCTCTTTCAGGCAGCTTTTTAATGATTTTACACTTAAACCGAGAATGAAGAACCGCAACCGCAAGTTGTTTCTGCATTTGGATTGCGAATCACAAATTGAGAACCTTGCAAGCCTTCGGTGTAGTCGATTTCCGCACCAACTAAATATTGGTAGCTCATTGGGTCAACCAAGAAAACCAAACCGTTTTTCACGATTTCAAAATCATCATCATTTTTGATTTCGTCAAAAGTGAAACCGTATTGGAAACCTGAGCAGCCGCCGCCGTTTACAAAAACGCGCAATTTCAATTCAGGGTTTTCTTCTTCCGCAATCAATTCAGCCACTTTGTCGCAGCAAGAGTCAGTAAAAATAATCGGTGATTCATCAGACATGGTGTGTCTCCTAGTAAAAATATTGTATGAACAGCCACCATATAAGGGCTATTATTGTTGTTTCAAGTATTAAAGATGAATTCTACAGAAAACTTTTAATGAAGTGAAATGCGAATTGCATTGGGGTATAATTCACGCAGCCTGAAAATATTTTGCAATGCTTGGTCTGCTTGGCATTGCAAAATATTTTTTTATTAGGAAAACAAGAAAATGATACCTTTTGAAACGATTCCGCTACCTAAAGATATGCCACGCCCACCCGAAACGGTGCTGGTAAACGTAACGCCACAAGAAACGCGCGTTGCCATTTTGGAAGAGCAAAACATCTGTGAATTACACATTGAACGCAACCGCGAACACAGCTTAGTCGGCAATATTTATCTCGGTGTTGTCCGCCGTGTGTTACCTGGTATGCAAAGCGCGTTTATTGATATTGGTTTGGAACGCGCCGCCTTTTTGCACATTATGGACGTGGTTGAACAACGCCAAAATCCTGAATCAAACCAACGCATTGAACACGTTTTGTTTGAAGGCAAAACCGTTTTGGTGCAAGTGATTAAAGACCCGATTAATAGCAAAGGCGCACGATTGTCCACGCAAATTTCGTTAGCAGGGCGATTTTTAGTGCATTTGCCGCAAGACGAACACATCGGCATTTCGCAGCGTATTGAAGGCGAAGAAGAGCGCAACGGTTTGCGTGAACGCCTGAATAATTTGCTGCCTGAAAACGCCTGCCACGGCTACATTATCCGCACCAGCGCAGAAACTGCCACCGATGCCGAATTGCAAGCCGATATTGATTACCTGACCAAAGTGTGGAGTAACATCAAAAATCAAGCCAAAGTATCGCCGCCCGAAACACTGCTTTACGCCGATTTGCCGCTTGTTTTGCGTGTGCTGCGCGATATGTTCAATGACAACACCCGTGAAATTTTAGTCGATTCACGCATGAATTTTGAACGTATGCAGCAATTTGCCGCGTTGTATGTGCAAAATGCGTCCGAAAAAATCCAACGCTTTCGCGGCGAACGCCCCCTGTTTGAAACTTACGGCATTGAAAGCGAAATCAACCGCGCCTTGCAGCCACGCGTGAATCTCAATTTCGGCAGCTATCTCATCATTGAAACCACCGAAGCCATGACCACGATTGACGTGAATACAGGCGGTTTTGTTGGTGCGAAAAACTTTGATGAAACCATTTTCAAGACCAACTTGGAAGCCTGTCACGCCATCGCACGTGAGTTGCGATTACGCAATTTGGGCGGCATTATCATCATTGATTTTATTGATATGGTGCTGCCTGAACACCGCGAAGCCGTGCTGCAAGAACTTGCCAAAGCTCTGAGTTTTGACCGCACACGCGTTACACTCAATGGCTTTACCAGCCTAGGTTTGGTTGAACTCACACGCAAACGCAGCCGCGAAAGTTTGAAACACGTTTTGTGTGAACCTTGCCACGTTTGCCAAGGGCGTGGCAGCCTGAAAACGCCGCAAACTTTGTGTTATGAAATTCAGCGCGAAATTGTGCGCGAAAGCCGCCGCTTTGAAGTGCGTGAGTTTCGTATTATCGCGTCGCCGAAAGTGATTGATTTGTTTTTGGACGAAGAATCGCAATCGTTGGCGATGTTGATTGATTTCATTGGGAAACCGATTTCGTTGTCAGTGGAAACGGAATACACTCAAGAGCAGTATGATATTGTTCTCGTGTAAATAAAAAAGCAGCATGAAAATGTTTTCAGGCTGCGTTTTGTTTTAAATCGAATATTCGCCGATAAATTCCAATTCATTGATTTCTTTTTGCAAATGTTTTGTCGCTGGTGTAACAATCGCCACAAACATCGCCTCACGGATACGACGCTGAACGGGACTGCGCATCAAATAACCTTTCGCCCCAGCATGCAAAGCCGCCAATTCCGCCGCCACCAAGCGCGTTTACAAGGTTTCCAAAATACTGGTTTAACCTGCCCAAACTTTGTCTGCCAACTTCACGGTTTTGTTTAACGCAGCCTGAAAACGCTCTTCCAGCTCATCGATTTGATTATCCAAATAAAAATTTACTTCGCCGTTGCTCATGTTTGTCAACTCAATCTCTTTCAGACAGCCGTCAATAATCCCTGCGCCAATGCCGATTTGTAGCAAAATAAAGCTAGCCTTGATTGATTTGATGTAATTTTCAAATTGCGCTGGTTCAGCCAACACATCTTCATGCGGCACAAACACATTTTCAAATTTCAACGCAAACGTGCGCGTACCTTCCAAAGCGCAAAATTCAGGGCAAGGATTCAGCGACACGCCCTCACGTTCCGCGTCCGTGATAAACATCACATGACCGCCTGCCGTTTGCGCCATGTTCGCCCAAATTTGCGTGGTCAAGCCCAAGCCGTTGCCGCCTTCTTCGGTTGTGCCAACGGATTGATAGCCGCTGATTTTGCCTAGTTCGTACATGAATTTTCTGGATAAACACCTTTTGTGTCAATGTCCTGCACGATTGTAATGAGTTCGCGTTGGACTAATTTGGCGATTTGGTTTAATAGATTTCCTTTTCGTGTGTGTGTTTCAGGCAGCCTGAAAAATGTTTTTTTGATTTTGTGTTAATTTTTTGTAGGTCGGATTCTTGAATCCGACAATTTTGCCGATTGGGCTTTTGTCGGATGCGAGTATCCGACCTACGATTTGTATGTTATAGGAAATGTGTTGCAAAAAAACCGCCGCGCCAATTTCTAAATTAGCATGGCGGTTTGTTTTTGGATTATGCAAATGCTTGCAATTCTGGATTGATTTAAGTTTTCGCTAAGTTATTGTTGTAGTTACATAAAGTCGAATAAAGTCGCAAAAAAATCGCAGCCTGAAAGTGATTTTTCAGGCTGCGATTATTTATTTTGAAACAATCTCGTTTTCAGGCTGCGTTTCATTATCTGCAAACCATTGTGAAACCACTTGGTTCACTTCTTCAATTCCTTGTTTTTTCAGACTAGAAAACAGTTGCACGGTGATTTGTTGGCGTTCCATAAATGGTTTCAGTGCTTTTTTCACGGCGGCAAAGGCTTTGATTTGCTCATTTTTGGAAAGTTTGTCTGATTTGGAAAGCAGAATATGCACAGGGCGACCTGTCAACGCGAAGAAATTGAGCATTTGCACGTCTAAGGCTTTGAGTGGGTGGCGCAAGTCCATAATCAGCACCAAACCAATCAGTTGCTTGCGTGTTTGCAAATAATCGCCGAGCAGTTTCACCCAATGGGCGCGAACGGCTTCTGGCACTTGTGCGTAACCGTAGCCTGGTAAATCCACCATGAAATTACCGTTGGTCAGCTCAAAAAAGTTAATGTGCTGCGTGCGCCCAGGTGTTTTGGAAACGTAGGCAAGACGGACGTGGTTGCATAGGGTGTTAATCGCGCTGGATTTGCCTGCATTGCTTCGACCCACAAAGGCGATTTCTGCGGGAGTGTTGGGTAAATCTTTCAGATGATTGACGGTTGTGAAGAATTTTGCGTTTTGAAATAAGTTCATGGCTAGTAAATTTGTGTGAAGTTAGTATAAAATATCACGCTTCTAAGCTACTTTCTGCAAACTTAGAAGTGAAATAGGGTTTAGCCCGAAAGTATATAACAAATACAAGCAGTTTACGGCTGCTTTATGAATATTAGGAGCATTTTCCATGAAACGTTTAACGATTTTGGCAGGTTTGATTATCTGCGCAACAGTATCGGCTGCACCTGCTGATTTAGTCCGTGGCAAACAGGTGGCGGAAACCGTTTGCGCGTCTTGCCATGCGGGGGACGGCAACAGCTCAATTCCAACGTATCCTAAACTGTCTTCACAACACGCGAGCTATATCATCAAGCAAACGCAAGACATTAAAACCAGTAAACGCACAAGCGGCTCTTCTGCGATGATGGCGCCAATGGTGCAAAACTTGAGCGATGAAGATATTGCCAACGCCGCGGCTTATTTTGCAAAACAAGCGCCAAAAGCGGGCGAAGCAGACCCTAAATTAACCCCTGCTGCTGGTGCAAAAATCTATCGCGGTGGCATTGCAGACAAAAAAGTGCCTGCGTGTATGTCTTGCCACAGCCCAAATGGTGCAGGTACGCCAGCAGGCGGCACGGCGGTTGATGCGTATCCGCGCATTGGCGGTCAGCACGCGGATTATGTGGTTACGCAGTTGAAAGCGTATGCAAGCGGTGCGCGCAAAAGTCCAAATAATATGATGGAAGACATTGCCAAACGCATGAGTGAAGAAGATATGAAATCGGTTGCGAACTTTATTCAAGGTTTGAAATAGGTTTTATTGATTTCAGGCAGCCTGAAAATTCTTTCAGGCTGCCTGAATTTGTTTATTGAGAGATACAAATGAAAAACGCTTCTTCAAAAAACATTCCCCTTATCCGCCGACCATGGTTCGCATTCATCAGCTCCATGCGCTTTGCGGTGGCGTTATTGGCGATTTTGGCGATTGCATCCGTGATTGGCACAGTCGTCCAACAAAACCAACCGCAGCAAAACTATGTAGTGCAGTTCGGTCCATTCTGGGCAGAAATCTTCGGTTTCTTAGGGCTGTTTGACGTGTATGCCTCTTCTTGGTTTGTGCTGATTATGGTGTTTTTGGTGCTATCCACCAGCTTGTGCGTGTGGCGAAACGCGCCGCAATATTTGCGTGATATGCGCTCGTTTCGTTTGAACGCGACCGCAAAATCCTTGGCACACATGAAACACACCGCCACATTTTCAGGCAGCCTGAAACCTGAAATTGCACAAAAATACCTGCAAATCAACGGTTTTCAAACCAAACTGGAACAGCGCGAAGACGGCAGCGTGATTTTGGCAGCGAAAAAAGGCGCGATGAACAAATGGGGCTACATTTTGGCGCACGTTGCGCTGATTGTGATTTGCTTGGGCGGTTTGATTGACAGCAATTTGCTGCTAAAAATCGGCATGCTAGTCGGCAAAATTCAGCCCGATGTGAGTAGCATGTATGCGCGTGATTTCAAACCTGAAAGCACATTGAGCGAACATAATTTATCGTATCGCGGCAATGCAGAAGTTACCGAAGGGCAAACGATTGACCAAGTGTTTATCAATGCAGACAAAGGCTTACTGTTGCAAAAATTACCATTCACGGTGGAACTGAAAAAATTCCACATTGATTTTTACAACACAGGCATGCCCAAAGATTTCGCCAGCGATATTGTCGTAACCGATAAAAAGACGGGCGAGCGCGTGGAAAAAACCATTCGCGTGAATCATCCTTTAACGATGAATGGCGTAACCATTTACCAAGCCGGTTATGGCGATGGCGGCTCTGATGTTTCGCTGAAAAGCTGGAATTTGCGTGGCATTGGGCAGCCTGAAAACATGAAACTGGTGTCGCAGCGTCAATTTTCTTTGGATTTGGGCAAAAATGGCGCGTATAAGTTGGAACTGGGCGAATTGCGCGTGTTCAACGTGGAAAATTTGGAAGCGATGTCTAACGAGCGGTTGCATGAAATTCGCAGCGTGAAGCAGGACAAAAAATTCCAAAATGTCGGCCCAACCATTACCTATAAAATTCGCGACAACGCAGGGCAGGCGTATGAATATTTAAGCTATATGCTGCCCTTGCAACGCGAAGGCGCACTCTTTTTTGCCACAGGTGAACGCGCCAACGTGAACGACTCGTATCGTTGGCTGATGTTGCCTGCCGATGAAAAAGGCAAAGTGGACAGCTTTATGGCGTTGCGCGACACGATTTTGCAGCCTGAAAAACGGGCGCAAATCGTGGAAAAAGCAGTGCTGTCGGTCAGCGAAAAAATGCGTCCGCAATTTAGATTGGCGGTAGAAAATCTGTTGCGTCAATTTGCTGAAGGCGGTTATGTGGCGATTAACGAGCATATTCAAAAAACCGTGCCGCAAGCAGAACAGGCGAACACAGGCGAATTTATGTACCAAATTTTGTATGGTTCGATGAATATCGCGCTGGATATGGCTTTGTCTGACGCACATTTGCCCGAAATAGCGGCTGGCGAAAAACGCAACCAATTTTTGCTAAACAGCTTGGACGGTTACACCGCTCTGACGCGTTTTCATGCGCCTGTTTTGCTGCAGCTGGACGGGTTTAAGCAAGTGCAAATGTCTGGTTTGCAGATGACGAAATCACCGGGTGCAACGCTGGTTTACATCGGTTCGTTGTTCTTGGTGCTGGGTACGTTATTTATGTTTTACGTCCGCGAAAAACGTGCGTGGTTGCTGTTTAGCCAAGATGATGTGCGATTTGCGATGTCGTCTAGCCGCAATGAACGCGATTTGCTGAAGGAATTTCCTAAGCGTTTGGCGCATTTGGAACGGTTGTCTAAAGAAGTTTGACAACAAAAAACAGCATTATCTGATTAAAGATAATGCTGTTTTTTCTTAACGACCAGCCATGCGATTAATAATTTTTTCGCCCTTAATTTGATGTAAAACTGCCATGCCAATATGCCCAGCTACCAAAGCAAACAGCGCCCAAGCCAGTTTTCCATGCGCCACGTTGCCCAGTTGCACCAAGCTCTCAATCTTGTCCGCCGATTTTTCCATCAACACTAAGCCAAAAACATTCAATTCACGCCCAGAACCATATTGACGCAGCAAACCAACCAACGGCACGGCAATCATCAAAACGTATAACGCCAAATGCCCCAATTTCACCGCCAAATTGCCATACGGACGTTTTGTCCAGTTCAGCACCGCCCACACCAATCGCACCAGCACCAAAACCATCAGTAACACGCCAACGGCTTTGTGTGCGCCCATCAAGCTGAAATATTTATCGTCCATGTTCCACATCGTAGCCGTGAACAACATAAACAAAAAACCAACCGCCATCAGCCAATGCAAAGCTCGACTGATTGCGCCGTAATATTGAGAATTATCGTACATATTCAAATTTTTCCAAAGGTTATAAAAGGCGCGGATTGTAGTGAAATTATGTACGCTTGTCATGTGTTTAAAAGAAACATAGTTTTTCAGGCTGCGTTTAAGCTACAATTTTCATTTTTTCTACAAGGAGACTTAACATGAACCCAATTTGGCAGACCGCCCGATTTCAGCTCGATTTAGCCACGCCCAAAATAATGGGCATTCTCAACATCACACCAGATTCCTTTTCAGACGGCGGCACATATTCAAGCAGCCTGAAAAGCACCTTGCAACACGCCGAACAATTACTAGCAGACGGCGCGGACATTTTAGACATCGGCGGCGAATCCACACGCCCCAACGCCGCGCCCGTGTCGCCCGAAACAGAATGGCAACGCGTGCAACCTGTGTTAGCCGAAATCGCCAAATGGAACGTGCCAATTAGTTTGGACACGCGCCGCGTTGCCGTGATGCGCTTGGCGTTGGCACACGGTTTCGCAGACATCATCAACGATGTGCAAGGCTTAGAAGACGAAGGCTCAGTAGCACTTTTGGCGCAATCATCGGCAGGCGTTTGCGTGATGCACATGAAAGGGCTGCCTGAAAATATGCAAAACAATCCGAATTATCAAGATGTTGTGCGTGAAGTGGCAGATTATTTGCAGCAACGCGCAGATGTGTGCATTCAGGCTGGCATTGCGCCTGAACGGATTGTGTTAGACGCAGGTTTTGGCTTTGGTAAGACGCTGTCGCACAATATCGCGCTCATGCAGCATTTGGGCGAACTGGGCAGTAGCCACAATCTGCCCCACCTTGTTGGCGTGTCGCGCAAACGCATGATTGGCGAAATCACAGGGCGCGAAAACCCAATGGAACGCGTTTCAGGCAGCGTGGCGGCGGTGTTGTTTGCAATAGAAAAAGGCGCGAAAATTGTGCGTGTGCATGATGTGCGTGAGACGGTGGACGCGTTGAAAGTGTGGCAAGCGTTGCGTGGATAATGCAGCCTGAAAACTGCTACAATCTCGTTTCATCATCTATATATAAGGACAAAAAATGTTTACAGGAATCGTGCAAGGCATGGGCAAACTGGTGGCGATTGAGCAATCCAGCGCAGACTTTCGCAGCCACACCGTAGAACTGCCCGAACACATGGCGAAAGATTTGCAAATTGGCGCGTCTATCGCACACAATGGCTGCTGTCTGACTATCACGCAAATCAACGGACGAAATGTGCGCTTTGATTTAATGGCAGAAACTTTGGCAAAAACCAATTTAGGCAGCCTGAAAGTGGGCGACAGCGTGAATTTAGAACGCGCCGCAAAATTTGGCGATGAAATCGGCGGTCATGTGATGAGCGGACACATCATCACGCAAACAGAAATCGTGCGGATTGAGAAATCAGAACACAATCGCACGCTGTTTTTCAGGCTGCCTGAAAATATTGCGGATTATGTGTTATCCAAAGGCTTTATTGGTTTGGATGGCTGTAGCCTGACGATTGGTGATGTGGCAAATGGGGAATTTAATGTTCATCTGATTCCCGAAACTTTACAGCGCACCTTGTTTGGTACGCGACAAGTCGGCGATAAAATCAACATGGAAATTGACGCGCAAACGCAAGCGGTGGTGGATACCGTGAAACGTGTGTTAGCTGCGCAAAAATAGTGAATTAAAATGGTAATGATACTGCGTTGCCAACGTCCTTATGTGCTACTCGCACACGGCGGACGTTATCGCCTTGTCTCATTTTTATTTTAATTCACTATAAAATGCAGCCTGAAAAACATTTTCAGGCTGCAAAAAAATACGCAAAAAAAGTGGTGTGGAACAAGTCCACACCGAAACACACACACATCAAGAGGAAAACAATTAAGAAAAACTTAATCTTCAACAGCGGCTAATTGCTGCTTTGCTCTGTTGATGTCGCGCATTATGGGAGAATTTAGAATATTCTGCTTTGATATAAGTCAAGAAGTAAAATATTTGGGGAAAATCAGTCAATATTTGAACAATTATTTGCGTTAAGTCAAATAGCCCCTCGTTTTTGTAAGGTTTTTCCGAAAAATAATGAATCGTTGCAGCCTGAAAAACAAATCCCAATGACGAAAAGCCGCAAAAATGCTAAACTTTGCGGCTATTTTCATTACAAGGAAAACCCCATGTTGTTAGGCGTGAACATCGACCACGTAGCCACACTACGCAACGCGCGTGGCGTGAACTACCCCAGCCCATTAGAAGCCGCATTAACTGCCGAAACTTATGGCGCAGACTTGATTACCTTACATTTGCGCGAAGACCGCCGCCACATCAAAGATGAAGACGTGTTCGCCATCAAACAAGCCATCAAAACACGCCTAAACCTAGAAATGGCGATGACCGAAGAAATGCTGGCAAACGCATTAAAAGTGCAGCCTGAAGATGTGTGTATCGTGCCAGAAAAACGCGAAGAAATCACCACAGAAGGCGGCTTGGAAGTGATTGGGCAATTAGAAAAAGTGTGCCATTACACCGAAAAATTACACGCCGCAGGCATTCGCGTATCCCTGTTTATCGCGCCCGATTTAGCGCAAATTCAGGCTGCGTATGACGCAGGCGCGCGCGTGATTGAATTGCACACAGGCGCGTATGCAGATGCCGAAACCCCAGTCATTCGCGCACAAGAATTGCAACGCATTCAGGCTGCCGCAGAATTTGCCGCCAACTTAGGCATCACCGTAAACGCAGGACACGGCTTAACCATTCACAACGTTGCGCCGATTGCCCAAATTCCCCAAATCGTAGAATTAAATATCGGACATTCCATCATCGCGCAAGCCGTGTTTTTAGGTTTGCCAGAAGCCATTCACCAAATGAAAAACGCCATGTATCGCGCGCGTTTTCAGGCAGCCTGAAAATAGGAAACGCCCATGATTTATGGCATTGGAACGGATATTTTAACCATTCAACGCATTGAAGCAATGTATAAAAAACACGGCGAAGTATTGCCACGCCGCTTACTCAGCCATATTGAGCAACACGAATTTGCTACTTGCCCAAACGCCGCCAATTTTTTAGCGAAACGATTTGCTGCAAAAGAAGCATTTGCCAAAGCCGTTGGCACAGGCATTCGTGAACCCGTGAGCTTTCGCAACATCAGCGTGGGGCATAACGATTTGGGGAAACCCGAATTTGTGTGCGAAACCGAGTTGAAAAATTGGTTGGCAAAACAAGGCATTGAGCGTGTTCATTTGAGCTTGAGTGATGACAGCAATCAGGTGGTTGCGTTTGCCGTTGCTGAGCGTATTTAATTTATAACGCAGCCTGAAAACGTTTTCAGGCTGCAATCTTTAATTTATTTTTAAGATAACATTATGTTTCATACTATTGAAAAGCATCGTAACTTAGCCCAAGTGATTATGGGTTTGATTGGTATTTCATTTATGGCATTTGGTGTCGCAGGCTACCAAACCGCCGCAGATAACAATTTCATTGTGAAAATTGGCGATGAACCCGTAACCCGTTTTGATTTAGACAACGCCGTTCGTAATGTAGAAGCATCAGGCGGACAAGCAGACCGCAACGCTGTGTTCAAATCACTGGTGCAACGCGCATATCTGCTAGAGGGTGCGAAGCAAATGGGCATCGTGATTTCAGACGACCAAATCAAACAAATCGTGGTAGATACGCCGCAATTTCATGGCGCAGACGGCAAGTTTGACCCAACTTTATTCCAACAATATTTGGAAAACATACACTTAACTGAAAAAGCGTTCATGGAAGAGCAACGCCGCAATATGCAAACGATGACCGTTTTGCGTATGTTAAACAACAACGTAGCGGCAGATTCGCAAGCCATGCAAATTTTGCGCGCCACAATCGCACCGCGTACTATTCGCACCAGTGAAGTAAATTTGGCGCAATTTGTCAGCCAAGTGAAAATCTCTGACGCAGAGCTGAAGAAGTTTTACGAAGCGAATAAGAAAAATTATTTGCAACAGCAAGGCGTGAAATTTGAATACGTTACCCTGTCTAGCAAAGATTTGGCGGCAAAACAAAGCGTTACCGATGAAGAAGTGAAAAAAGCGTTTGATGAAAACCAAAGCAGCCTGAAAACAAAACGCACAATTGCACATATTTTAATTGCTGCGCCAAAATCTGCAGACGCAGCCACTCGCGCCAAAGCGAAAGAGCAGGCTGAAAAAGTGGCAGCAGAAGCCAAAGCCAATCCAGCGCAATTTGCTGAATTAGCGAAAAAATATTCGCAAGATGTGGGCAGTGCGGCAAATGGCGGTAAATTGGGTTCATTCGCGCAAGACGGCAGCGTGGGCAGTAAAGCAGTGGAAGACGCGGCGTTTGCGCTGGAAAAAGGCGCAGTGAGTGGCGTGGTAGAAAGCGATTATGGCTACCATATTGTTCGCGTAACCGATATTGCGGGCGCGGATTTTGAGTCGCAAAAAGAAACCTTGCGCCAAAGTTTGCAAGAGAAAAAAGCGCAAGCTGCGTTGAATGCATTGCGTGAGAATTTCGAGCAAGAAGCGTTCAATTCGCCTGGCGCGTTGAAACCTGCGGCGGATAAATTGGGCGTTACGCTCAATACCCAATCTGAATGGCTGACGAAAGTGAACGCAGACAGCCTGAAAGTGCCAAAACCTGTGGTGGACGCGTTGTTTAGCGATGAAGTGTTTGCGAAAAAGCACAATTCTGAAGCGATTAACGTGAACGGTGTGATTTGGTTTGTTCGTGCTACAGAAACGCGCCCTGAAAGCACTTTGCCGTTTGAGCAAGTGAAAGCGCAAGTGCAAGATGAATTTGTGAAATCGGAAAGCATGCGTTTGGCGAAAGAATACGCAGCGAAATTGGTGGCGGATTTGCAAGCAGGTAAATCGCTGACAATGGCTTGGTCGCCAGCGCAAGAAGTTGTGCCTGCACAAGCGCGCGCAACGCTGCCTGAAAACGTCTATGCGGCGTTGATGAAAGCGAATCCGAAAGGTGGCAAAGCGGCGTATATCGTGGCGGAAATGCCAAATGCGCCGAGCATTGTGGAAGTGCAAACGATTAAAACGCCTGAAAACAATCCTGAAGCGTTAGCAAGTGCGAAACAAGTGTTGGCGCAAATGCAAGGCGATGCGTTGGTGGAAGATTATGTGCAAATGTTGCAAAAATCGATTCCGACTAAGCAAGGCGCAGAACAGGTTTCTGACGGCGAGTAAATAGGTCTATAATTCGAGCTGCTTGGTTTTCAGGCAGCCTGAATTTATTTTTGCAGCCTGAAAAATTTTGAATTTGATTTTTTGAAAACTTGAACGCGTAGGTTGGATACTTGTATCCGACAATCATGTATTGACAAGCATGTTGGATTCAAGAATCCAACCTACGGGGTTCACAAAAAATCGCAGAGAAAGTAAAAAATGAAAATTATTCATACAATTAAAGAATTACGCGAATGGCGTGCTGGTGTCAGTTCGGTGGCGTTTGTGCCAACTATGGGCAATTTACACGCAGGGCATTTGGCTTTGGTGAAACAAGCGAAACAAGAAGCGGAAAACGTGGTGGTGAGCATCTTTGTGAACCGCTTGCAGTTCGGTCAAGGCGAAGATTTTGACAAATATCCGCGCACTTTGGAACAAGACGCAGCGAAACTGAAAGAAGCTGGCGTGGCGGTGGTGTTTGCGCCTGATGAAGCGGAGTTGTATCCGCATGTTTCTCAAGATTACCAAGTTGAGCCGCCGCATTTGCAAAATGAATTGTGCGGCGTGTTCCGCCCAGGTCATTTCCGTGGCGTGGCGACTGTGGTGGCTAAATTGTTCAATATTGTGCAAGCAAACGTGGCGTGTTTTGGCAAAAAAGATTATCAGCAACTGACGATTATCCAAGGCATGGTGGCTGATTTGAATATGCCGATTAAGATTGTGCCTGTGGATACAGGTCGCGCGGAAGATGGTTTGGCGTTGTCTAGCCGCAATCAGTATTTGAGCGAAGCGGAACGCGCTGAAGCACCGCGTTTGTATCGTGTGCTGACTGAGTTGGCGAACAAAGTGAAATCGGGCGACCATGATTATGTGGCGCATGAACAGGCGGCGCGCAAGGAATTGGAAGTGCATGGCTGGGTGGTGGATTATGTGGAAATCCGTGAAGCCAGCAGCCTGAATGTGGCGCGTGTTGGCGACCATGATTTGGTGGTTTTAGCGGCAGCGCGTTTGGGTAGTACGCGGTTAATTGATAATTTGGAATTTGCAGCCTGAAAAAAAATCCCTTGTTTCTTGTAAACAAGGGATTTTTTTCAGGCTGCTTTTGCTAACTCAGCACGCATTTCTTGAATCACACGCGCATAATCATCAGCATTAAAAATCGCCGAACCTGCCACAAACGTATCCGCGCCAGCCGCAGCCACTTCGCCAATATTGCTGGTTTTCACCCCACCGTCCACTTCCAAAGCGATGCGGCGACCGCTTTGTACTTGATATTTGTCCAACAAAGCGCGAGTGCGGCGGATTTTTTCCAACGTGTGCGGAATGAAACTTTGTCCGCCAAACCCTGGGTTTACCGACATCAACAAAACCATATCCAATTTGTCCAACACGTCTTCCAAAACGTAAATGGGCGTGGCGGGGTTCAATACCAAACCTGCCTGTTTACCTGCATCTTTAATCAGCGACAAACTGCGGTGAACGTGGCGGCTGGCTTCTGGGTGAAACGTGATGATGTCCGCGCCCGCTTTTGCGAATTGGTTAATCATCTCGTCCACAGGTTCAACCATCAAATGCACGTCAATCGGAATGCTGCAATGTGGTCGCAACGCCGCACAAATCATCGGTCCAAATGTGAGATTTGGCACATAATGGTTGTCCATCACGTCAAAATGCAATAAGTCTGCGCCTGCCGCCGCTACATTGCGGACTTCTTCGCCCAAACGGGCAAAATCAGCAGAAAGAATGCTGGGGGCAATTCGGTAAGTGGTCATGATTTTCTCCTTATGAAATGTAAAAATTTAAGCATATTCCCTTTACTCTGTTTTATCAATAGGCAGCCTGAAGTCTTTATTTTATAATCGCGCGTTTACTTTTTTATTTGAATACAACCATGTCTAAAAAAACAAAAACGGAACTTGAAAATAACAAATTGAACAAACGTCTGCGCCATGCGGTAGGCGATGCGATTAACGATTTCAACATGATTGAAAATGGCGACAAAATCATGGTTTGCTTGTCGGGTGGTAAAGACAGCTACGCGCTGTTGGATATTTTGCGCCAACTGCAAGCGTCTGCGCCGATTGAGTTTGAATTGGTGGCGGTGAATCTTGACCAAAAGCAACCTGGTTTCCCAGAGCATGTGTTGCCTGAATATTTAACCAGCATTGGCGTACCGTTCAAAATCGTGGAAGAGGATACTTATTCAACCGTGAAACGCGTGTTGGACGAAGGCAAAACGACTTGTTCTCTGTGTAGCCGTTTGCGTCGTGGCATTTTGTATCGCACGGCGAAAGAGTTGGGTTGCACGAAAATTGCGCTCGGTCATCATCGCGATGATATTTTGGCGACGATGTTTCTGAATATGTTTTACGGTGGCAAATTGAAAGCGATGCCGCCGAAATTGGTGTCGGATAATGGCGAGCATATTGTGATTCGTCCGCTGGCGTATGTGAAAGAGAAAGATTTGATTAAATACGCGGAATTGAAAGAATTTCCAATTATTCCGTGCAATTTGTGCGGTTCGCAGCCGAATTTGCAGCGTCAAGTGATTGGCGATATGCTGAAAGATTGGGATAAACGTTTCCCAGGTCGCATTGAATCGATGTTTTCAGCGTTACAAAATGTTGTGCCGTCTCATTTGGTGGATACGGAATTGTTTGATTTTGTTGGCTTGGAACGCGGTCAGAATTTGAAACACGGCGGCGATTTGGCGTTTGACAGTGAAACGGTTTCATTTAATGCGCCGTGTGATGAAGATGATGAAACGCCAACGCAGCCTGAAAAAGCTGAGAAAAAAGTGATTAATATTTTGGCGAGTAAACCGAAAACGAGTTGCGGTGGCTAAATAATTTTTCAGGCAGCCTGAAAAAGTGTGCAGGCTGCCTGAAAATATGTAAACACACTTAATTTTTTAAACCGTAGTATGTGCAATTTGCACCTGCTCGCTGCCTGAAAATTGTAGGTCAGGCTGGTAGCCCGACAAATCGCGAAAACTTGCTAATGTCGGGCAAGCCTGCCCGACCTACCTTTCAGGCAGCCTGAAACAGAAAGACTAAAAAAACATGAAACCCACAATCGCCCTAGTCGGTAGACCAAACGTAGGAAAATCTACCTTATTCAACCGCTTAACCAAAACCAAAGACGCGCTTGTTCACGATTTACCAGGCTTGACACGCGACCGCCATTACGGACATGGCAAAGTCGGCAGCAAACCGTATCTTGTTGTGGATACAGGCGGTTTTGAGCCAGTTGTGGATAGTGGCATTTTGCATGAAATGGCAAAACAAACGCTGCAAGCCGTTGATGAAGCGGACGCGGTCATTTTCTTGGTAGATGCGCGTACTGGCTTGACTCCGCAGGATAAAATCATCGCCGACCGTTTGCGCCAATCGCCGCGCCCTGTGTTTTTGGCGGTGAATAAAGGCGAAGGCGGTAACCGTCCTGTTTTGGCGGCGGAATTTTACGAATTGGCGTTGGGCGAGCCGTATGTGATTTCGGGGGCGCATGGCGACGGCGTGTACTATCTAATTGAAGATGTGCTGGAAAATTTCCCTGATGCGAGTGATGAAGAGCCTGAAAACAAACACCCTGTTTTTGCTGTGATTGGTCGTCCGAATGTCGGCAAATCCACGCTGGTCAATGCGATTTTGGGCGAAGAGCGCGTGATTGCGTTTGATATGGCTGGCACGACGCGCGACAGTATTCACATTGATTTTGAACGCGATAATAAGCCGTTTACGATTATTGATACGGCTGGTGTGCGTCGCCGCGGTAAGGTTGATGAAGCGGTAGAAAAATTCTCTGTTATCAAGGCGATGCAAGCGGTGGAGGCGGCGAATGTGGCTGTTTTGGTGTTGGACGCGCAACAGGATATTGCTGACCAAGATGCGACGATTGCGGGTTTTGCATTGGAAGCTGGGCGTGCGCTCGTGATTGCCGTGAACAAATGGGACGGCATTTCCGATGAACGCCGCGAGCAAGTAAAACGCGATATTGCACGGAAATTGTATTTCCTTGATTTTGCGAAACTTCATTTTATTTCTGCGTTGAAAGAAAAGGGTATTGACGGTTTGTTTGACAGTATTCAGGCTGCCTATAATGCGGCGTTTATCAAAATGCCAACACCGAAAATCACGCGCGTATTGCAAAGCGCAGTGGAACGCCAACAGCCACCGCGCGCTGGTTTGGTGCGCCCGAAAATGCGTTACGCGCACCAAGGCGGCAGCAATCCGCCTGTGATTGTGATTCACGGCAATTCCTTGCACGCGATTGGCGACAGCTACACGCGCTATCTGACGCAGACGTTCCGTAAGGCGTTTAATTTGCAGGGTACGCCGTTGCGGATTCAATATAATGTGTCGGAGAATCCGTATGATGAAGTGGCGGAACAAACGAAGAATAAACCGTTGCGTCGTGTGTCGTTGAGTAATCGGATTGCAAAACGTGAAAATCGTAAAGATGAAAAAGCGCGGAATAGTGGCGGTAAAACGAAAAAACGCCAAGTGAGCGCGAAGAAGTCGCATAGTAAATAACGATTAAAAGGCAGCCTGAAAATGTGTGAAATATGTTTTCAGGCTGCCTTTAATATCTTTGAGAAAAAATAAGGGGCTGTCCTAGATAACTAGGGAAATTCAAATTATAGTGGATTAAGAACCTGTATTCACAAACAACTATTTGATAAATTTTAATATTTGTGAAATATACCCTAGTTTAACAAAATTTTCAGCAGATAAATTCGTCTGCTCAAAATCTTTTGCTAAACGTCGAGACCAACCTAACCATGCAAACGTTCGTTCTACAATCCAACGTTTGGGCAGAATATGCCAAGAAATATCTTGAATTCTCTTTGAAATCTCAACAGTTAAACCCAATTGCTCTGATACTTCACGCTCAAATGTATTCCGATAACCTGCGTCCGCACAGAAACCTTTTAAACTCGGATAGGTCTCAAACGCTTTTTTTGCTACAAAAATACCTGCTTTTGTGTCATGAATATTGGCTGCATGAACCACAACAGACAATAGATTACCCAACGTATCAACAGCTATATGTCGCTTACGACCTTTGATTTTTTTACCTCCATCAAAACCTTTATCATGTGCGCTAGAAGCTGTTTTGACACTTTGTGAATCAAGAATGGCATAAGTTGGCATTGCTTGTTTTTGATGGATTAAACGTTTTTTTGAACCAATGCCAAAAGAATTCTATCCCATAAGCCTGATTGATTGGCTCTGCGATAGAAACTCCATACGGTTGAATAAGGTGGAAAATCATTGGGCAGCATACGCCATTGGCAACCTGTTTTGGTGATGTACAAAACGGCATTCACTAATTGACGTTTATCCCATTTGTAGTGGCGTAGCTGGTTAAAATGTGGCTCAATCGCTTGCCATTGGGCATCTGTTAAGTCTGTTGGGTAGGATTTTCTAGTCATAAAGATATTTTATCATTTTTGTGAATACAGGTTCTAAAATCGCAATGATACTGCGTTTCCAACGCTCTTATGTGCCACGCGCACACGGCGGGCGTTGTCGCCTTGTCTCATTTTTATTTTAATCAACTATAAGTTAGAATTATCCCTATGCGAAAAAGTCGTCTAAGTCAGTACAAACAAAATAAACTCATTGAGCTATTTTTCGCAGGTGTAACCGCAAGAACAGCAGCAGAGTTAGTAGGTGTTAATAAAAATACCGCAGCCTATTATTTTCATCGTTTACGATTACTTATCTATCAAAACAGTCCACATTTAGAAATGTTTGATGGCGAAGTAGAAGCAGATGAAAGTTATTTTGGTGGACAACGAAAAGGTAAACGCGGTCGCGGGGCTGCTGGAAAAGTCGCTGTATTTGGGTTTTTGAAGCGAAATGGCAAGATTTATACGGATTGTTATCGTAGCTATGATGTATTAGATGTAAGCGACAAAGCCATTTTAGCTTCGCTGAAACTTCGTTTTCGTATCAATCACAGCACACATTTTGCTGAACGACAAAATCATATCAACGGAATTGAGAACTTTTGGAATCAAGCAAAACGTCATTTACGCAAGTTTAACGGCATTCCTAAAGAGCATTTTGAGCTGTATTTAAAGGAGTGCGAATGGTGTTTTAACAACAGTAAGATAAAAGTTCTTGTTCCATTTTAAAACAGTTAGTAAAATCGAGTTTATCCTAGTTATCTAGGATAGCCACAAAAATTTTAATAAAAATCAATAAATTATTTCAAATTTAATATGCAATTAGGTTTTAAAATATTAAATTTCAACTAAATTTAAGTAGAATCTATAAGGAAACCAACCCATGACATTCGCCTATTTCAGCATTCTAATCCTATCGTTGCTCAACGCTTTCTGCGCGGCATACGCGAAAAAATTAGCCCACTTTACGCCAGCCAACAACCATTACCCACGCGATTTCATGGCGAAAGCCACAGGCAAAGCCGCTCGCCTAAACGCCGCACAAAATAACGGCTACGAAGTGCTGCCAATCTACGCCGCCGCCGTGATTATCGCTCACGCCACAGGCGAAGCTAGACAAGACGCGATTAACTTTTGGGCGTTTGCCTTTTTAGCGTTGCGTGTGGCATTTATTTGGGCGTATGCCAACGATAAATCTACTTTGCGCTCAATTATTTGGGGCTTGGGCTATTTGTGCATTATTGCACTGTTTATCGCTGCTTGCTAATCCGTCATTCCATAAAAAAGCAGCCTGAAAAACACTTTCAGGCTGCTTTTTCTTTATGCAAACCAACCGCGCAGAGCTTCCAAACCATTATGGTTAATCGCCAATTTCGCCGCCGCTTGTGTTTTCGGTTTCGCATGAAACGCCACACCAAAACCTGCAACTTGAATCATCGGAATATCATTCGCGCCATCGCCAACCGCGATGATTTGGGACGGTTCGCAACCCAACTCCGCCGCGTGTTGCGCCAAAACTTCTGCTTTCATTTGTGCATCAACTACGCGCCTCAACACTCGCCCAGTCAGCAAACCATTTTCAATTTCAAACTGGTTGGCATAGGCGTGTTCAAAGCCCAAGCGCGCTTTCAGTTGGTCAGTAAAAAACGTGAAGCCGCCTGAAACTAGCACAAAGCGCACACCGTTTTGTTGGCATTGTTGCAGCAGATATTCTGCGCCGTCTGTGAGTTTGAGCGCGTGGTCATACACAGTTTGCAACACGCTTTCAGGCAGCCCTTTGAGTAGGGCGACGCGGCTGCGTAGGGATTGTTCAAAGTCCAGTTCGCCTTGCATGGCTCGTTCGGTGATAGCAGCAACTTGGTCTTTTAAACCTGCTTGCGCGGCGATTTCGTCAATGCACTCAATCGTGATGAGTGTGCTGTCCATGTCGCTGACGATGAGTTTGATATGGCTGAACGGCAAATCAGGCAGCACGGCGAAATCGCATTGGGCGGCTTGCAGTTCTGCGGCGATGTGTTTGGGCAGCCTGAAATCGTTGGGAACGGGTATGCGCCATGTGCTGCCTGTGGGTTTTTCAGGCTGCGTGAAGTGTTGTTGGGTTTGGGGTAGGGAGATTGTGGCTAAATTTTGGGCTTGGATAACGAGGACTTGGGGCATTTTTTGGGGCTTTCAGGCTACGTTGATTTGATGTGTTTGTTTATACGGTATTTGATTTTCAGGTCGCAAAAAAAGGGTATTTCACAAACCTGAAGCGTGGGTGTGGCGGCGCAATGCCACGCTACCGTTAAAATTAGCGTGATGTGTTTCAGGCTACATTTTTTGGTGCGCGTGGCATACCCTACTGAACGCAGCCTGAAAATTTTACGCGCTAAATGTATGCTCTGCAGCAGGAAAGGTTTTCGCTTTCACTTCGCGCACATAGGCCTCCACGGCAGCCTGAATGCTGGGTTGCCCGTCCATGAAATTTTTGACGAATTTAGCAGTTTTGCCGTGGTATACGCCGAGCATGTCGTGCATAACCAGCACTTGCCCGTCTGTGTCTACGCCTGCGCCGATGCCGATGGTGGGGCAGGACAGGGCTTCGGTAACGGCTTTGCCTAATTCACTGGGGACGCATTCGAGCAACACAATCGCTGCACCTGCGGCTTCGTGGGCTTTGGCATCTTTCATCACTTGCGCGGCAGCTTCGCCTTTGCCTTGCACTTTGTAGCCACCGAGTGCGTTGACGGATTGGGGAGTTAAGCCGATGTGGGCGCAAACGGGTATGCCGCGCTGTTGCAGGAATGCGGTGGTTTCTGCCATAAATTCGCCGCCTTCTAGTTTGACCATATGTGCGCCTGCTTGCATGAGCTGCACGGCGGCGGCAAAGGCTTGTTCTTTGCTTTGTTGGTACGCGCCAAAGGGGAGGTCGGCGACTATCATGGCGTTGGTGTTGGCGCGGGCAACGCAGGCGGTGTGGTAAACCATGTCGGCGAGGGTTACGGGGAGAGTGCTGCTGTGTCCTTGTACGGTCATGCCGAGTGAGTCGCCAATCAGCAGCATTTCTACACCTGCGCGGTTCATTAGGGCGGCGAAACTGGCTTCGTAGCAGGTGAGCATGGTGATTTTTTCGCCGTTGGCTTTCATTTTGTTTAGGGTGGTTAGGGTAATCATTGGCTAATTTCCGTTTTTATCTGTGTAATGATTTGAATGCGTTGGGTTTCTGTGTCGGCATAAATAAGCTGGTAAACCCATTTGAGAAATTTTTGGTTGTGTTGCGGCATGGTAATGGGGACGGTTAGGTTGCCTTGTGCCAATGCCAGTAATAATACTTGTTGGTCGTATTGGGACGTTTTTTTCATGTCGAGTTCGTCCCATGTGAAAAATTGGTTGCGATGCAGCCGCATGAATTTGGGGCTGGGGATTTGGTTAAACAGGGCGTTCATTTGCAATCCTTTTTCGTTGAGAACGAGTTGGGGGCGGCGGTTAAAGAGTTTCCATGCGAAACTGATTGTGCCGATGCCGAAAAATAGGGCGGCAAACAGGTGTCGCCATAAGTTTGGGGTGTTTATGGCGAGAAATGCGCTGGTTGCTACGAAGGCGAGGGCAATGCTAAACAGCAAAAGGGGTTTGAGTATGCGGTTGTGAATGGGGATTTCGTGCATGGTTTTATTGATTGCAGCCTGAAAGTTTCGTAGGTTGGATTCTTGAATCCAACATTTTTAAATTTCAGCGATTATCGGATACAAGTATCCGACCTACGTTTTCAGGCTGCCTGAAAATTAAAATTGAAACGCTTTGCCATTGTGTGCATTGCTCGCTTTTGCGTCTGCCAGCATGCGGACGAAATCCAAGTCGAAACGGTCGGACAGATGATTGGCGCGTTTTTTCAGTTTGTCTAAATTCAATTCAGGTTTGCTGTTGAACGCTAACACGGCAATATTGCCATGCGTGGCGGCTGGCACTTCCAACACGCGGTTGCTAAAAATGGTGCGCAAGCGTTGCATGAACAGCGGATAGCGTTTGTCGCCGCTCCACCAGTTGGTGACGAAAATGCCGCGTTCAGTGAGGGCTTGGCTGCAATCGTGGAAAAACGGTTCGCCTACGAGTTCGTCAATGATTTGTACACCGTCAAAGCCGTCCACCATGATTAAATCGGTGCTGCGGTTGAGGATTTGCACATATTCCGCGCCGTCTGCTTCGATGATTTGGAATTGGTCATTTTCGGGCGGCAGGCAGAATGATGTGCGGGCGATGTCAATCACGCGTGGGTTAATTTCTATGCAAACTTGAGGGCTTTCAGGCAGATATTCTGCCAGCCAACGGGCGAACGAACCGCCGCCTAAACCGATTTGCAGAATGTGCGCTGGCACGTCTTCGGCGAATAGCATCCAGCTCATCATGGCGCGGCTGTAGGATAAAACCAGTTCGGGCGGATTGTTTACGTTCATGGAGCTTTGTATGGTGGACGTGCCAAGGTGCAGCGAGCGGATATTGCCGAGTTCGGAAATGTTGGCTTCGGGCAGGGTGTTGCGGAAGAATCGGGAACGGCGGAATGGGTGGGTCATTGGGGTGTCTTTCAGAAATTTTCAGGCTGCATAGTTTAGCGTAAAACGGGGTTTTGGGCAGCTTTTCAATGTGAGTAGGGTGTACCAGCACTATTTTCAGGCTGCCTGATTGTTTGGTGCGCAGGGCACACCCTACGGTTGTGGTTCAATCGTTTGCCAACCAAATGCGTGTTGCACTTGCGCCCATTGTTCATCAACAGGGGCGGTAATTTCGATAATTCGCTGGTTTTCAGGCTGCAAAAACGTGAGTGAACGGGCGTGTAGCAATAAGCGTGTGTTGCCGCAAAATTGTTGCACGGCTTTGTTTTGCTTTAAATCGCCGTGGGTGGTGTCGCCGATAATGGGGTGAAAAATGTGTTTTAGGTGGCGGTGCAGTTGGTGTTTTCTGCCTGTTTGGGGGTGGAGCGCGAGCCATGAATAGCGCGAAGTGGGAAATTTTTTGTTGCTGCTGAATGGCTGCTCGGTTTGGGCTAGGGTTTGGTAGTGCGTAATGGCGGACTGGGCGGCTTTGTCGGGATTGGCGTGGCAGTCGGCGATGTCGTCTAGTTGTTCTTTGAGTGGGTGGTCGATTGTGCCGCTTGGGTCTGTCCAGCCGCGCACGATTGCCCAATAGGTTTTGTGGATTTGGTGTTGCTCAAACTGCTGTGAGAGGGCGTGGGCGGTTTCACGGTTGAGAGCAAAGAGCATCACGCCTGAAGTGGGGCGGTCTAGGCGATGGACGGGGAAGACGTGTTGTCCGATTTGGTCGCGCAGGGTTTGCATGAGAAACTGGGTTTCGTGGCGGTCTAGCCATGTGCGGTGGACGAGCATGCCTGCGGGTTTGTTTACGGCGATGAGGTTTGGGGTTTGGTGGAGGATTTGGATTAGTTGGGGCATTTTTCAGGCTGCGAATGTTGTGATGGAGCGTCGGCGGCTTGCCGACTGAAGTAATGGTTTATTTTCTCAAAATTTAACGGTGGGTGTCGGCGAGTATATTTTTCAGGCTGCAATAGGTGGGGCTTCACGAATCTGAAGCGTGGGTATGGCGGCGCAACGCCATGTTTCTTTAAATTTGGCAAAATGAATTTTCAGGCTGCAAACTTCAAAAAATGCAGCCCGAAAATGTCGGGTTGCCAACCCAACCTACGGTGTTTTTCAACAAGAATGCAGCCTGAAAATTATTTTTCAGGCTGCGATCTTTATTCCACATCAATATTCAAGCGTTCTAAACGATAGCGCATGGAACGGAAGCTAATCCCTAACACTTTGGCGGCTTGTGTGCGGTTGCCTTGTGTGAGACGCAGCGCGTATTCCAAAATTTGTTTTTCAATATCATCAAGATAGTCTTGAATTTGGGTGCTGCCCATGTGGAAATTGGGCAAGCCGTTTATTACTTGATGCTGATTGCTGCCTTCTGGAATGTCGGCGGCTTCGGCGTTAAGTGGGGCGATGTTGATTTGTAGGTCGTCCACGTCAATCATGTTGCCGCTGGATAGGGCGACGGCGCGTTCCAAAATGTTTTCCAGTTCGCGGAAGTTACCGGGGTAGTTGTAGCGCAACAGGGCTTCGCGTGCGGCTGAGGTCATGCTGATTTCGCCTGAATGGTGTTTACGCAGCAGGTGTTGGATTAGGTTTGCTAGGTCTTCGTGCATTTCGCGCAGGGCGGGCATGTTGAGCGTTACCACGTTTAGGCGGTAAAACAAGTCTTGGCGGAATGCGCCGCTTTCCACGAGCGCGGCTAGGTTTTTATGCGTGGCGGAAACAATGCGTACATCAACTTTCACTTCTTGCGCATCGCCAATTCGGCGCACGGCTTTTTCTTGTATGGCGCGAAGCAGTTTCACTTGCATGGCAAGCGGTAAATCGGCAACTTCGTCCAAAAAGAGTGTGCCGCCGTGAGCGTGTTGGAAGAAGCCGAGTCTATCTTGGTCTGCGCCTGTGAAGCTGCCTTTTTTGTAACCGAAAAATTCGCTTTCCATTAAGTTTTCGGGGATTGCGCCGCAGTTTACGGCGATGAATGGTTTGTCGCGGCGTGGCGATAATTCGTGAATGCTGCGTGCGGCTTGTTCTTTACCTGAACCGCTTTCGCCTGAAATGTACACGGGCACATTGGCTGGGGCGAGTTTGCGGATTAAGCCGCGCACGGTTTCAATTTGTGGCGATGAACCGAGTAGGCGTGGTAAATCGGCTTCGGTTTTCAGCAGTGGCTCGTTTGGCATGGTTACGGGTAAAACGGGGGCTTCTGCTGCTGGCGCGATGGGTTTGGCAGCCTGAACGGGCGCGGTGCGTTTTGGCGCGGCTGGTGCAGGCGCGGCGGCTGGCAAATCTGGTACGTCAAAATCAAATGTGCTGACTTCGGTTTCAGGCTGCGTTTTGGCTGGTGCTTTGGGTGCGGCTTTGGCTTGAATAACGGGCTTGATGTCTACGTTTTCATCTTGCACTTTAATGGCGGATTTTACCAGTGTACGCAGTTGTGAAAGCGTAATCGGCTTTTGCAGATAGTCAAACGCGCCCACTTTTAGGGCTTGCACGGCTTGGTCTGCGTTGCCAAAGGCGGTAATCACGGCAATGGGTACGTCTAAATTTTTCTTGGTGATGTGTTCCACCACTTCTAAGCCGAAGCCGTCTGGCATGCGCATGTCGGTTAAAACTAGGGAATAGCGTTTGGTGTCGAGTTTGCTGATGGCTTCTTTTACACCTGCGGCGGTGTCTACGTGCAGCCCCATTTTCATGAGGGTCATTTCCATTAAATCGCGGATGTCGGTTTCGTCATCGATTACTAAAACAGGGCTATTTAGGCTCATTTTGTTTTTCTCGGTAAAATTAGTTCAAATGATTTAACTTGTGGTAGGTAACTTAAATCGCCACGGTTGGCGTGGGCGAGTTCTCGGGCAACGTATAAGCCTAATCCTGTGCCTGTGGCTTGGTTGGTGTTGAATGGCTCAAATAGGTGTTCTTGCATTTCTGGCGCAACACCTGGCCCGTCGTCCCACACGCGAATGGATACAGTTTGTGTGCCCATGAGTCGCACGCTCACTACCACGCTGTCTTTTTGTTGCTGGCTGTGTCGCCATGCGTTGTTACACAAATTCCAGATAATTTGCTGCAAGTGCATAGGGTCGAAAATTACGTCGATTCTTTCGCCTGCCATGTCTATTTTCAGGCAGCCTTTGGCTTCTGGGCGGGTGAGTTGAAACTCTTGCACAAATCCCATCCAGAACTTCATTAGGTGAATGGGCTCTGGATTTAATCTATCGCTTTTGTTCAACGCGGAAACGTCTTCAATCATTTTATCAATGCGTGCGATGTTTTTTTCGATGATGCCGCTGAGTCGTTCAATCATCAGATTGTCTTCTTCTTGCCCCATTTCCAGCAGCAAACCATTGGATTGACGCATAGCGGATAAGGGATTGCGGATTTCGTGCGCTAAGTTGGCAGTGAGTAAACCGAGCGAGGTGAGTTTTACGGTTTGCGCTTCAATTTGGAGCTCTTTGTCGGAACGGATAAAGAGGGTGAGTAGTTCGGTATTTTCTCGGATAACGGGAACGGCGCGGACGTGCATCAATACTTCGTTGATTTCCAAATTGGTTTCATAAGTGGTTTTGGGTTTCGCTTGCCAGCGTTTGACCAATGGCTGCAAGAATTTGGCTTCTGTGCCTGATTTGATGTCTGGAAAATAACGTGTGGCTTGGCGATTGTGTAACCAAATTTGTCCGCCTTTATCCAACACAATCACGGCTTCTTGCACGCGGTTTAGTACCAGTTTGTTCAAATCGCTCAATCGGGCATAAGCGGAACGGTGAAACTGCAAAGAATCGTCCGCGCTGAAAAGGTATTTCGCCCAGATAGAGGTTAAAGTTGGCACGATAAAGCAGGCAATCATCAGCAAGCCTTGCCCTGTGAGCATGGACAGATTGTCGCGGTCAGCCAAATCGTTAAACGGATACAGCCGCCAAATAGCTTCAGACATCACCAGCAACACAGCATAGCTGCCATATGTGATGGGAAATTTGCCGTAGCTTAAAATACAAGCGGTTGCTAAAAACGGCAAAATCAAAATGCCAAAACCAGATGACACACCACCTGCGATTGCCGTTAATGCCACCATAAAAGTGATGTCTATCACTGAGCTGACATTGGGTATATCACGGTTTTCTTGGATTTGCCACATCGGACGAATGGCGCTCATCACAATCAAAAAGCCATAAGCAGCACACCAAATTTCCAGCGCAAAGGCATTTTCGACTAGTGGTGTGTAGGTAGAGGTTATGTGCGGAATCGGCAAATCGCGCAAATTGTGAATAATCACAATCAGCACCATCATGGAAAATAAGATGGATACACGCGCAATATTCAGCAGATTAACCAGCCTAGTGCTTTGCTCGTGCCAACTTTCGCTGGCAGATTGTTGCTTTGTCTTTTTCATCGCTTATTCCATAACATAGGCAGTAATCGTTTTCAGGCTGCCTGAAACATCAAGCAATTTCCCTTTGCGACCACGCTTGCCCACAATATACGCCACTTTCAAACGCTCAGACGACAAACCGCCACGTTTGCCCACAATTTGCGCCGTGAAACTTTCCGTTTGCACACAGCTTGCCAGCAGCAGCGAATCATCGTCCTGCAAATTCATCAACTGCAAGCCACGCCCTTTCGCCATCAATTTCATTTCCGCCATGCTAATCGCCAATAAACGATTTTGCGCGCTCGCCACTACAATATAACTTTCAGGCTGCATTAAAACCGCATTATCCAGTTTTTCAGGCTGCAAAACGTGTTCATTCGCTTCTAAAGACATCACCGCCTTACCCGCTTTCACACGCGTATGCAAATCTGCCATTTTGCAGATAAAACCATAGCCACCCGAATTAGCCAGCAGCACATTATCGTTATCATCGCCAACCAACATCGCCAACACATTCGCATTGTGTTGCACATCAATCAACGAACCCACGGGCACACCATCACCGCGCCCTTTCGGCACATCGGCAGGGTCAATCGTATAGCTGCGCCCCAACGTGTCCAACACAATCACAGGCTGCACCGTGCGCGTTTCCAAAACTTGTTGCAAATCATCGCCTTCCTTAAACGCGATTTGCGACAAATCCACATCATGCCCAGCACGAGCGCGAATCCAACCTTTTTGCGACAAAATCAGCGTAATTGGTTCATCGGCTGTGGTTTGCGTCAGCGTGGCGCGTTCAGCGGCTTCCACCAATGTGCGGCGTTCATCGCTAAATTGTTTCGCGTCTGCCTGCATTTCCTTGATAATCAATTTTTTCTTATCATTTTCATCGGCTAACAAATGTTGCAGGCTGCTTTGTTCATCGCGCAACGCGTTCAATTCGCTTTCTAATTTAATCCCTTCCAAACGCGCAAGCTGGCGCAAACGAATTTCCAAAATGTCTTCCGCTTGAATTTCCGTCAAATTAAATTTAGCGATTAAATCCGCTTTCGGCTCGTCCGATTCGCGAATAACTTTAATAATTTCATCAATATGCAAAAACGCAATCATGCGCCCTTCCAAAATGTGAATGCGCTTTTCCACCGCGTCCAAACGGTGTTGCAAACGGCGCGTAACCGTCGCCACGCGATAATCCAGCCATTCTTGCAAAATCGTTTTCAGATTTTTTTGTGCTGGGCGATTGTCCATGCCCATCATCACAAGGTTGATAGACACATTGCCTTCCAAACTGGTTTGCGCCATCAGTGTGTTAATGAAATGTTCAGGCTCAACGCGGCTGGATTTCGGTTCAAAAACAAGGCGTACGGGGTGTTCGCTGTCGCTTTCATCGCGCACTTTTTCAATCAAATCCAACATCAATTTTTTCGTGTTCAGTTGGTCTTGATTGAGTTGTTTTTTGCCCGCTTTGGGTTTGGGATTGGTTTGCTCTTCAATTTCCGCCAAAATTTTCGCGGCAGACGTATTCGGTGGCAATTCCGACACAATCACGCGCCATTGTCCACGCGCCATTTTGTCAATCTCGTAACGCGCACGAACACGCACCGAGCCTTTGCCCGACTGGTAAATGTTTTGCAAATCTTTCGCTGATGTGATGATGTGTCCGCCTCCAGCAAAATCGGGCGCAGGGCAATATTTCATTAAATCAGCTACTTCCAAATTCGGCTTTTTCAACAACACAATCGCCGCTTGGGTTACTTCATTCAAATTGTGAGACGGAATTTCAGTCGCCATGCCCACCGCAATACCGCTTGCGCCATTCAACAAAACCATTGGCAAACGCGCTGGCAACGACACGGGTTCATCAAATGCGCCGTCATAATTCGGCACAAAATCCACCGTGCCTTGATTGATTTCAGACAGCAACAATTCCGCAATCGGGGTCAAACGCGCTTCGGTGTAACGCATTGCCGCCGCGCCGTCGCCGTCTCGTGAGCCGAAATTGCCGATGCCATCAATGAGCGGATAGCGCAATGTGAAATCTTGCGCCATGCGAACCATGGCTTCGTAGGCGGAACTGTCGCCGTGTGGGTGGTATTTACCCAAGATTTCGCCGACCACACGCGCCGATTTCACGGGTTTTGCACCGTGCGCCAAACCCATGTCTTTCATGGCAAATAAAATGCGGCGTTGCACGGGTTTTTGTCCGTCTTGCACGGCTGGTAAGGCGCGTCCTTTGACCACGCTCATGGCGTATTCTAGGTAGGCGCGTTCGGCATAGGGGGCTAAATCTAAGGTTTCGTGATTCATGCGGTGTTTCTGTTCTGTGCTAAATTTTGTAAACGTGTATTTTAAATGAATTTCAGGCAGCCTGAAAGTTTGGAAAAGCGTTTTCAGGCTGCATTTTCGGGCGTTGAAACAGATTTTGGGGTAAACTTCAATTTTTCACACGCAAATTGCGAAATAAATGCAGCCTGAAAATGGCACATTGATTTTTTAAGATAAGTTTTCAGGCTGCATAAACCAATCGCAGCCTGAAAAAATCATCATCTTCAAAGGACGAACCATGACCCCACAAGAAACCGACATCGCGCTAATTGGCGCAGGCATTATGAGTGCCACGTTAGGCACACTTCTCAAAGAACTTGCACCAGAAAAAAGCATTGCCGTATTTGAAAAACTGTCTGCGCCAGCGTTGGAAAGTTCGCACGAACTGAACAACGCAGGCACGGGACACGCCGCGCTGTGTGAACTGAATTACACGCCCGAACAATCCGATGGTAGCGTAACCATTAACCGTGCCGTGGGCATTAACGAGAAATTTCACTTGTCTCTGCAAGCGTGGGCTCATTGGGTAAAACAAGGCAAGCTGCAAGAGCCGCGCGAATTTATCCGCCGCTTGCCGCACATGAGCTTTGTAACAGGCGTAAAAGACGTGCAGTTTTTGAAAACACGCCACGCGGCTTTGTCGCAACACCCATTGTTTGCAGGCATGGAATTTGCAGAAGACGCGGAAACGTTGCAGCAATGGATTCCGTTGATGATGAACCAGCGCACGGATTCGCAGCCGATTGCGGCAACACGCATTCTCACTGGTACGGATATGAATTTTGGCGCATTAACGCGCAAACTGTTTGATTATTTAACGAATAATGGCGTTTCGCTGAATTATTCGCAAAGTATTAAAGCGTTGAACCGCTTACAAGACGGCAGATGGTCGCTGACGGTGGTGGATGAAAACACGGGCGAAATGCGTGTGCATTTGGCGAAATTTGTGTTTATTGGTTGCGGCGGCGGCAGCTTGAGTTTGCTGCAAAAATCGCATATTCCTGAGAGTGAACACATTGGCGGTTTTCCTGTTAGCGGCTTGTTTTTAAAATGTAAAAACGATGAAGTGGCAGCGAAACATCACGCGAAAGTTTATGGCAAAGCGAAAGTGGGTGCGCCGCCGATGTCTGTGCCGCATTTGGATACGCGTTTTGTGGATGGTAAGAAAACGCTGTTGTTTGGTCCATTTGCAGGTTTCACGCCGAAGTTTCTGAAAGAAGGTTCGCTGTTGGATTTGCCGCTTTCTGTGCGCCCGAATAATTTGTGTACCATGCTGACGGCGGCGAGTAAAAATGTCGCTTTAACCAAATATTTGATGGAACAAGTGCTGCTGACCAAAGAGCAACGCATGGCAGATTTGCGTGAGTTTGTGCCTGATGCGCGTGATGAAGATTGGGAATTGATTACGGCTGGGCAACGCGTGCAAATCATCAAAAATAACGCACAAGGTTCGGGCGAATTGCAGTTTGGTACAGAAGTGGTTTGCGCGGCGGACGGTTCGCTGGCGGCATTGTTGGGCGCGTCCCCAGGGGCTTCTACTTCGGTTCATGCGATGGTGGAAGTGTTGCAGAAATGTTTTTCAGGCAGCCTGAACGGGTTGGACGAAAAATTGCGTGAGATGATGCCGTCTTTGGGACTGAGTTTGGCTGATGATTTGACGTTGTTGCAGCAGGTTCGTGTGGACGTTGAAGAGCAGTTGCAGTTGGCGGATTGATGATGTGATTGCAGCCTGAAAACAAATTTTCAGGCTGCATTTTTATAGGATAACAATGAATTTTTCTTCTCTCTTGATTACTTGGCAAAAACAGCACGGGCGGCATCATTTACCTTGGCAAGTGTCTGACCCGTATCGCGTTTGGCTGTCTGAAATCATGTTGCAGCAAACGCAAGTGATTACCGTGCTGGACTACTATCCGCGTTTTGTGGCGCGGTTTCCCACGGTGCAAGATTTGGCTGCCGCGCCGCAAGATGATGTGTTGCAGCTTTGGG
This sequence comes from Kingella negevensis, assembly GCF_030177895.1. Lineage (NCBI taxonomy): Bacteria > Pseudomonadati > Pseudomonadota > Betaproteobacteria > Neisseriales > Neisseriaceae > Kingella > Kingella negevensis. The sequence continues at coordinate 225,626 of NZ_CP123448.1, forward strand.
CTGGCTTGGGTTATTACAGCCGTGCGCGAAATTTGCATTTTGCCGCGCAGCAAGTGGTGAACGATTTTGGTGGCACGTTTCCTGCCAATCGCGTGCAGTTGGAATCGCTCAAAGGGGTAGGGCGTAGCACTGCCGCCGCGATTTGCGCTTTTGCTTTCAGGCTGCCTGAAACGATTTTGGACGGCAATGTGAAACGGGTTTTATGCCGCGTTTTTGCATTGGACGGCGATCCAAGCGATAAGGCATTTGAACGTGATTTGTGGGCAAAAGCGGAATCATTGCTGCCTGAAAATCGGGCGGATATGCCTGCGTACACGCAAGGTTTAATGGATTTGGGCGCGACAGTTTGCACGCGCAGCAAGCCGCGTTGTGAGGTGTGTCCGATGAACAAAATGTGTCAGGCGTTGGCACAGGATTTAACGGCGGAATTGCCGCGCAAAAAAGCGGCGGTGGCGGTGCAGCAGCAAACGTTGTTTTGGCTGATTGCGCAGCGCGAAGATGGGGCAATTTGGTTGCACAAACGTCCGCAGCGTGGCATTTGGGCTGGGCTGTATTGTGTGCCAACTTTTGATTCGTTGGCACAAATGGGGGAAGGGGTGACGGTTGACGAGCTGGAAGAATTGCCTGCGCTGACACATCGTTTAACGCATCGTTTGCTGGAAATTATTCCGTATCGTGCGAATACGTTTTCAGGCTGCGTGAATAATGGGATTTGGGTGTTACCGCGTGATTTTGCGGCGTTTGGTATGCCGAAACCGTTGGCGAATTTGCTGCAAAACTTATGCACAAACTCTGTGGATAAAGGGGCAATTTAGTTGGCTTTTATTGAGAAAACCTTTATCAAATCACAGGTTATATTTTTTTGATTAAAAAATAGGCAATTTTTATAAAATCATTTTAAATCATAAATTTATGATAATAAAATACTTGTCAATAGTGTTAGTAAAATTTATTTTTGATGAAAATGCAGCCTGAAAAAAATCGCTTGTTTGTCAATCCAAACAAGCGATTTTTTTGTGGAAAATCAAGATTGTTGAAATTGCAGCAATAAACCTTTCACTAGTTTAGTAAATTGCTGATACTTTTCAGATTTCTCTATATTGGTGGTGGCTGCTAGATTAATTTCCGTCAGTAAACCGTTTTTATTACCGTAAATAATGGTGTTATCAAGCTGAAACATCTTTTCCCCGTTTAATTCAAACGGGGTGATGAATGCTTGTATCATTTCGCTGACGGGTAAATTTTGCACAATCAAGGTTTTCTTTACGCTTGGCGGTAGTGTGCCGCTTACATAATGAAACGGGTTGGTTTCCACCCCCAAAATACCGCGATACGAATAGATAAACACTTTATGTTCTAAACGGTTATTGTTGGCTAAATAAAGCTGGAATAATAAATGAGATAACTCATGAACGTGAGAATGAGGCTTGGGTTTAGCGTCTTTTTCTTTAGGTTTTAGTAGTGCCATATATTTTCCTTGATGTGTGCGTCAATTTATCAGGCAGCCTGAAAATTAGAACCCGTATTCACAAACAACTATTTGATAAATTTTAATATTTGTGAAATATACCCTAGTTTAACAAAATTTTCAGCAGATAAATTCGTCTGCTCAAAATCTTTTGCTAAACGTCGAGACCAACCTAACCATGCAAACGTTCGTTCTACAATCCAACGTTTGGGCAGAATATGCCAAGAAATATCTTGAATTCTCTTTGAAATCTCAACAGTTAAACCCAATTGCTCTGATACTTCACGCTCAAATGTATTCCGATAACCTGCGTCCGCACAGAAACCTTTTAAACTCGGATAGGTCTCAAACGCTTTTTTTGCTACAAAAATACCTGCTTTTGTGTCATGAATATTGGCTGCATGAACCACAACAGACAATAGATTACCCAACGTATCAACAGCTATATGTCGCTTACGACCTTTGATTTTTTTACCTCCATCAAAACCTTTATCATGTGCGCTAGAAGCTGTTTTGACACTTTGTGAATCAAGAATGGCATAAGTTGGCATTGCTTGTTTTTGATGGATTAAACGTTTTTTTGAACCAATGCCAAAAGAATTCTATCCCATAAGCCTGATTGATTGGCTCTGCGATAGAAACTCCATACGGTTGAATAAGGTGGAAAATCATTGGGCAGCATACGCCATTGGCAACCTGTTTTGGTGATGTACAAAACGGCATTCACTAATTGACGTTTATCCCATTTGTAGTGGCGTAGCTGGTTAAAATGTGGCTCAATCGCTTGCCATTGGGCATCTGTTAAGTCTGTTGGGTAGGATTTTCTAGTCATAAAGATATTTTATCATTTTTGTGAATACAGGTTCTTAGATTTGATTAATAGGAATGATTTTAGCTGTGCTGCGTTTTTTACCGCCTACCCCGTAGTTTTCTTCTACGTATTCTTTCACAATGGCTAAAAATTCCTGTGCCATATTGTCTCCCTTGAGCGTTACTTTTCTCTCTCCATCTACATAAACGGGCGCAACTGGCGTTTCACCTGTACCAGGCAATGAAATGCCGATGTCTGCCAATTTGCTTTCACCAGGACCATTCACCACACAGCCCATCACCGCCACGTTTAAACTTTCCACACCGGGGTATTGCCAACGCCATACCGTCATTTGTTCGCGCAAATATTGCTGAATATCGCGCGCTAATTCTTGGAAAACGGTGCTGGTAGTTCGACCACAGCCAGGGCAAGCCGTTACCATCGGCGTGAACGAGCGCAAACCCATCGTTTGCAAGATTTCTTGTCCCACCACCACTTCTTGCGTACGCGAAGACCCCGGTTCAGGCGTCAATGAAATGCGAATCGTGTCACCAATGCCTTCTTGCAACAACACAGACAGCGCGGCGGTTGAAGCCACAATCCCTTTGCTGCCCATGCCTGCTTCGGTCAAACCCAAATGCAAGGGATAGGCACAACGCGAACCCAAATCGCGATAAACCTGAATCAAATCCTGCACATTGGAAACCTTGCACGACAAAATAATTTTGTTTTCAGGCAGCCCCAATTCCACCGCTTTTTGCGCCGATTGCAACGCGGAAACGATTAACGCTTCCTTCATCACTTCTTCGGGCGATTTTGGGTTGGCGGACGCTAAATTTTCGTCCATCATTTTTTTCGCCAAACTTTGGTCTAGCGAACCCCAGTTCACGCCAATTCGAACTGCTTTGTCATGCTCGGCAGCCGTGCGAATCATGTAGGCAAATTTTTCATCGCCTTTCGCGCCTTTGCCGACATTACCAGGATTGATGCGGTATTTGGATAAGGCTTTGGCACAATCGGGAAACTCCGCCAACAAGCGTTCGCCATTAAAATGAAAATCGCCAATGATTGGCACGGCGCAGCCCATATCGTCTAAGCGGCTGCGGATTTCTGCTACTTTGCTGGCGGCTTCGGGTGAATTAACGGTAATCCGCACCATTTCTGAACCAGCGTCTGCCAATTCTTTAATTTGGCTCGCTGTGGCAACTGCATCGGCGGTGTCAGTGTTGGTCATGGATTGCACAACAACGGGGAATTCTGAACCAACGGTAATATGGTCGATTTGGACTTGATGGGTTTTTCGGCGAATGATTTTGGACATGATTTGTGTATCTTTTATTGTGCTTTCAGGCTGTAATTATGGAAGTTGCAGCCTGAAAAGTATAGTGGATTAAATTCAAATCAGGTCAGGACAAGGCGCTAACGTCTTACTGGTTTGAATTTAATTTACTGTAGTATTAAACAAACAAATTCAGGCAGCTTGAAAAAAATATTTTCAGGCTGCCTGAAGGATTATTGTGCGGTGAACGTAGCCGTTTTGCTGCCTTTGCGTGCAGCTTCAACGTCAATCGGTTGTCCGCCAAACGTAGCAGTTGAGCCGCTTGCGTAACCTAAACGCACTTCAAACGGTGCACCATCTTTGAAACGATGTTCGCTGTGACCAGGCACAATTTGGTTAATCAACACTTCGCCTTTGTTGTTGGTAACAGTCAGCATGGTGCGATAACGTGCCGTAATCACCAATTCACCTGGAACTGGAGCTGCACCTTGCATAATGGCTTGTGCTGGCGATGAAGCGATGCTGTCAGCAGACGCAGTAACGGTTTGCGTGTCGCTTGCTGTCATTGGTTTCACAATCACATTGGTGCTGTTTGGCACGTTGGGTACAGATGCCTCACTAGCGACGCTAATTTTAGCGGTGCTGGTGGCTTCTTGCTTAGCGTTTTCAGTTTGTGATTTGTTTTGCCATGCGTAAACCCCGTAACCAATCGTACCAATGGCTAGCACGCCAAAAATCCATGTCGGGAAAGGTTTTTTGCGTTGTTCATTGCTGAAATTCAGGCTGCCAACGGTTTTAGAAGTGTTGCGAACCGCTGCTGGTGGGGAAATATTGGCTAAAGCATTGTCTAAAATTTCTTCATCAATATCTAAAAAACGGCCATAACTGCGCAAGAAGCCGCGCACAAAAACAGGCTCTGGCAAACTTTCGTAATCGCCTTTTTCTAATGCTTCTACTTGGCGGGCAGGTAATTTCAAGCGCTCTGCAACTTCTCCGATAGATAAATTGCACTTTTCACGTTGGTGGCGCAATTCGTTGCCTAATGTGATGGCTGCGTTATTTTGATTTTGTGAATTTTCTTGTGTCATTGTGTATTACCTGACGTGATTGATTTGAGTTCATCTGAATAAGGGTAATTGGCTTGCAATTGCGCTTGATATTCTGATGCGTTTTGGTCTTCACCATTGGCTTTGGCAATATGATAACCCAATAATAAGTCATCTGCATTTAATGCGGCGACGAGACTTTGATATTTGCGGAATGAGCGGTCTGCTTCTGCTAATTTTTCATTTCCTAGATAAGCACGCGCACGTTCTTTGTGGACGGGTACAAAATCAGGATTATTTTGTAATGCGCGTTCGAAATATGCGTCTGCCATGTTGACTTGCCCTGATTTTGCCGTGCAAATGCCTTTGTTTAAATAGCTCACTTCTGGTGATGGGTAAGTTGGGTCTTGCAACGCTTTATCGAAATAAGCAATACTTTGAGTAGGCATATTTTTGGCGCTGCACAGGAACCAACCGTAGTTATTATTGATTTCTGCGCTATTTGGACTAATAGATAAGGCACGGCGGAAACTTTCTTCGGCTTTATCCGTTACTTTTAAATGCTGATAGATTTGTGCACGAACCAACCATGCAAAGTCGTAATTAGGAAATTCTTTTAAGACTTCTTCAATGGTTTTTGTGGCAGAACGGTAGTCGCCAGCACGGGTGTATTCAATGGCTAATTGGGTTCTGATTTGAGAGCTTTCCTTGGCAATTTCGCTACGACTACGCTTTTTTAATTTTGCGATGCTATTTCCTTCTGTAACGCAGCCTGAAAGCATAGTCCCCAAGCCAATTGCTATGGCTATTTTGGCTAACCAACTGGTTTTCATCATTATTTCATCTCCGCGTAAATCTGTTGCCATTTTTCTTGGCGTTTCGTTTTGTCTTTCACTTGCCCCGCTAATTGACCGCAAGCCGCATCAATATCATCGCCGCGCGTTTTGCGAACAGTAGTAATCAAATCCGCTTCCATCAAAATTTCTTTGAAAATATTGATATTTTTGTTGCTAGAACGCTCGTAGCCAGAATTAGGGAATGGATTAAACGGAATCAAATTAAATTTGCACGGCGTGTCTTTGACCAATTCCACCAATTCACGCGCGTGTTCAGGTTTATCGTTCACGCCGTCTAACATCACATATTCAAACGTGATGAAATCGCGCGGGGCTTTTTCCAAATAACGGTTACAGGCTGCCATCAATTCTTTGAGCGGATATTTTTTGTTCAGCGGCACAATTTGGTCGCGCACCGCATCGTTTGACGCGTGAAGCGACACCGCCAACGCCACAGGCATATCTTCTTTCAACCTGTCCATTTGCGGCACCATGCCCGATGTGGATACGGTTACGCGGCGACGCGACAAGCCATAGCCGTGGTCGTCCAACATGATTGACAGCGCGTTAATCACGTTGTCGTAATTCGCCAACGGTTCGCCCATGCCCATCATCACGACATTGGAAATCACGCGTTCATTTTTTGGTGTAACGCCTAAGGCTTTGTTTGCCCACCATAATTGTCCGATGATTTCGGCGGTGGATAAATTGCGGTTGAAGCCTTGTCGCCCTGTTGAACAAAATGTGCATTCCAACGCGCAACCCACTTGCGATGAAATACACAACGTACCACGCTCGGTTTCGGGAATAAACACGGTTTCTACACCGTTACCTGTGCCGACGTCTAGCAGCCATTTGCGTGTGCCGTCTTTGGATTCTTGCGAAGTCATCAAGGCTGGAATGCCAACTTCGGCTTGTTGTTCCAATTTGGCGCGTAGGGATTTTGCTAAATCGGTCATTTCGCCAAAATTTTCTGCTCCGCTTTGATGAATCCAGCGCATAACTTGTTTGGCGCGGAATGGTTTTTCGCCCATTTGCGCGAAGTGTTCGGTGAGTGCAGGTAAGTCAAAATTGAGCAGATTGGTTTTCATGTGGTTTGTGTTTCTTAATTTGCAGCCTGAAAACGGTTTTTCAGGCTGCGATAATAGGTTGTAAAAGGGCTATTTTATCAAGGTTTCAGGGCTTTGTGTGATTTGACTTTGGGGCAGCCTGAAAAACGCGTTACAATCTTTTCCAGTTTTATTTTGATGATGAATAGTGAGATGACTCCGATTGAATATTGCCGTGAAAAGGCGCGTTCTAGTGGTTCTAGTTTTTTGACGAGCTTTTATTTTTTGTCGCCAGAGCAGGTGGATGCGATGACGGTTTTGTATGCGTTTTGCCGTGAGCTGGACGATGTGGTGGACGATTGTGTGGACAAAAATCAGGCGCGTGAATTGTTGTCGAAGTGGCGCGCGGATTTGGCGAAGGTTTTTCAGGCTGCGTTGCCTGAATTTCCTGTGAATCAGGCATTGGCGGAAATTGTGCCTGTTTTCAGGCTGCCTGAAAATGAGCTGGTGGAATTGATTAACGGCATGGAAATGGATTTGGATTCTGTGCGTTATGAAAATTTTGCGGATTTGCAGCAATATTGTTACCGCGTGGCGGGGGTGGTGGGTTTGCTGATTGCGCGGATTTTGGGCTTTGAAGATGAACGGACTTTGTTGTATGCGGAAAAGCTGGGCTTGGCATTGCAACTGACGAATATCATGCGTGATGTGGGCGAAGATGCGTTGATGGGGCGGATTTATTTGCCGTTGGACGAGTTGGCGCGGTTTGGGGTGTCGGAAGCAGATGTGTTGGCGCGGTGGTATTCGCCTGAATTTGAGCGGTTTATGCGGTTTCAGTTGGAACGGGCGCAGGAAACTTATCGGGAAGCGGTGGCGTTGCTGCCTGAAAGGGATAGGCAGTCGCAAAAGGTGGGGCTGATTATGGGGGGAATTTATTATGCGTTGTTGCTGGAAATGGAAAAGGTTGGCTGGCAACGGGTTTTGGCTGGGAAAACACGGTTGTCTAAATGGGGGAAATTGTGGGCGGCTTTGTGGGTTTGGTTGTTTGGGTTTAAGCCTTGATTGAATACAGCCTGAAAGATATAAATACCGTAGGGGTGTAAATACATCATAAAGCAGCCTGAAACTATTTTCAGGCTGCTTTTTATGGGCGATTATTTCCAGTATTTTTTGCGTAGGGTCTCGTAAGTGCCGTCTGCTTTCACGGCGGCTAAGCCTTCGTTGAGTTTGGCGAGTAACTCGGCATTGCCTTTTTTCACGGCGAATGCGTAGTGTTGAACGGGCAGTGATTCGTCATGCACGATAACGGCTTTGCTGTCGGGGTATTCTTTGGCGTAATAGCTCAAAGGTGCATCGCTACCAATGACGGCATCTGCACTGCCTCTGAGTACGTCTTTGGCAGCTAACCAGATGGTGCTTTGTTTGATGATGTTGCTTTTGTCGGCAAGCCCAAACATAGGGACGAGTGATTCGGATACGGAACCTTGTTGCAGGGAGATTTTTTTGCCTTTTAAGGCGGCGAATCCTTTGGCTGAACCTAATTCGTTTTTAACCAGCATAACGTAGTGGTAATCGTAATGCGGTTGTGAAAAGTCCATGGTTTGGGCGCGTTCGTCGGTCATGGTTACGGCACCTGCGACAATGTCGGCTTTTCCTGTGTTGAGTGTGTCAAACAGTCCAACCCATGTGTGTACATCGTATTTGAGTTTGAAGCCTTGCTTTTGGGCGATGGCTTCTAATAGGTCGTGTTCAAACCCTGTTGCACCACTTGGACTTTTGGGGTCGCGCATGATGAAGGGGAGGGTATCAGATTCGGACATGACGGTGTAGACTTTTTCGCTGCTGTTGGCGGTGGCTGGTGCGGCGGTGGGGGGTTCTTTTGGTTCTGCTTTTTGTTGTTGGCTTTCGTTTTGACATGCGCTAAGTGCCAAAATACTGCAAGCTAAAATGGCTAATTTTTTCATGGTTATTTCTCCAAAATTTCATGTTGTTGTTAGAAGTTGATATTGTATGCTGTATTTTTGGAGACTGTATTGCTTTTTGAAACAAGGTTGATTTAATGCAATGAATTGATTATAAAGAAATTTTATTATAAAAATACAAAAGCAGCCTGAAACTTATTTTCAGGCTGCTTTTAGTTTAGTAGCTGACTGACGGTGCGTGCCCACGTTGTAAGTAAACGGTGGCATCACGCGCGTAATCATTGAGCGAAATGTTTTCAGTGTGCATTTCTTCGCCGTCGTCTAACTGGCGGTAACGAATGGCGTATGTGCCTGCGTCTAAGCCGTCTAACACAAATTGGCTGCGCTCGTTCAGGAAGAAGGTGCGTAAAACTTGCGGTTGGTCAGTCGTATAAAGTTCGGCGAATACGTCTGAGCTGTTGCGGATGTTTTCCACGATGATACGCATTTTTCCTGTTTGGCTGCGCACTTGGGTGTAACCACTGATATACGATGAATCTTGTGGGAACGGTGTGCCATTGGGTGCGGTGGTTGGGCGAATGTAAGCAGTTGTTGCGGGTGTGGTGCTGGCAACGGTTACATTTGATGCAGCTTGCGAAACCGTGGCAGTTGTGCCATTTTCAGGCTGCACCACAATCACAGTCGGCTGTTGTTCGACTACTTGGCGATGCCCAACCATATAGGTAACTTGTAAGGCGAGCAGGGCGGTTAGAATCACACATACACCAATAATCAACATATATAAGTTACGCTTTTTATGCGAATCTTCTTTTTTGTTTTCAGGCTGCGATACCACGACATTTTTGCGAGATGTAACCACAATCTGATATTCGCTTTCCATTTCCAACGCTTCTTGCTCTCGAATCCACAAATCGTGTCGCGCACGCATCGTCGGGTCGGATAAAACTTCATACGCGCGATTGATGATTTGCATGATGCGGTGAGCGTTGGGGTCTGGATTGTAGTCTGGGTGGTATTGTTTGGATAAACGGCGGTATGCTTTGCGAATGGTGTCGGCATCAGCATTACGCGGAACGTGTAAATTATCGTAGTGAGTACGCATTATTTTTTTCCTGCTCGTGCTGCGCCCATGTTGGCGAGTTCATCAGCACGCTCGTTTTCTGGGTGTCCTGTGTGTCCACGCACCCAAGTCCACTCTATTTGGTGTTGCGCGGCGAGTTCGTCTAAACGTCGCCACAATGTTTCATTTTTTACGGGCTGTTTCGATGCGGTTTTCCAGCCATTTTTTTTCCAACCGTGAATCCAGCTTTCCATGCCATTTTTCACATATTGCGAATCGGTGCAAATCACCACATGGCATGGGCGCGTGAGTTGCGCCAATCCTTCAATAATCGCCGTGAGTTCCATGCGATTGTTGGTTGTGTCCACTTCGCCGCCGAACAATTCCTTTTCGTGCGAGCCATAACGCAACAATGCCCCCCAACCCCCAACACCAGGATTGCCCTTGCACGCGCCGTCTGTGTAAAGATAAACGGTTTTTTCCATAAGTATGCAGTATTAAAAACAATCAAAATCAGGTAAACTTCGCCCCGTGTGATTTTTCCTACAGGGCGACTAAAATGCAGCCTGAAAAGTTAAATTAACGTTTGGAACGGAAAAATTCGTCCACCGCGTCTTGAAACAAATCAGCATGAACGCTATTGGTATAACCCAGTTCAGCCACTTCATCTTCAAACGCAGCCTGAACAGATTCCACGACATCTTCCGCCATATCCTGTGGCAGCGCACGCAAGAAACCTTGAAGTGCAGCCGCCAACACACGATTTTGCATGTGTAATTTATCGTTTACCTCTTCCAAATAGTCCAAACGTTGCTCTAAATCTTCCATGTTTTAAAACCTTTTAATTTTCGTAAAAACCGATATTGTAGCAAAAACCCTTTACACGGACACGCCGATAATGACCAAATTAGATACAACTTCAACATCAACCATGATTTTCACTTTGGAAGATGACCCAGTAGAAACCCCAGAAGTCGCTCAAGCTGCACCAGCAGAAGAATTTGAAGACTTACCCGAGTTAGACGAAGCTGAAATCATCAGTGAAACCATCGAGCCGACAGAAACAGAAGTCGCGGCAGCCGAAGAAGAAGCCGAAAACCCAAACGAAACCGAATGGGAACGCAGCCTGAAAGCCTTACGCACGCGCCATTTGGAAGAGCAAGTAGAGCAAGAAAAAGAGCCTGAACCCCTGCCAAAAATTGAAATCAATCCCCTGCCAAAACGCGAAGTAGTGCAACGTAGCACGGATTATGCCAATTTGTCCGACATCGTAGAAAGCACGTTTGGTGACCAAGAATTAGACGCAGCCTACCGCGAATACTTGCGCCAAGCCGAAGCTGAACACAACGCCAGCGAAACGATTGTGGAAGACGATATTGACGTGCTGATTCAAGAAGACTGGCTCAACGCACAATCCGCCTTACAAAGCGAACACGCACGTAAACAACTCACCGCGTCAAAAACCGTGATTTTGAACGGTTCGCAGCCTGAAAACCTGCCAGAAACCGAATTGGACGACAACGCAGATTTGGTTGGCGACAGTTTGAACAGCAACCGCACGCCATTGCCACAAATCGCCGTTCACGTTTACGATTTGCCTGATTTGCCATCAACGCGCCGCATTCGTGTTGTGTCAGAAAAAGAGCTGATGCAAGGCATTTGCGACAAATTGAAGCCACATTTGAGCAACGCCGTAGCAGGTTTGGTGCGCCAAGCCTTGCAGCGCAAAATGGCAACTTTATCTTACGATTTACAAGCGATGTTGAACGAAGCCACGCCTGATATGGTGCAAGATGTGTTGGACCATAATTTAGATGTGATTTTCCGCACAGTAAAAAATCAGTTGCGTGAAAAAAATAAATCATAAAAAACAGCAGCCTGAAAAGTTTTTCAGGCTGCATTTTTATTTTGGCTTGACAGATTTAGTCCCAAAGGCGTAAATTTTCGCTTACATCATCTTACCTTTCTTAGAAGACTTTATCATGAAAAACTTTGTTGCTTATGTTGCTTATTATTGGTGGTACACACTTCGGTGCGGTACCGCTTTTTTGCGTGTGTAATTACGGTAACAAAGTTATCCCGCCCCGAAATCTATCGCGGCGGTTTTTTTATCTTGCGTTTTGATAACCGCCCGATGTTTAAACCATTAAACCAAAGGAAACCGTTATGAAAACCGCTCAATTATTCCAATCTGATTTTTCTGCTGAAACTACATTGCGCCAATGTTGCTTGATTACAGACGGCAACGCTCATCGCACGGATTTGTGTGTGAACCCAATTGGTTTTACGCACAAGGATTTGTTAAGCGAAGCCATGCTGCCTGAAATTCGCACGGTGGCGATGCTGATTGCGGCTTCGCGTTGCGATTTAAGCAAAAATAGCCCTGCCACTTTTACCGATGAAATGGACTGGTTTGCGGCGCGTATTTTGGTTTTGCGTGTACGCGCGTTTCATTTGGATGTGAAATTGAATGCGATGTTGCAAACGGCAAATGAACGCGCGAAGGCGTTTGCACAAAAATTGAATTTGCCTTTTCAGGCTGCGGCTATTCGCCCGAGTTTGCATTTGAAACGTCCTGCGAATATGTTGCTGATGGAATGTGATTTGACTGGTGTAGCGCGTGAAAGTGTGTTTGACAATTCTCGTGCGGTTCGGGCGTTGATTCAAGGGGTGAAGTTGGATGTACTAGATGTACACGACGGTCATTGTCGCCTTGTCCTAATCTAAATTTAATCCACTATAAATGCAGCCTGAAAACACGAAATGTGTTTTCAGGCTGCATTTGTTTTAATCATCAGATGAAGTGCCTACGCCGTGTAAGATAAATAACACAACTGCACTGACAAAAAAGGAAAATTCAAAACCATCGCCATCAGTACCCATCATCAGCCACGCTGGAATATTAATAATCACAAAAACCGCCATCATCAGATAAACCAATCCGCGTGAAACAGGGTCAGGTTTCATTTGTGTGGTGTATTTGGGCGCGTTGCCAAGATTGAACCATTGGGCAATTTGCTGATAGGGAATGGGCGTGCTTTTGCTCCATGCCAATTCGTTGCGCGAATATTCTGCGCTGAGTTTGCTGTTGCCTTGGCGGTAGTCTTGATAGACGTTGATGTCGTTGGCGCGAATGTGCCAATAAAACGCACCTGCGGCATAGCTGACGCGTGAGCCGTAGTCGTATAGTTTGGTGCTGCCTTGGGGGCGGTTGTGTGCGTCTAGGCGTGGGAAGTCGGCGAGGGTTTCGGATAGGCTGAAGCCGTCTTCGGGGGTTTCCACTAACCATTTGAAGCCGTGGCTGGGGGAATACAATAGGTATTCTGTCCAGTAGCCTTGTGGCACAACGCCGTAACCTGCTGGGTTTTGTTGGTTCATCAGGGCGTATGCGTCGCTGAAGCTGATTTCTTCTTTGCGGACGAGACCAATCACGGTGTAATGCGTGCCGTTGATGTTGCCTGTTTTGCCGAGTGGTAGAGTGCTGGCGGTGTCTTGGGCTTGACGCATATTGTTGGCGGCAATCAATTCGGCTTTGCCGTTGCTGGTGTCGATTTCGCTGCTGCAACTGGGGCAGATGATATTGGCGGTTGCGCCTGTTATCCAGTTTACGGGCGAGCCGCAGTTGGGGCAGTTTTCGCTTTGGCGTGTGCCTTTTAGGCTGCCTGCGCTTTGGCGGATTTGGGTTTCATCGCGTGTGTTGCCTAGTGATAGTTCGTTGAGTTTGACGGTGCGCCCAAGATAGGCGAGCGGTGGGGTTTGTTCGTAGTCAAGCGTGAGAAAGGCGTTTTCGCTGCGCCAGTCGGATACGCGATTTTGGTAGTTTTCAGGCAGCCTGAAAGGGAGTTCGCCTTGGGCGGTGGCTTGGCTGAGTGTGATTTCGTGTACGTCGCTGGCGATGAAGCGTTTGCCGAAGTCTAATGTGGTTACCCCTGCGCGAATCGTGTGAAATTCTGGGGGGTTATTGGGCGATTGGGTGTGTTTAACGATGACGTATTGGTCACTGGATTCGGAGAGCCAGCCGTCTGTGCCGTCGTTGAATTTTATGTACCATTCGTTCCAAATGCCTGAGTCGTATTTGGCTTGTAGTCGCCCGATAATGTTGAAGGATTGGGCGGCGTATGTGCCTGTTGTGCCGATTTGTAGGGGGCTGAAGTCTTGCAGTAGGGCGGAATCGCGTCCTGTGTCTTGCAGGCTGTTGTCTTGGCGCGTGAGTAGGCTGCTGCAGTAGCTGCAAATGATGGTTACTGCGGTGGCGGAGTGGATTTGGACGGGTGCGCCGCAACTGGGGCAGGTGGTGTGAAATAGGGGTTCAGTCATGGCGTGCTTTCGGGTTTCAGGCTGCTTTAAATTTGAATGTGGCGTTGCGCCGCCACGTTTACTTTAAATTTGACTAAATGTGTTTTCAGGCTGCGATTGTTCATGTTGCAGCCTGAAAACTATTCTTTTGCCCATGGTCTGCCGCCGTAGAGTTGGTGGTGGGCTTCTTGGGTGCGGATAATGTAGTCTTCAATCAGTTTGTTTACTTCATCAACGGGCAACCATTGTAAAAGGACTTCGTACAAGCCTTTCATTCTGACGGCGTTGTCGCAAAAATAATTTACGGTATAACGCCCTGTGCCAACGTATTTTTTATTCAATTCACGCAGTTTTTTGAATACTTTGCCATCGTTGCCTAATCCGACAATGCACCACTCGGAGGCGATTTCTTGCGCGGTTTTTCGGGTCATGGCGAAGCAGTTTACGTCTATCATGTGGGTTTGCAATACTTCGGGTGTTTTGACAAATTGGGTTTCATTCAACACGGTAAGTGGAATATCAATGCGTTGATTGGCGAGTTTGCATTCCCATTCGCCTAGCGATTCCATGTCGTCGCGGCACATGAATTGGTTTTGTGCGTTGTAGAAATTGCGCAGCGTGTAAACGTAATCCGCTTGGCTTTGTGCGAAGGTTTCTACCACGCTGGCGACGTGGTCTTCTCGATACCAGTTGTCATCGTCTAAAAAGCAGATGATGTCTTCTTGTGCGATAAATGGTGCGGCGGCGTTGATGTGGCTGTTGTACCAGCCGTTTGCGCCTGTGTTCACGGGCAGATACACGGCTTTGACGTGCGGATAACGCTCGAGAATTGGGCGTGCGGCTGCGGCGTGTTGTTTGCCGTCCACAAATACATAACGTGTGCAGGGATGGGTTTGCGCGGCAACGCTTTGTATGGCGCGTTCAAGTTCGGCGCGTCCGATGGTGGCGGTAATGATGGCTACGGTTGGATTTGTCATGATTTTTCAGGCTGCATTTGGGGTTAAAGGGGATTTTGATAGGCTGGGTTATAACCCTGCGATTTCAGGTTGCGTGAATTTGCTGGGTCGCAACCCAGCCTACGGAGTTTTGAGTGTTGTGAAAATGTCGGGCATAAATTTACCGACCTACATTGCAGCCTGAAAAATGGGTTTTACCAATCGCCGCGTTTCACTTTGTCTAGCTGACGACGGTCGCGTTTGGTGGGTCTGCCGTCTGGGTAGGCTGCGGTGATTCGGCTGGCTTGGTCTAGCAATTTTTGTGCTTCGCGTTGCACGGCGGTTTTTTCGTCTTCTTGATAGAGTAAACGGGCTTCGGGTGCTGGGCGGCGTTGGTGGTTGAGCTTGAGTACGGTGAGTTTGTAGGGCAGGGAATTGAGCGTTAAGTCAATCACGTCGCCAACGATGATGTATTTGCTGGTTTTGGTTTTTACGCCGTTTACTTGCACGCGCCCGAGTTCGATGTGTTTGCTGGCGAGACTGCGTGTTTTGAAAAATCGGGCTGCCCATAGCCATTTGTCTAGGCGCATGGTGTGGTCTAATTCTTTTTCCATGGGGGTGGGGGTTCCTTGTGGGGAGTGGGTGGTAGGTCGGCTTTCTAAGCCGACTTTCGTTTTCAGGCTGCAAAAAGTTGCATTTCACAAATTTTAAGCGTGGGTGTGGCGGCGCAACGCCACGTTCACACGTTAAAAATAACGGAATTTGTTTGCAACCTGAAAATGAAAAATATACCAAAAAAGCAGCCTGAAAACTATCAGATTTCCTACAAAACTTAACCTTATCGTAGGTCGGATTCAAGTATCCGACCTACGCGGTTTTCGTTTTGCAGCAAAACAATTGTTTTTCAGGCTGCTTTTGATTGTGTTGTTTTAACCTGCTTTGCCATCAACGCGCGGTTGCGTTAGCCATGGGAAATAGCGCACGAAGTAAATCGTTAATGACGCGGCGAATAAAATCGCGGAGCAAGTGCGTGAGTGCATATAGGCGGTGGTGTTTACATACAGCATCACGGCGGCAAATGCGCGAAGCACGGCTGCGGCAACCATTAACCAAAATGCGGTTGGCAACCATTTGGGTGCTGGGTATAGGGCGCGTCCTGTGTGTCCCAATGCGGTGCGTGTCATCATGCTGATGGTGAGCAAGCCCATGCCGCCGACTGACAATAAATGTACGCCTAAGCTCATGGTTTGCGGTGCGGCAACGCCAAACGCCATGAAAATCAAGCCAACTGATGAAAATGCATAACCTGCGTGCAGCGTCCACAACATCGGTTCGCGCAAAATGGCTTTGTCAAACCAGCGTTTCACTTGCACGCAGCCCAACACGCCAGCAAATAGGTTCAAATAAAAGGTTAATGCGACTGCGGTTTGTGTCATCATCAATAGCGCGGAAGTCATCGGCAAAACGAGTGCGGCGGTGATTGCCCATTGTGGGCTGCCGATTTGTGGGGTGTTCAGTCGGCGTGATGTGAAGAATGGGATAATGCGGTTGCCAATCAAGCCGATGAAACCTGCTACGAGCATTAAACCTGCGTGTAAACCGTTGGCGAGTGCGCCGTTGTCTAGTTTGTGCAGATAAATATGGAATGAGAGATGGCTGACACCAATCAGGAACAGGGCGACTACGGCTAAATAGTTGCGTGAATTGCGGCTGCGGTACACGGATTCGCCCATGCCGTATGCGGCGAGCCAGTAAAACGCTGTGCCGAAAAAGGCGGTGAGTAAGCCTGTTGGCAAGAATGCACTGATTCGTGCCAAAATCCATGCGCCAACGATTGCCATTAGGAATTTGCCGCGTACGGGTGGTTGTCCTGTCCATGTGGCGACTGCGGTCAGTAAAAAGGCAACAACAACTGCGCCTGCGTAGCCCCAAATCATTTCGTGCGAGTGCCAAAAATAAGATGGCAGTGCGCGTGTGCCTTGGTAGCCGAACCCCCATAATAAGATGGATAACACGGCGTAGGCGGACGTGAGTAGATAAAGTGGACGGAATGCCATTGCCCAAACGGGGTGGCTGGGTTTGGTGTAAGCAAGTAGGGTTTTCATTTGGTTACTCGTTTTTTTGGGTGGTTTGTGGGAAAACTGTTTTCAGGCTGCGTTTTATAACGCTTTCGTTTCTAATTCGGGAAACAACTCTCGTTCTTCAAAACGGGCATGGTCGCGCAGCAAGGTGGCAAATTGGGTGTTCCATTCAGTATCATCAAATTTTGCAGCCTGAAACATTTGACGCAGTTGCGCGTGGTCGTGTTCAAAGCGTTCGCGTAAATCGGAGCGGTTGAGTGCTGACCATAACGGTGCAAATTGGCGTTCTTCTGTGCTGAAATGTTTTTCTAAATCAAGGAAATGTTCGGTGATGTCTTTTTGATGATTTTGCTCAGGGTCGCGCAAAATGCGTAAACACAAAGCTAAGGTGTGATGATGTTCCTGAGAAAGGTTAATTAAAGCGGCGTGTCGTTTCATTTTTTGTGATTTAACCTTGTTATATATAGGAGTTTGGGTATAAGATTACCGTATTATGAAACTTTAAACAAACCACTGCAACTATGTATCTCACACAACAAACAGATTACGCCTTGCGCGTGTTAATTTATGCTGCGGTAAACGATGAAGATTTGGTGAATATCGCTACGATTGCTCAAACGTATAACATTTCCAAAAGCCATTTGATGAAAGTGGTAACCATGTTAGTAAAAGGCGGTTTTTTAGCCAGCGTTCGCGGCAAAGGCGGCGGTTTGCGCTTGGGGCAAAAGCCTGAAGACATTCGCGTGGGTGCAGTTGTGCGCTTGATGGAACCTTTGCAAATTGCCGAATGTTTCCGCGATGATAACCAATGCTTGATTACTTGCAACTGCCGTTTAGCGGAAATTTTGGGCGGCGGCATTAAAGCCTTTTTGAATCATTTGGACGGCTACACGCTGGCGGATTTGCTCAACAAAACCACGCAAGATATTTTGTACGTTCCGAAAATTCCGATTGTGCAAGAATCTTAATTTTTCAGGCAGCCTGAAAATGTTTTCGGGCTGCGTTTTCCATTAAGTTTCCTGCAAAACTACACATTTCGCAGGAAGTCCATTTTTATTTGAACGACTACCATGACAACACCCAAAAAATTAGTGATTGCCAGCCGCGAAAGCGCATTAGCCATGTGGCAAGCCAAACACATTCAAGCCCAACTGCAAGCCCTGTATCCCGAATGCGAAGTCAGCATTGAAGGCATGACAACCAAAGGAGACCAAATCCTAGACCGCACCCTATCTAAAATCGGCGGCAAAGGCTTGTTTATCAAAGAACTAGAAACCGCGCTGCAAGAAAATCGCGCCGATTTGGCCGTACATTCCATTAAAGACGTGCCGATGGATTTGCCCGAAGGTTTCGCCTTGGTAGCGATTGGCGAACGCGCCAACCCGTTTGACGCATTCGTGTCCAATCAATATGCACGTTTGGAAGACTTGCCCAAAGGCGCGGTAGTTGGTACGTCCAGCTTGCGCCGAGAAGCACAGTTACGCGCCCGTTTTCCGCATTTAGTTGTGAAACCTTTGCGCGGCAATCTGCAAACCCGTTTAGCCAAATTGGATAACGGTGATTATGATGCGATTATCCTTGCTGCCGCAGGTTTGGAACGCCTTGAATTGCACGAGCGCATTCGTTGCATGTTGTCGCCAGCAGACAGCTTGCCAGCCGCAGGGCAAGGCGCATTGGGCATTGAAATTGCCGCGCACCGTGCCGACTTGGTGGCAGCCCTATTGCCATTGAACCACGCCAAAACCGCCGCTTGCGTTACCGCAGAACGCGCGTTGGCGCGAGCATTGGGCGGCAGTTGCCAAGTACCATTGGCGGCGTATTGCACGGCTGATGACGCAGGTTTACTGACACTTCACGGCTTGGTGGCGCACCCTGACGGTTCGGTTATGCTGACCGCAGACGCGCAAGCCCCTGCGGAATATGCAGACGCATTGGGTAGAGCTGTTGCCAAAAAATTGGCTGATGATGGTGCGGTAGAATTGATTGCGGCAGTGTTGGCGGAGCAAACTGCAAGCTAATCATTTGTGATTTTTCAGGCTGCGTTTTGAAGAAAATGCAGCCTGAAAAGCGTTTTAAACCTTTTAGACTTTCTGCGAAAACCGTAGGTCGGATTCTTGAATCCGACAATTTGTGAAATGGAATGGTTGTTAAATACGAGTATCCGACCTATGAATGGCGAAATTGTGCCGTAGGTCGGGCTGGCAGCCCAACATGGAAATTTGTTGAGTAAACCCACGATTGTTCCGCAGAAAGGCTCAACACGCAGCCTGAAAAAATGCCCAACATCCTAATCATCCGCCCACAAAACCGCCAAGCCGAAGACGCGCAAATCTGCCAACAACACGGCTGGACACCAATCCCATTCGCCCCCATTCGCATTCAAACGCAGCCTGAAAACCTAGCGCGGTTGCCCGAACAAATCGCCCAAGCAGACGCGATTTTTTGGGTTAGCCCAACTGCGGTAGAAACCACGCAAATTTCAGGCAGCCTGAAAACAATCCCAAACATCGCAGTAGGCGCAGCAACCGCCAAAGCCCTGCAACACATCGGCGCAACCCAAATCGTCCACAGCGAAACAGGCAACGACAGCGAAGCCGCGCTGGTGTTGCCGATTTGGGACACCCTGCCACACGGCGCAAATATCCTAATCGTGCGCGGACAAAACGGGCGCGAAACCCTAGCCGAAACCCTGCGCCAACGTGGTTTCAACATAACCTACGCCGAGATTTACCGCCGCGAACCCCAACCGCTAGACTGGACAATTTTTCAGGCTGCCCCCCCCCAAGCCGCATGGGTAACATCGTCCGAAATGGCACAAGCCGTTTTCGCGCAAGCGCCGCCAACTTATACGCAAACGCTCAATTCCTTGATATACTTCACACATCACGCCCGAATTGCACACACCTTATCAGCGTGTGGCGCACAAAATGCGCAACTGGTTCGCCAGCTAGCAGAGGGGCTTTCTCACTATTCTTTACACAGTTTCCCACTGGAGACAATAAATGACTGACTCACAAAATAAACAGGAAAATCAAACCGTTCCTGCGGTAACGCAGCCTGAAAAACCGCTTGCCCCAACCGCGCAACCACAGCAAATCGTGATTGAAAAAACAGGCGGCAAAGGCATGGCAACGGGCGCATTGGTGTTATCTTTGTTAGCACTGGGCGCGAGTGGTCTCTTGTTTGTGCAAGGGCAAAACACGCTAAACACGCAAAAATTAGCGTTTGAACAAGATTTAAATAACGCTGCGTTGGGTAACAGCCAAAACGCCGTTTTGTTGCAAAACACGTTGGCAAAACAAGACGCGATTGACGCGCAAATCACCAAATTGTTGGCAAGCCAAGAAAGCAGCGCGAAAACGCTGAACAACGTGAATTTGGCGTATGCAGAATTATTGAAAGGGCGCGTGAATTGGCTGGTTGATGAAGTGGAAGTTACGCTGAACGTGGCTTCACAGCAATTATTGTTATCAGGCAATGTGCCAGTGGCAACCAACGTGTTAGAAAACATAGAACGTCGCTTGCAACGCTTTGAGCAGCCTGAATTATTGCCAATTAAACAAGCGATTAGTGATGATTTGAACGGTCTGAAAAGCCGCCCATATTTGAACATCACAGGTACGGCATTGCGTTTGGAGCGCTTGGATAGCAGCGTGGACGCGTTGCCATTGTTGGTGGACAATACCTTGAAAGCGGAAAACGCGGAAGTTGAACCTGTTTCACAAGCTGGCAATTTCTGGAATCGCGCTTTAGATGGCACGGTTGCGCTGATGAAGAGCATGGTGGAAGTGCGTAAATTGGATAACGGCGACCAAATGCTCCTCTCGCCTGAGCAGATTTATGTGTTGCGCCAAAACTTGCACGTTCGCTTGATTGACGCACGTTTGGCGTTGTTGCAAAACAATGGCGATATTTATAAAACGGACTTGGAAGACGTGGAAGGCGCAATCAAACAATATTTTGATACCAGCGCACCAGCCGCTCAAGCGATGTTGAAAGAGTTGGCAGAACTGAAAACGCTGGAAATTCGCCGTATTTCTGATGACGCGCTGAAAAACAGTTTGGCTGCGGTTCGCGCGTATCAAGACAGCGTTCGCACTTCTGCGCCTGTGGTGCTGCCTGAAAATCCAATGGTTGCGCCAGTTGTGCCAACCAATACTGCGCCAGCTTCTGTGCCAGCAAAAGCAGCTTCTGTTCCTGCGGCGGCGGCTTCTGTACCAGCAAAAGCAGCTTCAGTCCCTGTTCAGGCTGCGTCTGAAGCAGCAAAACCAAAAGCGGCTTCTGAACCGAAAAAAGTGGAAAAACCTGCTGAAAAACCAAAAGCAGAGCAAAAGCAGCCTGAAAAAGGAGCTAAGGCATGAAACAGTTAATTTGGATTATTATCCTGTTTTTGTGTGCGGTGGGCTTGGCATTGGCAGCGCACACTTACACGGGTAATGTGTATATTGTGATTGAACATTATATGCTGCGCGTGAACTTGCACCTGTTCATTTTGGGCTTGGTGGCAGCCGTTTTTGTGATGTATGTGCTGATGAAAGTGCTGTTTGGCGTGCTGGGTACCCCGGGGAAACTGAGCCGATTTGGTGCAGGTCGTCGCCGCCGCAAAGCCGCGCATGAATTGAATTTGGCAGGTTTAGCGTTCTTTGAAGGCAAATATCAAGAAGCCGAACAACATGCCGCGAAAGTGTTGAAAAACGGCGAAGCTGGCGATGATAACCGTATGCTGGCATTGATGTTGGCGGCACACGCGGCAGACGGCAGCGGCAACGTGGAGCAACGCAATCAGTATTTGGACGATATTGCGAAGCTGCCTGAAAAAGTGCAACTGTCGCGTTATTTATTGCTGGCTGAAACCGCGTTGAACCAACAAGATTACGCTACGGCAGATAATCATCTGAAATCTGCGGCGCAAATCAATCCACGTTTGACTCGCTTGGTACGCTTGCAGTTGCGCATGGCGTTGGACAAAAAGGACGCGCTGGATATTTTGGACAAGGCGAACAAATTGCGTTTGGCTGGTGGTATCAATGCCAGCGAATTGCAGCAAACCACAGAGCAAGCGTATCGCGATTTGTTGGCAATGGCAAAAGACCAAGCAGGCATGAAAGCGTGTTTGAAACGCATTCCCGAAGGCGAACGCAATACGGTTTTAGATGTGGCGATTGCAAACAAATATGTGGAATTGGGTTTGTATGAACAGGCGGTGGCTTGGGTAAACAAGCATTATCCAACGCGACACGACGCGGCTTTGCTGCAACCGTTTGTAAACAGCGTGAGTTATTTGGACGAGCGCAGTCAGCAAAAAGCGATTGATACGGCAGATGGCTGGTTGAAAAATAATCCGCAAGATGCGTGTTTGTTGCGATGCTTGGGCGAATTGGCGAGCAATCGTGAATTATGGGGCAAGGCGCAAGGTTATTTGGAAGCGAGCATGGCGATTGAGCCTGCGGTGCGAACGCGTTTGTTGTTGGCGACTGTGCTGGAGTGTTCTAATCGCAGCAATGACGCGCAAGAGCAACGCCGTTTGGCTTTGGCGGAAATGGAATGCGCTGAGCAAGCTGAGTAATGCAAATCAGGCAGCCTGAAAATGGTTTTCAGGCTGCTTTTTTATGTGAATGTGTAGGTCGGTGCATTGATGCCCGACATTTTTCAGGCTGCAATGTTGGGCATAAATGCTCAACCTACGCGGCTGTTTTTGGAGAATTGAAATGTCTGAACCGATTCGTTTATCTAAACGCATGGCGGAATTGGGTTTGTGTTCGCGCCGTGAAGCGGACAGTTATATTGAAAAGGGTTGGGTGCGCGTGAATGATGTACCTGCGGTGTTGGGTCAAAAGGTGTTGCCGACTGACCGTATTGATTTGAACAAACAGGCGCATGAACAACAGGCGCAACGGGTGACGATTTTGTTGAATAAACCTGTGGGTTTTGTGAGTGGGCAGTCTGAAAAGGATTATCGCGCGGCGGTGGAATTGATTACGCCTGAAAATCATTGGGAAGAAGACAAGAGCCGCATTGTGTATCAACCAAGCCATTTGAAAGGGCTTGCGCCTGCTGGTCGTTTGGATATTGATTCGGTGGGTTTGCTGGTTTTGACGCAAGATGGGCGCGTGGCGAAACAGTTGATTGGTGAAAACAGTGAGCGTGAAAAGGAATATTTGGTACGCGTGCGCGGTAAGATGATTGAAAATGGTTTGGCGTTGCTGAATCATGGATTGAGTTTGGACGGGGAGAAGTTGCGTCCTGCGGTGGTTACTTGGCAGAATGAAGACCAGTTGCGCTTTATTTTGAAACAGGGGAAAAAACGTCAGATTCGCCGTATGTGTGAATTGGTGGGGTTGCGCGTGGTTGGGTTGAAACGGGTGCGGATTGGGCGTGTGAAATTGGGGGCGTTGCCTGCTGGGAAGTGGCGTTATTTGTTGGAAAGTGAGCGGTTTTGATGTTTGAACGCAGCCTGAAAAAGATATAGTGAATTAAATTTAGATTAGTACAGTGTTGCCAACTCCCTTATGTACTAGATGTACACGGCGGTCGTTGTCGCCTTGTCCTAATCTAAATTTAATCCACTATATTTTCAGGCTGCGTTTTGTTTATATTCTCTCGGCAAGATATTCTTGCAATCCACGTTCACGCAATACGCAGCTTGGGCATTCGTGGCAACCGCCTTCTACGCCGAGATAGCAGGTGTGCGTATGGTTGCGGACGTATTCAAATGCGCCGAGTTGGTCAGCTAATGCCCATGTTTCTTTTTTGGTGAGCCACATTAAGGGGGTGTGAATGTTGAAGTCGTATGCCATGGCGAGGTTGAGTGTTACGTTCATGGATTTGACGAACACATCGCGGCAATCGGGGTAGCCTGAGAAATCGGTTTCGCATACGCCAACAAAGATGTCGTGGATATTTTGGGATTTGGCGTAAATGGCGGCGTAAAGCAGGAATAGGGCGTTGCGTCCGTCCACGAAGGTGTTGGGTAGGTTGTTTTCGGTTTGTATGGAGGCGGTGTCGTCCATTAGGGCGTTGTGGGTGATGCTGGTCATCAGGGATAGGTCAAGAACGGTTTGTTTGATGTTGAGGTCTTTGGCTATCCATGCGGCGCGTTCTAGTTCGATTTTGTGGCGTTGTCCGTAGGCGAATGTGATGGCTTGGACGTTTTCTGCGCCGTATTGGGCGATGGCTTGGAAGAGGCAGGTGGTGGAATCTTGTCCGCCTGAGAAGATAACTAGAGCTTGTTTTTGGGACATTTGGGGCTTTCTGTTTGTCGTAGGTTGGTGCATTTATGCCCGACACTTTGCGAAAGAAGAAAAATTTTGTTGGGCATGAATGCCCAACCTACGAGGTTCGTAAGAAATTTATTATTGCAGCCTGAAAAATAGCTGACAAATTTTGTCAGTAATTTTTCAGGCTGCGTGTGTTGATTAAAACGTGGCGCAAACGATAATGCCGCCCATGCCTGCTTGGGGCGACAGATAGAAGATTTGCCAGTTTTCGCCGCTGTGGATGTAATACGATAGGCTGGGAAATTCGGCGGCAATTCGGGCGGGCAGAGTGGGAATGTCGTATTCATACACGTCAAACAAGACGTTATGCGGATAAAAGCCATTGAGCGTGAAATCAACAACGCTGGTAAATTCTCGGTCTGGCAGCCCTTCAAAGCCGAGGATTAGGATGTTTTCTTCGTGCTTGTGTTGAATGGTGGTTAAACGGGCGTTTTTGTATAGGGTGTCCATGTGGTTGTTTCCAAAATTAAAAAGGCAGCCTGAAAAGTTTTCAGGCTGCCTTATTTTACTTTGATTTAACTGATTACCATAGTGTTAAATGTTCAAAATACGTTCGCCGCGCCCAATACCTGCTGCGCCTGTGCGGACGGTTTCTAAAATTGAACCGTTTGGCAAGTTTTCAATAAAACTGTCCAGTTTGTCGCTTGTGCCAGTGAGTTCAACGGTGTACGTTTTGTCTGAAACATCAATCACTTGACCACGATAAATGTCTGCCAAACGCAAAACCTCATCGCGTTCTTTGCCCACAGCACGGACTTTAATCAACATCAATTCGCGTTCAACGTAGCGGCTTTCGTTCAAGTCCACCACTTTCACAACTTCAATCAATTTGTTCACTTGTTTGGTGATTTGTTCCATGCCTGCGTTGTCGGCGTGGGTAACAATCGTTACGCGTGAAAGGGTTTTGTCTTCCGTTGGAGCGACTGAAAGTGAGTCGATGTTGTAATTTCGCGCTGAAAATAAGCCTACTACGCGGCTCATCGCACCTGATTCGTTTTCCATTAGGATTGAAAGAATGTGTCGCATAATAATTCCTTATTTGTTCATGTGGGCAGGTAAGAACATTTCGTCTAAGCCTTTGCCTGCGGCAATCATTGGGAATACGGTTTGACGTGGGTCGGTAATGAAATCTAAGAACACTAAGCGGTCTTTGATTGCCATCGCTTCACGCAATGCGCTTTCCACTTCTGAGGCTTTGGTTACGCGGATGCCAACGTGTCCGTAGGCTTCTGCCAGTTTCACAAAATCAGGCTGCGTTTTGAAAATAGTTTCGGATTCGCGCCCTTGGTAGAACAATTCTTGCCATTGACGAACCATGCCTAAACAGCCATTGTTCAAGTTCACGATTTTCACTGGCACGTTGTATGCCATGCAAGTACCTAATTCTTGAATGTTCATTTGAATTGAGCCTTCGCCTGTGATACAGAACACGTCTTCATCAGGACAAGCCAATTTTGCACCGATTGCGTATGGTAAACCGACCCCCATTGTGCCTGCGCCGCCTGAGTTCAACCATTGGCGTGGGCGTTGGAATGGATAGTATTGCGCGGCGAACATTTGGTGCTGACCTACGTCTGATGTGATGATGGCGTTGTTGTTAGTCACTTTCGCCAATGTTTGTACCACGTATTGTGGCAAAATCACATCATCTTTGGTTTCAGGCAGCATTAAGCAGTTTTGTGCGCGCCAGCCATCGATTGTTTTCCACCATTTTTCCAAGTTGGCAGCGTTGAGCGACAAGCCCAATTCTTTCCATGTGGCTAACATATCGGTTAAAACGCTCTTCACGTCGCCCACGATTGGAATATCTGCTTTCACGCGTTTTGAAATGCTAGAAGGGTCGATGTCGATGTGAATGATTTTTTTCGGGGCTGCCATGAATTTTGGCACTGAACCGACTACGCGGTCGTCAAAACGTGCACCCACAGCCACAATTACGTCTGCGTTTTGCATGGCTAAGTTGGCTTCATAAGTGCCGTGCATGCCAAGCATACCCAAGAAGTGTTTATCGCTGCCTGAAACTGCGCCCAAGCCCATTAAGGTGCTGGTGCAAGGTACGCCTAAAGTGTTCACAAATTCAGTCAATTCAGCCGAAGCGTTGCTTAACACTGCGCCGCCACCGAAGTAAACATAAGGGCGTTTTGCAGTTGCCAATAATTGTGCGGCTTTTTTGATTTGCCCCACATGCCCTTGAGTGGCAGGTTGATAAGAGCGGATAACCACGTCTTCTTGCGGATAGCTGAATTTTGCCATGGCTTGAGAAACGTCTTTGGTTACGTCAATCACAACAGGGCCAGAACGACCAGAACGCGCAATTTGGAACGCTTTTTTAATCGTAATGGCTAAGTCTTCAATTTTGTTTACCAAGAAATTGTGTTTCACACATGGGCGAGAAATCCCAATCATGTCGATTTCTTGGAAGGCATCAGTACCAACTAAAGTAGAAGGCACTTGACCTGAAATCACAACCAATGGAATAGAATCGCTGTAGGCAGTGGCGATACCTGTAATCGCGTTGGTTGCGCCAGGACCTGATGTAACCAATGCCACACCTACTTTGCCGCTCACGCGCGCGTATGCGTCTGCTGCGTGAACCGCTGCTTGTTCGTGGCGTGTTAAGACGTGTTTTACTTTGCGAAGTTGATAAATCGCATCGTAAATATCAATAACCGCACCACCTGGATAACCGAAAACGTATTCAACATTTTCTGCTTTAAGACTTTGCACGATGATTTGTGCGCCTGTTAATTGCATAAAAACCTCTCTTATTTTGTGCGACAACTAACCGCTTTGACGTTTAAGTTTTATAATAGGGGAAAGCAAACAATAGCGGAAACGTTTACAAAATACAAGCATTTTGTTAAAAATGTTTTATTTTTGCAAAGAAGCGTTGTAATTTAGCACTATTTTAATGTTATTATGGCTGTTTTAATATAAATTTTATGTATTAACAAGATTTTTGGCATAATAGTCTATTTCAGGCAGCCTGAAAGCAATCTGCATAAAAATTGCTTAATCAACGCAAATGATAAATTTAAATAAACTTGGTTTGAGAATATGAAGAAATCGATACAACAAAAAGGTTTTTCACTGGTGGAACTGATGGTGGTAATTGCTATTATGGCAATTCTGGCTGCTCTGATTTATCCTAATTACACGAGTTACATACAGCGTGCACGTTTAGATAACGCACGCACAGTCATCACCAGTGTAAGTCAATTCATGGAACGCCATTACGCGCAAAACAACACATTTTGCGCCCCTAAAGCAGCGACCACAAGCACAAGTACGGGCACAGGTAGCACCGAGCAAGCTTGTACTGGGCCTACTATCACGTTTTTTGAGCGCAGTGCAAATGCCAGCAAAGCGACAAATGTGATACTTTTAGACAACGATTTTTACACCTTTAAACTAACAAGCGTTTTTCCTAGTCGCTATGTTGTGCAAGCAACGCCAAAAGAAGGTTTATATTCTAATAATGCATTGTCTACAAAAAAATTAATTTTGCAATACGATTCAAGCGCTTCATCTATTGCGCGTTGCAATCTTTCTGGTATTGCCAGCTCCAACGCCAATAAAGACCCAGGTACAAATTGCGAAGTGATGTAATGCAGAAAAGTCAAAATTGCTTCGGTTTTTCTTTAGTGGAATTGATGGCGAGCCTATCTATTATTAGCATTTTAATAGCAATTGTTTATCCAAGTTATCATCGTTATGTGCAAAAGGCGAGGTTATATTCAGCTTATCAAGCACTGTTAAATAATGCACACATTTTAGAACGGCATTATGCCAATCAAGGCAATTTCAAGAAAAATAGCACCAATTGGATAGACTTACCTATTACGCAAACTGAATTTTTCTGTATCAAATTGCAGGGTAATCCCAAAGGAACAGAGAACGATAGCGCATACAGCCTGAAAGCTGTTGCTTGGGATAAAAAATCAGAGCCGCGCGTGTTGAGTGTCAATCAAGATGGTTTGGCTTTGCTGTGCAAAAGCAGTACTTCAGATTGTTCGGAAGATAAGTTTTTTAAAAATCCAAACCGCTCTGATTCTGAGTGTGAAACGTTTATGTAGCCAAATAAATAAACCTACTCTTTTTTACAAAGAGTAGGTTTTTTGTGTTTTCAGGCTGCCTAAATCATTTACGCCAAAATCTTCTCTACAATCTCACGCACATCTTTGGATAAAGTATCCAATGCCGCCAATTTTTCCAATTCCCCACGCATCAAGGCTTGGCGTTGTGGTTCAATGCGTTTCATCAGATTAAACGTCCGTGCCAAACCAGCCGCCACTTGCGGATTAAACGCATTGATTTCACGGATTTTTTCTGCCACAAACGCATAACCCGAACCGTCCGCCGCGTGAAAATGCGGTACATTCCGCGCAAACACGCCAATCAGCGAGCGAACCTTATTCGGATTGGTTAGCGAAAATTGTGGGTGCGACAAAGCAGCCTGCACTTGCGCCAACGTGTCCGCACGGCGACTGCTGGCAATCAGCATAAAATATTTATCCATAACAAGGGCTTGGTCGGCAAACTTCGCTGCAAAACGATTGAGCAATTCATTGCGTTTCGGGCTGTTGTTGTGGTTAATCGCGGATAACACGCCCCATTCATGCGTCATGTTTTTACGCGCCATTTCGTCATAATGTTCAAAGACTTGCTCAATCGTGCCGTTTTCATCAAAGCGATGAATCAAGGCGAAACACGCGTATTGCAGCGAACGCAATCCCGCGTCTTTCGGATTGTATTCATAAACCGCAATTTCCTTGCCGCGTTTGTCGGCGTTTTCCAATTCACGCGCATTCAACGCATTAGCCAACAATTCGCCATGCAAGGCGTGGGCGATGTTGTTCAACAAGGCTTCACGCGACATCGCGATTAACACAGGGTTGATGTTTTCGCGGTCGCCCCATAGCTCGGCTTCGGTCGGGATTTTCAGCAGCAAGGCTTTGAATGCAGGGTCAATTTTCGCGTTCAACACGTTTCGCAATGCGTCAATCAATTTGCTGTGTTCGGGCGTATTGTCGCCATTTGCCAAGGCGTGTTCATTCGCCAAAATCGCTCGGCGGTACAGCGTTTGCCCTGCTTCCCAACGCGCAAATGGGTCGTCATCATTCGCCAATAATAAGGCAAGTTGTTCATCTGTATAATCAAAATTCAAATGCACAGGCGCGGAAAAACCACGCAATAAAGACGGCGTAACCGAATTGGCTGACATCAAAAATTTAAATGATTGCTCGGCTTGGTTAATCGTCAAAACGGTTTCGGTTTGCGTTTCCACATTTTCAGGCTGCCTGAAAGCGATTTTCTCGCCTTTTTCATTCAAAAACGCGATAGACAAAGGCATCATCATGGCTTGTTTTTCGCTGGCTTTTTGGTCGGGTGTATCGGGCAAAATTTGTTTTACATTTAAAACGTATTCGCCATTTTTTAGGCTGCCTGAAATATCCAAAGTCGGCGTACCTGCTTGCGAATACCACAAGGCAAATTGGCTGAAATCCACGCCATTGGCATCTGCCATCGCGTTGCGGAAATCATCGCAAGTTACGGCTTGCCCATCGTGGCGTTCAAAATACAATTTCATGCCCTTTTGGAAGCCGTCTTCGCCCAAGAATGTGTGATACATTCGCACGACTTCCGCGCCTTTTTCGTACACGGTTACGGTGTAAAAATTGTTCATTTCCACATAGCTGGCAGGGCGAACGGGGTGCGCCATGGGGCTGGCATCTTCGGCGAATTGGTGGGTGCGTAACACGTTTACATTTTCAATGCGGCGGACGGCTCGGCTGGCGCGGTCGCCTGAAAATTCTTGGTCGCGAAACACGGTCAAGCCTTCTTTGAGCGACAACTGAAACCAGTCGCGGCAGGTTACGCGGTTGCCTGTCCAGTTGTGGAAATATTCGTGTCCAATCACGCCTTCCACGCCTTCAAAATCCGCGTCTGTGGCGGTGTGGCTGTCGGCAAGTACATATTTTGTATTGAAAATATTTAAGCCTTTGTTTTCCATTGCGCCCATGTTGAAATCGCCCACCGCGACAACCATGTAAATATCCAAATCGTATTCCAAGCCGAAACGCTCTTCGTCCCATTTCATTGAATTTTTTAATGATTCTACGGCAAAGGCGACTTTGTCCGCATCTTCTTGGCGTGTGTAAAATTCAATCGCCACATCGCGTCCGCTTCGGGTTGTAAACGTGTCGCGTGTGCAAGCCAAATCGCCAGCCACCAACGCGAATAAATAGCTTGGTTTGGCGAATGGGTCGTGCCACACGGCGAAATGTCTGCCGTCTTTCAGGCTGCCTGAATCCACTTTGTTGCCGTTGGACAGCAGCACAGGAAATTGTTTTTCATCGGCGCGGATTTCGGTGGTAAATTCGCCCATTACGTCGGGGCGGTCGGGGTGGTAGGTAATCGTGCGGAAGCCTTCGGGTTCGCATTGGGTGTAGAGATTGCCACCGCTTGCGTACAAGCCGTTGAATGATTTATTCGTATCAGGGAAAACTTGCGTGTGAATGGTCAGCGTGAATGGCTCGACTGGCATTTCAGGCAGCGTGAGCGTTTCGATTTCTTTGTTGTAGGTGTAGGCGGTTTCAGGCAGCGTTTCGCCTTCTAATACAATGGAAATGAGTTTGGCATCGCCTTGCAATTTGAGTTCGGTTGCGCCGTTTTGTGGCTCGATATACAAAGACGCAATCACGTCTGTGCGGTCGGCGTAAATATCAAAAAATAGGTGGATTTTGGGAACGAGATGAGTGGGGGCTTGGTAGTCTTTTAGGTATTTGGTTTGTTGTTGCATGATTTCGCTTTCTGAATATTTTGAGAGAAAAGTGAATTGTATGATTTTTCAGGCTGCGTGAATACTTTTTCAGACTGCCTGAAAATTTTATGCTGTAAAAACAAGGTTGTTTGTTAAATGGTGTTAAAAAGTGCTTGCTGCAATGGGGCGTTTCTGTTTTAATACGCGCTTTAACAGCTTGGCCAGATAGCTCAGTCGGTAGAGCAACGGATTGAAAATCCGTGTGTCGGCAGTTCGATCCTGCCTCTGGCCACCAAGTTTTGAGAACCCGAGCATTTAAATGTTCGGGTTTTTCTTGTGTGTATAGCGAATTATCTTCAAACCAGTGCTGCGTTGCTCTGATTTGAATTTAATCCGCTATCCAAAAGTAAAAATAGAGAAAGTAGAAATAAACGGAATTTTGCAATATGTATCTGTATCGCCTGAAGTGGCGGAAATGATTGGTTTGGCTGCGTGGTGTTTGCGTTTTGGTGTGTGGTAAGCGAGCGTTGGAAACCGACTTCGTTACCTTATAATTTGGTAAACGGCTTCGGCGCGGTGTTGTTGATTTTGAGCTTGCTGGTACATTTTAATTTAGGTTCGTTTGTGATTGGAATCTTTTGGATTGGGATTTCGGGCACGGGCATTTTGAACCACTTTAAACACAAATAAGAAAAACCCACTATGAAAATAGTGGGTTTTATATTTTCAGGCTGCCTGAATTAGTGATTACGCAATTCATTCAAATCGCGCCAGCCATCATTGGTTTTTACCAAAGTGGCGTGGTGGGTACGCGTTTGTTTTACTTCTTCTAACAACGGAGTACCTTTAAGCAATTTAGCTGCCCAGCGTTCTGGTTCAACTTTGGTTTCATAAGAAACTTGAGTTACAGTGATACCATTTGCTGGAGTAGGTGCAGTAAAGAAGTTTACTTTCTCTACTTTTTCTGTGCCAACGCAAGTCAAAGACGCAGTTGGTGTGCTTTGGAAGACTTTTTGACCTTTTTCAGTAATTTTATACACCATGTAACGTACAGCTTCATCACCTTCACCCACTTTCAGTGTATTTTCTTGATGATACAAACCTGCGTTCACCAAAATATCCATTTGGTCAGCCGCCGCTAAGTTGGCGCGTTTGCCATTTTCTTGGCGTTTCACAATGCGAATTTCTGGTGCGCCCAAGCTGGTAAATGCAGGATTGTCGCCAGCATGCGTGTATTCAATGTTCAAGTTAAACGGAACGCATACCGCGCGTTGTTTAGCGGTTTCTTTGAGTGCTTTTTCTACTTTTGACTTAGATAGCTCGTTGTCGCTACCGCATGCGGCTAAAAGCAAAGCTGCGCTCAATACGATTAGTTTTTTCATGGTTTACGTCCTTTGTTGCGTCAAGAATGGGGTATGGGTTAAAACGCTGAATATAGCGGTAAAATGTGCTTGCGACAAGACAAAAGAACAGTGATTTTATACAATGCAGCCTGAAAATTTTTTTGGAGATAAAAAATGACACATTTATACGGGATTCCCAATTGCGCAACAGTGAAAAAAGCGCGTGTATGGTTGGAAGAAAATGGCGTGGCGTACACGTTTCACGATTTCAAAAAAGAGCCACCAACGGCTGAATTTCTTTCAGGCTGCCTGAAACACGTTTCGCTTGATGTGTTGTTGAACAAGCGTGGCACAACTTGGCGCAAGCTCACGCCTGAGTCACAGGTACAAGCGGAAACTGAAACAGGCGCAATCGCATTGATGTGCGAATTTCCGAGCGTGATTAAGCGACCTGTGTTGGTGTTGCCTAATCAGGTTTTGGTGGGGTTTGTGGCGGACGAATATACGCGGATTTTTCAGGCTGCCTAGGTAAACAAAATGCACTTAATTGGTATGATTTTGTTAGGTTTTTGGAAAATCTTTACCTTTACTTGGTGGTGGATTCCCATCATCTTGTTTTTCGTGTGGCTGAAATCGCCGAAAACCAAAGGCTTATTTGGCGAGAAAATGGTGCAAGCGCGAGCGGCTGTAAAATTGGATAGCGAAAAATATCACGCGTTTCACAATTTGATTGTGCTGGTTAACGGGCAAACCACGCAGATTGACCACGTTTATGTTTCGGTTTACGGGATTTTTGTGATTGAAACGAAATATCATAAAGGCTGGATTTATGGCAGCCTGAAAGATGAAAACTGGATATGCAGATATTCCAACAATTGTGAATATCCTTTTAAAAATCCCACGCGCCAAAATTACGGGCATATTAAAGCCTTGGAAACTTTATTGCGGCAGCCTGAAAAAGTCTTCAAAAACGTGGTGGTATTCACGCACAGAAATTGCCAAATCAAGAAAAAGCTGCCTGACAATATTTGTCTTGCGAAAAATTTTATTGAATACGTGCAGCAGTTTCAGCAAGAAATTTTGACTGCGGCGCAAATTCATCAAATTTGTGAAACCTTGTCGCAGCCTGAATTTATTGGCACGAAAGAACGCACTGCGGCGCATGTTCAATCATTGAAAACAGCAAATAACGCAGCCTGAAAACTAGGGTGCATTGATATTTGAGCGAAAAGCTGCCGCAATATGAATATCAACATGCCCTATATCTTATCCGCAAAATCAGTTAAAATTTAGCCCGAAAATTCAATCACGCAGCCTGAAAAAGTTTTCAGGCTGCCTTTTGTTTACAGGAAGACAAAGACATATGAACGCTTTATTACAAGATTTGCAAGCGCGCGGCTTAATCGCGCAAACAACCGACATTAACGAACTATCAAAATTATTAGACAACGAAAAAATCGCCCTATATTGCGGTTTTGACCCCACAGCTGACAGCTTACACATCGGACATTTGCTGCCTGTGCTGGTGTTGCGCCGTTTCCAAAATGCAGGACACACGCCAGTTGCTTTGGTGGGCGGTGCGACTGGCATGATTGGCGACCCAAGTTTCAAAGCAACCGAACGCAGCCTGAACACACCTGAAACAGTGGCTAGCTGGGTGGAAAGCATTCGCAACCAGTTGAAACCATTCTTGAAATTTGACGGCGAAAACCCAGCGATTATGGAAAATAACGCGAATTGGTTTGGCACAATGAACTGCTTGGATTTCCTGCGCGACATCGGTAAACATTTCTCTGTGAACGCGATGTTGGCAAAAGAATCAGTTAAACAACGCATTGAACGCGAAGACCAAGGTATTTCGTTTACTGAATTTTCTTACGCGCTGTTGCAGGGTTATGATTTCGCGCAATTAAATTCACGCCACAACGTGCAATTAGAAATTGGCGGCAGCGACCAATGGGGCAACATCACTTGGGGGACAGAAACCACGCGCCGTTTGAATCAAAAAACCGTTCACGGCATGACTTTGCCATTGGTAACGAAAGCGGACGGCACGAAATTCGGCAAAACCGAAGGCGGCGCGGTGTGGTTGAGCGCTGCCAAAACATCACCTTACAACTTCTACCAATTCTGGTTGAAAGTGGCGGACGCTGACGTATATAAATTCTTGAAATATTTCACGTTCTTGACGATTGAGCAAATCGATGCGATTGAAGCTGCCGACAAAGCTAGCGGAAAAAAACCTGAAGCGCAACGCATTTTGGCGGAAGAAATGACACGCTTGATTCACGGCAAAGAAGCATTAGCCGCCGCGCAACGCATTACCGAAAGCCTGTTCTCGGGCGATGAAAGCGGTTTGACGGAGCAGGATTACGCGCAGTTGGCGTTGGACGGTTTGCCTGCGGTGGAAGTTTCAGGCAGCCTGAACGTGGTGGAAGCGTTGGTGAAAGCAGGTTTGGCGCAATCGAATAAGGAAGCGCGTGGCTTTGTGCAAGCTGGCGCGGTGCTGTTGAATGGCGCGGTGGTGGCGGAAAATAATCCTGATTTCGCAGCCGAAAAACCTGATGATAAATGTATGCTGACCGATGAGCATAAACGTTTTGGTAAATATACGATTGTGAAACGTGGCAAACGCAATCATGCTTTGTTAGTTTGGCAATAATTGATTGTGTCGGGCTACCAGCCCGACCTACGGCTTTGCTAAATATAGTTAATTAAAATAAAAATAGGATAGTAACGCATCTGTGAAATTATCATAACTAGGCAAAATTGAACGCATATATTTCTTAATATTTGCCCATATTTTTTCTATTGGATTTCATTCAGGCGAATAAGGTGCAAGCGGTAGCATTTTATGCCTCAAATGATGCACCATTTCTTGCAGAATACCCATTCTGTGAAATCTAGCATTATCTAAAATAATCAATGACTTTTCAGGTAAACATAGTTTCAAACCATGCTTCAAAAAAATCGCTGGTCATTGTATTTTGATAAATCATTGGCGCAATTAAATTTTGCTCAATTTGCGCTGCAACTCATGATAAGCGTTGGTATTTTCTACCGCTTATCTTGGTTTTAACGATTTCCCCTTTCGGACTACGAGCATACAGACGAAAGAAATAGGTATCCAATTCTGTTTCATCTAAATAAACAAGCGGGTAGTCCGAAAATTGGGCTAACTGAGCTAAATAATGAGCTACTTTTTCTGGGTCTTGTTCTTTGTAAGTGGTGGTCTTTTTTTACGCGTGATACCTAATTTTTTGAGCGCATAAAAATAGTTTATGCGCCTTAAAGATAAAATTAGAATTGTACTATTTTATTTTGAATTTACTATAAAAAACCTGTTTCTGAAGAGAAACAGGTTTTTTGGTTACGCGTGTCGTCTAGCTGCCATAATTTTGCCAATCGCTTGGCGTTCTGCTTGCGGTATGGCTTGGCGACCTAAGTCAAACAGGGGT
Source organism: Kingella negevensis (assembly GCF_030177895.1). Taxonomy (NCBI): domain Bacteria; kingdom Pseudomonadati; phylum Pseudomonadota; class Betaproteobacteria; order Neisseriales; family Neisseriaceae; genus Kingella; species Kingella negevensis. The sequence continues at coordinate 261,250 of NZ_CP123448.1, forward strand.
TCTTCAATGGCGGTATGTACGTCGTAGCCGTGAACAAATTGCTGCAAAACGGTTAGGTCTAAATCGTTGCGTTCGCCGTTGAGTAGGGCTTCTAATTGTGTGCGTAGGGTTGCCCAGTTGTCGTGTAAAATTTGGTGTTGGCGGTTGAGTTCGTCAATGTCGCTTTGGGCTTGTGGAGCGTATTGCAGCAGGGTGGGGAAGAAATTTTGTTCTTCATCTTCGTGGTGAAGGGGCGCGGCTTGGTTGAAATAGGTGCAGATTTGTTTGATGGCTTCGCGCGCTGGTGTGTTCACGCCGTTTTCTGCAAGGTATTCAGGCAGCATTTTGAGTTGTCCGCAAAAGCATTTCACTTTGCCGTGGCAGGCGTAAAGCATGTCAATGGGTTCGTCCCATGTGGCGGTGGCTTGGTTGTTTAGATTTAACATAGTGAGTTCCTTATATTATTCAGGCAGCCTGAAAATGATTTTTCAGGCTGCCTGAGCTTTTTTACATTTCACCGCGTGCGAAAATTTGGCGTTTGCCATCAGTTTCGGCTGGGGAAACAATGCCGCCGTCTTCTAATGCTTGCATTAAGTTGGCTGCGCGGTTGTAGCCAATTCGCAAGTGGCGTTGCAAGGCGGAAATTGATGTTTTGCGGCTGCTCACGACAAATTGCACGGCTTGGTCAAACAATTCATCACCGCCATTGCTGGCTTCTGGGTTGATGAATTGGTTGGTTGCCAAAGTGGCTTCGCCGCTCAAAATGCCTTCTTCGTAATTCGGCTCGGCTTGCGCTTTGATGAACGATACCACGCGATGCACTTCGTCATCATTCACAAACGCGCCTTGCAAACGAGTTGGTTCGGCTTCGCCTGGTTGCAAGAACAATAAATCGCCATATTTGAGCAAATCTTCCGCGCCCATTTGGTCAAGAATGGTGCGGCTATCAATGCGGCTTTGCACGGTAAACGCCATGCGCGTTGGCACGTTGGCTTTGATTAAGCCTGTAATCACGTCCACGCTTGGGCGTTGAGTGGCGATAATCATGTGAATGCCTGCTGCACGAGCTTTTTGTGCCAGTCGGGCGATTTGTGTTTCCACCGCTTTTTTCTCGGTCATCATTAAATCGGCTAATTCGTCAATCACCACCACGATTTGCGGCAATTTTTCCAACGGTTCAGGTTCGTCAGGATTCAGGCTAAACGGGTTTGGAATCGGTTTTTCAGCCAATTTCGCAGCCTGAATTTTCTCGTTGTAACCTGCCAAGTTGCGCACGCCAACGTGAGACAGCAAACGGTAGCGTTTTTCCATTTCTGCCACGCACCAATTCAGCGCGTTGCCTGCGGCTTTCATATCGGTAACAACAGGGCAGAGCAGGTGTGGAATACCTTCGTAAACCGACAATTCCAGCATTTTCGGGTCAATCATAATGAAGCGGACTTCATCAGGTTTGGCTTTGTATAACATGGATAAAATCATGGCATTTACGCCAACGGATTTACCCGAACCTGTCATACCGCCCACCAATAAATGCGGCATTTTTGCCAAGTCGCCAACCATGGCTGCGCCTGCGATGTCTTTACCTAATGCCACGCTCAATTTAGATTGCGATTCAGTAAACGCGTCTGAAGCAAAAATTTCTTGTAGCAACACGTCTTGGCGGTTTTCGTTTGGCAACTCAATGCCCATGGTGTTTTTGCCAGCGATGGTTTCGACCACACGCACAGATTGCACGGTTAAGGCGCGAGCCAAGTCTTTGCTGAGATTGACAATTTGGCTGCCTTTCACGCCGCGAGCAGGTTCGATTTCGTAGCGTGTAATCACAGGACCCGCCGTTGCGCTGACCACTTTGACTTCAATGCCAAAGTCTGCCAATCGCTCTTCGATGTATTTAGCGGTTTCTTCCAGTTTCGCTTTATCAATTTCGCTTGAAGCAATTGCTTTCGGTTTGTTCAAGCTGCTTAATGTAGGCAATTGATATTCAGGGATTTCAGGCTGCAACTCTGATTGGTTTTCAGGCTGCGATTGCTCTACCACTTTTTCGCGATTGCTTTTGGCGATAATAGGCTGCGCGACTGTAATATCAATTTTTCGATTGCTGGTGCTGCCTGAAGGTTTGTGTTCAATCGGTTCAGCAATGATGTTTTCTGCAACGGCAACGCTTTTGGGCTGAATGATTTTGGATTCAGATGCTTCTTCAATAAAAACATCCTCTTCGCTGTTGCGTTTGCGGAAAAGGTATTTGAATAGGCTTTCTAGTTTGCTGCCCAAATTTTCCAAAAAGTCTAACCACGAAATTTGGATTAACAGGGAAAAAGCGAGCATGGAAATAATAAAGAAAATCAACACGCTGCCTGTTACACCCAGCATTTTGCTCAAGCCTGATGCAATCAGCGAACCGACTAAGCCACCTGCGCCCAGTGGGAAACTTTTATCCAAGCTGATGCCAAACGCGAAAGTTTCTAAAACGGGGCTGCACAGCAATAAAAAGCCTAAGCCTACGCCCCCAATTAAGGCGTTGTAAGGCGGTTTTCCTGAAGCTAAAATGGGGCGGAAATTGCGGTATAACCACACGCCCATGGCGATAATCAGCCACCATGCGGACATGCCGAATAGGTAGTAAAAAATATCGGCGATGTATGAGCCGAGCAAGCCACCAAAATTGTGAATGCTGCCTGAATTAGGGCTATTGCGCGACCATGACGGGTCTTTCATGCTGAAGCTGATTAAGCATAGTGCAAGATACGCGGTTACAACCAAGAAAAACAGCCAAACGGTGTCGTCAATGAGGTTGCGGTCTTTTTCGCTGGTGCGACTGGTGACGGCTAACGCTGGGATTTTGCTGGCGTTATTGGTGGCTACGGCTTTTTTGTTGGTTTTATTGGCTTGGGGTTTGGCTGGAGGTGTTTTAATCATCGCGGAAGCAGTTTTGGTGCTGGCGCGTGGTTTTTTGGGGGATTTAATGGCAGCTTTTTTTTTGCTGCTGGGCTTGCTGTTTTGTTTCAGCAATTTGGATAATGGATTATTAGACATATTTTGCGCAAAAAAAATAAATTTTGCAGCCTGAAAAATATTTTTTCAGGCTGCCTGAAAACTTTTATATAAAGGCGCAATTATAGCGTATTTGTTAACTTTCGTTGGGATTAAAGTGTGCAAAATGTTGCTGCAAAATGGCTTCCCATGATGTGTTAGCCACTTCTAAATAGAATTGACGATAAGGGCAAAGGGAGTGCAGCCATGGTTTGGCTTTTTCGGTGTAGTGAATAATGGCTAATTCATTGTGTGGGCAGGCTAAGCGGTGCGCCATCATGTGCAAACCTTGATTTTGTGCAAAGGCGAGAATTGACCCTACTTGATAGTTGTAACCGACTGGCGCAGCAAGCCATTTTCCGCGCAAGGCTAGATTGAGCAAATCTTGGTCGCCAAATAGGGGTTGGGGGTAATCGCGCAGGGTTTGTTCAAATGTCTGTAAAAATTCGGTTTCGCGCCACAGAGGTAAATTCATCAGTAATACGCCCGAATTGAAGTAGGGCGTAAATTTTGGGTAATCGTCTATTCTGTTGGCATGAGGGGAATCGGCAACAATATCAGACACAGCAACCGCATGGCAGCCTGAAAAATCTTGCCAGTAAAACGTGTCTAGCGGCAGGTGGACAATCATGTCCACGTCTAAATACAGAGCGCGGTTGATTTCTTTGGGTAGAATTTGCGGCGCGATAATGCGATAGAAACTGCTTTCAGGCAGCCCATTGCCAGCCTGAAAATGGGAGAAGTCTAGGTTTTGCACGTTCAAGCCATAAATTACGCTGTTCATTTGTTGCAGTAAATGGTTGATTTGGGCAAACCATGTTTCGGGAAATGCGCTTTTGTGAATGAGATAAAAATGAACGTTTTGATGAACGCGCATGATGGATTTGATGAGCGTTTCGGTGGGTTGGGCGTAGTTTTGGTCGGCGGCTAAAACGATGTTTTTGATTGGGTTTGGCATTTGGCTTCTCACAAAAGTTTTCAGGCTGCATTTTAATGAAAAAATGCAGCCTGAAAACTTATTTCAACATATTTTTAATTACGCCCATCACCGTGCGCGTAATGGCTTTGGTGACTTGTTTGTTGATTTGGCTGCCAATCGAATCAGCTAAATCATAACCCAAGCCTTGTCCTGCTTTTTTGCGACCGCCAAACAGTCCGCCCAAAAAACCGTCCAATGCGCTGGGCTTGTCAGCTTCTTGTTTTGCGGCGATTTCTTGTTGTTTGGCTTCGCTGGCAGCCTGAACTTCTGTGGCTTGTTGCTCGGCAAGTTGTTGCAGGGCTTCGTATGCGGAGAAGTTGTCCACCATGTCTTTGTAGTGTGGGTACAAATTATCGGCTTGGAATGCGGCGTTGCGCTCGGTTTCTGTGAGTGGTGTGAGCTGTGATTGCGGCGGCATAATGAATGCGCGTTCTACCACTTGCGGCATGCCGTTTTCGTCCAAAAAGGAAACGAGTGCTTCGCCAACGGCTAATTCGGTAATGGTGGCGACAACGTCTAAATTGGGGTTGCTGCGGAAGGTGTCGGCGGTGGCTCTTACGGCTTTTTGGTCGCGTGGGGTAAAGGCGCGTAGGGCATGTTGAACGCGGTTGCCGAGTTGCTCCAAAACGGTGTCGGGCAAATCCAGCGGATTTTGGGTAACGAAATACACGCCCACACCTTTGGAACGAATCAGGCGCACGGCTTGTTCCACTTGGTCAATCAGGATTTTGTTGGCGTTGTCAAAAATCAGGTGGGCTTCGTCAAAAAATAGGACGAATTTGGGTTTTTCTGGGTCGCCTGTTTCAGGCAGCGTTTCAAAGAGTTCGGCTAAAAACCAGAGCATGAATGCGCTGTATAGGCGTGGTGAGCGCATGAGTTTTTCGGCGTTTACGATGTTAATCACGCCTTGCCCGTTTTCGCTTTGAATCCAGTCTTGCAGATTGAGCGATGGTTCGCCAAAGAATTTGTCTGCGCCTTCGGATTCGAGTTGCAGCAGTTGGCGTTGGATTGCGCCGATGCTGGCGGCGGATACGTTGCCGTAGGTGTCGCGGTATTCTTTGGCGTGTTCGGAAACGTATTGCAGCAAGCCGCGCAGGTCTTTTAGGTCGATTAAGTGCCAGCCTTTGTCATCGGCTACGCGGAATACGAGATTTAAGACGCCTTCTTGGGTGCCGTTCAGATTCATCAGGCGAGCGAGCAGCATTGCGCCCATTTCGGAAATGGTTACGCGCACGGGGATACCTGTTTCGCCGTATACGTCCCAAAAGCGAACGGGGAAGCCTTGCAGATAGTCGTCTGATAAGCTGTATTGCGCCATGCGTTCGGCGACTTTGCCGCTGTTTTGTCCTGCGCGGCAAATGCCTGATAAATCGCCTTTTACGTCTGCCATGAGTACGGGTACGCCTTGGCTGCTGAATGTTTCGGCGAGTTTGCGTAGGGTTACGGTTTTGCCTGTGCCTGTTGCGCCTGCGATTAAGCCGTGGCGGTTTGCCATTTTGGCGATGAGTTGTACGGGGGTGTTGTTGTGGTTGTGTGCGATGGTGTATTCGGTCATGTTTTTCCTAATCAACGCAGCCTGAAAATGGTTTCAGGCTGCAAATCAGTTGAAATAATGGTTTTTTTGTTAATCAAGCCAATGCAGCCTGAAAAATCATTTTCAGGCTGCGTGTGATTTAGTGGCGCATAAATGAATTAGCACCGCTCATGTTGGACAAACTTGCTTGAAATTCCACACACGGGTCTTTTTTATAACGAACCGCATCTGCGCCCAATTCGGCGGCGTTGATTTTGCCATTGTAGTTCACATCACGGCGGTTAAACGATTCAACGGTGTTCATTTCAAACGAAAAAATCAGATTGTCTTTAGATTTGACTTGCGCCGCTTTCCATTCTTCTAAGTCCAGCATACCATCATGATTTTTATCGTTGAGTTTGATGAATGCGACAGTAGGTGGGTCTGTCCAACAAGCCTCTGCTGTTACCATAGGCAAAATCATTAGAGCTGTACTACATAATAAAGCGTGTTTCATACTAACCTCCTGCTACTGTCATATCGCTAATTAAAATTGAACCTATTTTGCTGGAACTGCGCTTGAGTGAATCGTCTGCTGTGCCAACAATGCCGCGCAACATTTCTTTCAGGCTGCCAGCAATCGTAATCCCTGAAACAGGATACGCAATCTTGCCATTTTCTACCCAAAAACCTGCCGCGCCGCGAGAGTAATCGCCTGTGAGCATATTCACGCCTTGCCCCATCAATTCGGTTACAAGCAATCCCGTTCCCATTTGCCGCAATAAATCCGCTTGCGTGGGGACGGTGACGGTTAAATACAAATTGTGCGAACCGCCTGCGTTGCCTGTGGATTGCAAATTCAGTTTTCGTGCGGCGTAGCTGTCTAAAAAATAGCCTTGCACAATGCCGTTTTCAATCACAAAGCGTGGTTTTGTCGCCACGCCTTCACTGTCAAAATACGCGCTGCCGAGCGAACGGGCAATGTGCGGTTCTTCGCGTAGACTGATGTTGTCGGGCAGAATTTGTGTGCCTAAGCTGTTGAGCAAAAAACTGCTTTCACGATACAACGCGCTGCCTGACAATCCTCCAATAATGTGTCCAATCAGGCTGCCTGAAATAGTGGTATCAAACATCACAGGATAATTGCCTGTTTTCAGGCTGCGTGAATCTAGGCGACTGAGTGTGCGTTGCGCTGCCATTTTGCCGATTTGTTCGGGTGTGTCCAATGCGGTGGCATCGCAAGATAAGTCGTACCAATAATCGCGTTCCATGCCGTTGTCATCGCTGGCAACCACGCTGCAAGAAATGCTGTGGCGTGTGCCACGTTGGTGTTGGTTGAAGCCGTGTGAGTTGGCGTAAACAAATTGGAAATGCCCTGTGCTGACGCCTGCGCCTTCGGAATTGGTGATGCGTTTGTCGGCAGAAAGGGCGATGTCTTCGCAGCGTTTGGCGAGTTCTACGGCGGTTTCAGATGACAAGTCCCATTCGTGATAGCGGTCTAAATCGCCAATGTGTTTGGCCATTAAATCGGGGTCTGCTAAGCCTGAGAAGGGGTCTTCAGCAGTGTATCGCGCTATATCACACGCAGCCTGAACAGTGGCGGCAAGCGCTTGTGGCGATAAATCGGCGGTGCTGGCACGTCCCTTGCTGTGTCCCACGTAAACGGTTACGTCTAAGGATTTGTCTTGTTGATGTTCGATTTGTTCGATGTCGCGCCAACGCACTTGGACGCTTTGTCCAATAGATTCGCTCACATCGACTTCGGCTGATGTCGCGCCTTTTTGTTTGGCTAACGCCAAGGCTTGCTCAGCAACTTGGCTTAATTCTTGGGCGGTATGTTGAAACATAAAAATAGTAATGTTGAGTTAAGAAATTTTACCCATTGTAGCGGTTTCAGGCTGCATTGCGTGTAAAAGTAGATAAAAACTTAAAGTATTGCGTAAAGTTTGCTATGATTGCGCACTCTAATAATTTGAGATGATTGAAGTTTATTGAAATGGAACAACAAAACGAAGAATGGGTAAGCAAAACCCAAAAGAAAAAACAAATGGACGAATTGCAGGATTTGGGCATGGAATTGACCAAATTGTCTTCGGAAACATTGAAAAAATTATCGCTGCCTGAAAATTTGAATGATGCGGTGCGTGAGTATAAAAAGATTACGTCAAACAGCGCGGAAAAACGCCAACGCCAGTATATTGGTCGCTTGATGCGTGATATTGACCCTACGCCAATCCGTGAATTTTTGGCGCGTTTGAAAGGCGACAATCAGGCGCACAATGCGTTCTTGCAACGTGTGGAACAGGCGCGTACGCATTTGCTGGAAAATGATGATGCGCTCACAAAATTTATGACAGACTACCCACACGCGGATTCGGGTAGTTTGCGAACGCTGATTCGCAATGCACGTAAGGAAGCGGAACAGAGCAAACCGCCTAAGAATTTCCGTGCGCTGTATCAGGAATTAAAGGCGGTAATGGAGCAGGAAACGCAAGTTTCCGATGGATAATCAGGGATTAGGTTGATGAAATTAAAAACAGTTTTGGTGTTTTTGGCGATTGGTTTTCAGGCTGCATGTTCTGGTTCTGATGGCAAAAAACAGGCTGAATCTGAGGCAGCTGCCAGCAAGCCTAAAGTTGAGGTTTATGTGGATAATGGTCCTAAGCCTCAATACTGGGCAATGAGTAACGTTTCTTACCCGCCGTTCTCTTTTCGCAATAAGGACGGCTTTTTAACGGGCTTGGATATTGATTTATTGAATGCGATTGCTGAAAAAGAGCGTATTGAAATCAAAATCATGCCACAGGAAATGGATAGTTTATTTCGTCGTTTAGATGAAGATGCGACGGATATTATTTTAGGCGGCATCAATATCACACCTGCAAGACAGCAAAAATACATTTTCACTCAGCCTTATCTAAATTTATTTAGCGCGGCGTTAGTCGATGAGAAGGTGAGTGGTAAATTGACCAGTTTTTCGCAATTGAACGGAAAACCTGCGGGGGTGGTGGCTTCCAGTGCTTACGATATGTTGGCTAAGCAGGCGCAATTCGGTGCGGTTGAGCATTTTCCGAATATTTACCAAGGTATTACGGCGATGGCTAGCGGCAAAGTGGCTGCGGTTTATGATAATGAGCGGGTGCTGGATTTGTATGCTGCGAATAACCCTCATTTGTATATTTTGAAAAATACATCTAGTAAAGTATATTTTGGTTTTGTGCTCAATAAGAAAAATAATGTATTAAAACAACGCTTAGACAAGGGTTTAGAAGCAATCCGTAAAGACGGAACGTACGATAAAATTTTGGCTAAATGGGGGACAGAACAAGTCAGAGGTAAGATTTAAGCGATAAAAAACAGGTTCATTTCTGAACCTGTTTTTTTGTTTTCAGGCAGCCTGAAACTGCTGGCGATAGTAATTCAGCAAATTACGGAACACATTTGGGTCTTTAATAAACGTCATTTCACCCTCTGCTGGGAAATGATAATCCAGAAAACGCGACACCCAAAAACGCACGCAGCCTGCACGATAAGCGACTGGCAAATATTCTTTTTCCGCCGCTTCCAATGTGCGAACGCTTTGATAACCACGCATAAACGCATCGCGCAAAGTCGGCACAATATGGTTGTCTGCATTACGCGCCCAATCGTTAATCGCAATTGCTAAATCATAGACAAAACTGCCGTTGCACGCATAATAAAAGTCAATAAAACCAGAAACTTGGTTTTTATTGAGTAATACATTATCTTTAAATAAATCGGCGTGAATAATGCCACTTGGCAAGTGGTTGTCTGGATGTTGCGCTAAAAAGGCGATTTCATTAGTGAGCAACGCCGCGTCTTCTGTGTCCAAAAATGGCAGCAATTTTTCGCTGCTTTCTGTCCACCATACAGCGTGACGTGGGTTGAGCATGGTTTGTGTGAAACTTTTGCTGGCTGAGTGCATTTTGGCAAGCATTGCACCTGTGCTAAAGCATTGTTCTTCTGTGGCAAATGCGGTGTCGCAGCCTGTTAATTTGCTGACGATACACGCTGGTTTATTGGCTAATGTGGCGGTCAAATCGCCATTTTTTTTTGCGATGGGCGCAGGACACGCAACGCCGTTTGCGCTGAGATGTTGTGTCAGTTCCATGAAAAATGGCAATTCATCGGCGCGTAAGGTTTCAAAAACGGTTAAAACGTAGCTGTTTTCGCTGGTGTGCAAAAAATAATTGCTGTTGGTTACGCCTTGAGCAATACCTTGCAGGGATTTAAATTCGCCGATGTTGTACTCGGTTAAAAGTTGGCGCATTTCTTCATCGGAAACGCTGGTGTAAACGGACATAATTGCAGCCTGAAAAAAGTGGAAAAGAAGAGCGAAATCAATCATAGCAAAAATAAAGGGCTTATTAAAGTTTCAGACTGCCTGAAAATCATAATTAGACATATTGTCTATAAAATAACAAATTTGTCCAAAATTTGAAGTTTTGTCTTGCTGGTAATGTCTAAAAAGTCTAAAATTCGCCCCATCGTTTTTCAACTTATATAAAAGAACACAACCATGAAACCACAAACCCTTTACGACAAACTTTGGAATAGCCACATCGTCCGCGAAGAAGAAGACGGCACGGTGCTGCTGTATATTGACCGCCATTTGGTGCATGAAGTGACTAGCCCACAAGCATTTGAAGGCTTGAAAATGGCAGGGCGCAAATTGTGGCGCATTGACAGCGTAGTCTCCACAGCCGACCACAACACGCCAACAGGCGATTGGGATAAGGGCATTCAAGACCCGATTTCTAAATTGCAAGTGGATACTTTGGACAGCAATATTAAAGAATTTGGCGCATTGGCGTATTTCCCATTTATGGATAAAGGTCAAGGCATTGTTCACGTTATGGGGCCTGAACAAGGAGCGACATTGCCTGGTATGACCGTGGTTTGCGGCGATTCGCACACGTCCACTCACGGGGCGTTTGGCGCATTGGCGCACGGCATCGGCACATCCGAAGTGGAACACACAATGGCAACGCAATGTATTACCGCGAAAAAATCCAAATCCATGTTGATTGACGTTTCAGGCAGCCTGAAATTTGGCGTTACCGCAAAAGACGTGGCTTTGTACATCATCGGACAAATCGGCACGGCTGGCGGCACGGGTTACGCGATTGAATTTGGCGGTTCAGCCATTCGCAGTTTAAGCATGGAAGGTCGCATGACTTTGTGCAATATGGCGATTGAAGCGGGCGCACGTTCGGGCATTGTCGCGGTTGATGATACGACGATTGATTATGTAAAAGGTCGCCCATTCGCACCAAAAGGCGATGACTGGGACAAAGCGGTTGAATATTGGCGTACTTTGGTTTCAGACGAAGGCGCGGAATTTGACCAAGTTTACCGTTTCAAAGCGGAAGACATTGAACCGCAAGTAACTTGGGGAACATCGCCTGAAATGGTATTGGAAATCAGTAACGTAGTTCCAAATCCTGCCGATGAACAAGATGCGGTAAAACGCGCTGGCATGGAACGCGCTTTGGAATACATGGGTTTGACGGCTGGCACGCCATTGAATGAAATTCCTGTGGACATCGTGTTTATCGGCTCTTGCACCAACAGCCGCATTGAAGATTTGCGTGAAGCGGCGAAAGTGGCAAAAGGTCGCACGAAAGCGGCGAATGTGCAGCGCGTGTTAATCGTGCCAGGTTCGGGTTTGGTGAAACAGCAAGCGGAACAAGAAGGTTTGGACAAAATCTTTATTGACGCAGGATTTGAATGGCGTGAACCAGGCTGCTCAATGTGCTTGGCGATGAACGCTGATCGCCTTGAACCGCAACAACGCTGTGCTTCTACGTCCAACCGTAATTTTGAAGGTCGTCAAGGCAATGGCGGTCGCACGCATTTGGTTAGCCCTGCAATGGCAGCGGCGGCGGCGGTAATGGGGCATTTTGTTGATGTGCGCGAAATGGCGTAATGTAATAATCGCAGCCTGAAACTCGTTAAGTTGCGTTAAATCCCAAAAGATGATGCAACATTTCGGCAATAATTCAGGCTGCACAGGTTGTGCAAAATAAACATTTTAAGGAATAGTATTATGAAAAAAATCGCCAAAAGCACAGCTACTTCAGGTAAAAATGCAGCGATTAACAAAGCCACTTCAGGCTTAACTGGCACAACCACAACTGCCACTCAAGCCACTGAAAAAGCAATGACCACCACAACAGAACAAGGTTCTGCGGTAGGCAACATGTTAAAAGGTCTTTTAAACTAATTGCGAAACTTTCAGGCTGCGTGATATTTTAGGCAGCCTGAAAGAAAAGTAGTTTTGCTTCATAAATTTTTTTTCATTCATATCACTAGTTAGATAAATCAATTATAATGATTACCTTGCAAAATCGACGTTTTCAGGCAGCCTGAAAACTATTTTGCAAAATCAAATCAGATTTTACGACTAGAAAAATATTGAAAGAAAATAATTTATGATGCATTACGATACTATTATTGTTGGTGGTGGCGCTGGCGGCGTAGAGCTGGCGGCAAAATTAGGTCGCAAATACGGACGCGGCGTGGGCAACGAAAAAGTGTTGTTGATTGACCGCTCAATCGTTCACATTTGGAAGCCCACTTTGCATGAAGTAGCCGTTGGCACGCTTGACCCACAACAAGAAGGTTTGCTTTACACCACACTCGCACGACACAATCACTTTTCATTCACATTGGGTGAATTAACAGGTTTCAATGCCGAAGCACGCCAAATCACAATCGGCGAATTGCGTGATGAAGACGGCAGTTTATTGGTACCAGAAAGCACCATCAGTTTTAATACTTGCGTATTAGCGATTGGTAGCGGTTCCAACTCTTTCGGGACAAAAGGCTTTGAACACGCGCATACTTTGGAAAATGCACAAGACGCACAGCAATTTCAAAAATACCTATTTGGTCGCTTCTTGCAAGCATCTCACTCAGACAAACGCAATTTGAACATCGCCATTATTGGCGCAGGCGCAACAGGCGTTGAATTAGCGGCAGAGATGACTGAAGCCTATAATGAAATCCACCAAATCATTGGTATGGCCAACCGTTTCCGCATTGAAATCAATTTGATTGAAGCTGCGCCACGTATTTTGTCAGTAATGCCAGAGCAAGTATCTGAACAATCCATGCAAATTCTGGAACGTAAACAAATCAACGTGCATGTTGGCACCAAAGTAAACGAAATTACAGAACATTCAGTTGTAACCGATAAAGGCGAAATCCCAGCCGACATCGTAATTTGGGCGGCAGGCATCAAAGCATCAGAAAGCAATAAACATTTTGGTTTAGAAACCAACCACATCAATCAATTTATTGTAGACGGCAAAATGGCAACATCAGCCAAACACGTTTACGCGATTGGCGATTGCTCAAGCCTCACACAAGCAGACGGTACACGCATTCCAGCCACCGCACAAGCCGCGCACCAACAAGCCAGCTTTATGGCAAAACAATTATGGGCAATGGCTCAAGAAAAACCATTTAATGATACATTTGTCTACACCGATAGCGGTTCACTGGTTTCATTAGGTTTTGACTCAGGCGTTGGCAAAGTAGCCACCAACCCAAAACACTCAAGTAACACCATTTTCATTAAAGGCTTGATTGCAAAATGGGCACACGTATCATTACATTTATTGCACCATTTCACCGTATTGGGATTTAGAAGAACACTGCTGCTGGCGTTGGCACGTTTAGCACAAAAACGCATTTCAGGACGTTTGAAACTGCACTGATTTTCAGGCTACCTTGTCCATGCAAACAGAGACAGAGAATTTGCATCAAAATTGCTTAAAGATATTCTGTCTCTGTAACCCCTTCATTTTTTAATTTTAAAGGAAAATTTTATGAAAAAAATCATTCTTTTGAGCTTAACCGCTTTGGCATTGGCAGCTTGTGCAGACACACGCAGCAGCGTAACTTCAGACGCAACCACTTGGGATAAATTAGATTATTCAGTGAAAAAAGACACGCAAGAAATCGAAGCACGTCAAGAACCGATTGACCGCCCAGCGATTGTGCCAGTGAAAACTGAACCAGCCTCCGCACCAGCACCAATTTACGTTCAATAATTTCAAAAAAACGCAGCCTGAAAACTTTTCAGGCTGCTACTTGCAGAGACACATTCCATGAAAGCATTTACTCAAACCACCGCCCTAGTTGCCCCATTAGACCGCAACAATGTGGACACAGACGCAATTATCCCTAAACAATTTCTCAAATCCATTAAGCGTTCAGGCTTTGGCGTAAATTGCTTTGACGAATGGCGTTATCTCGACCATGGCGAACCAGGCATGGACAACAGCAAACGCCCACTCAACCCAGAATTTCCATTGAATTTTCCACGCTATCAAGGCGCACAAATTTTGCTGACACGCAAAAATTTCGGTTGCGGTTCCAGCCGCGAACATGCACCTTGGGCGTTAGACGACTACGGTTTCCGCGCCGTGATTGCCCCAAGTTTTGCAGATATTTTCTTCAATAACTGCTACAAAAACGGCTTGTTGCCAATCGTATTGACAGAAGAACAAGTAGAAAAATTGTTCCAAGAAGTGAACGCACAAGAAGGCTACCAATTATCAATTGACTTAGCTAAACAAGAATTAACCACACCAAGCGGCGAAGTGTTCAAGTTTGACATCACAGAACACCGCAAACACTGCTTGCTCAACGGCTTAGACGAAATCGGCTTAACTCTGCAACACGCAGACGATATTCAAGCGTTTGAAGCGAAACGTAGACAAACCCAACCTTGGTTATTCCAACAAGCATAAAAATGCAGCCTGAAAACCGTTTGGATAATATTCAAGCGGTTTTATCTTATTTGAAAGACATCATCATGCAAGACAAAACCCTATCCACTGCCATTCAGCTACCCCAAAAAATTTCAGGCAGCTTTTTTCATGCTAACTGGATTGCACCCCAAAACGTCAAAACGCTCATCACAACGCGCAATGGCGGCGTGAGTTTAGGCAAATTCAGCAGCCTGAACGTAGGCGCACACGTTGGCGATAATCCCGAACACGTTGCCAAAAACCGCGAAATTGTGCAGCAACAAGTAAGCGTGCCGATGGCGTATTTGAACCAAATTCACAGCGCAGATGTGGTTCGCGCCACCGATAGCGTGAACACCCCTTTAGACGCAGACGCTTCGTGGGACAATTCAGGCAGCGTGGCGTGTGCCGTGATGACCGCAGATTGCTTGCCTGTATTGTTCTGCGACCGTGCGGGAACGGTAGTCGCAGCGGCGCATGCGGGTTGGCGCGGATTGGCGGGGGGTGTGTTGCAAAACACAGTTGCTGCCATGGGCGTTGAACCGATTGAAATCATGGCGTATTTTGCGCCTGCGATTGGTGCGGAAGCGTTTGAAGTGGGGCAAGATGTGTTTGATGCGTTTGTGTCGGATTTGCCTGCGGCAGAACGGGCGTTTCAGGGAATTGGCGGTGGCAAATATTTGGCAGATATTTATGACTTGGCACGACTGGTGTTGCAGCGCGAAGGCGTTACGCAGATTTTTGGCGGCGAGCATTGCACGGTTTTGGAACGTGAATCGTTTTTCTCGTATCGCCGAGATGGGCAGACTGGGCGCATGGTGAGTGCGATTTGGTTGGAAGAATAAAAAAGCAGCCTGAAAACTTTTCAGGCTGCTTTTTGTTTATGCAAATGGGTGTTGAATTAAGATGGTTTCTTCACGGTCTGGGCCAGTTGAGATAATCGCCACAGGCGCACCGCACACTTCTTCAATGCGTTTTAGATATTTTTTCGCATTTTCAGGCAGCGCGTCATACGATTTCACGCCGAAAGTCGTTTCCGTCCAGCCGTCCATCGTTTCATAAATCGGCATGCAGCCAGCTACCGCGTCCGCACCGAATGGCAAAATGTCAGTCGTAGAACCGTCTGGCAGCGTGTAGCCCGTGCAAATTTTCACTTCTTTCATGCCGTCCATTACGTCCAATTTCGTGATACACATGCCCGTGATGCCGTTTACTTGGATTGAGCGTTTCAATGCCGCCGCGTCAAACCAACCACAACGGCGCGGACGACCTGTTACCGAGCCGAACTCGTTGCCGCGTTGTGCCAAACCTGCGCCCACATCGTCAAACAATTCCGTTGGGAAGGGGCCGCTACCCACGCGCGTGGTGTAGGCTTTCACAATACCCAATACATATTGCAACATTTGCGGCGGCACACCTGCGCCAGCCGAAGCCGCGCCAGCAATACAATTTGATGAAGTAACAAAAGGATAAGTGCCGTAATCAATATCCAACAACGTGCCTTGCGCACCTTCAAACAACAAACGCTCACCGCGTTGATTTTTGTCGTACAACGTGCGTGAAACGTCCGCAATCATCGGCAAAACACGTTCGCGGAATGCGTTGATTTTCGCCATTACATCATCAAACGCAACAGGCGCGACTTTGTGCAAATGTTCCAACTGCACATTATACAAATCCAAATTCGCGCGAACTTTGTCCGCAACCAAATCCATATTCAACAAATCGCCCACGCGCACCGAACGGCGAGCCACTTTGTCTTCATACGCAGGGCCGATGCCGCGACCAGTTGTACCGATTTTTTTGTCGCCTTTTGACGCTTCACGCGCTTGGTCTAATGCGATGTGATACGGCAAAATCAGGGGTGCGGTTGCTGAAATTTTCAAGCGTTTTTCCACGTCTTTCACGCCAGCCACGTTCAATTCGTCAATCTCGCCGAGCAAGGCTTCAGGCGACACGACCACGCCCGACCCGATAAAGCAATCCAATTTTTCATGCAAAATACCGCTTGGAATCAGGCGCAACACGGTTTTTTTGCCGTTTACGACCAGCGTGTGTCCCGCGTTGTGTCCGCCCTGAAAACGCACCACGCCTGTGGTTTGTTCCGCGAGCCAATCTACGATTTTGCCTTTACCTTCGTCGCCCCATTGCGAACCGATGACTACTACGTTTTGTGCCATTTTGTTTGACCTTTTTTGGGTTTGGGTTGGAAAGAGAGATTTTCAGGCTGCCTGAAAGTTATTTAGTCATACTGAAACCATGTTTACGCAAAATTTGCTGTCCTGCTTCGGAGTGAATATGTTTAACTAAATCAATTAAATAATCTGAATTATTCACTCTGCTGTACCGCGCGAGTGCAATCGCAAAATGTTGTTGCTTACCTGCTGAATTTTTCAGCGTAAAGGTTTGTTGTGTATTGGATAAAACTAAATTTTGTTGTGTTGCTTTGTTCATTGTTGCTTCATCGGCAATCAATATATCAATGATTTCAACAAATTGTCCGCCCCGAGTCAATTTGGGTAGCATTTCTTCGTATGTTTCTTCGTGAGTTAGTCCATCTATACACGGATGCTTCTGCGAAAATGTTAAACGGGAGAACGCGTCCCTTAAAATTTTATCATCAATAGAAGCGGCTACGTTGTAATGATAGCTACACGCGTTGGCGACAAGCGGAAATGAAAGCAGCTAAGGATAAAAATAATTTAGCTAGCATGGGGTTCTTTCAATGAGTTGTATTTAAGGGGAAATAATAGTTTTTCAGGCAGCCTGAAAACACGCATATGATAAAATCCAAATTTCACTATCTCACAGCGCATAAGCATACCCGATTTTCAGGCTGCATGTGCAGTATTTCAGTCCAATGAAACCCCATTCCCAAAACAATCCCTTACCCATTTTAGACGGCATCAAACCCAGCTATCTCGTTTTGCCGCACGACAAACAATTTACAGGCAAAACCATCTTATTTTTCCTGTGCCAACATTTCCCCTTTGTCAGCGAAGCCGCATGGCAAGCACGGCTCAACAGCGGCATGGTCGTCAATCAACAAGGCGAACCCATTAATGAAACCACGCCCTTTGTTTCAGGCTGCGTGATTTATTACTACCGCGAAATCAGCCGCGAAGACGAACCGCGTATCCCCTTCGACGAACACATTTTGTGGCAAGACGAGCATCTAATCGTAGTAGATAAACCGCACTTCTTGCCCGTGATTCCAAGCGGACGTTTCTTGCACGAAACCTTGCTCACACGCTTGCGATTGCGCCCTGATTTGCAGCATTTAAACGTGGCGGACATCACACCCATTCATCGGCTAGACAAAGACACGGCTGGCGTGATGTTACTTTCGCACAACCCCAGTTCGCGCCACGCCTATCAAACCATGTTCCAAGACAAAACCGTCCGCAAAACGTATCACGCTATCGCGCCCACGCGCACCGATTTAGCGTATCCACTAACCGTCCGTTCACGGCTAGAGCGCGGCGATTCATTTTTCCTAACCAAACAAGTGGACGGAGAACCCAATTCGGAAACGGAAATTGTTTTGCTAGAGCAGCGCGGCGAATACAGTTTGTATGAACTCAAACCAATTACAGGCAAAAAACACCAGTTGCGCGTTCACATGATGGGTTTGGGCATGCCGCTGCTCAATGACGCGCTGTATCCTATTGCCTTGCCAGCAGGTTCGGAAGACTATGCCAAACCGCTCCAATTGCTCGCCAAAACAATTGAGTTCTGCGACCCCATCGCAGGGGAACAACGGAAATTTGAAAGTAAGCAAAATTTGTAAACAAAAAGCAGCCTGAAAATATTTTCAGGCTGCTTTTGTCCATTAGCGTTTTCTACGACCGCCGCCAAAACCAAACGATTTACGCGCTGGCGCAGGCGTGTTGCTATTGCTGTAACCCTGTTGCGTAGGGCGATAATTTGGCGTTGCTTTTTGCTGCGCTTGCGTTGATTGTGGTTGATACTGTTTCTGAATCGCTTGCTGTTGCACTTGCTGACGTGGCGACAATTTAGTCGGATTTTGCTTTTGATAATCCTGATAAACGCGCGAAACCGCCGCCGTTGGTTTGCTCACAGGCGTGTAACGTGCCGCATTGCGGTTGTTCATCGCGTTTGACATCAAATAGCCAGCCGCCGCACCAATCGCGCCGTAGAGCAACCAGTTGCCCGAATCAGGGTCGTAAGTGTATTGCTGACCGTCCAAACCTTGCACCACTTCACCCGCTTTGGCTGCTGCTTGCGCCGCTTGTGGAATCGTGTTCGCCACTTCCGAAGCCGCCAGTTGGAAGACTTGGTTTTCTGCGCTCATCGGTTGTGAAGCCACTTGATTTTGGCTGATTTCTTTTTGCAAGCGTTGGATTTCCGCTTGTTGTTTCAATAATTCAATTTGCTTTTGATTTTCGGCAATTTGTTTATCTGCGCTGCTTGCTTGGTTTTGATTTTGACCGCCGCAAGCGGATAAAGTGAAAGCGGTTGCTAAAATGAAAGCGAAACGAGTCTTCATAGAGTTCCTTTGTAAAAAATAGACCAAGCGCTAATATGAGGCAAAATTTAGCATTTATCAAGAGAATGTAGATTAACTGCGCTAAAAACCGTAAAAATTCCGCGATATGATGGCATAACAAAGCTAATTTCTTTACAATAAACCCTTTATTCACGCAGCCTGAAAACGGGCAAAGGCACAATCATGACAAGAAAATATTTTGGTACAGACGGCGTTCGTGGCGAAGTAGGACAATTTCCGATTACGCCCGATTTCGTGATTAAACTCGGTTTTGCTTACGGACGAGTATTGAAAAAACACGAAACGCAACATCAGCCAACCGTGATTATTGGCAAAGACACGCGCATTTCAGGTTATATGCTGGAAACTGCTTTGGTGGCAGGTTTCACAGCGGCTGGTGTGAATGTGTTGCAAACAGGTCCTTTGCCAACGCCAGCGATTGCCTATTTAACACGCGCGTTCCGTTTAGACGGTGGCGTGATGATTTCTGCTTCACACAACGTGTATTCAGACAACGGCATTAAATTTTTCGCAGAAGGTGGCGTGAAACTCAGCGATGAAATGGAATTGGAAATTGAAGCCGAGTTGGAAAAAGAAATGCAAACCTTGCCGTCAGCGCAACTCGGTCGCGCACGCCGAATCAATGGCGCGGACGACCGTTATATTGAATTTTGCAAATCTACATTCCCAGCCAATATGGATTTGCGCGGCTTGAAATTAGTGATTGATACCGCAAACGGCGCAGGCTACAACACCGCGCCCAAAGTGTTCCACGAACTAGGCGCAGAAGTGATTAGCATTGGTGACGAACCCAACGGCTACAATATCAACGACAAAATTGGCGCAACCTACACCAAAACGCTTCAGGCTGCCGTGTTGCAAAACGACGCGGATTACGGCATTGCATTGGACGGCGATGGAGACCGTTTGATTATGGTGGACAAACACGGCGTGGTTTATGATGGCGATAAATTGATTTATGTGATTGCCAAAGCCCGTGCTGCGCAAGGCTTGCCATTTGGTGGCGTGGTTGGCACCGTGATGAGCAACTTGGCAATGGAAAAAGCCTTGAATGCGCGAGGCATTGAGTTTGCACGCGCCAAAGTCGGCGACCGTTATGTGCTGGAACAACTGCACCAACGCGAATGGTTAATCGGCGGCGAAGCGTCTGGACACATTTTGTGCATGGACAAACACAACACAGGCGACAGCATTATCTCTGCGTTGCAAGTTTTGGCAGCATTGGGCGTGTTGGAGCAAGATTTGAAAACGGCAATTGATTGGCAGCCTTATCCTCAAACGATGATTAACGTGCGTATTCAAAAAGGTCAGGATTGGCAAAGTGCTTCTAAAGATGCTTTGGCGCAGGCTGAAAGCGAATTGGGCGAACGCGGTCGCGTGGTGTTGCGCGCGTCTGGTACAGAACCTGTGGTGCGCGTGATGGTGGAAGCGGAGCAAGCGGTATTGGCGGAACAATGCGCTAATCGTATTGCAGACGCGATTCGTCAGGCAAGCTAAAAATCGCAGCCTGAAAGTTTTCAGGCTGCGTCATCATTATTATAAATATTCTTTTCAGGCTGCCTGAAATTGTTTAACTTTAAATAGAGAACCTCCTTATGCTCGCGTTACTTGAACATTTCTTTATCGAATTTGGTTACGCAGCCGTGTTTTTTGTACTCGTGCTGTGTGGCTTTGGTATTCCCATTCCCGAAGATGTAACGCTGGTAGCGGGTGGCGTGATTTCAGGTCTGCACTACACCAATGTGCATATTATGGTTTTGGTGGGTTTAGCTGGTGTGCTGGTGGGCGATGGCATTATCTTTTTGTTGGGCAAACATTTTGGTCAGCGCATTTTGCATTTTCGCCTGATTGCCAAATTGTTGCCGCCTAAGCGTTACGCGCAAGTGCAACAAAAGTTTGACCAATACGGCAACCGCGTGTTGTTTGTTGCACGATTTTTACCAGGGTTACGCAGCCCAATTTTCTTGACGGCTGGCATGAGCGGCAAAGTGTCGTTTTGGCGTTGGCTGATGATGGACGGTTTCGCTGCGCTGATTTCTGTGCCTATTTGGGTGTATATCGGCGACATTGGTGCGGAAAACAAAGATTGGTTGATGCGTCAAATTCATCACTTTCAATATGGTTTGTATGTGGTGACGGGTGTGGGTGGACTGTTGTTTTTCCGCTATTGGTGGAAACGCCGCCGCGTGTTGATTGCGCGTAGAGATGCGCTTCTGGAAAAACGTCGCCAACGCCGTTTGGAACGCGAAAAACGTAAGCAAGTGAAGCAGCAATAATAGAAAGCAGCCTGAAAAAGTTTTCAGGCTGCTTTTTTATTTATCTTCCGCAAATGGGTCAATTCTGCGCGGACGTTTCACTAAAATCCGTACCGCGCCATCGTTGCCTTTGCGCGGTTCGCAATATGCCAAAACATCAGGGTGCGCCATTAACCAACGGCGAACCATGGTTTTCAACACAGGCGTGTAACCCGATGAACCCAAGCCACTGCCATGCACGATTTCGCCGCACACGCCGCGTCGTTGCACAAATTCGATAAATTCGTTCAACACTTGCTGCGCTTGCTCTTGCGTGTAACCGTGTAAATCCACGTCCGCCACCACCTCGTAATGCCCGTTTTGCAAACGTTTGATGTCGTTGCTGCCTTGCCCGTTTTTGCTGAACGTGGCTGGGATTTCCAAAGTTACGCCGCTGTCGCCGATATAGAAAAAGTTGGAATCGTCCAATTCTTCGTTTTTCGGGCGCGGTTTGATGGGCGATTTGTCCACGGGTTTTACATAGTGGTTGCTCGATTTAATCGGTTTCACATCGCCCATCAGTTCGGCAAAATTCACATCTGCGGTTTCGGCGGCGCGTTTTTTGGCTTCGGCTTCAGCAAGTTCGCGCTCGCGCGTTTTGATTTTGGCTTCTTTGTGTAACGCTTTGAGTTGGTCTTGAAAATTCATGATGATTACCTTTTTTCGGTTTTCAGGCTGCTTTTTTCACTAACAACACACCGCTTTCAATATGGTGCGTAAACGGAAATTGGTCAAACAACGCGGCAGCCTGAACGGTATGCGTTTTGGTTAGTGCCAACAAATTGCTGCACAGCGTTTCGGGGTTGCACGACACATAAATCACGCGGTCAAACTGCGCGACTAATTTCAGCGTTTCATCGTCCACACCAGCGCGCGGTGGGTCGATAAAAATAGTGGAAAAGTCATAATCTGCCAAAACCACACCATTTTGTGCTAAACGCTGAAAATCGCGGCTGCCTGAAAATGCAGCAGAAAATTCTTCGGCAGACAATCGAGCAATCACAATATTATCTGATTGATTAGCTTGAATATTCCATTGTGCAGCGGCGACTGATGTTTTGGAAACTTCGGTGGCTAACACGCGATTGAATCGGCGCGATAAAGGCAAAGTGAAGTTGCCGTTACCGCAATAAAGTTCCAATAAATCGCCTGTTGCGCTTTGGGCTTGGTCGCATGCCCATTCAAGCATTTTTTCGCACACTTTGGCGTTGGGTTGTGTGAAGCCGCCCTCTAATTGGCGATATTGGAAGGTTTCGCCATGTACGTTGAGTATTTCGGTAACGTAGTCTTGGCTCAATACGATTTTTTGTCCACGACTGCGCCCGATGATGTGAATGCCGAGTTCATCTTGCAAGGCACGTGCGGCGGCTATCCATTCATCGTCCAGTTTTTTGTGGTAAATCATACTAACGAGCATTTCGCCGCTTAACGTGGCGAGAAATTCACATTGGTAAAAGCGTGTTTTTAACACTGGGCAGCCTGAAACTTTTTTCAGCAATACGGGCATGAGTGTGTTGATGGATTCGTGCGCGGCTGGGAATTGCGGCATTTTGATGAGCGATGCGGATGATGCTTTGCTGCCTGCTTGGAACATGGCGTAGGAAATTTCGTCGCCTTCGTGCCACACGCGAAATTCGGCGCGCATTCTGTAGCCTTGTTCTGCTGATGGGAAAACTTGCAATTCTGGCGCGGCAAATGGGGCGAGTAGGGCGGTTAAACGGTCGGTTTTTTCTTTGAGTTGGGTTTGGTATGGCATGGTGATTTTTTGTTCAAAATAGATAATTGTTTGTTTAAAATGATGAGCTATTATACCTGTGAATAGGCAGCCTGAAAAATCGGGTATAATCAAGATATTATTTTTTCAGGCTGCCTGAAAACAGTTTTATTTAAACATCGAAAGTGAAAACAATATGACAACAGAAACTCAAGAAACGGGCTTAGCGGCTTATTTAAATGGCGATTTCGCAACGGCGTTGGCGGAATGGACAAAATTGGCAGAAGAGGGCAACGCGCAGGCGTTTCACAATTTGGCGATTTTGTACCAAAACGGCGAGGGCGTGGAGCAAAGCGATGAAAAAGCAATTGAGTGGTGCGAAAAGGCGGCTGAGGCTGGCGTGATAAACGCGCAAACGCATTTGGGCTTTTTGTTGCTGCAAGATGGGCAGCCTGAAAAAGCAGCAACTTGGTTCACGCAATCGGCTGAAGAGGGCGATGTGGACGCGCAATTTCAGTTGGGCATGATGTATCACATGGGCGAGGGCGTGGCGCAAGATAACGAAGAAGCGGCGGACTGGTTTGAGGCAGCAGCGTTGCAAAATCATTCAGACGCGCAATTTAATTTGGGCGTTTTGTATGCGCAAGGTCAGCGTTTTCATCATGCGCGCCATTGGTGGCAAAAGGCGGCGGAGTTGAGCAATGAAAACGCACAAGATGCGTTAGCTCAGTTGGACGAGGCGGGTGTCTAATTTTCAGGCTGCCTGAAAAAGTTATAGGAAATAAATATGTCAAATTTGAAACCTTATCCAAAACCGACTTGCGGCGAACGTGCCAAAATCGCGTTTCATTATTTGCTGCCACAACTGGCGGTTACGCGCTTGGCTGGCTGGTTTGCGAACAAACAATGGGGCGGTGCGACGCATTTTGTGATTGAGCAATTCGCGAAAGCGTACAAAATTAACTGGGACGAAGCGAAGAAATCCAAACCAAGCGATTTCGCTGATTTTAATGAATTTTTCACGCGTGAACTGAAAGACGGTGCGCGTCCGATTGTTTCAGGCAGCTGTGAATTGTGCTTGCCTGCGGACGGTCGTGTGAGCGAAAGTGGGCAGATTGATGATAGCCGTTTGCTGCAAGCGAAAGGGCATAGTTTCACGCTGGAAGACTTGTTGGCTGGCGATACGGAATTGGCAGCGCAGTTTAAAAATGGTTCGTTTTTAACAACTTATTTGTCGCCGCGTGATTATCATCGTGTCCACATGCCTTGCGCTGGCACGTTGCGTAAGATGATTTATGTGTCGGGGGAGTTGTTTTCTGTGAACCCATTTTTGGCGCAACACGTGCCTAATTTGTTTGCGCGAAATGAGCGTGTGATTTGTGTGTTTGACACGGAATTTGGCACGATGGTGCAGATTTTGGTGGGTGCAACGGTTACGGCGAGCATGACGACTGTTTGGTATGGTACGGTGAATCCGCCGCGTGAAAATGGTGTGTGTGTGTGGGATTATCCTGCTGAGGGCGAAAATGTCATTCGCTTAGAAAAAGGGGTGGAAATGGGGGCGTTCCGTTTGGGTTCTACTGTTGTGAATTTGTTTCCGCAAAATACGGTGGCTTTGGACGAGCGTTTGCAAGCTGGAGAAATTACCAGAATGGGCGAATTGTTGGGTACGCTGCCTGAATAAGTTGATATAAAGAAACGCAGCCTGAAAGGTTTTCAGGCTGCGTTTTGTGTTATTTGCTGAAGAATAACTGTGGTGCGCGTTTACCAAGATAAATCAGCAAACTGATATTGCCTAATGCAACCACGCCGTACAGCAGCAAAATGCTGTCAAACATGGCAAGCAAAATCACGCTGATAATCGCGGCGGACACCATAAACACGGCGTTCATAATGTTGTTTGCGGCGATGGCGTGGGCGCGGAATTCGTCGTCTGCGGCGGTTTGTAGCCATGTATAAAGTGGCACGGAGAAGAAGCCGCCAAAAAAGCCGATGCCGAGCATGGCGATAATCACGGGGTAGGCGGTGCTTTGCGATAAAAAGCTGATTAAGCCTTGTAAGCTATTGCCGTCGTAATGTTTGCTGTGCGCAAAGAAAACGAGCAAGCCACCGAAAATCGTCAAGCCGATTGCGCCGAGTGTTACGAGTTTCAGGCGTAATTGCCCTTTGCTGATTTTTGCGCACAACACTGAACCTGCGGCAATGCCGATTGAGAACAAGCTGAGCATGAGATTGAATACGCTGGCGTTGCCGTTTAGGTGTTTTTGCACGAAGGTGGAAAGCTGGGTGGTGTAAACTGAGCCGACAAACCAGAACCATGAAATGCCAATTACGGCGGTGTAAAGTTCAGGCTGCTTTTTGGTTTGTTTCATCAGGTTTTTGGTGTTGCGCCCGATGTGCCAATCAATATGGCTGTTGGGGTTTTTGGCTGGTGTGGCTGGCATGAATAGGCTGCTGACTAAGCCTAACACGGCAACGAGCAATACCATGCCTGATAACACCCATGGGTTGTGTCCTGCAATGCTTGTGCCGAGAATTTGTCCAAACAAAATAGCGAGAAACGTGCCTGATTCAATTAAGCCGTTGCCCATAAGCAGTTCTTTTTCTTGGAGGTATTCGGGCAAAATGGCGTATTTCACTGGTCCGAATAGGGTGGAGTGCGTCCCCATCAAAAATAGGCAAAGCATGAGAATGGGGGGGCAGGAAGCGAAGAAGCCGTAGCCTGCTAACACCATTATCAGCACTTCTAAAATTTTCACGCTTTTGGCAATTTTGGCTTTGTCGTATCGGGTGGACAGTTGTCCTGATAGGGCGGAAAAGAGGAAGTAGGGCAGCACGAATAATAACGCGCCGACGTTGAGCATTTGGGCAGCTGGCAAGACTTCGTTTTTACCTAGTCCGTAGAAACTAATCAGGACAAATAGGGTGGTTTTGAATAGGTTGTCGTTGAATGCGCCGAGAAATTGGGTGCAAAACAGGGGGGCAAAACGGCGTGTTTTGGCAAATTCAAAATCGGAATTCATTGGGTTTTTCCTTGGTTTGTGTTTTCAGGCTGCGTGTGTTTGTTGTAGGTGTCGTCATCGTCCATCAGAATGCGGTGGGCTGGACCTTCTAAGTCGTCAAATTGTCCGTTTTTGCCTGACCACCAAAAGAAATAGGCAATGATAAAGGCTAATACAATGCTAATGGGGATGAGAATGTATAAACTTTCCATGATGTTTTACAGTGCGGTGCTTAAGTCGTTGAGTAGAAAATGTTTACCATTGATGATAAGCCATTCTTGTTTGATGAAACCCATGAGTGTATCTTCGTAATCGTACACGCTGATTTTGTCTTGGGTGATGCGCCATTTGAGTAGGGATTCATTTGCCCATCCTTCAAGGGGTTGGGCGGCTGATGAGACTGGGCTGGAGAGTTTGATGGCAAGTTGTCCGCTTTGTGGCGAGTATTCGTCGTCTGCGAGCATGATGAGAAAGCCGAGTAATTCGTCGTTTTGGGTGTGAATGGAGAATTGGTGCATGGTTTGCAGCCTGAAAAAAATAAAAAAGTATTTTAATGGTTTTCAGGCTGCGTTTGTATTTTATTCTTAATCAATCACTCTTCATCGACCATTTGTTTAGGCTGCACATCTTCGTCTGATAATTTGAAGATGCCCTTAATCACGCCTAAAAATGCGACAAATACGTTGGCGGTGATGCCTGCGGTAACGTAACGGGGATAAATTCTTTTTCTGTGAGTGGTGTCTGCCCATGACACATGTTCCAAATAACCATTACAATAATCAAAATCGCTCAAAATAAGATACAGCCACACACCAAATAAAACGTTTTAGTGGCGTAACTTTCGCGCATAAAACGGGCGGATTTAATATCGGAAATTTGCTCTTGCGCGCTGTATTCTTGTTTACTGGCTTCTAAGGAATCTTTGGATTCCAGAGCACTTTTTCTTCTTGCGGTATGATTTCGCTGTTGCTGGCTTGCATCAGCGCGCTTTCTTCTGCAGAAGACAGTAGGTTTTCAAATTTATCAAAAACGGTTGTGGATTTTCTGCCATGATTACGCTGCCTTATCTAACATCATATCTAAGTAGTAATCACGGATAATCTGGTCGTCAATTACACCAAATTGTGGTTGCCTTGTTTATTCCAAACGGTGTCCCATGGCGAGCTTTCTCGATGCGATTGCCAATGAAGAGACGCTCATTTTTGGCTTCCTTAAAAAAAGACATAGTTGATTATAGTTTGAATAAAAATAAGTATATTATTTCATAGATAGATAAACGTGTGATGATTTATCTAAAAAAATCAGGCAGCCTGAAAAGCAAAGCAATGTAAAAAAATCTTCCTTTGCTATAATTTTACGGAAAAGCACTTTAATCATACAAATGAAAGTGTTATCATAAAAAACTTATTTTTTAATAATAACCACTAAATGGATTTTTTTCATGGTATTTTCAAATTTCAGTAAAACATTCTGTGTTGGCACATTATTGGGTTTGAGCGTGATAACGCCTGCAAACGCATACGATAATGAAGATGTGCTGGGTCGTTTTCTGGAACAGAATTTTTCTGCGCAGCAAAAATTGCAAGCTGCGCAACCGCAAGCCACACAAGCACGCACCACAGCAGAAGTAGACCCATTGGCTTCTTACTTTCCACAGCAACAAAGCACAGCAGCCGTTTCCACTTCAGAATTGCAGCAGCAAGCCGCATTTGCAGGTCCGATGCTCAAAGCGCAATCTGCTTTGATTATGAATGCGAAAACAGGGCAAATTCTGTATCAAAAAAATATGGAAAGCGTGCGTTCAATCGCCTCTATCTCTAAATTGATGTCTGCAATGGTGATTTTAGATGCGAAACTGGACATGAACCAACGCATCACGATTACCGAAGATGAAATTGACCGCTTGAAAGGCACAAGCAGCCGCTTGTCTATCGGCACAACTTTGACTCGCACAGAATTGTTGCATTTGGGCTTGATGAGCAGCGAAAACCGCGCCATTCATGCGTTGGCACGTACTTACCCTGGTGGCATGAGCGCATTTGTTGCTGCGATGAACGCTAAAGCACGTAGTTTGGGTATGATGAACAGCCAATTTTATGAACCAACGGGCTTAGACCCACGCAATGTTTCAACCGCGTTGGAATTGAGCAAAATGGTTCAGGCTGCGAGCCGTTATGCAAAAATTCGTGAATTGACCACATCAAATTACGGTCAAGCGTACACCAGTGCAGGCAAGGTACAAGAGTACAAAAACTCAAACGTTTTGGTGCGCGAAGGTCAATGGAACATCACATTGCAAAAAACAGGTTATATTCGTGAAGCAGGTCGTTCAATGGTGCTGCAAGCGCAAATGGGTCGAGACCCTGTTGTGATTGTGGTGCTGGGTTCTGCCACTTCTGCCAGTCGTGCGAATGATGCGCGTGCGTTAGGCGATATGGCGCAAATGGCATTGTAATTTTTTAAAATTTTCAGGCTGCGTTATGGTTTTAACGCAGCCTGAAAGCGTTTTATTTCAAGGAAAATAGGTCGTGTGGACATTTCATTAAAAAAAATGAGTATCCATAATTGATTAGATAAAAAAATGGCGAATGAGTAAAATTTAATTTTCACAAAAAACCTTACCATTCGCCATGCCTCGCCTAATGCTCAATAACAAACAATGGGCAAGACTGAAAGCTATTTCACTCAAACAAGGTATTTACGATAAAGAAAATTTGCGTAAAACCGTCGAAGGTATTTTATACCACATGAGAACAGGCATTCCTTGGCGAGATTTACCAAAATATTTTGGTAAATCTAGGGGCTATTGACAATTCAAAAAAATAGGCAAAGGATTTAAGATATTGTTTCCATACAACCATCCTAAACCTTTGCCATGTCCCGAAACACGCTTACAAATGAAACATGGTCAAGACTGTTGCCCATTTTGAAACAGCTTGGCATTTATCGCAAGAAAAATTTACGCAAAACAGTAGAAGGTATCCTGTTTCGCTTACGTACAGGCTGCCAATGGGCTGATATACCTAGTTATTTTGGTAAAGCAAACAGCCTTTACCAAAGTTTCAATCGCTGGTCTAAACGCGGTATTTTTACCAAATTATTTAAACATTTGGCAGATACACCCGATATGGAATGGGTCTTTATGGACGGTAGTCATATCCGTGTTCATCAACACGGCATGGGTAAAAAATCCATTGTGCATCAAGCTGTCGGTAAGAGTATCGGAGGTCATACGTCTAAAATTCATTTAGCGGTTGATGCTTGTGGTAATCCAATTGAATTTATGATTACAGCTGGTAATGTAAATGAGATTGTTGTTGCGCCTGATTTATTGGCACAATTGGACTTAAGTGATAATGAAACCGTGTGTGCTGATAGGGGTTTTGACAGTGATACTTTTCGTCGGTTAATTCATTCTAAACAAAGTAAAGCCAATATTCCATATAAGAAAAATAGAGAACATCTTAATGTGGACACAGATTGGTATTTATATAAAATCAGGCACTTGGTAGAAAATGCTTTTGCACGATTAAAGCATTTTCGTGCACTGGCAACACGGTACGATAAATTTTAAAACGTAATTATGAAAGTACCGTGTCATTAGCTTGTGCTTTGATTTGGTTGAAATTATAGCTAAAATGTCATTAGCCCCTATTGCCGCAGCGAAATTAACATCGCGCTTTTGGGGCAAGACCAAACCACCGAAGCCAACACCAATCACGCGAGTGCAGCGGCTGGTTTGGAGGTAACGGACGATATTCGGGATAGCGACAGTCGCATTGTAGAAAGCACGTTCAATCAGTTGATTGACTGGATTTGCGAGTTGAATTTTGGTGAGGTTGTGCGTCCGAAATTTGTATTGCACGAATCCGAAGAATACGGCTCAACCGAATTAGCCCAGCGCGACCAACTTCTACATCAAATGGGCGCACGTTTTTCCAATCACTATTACAAACGCGCTTATGGTTTGCGTGATGATGACTTGTTGCCGCCTGAAAAGCAGCCTGAAAGCACAGATTTTGCCGAAAACGATGTTTCACAAACTTTTGAAAACGAAGTTTCAGGCAGCCTGAAAGATGATTTAACGCAACAAGGACAAGATTTAACCACCCAATTTTTAAGCAACCTGAAAAATGGCGCAACACCTGATGATGTGTTGACACAACTTACCCAAGCCTATCCACAAATGAATGATAAAACCTTGCAAGAAGAATTGGCACGGCTAATATTTTTAGCGGATTTGATTGGACGGTTAGAAATGCAAGACGAATTGAAAGCGAGTGCATGATGAAGCCAGAAGACATTCAAGCCATTTTTGGAATGCAGCCTGAAAATGCGATTGCCTACCTGAAACAAAAGCGCGTTGATGTATCGTGGGATTGGCAGGATATGTTAGATGATGCCCATGTTTCCGCGTTTACGGTGACAAAAACGGCTGGTATGGACGTAGCCAACGACATTCATCAAGCGGTTATTAAAGCGGCTCAAACAGGACAAACCTTTGAAGATTTTGAACGCGAGTTGCGCCCTATTTTAGAACGCAAAGGTTGGTGGGGCAAAAAAGATGTAATAAACCCCGATACTGGCGAAGCGCAAATGGTTACATTAGGAACTTCGCATCGTCTGAAAACAATTTATTTAACGGCTTTACAAAGCGCATATATGGCAGCTCGATACGCGGAAATGGTCGCCGCCAAAGATACGCACCCCTATTGGCAATATGTCGCTATTAACGACAAACGTACACGTGAAACGCATCGTCTATTGCACGGTCGTGTGTATGCCGCAGATGACCCCGTATGGGACAGTTTGTATCCACCGTTGGATTACCGTTGCCGTTGTCGTGTTCGTCCACTCTCGCGTGAGCGTGGCGAAAAACAGGCTTTGCCTTCGCCCAAATTGGAAACCATTACGGTGGATATTGGCGAAAACAAATCCACAGGCGAGCAGCGTTACGCCGAACGCACAGGCATTCGTGTGGACGGACAATTTATCGCTCCAAGTGCAGGATTTAACACCAATCAAGGCAAGACGTTTTTGCAACGCACGGTACAAATGGCGATAGACAAAGCCCAAAACGTACCGCCCCAATTGGCTCGCGTGGCGGTCAAAGAAATGATGTCGCAGGAAAAATTCCGCAACGCTTTGACTTTGGCACAGCTGGCGTGGGTGGCTGAATTACTGGGATTAACGCCATGATTAAAATCAGCGTAGAAAGTGAAAGTTTAGAACACAGTTTAAACCAGCTCTTGCAAAACATACAAAACCGCCGACCGATGATGGCAAGTGTGGCAGCAGAATTGTTATCGATGACAGAAGATAACTTTGAAAGCGAAAGCTGGGGCGGAGACAAATGGAAAGAAACCCATCGCGGTGGCAAAAAACTGCAATTAAGCGGACAACTTGCCGCAAACATCAACACACAATCAGGCAACGATTTTGCGCGAATTGGTTCGAATAAGCCTTATGCAGCTATTCATCATTTAGGTGGAGAGATTGTCGCCAAGAATGCACCGTATTTGATGATTCCGATTGGTGGAGGCAGATTTGCGCGTAAAAAATCGGTTGTCATTCCAGCGCGACCTTATTTGCCGATTGATGGTTCTGGCAAATTACAGTCCGATGGCGAAAAGCGGATTTTAGATGTGGTTAAAGACGCGCTGGCTCATGGCATATAAATCAAAAAGCGGACTTTTTTTGTTGTCCGTTTTTATTTCACACTGTGAAATGTTGTTTCAGTTTATCATTTCACTTTATTTAATTTAATTCCGTTTTATTTCATTTATCTTGCTGGGTGTTTATATTTATCTTAATGAGGTTCATTAAGATAAACCATACCTTTTTTGGGTATGGTTTTTTTGTTTGGTGTGTAAGGTTTTCTTTTTACTTGTGCTTTCTTGATAATGGGTTTTGTACGCGAGAGCGGTTTTTTGATGAAAGGGAATGTGTGGACCCGAATGATTTTGTGGCGCAGTTGGGTGGGGAATTAAGCCCTGCAAATGCGGCAAGTTTGCTGGATATGATGAACGGTGCGGAAATAACTGAATTACTTGATGATATGAATGCACCTGATTGCGGCTGGCAATATTTAGGCAATTTCTGCCGAGCGATTTAACGGGATAGCGGTTGAGTTCGATGAGCTGCATGGCGATTTTCCAATAGAAAACAAAATTCTACAACTTGTTGGCTTATCACTCAATTTGAGAAAAGCCGTTTTCAGGCTGCCTTTTGCTGCCTTTTAACGCTTATTTACGTTAGAATAAAAACATCATTTTTCAGGCTGCCTGAAACCAAAACGCAGCCTGAAAACCTAAAAAAACTCAAACAGAACAGGAATACGCCATGACCGCCACCACCTACACAACGGACACGCGAATCCGCGAAATCCCCTACAACTACACTTCTTATTCCGACAAAGAAATCACCAATCGCCTATTGGGCGCAGACGCATGGGCAACCATGGAAACGCTCCGCGCCCAACGCAAAACAGGACGTTCAGCCCGAATGTTGTTTGAAGTGTTGGGCGATATTTGGGCGGTGGGGCGCAATCCGTATTTGGTGGACGATTTGTTGGAACACCCAAAACGTCAATCGGAATTGGTGCAAGCCATGCGCCATCGTTTGAACGAAATTGATAAACGCCGCGATGATAATTCGGACGTTTTGAAATTAGTTCAGGCAGCCGAAAGCGCGGTCAACAAATTTGAAAACAGTTTTGTCGCTACCAAACTCAAACGCGAACAAATCTTGGCGCGTTTAAGCAAAATCACGAAAAAACATAACATTATGTTTGACGGTTTGGCGCGTGTAACCCACGTTACCGATGCAACTGACTGGCGCGTGGAATACCCATTTGTTGTGATTAACCCCGACACCGAAGATGAGATTGCGCCATTGGTTCGCGCTTTGATTGAATTGGAATTAACGATTATTCCACGCGGCGGCGGCACGGGTTACACGGGCGGTGCTGTGCCTTTGGACGCAATGTCTGCCGTGATTAACACGGAAAAATTAGACCGACATCGCGGCGTGGAGTTTGTGGAATTGGCAGGACTGGACGGCAAACACCCGATTATCCATTGCGGTGCTGGCGTGGTTACGCGCCGCGTGGAAGAAACCGCACACGCCGCGAAACTCGTGTTTGCGGTAGACCCGACTTCCGCCGATGCGTCTTGCGTGGGCGGCAATGTGGCGATGAACGCAGGCGGCAAAAAAGCCGTGTTGTGGGGGACGGCGTTGGACAATTTGGCGTATTGGAAAATGGTCAATCCGCAGGGCGAATGGCTGCTGATTGAACGTGTACGCCACAATTTCGGCAAAATCCACGATGAAGAAACCGCCATTTTTGACGTTCACACGCTCAAAGATGACGGCAAAACCATTGCCAAAACCAAGCGTTTGGAAATTGCAGGCAGCAAATTCCGCAAAGTCGGCTTGGGTAAAGATGTTACCGATAAATTTTTGAGCGGCTTACCGGGGGTGCAAAAAGAAGGCACGGATGGCATTATCACGAGCGTGGCGTTTGTATTGCACAAAATGCCAGCCCACACGCGCACGGTTTGTTTGGAATTTTTCGGCACGGTTGCCAACGCCACGCCGTCAATCGTGGAAATCCGCGATTTTATGTTATCGCATGAATCGGTGCGTTTGGCAGGTTTGGAACATTTGGATTGGCGATATGTTCGCGCGGTCGGTTATGCCACGAAAGCGGCTGGCAAAGGTCGCCCGAAAATGGTGTTAATCGCCGATGTGGTGTCGGACGATGAAAACGCGGTGCAGGCTGCTGCGGAACACATCGTCAAACTGGCGCAAGCGCGAGACGGCGAAGGTTTTATTGCGATTTCGCCCGAAGCGCGTAAGACGTTTTGGCTTGACCGTGCGCGAACTGCCGCGATTGCGAAACACACAAATGCCTTTAAAATCAATGAAGACGTGGTTATTCCGTTGGAGCGTTTGGGCGAATATTCCGACGGCATTGAACGCATTAACATTGAATTATCTATTCAAAATAAATTGAAATTATGCGCCGCGTTGATTCAATATCTTTCAGGCAGCCTGCCCGTTGAGCAGTTGGACAGCGATTTGCCAAAAAGCGAATTGTTAGGCGAACGTGCCAACCACGCGCTGAAATTTGTCAATGAAGTGCAAACGCAATGGCAATGGTTGTTGGACAATTTGGACGTGCCCTTGTCGGAATATCAAGCGCGTTATGGCAATCACATTGTGGTTGCGCCCGAAGCCAAGCCGTCTGAAAGTTGCTTTATCGCATTCCGTGATTTCAGGCTGCGTGTCTCAATCAAAGAAGACGTGATGAAACCGCTTGCCGAAATTTTTAGCGGTAAAGCCGACACGAAAATCATGGCAGGTTTGGGCAAAATCCACGCCAAAACCGTGCGCGGTCGCGTGTTTGTCGCGCTGCATATGCACGCAGGGGACGGCAATGTGCATACCAATATCCCTGTTAATTCAGATGATTACGAAATGTTGCAAACCGCACACAAAGCTGTGGCGCGAATTATGGACATTGCACGCAGCCTGAACGGTGTGATTTCGGGCGAACATGGCATCGGCATTACCAAACTTGAATTTTTATTAGATGAAGAATTGCAACCGTTCTGGAATTACAAACAACAGATTGACCCAAAAGGCTATTTCAATCGCGGCAAATTGATGAAAGGCTCGGATTTACGCAACGCCTACACGCCGTCTTTTGAATTGTTGAGCTTTGAAAGCCTGATTATGGAGCAATCGCATTTGGGGCAGATTACCCATGCGGTTAAAGATTGCTTGCGTTGTGGCAAATGTAAACCTGTTTGTTCAACCCACGTTCCACGCGCTAACCTGTTGTATTCGCCAAGAAATAAAATTTTAGGCGTGGGCCTGCTTGCCGAAGCATTTTTGTATGAAGAACAAACGCGGCGCGGCGTTTCCATGAAGCATTTTGATGAATTGGGCAATATTGGCGACCATTGCACGGTTTGCCATCGCTGCGTGAAACCGTGTCCTGTCAATATTGATTTTGGCGATGTAACCGTGGATATTCGCGCCTTTTTGAAAAAATCGGGCAAGGCGAAATTCAATCCGATTGCGGAAATGGGTATGGCGTTTTTGAATGCGAAAAACCCAGTTGCCGTGAAAGCCTTGCGCGTGGGCGTGATTGACGCGAGTTTTAAAGCGCAAAATTTAGCCTACGATTTGGGACAACAATTCCACATCGGCGCGAAAAAACAAAAAGCCGAACCGAAAGCGACCACGAAAAAGGCCAAAGTCGTTGAACAAGTTATCCATTTCATCAACCGCCCCTTACCGCGCAATGTGCCGTTACGAACGGCGCGTTCATTGCTCGGTTTGGAAGACAATAAGACGATTCCGATTATTCGCAATCCTGAATTGCCCGAAGACGCGGAAGCGGTGTTTTATTTCCCTGGGTGCGGTTCGGAAAAATTGTTTAGCCAAGTTGGTTTAGCCACGCAAGCAATGTTGTATCACGCTAGTGTGCAAACGGTGTTGCCGCCAGGTTATCTGTGCTGCGGTTATCCACAAAACGCAAGCGGCGACAAAGACAAAGCCAATAATATGGTTACGGAAAACCGCGTGTTGTTTCATCGCATGGCTAATACCTTGAATTATTTGGATATTAAAACCGTAGTCGTAAGTTGCGGAACGTGTTACGACGCGCTGGCGGAATACCGTTTTGAAGACATTTTCCCGAATTGCCGCATTATTGATATTCATGAATTTTTGCTGGAAAAAAACATCAAATTGGACGGCGTAAAAGGACAGCAATATCTGTATCACAACCCTTGCCACACGCCCATCAAAACGATGGACGGCACGAAACTCGCCAGCGAATTGATGGGACAAAATGTGGTGTTGAGCGACCGTTGTTGCGGCGAAAGCGGTATGTTTGCCGTGAAACGCCCCGACATCGCCACGCAAGTGAAATTCCGCAAACAAGAAGAAATTGAGAAAAATTTGGCGCAATTACCGCAAGGCGAACCTGTGAAAATGCTGACATCGTGTCCTGCGTGTTTGCAAGGTTTGTCGCGCTATGAAGATGATAATAATTTGCCTGCGGATTATATTGTGATTGAAATGGCGAAGAAAATCTTGGGTGAGAATTGGCAGAATGAGTTTGTGGAAAAGGCGAACAATGGGGGGATTGAAAAGGTTCTCTTGTGATGTGATTGTTTGAAATGTTCAGGCAGCCTGAAAGATTTTTTCAGGCTGCCTGAAAGTTTTTTCAGGTAGAATAAGCAACTTTTTTAAATACATTTTCAAAATGCAATCCAAACCCACAGTATTAGATTTATTTTGCGGTTGTGGCGGTTTATCGCTCGGTTTTATTCAGGCAGGATTTGATGTCAAACTCGGCATTGATGCTTGGCAAGACGCGATTAAAACCTACACCGCCACACATCAAAACACACAAGGCATTGTTGCCGACTTATTCACAACCACGCCCGAACAAATCAGCCAACAAACCCAAATCAATCAAATTGATGTGATTATCGGCGGTCCGCCGTGTCAAGGCTTTTCTATTGCGGGTAAACGCATGATTGATGATGAACGCAATCAGCTTTACAAATCGTTTGTGGAATTTGTCCGTTTTTATCGGCCCAAAGCGTTTTTGATGGAAAACGTCCCCAATATGATGTCAATGGGAAAAGGCTTGATTAAAGAACAAATTACGCAAGATTTTGAACAACTGGGCTACACCGTCAGCAGTCAAATTTTAATGGCATCAGATTTTGGCATACCACAAAACCGCAGACGTGCTTTTTTTGTTGGTTTTAAAAACGGCACACGATTTGAATTTCCACAAGCCACAGTAAAACAACACATTACCGCAGAACAAGCCATTTCTGATTTGCCTGATTATTCCGTTGCAGACGGCGAAAACTATCCGCTTTCAGGCAGCAGCAACTATCAGCAACAAATGCGCCAAAACAGCACAGGTTTATTCAATCATCAAATTACCGTACACAATGATAAAACCAAAGAAATCATTGCATTAGTACCAGATGGTGGCAACTACAAAAACTTGCCTGAACATTTACGCCAAACGCGAAACGTGAATATTGCATGGACACGATTAAACAGCCAAAAGCCAAGTTTTACGATTGATACGGGACACAATCATCACTTTCATTATCAATTTAATCGTGTGCCGACCGTGCGAGAAAGTGCGCGTATTCAATCATTTCCCGATGATTTTATTTTTTTAGGCACGAAAACCAGTCAATTACGTCAAGTGGGTAATGCCGTTCCGCCTATGCTTGCCAAAGCGATTGCCGAAAAAATGAAATTATTTTTATAAGGATACATTTATGTTTAACCCCGATACTCAATATCGTTGCGACATTATTCGCGGTAAAGCACAAAAAGAATTAGACGATTTATTGCCGACTTATGCTGCGATTGTGGCAGATATTTGCCCTGCTGATGAAATCGCGTTTAATCAAAAATTTAATGATAAATTATCGCAATCTTTTCATCAACAAAACTACAATGAATTAGACAAAAATCAACAAAAAACCATTAGAAATCATATTACGGAAATTGCAGGAAAATTGTTCGGCTTGTATTTCAAAAAAATGGCTTGGTTTACGAAAGTCCGAGTAATCATAAATTGGTTACTGATTACGACCAGCCTGCATTTTTTAAGAATTTGTGCTTGAATTTTCAATTTCCAAACGGTACGCAAAAAATTCAAACCATTGTAGAACGTATTAACCAACAAATTAAATTTAAACCGTTTCATTTTATTTTGGCGTTATTGGCAGAAGCAGAACAAACCAAATTTACCATTAATACTTACCATATTGGCTATTATGTGTTGAATGCGTTGGAAGTTTTGCAAGGCAAAGTTACGCCAAAAGAAGTATTGGATACGATTATTTTTCATAGTCAAAACAATTCATTAAAACGTGTTCCAGTAACATCTCACGATTTTCAGCACATTAGAGAATTGTTGAATTTGTTGGTATTGGCGAATTTAATTGTGATTGATGAAAATAGAAATAGCAAAGCCATACAATTAAATCATCATGAAAACGAGTTAATTCAATTATTTATCAAAGAATACAATACGCCACTTCAATTTAATATTTATCAATTTGATTTGAATGCAGAACATATTAGCAAACAAATTGAAACGGCGTGGACAGAATATTTTGCTCAAATTGCCCTACAAAATGCCCAAGTTTTGAATACTGTTTTGCCGTATCAACATCAAACCGCGAAAAAAATAGACAAAAATGAATTAGGCAAAATGGGCGAAGAATGGGTATTTCAGTTAGAACAAGAACGAGTAAAAAAATATAATCCACGCTTAATCAATCAAGTTCAGCTTGTAGGCGAAATTCGGGGGTTGGGCTACGATGTGAAATCAGTTGCTGCTGATGAAAATCCGAATAATCCTGATTTTGATAAATTCATTGAAGTGAAATCTACCATTCGCGTTACCGCGCCTGATTTGGATAATCACGATTGGATAGACACCGTTAATTTGACACGCAAAGAATGGGTTGCTGCTGAACAATTTCAGGCAGCCTACATGATTTATCGCGTGTATTTCACGGCACAGAAAATTTATATCCGCAAAATCATCAATCCTTTTGAGAAAAATAAACAAGGGATTATTTACGTTATGCCGACCATGTATCGCATGGATTTTGGGGCGAGCGGCGTAGATGTTTCAGTTGAAGTGGATAATGTTTTATGAATGAAAAATTAAAAGTTGTGTCGTTGTTTTGTGGTTGTGGCGGTTCGGATTTGGGATTATTGGGTGGATTTGAATATTTAGGACAAACTTATCCTCAATTGCCGTTTGAGATTGTTTACGCTCTGGATTTTGATAAATTTGCGGTGCAAACGTATAACACCAATTTTGAACACCCTGCGGTTTGTGATGATGTCAAAAATTTAGATATTTCATTGCTTGATGATTTTGATGTCTTGCTTGGCGGTTTTCCGTGTCAATCATTCAGCACACTCAATCCAAGCAAAGACACCAATGACGCACGAGCCAATTTATACAAAGAATTGGTCAAAGTATTGCAAATCAAGCAACCTAAATATTTTATTTTTGAAAATGTAAAAGGCTTGATGACTTTGCAAAAAGGCGAAATTCTGAAAAAAGTTTTAATGGAATTTGAGCAAGCGGGGTATGACGTGCAATATAAATTGTTGTTAGCCAGCCATTTTGGCATTCCGCAAAAGCGTGAACGTATTTTTATGGTTGGCATACGAAAAGATTTGGCACAGCATTACGTTTTCCCCAACGAAACACACGCCGAACAACCAAATTTATATCAACAACCTTTTGTTAAATTAGAAAAAATTATCAAAGAATTGGCGATTGATAATCCAAAATATTATTTTTCAGAAAAAGCAGTTTTAGGTATGAAAAACGCTAAAAATAATATGAAACGCGGTTTGTATCAGGATTTGCAGGGACAATGCTTAACGATTACCGCACATTTAGCTAAAACCAGTTTAAATTCACGCGACCCCGTGTTATTAGTTGATGCACAAAAAGAATTGTATCGCCGTTTCACACCGCGAGAAGCCGCAGGTATTCAATCTTTTCCTGAAAATTTCCAATTTCCTGTGAGTGATATTCAGGCGTATCGGCAGATTGGTAACGCCATTCCGCCTGTGTTGATGTGGCACGTTGCGAATGCGTTGGTTGAATGTACGAAATAACATTCAGGCAGCCTGAAAGGAAAAATCCTCTATGCTAAAAATCATTTCTGGCGCACAAACAGGCGCAGACCGTGGTGCACTCAATGCCGCGCTTGCCGCACAAATCCCTTGCGGTGGCTGGTGTCCCGAAGACCGCCACGCGGAAGACGGTGAAATTCCACCGCATTATCCCGTTAGGCCACTCGTTGGCGCAGGCTACCGTAAACGCACGCGCCAAAATGTGCTAGACAGCGACGTGACTGTTATCGTTTATCACACGGAAATCGCGCTTGGTAGCGGCACGGAATTGACGCTAAAAACCTGCATTTCTCAGCGCAAACCATATTTGCTGCTCGATTCGTCCGTACTGCTGCCTGAAATCGCTGGCAAACACATTGCAGAATTTGTGCAACGTCATCGGACTAGCGTGTTGAATGTGGGTGGTTCTCGCGGTTCGGTTGTGCCGACAATTGAATTATTCACAGAAAAAGCGGTGTTGTCGGCGATACAATACTTGCGCGAAATGTAAGAACCTGTATTCACAAAAATGATAAAATATCTTTATGACTAGAAAATCCTACCCAACAGACTTAACAGATGCCCAATGGCAAGCGATTGAGCCATATTTTAACCAGCTACGCCACTACAAATGGGATAAACGTCAATTAGTGAATGCCGTTTTGTACATCACCAAAACAGGTTGCCAATGGCGTATGCTGCCCAATGATTTTCCACCTTATTCAACCGTATGGAGTTTCTATCGCAGAGCCAATCAATCAGGCTTATGGGATAGAATTCTTTTGGCATTGGTTCAAAAAAACGTTTAATCCATCAAAAACAAGCAATGCCAACTTATGCCATTCTTGATTCACAAAGTGTCAAAACAGCTTCTAGCGCACATGATAAAGGTTTTGATGGAGGTAAAAAAATCAAAGGTCGTAAGCGACATATAGCTGTTGATACGTTGGGTAATCTATTGTCTGTTGTGGTTCATGCAGCCAATATTCATGACACAAAAGCAGGTATTTTTGTAGCAAAAAAAGCGTTTGAGACCTATCCGAGTTTAAAAGGTTTCTGTGCGGACGCAGGTTATCGGAATACATTTGAGCGTGAAGTATCAGAGCAATTGGGTTTAACTGTTGAGATTTCAAAGAGAATTCAAGATATTTCTTGGCATATTCTGCCCAAACGTTGGATTGTAGAACGAACGTTTGCATGGTTAGGTTGGTCTCGACGTTTAGCAAAAGATTTTGAGCAGACGAATTTATCTGCTGAAAATTTTGTTAAACTAGGGTATATTTCACAAATATTAAAATTTATCAAATAGTTGTTTGTGAATACGGGTTCTTAGTAAAATCGAGTTTATTCTAGTTATCTAGGGGCTATTGACAATTCAAAAAAAGAGGCAAAGGATATAAGATATTGTTTCCACACAACCATCCTAAACCTTTGCCATGTCCCGAAACACGCTTACAAATGAAACATGGTCAAGACTGTTGCCCATTTTGAAACAGCTTGGCATTTATCGCAAGAAAAATTTACGCAAAACAGTAGAAGGTATCCTGTTTCGCTTACGTACAGGCTGCCAATGGGCTGATATACCTAGTTATTTTGGTAAAGCAAACAGCCTTTACCAAAGTTTCAATCGCTGGTCTAAACGCGGTATTTTTACCAAATTATTTAAACATTTGGCAGATACACCCGATATGGAATGGGTCTTTATGGACGGTAGTCATATCCGTGTTCATCAACACGGCATGGGTAAAAAATCCATTGTGCATCAAGCTGTCGGTAAGAGTATCGGAGGTCATACGTCTAAAATTCATTTAGCGGTTGATGCTTGTGGTAATCCAATTGAATTTATGATTACAGCTGGTAATGTAAATGAGATTGTTGTTGCGCCTGATTTATTGGCACAATTGGACTTAAGTGATAATGAAACCGTGTGTGCTGATAGGGGTTTTGACAGTGATACTTTTCGTCGGTTAATTCATTCTAAACAAAGTAAAGCCAATATTCCATATAAGAAAAATAGAGAACATCTTAATGTGGACACAGATTGGTATTTATATAAAATCAGGCACTTGGTAGAAAATGCTTTTGCACGATTAAAGCATTTTCGTGCACTGGCAACACGGTACGATAAATTAAAACGTAATTATGAAAGTACCGTGTCATTAGCTTGTGCTTTGATTTGGTTAAAATTATAGCTAAAATGTCATTAGCCCCTAGGACAGCCCCTTTAATTTTTGTACTGTTTGATAATAAAGCTGATTGGTTTCATAAGCGACAATATCAACGAATAAAACTTGTTTACTCACACTATCCATTAAAACCAACGCACCAAAAGTATGCCCAAAATAAGTCGTATCCAAAATTACATTCACTTTTTTCGGGTGCGAAAAGTGATTTTGTTTCGTTGCTCATTTTAAGCGGCGTTGAATTGTTTTGGTGCTGCATTTTGGTACTGTTGAGCCAGTTGCTCAATGGTGCGATGTTCATCGCGATATTGTTGCCAAAGTTCATCGTTATTTAAGCGTATTCCACCGTTTAAATACTTCTTACATTGGGTGCAAAAATAGCGTTGTTTATGGTTATGCGTTCCGTATTTTTGAACGGAATTTGAGTGGCAAAAAGGGCATTTTTTGTGTTCAAAGCATTTGACCTATCTGAAAGCCTTTAAGCATAAGGCTTTCAGCGATTTTTACCAACCATTTTGTCCTTTAACCCTTATTTTGAATTTACTATACATTAAAATGCAGCCTGAAAACCATTTTCAGGCTGCATTTTCTGTTTTCAGGCTGCGTTACCAAACATATTTCACGGTTGTCCCTGCGGATTTGCGTGAACCTGTTTCGTTGCCCTTTGCATAACCCACAAACACATCTGCATTCCAGTTGCCAAACTGCGCGTTTAAGCCCAACTCGTTTTCCCAGAAGCGTCCGAATTGTTGCGTTAAGCGATAGCTATTCACGTCCAAATCCGCTTTGCGATTGGCATTGCGATAAATGCTGCTGAAAGTTGGCTGCAATTTCACGCCGTTGCTCAACGTGATGTTGTAGGCAAGATTGATGCCTGCGTATGGCGCGACGATGTCTGCGCTTGGAGCGTTTACGCGTGTGTTGCCCAGCCAATAACGTGTGCTGCCTAAGTGGTAATAGCGCGTGCCGATGTGTGGTTGAATTTGCCAGTTGTTCACGTTTAGGCGATAGCCTGTGCTGATGCCTGCTTCGGCAACATTGCGTTTAAAATCAGCGTGAGTGTGTTCCACGCTGACTTTGCTGCTGGCGCGACCAATGCCTGCGTCTGCGGCGATAAACATGCCGTTGTCAAACTGGGCTTTGCCGTACACGCTGCCGATGGTGGTTTTGGTGTTACCATCTGCGTCGCCGTCAAAATCCAAATCGGTTTGGGCGTGGCTGAGGGCTGCACCGATTAACACATCGCTGTTTTGTGTGCGAATGGTTTTGTCTGCGCCCAGTTGGGTGAGGACTTCTTCGTGTTCGTAACCGCGATAATTATCGGATTCGTGTTTGGTTTTTTGCCAGTCGGTTTCTAGCCACACGCCTGTTTGGTCGCGGTGGGTTTTGTGAACGCGTTGCTCAATACGTTTGCCGATGTGTTCCAAGGTATACGCTTGCGCGGATAGTTCGGACAGGGCGGTGTTGCTGTATGCGCTGACTAACTTAGCTTGTTGCTGTTGCAACAATGCGGCTTCAGCTTTTACTTTAGCGAGCGCAGCAGCTTCGGCTTCTTCTTGGGCGCGTTTAGCGGCTTCGGTGGCTGCGCGTTTTTCGG
This sequence comes from Kingella negevensis, assembly GCF_030177895.1. Lineage (NCBI taxonomy): Bacteria > Pseudomonadati > Pseudomonadota > Betaproteobacteria > Neisseriales > Neisseriaceae > Kingella > Kingella negevensis. The sequence continues at coordinate 304,562 of NZ_CP123448.1, forward strand.
CTTCTGCTTTAGCTAATTCCGCTTGTTTACGCGCAAGTTCATCGGCGAGTTTTTGAGCAGCTTCAGCAGCCTGTCGTTCAGCTAATTTACGTGCTGCTTCCTGCTCTGCCAATCGCTTCGCTTCTTCTTCCGCACGTTTTTGTGCTGCTAATTTCTCAGCTTCTTCTGCCAAGCGTTTTTTCTCAGCTTCTGCCGCTTCGGCAAACTCTTGCTCTTTCACAGGACTGTGCAAGTAGTAATCGTTTTGCGCGTTACTTGCCAAGTTGTAACGCCACGCGCCTGCGTCCACATAGCCATTTTCCAAGGCAATGTTCACATCGCTAGCTTTTTGCGCGGCATTTTGCAATTTCATCAACACCAGTTTTTCAGGCTGCGTGGGTTCGGTATCGGTGTTTTTAACCGCCAAAGTATGCGTACCTGTTGCTGTGCCGTTCACAATCACTTGGTCGCCACGATTTTGGGCAATATCGGTGTTAAAACCCCATTTCAGGCTGCCTGAAAGATTGCCGTTCACGATTAAAGTGTGAAATTCATCGGGCGCAACATTGGTTGGGTGCAATACGATTTCGCCATTTTCACCTGCCAAATTGCCAATAGTTTGGTTGCTTGGCATATCCCACAGCGCGTCTTTTTTCATGGCGAGCGTGGTGCTGTTTTCGGCTTTCAGGCTGCCTGAAAAGTGGGCTTTACCCAAAGTTAATTGCGCGGAATCGCTTAAAGTGGCGTTGCCTGCCCATTCGGTGCGCGTGAGATTTGCCAACGCGCTTTCGCTCACGGCGGTAGCGTTGTTGATTTCGCATGAAACTGCGCCTGATTGGTCGGAACGAACGCACACGGGGGTTTCGCCAGCCACATAGCCCACCGTGGCGCGAGCGTTGTCTTGCACGACAATATCGCCTTTCACATTGCCAACATTGCGCCCGAAATACAACGCGCCTTTGTCTTTTGCTACAAACTGGGTGGCAGCGAAATCGCGCGTCATCCAGTCGTTTTCGTCAAAAATTTCGGTTTTGTTTTGGTGGTCGTAAGCGTGTGGTGTGTGGCGACCCGACAATAATAAATTGCCGTTGCTCACGGTGATATTTCCGTTCACGTTCGTGCCGCCTGAAATCATCAGCAAATCGCCTGTGATATTGCCTTGATATTGAAAATCCAATGCGCCATTTTTGCGATTGCTGTCGGTTTCGCCAATCCAGCCGTTGAATGCGTGATAGCGTGCGGCGGTGCGTTTGGCGTTTTCGCGTTCTAAATAGGTTTCAATCGCTTTGGCTTTGTCGCTGCCTAAATATTCCCAGTTGCCGTTGCTTGTGCCGTTGGTTGGGTAATAGGCAGACGGATTGCCGTTTGGTTTCAGGACGAAATAGTCTTTGCGTCCTGATGCCCAGCCGTTGGTGTATTCATACATACCTTCGCTGCGTTGCCCCCAATTTGACCATTTGATGTTATCAACAGTCATTAAAACAGGGGCTGTAGTTTGCACGGTTACGGTGGCTTTTTGGTCGGTGTGATTGACGATTTGTGCACCGTCGTCCACGTTTTGAATGTAGTTGAACTGGGCGTTTTGTCCGTTCACATCCAAGCGTCCGCCGTGATAGCCAAAATAGATTTTGTTCAAATCCATTTGGTCGGCTGTGCCTAACACAACGGTGGGTCGTCCGCTGACGATGCCTAATTCGGAAAACGCTTGTTTGCTGCCTGAAACGTCGGCGCGTTGGTTTAGGATAACTGTGCCGTCACCCACACTAATGCTGCCTGAATTACCACCTTCGCCGCTCACGTTTAACGTGCCTGTGCCAATTTTGGACAATCGGTCGCCTGTTGGGTTTTTCACTTGCCAGTTTACGGTTTTGTCTGCATCGACAGACACGCCTGCGCCTTGGTGCGTGAAGTTGTTATCCGCCGCGCTGACGGTGTAATTGCTGTGAAAATGCAATGCGCCTGCGCCTTGGTTGATGCTGCTGCCGAGCTGGATTGTGCCGTTTTCGCCATTGATGTGCAGCGTTTTGCCGTGCTGCAATTTATTGGCTTCGGTGCTTTGGGTGTCGTCGTATAAATCTACGTTGGCAACGGTTGTGCTGCCTGATGTGATGTTGCTGGTGTTGCCGTTGGCAATCCAGTTGAACGTGTTTTCAGGCTGCGTGTTGTTTAAAGGCGCGGTGGTGTCGTCTGCGATAGATTGCGCATTGAATGTCGGGCGCACGGTTTGTACGCGGTATCTTGTGCCTGTTTTGGTTGTGCCGTCTGGCCCACTCCAGTTGGCTTGCAATACGCCAATCAGCACCCAACGGTTTTCGGTGATATCGTAGGCATAAACAGGCGAGCCGCTGTCGCCTTGCATGGCGTAGGCTGGCAAGGCGGTGGTGTTGTAATCGGGTTTGTAGTAATCGTTGTCTTCAAAGTCCAAATGCCCTTTGCCTGACGCGATAATTTTGAAGGCGTTGCCGCCAATGCGATAGGTGTACGCGCCGCCCATGTCGGTAGTTGTGCCGTCTGTGTTGCGCAAAAATTGTGTGCCGCCGCCCATGCGGATAAATACGGGGAAGCGTTTGCTGTCGCGATACGGATTTTTGCTGTTGTCCACTTCGTATGGATTGACGCTGCTGACGTTGGCTGGCGCGGTTTCGGTTACCAATTTATGCAAACGTGGTGCGTGGTAGTCGTAAAACAGATAAGGGTCGGCGCGACTGAATTCGTTGCGGTCGGTTAATTGATAGCTGTAAACGTGTTGGTTGGGATTGTTGCCTGCGTAGCCAAACTCGGCGGTTTTGTAGCCGCCGTTGTGCTGCACGCTAACGAGATATTGTGGGTCGATTAGCGTGGCAACGGCGGAGTTTCGCAAGGCTGCGCTGAAATCGGGCATGCCAATGCCATCTGGCAGCACGTTGCCGATTGATACACCGCTTTTGTTGATAATGTTGAGATTGGTCGCGCCTGCTGTGAAACGACCGCGATTTTCAGCGAAATCGCGGTAGAGTTGGTAGTCAATGTCGCTGCGTACACCTGATGAATGGGCGTGTTGCGTCATGGCGGTTGGGATTAGGATAGATAGGAGTGTGCGTGTGAAAATACGGCGAGCGATTTTGTTTTTCTTCATAGCGGCTGGAGTGGGATAAAAGGTTGTTTTTCAGTTGGTTTTTTGTTTGGTTGATAAAAATCGGGGCGGATTATAGCAGTAAATAAGAAAAAATCTAGCGGAATTTTTTGCGTTTAGTTTCTGCAAATGGGGTAAATAAAAAGCAGCCTGAAAAATGGTTTTCAGGCTGCTTTTTGTTTAATCTAGCAAACGATGCTGTACTAATTTCTTGCGTAATGTATTGCGATTTAAACCGAGAATGGCGGCGGCTTTGCATTGGTTGCCGCCACATTGTTCCATAACGTATTGCAGCATGGGTTTTTCTACTTGAAATAGAACCATATCGTACACGCCGCAAGGGGTTTCTCCATTTAAATCATAGAAATATTGAGCCAAGTTTTTCTCAATGCAATCGGCAATATCGGGGATATTAGACATGATATTTATGGGTAAAGTGATTTCGGTTTTAAAATGAATAAGAATACGATTATTGGCGATTTTGTTCTAAATCAGTCAAGGCTTCGCGGGCTAATGTGGCAATTTGGGGATTAGTACTTTGGTTAATCGCTTTGCGATACCAAATAGTGGCTTGAGCTTTATTGGCTTCTGTGCCTTCGCCATCGTGATACAGCGTTCCCAAAATATATTGCGCTTCAGGAAAGCCTTTTTTTGCTAAGATTTTTACTTTTGCAAATGCGGCTTTGCTGTTATCCGCTCGCCAATCTTCGCCGACTTCTTTCATCATTTGGCGGTATTCGTGTACTTCTGCTTCTGTGAATTGTTTATCTGCATAAGCAAAAGTTGATGATACCATCAATCCTGCTAGTAAAATCGCTTTCATTTTCATAGTATTCTTTCGGTATAAACAAAGCGTTTCAGGCAGCCTGAAACGCCTAGTTTTCAATATTTCATTCCAAACGATTATTTCCAGTAACGCCACCATGGCATATCATCAGCTACCCACGCTTTTTCTAAATAGGGGCTTTGTGGGAAGTTTTGTTTTAATACACGATTGGTATCTGCTGCTAATTGTGCATGTCCCATTTTGTCGTAACTAAAAGCCATAATGGCTAAGGCTTCTTCTACATAGCGCGTATTTTGGAATTTACGCAAAACTTCTTGTGCGCGGTTGTTTGCGGCAATGTATGCGCCACGTTTGGCGTAATAGCGTGCAATCGCTAATTCATGTCCACCTAGTGCGTCCACTAACTGAGCCATGCGCTTGCGTGAATCTTCTGCGTATTTGCTTTGTGGAAAACGGCGCACCAATTCTTCAAAGGCAAGATAAGCGCGGCGGTTGGCTTCAGGGTCGCGGTCTGACCAGTCTTGCGATGCTAATTTTTGCAAGAATGATTGGTCTTCATCAAATAGGATTAAACCACGCAAATAGAGGGCGTAGTCCATATCTACGCTAACAGGGAAGTTGTGCTCAAATCGCACTAAAGCATTCAGTGCTTTGGTTGGCTCTTCGTTTTTGTAATATGCGTATGCAGTGTCAATCAATGATTGTTCGGTGAATCGTCCATCTGCTTGGCGTGAACGCAATACATCATATAATTTAGCGGAACGTTGATAATTGCCACTGTCTAATTCTGTTCGTGCTTCGCGGTATAAGCGGTTATTCGACCATTCTTTGGTTTCGCGAACTTCTTTATCGATACTGTTTTTTTCAGTAGCACAAGCGGATAGTGCTAATGCGATAGAAATCATTAACAAGGTTTTTTTCATAGATAATTCCTTTGCAAATTGGGCACAATTTAACCACAATCTGTGTGGTTTTCAAAGTGTTGTAATGAATTATATTTATATTGTGGGTATTCACATTTTAAGAAAAGGGAATGAAAGGAAAGATTAAATCGCGATAGATAGAGGGCTGTGGCGCACCCGACTTTGCTTCTAAAATCACTCTACCTTAATACATTAAGACCCTAAATCTCCCTATATTACCCTATTAATCAAAGAGTAATATAATAAACCACCCTACACAGCTACACTTCAACCTTATATTAATCCATAATGATTGCACCAAATTTACACCAAGATTTAAAGGTAATCATTATGGCAACATTCACACAGCGCGGCGATAAATGGCGCGTACAGGTTAGAATAAAGGCGTATCGCGTCCGCTACATTTCAACGCCATGCGGACGCAAAAGCATGGGCGACACGTCTAGAAACTCAAATTATAGATGGAACGCAAGGCAACGTGGCACGACATCTCACGTTTAAAGATTTAATAGACCGTTATGTTATTGAAATTATCCCAAAAAAACGCGGTGAGCGGCAAGAAAGAAACCAAGTGAATGTATTTTATCGTAGCGAATTACTCAATATTCCATTACCCGAGATTAAGCCTCAAGACTTCGTAACTTATCGAGATGTTCGCCTAAAAAGTGTAAAAAGTAGCACAGTAAACCGAGAGCTAGCTATATTATCCATTATTTGTGAATTAGCTATGCGAGAATGGGGATTGTTACACGAAAACCCAATCAGAAAAATCAGTAAACCCAAAAATCCAAAAGAACGTACACGTCGCCCAACTCAGCAAGAAATCAATGACATCTGTACTGCCTTAATCTACAATCTAAATGAACCGCCAGAACTAGTTTACCAGCGCGTCGCTGCTGCCTTTTTGTTTGCAATAGAAACTGCCATGCACGCAGGTAAAATTGTCTGGCTAATATGGAATAATATAGACTTCACACGTCGCCTTGCTCATCTACCCATGACAAAAAACGGGCATAGCCGTGATGTGCCACTGTCTAAGCGAGCGATAGAGATTTTAAGCAGCATGAAAGGAATAGATGTGCACAGGGTGTTTGCACTCACATCGCAAACGCTAGATACAATATTCCGCCAGGCAAGAGACCGGTGTCAAATTCAAGATTTGCACTTTCACGACAGTCATCGCGAAGCCTTGACACGCATGAGTAAAAAAGTGCCAGTGGAGACTTTAGCCAAGATTTCAGGACACTACCAAATTATTAACTTTAACAAGTAAGGATATCCAATGATAGATAGTAAAATTCAAGACCAATTAAACGAAGCCCTACAATTACACAACAACGTATGGGTAGACGAAGCAAAAACAATTTTAGCAAAAAATATTTTGTTGGATTTAGCAGAAAAAACTGACCCAGCAATTATCGGTTTGCTGCTGCAAAACGAAACGCTCAAACGCCATTTTTTTGCTGAAATAAACGGCGTATTTGTGTTCAAAACGCAAGATTTCCGTTTTTTCTTGGATAAACACAGCGTAAACAATTCCTACACCCGATTTGCCAACCGTATTGGCTTAACGGACGGACAACGCTTTTTAAAAGATAGCACCGATATTGTATTGGATTTTCCGTTTAAAGATTGTGTATTGAATGGCGGACAAAGCACCGAAGAAGGCGAAGAAATTTATTTTAAACGCAATAACAGCCAGCCAGCCAGCCAGCCAGCCAGCCAGCCAGCCAGCCAGCCAGCCAGCCAGCCAGCCAGCCAGCCAGCCAGCCAGCCAGCCAGCCAGCCAGCCAGCCAGCCAGCCAGCCAGCCAGCCAGCCAGCCAGCCAGCCAGCCAGCCAGCCAGCCAATTATACACTAAATTAACCCGAAAAAGACAAGAAATCTTTTTTAATCAAACGCTTGCTTTTGATGAAATTGACCGACTTTTTGACGCAAAAGCATTCTCAAAATTCTCTCGCTATACCCCAGACGGCAAACAAGCCGTTGGCGAAATCAAACGCCATTCAGACGGCACACCAGCCGAAAACCTTATTATCAAAGGCAATAATCTGATTGCCCTGCATTCGCTTGTCAAACAGTTTAAAGGCAAAGTGAAGCTGATTTATATTGACCCGCCCTATTATTTTAGGAAAAATAAGGCAGAGGATAGTTTTTCCTATAATTCTAATTTTAAATTATCCACTTGGCTTACCTTTATGAAGAATAGGTTGGAGATTGCTAAAAAATTATTAGTAGATGATGGAGTAATTTTTGTATCTATTGATGATGATGGTTTGGCACAACTTAAATTACTTATGGATGACATTTTTGAAAAAGAAAATTTTATTTCTTATTTTATGTGGATGAAAACAGCCACACCACCATCATTATCTAAAAATGTACGAAAGAAATTGGAATATATTTTGTGTTATCGAAAGAGTACATTTGAGGGATTGTTTGGCGGTATAGTGGAAGGTGGGGATATGCCTTTATTAAATGAAAGCAATGCATTAAATACATTAGAATTTCCCGCTTTTTCCGTACAATTTAAAATTCCAGATGGTACTTATTATCCTGCTAAAAAAGATAAAACAAAACTAGAAAGTGAATTAATTGTTTGTAACGGATGGAATAATACCTCTTTTAAATTATCAGGTAATTTTAAATGGACACAAGATACTATAACAGAAGAAATTAAAAATAATATAACCTTTATTATTAAATCTGAAAAATTTGCTATTCGTTATATTCGTGAAGGTGAACGTAATAAAAAGCCATCAAATTTAATTAGTAAAATGGAATGTGGAGTGGGGACTAATGAAGATGCAAAAAAAGAATTATTTAGTCTATTTGGGAGAGATATTTTTAAATACCCCAAACCTGAAAGTTTAATTTCTTATTTAATAAATATGGTTACTGAACAAGGCGACATCGTCCTAGACTACCATTTAGGCAGTGGCACAACCGCTGCCGTCGCCCATAAAATGAACCGCCAATACATCGGTATTGAACAAATGGATTATATTGAAACGCTTGCCGTTGAACGCTTAAAAAAAGTGATTGATGGCGAGCAAGGCGGTATTTCCAAAGCCGTAAACTGGCAAGGTGGTGGCGAGTTTGTTTATGCCGAACTTGCACCATTTAACGAAACCGCAAAACAACAAATTTTGGCGTGTGAAAGTGCAGGCTGCCTAAAAGCGTTGTTTGAAGATTTATGCGAACATTATTTCCTAAAATACAATGTAAGCGTCAATGAATTTAGTCAAATTATTAACGAGCCTGAATTTCAAACCTTACTACTTGATGAACAAAAACAAATGGTGCTTGAAATGTTGGATTTAAATCAGATGTATGTGTCGTATTCAGAAATGAATGACGCACAGTTTTCAGGCTGCCTAAATGATGAAGATAAAGCATTAAACTGCCAGTTTTATCAAGACGGAGAAAAAGAATGAGCAATAAAATTTTAGTTAATGCCATTGAAGAAGAAAAGAAATTTTTGCGTAAGAGGCTGCCTGAAAAATTAGCCATTCCTGAATTTATTACCCATAATTTGAAATATGATTTATTTGAGTGGCAACGAGAAGCATTGGAGAATTTTTTAATTTTTCAAGACCCACAAACTGAGTTGGAAGATTTTCCTGAAATCAAAAATCGTCCAACACATTTATTGTTCAATATGGCAACAGGCGCAGGTAAAACTCTGATGATGGCTGCGTTGATTTTGTATTATTTTGACAAGGGTTATCGCCATTTTCTGTTTTTTGTGAATCAAAACAATATTGTTGATAAAACAGAAAATAATTTTATTGACCCGACGCACGCGAAATTTTTATTTACCGAGAAGATTTTGCAAGGTGATACGGTAATTCCTATTCGCAAAGTGGAGACATTTAGCCAATATTCAGACGGCATTGAAATTAAATTTACCACCATTCAAAAACTATATAACGATATTCACACCGAGCGAGAAAATCAAACCACATTGGCGGATTTGCACGAATTGAATCTTGTGATGCTAGGCGATGAAGCACACCATTTAAACGCGCAAACCAAAAAAGGTAATACATCGGACTTGGATTTGGAGAAAGAAATTAATGACCGTACCAGCGATGCCGAAATTGAACGCAAAGGCTGGGAACATATGGTTCTGGAATTGTTGTTGAATAAAAACGGAAATTCAAGCCAATCCAAGAATGTCTTGTTGGAATTCACTGCCACGCTACCTGAAAAAGCGGAAGTGCAGGAAAAATACCGCGATAAAATCATTGCGAAATTTGATTTGAAAGATTTTTTGAGCAAGGGTTATACGAAAGCGATTAATTTAATTTCTTCTACATTTACGAAAAAAGAGCGCGTGTTACACGCGCTGCTGTTTGCTTGGCATCGCCATCAAATTGCGTTGAAACATGGCATTGCCAATTTCAAGCCTGTGATGTTGTTTCGCAGCAAAACGATTGATGAATCTTGGTCGGATTATCGAGAATTTTTGCAATGGTCGCAAAATATTCAGGGGTCGGATTTTGAATTTTTAAATCGGCTTTCAGGCAACCTGAAAGCGGACGAAAATGAAAATGAACAAGGTAAAACACGCACGGAACAAGCGTTGGCGTTTATGCGTGAGCAAGGCTTGGAAACGAGCCATATTGCGGATTGGATTCGTCAATCTTATCAGGCGCACAATGTGATTATTACCAATTCACAAACCAATAAAACCAAAAAAGAAAAAACCGACAGCGAAACCGAAAAATTGCTAAACAATTTGGAAGCGACTGATAATCCAATCCGTGCCATTTTTACGGTAGATAGATTAACTGAAGGTTGGGACGTGCTGAATTTGTTTGATATTGTTCGTTTATATGAGGGGCAAAATGGCGGTGGTTCAAACAAAAAATCAGGCAAAACAGCAAGTGCAACGGTATCAGAAAAACAGCTAATCGGGCGTGGTGTGCGTTATTTTCCGTTTGTGTTTGGCGATAAATTACCCAATAAACGCAAATTTGATGAAGATTTACAGCATGAGTTGCGTGTGCTGGAAGAATTGTCTTACTACACGCATGATGAACAATCACGCTATATTTCTGAATTGAAAGCGGAATTGCGTAAAGATGGTTTTTTGCCTGAAAACTCGGATAAGGTTTTAGTTGAAATTGGTTTAAAACCTGAATTTGCCCAAGATGAAAGTTTTAAAAATATTTTGATTTGGGTAAATAAAAAACAACCTAATCTGAATGCAAAAACCAATAATGCAGATAGTTTAAAAGCTAATCCGCAAACGATTGTTTTTACCGCGCATGGCAGTCAGGTTGTGCAGGAAACGCAATTTTCAGCCGATGAAAAAGATGAGAAATCGCAACAAATTGGCAAATCAGGTTCGTCTCATGAACCGATTACCATAGCGAAAATGGAAAAACATATTTTCAATAAGGCTTTGCATATCAAGGGGAAAAGGGCAAATTCCTTGTTTCATTTTAACCAGTTGCAAACGAAATTGAATATTGCCAGTCGTGATGAATTGCAAACGGATTTACTCAAAGATTGGAAAATTAAATTTTTGGGTTTAGGCAACAATCAAAAAATCAGCCCTGATGATAAATTGCAAGCGTGTTTGAATGTGTTGGATAAGGTTGAAGCGCATTTAAATCAAAGTGATAAGCCATTTGTTGGTACAACTGAATTTACATCAAAAAAATTGTGGGATATTTTCAGTCAGCCAAAACAAAAATGGGTTAATGCAACAGATATTAAACAATCAGTTATTCAAAATCATGATTGGTATGTGATGGATAATTTTATTGGCAATAATTTGGAAGAACAGTTAATTAATTATATTGTTAATGAGTTAAAGAATTTGCAAGCCAATTACGATGTGAAGTTAATCCGTAATGAAGAAGTGTTGAAATTGGCTAATTTTGACAATGGCGATGGTTTTATGCCTGATTTTATTTTATTACTGAAAGATAAACATCAATCCACCGTTAATCAAACAGATCATTTATTGCATTATCAAATTTTCATTGAACCAAAAGGCGAACATTTGATAGCAACGGATTCTTGGAAACAAGATTTCTTAAATGCGATTACCACACAATACGGTAGAAATAGGATTTTGCAAAAAGATACACCGCATTATCGTTTGATTGGCTTGCCGTTTTTTGCTGATAAAGAGAAAAATCCTAAACAATATGATAAGTTTGACCAGTTATTTCCATTGAGTTGATTTACCTGACAATTAGCATAATTTCAGGCTGCCTGAACAGGTAACAGGCAGTCTGAAAATCATAATTTGAAAAACAATCGCAATGGTTCATCAATCAATGCTTGAAAACCCATTTTTTCGTAAAACAATTTAGCTGATTCATCTTTTGCTTCTACCATCACAGCAAACGCAGCAATATCAGAACGGCTCACGCGCTAAATTGCATCAACCAACAATACGCGCCCTAATCCTTGTCCTGTAAATCGTTCATCAACTGCTAATCGTCCCAACAATACACACGGAATAAGCGGATATTTCGGCAATTTTTTGGCTTCGCTTTCAGGCAGCAAGTCAAGGCAAATACCTGTCGCTGCCAACGTATAAAAGCCAACTATCTCGCCTTATTCATTTTCCGCCACAAAACACGAACTCAATTTACGTTTTACATCTTGGCTAACGGTTTTCTGAAAGTATAGATCTTGTTGAACATTCATAGCTTGAGCCATTGATACGCAAGGGCTAGATGAACCCCACCAATATAAATACCCACACCCAAGCAAGATAAACGGGACAATTCAAAACAAAGTGGGATTAAAAACTGCAACGCCATTTCACACAGTGAAACAAAAAAACAAAGCGGACAACATCGTCCGCTTTTCGCATTTTTGAGCAAATCACAACCCACGAGCCAGCAACGCTTTTACGTGCAGCTTTGGTTGATTTTGAAAAAGGCGTAACCAGTAGCGTGAAAGTGAAAATTTCGCAAAACCAATTTGATGCGCTGGTGTGTTTTGTTTACAACGTAGGTTTGGACAGTTTGCGTAAATCCACTTTGTTGCGCCGTGTGAATGCGAAGGATTTTGTGGGCGCGGCGTTGGAATTTAGCAAGTGGAACACTTCGGGTGGACGTGCGTTGGCTGGTTTAACGAAACGCTGTGCAGCTGAGCGGACTTTGTTTTTGACTGGTGGTTAAATAAAAATAGCGATACATTTTTTGTATCGCTATTTTTTCAGGCTGCATTCTCGTGCTTGATAAACCGCCATTCGCCTAATGCCAAATCTTGCGTGTCCCACTGTCCAAATCGCTCACGGTGCAAATGCTCCACGCGGTTTCCTGCTGCGGCAACCATGCGTTTGACTTGATGATATTTGCCCTCGGTAATCGTCATTACCAGCGTTTTTTCATCGCGCAACACGGCTTCTTGTGCTGCAACAGTTTCATTATCATCATGCAGCAACACGCCATTTTTCAGGCTGCGACACAGTTTTTCATCGGCAGGGTGCTTCAGCGTTACGCGATACACTTTGGCGACTTTGTGTTTGGGCGATGTCATGCGGTGGTTAAATTGCCCGTCATTGGTAATCAGCAACACGCCTGTGGTGTCCGCGTCCAAACGCCCGATGGCTTGAATATCGGCGGCGCGAACTTGGTCGGGCAGCAAGGTAAACACGCTAGCGTAATCGCGTGGTTTGTGCGAGGTTTCGTAATCGGCTGGCTTGTTGAGCAGAATGTAGAAATACGGCAATGGCACAACAATCGCGTCTTCGCCTTCAATCGTGAGCGTTTGCACGTTTTCAGGCTGCACTTCGGTTTTTTCGTTGGTTTGCGTTTCGCCGTTGATTTGCACTAAGCCGTTTTTAATTAGCCATTGGCAACCTTTGCGTGTGTCGATGCCTTGGGCTTGTAAATATTTGAGTAAATTCATAAAAAATCCAAAAGAAATAAAATGCAGCCTGAAAATATGTTCAGGCTGCATTTTATTTTACAAAATCTTGAATACAAAGAAAATCAATGTATGCAATAAAAACAGTGGCACGAGTATGCCAAACGACCATTTCATATAACCGAAAAAGCTAGGCATGGGGACTTTGCGTTGTTCGGCAATGGCTTTCACCATGAAGTTTGGCGCGTTGCCGATGTAGCTGAGTGCGCCCATAAATACTGAACCCATGGAAATGGCGAGCAAGGTGTGGAACAAATCGCCACGCATTAAAACGTGAGGATCTGCGCCTGCCATGTTGAAGAACACGAGATAGGTTGGGGCGTTGTCCAAGAATGCGGATAACAAGCCGCTCATCCAAAAATACATGGTGTTAATCGGCTGACCTGCGCTGTCGTGAACCAGCGAGATAATCCCTGCGAATGCGCCTTTTTCGCCTGCCTGCAAAATGGCAAGAACGGGCGAAATGGTGATGAAAATACCAAGGAATAATTTGCCTACTTCGGCAATCGGTTCAAAATTGAAGTCGTTGCCTGCGCGAACTTGTTTTGGCGTAATCAGCAAGGAAATTACGGTAAGCACAATTAAAATGGCATCGCGAACGAGGTTTTGCAAGGCGTATTGTGTGCCGAGAATGTTGAAACCTTCATGTGCTGGTTTCCAAATGCCTGACAGCAATACTGCGCCAATCACGCCACCGAGTAGTAAGAAGTTCCATTTGCCGTAGATTTTGAAACCGTCAATTTCATCGTACAAATCTTCTTTTTGGGTAGTGTCGGGTGTTGGGTCGTGCGGCAAAATTTCATCGGGTTGTTTGAAATAGTGGTTGTCTAGCCAGTAAAACGCGCTGAGCAACACAATTGCGCTAATCAAAACGGGTGGCAGCATGTGTTTCACTGTCCATGAAAATTCTATGCCTTTTAAGAAGCCGAGGAAGAGTGGGGGGTCGCCCAATGGGGTTAAGCCACCGCCAATGTTTGCCACTAAAAAGATGAAGAAAACAACCACGTGAACGCGGTGTTTGCGGTTATCGTTGGCACGAAGCAGAGGGCGAATCATCAGCATGGCTGCGCCTGTTGTCCCCATAATTGAGGCGAGAGTTGTGCCAATCGCCAACAATGCGGTATTCAGTTTCGCTGAACCGTGTAAGTTGCCCCAAACGAGAATGCCACCCGAAATGGTAAACAATGCCAGCAGCAATAAAATGAACGGAATGTATTCACCAATCAGCGCGTGGGCAATCAGATGAACGCTCTCGTGCGCCCCAAAAACCAGCGTGAACGGGGTAAGAAACAGAACGGTTAAAGCGGCAGTTATTTTGCCGTAGTGATGATGCCAAAGGTGCGCAAACAGCAACGGACCTGTGGCGATAGACAATAAAATCAGGACAAAGGGAATGCCCCACAATAAACTGAGTTCAGCACCGTTAAATTCCGCCGCATTTGCAAAAGCGGGTAAAGCCAGCAGCGAAACAAGGGCTACACGAGATAAGTTCATAAGGTGTTCCTTGTTATTGTTGTGAAACGTGGTGAATTGAGCTTTAAATGATTATCACATGATGGGTAATCAATCGATTTTTCATTCAATGAAGTTTTCGTGGGTAACGAATTTTATTGCTGAGAAACCATGATAGGGTCAATTAAAAGAATGATGAAATGATACGACTTTATAGCCTTGTTTCATCTTGATTTTAATCAACACAATAGCCATTTAAAATTTAATCCAGATAAAAAATGCAGCCTGAAAAAATGGCTGAAATCGATTGTAAAAAAAAATATTTGGTTTGACTAGTCTTTTATAACTAATTGCAGCCTGAAAAAAGGAGTATTGCAAAGAAAAAATTACTAAAAATACACGCTTTTAGAGTGCAAAAAACCGCTTTCAGGCAGCCTGAAAACAAAAAACGAAATTCACTGTAATTTTAAAAAATTTACAAGATAAGCATTTGATTTAATAAAGAAACATAATTATCAAAATCGCGCAAGACCTATTCAGAAACCCCAAAAATACGCTATCATTCGCCCCGCTAAACAACTGCAAAATGCCGCCGCAATCACGGAAACGCATTTTGCCTTTATTTTTTTGGGATAAGACATGAATACAAGCACATTAAAAGTAACCAAACGCAATGGGCAACTAGAGCCTATCAATTTGGACAAAATTCACCGCGTATTAGACTGGGCAGCAGAAGGATTGAAAAATGTATCAGTGTCTCAAGTAGAGCTGAAATCCCACATTCAATTTTATAACGGTATCCACACCAAAGACATCCACGAAACCATTATCAAATCTGCTGCCGATTTGATTTCAGAAGACACGCCCGACTATCAATATTTAGCCGCGCGTTTAGCGATTTTCCACTTACGTAAAATCGCGTATGGTGAATACACACCGCCACACCTGTTTGACCAAGTGAGCAAATTAACGCAATCAGGCAAATACGATAAACACATTTTAGAAGACTACACACGCGAAGAATTTGAAGAATTAAACCAATATATTGACCACGAACGCGATTTAACGTTCTCTTATGGCGCGGTGAAACAATTAGAAGGCAAATATCTAGTTCAAAACCGTGTGTCGGGTGAAATCTACGAAACACCACAATTTTTATACATTTTGGTGGCGATGTGCTTGTTTTCAAAATATCCCAAAAGCACACGCTTGGATTATGTGAAACGCTTTTACGATGCCGTTTCCCTGTTTAAAATTTCCTTGCCAACACCGATTATGTCGGGCGTTCGCACCCCAACGCGCCAATTTTCAAGCTGCGTCTTGATTGAATGCGATGATAGCTTGGACAGCATCAACGCAACCACATCAGCCATCGTGAAATACGTTTCACAACGCGCAGGTATCGGCATTAATGCAGGGCGTATTCGCGGTTTGGGCAGCGAAATTCGCGGTGGCGAAGCGCAACACACAGGCTGCATTCCATTTTTCAAAATGTTTCAGGCTGCCGTAAAATCTTGCTCGCAAGGTGGCGTTCGCGGTGGTGCGGCAACTTTGTTCTATCCGCTGTGGCATATTGAAGCGGAGAGCTTGCTGGTATTGAAAAACAATCGCGGCGTGGAAGAAAACCGCGTTCGCCATTTGGATTATGGCGTACAAATTAATAAATTATTGTACACACGTTTGATTAAAAATCAGGATATTACGCTGTTTTCGCCAAATGAAGTAGAAGGTTTGTATGACGCATTCTTTGCTGACCAAGATGAATTTGAACGCCTATACACGCAATACGAAAACGACCCAAACATTCGCAAACGCACCGTTCCAGCATCAGAATTGTTCTCAGCTTTAATGCAAGAGCGCGCAGGCACAGGTCGCATTTACATTCAAAACGTAGACCATTGCAACACGCACAGCCCATTTGACCCACAAGTTGCGCCAGTTCGCCAGTCTAACTTATGTTTGGAAATTGCCTTGCCAACCAAGCCTTTAAACAACATCAATGACGAAGAAGGCGAAATTGCGCTGTGTACTTTGTCTGCGTTTAACTTGGGCACGATTTCGGATTTGAGCGAATTTGAAAATCTGTCGGATTTAACTGTTCGTGCATTGGACGCGCTGTTGGATTATCAAGATTACCCTGTTCCTGCCGCGAAAAAAGCGACCATGAATCGCCGCACTTTGGGTGTGGGTGTGATTAACTACGCGTATTATTTGGCAAAAAATGGCGTGAAATACAGCGACGATAGCGCGATTGGTTTGACGCACCGCACGTTTGAAGCGATGCAATATTATTTGCTCAAAGCGTCTGTGAATTTGGCGAAAGAATACGGTGCGTGTCCGTTGTTTGGCGAAACGACCTACGCAAAAGGGATTTTGCCGATTGACACTCACAAGGCGGATTTAGATAAATTCTGTACCGAGCCATTGCATTTGGATTGGGAAACTTTACGCGCTGATATTGTGAAATATGGTTTGCGAAACAGCACTTTAACTGCGTTAATGCCAAGCGAAACCAGCTCACAAATCGCCAACGCGACTAATGGCATTGAGCCACCGCGTGGTTTGGTAACGGTTAAAGCGTCTAAAGACGGCATTTTGAAACAAGTTGTGCCTGAATTTGACCGCTTGAAAGGACAGTACGAAACGCTGTGGCAAATGGGTGGCAATGACGGTTATTTGAAATTAGTAGGCGTGATGCAAAAATTTATCGACCAAGCGATTTCTGCCAACACTAGCTATGACCCGAAACGCTTTGAAGGTGGTCGCGTGCCGATGAATCAGATGCTGAAAGATTTGCTATCGGCGTATAAATATGGTGTGAAAACATTGTATTATCATAACACGCGAGATGGCGCGGACGATGTGCAGCAAGATTTGCAAGATGACGGCTGTGCAGGTGGGGCGTGTAAGATTTAATTGTTTGATATAATAAAAGTAGCCTGAAAATGTTTCAGGCTGCTTTTATTAGTTGATGCCATTATTTTTTAATACAAGGCGACAACGACCGCCGTGTACATCTAGTATAGTTAATTAAAATAAAAATAGGATATTAACACATCTGTGAAATTATCATAACTAGGCAAAATTGAACGCATATATTTCTTAATATTTGCCCATAATGACTTTTCAGGTAAATTGGGCAATAGCATAGTTTCAAACCATGCTTCAAAAAAATCGCTGGTCATTGTATTTTGATAAATCATTGGCGCAATTAAATTTTGCCCAATTTGCGCTGCAACTCATGATAAGCGTTAGTATTTTCTACCGCTTATCTTGGTTTTAACGATTTCCCCTTTCGGACTACGAGCATACAGACGAAAGAAATAGGTATCCAATCCTGTTTCATCTAAATAAACAAGCGGGTAGTCAGAAAATTGGGCTAACTGAGCTAAATAATGAGCTACTTTTTCTGGGTCTTGTTCTTTGTAAATGGTGGTCTTTTTTTTACGCGTGATACCTAATTTTTTGAGCGCATAAAAAAATAGTTGATGTGGAGCAACTAAACATTTCAGCCCTTTCATAGAGATAAGCATCAGGATTTTGTTCAATATATTGTTTGAGTGCTTGCGTATCCAATTTAGTGGCATTTTGCCCTTTGACTTGATGTTTCAGGCTACCTGTTTGTTCTTCTAATTTAATCCAAAGGTAAAGCGTATTTCTTGAGATACCATAGGGGCTATTGACAATTCAAAAAAAGAGGCAAAGGATTTAAGATATTGTTTCCACACAACCATCCTAAACCTTTGCCATGTCCCGAAACACGCTTACAAATGAAACACGGTCAAGACTGTTGCTCATTTTGAAACAGCTTGGCATTTATCGCAAGAAAAATTTACGCAAAACAGTAGAAGGTATCCTGTTTCGCTTACGTACAGGCTGCCAATGGGCTGATATACCTAGTTATTTTGGTAAAGCAAACAGCCTTTACCAAAGTTTCAATCGCTGGTCTAAACGCGGTATTTTTACCAAATTATTTAAACATTTGGCAGATACACCCGATATGGAATGGGTCTTTATGGACGGTAGTCATATCCGCGTTCATGGTAATGTAAATGATATTGTTGTTGGGCATTTATTGGCACAATTGGACTAAAAATGAAACCGTGTGTGCATGGGATCCATTGTGCATCAAGCTGTTGGTAAGAGTATCGGAGGTCATACGTCTAAAATTCATTTAGCGGTTGATGCTTGTGGTAATCCAATTGAATTTATGATTACAGCTGGTAATGTAAATGATATTGTTGTTGGGCCTGATTTATTGGCACAATTGGACTTAAGTGATAATGAAACCGTGTGTGCTGATAGAGGTTTTGACAGTGATTTATCGGTTAATAAAATCAAAGCCAATATTCCATATAAGAAAAATAGAGAACATCTTAATGTGGACACAGATTGGTATTTATATAAAATCAGGCACTTGGTAGAAAATGCTTTTGCACGATTAAAGCATTTTCGTGCGCTGGCAACACGGTACGATAAATTAAAACGTAATTATGAAAGTACCGTGTCATTAGCTTGTGCTTTGATTTGGTTGAAATTATAGCTAAAATGTCATTAGCCCCTAGGGATGTATTTGCGGTGCAATTGCTTGGCAAAAAGCATTGGACACTTTCTGCACCAAATTCTGATATGCCCTTATATATGCAGCAAGCAAAAGACATGCCGCACATCACTCCACCGACAACAGTAGATATGGAAGTCATTTTAGAGGCTGGTGATATTTTATATATTCCACGTGGTTGGTGGCATAACCCTATGCCTATGAATTGCGAGACATTCCACTTGGCTATTGGTACATTTCCACCAAATGGCTATAACTACATGGAATGGCTAATGAAAAAGATGCCTGAGATTCAAAGTATTCGTCAAAGTTTTACTGGCTGGGAACATGACCGACAAAATCTAGGTAATGCAGCACAAAAAATTGCTGAAATAATGAAAAACAAAGAAAATTATCAAGAATTTATGCAAGATTTCTTAAGGAATCAACGTATGAATACAGCATTCAATATGGATTTATTCGGTAATGCTAATAACCAAACATTACCTGAACATTGTTTTTTTAAGATTAAATAGCAATGACTGCTCTACTATTTCGCAAGGATATATTATTGCGAATGGTATCAAAGTCAACATTGATGAAAATAGCATAATATTTTTAACAATTTTAATTGAAAAACATATGATATCGCTAGCTGAGATGTTGTCATTATTTAGTATTAATGAACAAGAAAATGTTAAGAAATTAGTTTGGCAGCTAGGTGAATTAGATATAATTGAAATTATGAGGTAACCAGTGGATATTTTATCAAAAAATACAAAATTTTTAATCAATATTTCCTCAATTTCCTTTATTTTTTTGAATGTATATATTGTATATAGCAAGGTTAGATTTGATTTATCAAATCTAACCTTTACAAATTATTTGTCCATCTCAATATTACTTGCATTTATAATTTCAACATTACTTTTAATCTATAAAATGGTAATATTTGCACGATATACAACTGAAAATTTAAATGAAATAAAATATATAAAAATATTTTCTTTTTATCTTTTTTTCATTTTATATAGCGCCTTTATGACCCTATTTAAGCAAGAAAATTTTTATTCTAATATGATTATATATTCTATTATTTCAGTGCTGGTAATATTTTGCTTAACCCATTTCTTTTTTGTTATTAAATTTTATTTGAGGACAAATAAAAATGTATGAACTCTCAATCGTAGAACTTGAATTAATCAGTGGTGCAGGACCTATTGCCGATGTTACAACAGGAATGGGTGGTGCTATTGGCGGTGGAATTGGGAATCTTGCACAGGAAAGGCAGGAGGAGGAACCGTTGGAGGAATTTTGGGCTCACCATTTGGTCCAGGTGGAACTATAGTTGGTGTTGCAGCAGGACAACAATACGGTGGAAGAGTCGGCTCTGTAATTGGAGTAGGAGCTGGTTCTGCTATTGGTGGCATGTTAGGAGCTAATGACATTTTAGCTATAATTTCAACCAAATCAAAGCACAAGCTAATGACACGGTACTTTCATAATTACGTTTTAATTTATCGTACCGTGTTGCCAGCGCACGAAAATGCTTTAATCGTACAAAAGCGTTTTCTACCAAGTGCCTGATTTTAGAACCCGTATTCACAAACAACTATTTGATAAATTTTAATATTTGTGAAATATACCCTAGTTTAACAAAATTTTCAGCAGATAAATTCGTCTGCTCAAAATCTTTTGCTAAACGTCGAGACCAACCTAACCATGCAAACGTTCGTTCTACAATCCAACGTTTGGGCAGAATATGCCAAGAAATATCTTGAATTCTCTTTGAAATCTCAACAGTTAAACCCAATTGCTCTGATACTTCACGCTCAAATGTATTCCGATAACCTGCGTCCGCACAGAAACCTTTTAAACTCGGATAGGTCTCAAACGCTTTTTTTGCTACAAAAATACCTGCTTTTGTGTCATGAATATTGGCTGCATGAACCACAACAGACAATATAGTGAATTAAATTTAGATTAGTACAGCGTTGCCAACTCCCTTATGTACTAGGTGTACACGGCGGTCGTTGTCGCCTTGTCCTAATCTAAATTTAATCCACTATAGATTACCCAACGTATCAACAGCTATATGTCGCTTACGACCTTTGATTTTTTTACCTCCATCAAAACCTTTATCATGTGCGCTAGAAGCTGTTTTGACACTTTGTGAATCAATAATGGCATAAGTTGGCATTGCTTGTTTTTGATGGATTAAACGTTTTTTTGAACCAATGCCAAAAGAATTCTATCCCATAAGCCTGATTGATTGGCTCTGCGATAGAAACTCCATACGGTTGAATAAGGTGGAAAATCATTGGGCAGCATACGCCATTGGCAACCTGTTTTGGTGATGTACAAAACGGCATTCACTAATTGACGTTTATCCCATTTGTAGTGGCGTAGCTGGTTAAAATATGGCTCAATCGCTTGCCATTGGGCATCTGTTAAGTCTGTTGGGTAGGATTTTCTAGTCATAAAGATATTTTATCATTTTTGTGAATACAGGTTCTTATATAAATACCAATCTGTGTCCACATTAAGATGCTCTCTACTTTTCTTATATGGAATATTGGCTTTACTTTGTTTAGAATGAATTAACCGACGAAAAGTATCACTGTCAAAACCTCTATCAGCACACACGGTTTCATTATCACTTAAGTCCAATTGTGCCAATAAATCAGGCGCAACAACAATCTCATTTACATTACCAGCTGTAATCATAAATTCAATTGGATTACCACAAGCATCAACCGCTAAATGAATTTTAGACGTATGACCTCCGATACTCTTACCAACAGCTTGATGCACAATGGATTTTTTACCCATGCCATGTTGATGAACGCGGATATGACTACCGTCCATAAAGACCCATTCCATATCGGGTGTATCTGCCAAATGTTTAAATAATTTGGTAAAAATACCGCGTTTAGACCAGCGATTGAAACTTTGGTAAAGGCTGTTTGCTTTACCAAAATAACTAGGTATATCAGCCCATTGGCAGCCTGTACGTAAGCGAAACAGGATACCTTCTACTGTTTTGCGTAAATTTTTCTTGCGATAAATGCCAAGCTGTTTCAAAATGGGCAACAGTCTTGACCGTGTTTCATTTGTAAGCGTGTTTCGGGACATGGCAAAGGTTTAGGATGGTTGTGTGGAAACAATATCTTAAATCCTTTGTCTCTTTTTTTGAATTGTCAATAGCCCCTAGGAAAATATAGCTAAATATAGCTTAAAAATAACTTTCAGAATGAACTAAATGTATTTATTAAACAACAAGATTGATGTTTTTAAAGGGAAAACTGCTTTAGCGTTAGCACCTATGGCAGGAATTACAGACAAACCATTCCGCCAACTCGCCAAGCAATTTGGCGCGGATTGGACGGTAAGCGAGATGATTATTGACGACCCGAGTCTGCAAAACACGCGCAAAACGCTGAACCGCCAAAACTATGAAGGGGAGAGTGGGGCGATTGTGGTGCAAATTGCAGGCAGTGACCCCGAACAGCTTGCGGCGGCAGCGCGTTGGAATGTGGATCTTGGGGCGCAAGTAATTGATATTAATATGGGTTGCCCTGCGAAAAAAGTGTGCAATATTTTGGCTGGCAGCGCGTTGTTGCAAAACGAACCGTTGGTGGAGCGCATTTTGAACACGGTGGTTCAGGCGGTTGATGTGCCTGTTACGCTGAAAACGCGCTTGGGTTGGGACGATGAACACAAAAATGTACTGACGATTGCGAAAATGGCGGAACAAGCCGGGATTGCGGCGTTGGCGGTTCATGGGCGGACGCGGACGCAGATGTATCGTGGCGAGGCAAGTTATTCTCTGATTGCTGAAGTGAAACAATCAGTTAGTATACCTGTTTGGGCGAATGGCGACATTATTTCGCCACAAAAAGCGGCGGCAGTTTTGCGTGAAACGGGCGCGGACGGGCTGATGGTTGGTCGTGGGGCGCAAGGGCAGCCGTGGTTGTTTGCGGATATTCGCCATTATTTAGCGCACGGAAAAATTCCGCCTGCATTGCGTTTTCAGGCTGCGGCTGATACGGCATTGGCGCATTTAGCGGCAATTCATGCGTTTTATGGCGATTTGGCTGGTACACGGATTGCGCGAAAACACATCGGCTGGTATTTGCAACAGCTGCCTGAAAGTGAGGCGTTTCGTAAGCAAATCAATCAGGTGGAAAATGCGACGGAACAATATGATAAACTGGCAGAATTTTTCAGGATGCAAGCGGAGCAGCATGAATTTTGGTTGCGTGATTATTCGTAGTAATATTACAGTTAGAATGGTTTGCATTGAAATAAAGTAACTGTTAGGAAGTTACAAAATTTTGGTTATAATTCAAATTGAGTGAAGCAAAATGGAAATAAAATTAACCTTGATATTCCGTGAATATTGTGGGTTGTGTCATCAAATGCAAAATGCATTGTTGCCATTTCAAAAACAATATGGATTTGAGCTGGAAATTGTGGAAATTGATGATTTTCCTGAATTGGAACAGAAGTATAACGAGCTTGTACCTGTTCTATTGCATGGTGAAACAGAGATTTGTCATTGGCATTTAGATGAAACTGGATTACATCAGTATTTGATGAATCTTCAGGCAGCCTGAAAAATTCTTGCTTTTTTGATTCATCTTTTTGGAGTAAAACTTAAATGGCATTTATTGCTGATTTTTTAACCGCTCAGCCGTTGTTTGCTTTGTTCATAACAATCGCGCTGGGTTTTGTTTTGGGCTCTGTCAGCGTGAAAGGCTTATCGCTGGGCGCGGGTGCAGTGCTATTTGTGGGTTTGGTAGTGGGTGCGATTGCGCCTAAATCTGCTCTGCCTCCAGTTATCGGTAGCTTTGGCTTGCTGCTGTTTTTGTATGGCGTGGGCATTGCTTATGGCGCACAATTCTTCCAAGGCTTAACCAGCCCATTGGGGATTAAAGCGAATACCGCAGCGTTTGTAGCGGTGTTGCTGACTTTGATTGCCACTTTGTTAGCCGTGAAATTTATCCCAGGTGTTTCGTTTGCTGAAGCCTTGGGTGCATTTGCAGGCGCGGGCACAAGCACTTCTGCTTTGCAGGCTGCGATGGTGGTTACAGGCGATAAATTGCCAGCAACGGGTTATTCTGTTGCCTACCCATTCGGTGTGGCAATCCCCATTTTGATTATTGGCGTGTATAACAGCGTGATTAAACCAAAATACCAAAAACCAGAACGCATTGCTTTGCGCGTGTGTGCGGTTCGTTTGGAAAACCCTGAAGCCGTGGGTCATACCATGAGCTACGTAAACTCTTTGCTACCTGATGGCGTAAGCGTTACCACTGCACAACGCGGCGGTAAAAGCCACGGTGTCGGTCATTTGGGCGACTTGCAAGAAGGCGATATTGTGTTGGTGTCTAGCGTGAGCGGCACTTTGTTAGACCAAGCTGTGCCATTGTTGGGTACACGTTTGGGCGATGAAATCAGTCATGTAAAAGGCGAACACGAATACCAACGCTTGTTCGTGTCTAACCCAAATTTACACGGCAAAACGATTAACGAAATCCGCCAAATGCTGAAATTGAACATCAGCGTATTGCATGTTCGCCGCGTGGATACAGACATGGTGGTTTCGCAAAACTTGCGCTTGGAAATCGGCGACCAAATCGGCGTGTTGGTGTTCTCTGAGCAAACAGGCGAATTGCAACGCTTCTTCGGCGACTCAGTGCGTTCAGGTGGCGATGTGGCTTACTTGTCTATGGGCGTGGGCGTGGCTTTGGGTTTGGCAGTGGGTGCAATCCCATTATATTTGCCAGGTTTGGGCAAGTTCTCTTTAGGTTTTGCAGGTTTGTTGTTGGTAGCCCTGTTCTTGGGTAAACAACGCAGCACAGGCAAATTCGTGTGGAGTATGCCATTCCCAGCCAACCGCGTTTTCCGCGATTTTGGCTTGATTTTGTTCTTGGCAAACGTGGGTATGGTGTCTGGTCAAACATTCGTGAACACCGTAGCACAAAGCGGTTTGACTTACTTGCTGCTTGGCATTGCCTTAGTTTCATTGCTCACAGTGGCAACTTTAGTGTTCACGGTTTACGTGTTTCGCATTCCATTTGACATGGCAGCAGGGATTGTCTCTGGTGCGACAGGTAATCCAGCGATTGCCGCATTCAGCAGCCGTACATTGGATTCTGAAAAAACCGATATTGGTTATGCGATGATTTTCCCGTCTATGACGATTGTGAAAATTTTGATGATGCAAGTAGTTGGTGCATTTATGTAATAAAAAAGCAGCCTGAAAATATTTTCAGGCTGCTTTTTTTATTTCTTGATGAAAACTAAATCCCAAACCCCATGCCCCAAGCGTTTACCACGCGCTTCGAACTTGGTTTCAGGACGATAATCAGGCGTTGGCGCGTAATCCGTTGCCGTGTTTTGCAGCGTGTCAGGGAAACTTTGCAACACTTTCAACATCTGCACCGCGTATTCTTTCCAGTCAGTCGCCAAATGAATATAACCGCCAGTTGCCAACTTCGGCAGTAATTTTTGCACAAACGGCACTTGAATTAAGCGGCGTTTGTTGTGGCGTTTTTTGTGCCAAGGGTCTGGGAAGAAAATGTGGATACCGTTCAGGCTGCCATCTGGCAACATGTGTTCAACCACTTCAACCGCATCGTGGCGCATCACGCGGATATTGTTGATGTTTTGTTCGGCAATCAGTTTGCACAAATTACCCACGCCTGGCCCGTGAACGTCAATTGCCAAGAAATCTTTTTCAGGCAGCCTTTGTGCGATTTCTGCGGTGGCTGTTCCCATGCCAAAACCAATTTCTAAAACTTTTGGGTTATCGCGCCCAAATGCATCATTCAAATCCAATGGCGCAGCCTGAAAATCTACGCCAACGGTTGCCCAATGGTCGTCAATCGCTTTTTGTTGCGCGGCGGTCATGTGTCCTTGGCGCAATACAAAAGATTTAATACCACGGCGGTGTTCTTCTGGAATCATTGTTTCGTTTGTCATACGGTCTTTCAAAAAAATTAAAAAATTTCAGGCTGCGTATTTAATGCAGCCTGAAAACTAAAAACTCACACCCGCTTTTCGTGCAATTTCCAAACCTTCTTCGCGGCTCAAATACACGGGATTTTCGGGGCGACTTCGGCGAACAATCTCGCCTTGTTTGAACATAATCAGTTCGTTACAAGCAAATTGTTCCCATGTTTCGTTATCAGTTAGCGGCAGTGTGGCAATCACGGCAACGCGGTCGTTTGGCGTAGTAATCGTGGAAAAATCAATCGACATATCTTCATCAATCAAATGTGCGTAGCCAAATGGGTGTTTGCGGCAGATGTAATACAGCAGCGAGCTGGCGTGAGCAAACATGGTTTCGCCGTCCGACATGATGATGTTGAATAAGCCATATTCGCGCAATTCGGCGCACAGGCGGTTAATCGCGTCAAATAGTTCATCGCAGCTTGGGCGTTGGGCGAATTGTCCGCGCAGTTGTTCCAGCATATAGCAGAAGGCTTTTTCGGAATCGGTTTTACCAACGGGTTGGTAATATTCGCTAGTGGGCGCATCGGGTTTTAAATTGCCGTTGTGGGCGAACAGCCAGTATCGCCCCCATAATTCGCGCTGAAAAGGGTGGGTGTTTTCCAGCGTGGTGCGCCCTTGCGTGGCTTTGCGAATGTGGGCAATGGCGTTTTCTGATTTAATCGGATAGCGGCGGATTAAATCGGCAACGGGGGATTCTGCGCTGGGCTGGTCGTCCAAAAATAGGCGCAAACCTTGTCCTTCAAAAAAGCCAATACCAAAGCCGTCTGTGTGGTGGTCGGTTAAACCGCCGCGCTTGCTAAATCCTTGAAATGAAAATGTTATGTCTGTGGGCTTATTGCAGTTCATACCGAGTAATTGACACATGGTGTGTTCCTTTTGTTATTTTATTTCAGGCTGCATTTTGTAGATTAATGATTTATTTCAGTGTTGTTTTTTGCGTTTTTAAGCTGCCTGATAGCTTAGATTATATAGCGTTTTTTTGCGATTAGGGCTAAAATGCTGCTTTAATTTTACTTGGAAATCGAGACAAACTATGTTGTTTCACCCTGAAGTGATGGGCGTTGATGCCCTTGCCCAAAAAGTTCGTAAAGTGCCTAACTTCCCAAAAGAGGGCATTTTGTTCCACGATATTACGCCTGTGCTGCAAAGCCCTGAGTATTTCCGTTTGTTGATTGACTTATTTACTTATCGTTATATGGGTCAAAAAATTGACATGATTGCGGGCTTGGACGCGCGTGGTTTTATTATTGGTGCAGCGTTGGCGTATCAGTTGAATGTGGGTTTTGTGCCGATTCGTAAACAAGGTAAATTGCCATTTGATACGATTTCGCAAACTTACGCGCTGGAATACGGCGAGGCAACTGTGGAAATCCACAAAGACGCGATTCACGAGGGCGACCGTGTGTTAATCGTTGATGATTTGGTGGCAACAGGTGGCACAATGCTGGCGGGTATCGAGTTGGTTCGCCGCTTGGGTGGCACAATTGTTGAAGCCTGTGCGATTTTGGAATTTACCGATTTGGACGGTGCGCAAAAAATCCGTGAAAGCGGTGTGGATTTGTTCTCGTTGTTGCAAAATGATGGGGCGATGTAAATCTGTCTAACCTATATAATATGAAAATGCAGCCTGAAAATATTTTCAGGCTGCGTTTTTTTATGGCTTATTCTTCAGTTTCTTCGTCCGTGCGTTCACGATACAAAACGAGCAATTTGCCGATGTGTTGCACCAGTTGCGAATCGGTGGCTTGGCACAATTCTTCACAAATGGTGATACGTTCTTGGCGGTCATCGCCGAACACGCGCACTTTAATCAATTCGTGGGCGCGTAAAGCCGTTGCAGTTTCTTGGATAACGGCTGGAGTTAAGCCTTTTTGTCCAATCATGACCACTGGGTTCAAATGGTGGGCGCGCGCTTTTAATTCAACGATTTGTTGTTTGGTTAAGGTTTTGTCTGTCATTTTTGTGATACTAACTTGATAAATAAAAAGGGATTATACGCGAAATTATTTAAACGTGGCTTCTAATTGCTGCAAAGTATGCGCGGCGGCGGCATTCCCTTGCGCGGCAGCTTTCGCATACCATTGTTTTGCCGTGGTGATGTTTTTCTCTACGCCTGTTCCTGTGGCGTATCGCGCGGCAAGATTATTTTGCGCTTCATTATGCCCTTGCTCGGCAGCTTTGGTGTACCAGTACACGGCTTTGGCGTAATCTTGTTCTACGCCGTCGCCGTCGCTGTACATTTTGCCTGCCATGAATTGCGCTTCGGCTTCGCCTTTGTTAGCGGCTTGTTCATACCAATATAAGGCTTGTTTTGCGTCTGCTTTCACACCCAAACCGTCTTGATACAACACGGCTAAATTGTGTTGCGCGGTTTTGTCGCCTTGTTTGGCTAGGGGTTTGAGTATGCGAAATGCAGCCTGAAAATCGTGTTTGGTGTAGGCTTGCACGGCTTGCGCATATTTGGCTTGGTTGGCGTTTTCAGGCTGCGTGGCGTATGCGCTGGCGGTGCAGGCAAGTAATAAAGTGAGCAGTAATTTTTTCATGTTATTCCGTGGCAACGTGTACGCTGGTGGGGTTGAGGGCGGCGAGGTCTTGCGGTTTGATGGCGACTAGAAAGCCGCGTTTGCCGCCGTTGATATAAATGGTGGGTAGCTCGTAAATGCTTTCTTCCACATAAATCGGCAAGTTGGTTTTTGTGCCGAATGGGCTTGTGCCGCCGACTAGATAGCCTGTCCATTTGTTGGCTTGCTCGGGCGTGGTGGGTTCGATGTGTTTCATGCCGAGTTCACGTGCGAGATTGCGTGTGGAAATGTGCTTGTCGCCGTGCATAATGCAGATTAAGCCGCGCTTTTTGTCGTCTTGCAGCACGATGGTTTTGACAACGGCGTGTTCATCTACGCCGAAGTGTTGCGCTGGGACGGACGTGCCGCCGTGTTCTACATAGGGGTACAGGCAGGGCTGAAAGTCAATTTTATGGGTGCGTAAAAAGCGAATGGCTGGGGTAACGGGGTAATCGGGTTTGGACATGGTTTTTTTCACTTGAGATAAAAGGGTTATTTTACTGCTTTGTGTTGGAAAACGCAGCTTGGAAGTTTGGATTTCAGGCTGCGTTTTGCTTAATCGGGCAAAATGTCGGATACAAGTATTCGACCTACAAGCACGCAGCCTGAAAACTCATCGTTTCAAAGCCAACACCAACACCCCAGTCGCCACCAACCCAATCCCCAGCCAATCTTGCCCACTCGGTTTCTCGCCCAAAAATACCACGGCAAAAATCGCCACAAGCACCACGCTCAATTTATCAATCGGCGCAACTTGCGAAGCATTGCCCATTTGCAAGGCTTTGAAATACGCGACCCAAGAAGCCCCTGTCGCCAAGCCCGACAAAATCAAAAACAGCCAATTTTTGCCTGACAAACTGCTCAACGGCTGCCACTTATGCGTATAAGTGAGAAACAGAGTCAATGCCGCCAAAATCACCCAAGTGCGAATAAACGTGGCGAAATCCGAGTTAATCCCTTGCAAACCCAGTTTCGCAAAAATCGCCGTCATCGCCGCAAAAATGGCGGAAGCGATTGCCCAATAAAACCAAGCAGATGCGCCCATATTTTTATCCTTTGTCTGAACGATATGAAAAACGATGAATGCCGCGTTCGCTCACAAATTTGTGGGCGCGTATGTCGTGTGGTTCGCAAGGCAAGCTGGCAACGCTTTGGCACGCGTAGCCCACAGCGATTTTTTGCGGCCGCAATTTGTGTTGGCACGCGGCAAAAGTGCAATCGTAATAACCGCCGCCTTGCCCCAAGCGATAACCGCATTTATCAATGCCGACAATCGGCAAAACAACCATGTGCAAGCGGTCTGCGCGTAATTTCTTACCTTGAAACTGCGGCACATACAATTTGCTTTTGCTGCGTTTTCGCTCGGGTTTCAGGCTGCCATTAGGGTAGGGTGTGAACCACAATCGCAAAGAATGCGGCTCAATATACGGCAGATAAACGTGTGCGCCGCGTTTTTTCGCAGCCTGAATAAAATGGTCTAAACGCAATTCGCTGCCAATGCCCCAATAAACAGCGATGCGTTTGCCGCGTTTGATGTGGCTTTTGAGTTGGCGATTGGCTTGTAATTCGCGGCGTTTGCGTTGGTTTTCAGGCTGCATTTTGCGTGCCAACCGTAGTGCGCGGCGAATCTCTTTTTTGCTGTGTGCGTTTTCAGGCTGCGTGAACATTATGCGCGTCCTGTGCTGCCAAATCCGCCTGTGCCACGTTCGCTGGCGGTAAATTCGTTCACCATTTCAAACGCAGCCTGAACAACGGGAACAATCACCATTTGCGCAATGCGTTCCATTGGTTCTACTGTGAACGGGGTTTGGCTGCGATTCCACAATGAAACCATCAATTCGCCTTGGTAATCCGAATCAATCAAACCAACTAAGTTGCCCAGTACGATACCGTGTTTGTGTCCCAAACCTGAACGTGGCAGCAGCACGGCGGCTAGGTTTGGGTTATCCAAATAAATGGCTAAACCTGTGGGGATTAACTTGGTTTCGCCAGCTTGTAGCGTGATAGCTTCGTCTAAACACGCGCGTAAATCCAAGCCTGCGCTGCCTGAGGTGGCGTAGGTGGGCAGTTGGTTTGCCATTTTGGGATTGACGATTTTAAGTTGTACTTTGGGTTGAGACATTTTGGTTTCCTGTGTTAATAAAAAATGGCTAATGATACCTGAAATTGGGTTTTCAGGCTGCCAAAATGCTTGTTACCTATAGCTAATCTGCGTAAAGTGTAATTTTCTGTAACGATTTGTAAAGGCACAAAACATCATGATGGACGAACAATTAAAACAAGCGGCTTTAGATTTTCACGAATTTCCTGTAGCGGGTAAAGTATCGGTTACGCCAACCAAATCATTAGCAACGCAAAAAGACTTGGCTTTGGCATATTCGCCTGGGTAGCTGCGCCGTGCATGGAAATTCACGCCAATCCGCAAGATGCGTATCGCTACACCGCCAAAGGCAATTTGGTTGCTGTGATTTCCAATGGCACGGCGGTGCTGGGTTTGGGCAATATTGGCGCGTTGGCGAGCAAACCTGTGATGGAAGGCAGGGGTGTGTTGTTCAAAAAATTTGCTGGAATTGATATGTTTGACATTGAAATCAATGAAACTGACCCTGAAAAATTAGTGAACATCATCGCGGCACTTGAGCCAACTTTTGGCGGTATCAATTTGGAAGACATCAAAGCCCCTGAATGTTTTTACATTGAGAAAAAACTGCGTGAACGCTGCAAAATCCCTGTGTTCCATGATGACCAACACGGCACGGCAATTATCACGGCTGCGGCGGCTTTGAACGGTTTGCGCGTTGTCGGTAAAAAAATTGAAGACGTTACGCTGGTGTGTTCGGGCGCAGGTGCGGCGGCGATTGCTTGCTTGGATTTGCTGGTTGCGCTGGGTTTGAAACGTGAAAACGTAACCGTGTGCGATTCAAAAGGCGTGATTTACCAAACGCGCGAAGACCGCGAACGCATGGACGAAAGCAAGGTGCGTTATGCGATTGCGGACAATTGTCAGCGCACGTTGGCAGACGCGGTGCGCGGCAAAGATATGTTTTTGGGCTTGTCGGGTGCGAATGCGTTGCAGCCTGAAATGTTGCAAAGCATGGCGGATAAGCCGATTGTGTTTGCGATGGCAAACCCGAACCCTGAAATTTTGCCGCCTGTGGCGAAAGCGGAGCGTGCCGATGTGGTGATTGGCACAAGGCGTTCAGATTTCCCAAATCAAATCAATAATGTGTTGTGCTTCTCATTTATTTTCCGTGGCGCGTTGGATTGCGGCGCCAGCACGATTAACGAAGAGATGAAAATGGCGGCGCGCCCGATTGCAGATTTGGCGGCTTATGCGGCACAGTTGGCAAAACGATAATTTTCTGAACTGAAAGCAGCCTGAAAATGTTTTCAGGCTGCATTTTTATATTTTTGTACAAAATAGACAAAATCTGTAAATTTAAGTCTTTTTATTATACAAAAAGTCTGCTATATTGCCGTAAAGTCTAAAACCGCTCTGAAGGCGGTTTTAAATTTTCATTTTTGGTTTAAAAAAATAGACATTTTGTCTAAAAGTAGGTGTTCATTATGAGTTCTCAAAATACTAAATCGGCATTCGTTGCCACAGGTTTAATGCTGTTCGCATTGTTTTTTGGTGCAGGCAATTTGATTTTCCCTGCCAGCATGGGTCAGCAAGCAGGTAACAATGTGTTTTCTGCCATGTTGGGTTTCTTGCTTACAGGTGTAGGCTTGCCATTGTTGGGTGTGTTGGCGATTGGCTATTCAGGCACAAAAGACGTGCAGGAATTGGCTTCTCGTGTTACCAAATGGTATGGTGTGGCGTTTGCGGTTGCGCTGTATTTGGCGATTGGTCCGCTGTTCGCCACTCCGCGCACGGCAACGGTTTCTTTTGAAATCGGCGTGTTGCCTTTCTTGGGCGACAATCTTGCGGCTGCCACAAAAGACATCGCTCTGCGTGTGTTCTTGGTGTTCTTCTTTGGTGTGGCTTACTGGTTGTCGGTTACGCCAAGTAAATTGGTGGACCGTGTCGGCAAAATCTTAACGCCTGTGTTGCTAGTGTCGATTGCGGTGTTGGTGATTACGGCTGCGGTTAGCCCAATGGGTGCGCCACAAGCTCCTGCTGAAGCGTACCAATCTGGCGCGTTGGCAAAAGGTATGATTGAAGGTTACGGCACAATGGACGCGTTGGCTTCTTTGGTGTTTGCGATTATCGTGATTGACGCGGTTCGCGCAATGGGCGTGAACGACAAAGGTCAAATCTTGAAATTGACCACTAGCTCAGGTTTTGTAGCGGCTGGTTGCTTGGCGGCAGTTTATGTGTTCATCGGCTATATGGGCGCGACCAGCGTGGCGGGCATTGGCGCACAAGATAGCGGTGCGGCGGTGTTATCTTTGAGCGCAGGGCATTATTTTGGCAACGGCGGTAAAGTTTTGCTTGCCCTGATTGTATTCTTGGCTTGCTTATCTACTGCGGTTGGCTTGATTACTTCTTGTGGTGAATACTTTAATCGTTTGATTCCAAACAAATTAAGCTACCGTAACTGGGTGATTGTGTTCACGCTGGTGTCTTTCGGTTTTGCCAACTTTGGTTTGAACGCGATTATTAAATTCTCTGTGCCTGTGTTGATGTTGCTGTATCCTTTAACGATTGCGATTATCGCGTTGGCGTTCTTGGATAAATTCTTTGGCGGTCGCCGCATTGTGTATATCTGCACAATTATTGGTACTTTGCCGATTGCGATTTTGGACGGCTGGAAAACGGCTAATGCGATGTTGGACGGTTCAAAAGAGGCGTTGGTAATGCACATTGATGTGGCATTGAAAGAAGTGTTGCCATTCTATTCTTCTGGTTTGGGCTGGATTTTGCCAGCGATTGCAGGGTTTGTGATTGGCGTGGTGTTGAGTAAAGCTGTGAAGAAACAAGCGCAAACTGCTTGATAGATAAAAAAGCAGCCTGAAAAATATTTTCAGGCTGCTTTTTTGTGTGTTGTAGGTCGGATATTCATGTCCGACAAATTTCCTTGTTTTTGTTCAAATCTCGCAGCCTGAAACTTTCAGGCTGCATTTTTATGATTCTTTTTTCTCAGGGAACACAAACGAAGCCAACACGCCAGTCGCCAAAACCACCAACACCACAACCAAAGACGCATTCGCCGAGATTTCCCAACCGTGATGGAACAAATGATTAGTCGCCGCTAAAGCCAGTTTAAACGCAATGAAAAACAGCAAAAACACCACCGCTTTTTCCAAATGCACCAACAAGCCTTTCAACGCCTCTAAAACAAAATACATCGTTCGCAAGCCCAAAATCGCAAACATCATCGCGCTATACACAATCAACGGCTCTTTAGACACCGCAATCACCGCAGGCACGCTGTCAAACGCAAACATCACATCAGACAACTCAATCACCGCCAAACACAAGAATAACGGCGTTGCCACCAAAGCTCCTTTTTTCATCGGTTGCGGATGGCTTTCTTCAGGGTGTTTCACATCTTCGCCCGCTAGTTCCAAATGAGCGTCAGGAAATTCCGCTTTTGCCTTTGCCAACTCGTCCGCATTCAAAAAGAAATTGTGTCCATACAAACGCGGAAATACAGCGAAGAATTTGTGAACCAATTTATAGGCAAAATGTTCCGAATAATCCACGTTTTCATCATCATTGTCATCGCCGCCTTTTAATATCATCACCGCCGCAAACGCAATAATCGCCGCAAAAATCAGCTCAACATACGCGCCTAACGCCAGCAATCCTGTGCCAATCGCCACAAAAATCATGCGGAACACAATCGCCCCAATAATCCCCCAATACAGCACACGATGGCGCAAACCTTCAGGAATTTTGAAAGACGCAAACACCGCCATCATCAAAAACAAATTATCCACCGACAGCACTTTTTCCAGCGCGTAACCTGTGAAATACAAGCTCGCCATTTCACTGCCGTGATGAAACCATAAATAACCACCAAACGCGATAGACACCGCCACCCAAAACAGCGACCACAAAGTCGCGCTTTTGAGCGTCATCGGTTTTTCATCTTTGTGCGCGAAAAGGTCAATCAAAATTGCCCCCACCGATAGCACCACAAAAACCGCTACTGTTTCAATAGGGAAACCTAAGTGTTCCGTCATATTGCATTCCTTAAGAGTGAGAAACCTTTGCAAAACTTCAGATTTGAGCAGTTTTCAAAGCCATAGCAGCGCAGCAAGCTCAACGTACTTCATGTACGTTGAGCTTGCGAGCAGCGCATGGCGAAGAAAAATGCCAAAGATGAAGATTTTGCAGAGGTTTCGGTGTTAAAAAACGCGGCATTATAATAGATAAAAAAGTTTTCAGGCTGCCTTTATCAGAGAAAAAGCAGCCTGAAAAATATTATTTATTCAAGCGCTGCAATTCCGCTCGAATCAATTTCGCATTTTGTGCCACATCATCTACAAAATTCAGCGATTTACCATCAAAATGCGAAATCTTCGGTAAATCACGCAAAAAATCGTCCACATCTTGCGCCGTCAAAAATCGCCCATGCAAATCCCAACCCACATTCAGAATCCGCCCCTGTAACTGCGTTACACGGTCATGAATATGCCCATGCAAATGATACCAGCCCTTGTGGCAGCCGTCCCATTCATCAATCGGATAATGAAATAAAATCAACGTATTATTGATTTCAGGCAGCCTTAATTTTAAATAATCCTGCGCCGTGGCAATCATCGGCAAACCGTCATGCTTCGGCGTGTTTTGCAAACGCTGAATGTGCTGCTCCACTTGTCCGTCATGATTACCGTAAATCAAATGGTGCGTGCCATTCAAACGGCGCAACACATTTTCCAACTGCTTGAAATCACGCGCGAAAGACAAATCGCCCAAATTGTAAACCACGTCATCGCTGGACACCGTTTCATTCCAACACGCAATCATAAACTCGTCCAACTCCGCAGGGTCGCTGGTTGCAGGACGGAAAGTCGGACAAAATTTCGCAATGTTTCGGTGCGAAAAATGCAAATCCGATGTGAAAAAGATTTTTGACATTTTTTTAATACTTTCAAATTGTTATTATTTTTCAGGCTGCCTGAATTATTTATTTTGTAATTGCCGTAACAATTTATCCAGCTCGTTATAAATTCGGCTACATTGGCGTTCAATATCATAAGTGCGACTGGTGTTAAACAACGAAAGCCAGTCCACATTCCAATCAAAAGCGTCATCCAAAAACAAATCCAACAAATCGTCAGGAGCCTGAATTGTTTGATTTGACTGAAAATTTTTCAATTCACGTTCCAGTTCTTTTAATTGATGCTTCATAATATCCAATTTATTTCGCATTGAATAATTTTGAGCCGTAGACCACAGCGAGGCAGCTTTGCTTTTGGAAAAGAAGTCAACTGTTTCAGCAAAACCTGCACTGCTGCAACTGCTTTTCGCGTCCTGTACGGTACGCATTACTTGAGTAATTTTTAAAATTAAGTCCTGTTTATTTTGTGTCATGATTGTCTCCCATCAATATTTTCAGGCAGCCTGCACTCAAACCACATTCCTTAAAAATTCCTGAATAAACGCAATCTTATCCAATTCTGCCAATTCATTAAAATACGATTGATTAGCCGAAATATAATCAATTAACGGATAAAATTCTTCATCAACATGGCGTTTATCCAACTTCCGCGACAAATTATCCGCCGTGCTACGCCCGAACAATTTAGACACTAAATAATACGGCGATTTCAGCTTAAACAGCATTTCCTTTGTTGCCGAATCAAACACCATAAAGCCTTCATGCTCCACCGTTTTCAGCAGGGCTTTCAATTCACCAAACGAAATATTTTCAATCACTTGCGGACGTTTCACGTCATAACGCGCCGCGATGTCGTCCAATTCCTGCTCGCGCCATTGCCGCCCAGTCGCCACTTCAATCACGCCAATCAAAGTCGCGCCAAATGCTTCGCGGATAATATGCACATCGATCGGGTCGCACACTTCAAATAAAAACGTGTGATTCGGATAATCCGAAAACATATTTTCATATTGAGAACAATGTTTTGCCGTCATTTTCGCAAAATCACTATCCAGCGAACCTGTGGTAGAAAACAGCGTTTTGTTGTTGAAATTTGCACCATAATTCGTGTGATTTTCAGGCAACCTGATGTGCGTGCAACAACCCAAAAAACCATTCACTTTAACCACCGCATCAACACGGAAATCATCTGGAATTTCAATCGGATATTTGCTGTTTTTCGCCACGAGCTCGGAATAATTGAACACTTTTTTAAACGGAC
Source organism: Kingella negevensis (assembly GCF_030177895.1). Taxonomy (NCBI): domain Bacteria; kingdom Pseudomonadati; phylum Pseudomonadota; class Betaproteobacteria; order Neisseriales; family Neisseriaceae; genus Kingella; species Kingella negevensis. The sequence goes on from NZ_CP123448.1 coordinate 341,118, forward strand.
GAATGATGATGTTATCGTGCGAATCCAGCACCAAACCGCGCATTTCCACCAGCGCATCATTAAAACAATTGTCGTAAAACACATGGCGGCGGTATTTCAACACGCGCAATTCAGGATATTGGCGCGATGCTTTGGCGGTAAAATCGCGCTGTCCGTATTGTAAAAATCGTTTGGTAACATAGGTTTGCTGTGTTTCATCAAAATCCAATGGCGTGCGCTGAAACGCATTCATTTCATCAATTACCACCTGTTGCTCGGCAGAAATCGGGCAAATCGCTGGAACGTGCTGCTCGTCTTTCACGTGATTTTGATTTAAGCGATGATACGCGGCTAAAACTTCGCGTTCAGGTACATTGTGTGCGTTTGGGTAGAAATTATGCAAACGGTAAACTTCTGTTGCAAAACGATGTTTTTTCGCCAAATCCAGTAAAGCGTGGCAAGCGTTGGCTTTTTGATTGGTATTAGAATTGACGATTAATACATCGGAATGCGGCGATTGTTGCCCTTGTTTGAGCGCGTTTTTGAATGTCGCCATGCCTTTTTGTTGGGCTTTGGCTAATTTTTCGGGGTCAAAATGATACACGCCGTTTTCATCTGTTAATTCTTTATCGTTTTCAATGTGAATGATTTGCGCATTGGGGTAATCGCGTTGAAATTCGGCGATTTTTTGCGCGGCAAAGGTGGATTTGCCCGAGCCTTGATGTCCGCGTAATAAAATGAATTTTTGCATTTTTTAGTCTTTCTGTTGTTTTCAGGCTGCCTGAAACCCCAATCCCCACTAACCCACCCTGATTTTTCAACAAACCGACACGCGGTAGTAACAATACGCTTTGCATAGTGCGGCATAACGTCTGCTGGGCAAAACAATGCTTGGAAAAAATCCTGCGCTGCCCTTTGCGCTCCAGTGAATGAGCCTATGCGACAATTTTGTGTCCACATTTTGCTGAAAAACGACGCGACTGGGTTTTCAGGCTGCCTGAAAATTATAAATCATTCAACCAATTAGATTCCTGAATTTGCATATCCAATTCACGGCAACGCTTGGCGATTTGGTCGGCTTGCTTGCGAATATCTCGCACATTAACTGCTGACAACATCTTGATTTCACTGCGACTATAACGATTTTGTTCAGGCGTTGCCGCGTCCGCTAATTTGATTAACGTGGCGTGTTCCGCTTTCAATCGGTCGCGTTGCGCCAGCGCGGCGGTCATGGTTGTGCCGTTTGGCAACGTGATTTGGCTGTTGCGTTGGTTGATTTGCACCACCAAATTTTCCAACGAATCAGCAGCTTGATGATATTCCGCCAATAATTCGGCTGGGTTTTCGCTGGGCATTTCGCCGTCTTGGTATTGCGCGTTTTGCTGCAATCGTTGCGAGAGTTGCGCTAATTTTCGTTGCAAATCAGCGCGTTCAATCAATGCTTGTGCGAGTTTCATTTTGTTTTCCTTTTTGTGTTATCTGCTTTTTTATTTGCAAACATTGTGCCAAGCCGTTTTCAGGCTGCCTAAAATATTTATAATTTACTGATTTTAAATAGAATATATTTTTCAGGCAGCCTGAAAACGTCTGCGTTATAATTTTAAAATCTATAAATTTATATAGGATAATAGAAATATGAATATATCTAAAAAGAATGTCGTGGTTAGTTTTCTTGGCACGGTGCTGGATTCGGGCATGGGTCAAGGGCGTTGGCGAAAATGGCGACCGAATGTGGCGATGAATCAGCGTGATGATTTGAAAATTGACCGTATTGAATTGTTTATTCAAGAGAAATTTTTAGATTTAGCCAATCAGGTTAAAGCGGATATTCAGCAGGTTTCGCCTGAAACGGAAGTGAATTTTGTGCCAATTGAAATGAACAATCCTTGGGATTTCAGCGAAGTTTATACCAAACTACACGATTGGGCGATTCATTATCCTTTTGATACAGAACAAGAAAATTATTTAACGCACATTACAACAGGTACGCACGTCGCGCAGATTTGTTTGTTTTTGCTCGTGGAAAGTCGGCAAATTCCGTCTATGCTGTTACAAACGTCGCCGCCGAAAAATCAGTATAAAAACATGGAGAAAGGCGATGTGGGGTCGTATGAAATCATTGATTTGGATTTGGCGCGGTATGATGTGCTGGCACAGCGTTTGGCGGCGGTGCGTGATGATGCGGTGTTGTATTTGAAAAGCGGCATTCCCACTAAAAATCAAAAGTTTAACCAAATGATTGCCGAGATTGAACAAATCGCGCTCAATTCGCCGTCCCCTATTCTGCTCAACGGTGCAACTGGGGCTGGCAAATCCATGTTGGCAAAACGTATTTTTGAATTGAAAAAATCCAGGCATTTGATTTCAGGACAATTTGTTGATGTGAATTGTGCAGTTTTACGTGGTGACGGTGCGGCTTCAGCGTTGTTCGGACATAAAAAAGGCGCGTTCACAGGTGCGGCAGACAAGCGCGACGGCTGGCTGAAAACGGCAGACAAAGGCGTGTTATTTTTAGACGAAATCGGCGAATTGGGTTTGGACGAACAGGCGATGTTGCTCAAAGCGATTGAAGAAAAACGATTTTATCCAGTCGGCAGCGATAGTGAAGTGGCGAGCGATTTTCAGTTGATTGCTGGCACAAACCGCGATTTACGCGCCGAAGTTCGCGCTGGGCGGTTTCGAGAAGATTTATTTGCGCGGATTAATATTTGGCAGTACACGCTGCCTGATTTGGCGGAACGGCGTGAGGATATTGAGCCGAATTTGGTGCATCAGTTGGCGTTGGTATCGCAAGAGTTAGGGCGGACAACACGCTTTAATACGGAGGCGAAGCGGGTTTATTTGGATTTTGCATTGTCGGCACAGGCAGTTTGGCGTGGGAATTTTCGGGATTTGGCGGCGAGTGTGGTGCGTTTGGCGACACTTGCGCCTGACGGGCGGATTTCGGTGGAGTTGGTTCGCGCGGAGATTGAGCGGTTGAAATGGCAATGGCAAGATGATGATTTTTCAAAGAAAGATGTTTTCAGGCTGCCTGAAAAAGTGAATTTAGATGAATTGGATTATTTTGACCGTATGCAGTTGGAAAATGTGATTGCGGTTTGTCGGCAGCATAAAACGCTGGCGGCAGCAGGTCGTGCGTTGTTTGACGTGTCGCGGTTGGTGCGTGTAAAGCCGAATGATAGTGATAGGCTGCGGAAGTATTTGGGGAAATTTGGGTTGAGTTGGGAAGATATAACGCAGCCTGAAAGCGTGTAAAATGCGCTTTTTTTATGTAAACGGGTTGCACGATGATTGAGCCGATGTCGCTTTTGACTTTATTTTTGCTGGGCTTTTTTGGGGGGACACATTGCGTGGGAATGTGCGGTGGTTTGAGTACGGTTTTTGCATTGCAGTTGCCGCCGCATATTCGGCGCATTTGGCTGATTATTTTGATGAATTTGGGCAGAATTTGCAGCTATGTTTTAGTGGGAATGCTAATGGGGGCGTTGTCGCAAATAGGGAGTTTTTTGGTGCATACGCATGCGCTGCAAGTGGGTTTGTTTGTGTGTGCGAATGTGTTGCTGCTGATGATGGGGCTTTATTTGGCTGGGATTTTGGCGTGGGCGGCAAAAATTGAGGGGCTGGGAAAACCGATTTGGCGCAGTGTGCAGCCGTGTTTAAACCGTTTGCTGCCGATTCGTTCTGTGCCTGCGTGTTTTGGGGTGGGGTTGTTGTGGGGATGGTTGCCGTGTGGCTTGGTTTACAATGCGTCGCTTTATGCGCTGGGTAGTGGCTCGGCTTGGAAAGGTGGGCTGTATTTGCTGGCGTTTGGGTTGGGGACGTTGCCGAATTTGTTGGCGGCTGGGTTATTTGCGGCGCAGTTGCGTGAGATTTTGCAGAAAAGAGCGGTGCGGTTGGTGGCTGGGCTGGTCGTGTGTGGTTGGGCGGTTTGGCAGTTGGTTGGGATATTGATATAGAAAAAGCAGCCTGAAAGTGTTTTCAGGCTGCTTTTATCTTTAGTGAGATTTCTTTAGTGGTTTCCCCAACGGCAGCACAATCGCACAAACAATCGCGCCAACAATTATCCCAACCACAAAAGTAAATCCCATATTCATCAAGCTGCTATCCCAATGAAAATGGTGCAACCAACTCACATAATGTGTGAAAATCCCACCGCCCACTAAGAACATCGCAATCGTGCCAACCACGCTCAAACTACGCATAAACCACGGCATGAACGCAATCAGCCCTTGACCAATCATTTGTTTCAGACGACTCGGTTTGCGCATTAAAAACATTCCAAAATCATCAATTTTCACAATCACACCGACTAAACCATAAACGCCAAACGTAATCCCAATACCCACAGTCGCAAGTGCAATCAGTTTAACAAGCAACGTCGCGTTTTGAACTTCGCCCAACGCCAAAATAATAATCTCAGCCGATAAAATAAAATCCGTGCGAATCGCGCCCTTAATCTTATCTTTTTCAGAATCCAGCGTGTCGCTCACTACTTCCGTGCGCGTTTCTTCTTCATGATGAAAAAACTTCTCTAGCAATTTTTCCACGCCTTCAAAACACAAATACGCGCCGCCAATCATCAGTAAAGGCGTAATCAAACTTGGCGCATACACCGCCAAAATCAGCGCAATCGGAATCAAAATAACCTTGTTTATCAGCGAGCCTTTCGCCACCGCCCACACAATCGGCAATTCCCTGTCTGTCCGAACGCCAGTTACTTGGTTCGCATTCAGAGCCAAATCATCGCCCACCACACCAGCCGTTTTTTTTGCTGCCATTTTCGTCATCAATGCCACATCGTCCAGCACCGAAGCAATGTCGTCTAATAGCGTAAATAAAGAAGCTATTGCCATCAAAATTCCTTGTTGTTCAACATAAAAAAGCGCATTATAGCCGTTTCAGGCAGCCTGAAAAGTTAATTTTTACTATAATGCTGCCTGAAATCATGTAACTAAAACAAGGAACTAATCATGGACTTAACCGAAACCCAAATCAGCTCAACCCCCATCGACCACAGCAACTTTTTGCACATCGACTGCGACCACATTCGGCTACCAAACGGCAACGAACAAACACGCGTAGTCGTGCGACATCCAGGCGCATCGTGCGTGTTAGCCGTAACGCCAGAAAACAAAGTTGTGCTGGTGCGTCAATGGCGATACGCAGTTGGACACGACACATTAGAAATCCCAGCAGGCAAATTGGACGAGGGTGAAGACCCAGCCGTTTGCGCCTTGCGTGAACTGGGCGAAGAAACGCCATACACCGCCGAGCGTGTCGAAAAAATCGCCCATTTTTACAGCGCCCCAGGCTTCTGCAACGAAGTCTTACACCTATACCGCGCCGTAAACATCACGCCAACCAGCACCCTGTCGCCAGACCAAGATGAATTTGTGGAAACCGAATTTTTGAGCAAAGACGAAGCGCGCGCCGCGATTGCCACAGGCAAAATTTTAGACGCGAAAACATTGATTGCCTTGCAATTTTGGTTGGCAGAATAATGAGCAGCCTGAAAATCATCGCGCTGCCAGCGTTTAACGACAACTACATTTGGCTGCTGCAGCGCGGCAATCAAGCCGTTTGCGTGGATACAGGGCAGGCAGAACCTGTGCTGAATTATCTGCGTGAACACAATCTCACGCTGGCGCAAATTTGGGTTACGCACCCACATGGCGACCACACGCTAGGCATTGCCGAATTGCAGCAACATTTCCCCGATTGCCAAGTGTTTGGCGCGGCGGACATTCAGGCTGCGAACCAGCGAGTAGGAGAGGGCGATGTGATTGAATGGCAAGGCTTAACCGCGCAGGTTTGGCACACGGCAGGACACACTGCCCATCATCTTTCGTATGTGTTGCAGGACGGTGAACAGGCGCATATTTTTTGTGGCGACACGCTGTTTTCTGCAGGCTGTGGGCGCGTGTTTCCAGACGGGCGCGTGGATTGGCTGCACCACAGTTTGCAGCGAATCAACACGCAGCCTGAAAACACGTTGCTTTATCCAGCGCACGAATACACGGCGGCGAATTTGCGTTTTGCAGCGCATATTGAAGCGGACAATGCCGATGTTCAGGCTGCGTTGCGCGAAACCGTTGCGCCCAGTTTGCCCGTTTCGCTGGCGCATGAACAGCGCGTGAACCCGTTTTTGCGTGTGCATTTGCCTGAAGTTCGGGTGCGTGTGCAGCAGTTAGCAGGGCAAGCGTTGGTAGACGACGAAGCGGTTTTTGCCACGTTGCGCGAATTGAAAAATCAGTTTTAATATTTTCAGGCTGCAAACACAGTTTGTTAATGTTAAAGAGCGTGGTGTTGCGCCGCCACACCCACGCTTTAGATTGCAGAAGCGAAACAGTTTCAGGCTGCATTTTCACAAAGCAAGTTTTTCAGGCTGCGATTATCACTAATCGCAGCCTGAAACGTAATGATATAGTTGATGCAATTACCTTTTAAGACAAGGGCGTTGGCAACGCAGTATTAAAAGGTCAGTGCATTAACTATATGTTAAAATTTCCCTTATTTTGACACATACAGGATACGCAAAATGGCAGGAAACACAATCGGACAAGTTTTCACAGTCACCACATTCGGCGAAAGCCACGGTGCAGGTTTGGGCTGCATTATTGACGGCTGCCCACCCAACTTAGCCCTAAGCGCAGAAGACATTCAACACGACCTAGACCGCCGCAAACCAGGCACCAGCCGCCATGTTACCCAACGCCGCGAAGCCGATGAAGTGGAAATTTTGTCAGGCGTGTTTGAAGGCAAAACCACAGGCACGCCGATTGCGCTGTTAATCCGCAACACCGACCAACGCAGCAAAGACTACGGCAACATCGCGCAACAATTCCGTCCTGGACACGCAGACTATACTTATTGGCACAAATTCGGCACGCGCGATTATCGTGGCGGTGGTCGCAGTTCGGCGCGTGAAACGGCGGCGCGTGTGGCGGCTGGCGCGGTGGCGAAAAAATGGTTGAAAGAGCAATTCGGCACGGAAATTATTTGTTGGGTTACGCAAGTTGGCGAGAAAGAAATCGCGTTTGAAAGCGAAGAATTTATTTCGCACAATCCATTTTTCGCCGCCAATCAGTCGCAAATTGCTGATTTGGACGCGTATATGGACAGCGTTCGCAAATCATTGGACAGCGTGGGTGCGAAATTGCATATTGAAGCGCGAAACGTGCCTGTGGGTTTGGGCGAGCCTGTGTTTGACCGTTTGGACGCGGAAATTGCTTACGCATTGATGTCGATTAACGCGGTGAAAGGTGTGGAAATTGGCGACGGTTTTGATGTGGTGGCGCAACGTGGCAGCGTTCACGGCGATGAATTGACACCAACAGGTTTTAAATCGAATCATTCTGGCGGCATTTTGGGTGGCATTTCAACAGGTCAAACGATTACGGCAAATTTTGCAATTAAGCCAACGAGTTCAATCACTACGCCGCGGCAAAGTATTGATATTGAAGGCAATGCGGTGGAAATTGCCACGCACGGACGACACGACCCTTGTGTCGGTTTACGCGCAGCACCGATTGCGGAAGCGATGCTCGCACTGGTGTTGATGGACCATGCGTTGCGACACCGCGCTCAAAATGCGGACGTGCGTGTGAATACGCCTGACATTGCGCATTTAATGAAATAATTTTTCAGGCTGCCTGAACTGAGTATTGACTCAAATTAAATAACGTTGTTATAAAATAACATTTAGTTTGCGATTGGCATACAATACCGCTTTAGTTTACAAACCAAGGCAAAACAGAGAAATGTTATGCAACTTAAAAGATTGGCTATGCTGTGCGGCTTGATGTGCAGCAGTTATGCGGTTTGGGCAAAACCTGTTGAAGTAACGATTGGGGCAGAGCGTTATCACACGGCGAAACGCGTTTCATGCAATAAGTGGGTAATTTGAATGCGATTACAGGCGCGGTGAAATATCATTTCAATGATAGACACGCAGCGCGTTTGGAAGGGCGATATGCGCGTGGTAAAGCAGAATATACAGATGGTGCCGCGCCAAGTGAAGACGAGCCTGAAGGTTTGCCATGCGGCTCGATTGTTACCAAAAATATTCCACGTAAATCTTATGATATTCGTGCGATTTATGAATACAACTATCCAATTCGTGAGGGCATGACGGCGATTGCAGAAGCGGGCTTAGAGCATCGCGTGTTGCGTGATTTGAGCAGCCGTAAAGTGAAGATGCGTACGGCCGTAAAAATGTAACTACGTACGCGCATATTGGCGCAGGCTTGAACATTCAGTTGCCAAGCCAATTTGAGTTCACGCCAAAAGTGGCTTATAACCATGGGTTACGCGGTCGCCAATATTCTTACTCAGATGGCAAAATTGAAATGAAACAACCACACGCTAAAGGTTTTGAGCTGGATTTGCCAGTAAGCAAAACGTTTGAGAATGGCAGCAAATTGAGTTTTGCTTCGTTCTATCGCGGTCGGAAAGTGTTTGATTCAGATGATGCGTCTATTCTTGATGAGGAAACAGGCAAACAGTTGCAAATCAATGAGCCAAAAAACCGCACGCGTGAAGTGGGCTTTAAGTTACAATACACATTCTAATTTTTCATAAAATCAACCATAATTTATGGTTGATTTTATTTTTTTGCAGCCTGAAAAAAGGAAAATGTGATGATTCGGAAAATTTTAGCGGTTTTATTGTGTGCGACTGCTGTGTTGGCACAAGCACAAACGCAGCCTGAAAATATGGCAGGAACGTGGCAATGCGTAGCGGAAGAGAAAACGGACAATTTTTCTACGCTCACGCAATACACGGCGGAATATTCGGCGGATAAGTCTATGCGTTTGGACGGCACGATTGACATTGCGTTCAGCGAAAAAGTGGCAGTGAAAAGCTCGGGCGTGCTGGGGATTGGTGGCGACAATGGCAAGAAGTTGCACTATACCTTCAAATCCAAAGGAACTTGGGATTTGAGCGAAAACGAGTTTATTCAGCATACCACTCAGCGTAAAATCAGCGCAGACCGAGCCACTCGGCACGGCAAGTTGTTTCCTGATTGGCTGAAGGAATTTAACGAACCGTTTATTCATGGTATGACGGTTACGGAAGAGAAAACGGAATTGGCGAAATTTGGCGTGGATTCGATTTCAGAAACGGAAATGAAATTGCATTCACCTAATCGTAAATTGCCGTTGGTTTGTACGAAACAATCTTAAATCTATTCGCAGCCTGAAAAATTTTCAGGCTGCTTAGGGCGGGTTGATATTTCATATCGCGGTGTCTTTTTTGCTCAAATACGCGACTACTGCGTTGAAAATACGCGCAAGGTGTTCAACCTTGCTTGCATTTTCGCCTTGTATTCGCGTATTTGCGCTAAAAAAATCCAACTCGCGAATGAAATATCAACCCGCCCTATTTTGAAAGCGAATCATGTTACACAAAAAAGATGCCACAAAAGTGGCTTATTTGCGCGTGCTGGCTTTGGCGGTGGCAGCGTTTATTTTTAACACAACAGAATTTATCCCAATCGCGCTGCTGACGGACATCGGCAAGGGTTTCAATATGCCTGTGGAAGACGTGGGTATTATGATGACGGTGTATGCGTGGGTGGTGTCGCTGATGTCGCTGCCGTTTATGCTGCTGACGGCAAACATGGAACGCCGCAAATTGCTGTTGCTGTTGTTTGCGGTGTTTATTGTGGGACACGGCGTGTCGGCAATCGCGTGGAATTTTCAGATTTTGTTGGTGTCGCGTGTGATGATTGCGCTGACCCATGCGGTGTTTTGGTCGATTACGTCTGCGCTGGTGATGCGTGTTGCGCCACGTGGCAAAAAGCAGCAAGCGTTGGGTTGGCTATCGCTCGGCACGGCGTTGGCAACGATTTTGGGCTTACCGTTGGGGCGCGTGATTGGGCAGGCGCTGAATTGGCGCACGACTTTGGGATTGATTGGCGTGCTGGCGTTGGGCGTGATGATTTTGTTGTTTAAATTGTTACCCAAACTGGAAAGCAAAAATTCAGGCAGCCTGAAAAGTGTGCCGATTGTGCTGAAACGTCCGCTTTTGCTGGGCGTGTATGCGATGACGGCGATTGGGATTACGGCGCATTTCACGGCGTATAGTTATATTGAGCCGTATGTGCTGCACATCACGCACATGAGCGAGCAGGTGGCAACGAGCGTGTTGCTGGTGTTTGGTTTGTCGGGCGCGGTGGCGAGCTGGCTGTTTGGGAAATTCTATCCGCGCAATCCCGATAAATTTTTGCAACTGACGGCTGGGGGCTTGGTGGTTTCTTTGCTGGCAGTTTGGGCGTTGGGCGCGAGTGAAGCGGCGATGTTTGGGCTGATTTTTGTGTGGGGGATTATGATTTCGTGCATGAGCTTGAGCATGGTGGCGCGTGTGCTGAATTATGCTTCAGACGCGACTGATGTGGCTTCGGCGATGTATTCGGGGATTTACAATATTGGGATTGGCGGCGGTGCGCTAGTGGGCGGTATTGTGATGCGTCAGCAGGCTTTGGGCTTGAGCGCGATTGGTTTGGTGGGCGCGGTGTTGGCGGCTTGCGGTTTGGGGATTTATTTGTGGGTGTACTACCGCTATAATGCACAAACGCAGCCTGAAAATTTGGTATGTGTAGGTCGGATACTTGTATCCGACAAACGCAAACGGTGAAAAAGTTGGATTCAAGAACCCGACCTACAATAAATCTTAAATTGGGACGACTTTAAAAGCCGTCCCTTTTTTTCAGGCTGCGAAAAAATGGTAAAATAGCCATTCAACTTTTTTCAAACACAACACAATCACAATGTCCAAAATCACCGTATCTCCCAGCCAAACCGAATTCACAGCCAACCCCGATGAAACCCTATTAACTGCCGCCATTCGCCAAGGCTACAACTTACCCCATTCCTGCCAAAGCGGTGTGTGCGGTTCATGCGCCGCCAAACTTATTTCAGGCAGCGTGCGCGAAAACCAAGAATACGACGACTACGTTCTCTCCGCCGAAGAACGCGCCGCAGGCAAAATTCTATTGTGCTGTTCACAAACCGATGAAGACATCGTGCTAGACATGCCGTCCTACGCAGGCGCAAAAGCCAAGACCGTCCGCACCTTGCCCTCACGTATGGGCAAAATCGAATTGCGCAGCGACGTAGCCGTGATTCGCGTAACGCTGCCCAAAGCTCCCCCATTCATCTTCCACGCAGGGCAATACATGGAAATTCTGCTCAAAGACGGCAGTCGCAGCTATTCCATCGCCAGCAGCACCCAACAAACCGAATCGCTAGAATTTCACATTCGCCGCCGCGAAAACGGCTTATTTTCCACACAACTGTTTTCAGGCAGCCTGAAAGAAGGCGCGATTATCCGATTGCGCGGACCACTCGGCTCGTTCTATCTCAGCGACAATCATCACAAACCCCTGATTTTACTCGCAACAGGCACAGGATTTGCCCCCATCAAATCCATACTCGCCCACATCGCCCAAACGCAGCCTGAAAGAACATTGCACGTTTATCACGGCGTTCGTCAGCAAACAGGTTTATACGATGAAACCGCCTTGCGCGAATTACTCGCCCAGTTGCCAAACGCCCGTTACACCCCCGTGTTATCGCAGCCTGAAAACGGCTGGACAGGCGCGACAGGCTATGTAACCGCCCACGTTTTGCGCGACTATCCCGACTTAAGCCGACACGAAGTTTACGCCTGTGGCTTGCCCAAAATGGTACACGACAGCCGCCATGCGTTTGTCAGCCAAGCCCAGTTGCCCGAAGCCGCCTATTTCAGCGACGTGTTCACCGCTCACATTTAAGGAAACTCCAAATGACTTGCCCCATCTGCACCGCCCAAAACGAAGAAATTCTCTGGCAAAACGACCGCTTGCGCGTGATAGCCGTCCACAACGAAGCCAATGCCCCCGCATTTTGCCGCGTGATTTGGCATGACCACATCGCCGAAATGACTGATTTGCAGCCTGAACAACGCGATGAAATCATGCACACCGTGTATCGCGTAGAAGCCGCCATGCGCCAAGTTTTGCAGCCTGAAAAAATCAATTTGGCTAGTTTGGGCAACATCGTGCCGCACGTTCATTGGCACGTCATCGCTCGTTTCAAAGAAGACGCGTGTTTTCCAGCGTCTATCTGGGCGCAACCCGTGCGCGAAGCCACTTTCAGGCTGCCTGAAGATTGGACAGCGCAAGTTCAAGCCTTATTAAATTCATAATCAAAAGGATAGAACCATGGCACCCACACTCTCACGTCGCCGCCTGTTGCAAGGCACATTAGTCGCCGCAGGCAGCAGCTTATTGAGTGCGTGTGGCAGCAGCACACCGCCGCAACAAGCCACACCCGTTAAACCCCAAAATCAACCCAAACGCCCAACCATGAACACACAACCCACAGCCGTAAACACCCCACGCAGCGCAGGCGACAACACCATGCGCATTTTCGCCTCATCAGGATTTTGCGAAGATCCAGCGCGTATTCAAGCAGGTTTAGACCGCTTGGCGGGCTCAGGTTTCCAAATCACCAACCACACCGCCGCCTATCGCCGTTTCCAACGCTTTGCAGGCAGCGATGCTGAACGCATTAACGATTTGCAAGACGTAGCGTTAGGGCGCGTCAGTACGCCGAAAGTGTTGATGGGTGCGCGTGGCGGTTATGGCGCAGTTCGCCTGTTGCCGCATATTGATTGGGGCAGATTGGGTGCGCGTATGCGTGAACAACAAACTTTGCTGTTTGGTTTCAGCGATGTAACCGCTATTCAGTTGGCATTGCTGTCTCAAAGTGGCATGCCAAGTTTTGCAGGACCGATGCTGTATAGCGAGTTTGCCAAACCCACGCCCGACACCTACACCATGGATAGCTTTATCCGCACGACTACGGCAAGTGAATTGACGGTTGCTGTGCCAACGTATCAAGCGCAGCGTCCACGCGCCATGGAAGGCATGCTGTGGGGCGGCAATTTGAGTGTGTTGGCTTCGCTGGTTGGTACGCCGTATATGCCGAAAGTGCAGGGCGGTATTTTGTTCTTGGAAGACGTGGCAGAGCAGCCGTATCGCATTGAACGCATGCTGCAAACGCTGCATTTGGCAGGCATTTTGCGCAGTCAACAAGCGATTGTGTTGGGCGATTTCCGCATGGGCAATATTCGCGATTCGTATGACAGCAGCTATGATTTGAACACGGTGGCGCAAACGATGTCGCGTGTGGCGAATGTGCCTGTGCTGTCGGGTTTTCCGTTTGGACATATTACGAATAAAACCACGTTCCCGTTGGGGGCGCATGCGCGTATTCAGCCCGATAGCGTAGGTGGTTATCAAATCACGTTTAGCGGTTATCCAACGCTGAACCCGAATGCGCTGAATTTGAGCGCGTTGCTGCCGCCGCCTGTGTTTGATTTCTCTGCTGAGAGTGGGGAAGTTGGCGCGGATAGCGAGTTTTAAAGAAAAATGCAGCTTGTAGGCTGGGGCGCGACCCAGTAAATTCACCCAGCCTATGGATTTTGTAGAAAGTTAAAGAAAAAAAGCAGCCTGAAAATATTTTCAGGCTGCTTTTTTAGAGTAATCATTTTAAAAATGGATAATTTTAGAGTAGAATGCCTATAAATGTTTTCAGGCTGCCTTACAGTACACGGAAAAATGAATGTGTAGGGTGTGTGCGGTACGCACGCGAGTGGATTTGTGCGTGAACAAGTTCACACAGCCCATAAAAGAATTGTTGTGTATTGAAAAGCTGCCTGAAAATCCACATTCAACAAGAGGGCTTTTCTATGCAAAACTTATTCAATCCATTAACTATTCGTGGTAAAAACTTAATCCCGATCGTGCAAGGCGGTATGGGCGTAGGAATTTCGGCTTCCAGCTTGTCCAGCGCGGTTGCGCGTGAAAATGGCATCGGCACAATCGCCAGCGTGGATTTGCGCCATTTGCATGAAGACTTGTTGGCAGACAGCAAAGTCAATCCGAGTGAAGAAAAATACACGCGCTTAAATCGCATTGCGCTTGACCGTGAAATTCAGGCTGCCAAAGCGCAAAGTGAAGGGCGCGGCATGATTGCGGTGAATGTGATGAAGGCGGTGAAAGACCACGCGGCATTGGTGCGTCAGGCGTGTGAATCGGGCGTGGACGCGATTGTGATGGGGGCTGGGTTGCCGTTGGATTTACCTGATTTGGTGGGGGATTATCGGAAAGATGTGGCGTTGTTGCCGATTTTGTCGGAATCGCGCGGCGTGGGGATTGTGTTGAAACGCTGGCTGAAAAAGGGCGTGCTGCCTGATGCGATTGTGATTGAACATCCTGCTCACGCGGCTGGGCATTTGGGTGCGTCTTCGGTGGCGGGTGTGAATGATGAGAAGTTTGATTTTAAACGGGTTTTGGAGGAAACGTTTAAGCTGTTTAAGCAGTTAGATTTGGAGCGTGAGAAGATTCCGTTGATTTTGGCTGGCGGTATGGCGAATTTCCAAAAGGTGTCGTTGGCGTTGCGTGAATGGGGTGCGAATGCGGTTCAAGTCGGCACGGCGTTTGCGGTTACGAAAGAGGGGGATGCGCATATTAATTTTAAAAATACGCTGGCTGGGGTGTCGCGTGAGCAGGTGGTGGAATTTATGTCGGTGGCTGGGCTGCCTGCGCGTGGGGTGGCAACGCGTTTTCTGTCGAGCTATATGAAGCGTGAGGAGAAGTTGCAGGCGAATGCGAAAGCTGACCAACGTCGTTGTACGCAGGGGCTGAATTGTTTGACGAGCTGCGGTCTGCGTGATGGTTTGCCGAATGCAGGGCAGTTTTGTATTGATTTGAAATTGGCGGAGGCATTTCGTGGGGAGGTGGATAAGGGACTGTTTTTCCGTGGGAAAGACCCGTTGCCGTTTGGGCAATCAATTAAGTCGGTGCGTGAAACGGTGGAGTATTTATTAACGGGGAATATTCACGCAGCCTGAAACCTTTGTAAAATCCCCATCGCCATGCGCTGTTGATGTACGTAGTCGCTTTTTGCGCTGCTATGGCTTTGAAAAATACTCAAATCTGGTTATTTGCAAAGGTTTCAGCTTGAAAAATAAAAAGCAGCCTGAAATTTTCAGGCTGCTTTTTTTATCGCAGATTACGCTTTATCTTTTGGTTCTTCCTGTTGTGCAACAGAATTTTCAGGCTGCGTATTCATTTCCGTTTCTGCTGCTGGCGTATTTTCTGCAACAGGCTCTTCCACTTCAGCTTTCGCTTCTTCCGTTTCAGGTAACACATCAAATTCCGCCTCATTGCGAACATTGTGGCTGTAATCTTTTGGCGGACTAGGCTGTTTGCCTTCCATGATTTCCAAAACTTGGTCGCGGTCAATCGTTTCCCACTCAACCAACGCTTTGCACATCGTTTCCATTTTGTCGCGATTTTCGCTCAAAATTTTGTAGGCAACAGCATATTGCTCGTCCAAGATACGGCGCACTTCCTCGTCCACTTCTTGCTGCGTTTTTTCAGAAATATTTTGTGAACGTGTTACGCTGCGACCCAAGAACACTTCGCCTTCATTTTCTGCATACACCATCACGCCCATTTTGTCGCTCATACCATAGCGAGTCACCATATCACGCGCAATTTGTGTCGCACGTTCAAAGTCATTTGACGCGCCAGTGGAAATGCGACCCACATAAATATCTTCGGCAATGCGGCCACCAAACAAAATCGCCAGCTGGCTCAACATTTGGTCTTTATACATCGAAATGCGGTCGCGTTCAGGCAGCTGCCAGGTCAAACCCAACGCACGTCCACGTGGCATAATCGTAACCTTGTGAACAGGGTCGGTAAACGGCAAACTTTCCGCCACAATCGCATGGCCTGCTTCGTGGTAAGCTGTTGCGCGTTTTTCATCTTCGTGCATCACCATGCTGCGGCGTTCAGGACCCATGTAGATTTTGTCTTTTGCATCTTCAAAATCGCTTTGGTCCACTTTCACTTTATTGCGACGACCTGCAAATAATGCGGCTTCGTTTACCAAGTTTGCCAAATCAGCACCAGAGAAGCCTGGTGTACCACGCGCCAATGAAGTCAAATCCACGCTTTCGTCCAACGGCACTTTTTTCGCGTGAACATTCAAAATCGCTTCACGACCGCGAATATCTGGTAACGGCACAACCACTTGACGGTCAAAACGACCTGGGCGTTGCAACGCTGGGTCTAACACGTCTGGGCGGTTGGTTGCAGCAATCACAATCACGGTTTGATTGCTTTCAAAACCGTCCATTTCTACTAACAGTTGGTTCAAAGTTTGTTCGCGTTCATCGTTGCCGCCGCCCAAACCTGCACCGCGTTGGCGACCAACCGCGTCAATTTCATCAATAAAAATAATGCAAGGCGCGTTTTTCTTCGCTTGCTCAAACATATCGCGCACACGGCTTGCACCCACGCCGACAAACATTTCCACGAAATCCGAACCCGAAATGCTGAAAAATGGTACGCCCGCTTCGCCTGCAATCGCTTTTGCCAACAAGGTTTTACCCGTACCTGGGCTACCTGCCAACAAAATACCGCGTGGCACACGACCGCCCAAAGATTGATAGCGGTTTGGTGCTTTCAAATAATCTACGATTTCTTGGACTTCTTCTTTCGCTTCATCGCAGCCTGCCACATCGGCAAATTTCACGGTGTTGGTATCTTTGTCCAACAATTTGGCACGCGATTTACCAAACGAAAATGCACCGCCCTTGCCGCCGCCCGATTGCATACGCATAAACCAAAACCACGCGCCAATCAGCAACGCAACAGGCAATAAACTCATGAATAAGCTGCTGAGCATACTCGGTTTTTCTTCAGGTGTTACTTTCATGCGAACATTATTGTTAATCAGCGTTTCCACCAATTTATCGTCCAACGGCGCATTGGTGCGGAACGTTGATTTATCGTTGCGCTCGCCCTTGATTTCATAGCCCGCAGGCGAGCCTTCAATATTCACATTGTTCACGCTGCCTGCTTTAACCTGCTGAATAAATTGAGAATATTCAATCAGCTGGCTATTGGTGCTTTTGCTATCCCCACGCATCGTCTGAATACCAAAAGCAATCGCAACAAATAAACCACCCCAAACGAGCAGATTTTTTAGGTTGTCTCTCACAGAAACAAACTCCTTCAATAAAAATAATAAAAATGTGTGTAAATTTTAAGGTAGTCTGAAAGCCTTGTCAGCGTTTATTTTTGCCTAATAAATAAATCTCACTAGAACGATTGCGCGACGCCTCAGGTTTGCGCGTTTGCACGGTGGCAAACACTTCGCGCATGGCTGCCAAATATTCTTGATAACCTGTGCCTTGGAATACTTTAACCAAAAAATTACCGCCTGTTTTCAAATGCTCACGCGCAAAATCTAACGCCAGTTCGCACAAATAAAAACTGCGCGCTTGGTCAATCGTATCGTTCCCCGACATATTGGGTGCCATATCGCAAATTACAAGGTCTAGCGGACGATTGCCGAGCAAATTTTCAAATTGTGCCAACACGTCGTCTTCACGAAAATCGCCTTGAATGAAATCCACGCCTTCTAAATGCTCCATTGGCAGAATATCCAGCGCGAACACTTTGCCTGATTTGCCTACCAATTTGGCGGCAATTTGCGACCAACTACCGGGCGCGCTGCCCAAGTCGGCTAACACCGTACCTTGTTTAATCAGTTTGTCTTTTTCGTTGATTTCCAATAATTTGTATGCGGCGCGCGCACGATAACCGTCTTTTTGCGCCCGTTTCACATACGGGTCGTTCACATGTTCGTGCATCCATGCGGGGGAAGATTTTGAGCGTTGTACCATGTTTTCTCTGTGTCGTTAAATAGCGTTTCAGGCAGCCTGAAAGATATTTTCAGGCTGCCTTTTCTTTTAAATAACAAATTACTGTTCTACAAACGCGCGTTCAATTAAATAATCGCCGCGAACGCCTGTTTTTGGAGAAGCTACTAAACCGAAGCTGTCCAAAATGGCAGCGGTGTCTGCATTCATTGGCATGCTGCCGCACAACATGGCGCGGTCGTCTTTTGGATTGATGGGCGGCAAACCTAAGTCTTCAAACATTTTGCCTGACTTCATCAAATCAGTTAAGCGGCCTTGGTGTTCAAATGGTTCGCGCGAAACGACTGGATAGTAAACCAATTTTTCACGCACCAATTCGCCTAAAAATTCGTGATTTGGCAAGTCTTGGGTGAAATGGTCGTAATATGCTAAATCTTGTTTGTGGCGCACGCCGTGTACCAAAATCACTTTTTCGTATTGTTCGTAAATTTCTGGGTCGCGGGTTACGCTCAAGAATGGGGCTAAACCTGTGCCTGTTGAAAGCAGATATAAGTGTTTGCCACCTTCATTCAAATCACTGGCAATGAGTGTGCCTGTTGGTTTTTTGCTGATGAGGATTTCGTCGCCGACTTTTAGGTGTTGCAAGCGGCTGGTAAGTGGGCCGTCTTGTACTTTGATGCTGAAAAATTCTAGATGTTCTTCCCAGTTTGCGCTGGCAACGCTGTATGCACGCATGAGGGGTTTACCATCTACCATTAAACCAATCATGACGAACTGTCCGTTTTCAAAACGTAAACTTTCGTCGCGTGTGCAGGTGAATGAAAAATAGGCGTCTGTCCAGTGGTGTACGGAGAGAACTTCTTGGGTGTTGAATGCTGCCATTGTTGTCTTTCTGTGGGTTGAATGGGGTTTCAGGCTGCGTTCTAAATGAGAATGTTTGTCAGGCAGCCTGAAAAATAGCCTGCGATTTTATGCAATTTATGGCTTGAATTCAAGTTTTAAGGGTGAATTTGAGTATTTATTCTTGATAAAATTCGATGGGCAATCCGTCTGGGTCAAAAATAAAGAAAAAACTTTTGCCTGTATATTCATCTATGCGGATAGGTTCGCAGCTTACGCCTTTGGCTTGCAATTCGGCGCGATAGCTTTCGGGGTCTGGGATGGTGAATGAGATGTGGCGTAATCCGCAGGCTTCAGGCTGCGTGATACGTTTGGGAGGATTGGGGAATGTGAAGAGTTCTAAAACGTATTCTTGCCCAATGCCTAAATCTAGTTTGTAAGACTGGCGTTCTGGGCGGTAGTGTTCGGCTAGGATAGTGAAGCCTAGGATTTCGGTGTAAAAATGCTTGGCGGTGGTGTAGTCGGAACAGATTAGGGCGGTGTGATGATGTTTCATAATGGTAATCTGAAAAATGCAGCCTGAAAGTTTTTTCAGGCTGCGTTTGTGTTATTTAAATAGGTTGTTTAAGGCGTTTTTTACTTCATTGGCTTTTTCTTCTAAATAATCGCCCACTTCTTCTAAGTTTTCTTCTGCGTCTTTCAACCAGCCTTCAAATTTGGTTTCCCATTCTTGGCTTTGGGTGCTGATGTATTGTTGAGCTTGTTGCAACTGGGTTTCTGCGTCTTTTTGCCATTCTGTGAATTTGTCGTCTGCTACGTCGCTTTGTTGGCTGATGAAGTTTTTGGCTTCGTTCAATTTGGCTTCTGCTTCGGCTTTAAATTGAGCTAATTTGGCTTCAGCTTGTGCTTTGTCGCCCAGTTGTTTGGCTTCGTTGCTTAGTTGGCTAAACAGGTCTTTGGCTTCGTTGATTTTACTTTCTACGGCGGCTTTGATGTCTTGTTCGTTCATGGTGGTTTCCTTATGTGGAGTGTGAAAAAAGGAAATTGTAGCATACATATAGTGGATTAAATTCAAATCAGGACAATGCGCTAGCGTCTGCCGTGTACGCGTAGTACATAAGGGCGTTAGCAACGCGGTACTGGTTTGAATTTAATTCACTATATTTCAGGCTGTCTGAAAGCATAAACCTTATTGCTAAAAAATCTTAACGCTATTTTAAAAGTTGGTTACAATTTATTTTTTTCGACGAAAAGGATTGTTATCATGTTTACACGCACTCTGGTAGGTTTTACGGTTGCTTTGGCTTTGGCGGCTTGTGGCAATCAAAATAATAATCAGCAAGCAGCTCAAGGTTCTGCGCCTGCTACTGCGGCAAAATCGGGTAGCTTGGGCGAGAAGTTGAAGCAAAAACAAACGATTTTAGTCGGCACAATGGGAACTTACGCGCCGTTCACTTATCATGAAAAAGACGGTAAATTGACGGGCTATGATGTGGAGGTTACTCGTGCAGTGGCGGCTAAATTGGGCGTGCAAGTGGAGTTTAAAGAAACGCCTTGGGACGCGATGATGGCTGGGTTGAAAGCAGGGCGTTTTGATGTGGTGGCAAACCAAGTTGCGCTGACTTCGCCTGAACGTCAAGCGATGTTTGACAAGGCTGAGCCGTATAGTTGGAGCGGTAAAATGATTTTGGCGCGTAAAGACCATGCGCCAATCGCGAAATTAGAAGACATCAAAGGCATTAAAACGGCTGTGATGTTGGCATCTAATTATGATGAAACGGCGAAAAAAATGGGTGCGGATTTGGTGCATACGGATACGATGGCGCAAGGTCTGACGTTGGTGCAACAGTCGCGTGCAGAAATTACGCTGAACGATGAATTGTCTTTGCTGGATTATTTGAAGAAAAATCCTGATTCTGGTTTGAAAGAGGTTTGGCGTACGCCGAAAGATGAAAAACTGGGTGCGGGTTTGGTCATCAATAAGAATGAACCTGAAGCGTTGGCGCAAATCAATCAGGCGATGAATGAATTGAAGGCAGACGGTACTTTGAAAAAATTGGGTGAGCAGTTCTTTGGTGAAGATGTGAGCCAACATTAATAAGTAAATGCAGCCTGAAAATGTTTCAGGCTGCATTTTTATTACATGGTTTCGCGTTGGCGTTTTTTCATTTTGGTTTTGATACGATTTTGTTTCAATGGTGAGAGGTATTCAACGAATAATTTACCTAACAAATGGTCTAATTCGTGTTGAATGCAAATTGCTAATAAACCATCTGCGTCTAAGGTGTGTTTTTCACCGTCCACGTCGAAATATTCAACGGTAATGGTTTCAGCACGGGTAACGGTGTCATAAATGCCTGGAACGGATAAACAGCCTTCTTCATAGGTGGTTTCACCGTCTTTTTTGGTGATGACTGGGTTAATCAAAACCAATAATTGATTTTTCTCTTCCGATAAATCAATCACGACTACGCGTTCGTGAACGTCTACTTGTGTCGCTGCTAAACCGATACCGCGCGATTCATACATGGTTTCTGCCATGTCTGACACCAATTGGCGAATGCGCTCGTCAATTTTTTCTACGGGCTTGGCAACAATGTGTAAACGTTCGTTTGGGTGAGTGAGAATAGGGAGTAACGCCATATAATTTCCTTGTAAGTGATGTATTTTGTTGTCAAATTTGTGGCATACTTGCGTTTTTCTTTACGTTTTTAGGCAGAGTACTAGCCTAGATACAGCAAAATGCACTATTATTACGGTTATCCGTTAAATAATGTAATTCAACAATGAGGCTTGTGATGAAAAAACCGATTATAACCTTGCTTTGCGCGACAAGCATGATAATTTCTTCTAATACTGCGATTGCAGAAACATTACGTATTAAACAAAATGCACCTGCACGCTACACAGTTAAAGAAGGTGATACTTTATGGAGCATTTCTGGTAAATACTTATATCGCCCATGGAAATGGCCGGTATTGTGGAACATGAACCGCCGCGAAATTGCGAATCCGAACCGTATTTATCCAGGTGATGTATTGGCATTGTCTTACGTGAATGGTCGCCCAGTGTTGCGTACAGACCGCAGCCGCACAGGTGGTATCCCTACAATTAAATTGCGCCCTCGTGTGCGTGATATGGGTTCTGGTTACGCCATTCCTGCTATCAATGCCGACTTCTATCGCATGTTCATGAAAACACCATTTTTCATGACAAACGAAGATTTATCTAAAGCCGCTCGTTTGGTGAGCGGTAGCGATAACCGCCTGTATTACTCTGATGGCGACCGTGTGTATGCAGATGGCGTAACTGAGCCAGGCACTTACATGGTGTTCCGTTTATCACGCAGCCTGAAAGACCCGCACACAAAAGCAAATTTAGGTCAATTGGTTGAATACGCAGGTGAAGCTTCAACATTGGCTACACCAAACAGTGCATTATCACACCGCACTTCAGAGGCACAACAAGCATTTGCACAAGAAGCTAATAAAGGCATTTTTGGTAAAAAAGACCAAACTTTGGCAGATGATGAATACTACGTTAAAAGCCCAACAAATGGTAAACCTGTCGTAACACGCACAGCGCAGCCGATGATGATTAACGGCGCATTGTCTGAAATTCGCAAAGGCGATTATTTGTTCAAACGCCCAGAGAATTTTGACGAATTCAACTACGTGCCACACGAGCCAGCTGGCCGTGTTGATGCCAGCATCGTGGATATTATGGATGGTGTGAGTGAAAGCGGCACGATGCAAACCATTATCTTAAACAAAGGTAAAGCAGACGGTTTAGATGACGGTACAGTTTTGAGTATTTATCGCCGTGGTCAGTTGATTAATTCTGATTATAAAGGTAATTCTAAAGAAACACGTTACGTAACCACACCTAACCAAGAAATCGGTTTAGCAATGGTTTACCGTACGGGTGAACACGTTTCTTCAGCGATTATTTTGGAAAGCGTAACCAACGTAAACCGTGAAGATTTGATTTCTAACCCAGGTCAAGATTTAGACACATTTGGGGAACGTCCAAGCGCAGCATGGAAAGACCCTAAAGACGCTAAATAATTTATTTTTGAAATGCAGCCTGAAAACTTTTCAGGCTGCATTTTTATTCTGTTTTTCAGGCTGCCTGAAAAAACAAAATCATGCTAAAATTCAGTATTTTCAACTCGTCCGCAGCCTGAAATCCTACCCATGCACATTGGGAAAAAAGTGTGCATCAATAGTATTTTAGACAGTGGGCATCTCAACATAAGGATAGATATGTTTAACAAACACGTTAAATCATTCCAATACGGTAACCACACGGTTACATTAGAAACAGGAGAAATCGCACGCCAAGCTGCAGGCGCAGTAAAAGTGTCTATGGGCGACACAGTCGTTTTGGTAGCGGTTACAACCAACAAAGATGTAAAAGAAGGTCAAGACTTCTTCCCATTGACTGTGGACTACTTTGAACGCACTTACGCCGCAGGCAAAATCCCTGGTGGCTTCTTCAAACGCGAAGGCAAACAAAGCGAAAAAGAAATTTTGACTAGTCGCTTGATTGACCGTCCAATCCGCCCACTGTTCCCAGAAGGCTTCTATCATGACATTCAAATCGTAGCGATGGTAATTTCTTGCGACCCTGAAATCGACAGTGATATTCCTGCAATGATTGGCGCGTCTGCTGCGCTGGTGTTGAGCGGTGTGCCATTTGCAGGCCCAATCGGCGCGGCTCGTGTAGGTTATGCTAACGGGCAATACTTGTTGAACCCAAGCAAAACAGAATTGGAAACTTCACAACTAGATTTAGTTGTGGCAGGTACAAACCAAGCCGTTTTGATGGTGGAATCAGAAGCTGACATCTTGCCAGAAGACGTGATGTTGGGCGCGGTGGTGTTCGGTCATGAGCAAATGCAAGCCGTGATTAACGCGATTAACGAATTTGCAGACGAAGTCAACCCAGAAGTTTGGGACTGGAAATTACCTGAAACCAACGCTGAATTGGTGGCAAAAGTGCGCGAAATCGCTGGCGAAACGATTGCCGAAGCGTTCAAAATCCACCAAAAACAAGCGCGTTCTGCGAAATTGGACGAAGCCTGGGCTGCTGTTGAAGCCGCTTTGATTACCGAAGAAACCGACACTTTGGCGAAAAACGAAATCAAAGGCATCTTCAAACATTTGGAAGCAGCCGTTGTACGCGGTCAAATCTTGGCAGGTCAGCCACGCATTGATGGTCGCGACACGCGCACTGTTCGCCCATTGAACATTCAAACCAACGTATTGCCACGCACACACGGCTCAGCTTTGTTTACACGCGGCGAAACGCAAGCTTTGGCAGTAGCTACTTTAGGCACTTCACGCGACGAGCAAATTATTGATGCATTGAGCGGCGAATACACTGACCGCTTCATGTTACACTACAACTTCCCGCCATACTCAACTGGCGAAGTAGGTCGCGTAGGCGCACCAAAACGCCGTGAAATTGGTCATGGTCGTTTGGCAAAACGCGCGTTAATCGCTGTGCTGCCTGAACCTGAAGATTTTAACTACGCCATGCGCGTGGTTTCTGAAATCACGGAATCTAACGGTTCTTCTTCAATGGCATCAGTTTGCGGCGGCTGTTTGAGCTTGTTGTCTGCTGGTGTGCCTTTGAAAGCGCACGTTGCAGGTATCGCAATGGGCTTGATTTTGGAGGACAATAAATTTGCGGTTTTGACTGATATTTTGGGCGATGAAGACCACTTGGGCGATATGGACTTTAAAGTGGCCGGTACGACAGAAGGTGTTACCGCGTTGCAAATGGACATTAAAATTCAAGGCATTACCAAAGAAATCATGCAAATCGCGTTGGCACAAGCCAAAGAAGCGCGCTTGCACATCTTGGGTCAAATGAAAGAAGCGGTTGCTGGTCCACAAGAGTTGTCGCAACACGCGCCACGCTTATACATGATGAAAATCAACCCAGACAAAATCCGCGAAGTGATTGGTAAAGGCGGTGAAACCATCCGCTCAATCACAGCTGAAACGGGCACAGAAATCAACATCAGCGATGAGGGCGTGGTAACGATTGCTGCCACAACCGCCGAAGCTGGTGAAGCGGCTCTCGCGCGTATTGAAATGATTACTGCGGAAGTGGAAGTGGGCAAAGTCTATGAAGGCGAAGTGGTGAAATTGTTGGACAACAATGTTGGTGCGATTGTTACCCTTATGCCAGGGAAAGATGGCTTGGTACACATCAGCCAAATCGCCCACGAGCGCGTGAAAAACGTGAGCGACTACTTGCAAGTGGGTCAAAAAGTGAATGTGAAAGCGTTGGAAGTAGATGAACGTGGTCGTGTTCGCTTGTCGATTAAAGCGTTGCTGCCACAGCCTGAACGTGAGCCTCAAGTCCAAGTCCAAGCTCAAGCGGAACAAGTTGCTGAATAATCGATAAGTAAATGAAAAGCAGCCTGAAAATTATTTTCAGGCTGCTTTTTTAGTTCCGTTCACCAATATCTGATTGATTGTCTTTTGGAATATAGCCTAATGGTGGATAGCAAATTGCCATGGCTTCGCTATTGCAAAAGGCTGAAAAAATATCTGCTAACCAATAGGGTTTTTCGGATTTCAAGCGGTTCACCATTATTTGAGCAAAAGATTTCTTTATCATGTAGAGCGATGAGCCATCTGAATCAAAATCCTCGTGGAAATCAAACCAACCAATTTGCAGTTGGCTATCAGGCTGCGCCACAATGTTTGACCATTGAATATGACGGATTCCTAATTTGTGTAGCAAGATAATATTTTTTTGCCGTGCAATAACATCTGGCAACTGACAAAAATTTTCTAATAATTTCATGAAATCAGTAGCTAAAATTAAATCATCTTCGGCGATTATTGCATAGTCATCGCCGTTTAAAGATGGATTAGCTGCAACCTGTTTCCAACAAGCGATATGCGATAAGGTGCATGCAATTTCTCCATATAAAATTTCAGGTTTTTTGGGGTAACGGTTCAGAATGTATTGTTCATTAAATAAGTCATCTTTCGGAATTTTTTCTAAATCTAAACGGTCATGCGCGCTCACTCGTGTGAAGAAACACGCATCAGGGTGCTGATTAAATCTTGCCATGCGCTCTGGCATTCGGTCTAAGTTAATAACATAACCTGCTAAATTCATTATTGATTCTCCATAAATTTCAGGCTGCAATCTCTATTGCAGCCTGAAAACTCAATCAGTACGTCTTGCTAAAATGGTGCGTTTACCTGAATGGTCGGCGGCGGAAACCACGCCTTCAGCTTCAAGTTGTTCCATAATCGTGGCGGCTTTGTTGTAGCCAATTCTAAGTTGGCGTTGCAAAGAAGAAATGCTGGTTTTTTTGGTACGCAAAATCACTTCCACCGCTTGGTCTAACAGTGCATCACGGTCACCAGTCGGCGATGAAGCAAAGTCATATTCATTGGTTTCGGGCGTTAAAATATCATCAATGTAATCTGGTTCGCCCAATTGTTTCAGATATTCAACCACTTCATGCACTTCGTTATCTGCCACAAATGCGCCGTGAACGCGTTGCGGATAGCTGGTGCCTGGCGGCAAGAACAACATATCGCCTTGACCGAGCAAATTCTCTGCGCCCATTTGGTCGATAATGGTACGGCTGTCAATTTTGCTGGATACTTGGAACGCAATGCGTGTTGGAATATTGGCTTTAATCAAGCCTGTAATCACGTCCACGCTTGGACGTTGCGTTGCCAAAATCAAGTGAATACCTGCGGCGCGGGCTTTTTGTGCCAAGCGCGCAATCAGTTGCTCAATTTGTTTGCCTGCCACCATCATTAAATCGGCAAATTCGTCTACCACAACCACGATATAAGGCAATTTTTCCAATGGCTCAGGGTCGTCAGGCGTGAAGCTGAACGGATTAGGAATTTTTTGCCCTTTGGCTGCAGCAGCCTGAATTTTTTCGTTGTAGCTGGCTAAGTTGCGCACCCCCACGTGACTCATGAAACGATAGCGTTTTTCCATTTCGTTCACGCACCAATTTAGGGCGTTGGCTGCTAGTTTCATATCAGTAACCACTGGGGCGAGCAAGTGTGGAATGCCTTCGTAAATGCTCAATTCCAGCATTTTCGGGTCAATCATAATCATGCGAACTTCGTCTGGCGTGGCTTTATACAACATGGACAAAATCATGGCATTCACGCCCACGGATTTGCCTGAACCTGTTGTGCCTGCTACCAATAAATGCGGTGCTTTGGCTAAATCGGTTACAACGGGTTCGCCTGTGATGTCTTGCCCCAGCGCGATGGTTAATTTGGATTGGCTGCCTGAAAATTCAGGTGAGTTGAAAATTTCACTCAGGCGAATCATTTGGCGATTAGGGTTAGGTAATTCCAAGCCCATGCATGTTTTGCCAGGGATGGTTTCCACCACACGGATAGAAGCCACGCCCAATGAACGCGCCAAGTCTTTTTCTAAATTCAATACGGAACTGCCGCGCACGCCCACATCTGGTTCAATTTCATAACGTGTAATCACGGGGCCTG
This sequence comes from Kingella negevensis, assembly GCF_030177895.1. Lineage (NCBI taxonomy): Bacteria > Pseudomonadati > Pseudomonadota > Betaproteobacteria > Neisseriales > Neisseriaceae > Kingella > Kingella negevensis. The sequence goes on from NZ_CP123448.1 coordinate 368,177, forward strand.
AGTAAGCATCTACCACATTCACTTTCACGCGAAATTCTGCCAATTTCTCTTCAATGGTGCGACTATTGGCTTCTAGTTCTTCTTGCGTTTGAATAGCGGTTTCGTCATATTCTGCTGGTGCCAGAATATCTAGTGGCGGAATGGTGTTTGGCTCGTCATCAAAATTATCTTCAGAATGAGCGACTTGCTTTTCTTCCGCGTAGTAGTTTTCAAAATCTTCTTCTGAAAAGATGTCTTCTTCTTTTTCTGGTGCAATGTCTTGTTTTGCAGCCTGAACAGGTGCTTGAGCTTTGTGTTTGGTGGAATTGAAAAAATCCATCGCAAATTCTTCAGCGTGTGAAGTTTTGTTGAAACTTGCAGGTTCGGGAATATTGGGCACGGTGGCAGCCAATTCTGGGAACATGGGCGCGGCGGCAATTGCTACGCCTGAAATGGGCGCGGCAGCAGAATGGGCAGTTGCTCGGTTGGCCTGTGTGCTAAAACCAACTTTGCTTCTACGGTGCGCTGGTGTGTATTGGTGCGCTAGGTTCGCCCATACTTCGTTATCTGGGATAACTTCTAATTCTTTGAATGGTTCAGAATTTTGCTCTACTTGTTGTAATTGTCGAGCGCTGTGTCGGCGTGTTAGGCTGTGCTGAATGTCCTCAATGCCTATGGTTTGCAACTCAACTTCTGCTTTTTCTGGGCGCGTCTCGTCTTGAGTAGCTGGGTTTTCAGGCTGCTGAAAATCGGCTAACTCGGCGAGTGTTTTATTGCGTGTGCGATGAATAAATGGGTCATCTTCTGTAATCACTTCCATTTTTTGCTTGGAAACGAGGATTTCAGGCTGCGTGGTTTCAGCTTCTTCATGCGCAAAATTTGCTGATGTGTTTTCTGATTCTGTTACTGAAACGGGTTTAATTAATTGCGACAGGGCAACATCGGGCGCAGTAACCACCACTTTAGGCTGTTCGGCTTCTAAGGTTTTGTGAGCGGTGAGAATGTTACGGGTGGCATCTTCTAACGTGATGACTTCTGCTTTGGCAGGCACGACGTGCGATTGAGACAATTCTTTTAGCAGCGATTGATTTTGTTGCTCAAAAAAAGAATTGTCTAATTCATACTTCTTTTCAGGCTGCGAGGGTTCTTCATCAATCAGCGTGAAGGTGAATGCGCTTTCGTTTGGGGTTTCTACTGGTTCGCTTGAATCCATGTCGAATTTGGTTTCAACAAAATGGCTGCCTGAATCAACAACCACTGGCGCAGAAGGGGCAGAGAAAATGTCTTCTGTGATGTCGTGATTGATATCTGTATCAGCGGAGGATGCAGCAATTTCCTCTTCATTTGTGGGCAGGGTGTCCAGCCACTTAGAAGGGGCGATTTCTGTGATTTCTTTAATGTCATCAATATGCAAGTCATCGCTATCATCAAGTAATTCATCTGATGATTCTTCAGGGGCTTGCGCAACGGGCTGTTTGTAGTCTAATGGTTTAGAGGCTCGCGCTATTTCTTGTAGCCATTCTTGTTCTTGCTTGCGTTGCAACCAAACCAAGCCGCCTAAAATGGCAAGCACTAAAATGAGTAATAAGTACATCATAAAAGACGCGCTCCGAAAGTTTAATGTGCATTTCAGGCTGCCTGAAACGTGAAATTTTGTGAAGAGAAATAAGGGTTGATTTTACCCTGTTTCAGGCTGCCTGAAAACGTATCAGTCATTATGACTATTGTGTAAATTGTGTTTTGGGCAGACAATGTGTTTACAAAAAGTAACATTTTTTCAAACATACATAAAGGAACAAAAATGTCTTTCTTAAAATTTAATATCAAAAACCGTTTATGGCAAACATTTTGGCTACAAGGCGTGTTGATTAGCCAAATTTTATGGGCAGGCTTCGCTTACTTGCGTTGGGGCATGGAGCCTGTAAACAAGCTGATGATTTTTCCTTACATGATTTTCTTGATGATTTACACCGCTTGGATTTGCCGCAAAATTTTTGTGGCAGGGCAACACGCAGAAAATCCTGAAGTGGGCGTAATTGCACAATATCTCACGGTTGCATGGGCATTGAATACCACGTTTATTTTGGGATTTATTGGCGCACACGTTTGGCAAATGTAAAACAAAAAGCAGCCTGAAAACTAATTTTCAGGCTGCTTTTTTCAACTGATACGCTTAAACGGCGGCAAACACGCCAACATCTGCTGTCCATAACGCTGCGTTTTCACACGATTATCCAAAATCGTAACACGCCCATAATCGCGCTCCGTTCGAATCAGCCGCCCCACCGCCTGAACCAATTTAATACTCGCTTCAGGCACGGTAATCTCCATAAACGGCTTTCCACCGCGTTTTTCAATCCAACGGCTCTGCGTTTTCTCAATCGGATTATCAGGCATCGAAAACGGCAGCTTCACAATAATCACATGAACACACGCCTCAAGCGGCAAATCCAACCCCTCTGCAAAACTGTCCAGCCCAAAAATAATGCTCGGCTTACCCTCTTTCAACGCCAAATCATGCTGTTCCAACAATTTCGCTTTCGACTGCTCGCCCTGAATCAACACAAACGGCAATAAATTTTCAGGCAGCCTGAAAGCCACATCATTCATCTGCTTGCGCGATGTAAACAACACCAGCGTCCCAATCGCCGCCTTATCATCAATCAATTTCGGCAACCATTTCACGACTTCATCGGTATGCGCCGCAGGGTCTTTCGGACTCGCAGCAAGCGGCGGCAAATACAATTCACCCTGTTCCGCAAAATTAAATGGACTTTGCAATGCCAAAGTTGTTGTTTCAGGTAACCACGCCAAACCTGTTTGCTGCAACAACAAATTAAAATTACCCAAACTCTGTAACGTCGCCGAGGTCAGCACCGCGCCTGCCGCTCGCCGCCACAAACCATTCGCCAACATCGCCGCGCTGCTAATCGGACTGGCATGGAAAGTGTAATCCAACTTATCATCAAATTGACGGCTAATCCATTTTGCCAACGGTGGGTCTTTTTCATCTTTCATCACGGTTGCCATTTGCGCCCAAACCGCTTCAATCTGCTCCACACGCGCCATAAAAACGCCAAATTCAGACGACAAACGGTCAATTTGTGCGCCGTCCTGCTCCTTATCACGCCGCGCCGCCGACAACGCATCGTTCAAACTCGCCACATTTTTCAACACACTTTGCGCCGTGATAAATGTATTCTGCACCAACGTATTCAAATCATCGGGAATCTTGCCATCTTCCCACAGCCAAACCGCTTCGTGTTCACTTTCATTCAATTCAGGCGTGTCCTGCAAATGAAATTGCCATTCGTTCAAGCTCTCTAGCAACGCGCCAGCCGCTTCATCAACCAAATTCGCCAATTCCAATTTATCGCATACATGCGCAATCTTCTGCGTGATGTCGGGCAATTTCTCCATCGCCCACACCGCCTGAAGCCATGAATGTTCCGCCGCAAATTGACTCAACGCCTTTTTCGGCAAATGGTGCGCCTCGTCAATGCAATAAAAGCTATTTTCAGGCGCAGGCAAAATCACGCCGCCGCCCATGCCAATATCCGACAGCAGCAAATCATGATTGCAAACAACCACATCAACCGTTTCCAACGTCTCACGCGCTAGGAAAAATGGACATTCGGCGCGATTCGGACAAGCCGCTTTCAGGCAGCCGTGTCTATCATTCGTTACTTTAAACCACAACGCATCGTCAATTTTCTCCACCCAAGTATCGCGGTCGCCGTTGAATTGGCGGTTGCTGAATTGCTTTGCCATATTCACAAGCGTGTCCAGTTCGTCTTTTTTTGGCTTATTGTCCCACAGAAAAACGGGGGCTTCTTCAATGCCCAACAGCGTTTGCTGCGCGTTGCCCTGCGTCAGTTGGTACAATTTATACGGACACAAATATCGTCCGCGCCCTTTCGCAATCGCAAACGACAATTCCAAGCCGCTCTTTTCCACCACAAACGGCAAATCGCGCCCAACCAACTGCTCTTGCAGCGCAACAGTCGCGCTTGACACAATCAACTTTTTCTGACGTGTCTGCGCCATAATGCCGCCAGCGAGCAAATACGCCAAACTTTTGCCCACACCAGTGGGGCCTTCGATGACGGCAATGCTTTCGCCGTTGCGTTCGGGCGGCGTGTCGCTGCCTTCTTCGCGCGTGAGTGTGCGTGAAAATACGTTGGCAATCGCCGCAATCATTTCACGCTGTGCGGCGCGTGGGCGGAAATTGGGAAGATTATCGGAAATGGCGCGATAGTGGTCGCGAATGGCGTTTTTTTCTAAATCGGTAAGCATAATGGCTTTCAGGCTGCCTGAAAAAGGGAAGGGCGTATTATAGTTCATAGAAAAAAAGCAGCCTGAAAATTTTTCAGGCTGCTTTTTGTTAAGTTACTAGATTACAGACCAGACAAGCGAGCTGTATCGTGAGCAATCATCAATTCTTCGTTTGTTGGGATAACAACGGCAGTTACTTTGCTATCATCAGCAGTAATCACGCCTGAATTACCGAAGCGAGCGGCCAAGTTGCGTTCGCCGTCCACTTTCAAGCCCAAGAATTCGCAGTAGTTCAACACTTTTTCGCGGATTGCGCCAGAGTTTTCGCCGATACCGCCAGTGAACACCAATGCATCGATGCCACCTGCTGCCACTGCCATAGAAGCCACGTATTTAGCCAAACGGTAAGAGAAGATTTCCAATGCCAAGGTTGCACCTTCGTGACCTTGTTCTGCGCCTTCTTCAATTGCGCGGCAGTCGTTAGACAATTCAGAAATGCCCAACAAACCACTTTGTTTGTTCAAGATGTCAGTAACTTCTTGAATGCTCAATTTCAAGTTATCAGCCAAGAAAGAGTAAACGCTAGGGTCGATGTCGCCAGAGCGAGTACCCATTACCAAACCCTCCAATGGAGTCAAGCCCATGCTGGTGTCTACAGATTTGCCGTTTTTCACAGCTGCGATAGACGCACCGTTACCCAAGTGAGCAATCACCAATTTCAAGTTGTTTTCGTCTTTACCTAATACGCGAGCCGCTTCGCCTGCTACGAAACGGTAGCTAGTGCCGTGGAAACCGTAACGGCGCAAGCCCAATTCACGGTAGAATTTGCGTGGAATCGCGTAAGTGTAAGCGTGTTCTGGCATAGTTTGGTGGAACGCTGTGTCAAATACCACCACGTTTGGCAAGCCTTTGAAAATGTCTTGCGCTGCGCGGATACCCAACAAGTTTGCAGGGTTGTGCAATGGAGCCAATGGAATGCAATCTTCAATGGCTTTAACCACTTCGTCAGTTACCAAAACTGATTCGCTGTATTTTTCGCCGCCAGAAACCACGCGGTGACCGATGGCAGCAATTTGGCTTTCCAAACCCAATTTTTTCAATTCATTCAACAAAGCACCTACCGCACCAGTGTGGTTAGGTTCTTCTTTCAATTCAACTTTTTCTTTTTCGCCGTTTACTTTGAATGTGATGTATGCGTCTGGTAAGCCCAATTTTTCGCCCAAGCAGCTCATCAAAACTTCGCCGCTATCGTTGTTCAATACTGCGCCTTTCAAAGAAGAAGAGCCACAGTTCAATACCAAAATCAATTTTTGTGTCATGAGACTTTATCCTTAATATTCAAAATGAATGTTACTCGGGAGGATTCCCGCGTAACCAATTATTTTAACGAAAACGCCGTTATAAATAAAGGCTGAAACTTTTACGCAGCCTGAAAATTATCGTTTGGTACTTTTCAGGCTGCGTTTCAGCTAAAATGCAGTCTGAAAACCCATTTCAGAGAACCACCATGACCCAAGAAGTCGAAACCATACCCTTTCCCCCATTTCTGCCACCACACGCCACCGTTATGCTCATGGGAACATTTCCGCCTACGCCTGACAAACGCGCCATGGTATTTCACTATCCCAATTTTCAAAACGATATGTGGCGCATTTACGGCATGATTTTTTTCAACGACCCCACCCATTTTCAGGCTGCGTCAGGCAAAGCGTTTGACGCAGACAAAATCAAAGCCTTTTTGTGGGAACGCGGTATTGCGTCTTGCCCAACCGTTCACAAAGCCATTCGCCTGCACGGTAACGCGTCTGACGATTTTCTGCAAGTGGTTGAAAGCGTGGACTTGCCAGCCGTGTTGGCACAAATGCCCAACTGCACCAAAATCGCCACCACAGGCGGCAAAGCCACCGAAATTTTGCTCGGATTGCAGCCTGAAAAAATCAAGCTGCCCAAAACCAATCAAACGATCGATTACACCTGCGGCGACCGTACCTTGCAATTAACACGATTACCGTCCACATCACGCGCCTATCCCTTATCGTTGCAGAAAAAAGCAGACGCGTATCGCGCCTTTTTTCAAGCTGTGGGATTGGTTGAATAATTCAAACACAAGGAAAACAAATGTCAGCAAAACTACAAGCCCCCGAAACCCTGCCAGACAACAACGATTTGCGCGATATTTTGGCGTATAACATTCGCCTGTTTCGCGTGAACAAAGGCTGGTCGCAAGAAGAGTTGGCGCGACAATGCGGCTTGGACAGAACGTATGTGTCGTCCGTGGAACGCAAACGCTGGAACATCGCGCTATCCAATATTGAGAAAATTGCGATTGCGCTGGAAGTTGAGCCGTATCAGTTGCTTTTGTCGCCGACTACGCGATTGGCAATGATTGGCGCGTAAACAAAATAACGCAGCCTGAAAAATAATATTCAGGCTGCGTTTTATATGATGTGTTTACATCTACGGTGTTTTTATCTTATTTGTTTCAGGCTGCATTACTCCCGAAACAAATATTTATCTGCCAACCAAACCAACACCAAAATCGGCAAGCCCAGCGCAGCGGTAAACAAGAAAAACTGCGTATAACCAATATTGTTCACAATCGCGCCCGAGTAGCCGCCCAAAATCTTCGGCGACAGCGACATCAGCGAAGACAACAGCGCATATTGCACAGCCGTAAAGCGAATATTCGTCAGCGTGGACAAGAACACCACAAACACCGTACTCGCTAAGCCAGACGCGAAATTATCCACGCCCACCGCAAAATACATCAACGCCACATCGTGCCCACGCGTTGCCAATAGCGCAAACAGCAAATTCGTTGCCGCCGCCACAATCGCGCCAATCATCATCATATTCATAATGCGAAAACGCTGCGCCAAAATGCCACCAGCAAAACCGCCACCGATGGACATAATCACACCAAACGTCTTCACAGCCGTAGCGATTTCCGTTTTCGTGAAACCCAAGTCCGCATAAAACACATTAGAAATCACGCCCGCCACAATATCCGAAATGCGGTACAAACCAATCAGCGCGAGCAACAAAATCGCCCGTTTCCCATAGCGATGAAAGAAGTCCGCAAGCGGCGCAACCCAAGTTTGCCAAGCTAACTTTTTCGCTACCAAACCGCTACGCACCACGCCAAATCCCACCACCACCACTGCCACCAAAGAAATGCTCAAACGCACCGTTTCCCAAAACAGCGACACCACAGGCGAAGATGATTTTTTAGGCAACACGCTGCCTGAAAAACGGAACGCCACCACAAATGCCACCACGCACAACACAAACATCAGCAGCAAACGCAGATTGTCAGTTGCGGATAATGCGCTAGTGTTTTCGCGATGATTTTCGGGTTCGCGCACCGACAACGTTGTCGCTACACCCACGCCCATAATCGCCGCCATTGCCCAATAAGTGTTGCGCCACGCTTCGTAAACATAATGCTCCTTGCTTGACCCCAGCCATGCCGCCAAAATCAGCGAACCTGCGCCAGCCGTAATCATGCCCAAGCGATAACCAGCCGTGTATGTGGACGACATGACGGTTTGCATAGACGGATTATTCGGCGCAATTTCAATGCGATACGCGTCAATCACTACATCTTGTGTCGCCGCAGAAAAGCCGAGCAACACCGCTGCAAACGCCATCGCGTTCAGGCTGCCTGAATCCGCAGGATTCACCATCGCCATGCACACAATCGCCACAATAATCAGCGTTTGCGCGAACAGCAACCAGCCGCGTCGTTGCCCCAGCTTGCGCGACAACATCGGCAAAGGCAGCATGTCAATCAATGGCGACCACACGAATTTAAATGAGTAACCCAACGCCGCCCAGCTAAAGGTCGTAACCATGTCGCGCGATACACCAGCTTCGGTCAGCCATAAAGATAAAGTGGAAAAAATCAGCAAAATCGGCACACCTGCGGAAAAACCCAGTAGCAGCAGGGCAATGGCGCGGCGGTCTAGATAGCTTTTGACATAGTTTGAAGAATGATGCATGAGATGATTTAATCAATTCGGAAAGCGTGATTATAGCATTTCAGGCTGCCTGAAATAGAAAACGCAGCCTGAAAAGTCGTTTTGTATGGAACAGGTGCTAACAAGCTCAGTTGTCCCAATGCTGGGTCGGTTTCGTAAGCCGCACCGCGCTCGCCCGCCACCGTGGTGAAACGCGCAAACAATTCGGTTTCTTTGCCCACTTCGCTAAAAATCGCTGCTTTGGTGTATTTTGTGATGTCGTGGGTAACGGTAAATTTACCAAACGCGCCCGAACCTTTCGCGTGCATACGGCGTTCTGGAATCACTTCGCGCACGAAAGTCGCCAATTTTTCATTCAGCTACAAATCTTGAGCTAGCAGTCAGTGAGTTTTGGTTATCGGCAACAGGTGCGCCGTTGTTCATCGTCAAATGCGTTACAGGACATTGTTTCATGATTTGTTCCTTGTGTTAAAAATAGATAAATTAAATCAAAAATAGAAAATTGTTTTATAAAAGCTATTATGAATGATACGCCAATGCTGCCAGTGAGAACATAAGCCACGCTAAAAGCGGTGCTGAAATGCAAAATAGCGAAAATTTCAGGCAGCCTGAAAATCTAATCTGTGTTACAATCGCGCCCAATTTTTGACCAACAAAAGATAAACAAAACAATATGATTTCTACTAATAACATCACAATGCAATTCGGCGTAAAGCCCTTGTTTGAAAACGTATCCGTGAAATTCGGCGAAGGCAATCGCTACGGCTTAATCGGTGCGAACGGTTCGGGCAAATCCACATTCATGAAAATTTTGGGCGGCGATTTGGAGCAAACTTCGGGCGAAGTCGCGATTGAGAACGGCGTGCGTTTGGGTAAATTGAAGCAAGACCAATTTGCTTACGAAGACATGCGCGTGTTAGATGTCGTGATGATGGGACACGTTGAAATGTGGGCGGCGATGACCGAACGTGATGCGATTTACGCCAATTTGGAAGCCACTGACGAAGACTACATGAAAGCCGCAGATTTAGAAGCCAAATTCGCCGAATACGATGGCTACACCGCCGAAGCGCGTGCAGGCGAATTGCTGCTGGGTGTGGGCATTGAAGAATCTTTGCACAACGCGACCATGGCAGAAGTGGCTCCGGGGTTTAAATTGCGTGTATTGTTGGCACAAGCCTTGTTTTCCAAACCAGATGTTTTGCTGTTGGACGAGCCTACGAATAACTTGGACATTAACACGATTCGTTGGCTGGAAAACATGTTGAATCAATATGATAGCACCATGATTATCATTTCCCATGACCGCCACTTTTTGAACGAAGTTTGCACCCACATGGCGGATTTGGATTACAACACGATTACGATTTACCCTGGTAATTACGATGATTATATGTTGGCATCGGCTCAATCGCGTGAACGTGCGATGAAAGATAATGCCAAAGCCAAAGAAAAATTGCAAGAATTACAAGAATTTGTGGCGCGTTTCTCTGCAAACAAATCCAAAGCGCGTCAAGCAACCAGCCGCCTGAAACAAGCCGACAAAATCAAAGCGGAAATGGTGGAAGTCAAACCTTCTACCCGTCAAAATCCGTTTATTCGCTTTGAAATGGACGAGAAAAATAAATTGCACCGTCAAGCCGTTGAAGTGGAAAATTTGGCGAAATCGTTTGATAAGACATTGTTTGAAAAGCTGTCTTACATTATGGAAGCAGGTCAGCGTTTGGCGATTATCGGCCCGAATGGTTCGGGTAAATCCACGTTGTTGAAATTGTTGGCAGGCGCGTTCAATCCCGAATATGCAGATGGTGTTACGCCTGATGCTGGCACGATTAAATGGGCGGAAAAAGCGACAGTCGGCTACTATCCGCAAGACCACGAAAAAGATTTTGATTGCGATATGGATTTGAGTGAGTGGATGCGCCAATGGGGTCAGGAAGGCGATGATGAACAAGTGATTCGCGGCACGTTGGGGCGTTTGTTGTTCGGCAGCAATGACGTGGTGAAAAAAGTGAAAGTGTTGTCGGGTGGCGAAAAAGGTCGTATGTTGTATGGCAAACTTTTGTTGTTGAAAACCAATGTGTTAATCATGGACGAGCCGACTAACCACATGGACATGGAAAGCATTGAATCGCTGAACATGGCGTTGGAAAAATACAAAGGCACGTTGATTTTTGTGTCGCATGACCGTCAATTTGTGTCGTCTCTTGCCACGCAAATTATTGAATTGGACGGCAAAGGTGGTTATGAATATTACTTGGGCGATTACGAAAGCTATTTGGCGAAAAAAGGCGTGGAGTAATCGTTAAATTTATATAAAAAAGCAGCCTGAAAATTTCAGGCTGCTTTTCTTATAGTTCATGCACATTTTTTAATACAAGGCGACAACGGGTGCCGTGTACGAATATATAGTTAATTAAAACAAAAATAGGACAGTAACGCATCTGTGAAATTATTATAACTAGGCAAAATTGAACGCATATATTTCTTAATATTTGCCCATGTTTTTTCTATTGGATTTCATTCAGGCGAATAAGGTGCAAGCGGTAGCATTTTATGCCCCAAATGGTGCACCATTTCTTGCAGAATACCCATTCTGTGGAATCTGGCATTATCCAAAATAATCAATGACTTTTCGGGTAAATTGGGCAATAGCATAGTTTCAAACCATGCTTCAAAAAAATCGCTGGTCATTGTATTTTGATAAATCATTGGCGCAATTAAATTTTGCCCAATTTGCGCTGCAACTCATGATAAGCGTTGGTATTTTCTACTGTCAGTCCCTATTATTGCCACTTTTGCTAACGTTTTCCACTGCACATTGCAGCCTGAAAACGGATTTTTAGGGTGTTCATAATCCAGCAGTAAATCTCTGTAATACGTGTATTGTTTCTTCCGCAACGTTAGCTCTGTAAACGTGTCCAACATGCTGGCAATTTTTTTGCTGAACGTGAAGCGGTGGAATGGGGACTAAAAATTTATCCGTGTCAGGTGTGGCAATTTGCGGCATTTGCATTTTGGAACTCAATTTCTGAAAGTGCGGTTCATGTTGCTTCAAAAAATAATAGATAAATTTAGTGTCAATTTGTTCGTTTGTTGAGTGATACGCCCACATTTCGCTTTTGTGTGAAAAAGGTTGGTCGTAATACTCAAATTCAATAAAACCACGCGATTTCACAATGATAGACGGCTGATTTTGAATGTCTTTGCTGGGTATATCCGCGTAGTCCACAAAAGCAACCGTTTTGCCGCCCGCAAAAATTTTAACGGGTGCGTTCTCTTTGTGCAGTTCCTTCATTTGTCCCGCCGTGATTTTTGTCCCTTTGGTGCGTCTCAATATCTCGCTCAATGGCTTCCATTCCACCTTCTCGCCTTGTAGCAATTTAGCCAAAAATTTATTCATTTGCATAATTTTGTCCTTATTTGTATTTTCAGGCTGCCTTAACGCATCACATTCGCCCAATCCGCCTCAAAATACGCCACCAATTTCTGATTATTCAAATAATTCGGCTCCATTTTCCGCCGTGCCATATCCGCAGGAAAACGAAACATCTGCGCCAATTCCGTCGCATTCAAAAACCGCGTCGGCACATCAATTTTTTCAGGCAGCCTGAAATCATCTGCCGCGCTTGCCAACACATAACCCCACTCGCCAAAACTCGGCACATACACATGATACGGCGCAGTTTTTAGCCCCGCTGCTTCCAAAGTTGCCACCACTGACCAAAACGCATTCGGCGCAAAATAAGGCGACGTGGATTGCACCACCATCTTGCCACCGCCATTTAAATGCCGCGCCACCAAGCGATACATCGGCACGGAATACAGTTTCCCGAGCGAAAAATTAGACGGGTCAGGCAAATCCACAATAATCACATCAAACTTCTCTGCCGAGCGCTCCAACCACTTTGCCGCGTCATCGTTAATCACGCGCATTTTCGTGTTATTCAAGGAATTGTGATTCAGCGCGACCAACTTGGCAGATGTGCGAAATGTTTTCGTCATATCAGGGTCTAAATCCACTAGCGTAACTTGTTGAACTTGCGGATATTTCAACACTTCACGCGCCGCCAAACCATCGCCGCCGCCCAAAATCAACACGCGCCCTTGTTGTGCTGACATCTGCATGGCTGGCATCACTAACGCTTCGTGATAACGCGCTTCATCACGCGATGAAAATTGCAAATTGCCATTAATATACAATCGCGTATCGTCTTTCCATTGTGTTACAACTAAACGCTGATACGGCGAATGGCTCTCAAACACTACAGGGTCGCCAAAATAACGCTGTTCCGCTTGGAAAACCCAACGATTGGCAAACACAAACGCAATCGCCAAGCCTGCCAAAACCGCGTAGCCACGCCATTTCAGGCTGCGATAATTGGGCAAATGCAGCCTGAAAACACGCGCCGTTAAAACCGCCACCGCCGCATTCAGTAAACCAAACAGCAACGCAGAACGCGCCATGCCCAATTTTGGTGCAAGAATCAGCGGAAACAGCAGCGAAACGGCTAATGCGCCCATGTAATCAAACGTCAGTACACGCGAAACGGTGTCTTTAAATTCAAGCTGTTGCTCGTTTAACACGCGCATTACCAACGGTATTTCCATGCCAACGACTGTGCCGATGATGAACACTAACCCATAAAGCAGCGTGCGAAACGGTGCAGCCGCCACGCCAAACGCGGTAAACAAAAACAGTGCGGATAAACCGCCAATCAAGCCGACCAGTAGCTCAATTTCTACAAAGCGCGTCAGCACGTCTTCATCTTTGATGTAGCGTGTGAGATGTGCGCCAATGCCCATGGAAAATAGGTATAAGCCGATGATGAGTGAATATTGGAAAATGCTATCGCCGAGCAGATAACTGGCAAGTGCGGCGGTAATTAGCTCGTATGCTAAGCCGCAACTGGCGACGATGAAGACGGAAATAATGAGCGTGCGATGGGATTTCATGGGTTTCAGGCTGCGTGAAAAGGAAAAATGGGATTTTAACAAAAATGTAGGGCGATGGAGCGTCGGTGGCTCGGCGACATATTTTGTCGCCAAACTGATTTCCCCAAAATTCACTACAATTGTCGGCGAGCCGCTGACGCTCCAGCAAGCCCACATAAAAAAGCAGCCTGAAAATATTTTCAGGCTGCTTTTGTTTACATCAGCGCGAGCGCATTCAAACATTTCTCACGTAACCCATTTTGTGGCGTGAGCGTGAGATTGGGCAATTCCAAGGTGTACGGTGCGCCCAGTTTATCCGCTTGCAGCACGCGATGTGTCAGCAAACTGGCGAGCTTATCCACGGGTATTCCTGCTGGATAGTCTTGATAGGAAATGATTTCGCTGTGCATGGTTGGCGGCGGTTCGTCAAAAACTTTGTCCAACAATTCGCCACGTTTGGCAAACGTCTTCCAAGAAATGTGTTGCAACGGCATGCCGTCTTGATGATTTTTCAGGAACGCGATGTCTTCGCCGTGAACGCCTGTGCGCTGTGAAGTCTCTTCGGAATCGGGCGTGGCGGCTGTGCCAAAATCGTTGTGTGCCAACGGCGCGGCATAGGCGACGGCTTCGGTGTGCCATTCCAAATGGCTTTCGGCGTGGAACAAACCAAACGGTGCGGAAGTTGCCAAACGCAAGCATAACGGGCGTGGGAAGTAGCCACGTTGTGTAATCGGAATGTGCCATTTAATCGCGTTGTCCGTTTTCAGGCTGCCTGAAACTTCGCAGCGTTGCCATTCTTCGTCTTGCAGGGAAACCGCGTCTGTTTCGTTGAGATGATGGCGGATTTCGCTGTGCAACCAAAACAATCGCGTGCGTTTGCCTGACGGCATAATGTGGAATTTGGCTTCAGCGGTTTGTCCTACAAACACTTCGTCTGCGTATTCAATTTGCACGTTCAAGCCCAATAATTGGCGTTGGGTGAGCAGCGCGGCAACCGCTAAAAAGCCGACTAGCCAAAAACAAATGGCATAAGCCACGTTCACTTGATAGTTTGCTGCGCCAATCCAAATGGCGACGCTCAAGGCGAAAATGCTGAGGCATAACTTGGTTGGACGCAAGGAAACGTGTCTGCCTGCGATTGCGCCTGTTTGCTCGATGATTAAGGTTTCTTTTTTGCGAAACATAAAATTCTTTAGCTGTAGGTCGGATACTTGTATCCGACATTTTGATTCTTTGGGAAAAATTGTCGGATACAAGTATCCAACCTACGGAATGCAGCCTGAAAACTCACACCGCCACGTTTTCCAAAATTTCTGCCAGCGGTTTGCTGCTCGATTGCTGCTGCAACGATTGCAAACGGTGATTGCCAACAGAAATCCAAACTGCTTTCACGTCTTCAGGCAGCACAAAATCGCGTCCGTCCAAAAACGCCCACGCTTTTGCGGCATTGGTCACCGCCAAACCTGCACGCGGACTCAGTCCCAAAGCAAACAACCCTGGGCGACGCGTTGCCGCAACCAAGCGATAAATATACGCGGCAACGGCTTCGGAAACCGTTACTTGTTTCACTTTCGTTTGCCATTCGTGCAGCGTTTCTGGCGACGCAATCGCTTGCACTTTGTGTACCAACTGGCGGCGGTCGCCCATGTGATACAGCATTTTTTCGGCTTCTTCCACGGGGTAGCCCATGCTCAAGCGCATCATAAAGCGGTCTAGCTGGCTTTCAGGCAGCGGAAATGTGCCTAATTGCTCGCTTGGGTTTTGCGTGGCGACCACCAGAAACGGCGTAGGTAGCGCGTAGGTTTTGCCGTCCACGGAAACTTGCCCTTCTTCCATGGCTTCTAATAGTGCGGATTGCACTTTGGGCGACGCGCGGTTGATTTCGTCTGCCAGCATGAATTGGCTGAAGACTGGGCCTTCGTGGAATTTGAATGTGCCGTTGTTAGGTGAAAATATGTTCACACCCAATAAATCGGCGGGCAGCATGTCGTTGGTGAACTGTACGCGTTGGTATTTCAAACCCAGCACGGCGGCGAGTGATGTGGCTAATGTGGTTTTACCGACCCCTGGTACGTCTTCTAGCAAAACGTGTCCACCTGCTAGGATACAGGCAATCAGTTGTTTTAAAACGGGTTCTTTGCCTAAGATGATTTCGTTGAGTTGCTTGAAAACGGGTTCAAAAGTTTTGTTCATTTAGTGTTCCTTGTGATGTGTTTTTCAGGCTGCCTGAAAATTAGTCAATCTTAATATATTCCACAACCAAAATTTCAATCTGTTCGCGTCCATCTGGTGTGTTGAGCCAAACGGTATCGCCTTCACGTGCTTTAATCAGTGCACGGGCAAGCGGCGATTTCCACGAGATTTTGTGTTGCGCCGTGTCAATTTCATCTTCGCCGACAATCTTCACGGTTTGTTCTGCGCCGTTGCCGCGCTCAATCGTTACCGTTGCGGCAAAGAAAATTTGGTCGGTTGCCTCGCGCGTTTCGGGATTGACGACAACAGCGTTTTCCAAGCGTTTGGTCAGAAAACGAATGCGGCGATCGATTTCGCGCATGCGGCGTTTGCCGTATAAATAGTCGCCGTTTTCACTGCGATCGCCGTTGCTGGCTGCCCAGTTCACAATCTGCACGATTTCGGGGCGTTCTTTGTTTACCAGTTGATACAGTTCTTCCTGCAAGGCTTGGTGTCCTACAGGCGTGATGTAATTGGGAAGTGCGTCTGCCATGGTATTGTTTGGCTGTAGTAAAAATACGCGCATTTTAACTGAATTGGGATTTTCAGGCTGCGATATTCTTTTAATGCAGAACGATAAATGCAGCCTGAAACGCTGGAAAATAGACAAAAAGTCTATTAAAAAATGTAAAAAATGAAGAAGTTTACAAAAAAACGAAATTTTTTTACAAATAGGGCTGTCTAAAAGTCAAAAATGGTGTAGTATGCAACCTGTTTATTCAATTTATCGCCGATAACAGCACAATTGTTATCCTGTTTGAATACAGCATTTATATAAGAAATAGTTTAATTTCAAATAGATAAATTCTCTTATTTTTCACTTAGACTTTTTGTCTAGTAATTTGTTAAAACAATTAAAGGAAACCCCATGAAAGTTTTTTACGATAAAGACGCAGACTTATCTTTGATTAAAGGCAAAACCGTTGCCGTGATTGGTTATGGTTCACAAGGTCACGCACACGCGGCAAACTTGAAAGATTCTGGCGTGAACGTGATTGTGGGCTTGCGTCAAGGCGGCTCTTGGAACAAAGCAGTTGCGGCTGGTTTTGACACACGCACTGTGGCTGAAGCAACCAAAGCGGCTGATGTGGTGATGATTTTGTTGCCTGATGAAAATCAACCTGTTGTTTACAAAAACGAAATCGCGCCAAACTTGAAAGACGGCGCAGCTTTGGCTTTTGCTCACGGCTTTAACGTTCACTACAATCAAATCGTTGCGCCAAAAAATGTAGACGTGATTATGATTGCGCCAAAAGGTCCAGGTCATACCGTTCGCAGCGAATTTTTGAAAGGTGGCGGCGTGCCTTCTTTGATTGCTGTTCATCAAGACGCGACAGGTAAAGCACGTGAATTAGCGTTGTCTTACGCGGCAGCAAATGGCGGCACAAAAGGCGGCGTGATTGAAACTGACTTCCGTCAAGAAACTGAAACTGACTTGTTCGGCGAACAAGCAGTATTGTGCGGCGGCTTGGTTGAATTGATTAAAACAGGCTTTGAAACTTTGACTGAAGCGGGTTACGCGCCTGAAATGGCATACTTTGAATGCTTGCACGAAATGAAATTGATTGTGGACTTGATTTATGAAGGCGGCATTGCCAACATGAACTACTCAATTTCTAACAATGCGGAATACGGCGAATACGTGACTGGCGTGGAAGTGATTAACGACCAATCTCGTGAAGCGATGCGCAACGCGTTGAAACGCATTCAATCTGGCGAATATGCCAAAATGTTTATCACCGAAGGCGCAACCAACTACGCGAGCATGACGGCACGTCGTCGCCAAAATGCGGCTCACCCTGTTGAACAAGTGGGTGCGCAATTGCGTGGCATGATGCCTTGGATTTCTAAAAACAAATTGGTTGATTTGGATAAAAACTAATTTGGTTTGATAACGGCAGCCTGAAACCTTTTCAGGCTGCTTTTTACATAATGGCAGCCTGAAAATATGAAAAAACTCAAATCTCTTAAACAGCTTATCAATAAAACCCTGTCTGTACTCAACCGTTTAGACGCAATTTTGCCGCCCGAATCCGTTGAACCTGATTGGCAAAACACCGTTGCGTATCGCTGGCAACGTGCAGGCAATTCAGGCGTGTTGCACGGATTGCCGCGTCCGCACACGTTTCCTTTGTCGCGTTTGGCGGCGGTAAACACGCAACTCACGCGCTTGGTTCGCAACACGGAACAGTTTTTGCACGGCAAGCCTGCCAACAATGTTTTGCTGACGGGGGCGCGTGGCACGGGCAAATCATCGCTGGTGAAAGCCTTGCTGCACGAATATGCGGAGCAAGGTTTGCGCTTGATTGAAGTCGATAAAAACGACTTGGCAACTTTGCCAGCCTTGTTGTGCGTGTTGGAATCGCGCTCTGAAAAATTTATTGTGTTTTGTGATGACTTGTCTTTTGAAAACGGCGAAGATGGTTACAAAGCTCTGAAAACCGCGCTAGACGGCAGTTTGTCGCGCCGCGCAGAAAATGTGCTGGTGTACGCCACTTCCAATCGCCGCCATTTGATGCCTGAATTTATGAATGATAACGTGGGCAACGGTGGCGAAATCCATGCAAAAGAAGCGGTGGAAGAGAAAGTGTCGTTGTCTGACCGATTTGGTTTGTGGTTAAGTTTTTATCCGTTTGACCAAAATGAATATTTGGCGGCGGTTGAAAATTGGTTGGCGGAATTTGATTTGCCGTTAGATGACGCGGCACGAGTGGCAGCGTTGCAGTGGGCGCAAATGCGTGGCAGTCGCTCGGGGCGCACGGCTTATCAGTTTGTTTGTGATTGGGTGGGACAGCATAGTTGATTAAAATATCAATGATACCGCGTTGCCAACGTCCTTATGTGCTACTCGCACACGGCGGACGTTGTCGCCTTGTCTCATTTTCATTTTAATTAACTATAAAAAAAGCAGCCTGAAAAGTTTTCAGGCTGCTTTTTATCGTGCAATTAGTCATCGTTGCCACTAAACGCCAACAACAAGCGCAAAATGCTGCTAAACAAGTTGTAGATTGAAATGAAAATGCTCAAAGCCGCGCTAATGTGGCTATCTTCGCCGCCGTCAATGATGTTGCGGATTTGCCAAGTAATCATCAGTGAGCTGAAAACCACAAACACGCCACTCAAAGTCAAAGACAACAAAGGCAGTTGCAAGAAAATGTTTGCCACCACGCCAACCATCACCACAATCGCGCCAACCGATAAGAATTTGCCCAACTCGTTGTTATTAAACTGAGCTTTGCGCGCCAATGCAGACATTGTGAAGAACACAGCTGCCGTCATCGCTGCCGCCAAAGCCACCAATTTGCTGCCATTTGGGAACATGCCGCTATATTGCAACACTGGCGACAACATAATGCCCATGCCAAACGTGAACACCATCAGCAACACTGCCCCTTTTTGTGAATAACGGTTTTTCTCAATCAAAAAAATCATGCCGTAGAAAAACGCAAAGGTTACGCCCAAAATCAGCCAGTAGTTATCCAACAACAATAATGGGTTGAAAACCATGCCTGCAAACGCACCCAAAACACAAGGCACAAATGACCAAGCCAGCAAGTTGTAGGTTTTGCGCAACATCACTTCTTGCGAAGAAACTTCCGAGCCAACTTTGGTAAAGTCTTGAATATCCATAAAATCTCCTTAAGTGGTGTGTGAAAAATTTAGATTGTAACAGCAAACTACATTTTTTGGGCAAAAATTTGTTTACAAATCGATTTGCCCGTCAAACACGCTTACCGCAGGACCTGTCATCATCACATCACCGCCGTCTTGCCAACTGATGTGTAAGTCGCCACCAGGCAGCGACACGCGCACATTTTCGCCAGATGCCAGCAATCCCAAACGCATGCCAGCCACCACTGCCGCACACGCGCTTGTCCCACACGCTTGAGTTTCGCCAGAACCACGCTCAAATACGCGCAATTTGATGTTGTGTACGTCCACGATTTGCATGAAGCCCACGTTCACACGCGCTGGGAAACGCTCGTGGTTTTGCAGCGCGCTACCCCATTGTTCCACGGGCGCGGTTGCCACGTTGTCCACCAACATCACGGCATGTGGGTTGCCCATGCTAACCATGCTCATTTCTGCGCTGTCAATGCCGTTTACCACGATGTAGGTTTTTTTGCCTGCGGTCTCGTTGGCACGTAACATAAACGGCACTTCTTCTGGCGCGAAACGGGGTTGTCCCATGTTCACGGTAACCAAACCGTTGTCGTTCAAGCGTGGTTTGATAATGCCGCGTTTGGTTTCCACTACGATTTCTTGTTTTTGCGTTAAGCCTTTTTCGGACACGAATTTCACGAAACAACGTGCGCCGTTGCCGCATTGTTCCACTTCGCCGCCGTCTGCATTGAAAATGCGATAGCGGAAATCAACGCCTTCGTTTTGGGCGCGTTCTACCAGCAGCAGTTGGTCAAAGCCAATGCCTGTGAAGCGGTTTGACCATGCGACGATTTGTTTTTCATCAGGCGTGAAGGTTTGGTTGATGCCGTCAATGACCATGAAGTCGTTGCCGAGTCCGTGCATTTTGGTGAATTTTAGGGTTGTCATGTGAGTTTCCTTCATAAGTTAGTTTTCAGGCATATTCGAGGCAGCCTGAAAAAATTGAGCATTGGTTGAAATGACGGTTTCCCATGTCATTTGGTGGTATTGCTGATAAAGCGGTGCATAAAATGCGGTTGGGTCATTCCATGGTTTGGGTTGCCCTGAAAAATGCACAATAGCTAATTGCTCGTTTGGGCAATAAGTGGATTCGCCAAGATAATGGTAGGCGTGTTGCTCTACAAACCGCGCTAAAACGTGGGTTTGATAGTTGTAACCTATTTTTTCAGGCTGCCATTTGCCGTCAAGTGCTATATTGAGAATGTCTTGGTCGCCATTTTTGCAATGTGGGTGTGCTGCCATAACTTGCGTGAGGTGTTGGGTAAACTGTGTCTCCCGCCAAAGAGCGACATTCATCAGCAAAACACCTGAATTAAAGTAATTGGATAAATGCGGCAAAATAGCGCGTTCAATATCAGGGTGCATTAAAAACATATCAGGCACAGCAACCGTAAGGCAGCCTGAAAAATCTTGCCAATAAAAAGTATTGAGCGGCAGTCGCACAAC
This sequence comes from Kingella negevensis, assembly GCF_030177895.1. Classification (NCBI taxonomy): domain Bacteria; kingdom Pseudomonadati; phylum Pseudomonadota; class Betaproteobacteria; order Neisseriales; family Neisseriaceae; genus Kingella; species Kingella negevensis. The sequence continues at coordinate 388,687 of NZ_CP123448.1, forward strand.
CACATCAGAATCTAAATACAAAACTCTATCTGCTTCAATCAACTGCGGAATAGCCATGCGATAAAAGCTACTTTCAGGCAGACCTACGCCTGAACGCAACTGAGCAAATAGTTCATTCTTGATTAAGACGCTATGAATATGACTATTAAGCAGTTTCAGGCTGCGATTGATTTGTGCAAACCATTGTTCATTATATTGATTGTGATGAATTAAATGAAAATGCACATGGCGATGGCAGCACATAACTGATTTTAAAACTGTTTCTAATGGTTCAATGTAGCGAGCATCAGCCGTTAATGCAATGTGCATAATTTGATTGGTTGGTTGGGACATTTTTACGTTTTTATTGATTAGGTTGAGAAGACAGCCTGAAATGCGCCCAAACGGGTTTGCAAATGGGTGGTAATTCGGGACACGCGCCCAATACGCCGCCGCTATAGTCGCCGAGCCGATGAAAATCGCTGCCTGCGCTGGCGAGTAAGCCGTGGCGTTCGGCGGCGAGTGCGTAATTTAATCTGTCGTTCAAGCTGCAACTGCCACTGTGAACTTCTATGCCTTGTCCGCCCAACGCGACAAATTCGTCAAACAGGTTGCGCCGTGCGGTGGCGGATAAGTCGTAGCGCATGGGGTGGGCGACAATGGCGATACCATTTGCGCCTGTAATCGCGGATACGGCTGCGTCTAGCTCTGCCCATTGGTGGCGGACGGACGCGCATTTGCCGTCGCCGAGATATTTGGTGAACGCATTTTGTTTATTGCGTGCGTGTCCTTGCTGCACGAGCCAGTCGGCGATGTGGGTGCGTGAGACCATTTCTGGATTGGCGGCGAGTGTGAGTGCGCCGTCAAATGCGCCGTTGATGCCTTTTTTGGCGAGTTTATCGGCGATTTGTTGCAGGCGTTCGATGCGCCCTGTGCGGACTTGGGCGAGGAGGTTTTGTAACGTAGGGTCGGTGTCGTCAAAATCCAAGCCGACGATGTGTATGGTGCGTCCGCGCCATGTGACGGAGATTTCTACGCCGTTGATAAATCGGATATTTTGGTGTGCGGCTTCGGCGCGTGCTTCGGCTAGTCCGCCTGTGTGGTCGTGGTCGGTTAGGGCGAGTAGTGTGCAGCCGTTTTGGGCGGCGAGTTGCACCACTTGGGTGGGGGTGAGTGCGCCGTCTGATGTGGTGGAATGGCAGTGTAAATCTATCATTGGGAGGGTCTTTGTTCGGGGTGTTGGCAGCCTGAAAGTTTTTGGTGGTTTTCAGGCTGCGTGAATGTTGGATTATTGGATTGGAAAGCTAACCTATGGCTGCCTGATGTTTCTGTGTGGAGTGTACTAAAAGTTTTGGTGCGCGGGGCACCCCCTACAACTGTGGGGTCTCACGAATCTGAAGCGCGGGTGTGGCGGCGCAACGCCACGCTCTTTCATCTTAACGAAATGTTTTTTCAGGCTGCGATAATTATTTATTTTGCTGCCTGAAAACTGTTCGCCAAAATCTCTATCTCTTTTTCTTTTTCAGGCTGCAATCGGTTGTTTTCACTGCTGTTGAGTGGTGACCATTTGGGGTAATTTCGTGCTTTTCTTAGGCTTTCAGGCTGCGTTTGCCATGGGTTTTGTACGCTGTTTAATATGATTTCGCTATTGGCGGCGTGTCCGCGTGTTTGCAGTATGGCGAGTAAATTCAGGCTGCGTGCGGCTAATACGGCGAGGGTTTGTTCGTCTATGTGTAGGGTTTCTACGCCGTTGATTTTGTCGGACAGGGTTTGCCAGTTGCTGGCGAAGCCGCCGATGATGCCGCCGATGGTTGCGCCTAATCCGAGTGATGTGCCGAGTGTGAGTGCATCTAATCCTAATCCGATGAGTGCACCTGCTGCTGCGCCTGTGCTGGTGCGTATGCCGTATTCTTTGAGTAGGTCGCTGTCGAATGGGTCGCGACTGAAGGCTTGTAATGCCCAGTCGCTGCTTTGGGCTTCGTTTTGGTAGAAGTGGTATAGGGAGAGCAGTTGGCGGTGTAGGTTGTGTTCGTGTTTGCGAACTTGGGTTTGTATGGTGGTTTGTAGGGCTTCGCGTTGGCTAGGGTCGGTACAAACTTGGGCGTAGGCGGCGGCTTCTATGAGGAAACGGGCGATGTGTCGCTTGGCTTGGATGTCTAGGTTGTGCCAGTCGTTTTGGCGTGTGGCGATGAGGGTTTTCAGGCTGCTTTGGGCTTGGTTTTCGGGCAGCATGGTGGCGAGGTTGTTCCATAAGCGGATTTCGCCTTGAAAATCAAATGCTACGGTGTCAAAGCTGCTGTAAACGTGCAGGTTTCGGCGTGATAGCATGGTTTGCCATTCGCTTAAATCGCGGTTGTGCGTGAAGTTGAAAATGGGCATGACGGGTTTGGCGCACCATGATAATACGGTGAGTTCGTCTTTGTATTTGGGCAACACGGGTTCTCGTGCGTCTATTACATATAGAGCGGTGTCGCTGGCAATGAGTTGGCGCAGGACTTTGGCTTCTTGTGAAAATTCATTTTGTGCGGCTTCGCTAGAGAGAAAGTGTTGAACGCGGTCGATACCGTCTTGTTGATTGCTGGTGTGGTCTTCTAGCCAGTCTAACACGCCGCCTGCGTCTTCTAAACCTGGGGTGTCGTATAGGCGAACGGTGTCGTTGATTTGGGCTTCTTCTACATGGCGCGTGGTGGCGGCGGCGTTTTTCACTTCGCCGAATGTGCTGTCGCGCAGCAGGGTGCGCATGAGTGAGGTTTTGCCTGTGTTGGTGTGTCCGACTACGGCTAAAAGCAGTGGATTCATGTGTGTTTGAATGGGGGTGTAAGGGGTTTGAATTATAACGGCTTTCAGGCTGCCTGAAAATGGCAAAAACCCTGTTTCATTTCTGAAACAGGGTTTTTGCCTCAACCATAAAGAAAGGAACTTTTCATGCAACTGCACCAATCATGCAATTACAAAATAAGGGTGGCGAGCCTAACCCTCGGCACTGACTTTTCCAAGTGGGCTGCTAGCTTCCGCTCCTGACCCGTTGCTCAAAATCATCATGCGAGGAGACCCGCCGTGAAACCGTGCATTATAGCGATTGGTAGAAAAATAGCAAGTACTTTTTATTCTTCGGGGTCGCTGCCGTTTTGCACTTCTAAAACGCAGCCTGAAAATTCAATCACTTCGCCGCCGCGAATTTTGGCGGTTTTGCGGGTTTCTACTTCGCCGTTGCGTAATACTTGTCCTTCGGCGATAAACATTTTGGCTTGTCCGCCGCTTTCCACTAAGCCTGCGAGTTTGAGTAAATCGCAAAGGGCAATATATTCTTGGTCTTCTAAATAAACGGTTGCTTGCATTTTCTAGGGTTTCCTTTATTTGGCGTTTTGTTCATACACGGCTAACATTTTTTGCGCTAAGGCTAATTCTCGTGCTTGCTGTGCTAAGAGTTCTTCTTGGTACTTGATGATGAGTTTGAGTTTTTCGATTTCGTGAATGAAATCTTGGCTTTCTACTGTGCCGTAAATCGTACAATCTTTATTACTATAATTGATATTACCGCCGCGATTATCTACCCCCTGTAAATCCCCTTGTATTAAATCGAAAATATCCATTTCAAAAATCTCTGCAAACTGCTCCAATCGCAGCAGATTCAAGCGTGTTTCGCCACGTTCAATTTTGGCATAACCATTGGGCGATAAACCTAGTAAGTTTGCCAAATATTCTTGCGGCCATTTTCTTTCTTAACGCAGTTGGCGGATTTTTTCATAGGATTTCATGAGGGAATCTCACTTTTCGGGTAGAAAAATACCACTTTTTGTATGTGGTAAGTTCAGGTTAAATAAAATTAAAATATTTGCTGCCTGAAATGTATTCAAACACATTTCCTTAATCTTACCGAAATTTTCTTAATCACAAAAGGATAATCTGAATGAAATTATGGTTTTCTACTGGCGTTGCAACAATTACGGTTTTAGTCTTGCTTTCAGGCTGCCAAAAAGGCGATGATGAAATGAAAAAAGAAATTAGCGTAAGTTCAAGCGCAATTAGCGGAACAACAACGTTTGGCAGATGAAGTGAAAAATAAAGAGCGTGAAGCCAAAATGAAGGAATAACAGGCGCAACGTGAGCAAGAGTTATACGAACAGGCTAAATGAAGATGCAAAGAATGAAATGCAAGCGTTGCAGGCTGAACAGGCTTCTCAAGCGAAAGCTCAGCAAGCGAAACAGGCTGCTAAGGCAAAGGTGGCTAGTCCTAAAATTACAGAAAAGTGGTTCGTTATCCTGCAACCGTGGTTACGCAATCAGGTTATGGTGAATTGACGTTACGTGGTTCAGCTTCTGCTAAGGGATTGGAAGTTGGACGTGTGCGAGATGGTGATGAAGTTCAAGTGGTTTCTAGAACGAATAAATGTGAAGTGATTGGGAACGTTGATAGCTGCTGGGTTAAGGTTTAAATTGGTAGTATAAATGGTTATATGTTTGACGGCTATTTGAATCGTGAAGTTTTGTCTCGCGAAGAAAAACAAAATCTAACCAATCAAAATCAGGAAGAATATGAATGTGATGTCGAGTGCTGATGTTAATTTTTGGACTGCTTGAGAGAAGTTTTGATAAATTGAAAGGTTATTTTAATGAAAAAAAATGGTTTTAACTGTATTTGCTGTGTTAGAACCCGTATTCACAAACAACTATTTGATAAATTTTAATATTTGTGAAATATACCCTAGTTTAACAAAATTTTCAGCAGATAAATTCGTCTGCTCAAAATCTTTTGCTAAACGTCGAGACCAACCTAACCATGCAAACGTTCGTTCTACAATCCAACGTTTGGGCAGAATATGCCAAGAAATATCTTGAATTCTCTTTGAAATCTCAACAGTTAAACCCAATTGCTCTGATACTTCACGCTCAAATGTATTCCGATAACCTGCGTCCGCACAGAAACCTTTTAAACTCGGATAGGTCTCAAACGCTTTTTTTGCTACAAAAATACCTGCTTTTGTGTCATGAATATTGGCTGCATGAACCACAACAGACAATATAGTGAATTAAATTTAGATTAGTACAGCGTTGCCAACTCCCTTATGTACTAGGTGTACACGGCGGTCGTTGTCGCCTTGTCCTAATCTAAATTTAATCCACTATAGATTACCCAACGTATCAACAGCTATATGTCGCTTACGACCTTTGATTTTTTTACCTCCATCAAAACCTTTATCATGTGCGCTAGAAGCTGTTTTGACACTTTGTGAATCAAGAATGGCATAAGTTGGCATTGCTTGTTTTTGATGGATTAAACGTTTTTTTGAACCAATGCCAAAAGAATTCTATCCCATAAGCCTGATTGATTGGCTCTGCGATAGAAACTCCATACGGTTGAATAAGGTGGAAAATCATTGGGCAGCATACGCCATTGGCAACCTGTTTTGGTGATGTACAAAACGGCATTCACTAATTGACGTTTATCCCATTTGTAGTGGCGTAGCTGGTTAAAATATGGCTCAATCGCTTGCCATTGGGCATCGGTTAAGTCTGTTGGGTAGGATTTTCTAGTCATAAAGATATTTTATCATTTTTGTGAATACAGGTTCTTATTTTTATCTACTCTTGCGCTTGCAGATGATAAGCAAATGTTTCTTCGGTCGCTAGAAAGACCTGCTAAAACAGAATTGCATACCTGTGCTGGAGGGGTTAGTGATATTGTTAATGTTGGCAATCAATATTTCGTTCTTTATATTGGTCAGAAGGAGTTTGGGAAGCGGAAATAGATGACGGAAAACATTATTGTAGTGGTAATGGTACATACTACCATATTGCCAAGTTTGTAAAAAATAATAGGCGTTATACTTTGGTTAATCCAAGCGTATTAGGAAATGTGAATATTGGGGATATTGAGAATATTACAAGAGTGTCAGATGATTTGGTTGCAGTATTGAGAACGCGTAAACTAAGTGAAAAAGATAATGTACATTATCCAAGAAATTTGCATGAAGTTCGTGTTAATCTGAGAACTGGCATGGTTTTGAATGATAATTTCATTGGACGCGCACCTAATTACGCTAATTATGAAAACGCAGCCTGAAAACCCATTTTTCAGGCTGCGTTTTCATATCAATAAAAAATTGGTACTTAAATAGGCTTGTAAACCAATAAATAGTGAATTATAATGCTGCGTTTTGCAACCTTGTCTCTCGCAATCGCATGGCAAGAGACTGTTTTTAACCAACCGTAAGGAGATAACATGCGCCATTACGAAATCGTGTTTATCGTTCATCCTGACCAAAGCGAACAAGTAACTGCTATGGTAGAACGCTATAAAGCCATGATTGCAGAAGCAAACGGTAAAATCCATCGTTTGGAAGACTGGGGTCGCCGCCAATTGGCTTACCCAATCAACAAAGTTCACAAAGCACACTACGTTTTGATGAACATTGAAGCAACACCTGCAACAGTTGAAGAGTTGGAGACTGCTTTCCGTTTCAATGATGCAGTATTGCGTCATTTGACAATTCAAACTAAAGCTGCTGTTACTGAAGCATCTCCAATGATGCGCGAAGAAAAATCAAAAAGTTTGATTAACGAAGCAGCAAGCGAAGAAACTGCTGAAGCATAATTGAACAATCAATTTGAATTGACCGCTACTTTGTACAAAGTAGATACTTTGCGCTACACACCAGCAGGTGTTCCTGTTTTAGATGTGGTTTTACAGCATGAAAGCTGGCAAGAAGAAAATGGTTCGTGCTGCCAAGTTAAATTTGAACTTCCAGCAAAAATCATCGGTCAAGATGCTCAAGCATGGCAACACAAACAAGGCAAAATGGTTTCAGTAACAGGTTTTTTAGCCCAACGAAGCCAACGAATTTTACGCCCTGTGTTGCGAATTCAACATATCACAGAATATAAAGGTTAAACGACATGGCTCGTCAAACATTTAAACGTCGTAAATTCTGCCGTTTTACAGCAGAAAAAATCCAAGAAGTGGATTACAAACAAGTAGATTTGCTAAAAGATTTCATCACTGAAAACGGCAAAATCATCCCAGCTCGTATCACTGGTACTAAAGCTCACTACCAACGTCAATTGGCAGTTGCTGTGAAACGTGCACGTTTCTTGGCGTTGTTGCCTTACACTGACCAACACAAATAATTAGGAGTACATAACTATGCAAATTATCTTGTTGGAACGCGTTGCTGGTTTGGGCAACTTGGGCGATGTAGTAAGTGTAAAAAATGGTTACGCTCGCAATTTCTTGATTCCTACTGCAAAAGCTAAGCGCGCTACTGAAGCAAACTTGAAAGAGTTTGAAGCTCGCCGTGCTGAATTGGAAGCAAAACAAGCAGCGATTTTGGCAGATGCTCAAGCGCGTCAGGCTAAATTGGACGGTCAAACAATCATTGTTGCTCAAAAAGCTGGTGTTGATGGTCGCTTGTTCGGTTCTGTTACTAATGCAGACATCGCTGATGCAATTAAAGCAACTGGCATTGAAGCAGCTAAAGCAAACGTACGTTTGCCAGAAGGTCCTTTCAAAGCTGTTGGTGAATACGAAGTTGAAGTGGCATTGCATGCAGATGCTGTAGCAACAATCAAATTGGTTGTTGTTCCTGCTGCTGAATAATATGTAAATTAAAAAGCAGCCTGAAAATTATTTTTCAGGCTGCTTTTCTTATTCAAATAAATCTTTCTGGCGCGTATTACTCAATACCTGCACATCAACCGCCCCCTGCGCAAACATCACATTCAACTTCTGCCCCTGTTTCACATCGCCCGCGTCATGCACAACCTGCCCACGCGTATTTCGCACAATCGCAAACCCACGCTGCAAAACCGCATTCGGCGACATCGCTTCCAGCAATTCCGCCTGTTTCAAAACACGTTGATGTTTTTCCGCCAACGCATTGCGCTGCGACACCGATAACGCAGCCTGAAAACCCAACACCCGTTGCGAAAGCTGCGCCACATTCGGGCGAACATTTGGCAACATCGCCGCTGATTGCACCACCGCGTGTTTTTTCTGTGCCAACTGCTGTTTCATCGCAAAACCCAGTTGCGCGTGAAGCTGTGCCAACTGCGCTTGCTGCTGCTTACATTTATCGCGCGGATGCTGCAAACGCTGCGCCAAAAAGTCTAGCGTTTGCGCTGATTTTTGATAACGCTGCAACAAATATTCATGCAAGCGCGAACGCGTCCGCGCCAACTGCGCCAACATTTCTTCACGGTTCGGGCTAACCAATTCTGCCGCCCCCGTTGGCGTGGGCGCGCGCACATCTGCCACAAAATCGCTGAGCGTGAAATCCGTTTCATGCCCCACGCCACTCACAATCGGCAAATCACACGCCGCAATCGCACGAACCACTACTTCTTCGTTAAACGCCCACAAATCTTCAATGCTGCCACCGCCACGACACACAATCTGCACATCCACTTCTGCGCGTTCGTTCGCAGCCTGAATCGCTTGCGCAATCTGATGTTCGCTGCCAGCCCCTTGCACAGGCGTGGGATAGACAATCACAGGAATATGCGGCGCACGACGGCGCAACGTCGTCAGCACATCGCGCAAAGCAGCCGCCGTCAAACTGGTTACTACACCAATACGTTTTGGGTTTTCAGGCAGCGATTTTTTGCGTTCCGCCGCAAACAAACCTTCATTTTGCAACTGCATTTTCAAGCGTTCATAGCGTTCAAAAAGCTGCCCCAAACCCACTTGGCGCACTTCGTTTACCGTAATCTGAAATTCGCCACGTGCCTGATACAAGCTGATTTTGCCGCGAACTTCCACATGGTCGCCTTCGCGCAAGGGTTTTGCCAAACGTGCCGCCGCCTGTTTGAACAACACACAACGCACTTGTGCGGTTGAGTCTTTGAGCGAAAAGTAAAAATGCCCACTCGTGGCGCGTGTGAGATTGGAAATTTCGCCGCCAATCCATAAGCCTGAAAGCTGGTTTTCCAGCAATTCGGCAGCAATTGCGTTCAGCTCGGAAACGGATAGTGCGGCAGGGGTAAATAAGTCGGATAGCATAAATCGCAGCCTGAAAAAATAGGCGCGTATTTTAACAATTTGTTACAATATACGCATTGTTTTTGGACTGAAATCGCAGCCTGAAAATAATTATTTAACTAACCGACTAAGGAGAAAAAAGTCATGTCTGCAATAAAACAACAAATCGTAGGTTTCGTGGATTTCACTACATTGAACGACACCGATACAACTGAAAGCGTACGAGAATTTTGCAAACGCGCCGTTACCCCATTGGGCAACGTGGCGGCTGTGTGCGTGTACCCACAATTCGTGAGCGTGGCAAAAGAAACTATCCCTGCCACTATCGGCTTGGCTACTGTGGTGAACTTCCCAAGCGGCGCGGAAGAGGATGAAGCGATTTTCGCGGAAACGCGTCAAGCATTAAAAGACGGCGCAAACGAAATTGACTTGGTGTTCCCATACGGTCGTTTCCAAAAAGGCGATACACAATACGCGCATGAATTGACTGAAAAAGTAGGCAACATCTGCCACGAAGCTGGCGCGAAAATGAAAGTGATTTTGGAAACTGGCGCGTTGTCAGCAGAAGAAACACACGCTGCAGCGAAAATCGCGATTGCAGCAGGCGCGGATTTCTTGAAAACTTCAACGGGCAAAATCAAAGTGGGCGCAACACCTGAAGCGGCTGCAATCTTGTTAGCAGAAATCAAAGCCAGCGGCAAACCTGTTGGCATTAAATTGTCTGGCGGTGTGCGTGAATTGGCAGCAGCTCAAGGTTATGTACAACAAGCGGTTGATGTGATGGGTGCGGATTGGTTGAAAGCTGAAAACTTCCGTATTGGCGCGTCTGGTTTGTTGGAAGCGTTGTTGAAATAATCATTTAAACTAAAAGCAGCCTGAAAAATGTTTTTCAGACTGCTTTTTTATGAGTGCTACAAAGTATCGTATAATTTGTGTTATCAATAACTATCTTTTTCAGGCTGCCTGAAAACACTAAATCTATGCAAAGAATTTTCCAAACCGTTTCACAAGACTTACTTCACGCCAACCAACTGGGCGCGGAAGAACTCGCCAAATCACTCGCCATTATCGGCAATCATCACGTTGATTATGCAGATATTTATTGCCAACGCACCGCATTTGAAAGCTGGCATTTAGACGAAGGCATGGTTAAATCGGGCAGTTTTCAGATTGACCAAGGCGTGGGCGTGCGTGCCGTGTCGGGCGAAAAAACGGCGTTTGCCTATGCTGATAGTTTGACGGCGGACGCAATCCAACGCGCGGCGCAAACCGTAAAAGTGATTGGCGCGGCTGGCAATGTTGCGCCTGTGCGTGTGCCAACGCCTGTTTACGGCAAGGCGGTTCACGCTTGTGCCAATCCAATTATCACGCTGCAATCGCCTGAAAAAGTGACGTTACTTCAAAAGGTTGAGCAACTGGCGAAAGCGGCTGACCCACGCATTGTGCAGGTGATGGCTGGTTTGACTTGTGAACACGATATGATTTACATCGCGCGTTTGGACGGCAAACACGCGGCGGATATTCGTCCGTTGGTGCGTTTGAGCGTTACTGTGATTGCGAAACAGGGCGAACGCCGCGAACAGGGCAGTGCAGGCGGCGGCGGTCGTTTTGATTTGACGTATTTTGATGATGCGAAAATCAAGGAATATGTAAATAAGGCGGTTCAGCAAGCCTTAATCAATTTGGAATCGCGTCCTGCGCCTGCTGGGGCGATGATGGTGGTGTTGGGGAATGGTTGGCCCGGTGTGTTGTTGCATGAAGCGGTGGGGCATGGTTTGGAAGGCGATTTCAATCGCAAGCAAACCAGCGTATTCACAGGCAAAATTGGCGAGCGCGTGGCGGCGAAAGGCGTTACCGTGATTGACCAAGGCGATATTCCCAACAGACGCGGCAGCCTGAATATTGATGATGAGGGCAACGAAACGCGCCGTACGGTGTTGATTGAGGACGGCATTTTAATGGGCTATATGCAGGACGAAACCAATGCGCGTTTAATGGGCGTGGACGTTACGGGCAATGGTCGTCGCGAGAGTTATTCGTCTGTGGTGATGCCGCGCATGACGAATACGTTTATGGAAAGCGGTACGCACGACCCACAGGAAATCATTGAAAGCATGGATAAAGGGATTTATGCGGTGAATTTTGGTGGCGGTCAGGTGGACATTACGAGCGGTAAATTTGTGTTTAGTGCAAGCGAGGCTTGGTGGGTGGAAAATGGTAAATTGCAATATCCAGTCAAGGGCGCAACGATTATCGGCAGTGGCTCGGAAGTGTTGAAACACGTTTCGATGATTGGCAATGACAGCGCGTTGGACACAGGCGTGGGCGTGTGTGGCAAAGACGGTCAAAGTGTGCCTGTAGGCGTGGGACAGCCGACTTTGCGGATTGATGCAGGTTTGACGGTGGGCGGTAGCGAAGCGTAATTTTCAGGCTGCCTGAATATGATTTCATCAAACGTAGGTCGGATTCTTGAATCCGACTTCCGAAATTTCACACACAATCTTATTTAATTATGAAACTGGAAAATTGTCGGATTCAAGAATCCGACCTACGTTTGCTTATCTAGCCATTCAAATAATCGCAGCCTGAAAAATTATTTCAGGCTGCGATAATGTGATACAAACACCGTATATGTTTACAATACAAACCAACAAAACCACGTTCACGCTGCAAGAAAACGAGACGCTTTTAGAAGCCTTGGAACGCACGGGACACGCGGTAGAATACCAATGCCGAAGCGGCTACTGCGGCACATGTCGCACAAAAATCCTTTCAGGCTGCGTGAATTATGATGAATTGCCGATGGCGTTTGTCATGCCTGATGAAATTTTGCCATGCTGTTGCAGAGTGGAAAGTGATTTGCAACTGGATACCCCAAAATAAAAAAGCAGCCTGAAAGTTTCAGGCTGCTTTTGTGTTATGTGAACAGATTTGCGCCATAAAATAAGCAAGTTATCGCAGCAAAGGCAAGCGCGATGCCAACAGCGTTGAGCTTGCTGATTTTTTCACGGAACAGGATTGCGCCGATCAGTGTGCCGAGTGCAATCACGCCCATGTTCATGCCTGCAAAGACGAGTGTGGGATTGCTGCTAAAGGCTTTGTGGGCTTTGAGATAAAACAAGATATTGATGAAATTCAGGCTGCCTAATGCGATGCCACCGATTAAGTCGTAGCGTGTCCAACGTGCTTTTTTGATGAGCAAGTAGCTGAACATCAAAATACCTGCCAACACGAACGTAACCAGTAAGTTGCTGCCAATGCCTGCTTCTTTGGACAGTTGTTTGAGCAGAATATCAATCGTGCCATAACCAAGCCACACGCCTAATAGGAGTTGGATTTGGGTTTTCAGGCTGCTTGATGTGTGTTGGCTGGGTTTGTTTAGTATGCAGACTAGTGCGGCGATGGCGAGTAACAAACCGATAACACGGTGGGTGGTGAGGGTTTCGCCAAAAAAGGTGAATGCGGCGAAAACAGGTAGGAAAAGGGAAAGGCGTTGGGCGGCATCTGATTTAACGATGCCTGTGCTTTCTACAGCGCGTCCCATGATGATGAAGACGCTGGGGAATAATATGCCAAGCAATACAAAAAGCCATGATTTTGGCAAAAGGGTTTGTTGCCAGTTGCTGAGATTGGGGAAGAGGAATAGGGCGGATAGGGTGGCGGCGATGATGTAATTGATGGCGACGGATTGCGCTAATTGAATTTGGTTGCGGCGCATGGTCTTCAATAAGATGGATACGGATACGCTGGCTAAGATGCTGATAATTAAAAATACCATTGATTTCTCCTATATGAATGCAGCCTGAAAATTTCAGGCTGCGTTTTGTTTTATAGTGAATTAAATTCAAATCAGGACAAGGCGACAACGCCCGCCGTGTACGCGTGGTACATAAGGGCGTTGGCAACGCTGTACTGGTTTGAATTTAATTTACTATAATGGAGAGAAATTATATCAAATGAATAGATGAGAAAGAATCCCTTTCAAGTTTGAAAACCGAAAGGGATTTTTCAGGCTGCGATTATTTCAATTCGCGGTATAGGGCTTCTAACCATTTGGTGGCGTTTGTGCCGGTCATCGGTTTGCCGAATTGGTCAAGCAATACAACGCGCTGACCGTTTTCCAATGCCTCTAAGCCAACATACATTTGAGCGGCTTGTGTAGAAGCAGTTGAAGTTTCTGTTTCGCTAGTGTCTTTTTTACCAAACAAACGCGCTAAACGGCTAGGTTTTTTGTTATCTGCTTCTGCTTGGGTAACGGTTTCACTTACGCTTGGCGCAGGGCGAACCACAAACATGCCGCGTTCGCTAACAAATTGTTGAACAGTCAAACCCACGCGGTCTAGCGCAGAAGCGACACGGTTTACGTTGCGTTCTGGTGCGCCGTACACAATCACGCTATCGCCATCGATTTTGGCAAATGCTGTGCCTTTGCTTTGGTCGATTTGCGTTTGCATTTGGCGGTCAATTGCAGCTTCATCAACGCCTAAGTATTGCATGAAGCGTGCTAAGAAAGCAGCTTCTAAATTAGGGTCGTTAGCGCGTGGTTGCCAAACGGTGCTTTCTTCTTTTTTGCTGTCAAAAACTTCTTCCAAGCCTTTGTGTGTAAAGAAAACATCAACGCCGTCGCCTGATTGGCTGCGTTCCATGCGAATCAAGAATTTATCTCGTTCGCTGGTGGTGTATACGCCACCCATACCTACGGCATCAAATAATCGACGCAAGCCTTGGCTTGGTAATTTTGCGCGATTTTCAGCCCATTCGGTTTCCATTAAGCCTGCTTGTGGTTCTTCTGAATAAATCGTGAAACCAGCTTCTTGCCAGAATGCGCGTAGCAATGGCCACATTTCTGCTGCAGATTTGTTTTTCACAACCAACCAGCGTTGTGTGCCACTGCGTTCGATGTAAGCATCTTTTACAGTGGCTAAAACAGCTTTGTTGGCTTTTCCTGCCGTTTGCTTCATGGCATTTGGGCTAGCTATTGTGCCTTTTGGCAAGCTATACAAATCGCCATTGCGTGGGTCATTCAAATCAGGCGGCACTTCCAAATTAACAATTTTGTTGTTTTCAGATTGATAATCCAATTTTGGTTTATCTTTTTTGCTGCCTGAACAAGCAGCAAGACTGGTCATCAGAAGAGCCAAAGCAAGGGTTTTGGTGGGTTTCATGTACACCTTTCGTTACAAAAATTAAATGATTTTAGAAGCCTTCATGGCAGCCAAAACTTTAGGTTGCGCTGCTTCGCTCAATGCCAAGATAGGCAAGCGAACATGTTCTGCACAGACACCTAATTGTGATGCCACCCATTTTGGAGAAGCTGGGCTTGGTTCAACAAACATCACGTTATATAAAGGAATCAGTTGGTCGTTCAGCGCACGTGCTTCGGCGATTTCGCCATTTAATGCGTGATGACACATTTGTGCAAATTCTTTTGGTGCAACGTTTGCCACAACAGAAATCACGCCATGACCGCCGCACAATAAGAATGGCAAACCAGTTGGGTCATCACCAGAATAAATAGCAAAGCCTTCAGGTGCTTCACGGAACAAGTTTAAATCACGAGCAACATTGCCGCTTGCTTCCTTCACACCCACAATATTCGGGATTTGAGCCAAACGCAAAATAGTTTCATTGCTCATGTCTACCATAGTGCGACCTGGTACGTTGTAAATAATCATTGGAATATCAACGGCTTCTGCAATCGTTTTGAAGTGTTGATAAATGCCTTCTTGAGAAGGTTTGTTGTAATAAGGCACAACAGATAAGGTGTAATCCGCGCCCAAACGCTTCACTTCTTTAGCCAATTCAATGGCTTCTAAAGTATTGTTTGCGCCTGCACCTGCAATCACAGGAATACGCTTGTTAGCGGTTTTCACAACGCATTCAACCACTGCCAAATGCTCTTTAACTGATAAAGTTGCAGATTCGCCAGTTGTACCAACTGCCACAATCGCGTCAGTACCGTTAGCAATGTGCCATTCAGTCAATGATTGGAGTTGTTCAAAGTTCACGCTACCATCAGCGTGCATAGGAGTGATAATTGCGACAATGCTGCCTGTAAGCATGGGATTCACCTTAATGTATGGAAGTTTGAGAAATGCGGGATATTAGTTGATGCAATTATTTTTTGATACAAGGCGATAACGCCCACCGTAGCAAAAGATAAGTGCATTAACTGAACGCACAAGGAAACAGGATTGTAGCTCACTTTGTGGATTGTGCCAAAGCAAAAACGGTTTTCAGGCTGCCTGAAAATGAATATATTTGTAAATTAAGGTAAATAAAATAAACTTTTCAGGCTACGCTTAATAACTATTGGTAATCGTTATCAGATTAGTTATTTGATATATCAATAAAAAAGCACAGATGATAATGGTTGCTATCCCAGTTTTCAGGCTGTATTTGTTTGATAATTATTTGTATTTTAAACTGAAAATTGTCAAATCTGAAAATCCTGTTACAATGCACAGCGTTTCAGGTAGCGACCTGATATTTTTTTGAAAAGGAAATTATTATGCAAGGCGATAAAGAAGTTTTAGATTACATGAACCAAATGTTGGCAGGCGAATTGGCTGCACGCGACCAATATTTCATTCACTCACGCATGTACGCAGAGTGGGGCTACACCAAATTGTTCGACCGCATTGGTCACGAAATGGAAGATGAAACCATTCACGCAAACAATTTTATCCAACGCATTTTGATGTTGGGTGGTACGCCAGTGGTTGTGCCTTCAGCGATTCGCGTGGGTAAAACAGTTGCTGAAATGTTGCAATTGGATTTGGAAACTGAGTACGAAGTACGCGACAATTTGAAAAAAGGCATCAAATTGTGCGAAGAAAAACAAGACTATGTAACTCGCCAAATGTTGGTTGAACAATTGAAAGACACTGAAGAAGATCACGCTCACTGGTTGGAACAACAATTGCGCTTAATCAGCATGATGGGCGAACAAAACTACTTGCAAAGCCAACTGTAAGGAGTAATCATGCAAGGCAACCGTCAAGTTATTCAAGAACTTAACAAAAACTTAGGCTTATTGTTGGTAACGATTAACCAATATTTCTTGCATGCTCGTATGTTGAAACACTGGGGCTTGGAAGAGTTGGGCAACAATTTTTACAAACAGTCTATCAGAGAGATGAAATCTGCTGATGTGCTAACTGAACGTGTTTTCTTTTTGGAAGGTTTACCAAATTTGCAAGAATTGGGTAAATTGTTGATTGGTGAAACACCTGAAGAAATCATTGCGTGTGATTTGAAAAAAGAATATGAAAAACACGCGGCTTTGATTGCAGCGATTGCTGTTTGTGAAGAAAAACAAGATTACGTTTCTCGTGAATTGTTGGAAAAACAAAAAGATGAAAACGAAGAGCGTATTGATTGGTTGGAAACTCAGCAAGAAATGATTGCAGATATGGGTATTCAGAACTATCTGCAACAAGCGGCATAAACAAAAAAAACACCTGTTGAAAAACAGGTGTTTTTTATTTTTCAGGCTGCATTCTGATATTGCAGCCTGAAAACCAAGTTTCACGAATAAAACGATTTTTCTCCATCAGGGCGCGTTTTAAACCGCTTGTGTAACCAATAATATTGCTCAGGCATTTCACGAATCCGCTCTTCAATAAACGCATTCATTCGGCGCGTATCCGCAACCGCGTCTTCCGTTGGAAAATTATCCCAAGTAGGATAAAACCGCAAAATCACAGTACCATCTTTTTGGCGTGTAGGAATGGCTGGAATCACTTTCGCATCAGTCATCTTAGCGATGCGCGATAAACCCGTAATCGTGGCGGTGGGGATATTGAAGAAATCCACGAAAATGGAATCTTTTTCACCAAAATCTTGGTCGGGTAGATACAAAAATGGGGCGTTGTTGCTGCGGATTTGCTTGATAATGCTGCGTAATCCCTCGGTTCGTCCAATCAAAAAAACGTTGTTGTAACGGTGTCTGCCACGCAAGATTTGCTCGTCCAACTCGGCATTTTTTTGGTGGGAATACACGCTAATTAGTGGCACTTCTTGGTTGAGTGCGTAAACGGCAGCTTCAAAGGCGGTGAAGTGCGGATACAGCAAAATCACTTTTTCGCCGCGCTGCAAGGCTTCGTCCAAAATGGCTTTGTCTTGATAGCGTACGGCATTTTTCAGGCTGCTTGCGTCTGCATACCAATAGCGTCCGTATTCTAAAACGAGTAATGCCATGTGATAGAAGTGTTGGTGCAGAATGTGTTTGCGCTCGGCTTCGGTTTTTTCGGGGAAACACAGCTCTAGGTTTTTTAAGCCCACTTTGCGGCGTGGCACGACTAGCCAATAACACAGCCAGCTGAAAATATGGGCGAG
This sequence comes from Kingella negevensis, assembly GCF_030177895.1. Lineage (NCBI taxonomy): Bacteria > Pseudomonadati > Pseudomonadota > Betaproteobacteria > Neisseriales > Neisseriaceae > Kingella > Kingella negevensis. The sequence continues at coordinate 405,983 of NZ_CP123448.1, forward strand.
TCCGCGCAGGATAATGTGGGGTAGGTGGGAGAGTAGTTTGAGAAATATAAAGGCAAATTTCATATCGGTTTCATTCTTTCAGGCAGCCTGAAAATCAAATCACTATTCGCAGCGTAATTGGTAAGCAACGGCATCAAAGCTGCGGTTGAGTGCTTGGCAAGCGGCTTCGTCTGGGCTTTCGCGCATGACTTCTAATCGTGCTTCTTGGTTTTGTGCGCGTAAGGTGTCAGCATCTTCGCCTTGTTTGGCGAAACAGGCATCGGCGCGGTGATAGTATTGTTCGCAGATGGGATTGAGTGGAGGGAGATTGGCTTCGCTGGCGGCTGGAAAGGGTGCGCTGGCGGTGTCAATTGGGAATTGGGTTTGCGCAGCTGCAGTAACATCGGAAGCGGTTACGGCATTTTTGGCTTCTTTGCGTGCGGACAAGATGTCTTCTTGTGATGCGCTGGCGATGATGTCGTTGGCGATGGCGGTGCTTTCGCTGGCTGTTTTTGGGGCGGAAGCGGCGGTTTGTTGCGTGGTTTCGCTTGGGGAACAGGCGGCGAGTAGAGTCAGTAAAAGTAGTTTTTTAAACATGGTATTCAATATGGGAAAAAGCTGCCTGAATATTTCAGGCAGCCTGAAAGTGGTTTAGTCGATACTATAACCATTGAGGTATTGAATGCGCTCGTTCACTAAACGGGTGTCGCATTGCAGTTGTTTGTAACGGCTGTCGGATTCGTCGCTGCCTGTGGCGGCTGCGCTTCGGCAGGCTTGTTGTTTTTTGCGTTCCCATGCGCGTTGGTCGTTCACTAAATCGCGTTGGATTTCTGGGTCGATTTTGCGCCATGCGGATTTGATGGATTGGTCGGCTTTGCGATTGGCAGACTGTGCGCTTTCCAATTCGCTGTCGCTAATTTTGTTAGGTTTGGCTGGGGTAGGCGGGGTCAGCACTTCGGGTTTCACTTCTTCTGTGATTTGTGGTTCTGTTGGCACGGGTTTAGGTGCGGCAGATGCGCTGATTGGGGCTACTTCCACTTTCTTCAAATCAGCTGGTGGATTGGGAATGCTGTCGGCAATGGTTGGCGCGGCTTTGGCTCTTGGCGTGGACGCTGTTTCAGGCTGCGTTTCTTTGGGTTCTGGACGGCTGGCTGTTTGTAAGCTGCGTAACAGGGTTTCTCGTGCTACGGGTTGTCCGTTGATATTTAAGGTGTCTTTTACGCCGTATGCCAATAGGGATTGGGCAAGCAGGTTTGTTATGCCGCTTAAATTGTTATCGGTTGGGGCAAATGTGTTGCCTTGAATGGAGAAATTCAATGGGAATGTGAGTGTTTCGCCGTTGAATGTGGCGTTGCTGCCAATCAGTTGTTTGCTGATGATTTCTGCTGGGTTGGGCAGTTGCAATAATGGGGCGTTGGTTCGCGCTTGAGCTAGGACGTTTTGTGGAATGTTAATTGCAACTTGTGCTTGGCAAGTGCTGGGGATGCTGCCTGCTTGGGCGTTGTTTACGCTGATGTCTAGCTGTGCGGCTGCTGCAATCAGTTTATCTGAATCAATAAATTGGTTGGTGTCTTGACTGGCGTAGCGTTGTGCTTCGCTGGTAATGCTTTGTTGAATGGTGTCGCGGATTTTGTTGGTGAATGTGGAATTGTCGCAGCTCATGATTGTGGCTGCTGGTGTTGAAGCGGCTGCGGCAGATGCGGCAGGTTGTGCTTCTTTTTTGTCAGAACAGGCACTTAGAGCTAAAGCTGCAAAAATGGCAGTTGAAAGAATGTGTTTTTTCATTGTGTCTCTCTTTTAAGATTAAGTTGCGTATCATATCAAAAAACAAGAAATGTGCCAAAATGCTTTCAGGCTGCCTGAAATCTATCAGGCAGCCTGAAAATGTAATTAACCAAAGAATGCCATCATGCGGTCAAGAATGGCGGCGTTGATTAAGTCGATGAAGAATGCGCCAACAAGTGGAACAATCAGGAACGCTTTGTGCGATGGGCCAAATGTGCCTGTTACGGATTGCATATTGGCTACGGCGGTTGGTGTTGCACCTAAGCCGAAGCCGCAGTGTCCTGCTGCCAAAATAGCAGCATCGTAGTCTTTGCCCATAAAGCGGTAAGTAACAAAGTAGGCATAAAAAATCATCGCAAAGGTTTGCACCAACAAGATAACCATCAATGGACCTGCCATGCCTGCCAGTTGCCATAATTTCATGCTCATCAATGCCATGGCTAAGAATAGGCTCAATGATGCGTTACCAAATACGTCAATCGCGCGGTCGAACATATTGAAGCGGAACACTGATGTGAGTACGTTACGCAATACCACGCCGAAACCCAATGCCCAAACGAATTGTGGCAATTTGAAATCTGGGAAATGCTCAGTCATATAGCCATACATAAATGATGAAAATGCCAAGCAAGCGGCAAACAATGCCATGGTTTCAATCGCAGATTCTGCGGTAATCAAACGGCGACGGTGTGCTCGTTCAAAAGTTTTATCATCGTAATGCTCTGCACTTGAGTCAGTATTTGAATCATCTTCATTGATAGGTTGAATGCCTATTTTGTTCACTAAACGGCGTGCAACTGGACCACCAATCAAACCGCCTGAAACCAAGCCGTAAGTAGCAGCAACCATGGCTAATTCCACTGCGCCTTGCACGTGAAACTTATTGGCTAATACGCCACCATAAGCCGCGCCTGTACCATGACCGCCAGTTAAGGTAATCGAACCAGCAATCAAGCCCATCAATGGATTTTGTCCCATTAAAGTGGCTAAGCCAATGCCCACAAAGTTTTGCACGATGATAAAAATGCTCACAATCAGCAAAAACGCAACCAATGGAAAACCGCCTTGTTTCAAGCGAGAAAAATCGGCAGACAAACCAATAGACGAGAAGAAAATCAGCATGAATGTGCTTTGCAGCGAGCTTTCAAATTTGAAGGTAACATGGGCAAAGTAATACAGCGATGTGATGATAAACGCGGCAATCAAACCGCCTGCAACAGGTTCAGGGATATTGAAATCGCGGAAAAATTTTACTTTTTTCACAACCAGCCTACCAACCAACAAAACCAGTGTTGCGGCGATTAACGTGTAATAGCCGTTAAATTCAATAGTATGTTCCATGAAATCGTACCTCTTGAAAATATAAATGAAATAATGAAAGCAGCCTGAAAAACGATTTAACGCAGGTTTCAGGCTGCTTGAAGTCATAATATAGTCTATTTGTTAAAATATGTCAAAAAAAGGCAAGATTTATTATTGTAAAAATTTCAGGCTGCAACTGTATAACAATTGCAGCCTGAAAGCTATTATTCCTCAGAATCCTTATCCCCAGCAGGACGACGCGAAAACTGAATCCCCAGTTGTTTTAACTTGCGATACAAATGCGTGCGTTCGAGTCCCACTTTCTGCGCCACGCGACTCATATTGTGGTTTTCCTGACGAATATGAAATTCAAAGTAACGGCGTTCCAATTCCTCACGCAATTCACGCAACGGTAAATTAAAATTGAAGCCACCACGAATATCGTTCATTAAATCATCTTGCTGGAACTGATTGAGTAAACGTGCCACATCGCCGTCATTCACTTCAAATTCTTCCGCGTTCAACGCCAAGCTGTTTACCACGTTTCTGAGTTGCTCCATATTGCCTGGCCAATCGTATTGACGCAGTTTAGTAATCGCCGCATTGGTAAATTTCACAGGCGTGGATAATTTTGTTTCCGCCAATTCTTGCAAGATTCTTTCAATCAACGCAGGAATGTCTTCAGGGTGATGACGCAAAGGCGGAATGTTAATCACGGTGCTAGACAAAATCGGCATCAAATTCGCATCTTGGTCGGCATTGCCCAGCAATTCGTGCATCGGGCGGCTGCTGGCGCAAATAATGCGTGTGTGATGACGCCCTGCTTTGCTCAACAAAAAGTTAATGCTTTGGCGGATATTTTTGCTGTATTGCGAAATATCGCCAAGATACAACACGCCGTTAGTTGCCTTGTTCAACAATTCCAACGGAATATCTACAATATGTTGCGCGCGAGACGGCTGTACCCAAGGCGTGTTCTCTTTGTGAAACGCGTGGGCAATCATTTCAAACGAAGAACCCGTTTCGCCCAACAGCAAAACCGAACAACTTTGTAACAAAGCATGTTCAATTTGCTTGTTTAATTCTTTCAGGCTGCCTGTACTATTGTTCAAACTTTCTACGGATAACGCAGCTTCAACCTGCATTTCGCCGTGTTTCAGCGCGTTTTCAACCGCAGCCAAGAGTTTTTGCAACGGAATCGGTTTTTCCAAAAAATCCAACGCACCGATTTTGGTGGCTTCCACAGCAGTATCAATGCTGCCGTGTCCGCTCATCATCACCACAGGCATGGTTAATTGACCATTCTTTGCCCATTCTTTCAGCAACGTAATTCCATCGCTGTCAGGCATCCAAATGTCCAGCAGCACCATGGCTGGGCGGTTTTTGTTTCGCAAGGCGCGTGCTTCTTCTGCGTTACACGCCAAGGCAACGGTGTAACCCTCATCTTCCAATGTTTCTTGCAATACTTCGCGGATGCCGAGTTCGTCATCAACAATTAAAATATCGGTACTTCGCATAATCTTAAGTTTTTATCAGTTTCAAATAGAGGGAAAAGAAACGGTAACGATTGCGCCTGTTGGTTTTTGGTTGGCAATCGAGATTTGTCCGTTATGTTCTTCTACAATTTTTTTCACAACTGGCAAGCCTAAGCCTGTGCCTGTTGCTTTATCGGTGGCATACGGTTCAAACGCGTTTTGTAACATTTGCTGGCTGAAACTTTTACCATTATTGGCAACACTTAAACAAATTTTGCCATTTTCCTGCGTCAGTTGAATGTGAACGCGAGGATTGTCATCTTCTTCAGCTGCTTCCGCCGCGTTTTTGAACAAATTATGCAACACTTGGCGCAGGGCGGTAGTGTCTGCTTTTAGCAACATCGGTATCTTACCCAAATCAGCCCTAAAAGTACACGGGCTACTTTCGTACAGCGTAAGTACTTCTTCTGTAATATGATTTAAATCGGTTTCTGCTAATTTCAACCCAGGGGCGCGTGCATAATTTCGGAACGCTTCCACCATTTCTTTGAGTGCTGCCACTTGTTTCACAATGGTATTGGTGGATTTTGACAATATTTGCGCATCAGAGTCGGAAAGTTTGTTATGCAATTTGTATGCCAATCTTTCGGCGGAAAGCTGAATGGGTGTGAGCGGATTGCGAATTTCATGCGCCAAGCGTTTTGCCACTTCTCCCCATGCGGCTTCTTTTTGTGCGCGGACAAGTTCTGTGATGTTGTCAAACACCAGCACCACGCCATTGCCGTTTTCATCGGGCAGGCGTACGGCTTTGCCGAGCAGAATGCGACTGTCATCACGCGCCATGTAGGGGATTTCGGCGGCTGCGCCTGTTTGCTCGGTTGCCAATAGGGCAGAAAAAGCATCTGCGGCGGCGTGATGTTGCGGCGAAAGTTGCCCGAAATCTAGCAGCTTTAAGCCGATGTGTTTACCGAGTTGAATATCCAAAATGTTTTCTGCGCTGGTGTTATAAGTTTTCAGGCTGCCTGAAGCATCTAAAGTAATCACGCCTGCGCTTAGGCTGGCTAACACGCGCTCTAAATAATGGCGTGCGGCTTCTTGCTCGGCACGGTGTTGCTGGTCGGCTTGTTTGGCGATGGCGAGTTGTTCGGTCATGTGGTTGAACAAGCCTGCGAGTTTGCCGAGTTCATCTTTGCTGTTTTCGGGAATGCGGCGGCTGAAATCGCTTTGTGCGACTGAGCGTGCGCCGTCTGCCAAAGCTAAAATGGGTTCAACAAATCGTCTGGCAAAATAAAGCGCGGCAGCAAGTGATAGCGATATGGCTAACACGGTGGCAATCAGCAAGGTAATCAGGAAAAAGGTTTGCAAGCCTTTTTGGGCGTACAGCAATTCGGCGTATTTGGCGCGGGCGTTTTCAATTAACTCTGCGTCTGACGCGATTTCTGTTGGCACGGGCTGCCTGAAAAATAGGGCGTGTTGTTTGCCGTTGATTTTGGGTAGCAGTATCCAGCCGCTGGTGTATAACGTGCCGTTTAGGTTTTCGGTGGTGCTAATGGTTTTGTTTTTGCGTAATGTGTCTATGGTGGTTTGGTCGATTTCAGGCTGCCGTAAGGTTTTGGGATTGCGTTCTGCAATGGCTTTGCCTTGTTGCCAAATGATTAGGTGGTCGAATTTTTTGGCGTATTCGGTTTGCAGGGCAGTTTCGGCTGGGTTTTGTTGTGTGAGTGCGGTCATCACATCGGCACGAACGCGCTCGGCTTGTTTGACGCTGTGTTTGGCTGCGCCTTCCAATGCGGTTTGGCTGAGTTTCAGGCTGCGTTCTAGGGCTTGAGCGGTGTCGTTGCCGAACCATGAATGAATGCTTTGTGAGATGAATTGAGCGGATACGAGAAACAGGAATAGGGCGGGCAACACGGCGACGAGTGTGAACATAATGGACAATCGTCGGGCGATGCTTGAGCCGAAAACGTGGTTGCGTTTGTCGCGAATAATGCGCCAGATGTATCGAGCGATGACGATGAACATCGCGCTGGCGAACAGAGCGGCGGCGGTGGTCATGTGCCAGAAATAGGGTGCAAGGCGGCTGTTGCTGTCGGTGGATAGGGTGATGGTGTAGAGTGTGAGTGTGGCGAGTATGCCGCAGGTAATCAGGAATTTTTGCATTTTCAGGCTGCGTTTTGGGGACTGAGGAATGGTTTTTCAGGCTGCATTTTAATGATTTGCAGCTATCTTTTGCTACGGTGTTGCCAACGCTCTTATATACTATTCGTACACGGCGAGCGTTGTTGCCTTGTATCAAAAAATAATTACACCAACTATAAAACGAGTATTGGGGTAAATATTACGCTGGAGCATCGGCGAGCCGCCGACGCTCCAAGAGTGGACGAAAACTACCGCACATCTAAATATCGCCAACCTGAATCTAAATCCCAGTTACTGGAAGTGAGTGCGTTGATTTGGAACGGTTTGGGTAATCGTGTGGTGGTTAAGCTCAGGCGAATTTGTACTTTTACTTCGCTGGGGTGAGTGTCGTCTAATGCGCCTTGGTTTAACACTTGCCAGTTAGCAATTGCGCCCACAGCTTTGAGCGCGGTGCTTAGGCTATTGTATTCCGATGAGAATGTGCCAACGGAAACACGATAGCGGTTAGTGAGCGGATGAAACGATAACCGATAATTAACCACGCTGTCTTCATTCGCTAACTGGCTAATTTTGAAACGATAAGCGGCAATTGTGGGCTTTCTCAAACGATACGTCAAAGCAAAATCCAACGGCACGCCCTGTTTCAACGCGCCTTGCAACTGCTCAGGCAATTCCGTGATAAAACGGCTGCTGATACCTAGTTGCCCATTTTGCAAAATGTGTGCTTCATAGCGGCTGTGGCGAATGCCCTCCGCGTGCGCCAATGGCAGCGCAAACAGGCAAACGCTCAGCAGCAAAGTTTTCAGGCAGCCTGAAAACCGATTATTTTTTTTCAATAAGTGCATAATAAAACCCGTCTTGTTTTTCGCTTGGCAATAAAGTTTTTTCCTCCTTTAAAACCGCGTCTTCATGACGGCGCAAAAATTTCTCACGCTGCAACTGGTTTTCTTCCTCAAAAATCGAACACGTCGCCAACAGCATACGTCCACCTGATTTCAGCGTTTTCCACAATTCGTCCAACATCGCTTCTTGTTGTCGCGCCGTTTTCAGCGCATCGGTTGGGCGGCGCAACCATTTAATATCGGGATTGCGCTTAATCGTGCCAGACGCGGTACACGGCACGTCCGCCAAAATCGCGTCAAACGGCACACCGTCCCACCAATCCACCACATTTTCCGCAGGCGCACAATGCAAGGCAGCCTGAAAATGCAAGCGGTCTAAATTCTCCTGCACACGCGCCAAACGCTTGTTATCAATATCCAAAGCCGTAACCGCGCAATCCGCCATTTCCAAAATATGCCCCGTTTTGCCGCCAGGGGCAGCGCAAGCGTCCAACACGCGCTCGCCGTTTTGCGGATTGAGCAAATACGCCGCTTGCTGTGCGCCAAAATCTTGCACCGACACCACACCTTCGGCAAATTTCGGTAACTGGCTAACAGGCACGGGCGTGGCAATGCGAATGGCGTAATCGTCCAACTGTTTCGCTGGAATTTCAAGCTCTTGCAGCAGTTGCAAATATTGCTCCGCGTTCATGTGGCGGCAATTGACGCGCAACGTGAGCGGTGGGTGCGATTGAAACGCTGTAACCATGTTGTGCCAATGTTTTGGGTATTGATTTTGCAATGTTTTTTGCAACCAAATTGGCAGATTGTGTTTTGCCACATCGTCAAATTTACACGCTTTATTCAAGCCGTCTTTTTCGCGCAAAAAGCGGCGCAAAATCGCATTGGCAAATGAACGATATTGACCGCGCCCGATTTTGGCGATGTTGTCCACCGCTTCATTTACTACGGCGTGTGGGGCGTTGCGCGTGTGGTTGAGTTGATACAAAGCAACCAGCAGATAATGTTCCAATGCTTTGTTTTCAATTGGTTTGTTTAGCATTTTGCCGAGCATATATTTCAGGCTGCCTGAAAAGCGTTGGCAGCCGTAAGCGATGTCTTGCAGCATGCCTTTGTCTTGCGCGGTTAAATCGGGGTTTTGCGCGATGATGTAGGCGAGTTCATCTGATAAGTTTTTGCCGCTTTCTACGGCGAGTAAGGTTTTTGTGGCTAGGGTTTGGACTTGGGATAGGGACATTTTTGACTTTCTTTCTATAAATTTCAGGCTGCTTAATTATAGTGGAAAACTATTGTAGGCAGCCTGAAAAATTGGGGAATAGGGGGGATTTGTGTGAAATATGTTGTTTATACGTGAATTTGTTGGTGAGCTACCGACACTTCATTATTTTCAGGCAGCCTGAAAGTTGCGGTGCGTAGGTCGGATACTTGTATCCGACAATTTTTACACCCCTTTCATTTTCTCATACACCCCAAACAAAAACTCCACTCTATCCGCATCATCGTTACCGCCAGTGTAGCCGTATGCATTATCCACAGCTTTATCTAGCGCGACGTGGGCGGTGTGCAAGCGCGTAAACGGTGCGCCCCTGCGATACAAATCCGCCAAGCTCGGCTCGGGCAAGTTTTCCTGTTGCGCTTGGGCGATGTAATGCGCTCGTGCGTCCAACACGGCTTGGGCGGCTGTGGCAATCGCGGTGCGGTGTTTTTGTTCGGCTGGGCTGATTTCGGTTTCAGGCTGCCTGAATGCGGCAAACGGAAACGGAAAATTGTTATAAACAATCGTATTGGAATAGCGGTAATCGCTTTTCAATCGCCCTGCCACGGTTCGCATAAACGCATTGTGCATGGTGCTGCTTAATAGCCCGAAGTGGTACAAAGTCGCGTTTGGCAAACTAAAATTTGCATTGCCGTTAATCGTATTACTATCCAAATAACCAATCGGGATAAATTCGCGTGTTTCCGATGAAGCGCTTGGAATTAACAAATAATTTCCGCTTTCAGGCTGCCTGATTGCTTGAAATAAATGCGGCGTGGCTGCGGCTTTATTGGTTTGCTTATCTGAACTTTCTAAACGCATTTGTTTAACCAATTCAATGCGTTTGGCAACCAAAGGCATTTTTTGTAAATCGGTAAACAATCGCATTTCACTCATTCCATGAAACCACAAACACCAGCGTTCTTTATTATTCAAAAATTCTTCCGCGCCCAAAAATCGGCGAATGTATTGTTCCGCCAATGGTTCGGCTGCAATCAATTCGTTTTTTTCTTCGGTTGATAAAATTAAATTACCGCCGTCAGTTGGTTTGCTGCCGTAAATCATTTCAGGTTCGCCCGAAATCGGTTTACTGCATTTTTCAATAATCACATTCGGCGCATCAATCAAATACGGATTGATGTTCGCCACTTCGCGTTTTTCAGGCTGCCCTTTGATGTCTGGATAATCAAATAAATATTTCGCACCCGAATGCTTTTCAGGCTGCCTGAAACCGACAATCACGCAATGCACCGCCGCTTTGCCGTGCGCTTGGCTCGTCCATTGAAACGTGCGGTGCGCGAAATGAATTTCCACGCCCCAATCCAACAACGCGCCCCAAAGTGCTTCCACTTGCTGCCCTTGACAAATGGAATTGGTAGAAACAAAAGCAGCCTGCACTTGCGGATTGTCGCGCATGATTTGCGCCGCTTTCACATACCAATTTGCCACATAATCCAAAATCCCAGCATTTTTCAGGCTGCCTGAAACGGCTTGCGTGTCCGCTTTTTGTTCTTTGGTTTGATACGTTGAACCGATAAACGGCGGATTGCCAAAAATAAAATCCACGTTTTCCCAATCCAAACGCAGCGAATTGCCGTGCGTGATGTGTGCCGATTTGCGTAGTGGAATATTCAGGCTGCCGTAGCCTTTGCCCAATGCCGCGCCTTCGTGCAAATTGCATAAATGGTCAATCAACCACATGGACAACACCGCAATTTCCGCCGCCAATCCGTCAATTTCAATGCCGAAAAATTGCTCAATGCTGACGGCAGATTGCAAATGCGTTTTATCCAATTTCTGATATTCGTGAATGACTTGAATCTCCAATTCACGCAAGGCGCGATACGCCGCCACAAGAAAATTGCCTGTGCCGCAAGCTGGGTCTAAAAATTTGAGTTTCGCGATTTTTTGTTGAAATTCAATCAAGCGTTTTTTCTTGTCGCGTTTCAGGCTGCTAATTTGCGCCAATTCCGCTTTTAAATCGTCTAAAAACAACGAGTTGATGACTTTTTCAATATTGTCTTTTTCGGTGTAATGCGCACCCAATTCGCGGCGTTCGTTCACGTCCAACGCTTCCTGAAACAGCGAGCCGAAAATTTCGGGCGAAATAAAGCCCCAGTTGATTTCCCTGCCGATGTGAATCAGCTTTTGGCGCATTTCGCTGTCAAAATAAATGGTGGGCAGCGTTTCGGCGAATAAGCCGCCGTTGATGTAGTCAAATTCTTGTAAATATTCAGGCAGCTTGGGTGAGCGTTTGGCGGTGTTGAGCGTTTGGAATAATTCCGTGAGCATTGCGCCTGTGTCGCTGCCGTCTGCTTTGGTGTGTTTGTCAATCAGGCGGTTGAATTGGTCGGGGCGGAAAATGCCTGTGTCTTCGGCGAATAGGCAAAACAAAATGCGGATTAGGAATTTACGCACGGTGTCGGTATCGTAATCGGCTTTAATGCCGTTGTAGAGTTCGCGCATCATCGCGGACGCTTGCAAATTAACAAGGCTTTGCGCGTGATGAATTTCCGTTTCCAAATCCAGCAAAAAATTGAATAAACCGATGTTTTCAGGAAGCTTTTCAAGCGGAAATTCTACGCAAGCCGTGCCAATGGTTTCGTAAAATCGCATGGTTGCGAAATCGCACACGATGAAATACGGCGGTAAATTTTCGGGTTCTTGGGCGCGGATTTGTTCTAAATATTCACGCGCTTGGGCGGCGGCACCGTCTAGGTTTTTGCCTTTGGTTTTTTGTTCGCAGAGTAATTTTTTCGGCACGAACACATCGGCGAATTTGGTGGATTTTGCGGATTTGAGCCGTTTTTCCAAAATGGCAATGGCTTTGCGGTCTAGCCCGAAAATGGCGAAAAATTCGTTCCAAAAGGTTTGGGATTCGGATTTTTCGTCTGATTCGTTTTGCCAGCGTGCGGCGAAGGTTTGGGCGTTGATTAGGATTTGAGATGGGGTGATGGGCATTTTTTGGGGTTCCTTGTTTTTTTGAATGGGGTGTCGGTGGTTTGCGGATAGGTTTTGTGAAGGTTTGAGGGTTTTGTCGGCGAGCCGCCGCTCCGTGTTATCCTGATTTGAATAACGAATTTATAGTGCGTTACTTTTGTTATAGCAATGCAGCCTGAAAAATAAATTTTCAGGCTGCATTTCGTTATTCAAACGCTTTGCCATTCGCCAACTCACGCCCCGCCAAAAACGCGCTCGCTGTCATGCGTTTGCTGCCAGACGGTTGCAATTCTGTAATACAAACCGCGCCGTCGCCGCAGGCAATGATAATGCCATTTGCATTGGCTGCTAACACTGTGCCAGTCGCGCCGTTTTGTGCAACGGGTGCCGCTGCCCAAATTTTCATCGGTTTGCCTTGCCATTCTGTCCATGCGGTTGGCACGGGATTGAAGGCGCGAATTTTTCGTGCGACCACTTCGGCTGGTTCTTGCCAGTTGATTTTGGCTTCTTCTTTGGTCAGCTTTTGCGCGTAGGTTACGCCGTCTTCAGGCTGCACGGTGCTTTTTAGGCTGCCTGTTTGTTGCAAAGTTTGCAAGTCTTGCACGATGGCGGTTGCGCCTAATGCCATGAGCGCGTCGTGAACTTCATTGGCGGTGTCGGTGGGTTTGATGGCGTAACGGTGTTCGCTCACCACATTGCCTGTATCCAAACCGATGTCCATTTGCATAATGCACACGCCTGTTTCTGCGTCGCCTGCTTCAATGGCGCGTTGAATAGGGGCTGCGCCGCGCCAACGGGGTAAGATTGATGCGTGAATGTTCAGGCAGCCGTGTTTGGGCGTGTCCAGTACGTCTTGCGGCAAAATCAAGCCATACGCGGCGACAACCATGATGTCGGCATCTACGTCGCGCAGCATTTGCAAGGCTTCGGCGTTGTTGCGCAATTTTTCAGGCTGCTCTACGCGCAAGCCGAGTTCTAATGCGGTTTGTTTGACTGCGCTGGCTTGCAACTGCATGCCGCGACCTTTTGGGCGGTCTGGTTGGGTTAAGACGAGTGGGATTTCAAAGCCTGCGGCGGCAATGGCTTTGAGTGCAGTGGCGGAGAAATCGGGTGTGCCTGCAAAAATAACTTTCATGTTTGTCCTTCTAATAAAATGGGGTTAGAACGCAAATAGGTGCGCCCGATGTATTTATAGTTGATTAAAATTGCAATGATACAGCGTTGCCAACGTCCTTATGTGCTATATGCACACGGCGGACGTTGTCGCCTTGTCTCATTTTTATTTTAATCAACTATATTATCGGGCGCACTTTCAGGCTGCGTTTAGAATGGTTTGTAGTACGCGAGATAAACGATGGCGCCAATCAACGCGCAGCAAATGAGATAAGCAATCCATGATTTCAGGCTGCGTGGTTGGCTGCGTAAACAGATAACGCCGATGATGATGTAGCCCAATACGCACATCAGTTTTGTCCCTAGCCAGTAATATGCGCCGCCGATTTGCCAGTGGGCGATTTGCATCATCAGCATGCCTGTAAACAGCAGCATGGAATCGTTGATGTGCGGAATGATTTTTAATGCTTTGTGCAAGGGTTTTTCAGGCTGCCAAGTTCGCAACCAAAAGCGAAAATTGAATAGCAAAATGGTGATGCACACAAAGGTGATGTGTACGTGCCGAATCGGTAAATACATCGATTCCATAAAGTCTCCTTAAGGTTGAACGCTCACGCCGTCAATCACGGCGGATTTGAGCGTTAAATTGTATGATTTTCTGCCATCGGAATAGCTGATAATGGCGAGAATGTGGACTAAATCGGGCGCAAAGCCATATTTTACATTGCTATCGCCGCGCTTCAAACTGAATTGTGAAACGGGCATAGACGTGCCGTTAATCGTTAATTTTGTGTCGCTCAAGGCTTTCAGGCTGCCAACTTTATGCAAGGTTTTACCGTTGGTTACGCTCATATTGCTAGACAATTTGCCTTTGTTTGCGCCCAGTTGCCATGCCAAAGAAAATAAATCTGACACTGCGCCGTTTACGGTTTTCACTTCTTGATAATCAGGTTTGCTGTATTTCACTTGGCTATGCGCAAACGTGGCTGTGGCATACGTTTTGCCGTTGCGGATGTCGCGATAATATTCAGGCTGCAACTCGTTACCTACAATTTTACCACCTGCTTGAAAGCTCATTTTGTACTTCGGCATGTTGATGTTTGCCACGATTGTGTAGCTATCGCCAGCGCGTTTAAACGTCATCGTGGCAGGAATGCCCAAATTGTGTTCCTTTGAAAAAATAAACAGGCTACATGATTGCAGCCTGAAAAATCCTAACCCAAACTCATCATCTCAATCTGTCCCAAACTGCGCCCCAAAAACCGCTCGCCAATCGTTTGGAAACGCAACGGAATATCCGACACATAAAAGCGATAATCAGGCACTAGATTACTGGTGTTCAACAAGCCAGCCGCTGCCAACGCCTGCGCGGTGGCTTCCGCCGTGGTTGTGGACGAATCTACCAGCTCAATTTGCGGCGCTTCCGCCTTAATCAACGGTTTCAAATGCGGAAAATGCGTACAGCCCAACACCAGCGTATCAATATCCTCCACCAAAAGCGGTTTCAAATATTCACGCACCGTTAAACGCGTTACTTCGTGGTCAATCCAGCCCTCCTCCACCAACGGCACAAGCAGCGGCGTGGCTTGCGAAACCACACGCGCGTCAGGATTATGCGCATGAACCGCGCGCGCATAGGCATTGCTGTTTACCGTCGTATTGGTGGCAATCACGCCGATGTGATTATTTTTAGTCGTCGCCAACGCCGCTTGCGCACCCGCTTCAATCACGTTTAACACAGGCATATTGCCCGCCATTTTTTGCACTTTTTGCCCAGCCACCGCCGCAATCGTGTTACACGCAATCACCAACGCTTTCACTTGATTTTGCAGCAAAAAATCCACAATTTGCCCCGTGAATGTTTCAATTGTAGAACGCGATTTCACACCATAAGGCACACGCGCCGTGTCGCCAAAATACATAATATTTTCATTCGGCAAACGCTCCATCAACGCGCGAACCACGGTTAAACCGCCCACGCCCGAATCAAAAACACCAATCGGTTGAGTATTAGAATCCATTATTTCCCTTTCAGGCAGCCTGAAAAATCAAAACCGCGTATTTTACGCGCAAAAAAACTTTCAGGCAGCCTGAAAACGTGCAAAAAACAAATGAATAGCGTATCATTCGCACAATTTGCAGCCTGAAAAATAGGCAGCCTGAAAGATTTTTACTATACAAGAGGCCGAGATAAACCGATGAAACCCGTTTACCTAGATTTTGAACAACCCATCGCCGAACTCAATAACAAAATTGAAGAATTACGCTTTGTGCAAGATGATTCAGCCGTTGATATTTCAGACGAAATCAAACGCTTACAGAAAAAAAGCCACGAGCTGACCAAATCCATTTTTGCTAAACTCACGCCCGCACAAATTTCCCAAATTTCGCGCCACCCACAACGCCCTTATACGTTGGACTACATCAATGCACTTTGCACCGATTTCCAAGAATTGCACGGCGACCGCCATTTTGCCGATGATGCTGCGATTGTGGGTGGCTTAGCGCGTTTCAACGGACACAGCGTTGTTGTGATTGGACACCAAAAAGGACGCGACACCAAAGAAAAAATCCAACGCAACTTTGGCATGCCACGCCCCGAAGGTTATCGTAAAGCCCTGCGCCTGATGAAAACCGCCGAAAAATTCAATTTACCCGTGCTAACTTTCATCGACACCCCCGGTGCATACCCCGGTATCGGCGCAGAAGAGCGCAATCAATCCGAAGCCATCGGCAAAAACTTGTATGAATTGACGAAATTGCGCGTTCCCGTGATTTGCACCGTGATTGGCGAAGGCGGTTCAGGTGGCGCGTTAGCCATTGCCGTCGGCGACTATGTGAACATGCTGCAATATTCCACTTATTCCGTGATTTCGCCCGAAGGCTGCGCGTCAATCCTCTGGAAAACCGCCGAAAAAGCCCCAGAAGCTGCCGCCGCATTAGGCATCACTGCCGAGCGTTTATATAAACTCGGCTTGATTGACCGTGTGATTGAAGAACCGCTAGGCGGTGCACACCGCGATTACGAAGCGTTAATGGCAAAAGTCCGCGAAGTGATTGACGACCAATTACGCGCCGCACAATTCATGCCGCTAAATGATTTGTTGACACGCCGTTTTGACAGAATCATGGATTACGGTCAATTTATCGATAAAAACGATAAAGAGAAAAAAGCGAAAAAAGCGAAATAAGTCTTTTAATACACGGTAATTCTTTCGTAGGGTGCGCCCCACGCACCATTTTCAAATGAAATCAATCTTTCAGGCTGCCTGAAGATTTTGGTGTGCAGGGCGCACCCTACAAACAGCCTGAAAAACACAAGGGATAAAGCCAGTCTTTGTCCCTTTTTACTTGACTTTTCGCAGATAAACACTATAATCCGCCGTTCTCTTTTTGAAGCCATCGTCTTCAGCCAACCCAGATTTGTTATCCAAATCTCAACTGTGTATTCATATTTTGCAGGTTGTTGTCGATGTAACCCCCAGTGCAAAAGCTGGCGACAACAATGCAGTTAAATTCTTTCGCCGTTTTTCAGGCTGCCTGAAAAATCGCCGCAACTAATTTCCCATGCTTCCCATGCTTCTAAGGCTGCCTGAAAACCGTTCAGCGCAGAATGTTGTTGTGCCATTTAGGAAAAATAATGACGATTAAATTCGCCGATTTAAATTTAGATAAAAACATTCTTTCAGCATTGCAATCAGCAGGTTACGAAAGCCCAACGCCGATTCAAATGCAATCGATTCCAGCCGCATTAGCTGATAAAGACATCATGGCTTCCGCGCAAACAGGTTCAGGCAAAACTGCCGCATTCTTGTTGCCAAGTCTGCAAAAAATCACACACCGCAGCGAAAAACCAGGTAAAGGCCCGCGCGTTTTGGTTTTAACGCCAACACGCGAATTGGCAGCGCAAGTTGAGAAAAACGCACAAATCTACGCGAAGAACATGAAATGGGTTCGCACCGTAACATTGGTGGGCGGTTCATCTTTTGGTCAGCAAATCAAAGCGTTAAGCAAACCGATTGACGTGATTGTGGCAACTCCGGGGCGTTTGATGGACCACATGCGTTCAGGTCGCATTGACTTTGACCGCTTGGAAGTGCTGATTTTGGACGAAGCCGACCGCATGCTGGACATGGGTTTCATTGACGATATTGAAACGATTGTGGCTGCGACACCAGAAGACCGCCAAACGCTGTTGTTCTCGGCAACTTGGGACGGCCCTGTTGGCAAATTGGCGCGTAAATTGACTAAAAATCCAGAAGTGATTGAAATTGCGCGTGAAGACAAACAAGGCAAAATTGACGAACAATTATTGTATTGTGATGACAAAAATCACAAAAATCGTTTGTTAGACCACATTTTGCGCGATGCGAATATCGACCAATGTATTATTTTCACATCAACCAAAGCGATGACGGAAGTGTTGGCGGACGAGTTGTATGAAAAGGGTTTCGCGGCAAACTGCTTGCACGGCGATATGCCACAAGGTTGGCGTAACCGCACGTTGATGGATTTACGCAAAGGTCGTTGCAAAATTTTGGTGGCGACTGATGTGGCAGCGCGTGGTATTGACGTGCCAACGATTACACACGTGATTAACTACGATTTGCCGAAACAGGCGGAAGATTATGTGCATCGTATTGGTCGTACAGGTCGCGCGGGGCGTTCGGGCATTGCGATTTCGTTTGCTGAAGTAAACGAATATATGTCGGTTCACAAAATTGAGCGTTACATCAACCGCAAGTTGCCTGAGGTTACGATTGAGGGTTTAGAGCCAACGCGCAAACGCAACAAAAATACTGACCGTAAACCACGTGGCAAAGGTGGCTTTGGCGGTGGTCGTCGTGGGGGAGACCGTTGGTCTAGCCGTAGTGGTGATAAGAAACCTTGGGGTGAGAAAAAATCGTTTGGCGATAAACGCAAAGACGGTGAAAAACGCGACGGTGGTTTCCGCAAAGACGGTGCGAAACGTGATGGTGGCTTTAAGAAAGATGGCTTCCGTGGTAAACCTAAATCTGGAAATGGTGGTCGTTTCCGCGACTAATCATTAAAAATGCAGCCTGAAAATATTTGTTCAGGCTGCATTTTTTGTTATAAAATGTAAATTAATTTTCAAGATGCGTTTGATTATGTAAAGAAAGCAGTCTGAAATCTCTTTCATTTAAATAAGGAATAACGACCATGATTACCCCACAACAAGCTCTGGCTCGTTTGATTGACAACAATGAGCTTTTTTACGATGAAATGCAAGATTTAATGCGCCAAATCATGAGCGGCGAAGTGCCGCCTGAACAAATCGCTGGGATTTTGGTGGGTTTGCGCATGAAAGTGGAAACGGTGTCTGAAATTGCGGCAGCGACTAGCGTAATGCGTGAATTTGCCACTAAAGTGCCTGCGCAAGACGTGGATAGTTTGGTGGATATTGTCGGCACGGGCGGCGATGGCGCGAAAACGTTTAATATTTCAACCACTTCTATGTTTGTCGCGGCAGCGGCTGGGGCAAAAGTGGCGAAACATGGTGGGCGTTCGGTTTCATCGTCTAGCGGTGCGGCGGACGTGTTGGAAACTATGGGCGCGAACTTGGCGCAGTCGCCACAGCAAATCGCGGACAGTATCGCGCAGTGTGGCATGGGTTTTATGTTCGCGCAAAATCATCATTCGGCAATGCGTTTTGTTGCACCTGTTCGCAAGGCGTTGGGTTTTCGCACAATGTTCAATATTTTAGGTCCGATGACAAACCCTGCTGGCGCGAAAAACCAAGTGATTGGCGTGTTTCATATTGATTTGTGCGGCATTTTGTCTCGCGTATTGCAGCAACTGGGTTCACATCATGCGCTGGTGGTGCATGGCAGCGATGGGCTTGATGAAATCACGGTAACGGGCAGCACGCACGTTACGGAATTGCAAAACGGTACGGTGCGCGAATACGATATTCACCCCGAAGAATTTAGTTTGCCAGTGTATGCGGATTTGGACGCGATTCGTGTGAACAATGCGGCGGAATCGTTGGCGATTATGAACGCAGTTTTGGACAACACGGCTGACCCTGTGGCGCGTGATATTGTGTTGCTGAATGCGGCGGCGTGTTTGTATGCAGGAAACGTGGTATGCAGCCTGAAAGACGGTGTGGCGCATGCGCGTGAAGCGTTGGCAAGCGGTGCGGCAAAAGCCAAACAAGCGGAATTTTTGGCGTTGAACCACGCTTGATTTTTTGTGTTTTCTTAAGGCAGCCTGAAAGGTTTTCAGGCTGCCTTTCGCTTATCGTGCTATAATGCGCAGTTTCCCAAATTCTTAACCCGTATCAATATTTCTCCTGTTTCAGGCAGCCTGAAAAACTGATACATCTTTATATAAAGTTCATAAATCAAATGAAAAATATTCGTAACATTGCCATTATCGCCCACGTTGACCACGGCAAAACCACACTTGTAGACCAATTATTACGCCAATCAGGCACATTCCGCGAAAATCAACAAGTTGATGAGCGCGTGATGGATAGCAACGATTTGGAAAAAGAACGTGGCATCACGATTTTGGCAAAAAATACCGCCATTGAGTACAACGGCTATCACATCAACATCGTGGACACCCCCGGACACGCGGATTTCGGTGGCGAAGTAGAGCGCGTTTTGGGTATGGTAGATTGTGTGGTGCTGTTGGTGGACGCGCAAGAAGGTCCAATGCCACAAACTCGTTTCGTAACCAAAAAAGCGTTGGCTTTGGGCTTGAAACCGATTGTGGTAATTAACAAAATTGACAAACCGTCTGCTCGTGCAAGTTGGGTAATCGACCAAACATTTGAATTATTTGATGCTTTGGGCGCAACTGATGAGCAGTTGGATTTCCCAATCGTTTACGCTTCAGGCTTGAGCGGTTTTGCACGTTTGGAAGAAGACGGCACTGAAACCGATATGCGCCCATTGTTTGACACAATCTTGAAACACACACCAGCTCCTAGCGGCGACGCTGAAGCCCCATTGCAATTGCAAATTTCGCAATTAGACTACGATAACTATACGGGTCGTTTGGGTATTGGTCGCGTGTTGAACGGTAAAATCCGCCCAGGTATGCAAGTTGCTGTGATGAATCACGAAGAGCAAGTGGCTACGGGTCGCATCAACCAATTGTTAGGCTTCAAAGGTTTGGAACGCGTACCGCAAGACGAAGCGGAAGCGGGCGACATCGTGATTATTTCAGGTATTGAAGAAATCGGTATCGGCGTAACGATTTGCGACAAGGAAAACCCTGTTGGCGTGCCAATGTTGAGTGTCGATGAACCAACTTTGACCATGGACTTTATGGTAAACACCAGCCCATTGGCAGGCACAGAAGGTAAATTTGTAACGTCTCGCCAAATCCGCGACCGTTTGAACAAGGAATTGCTGACCAACGTGGCGTTGCGCGTGGAAGATACGGCGGATGCGGACGTATTCCGCGTGTCGGGGCGTGGCGAATTGCATTTGACGATTTTGTTGGAAAATATGCGCCGTGAAGGTTACGAATTGGCTGTGGGTAAACCACGCGTTGTGTTCCGTGAAATCAACGGCGAAAAATGCGAACCTTACGAGAATTTGACTGTCGATGTGCCTGATGAGAATCAAGGTGCGGTCATGGAAGAATTGGGTCGCCGCCGTGGCGAATTGACGAATATGGAAAGTGACGGTAACGGTCGCACACGTTTGGAATACCACATTCCTGCGCGCGGCTTGATTGGTTTCCAAGGCGAATTTATGACGATGACTCGCGGTACGGGTTTGATGAGCCATGTGTTTGACGATTACGCGCCTGTGAAACCTGATATGCCTGGGCGACACAATGGTGTGATGGTGTCGCAAGAGCAAGGCGAAGCGGTGGCTTATGCGTTGTGGAACTTGGAAGACCGTGGTCGCATGTTTGTGTCGCCAAACGATAAAATTTACGAAGGTATGATTATCGGTATTCACAGCCGTGATAACGATTTGGTGGTAAACCCATTGAAAGGTAAAAAACTGACCAACGTTCGCGCGAGTGGTACGGACGAAGCGGTGCGCCTGACCACGCCAATTAAATTGACTTTGGAAAGCGCAGTTGAGTTTATTGATGATGACGAACTGGTGGAAATCACGCCAGTTTCTATCCGCTTGCGTAAACGCTACTTGAGCGAATTGGAACGCCGTCGCCATTTCAAAAAATTAGACTAATTTGAAAGCATAAAATGCAGCCTGAAAATGTTTTCAGGCTGCATTTTTCATATGGAGGAAAAGAATGAATAACAATAACTTAAACCTTGTGGTTATGCTGACACATAACGACCACACCGTCCCAAACGCCGAAGAAATTTACGCGCAATGCGAACACAGCCAAGCGCAATTTTGGGGCTTCAAAGAAAAGCCTTTGCCAATCGATACGATGAAACGCCTATTTAAACGCATGAAAAACGCAGGCAAAACCACCTTTTTGGAAGTGGTCGAATACACCGAAGCGGAAGGCTTGGCAGGCGCAAAAACCGCGCTGGAATGCGGTTGCGATATTTTAATGGGAACGAAATTCCACGATTCTATCAACGCGTTTTGCCAACAGAACGGCTTGAAATATATGCCGTTTGTCGGGGAATTGGCAGAGCGACCGACGGTGTTATCGGGCGAAATCAGCGACATCATCGCCGAAGCACAACGCTACGAAGCCAAAGGCGTGTATGGCATTGATTTATTAGGCTATCGCTATGTGGGCGATGCGGCGAAATTAAACGCGGAATTAGTCCGCAGCCTGAATATTCCCGTGTGCATCGCTGGCAGCGTGAACAGCTATCAGCGTTTGGACGAACTCAAAGTGGCGCAACCGTGGGCGTTTACCATTGGCAGCGCGTTTTTTGACAATCAATTTTCAGGCAGTATGGCGGAACAGATTGATACGGTTTGCGATTATATGCGGAAATAGTCAGGCAGCCTGTTCAGCAAGGCAAACCTGTGCAATTTACATTTCAAGGCAAAGTGATTGCCGATGTAATTCCCACGCAATCCAGTTATGATTATCTAATGAATATGGATTATCCCGAAGATTTAGCCAATATTGAAGACGATGATATGCCAAAACGAAATCAAATTCAGGCTGCCTGAAAAAATATAATAAATCGTAAAGAAATTTTAGCCGTAATTCACGCCCTCGCGTTGAGTTGGCGCACACGGAACCTGTGCCATTATTGACGGATTATTTGGCGCATTCGTAAACAATTTTCAGGCAGCCTGAAAAATCCCTTTCAGGCTGCCTTTTTGCTAAAATACGCGCCTAAAATTCATTTACTCAAAGTCAAATCATGATAGAAATCAGAAATTTAGTTCTCCAACGTGGCACAAAAGTTTTGCTCAACCAAGCCACCGCAACCATCAACCCACGCCAACGTGTCGGCTTAATCGGCAAAAACGGCACAGGCAAATCCAGCCTATTCGCGCTGATTAAAAGCGAAATCGCCCAAGACAGCGGAGAAATCAACATTCCCAAAACATGGAAACTCGCCGCTGTTGCTCAAGAAACGCCAGCATTGGAAATGTCCGCATTGGATTACGTTTTGCAAGGCGACAGCGAATTGCAACATTTTCAGGCAGCCTTAAAACAAGCGGAAACCGAAAACAACGGCATTCAAATTGCCGAATTTCATGCAAAATTAGACGAAATTGACGCTTACACCGCGCCCGCTCGCGCCGCTAAATTATTGAGTGGACTGGGTTTTGCGCAGGAAGAACACGCCAAACCTGTGAAAGCGTTTTCGGGCGGTTGGCGAATGCGTTTGAATTTGGCGCAGGCATTGATGTGTCGCGCCGATTTGTTGCTGCTGGACGAACCGACCAATCACTTGGATTTGGAAACCGTGTTGTGGCTGGAAAATCATTTGGCAAATCTGCCGTGTACGCAAATCATCATTTCCCACGACCGCGATTTTTTGAACGCCACCACCACGCACACGTTGGAATTGTCGGCGCAAAAATTGCACAGCTACGGCGGAAATTACGATTTTTATCTGAAAGAACGCGCCCAACGCCTTGCCAATCAGCAAGCCGCCTACACCAAGCAGCAAGCGCACATCAAGCATTTACAATCGTTTATTGACCGATTCAAAGCCAAAGCCACCAAAGCCACTCAAGCGCAAAGCCGCGTGAAAGCGTTGGCAAAACTGGAATTGATTGCGCCAGCGCATTTGGACAGCGAATTTAGTTTTGAATTTGAATCACCCTATCATTTGCCTAACCCATTATTAAAATTGGACGAAGTGGATTTGGGTTATGGCGATAATGTGGTTTTGAAAAAGATTAGTTTGTCGTTAGAAAATGGGGCGCGTTTGGGACTGCTGGGCGTGAACGGTTCGGGTAAATCCACGTTCATCAAAGCCCTTTCAGGCAGCCTGCAACCGTTGAGCGGTCAAATTATTAAATCTGAAAAACTGAATATCGGTTATTTCGCGCAACATCAGTTGGACACGTTGCGAGACGACCAAAGTCCGATTTGGCATATTCAAAAATTGTCACCCGATGTGAAAGAGCAAGACATTCGCAATTTTTTGGGCGGATTTAATTTTGTTGGCGATATGGCGATGCAAGCGATTGCGCCGTTTTCAGGAGGCGAAAAAGCGCGGTTGGCGTTGGCGATGTTGGTTTGGCAGAAACCGAATTTGCTGTTGCTGGACGAACCGACCAACCACTTGGATTTGGATATGCGCCACGCGCTGACGGTTGCGCTGCAAAGTTTTGAAGGCGCGATGATTTTAGTGTCGCACGACCGCAGTTTGTTGGAAAGCACGACCGACCAATTTATGTTAATTCATTCAGGCAGCCTGAAAACCTTTGACGGCGATTTGAACGATTACCGCGCTTGGCGTTTGGTGCAGGAAAACGCAACCGCCGCGCCAGCGCAATCCACGCAATCGCAAAACCGCAAAGACACGAAACGCTTGGAAGCGCAAATCCGCCAAGAAAAAGCCAAGCGTTGCAAACCAATCCAGCAAAAAATTGATAAAACGGAAAAGGAAATGGCGCAACTTCAAATCGTGCAAACCGAGTGTGATGAATTTTTGTCGCAAGAAAGTGCCTATTTGCCCGAAAATAAAGCCAAATTGCAAGAAGTGTTGGCGCAAGCTGCGGAAGTTAAAGTAAAATTGCAGCGTTTGGAAGAAAATTGGCTGCTTTGGCAAGATGAATTGGAAAGCGTGAATGCGGAAATTGACGCGGAATTTCAGGCAGCCTGAAAATAGGAATAAGCAATGAAAACGAAAATTTTAGCGAGCGTGCTGGTGTTAGCAGCTTCGCAAATGGCGGCAGCGGAAATTTATAGCTGTGGCGATGGGTGCTACACATCTAGCCCGAAAAAAGCGACTGGCGGCAAGGCGAAATTAGGCAACAAAATTGGTAGTTATACCAGCGTAATGCCTGAAAGAGTTTCGCCCACAGTAACGGCAGAAGCTGCGTCCAAAGTGGAACCGAAAGCTGCGCCTGTTCGCACAGCGGCGGTGCGTCGTGCGCCTGCGTATGTTGCGCCATCTCGCCCAGCAACTGCGCCAACGCCAACGCCAACGGCGGCGGCTCCTGCTGCACCACGTATGAGCGCGACACGTGCCAGCGGTCGTCGCACGATTTTGGAACAGGAATTGAATAATGAGCGCAGCGCGTTGTCGCAAGCGCAAAAGGCGTTGGCTGATGGTCGCGCGGTCAGCACCAATGATGAGAATCATCAGGCGCGTGTGCGTCAATTGGAGAGTGCAGTGCTTGACCGCCAGCAAAATATTCAGGCGTTGCAGCGTGAATTGAGTCGTATGTAATTTTCAGGCTGCCTGAAAGAAAGGATTTTTATGTTGAAATGGACTGCGTTGTCAGCGGTGCTTTTGGTTGGCTCTGCTTTGGCAGAGGATATTGATTTGAATGATGATTATGCGCAGGTGTTCACAACGCCTAGCAAAAATATTTTGTGCGGCGGTGATTCGTTCAAAAAACCTGATGGTGCGTTGTATCGAAATGATTTGTACTGCTTTGTTTATGAGAATAAAGCTATTCCAAAATCTTGTGAAACGTATGGCAATGGTTTGGATTTTGTATTGAATAAATCAGGCAAAACGCAAATGCAATGCGCGGGTTTTGCATCGCTGCCTGAAAACACAAACGAAACCAAAACGCTGGCGTATGGTGAAAGCTTGAAGGGCGATGGCTGGTCTTGCAAAAGCGAAACTTCGGGCTTGACGTGTAAAAATGATGAAGGACATGGTTTTTTTGTGAACCGTTCACGTTATCAAGAATTTTAATGGAAAGGAAAGAGATGATTGGTGTTTATGCGGCTTGCCAAGTGAAAGCGGATAAAGTGGCGGAATTTGAGCAACTGGTACAAAAATTTGTGAACGAATCGCGCACGCATTCAGGCTGCGTTTCTTATGATTGCGGCAAGGTTTCAGGCTGCGAGAATGGTTATGTGTTCTTGGAAAAATGGGCAAGCAAAGCTGATTTGGACGCGCATTTGGCTTGTGCGTTCTTCACAGACAACGCGCCTGCGCTGGTGTCGTTTACGGAAAATGGTTTGGATATTCAAACGGCTGAATTGCTGTAAAACATAAACCCCTGTTGTGATGACAGGGGTTATTTTTTCAGGCTGCATTTCTATTTGCAGCCTGAAAAGTACGTTGTGATAAAATACGCCCACTTTAATCTATTGGAAAAACAAAAATGTATGAAAATCAAAATATTATCGTAGGATTGTCGGGTGGTGTCGATAGCTCGGTTACGGCGGCGTTGCTCAAACGCGATGGCGCAAACGTGCGCGGCGTGTTCATGCAAAACTGGGAAGATGATAACAATGATGAATATTGCAGCATCAAACAAGATTCGCTAGACGCAATGGCGGTGGCGGATATCGTTGGCATTGACATTGATATTGTCAATTTCGCTGCGCAATACAAAGACAAAGTATTTGCTTATTTTTTGGAAGAATATCAAGCTGGTCGAACGCCAAACCCTGACGTTTTATGCAATGCAGAAATCAAATTCAAATGCTTTTTAGATTACGCGATTGAGCAGGGCGCGGAAGCGATTGCGACAGGTCATTACGCTCGTAAAGAAGTGCGAAATGGCGTACATTATTTGCTTAAAGGTTTAGATGTAAACAAAGACCAAAGCTATTTCTTATACCGTTTACAGCCGTATCAATTAGAAAAAGCCTTGTTTCCATTGGGGCATTTGGAAAAGCCTGAAGTGCGCCGTTTGGCAACCGAGTTCAATTTGCCAACCGCCGCGAAAAAGGACAGTACGGGCATTTGCTTTATCGGCGAGCGTCCGTTCCGCGAATTTTTGCAGAAATATTTGCCGACTCATAACGGTAATATGGTTACACCTGAAGGGCAAATTGTCGGCGAACACGTTGGTTTGACGTTTTACACGATTGGGCAACGCAAGGGTTTGGGTATTGGCGGTGCGGGCGAGCCTTGGTTTGTGGTTGGGAAAAATTTGCCGAAAAATGAATTGGTTGTGGTGCAGGGGCATGACCACTCGTTGCTTTACACAAAATCATTGCAGATGAAAGATTTGAGCTGGACGCTGCCTGAAAAACCGCGCGAAGGTCGTTACACTTGCAAGACGCGTTATCGCATGGCAGACGCGGCGTGTGAATTGCGTTATCTTGATGAAAATACGGCGGAATTGTTATTTGATGAGCCGCAATGGGCGGTTACGCATGGGCAGTCGGCGGTGTTGTATGACGGCGAGATTTGTTTGGGCGGTGGGATTATCACGGCAACGGATAAACCTGTGATTATTGTTGAATAAAATCGTCAGGCAGCCTGAAAAAATGTTTTCAGGCTGCCTGAAAGCGTTTTTGTTATAATTGAATGATTAGCCTATCAAGGCATTTACACTAGGATAAAGCAAATGGAAAAAATTTGGTTAAACAGCTACGAAGCAGGAGTGGAAGCTGAAATTGATATTACACGATATAGCTCGGTGATTGACGTGATGCAGCAAAGCGTGGACAAGTTTGGCGAACAAACGGCGTTTCACAACATGGGCAAAGACGTGAGCTATCGCGAAGTAGGTAAGTTGGCGACTGATTTCGCGTCTTATCTGCAAAATGTGCTGAAATTGCCGCGTGGCGAGCGTGTGGCTGTGATGATGCCAAACGTGTTGCAATATCCGATTGCGGTGTTTGGTATTTTGAAAGCGGGCTTGGTGACTGTGAACACAAACCCACTTTACACGCCGCGCGAGTTGGAACACCAACTGAAAGACAGTGGCGCAACAACGATTGTGGTGCTGGAAAACTTTGCCAACACGC
Organism: Kingella negevensis; assembly: GCF_030177895.1. NCBI lineage: Bacteria > Pseudomonadati > Pseudomonadota > Betaproteobacteria > Neisseriales > Neisseriaceae > Kingella > Kingella negevensis. The sequence continues at coordinate 433,090 of NZ_CP123448.1, forward strand.
TGGAACTGGTCTTGCCAAAAACCGATGTGAAAAACGTGATTGTGGCGAACATCGGCGAAATGTTTGGCGCATTCAAAGGCACAATCATGAACTTTGTGTTGCGCAAAGTGAAAAAAGTCGTGCCTGAATACCGTATCCCGAATGCAGTTACATTCAAACAAGCCTTGGCGCAAGGTGCAGCGCAAGCGTTTACGCCTGTGAATTTAACGCGCGATGATTTGGCGTTCTTGCAATACACAGGCGGCACAACTGGCGTGGCAAAAGGCGCGATGCTGACACATGGCAATATCTGCGCCAATATGTTGCAGGGCAAAGAGTGGATTAAACGCAAATTGGTGGACGGACAGGAAGTGGTGATTGCTGCGCTGCCGATGTATCACATTTTTGCGCTAACCGTGAATTTGCTGGTATTTTTTAAAGCTGGTGCGAAAAGCATTTTGATTACTAACCCACGGGATATGGACGGCTTCATCAAAGAATTGCAAAAATTCCCTGTAACCGTGTTTATCGGCGTAAACACTTTGTATCGCGGCTTATTAAGCAAGCCTGAGCTGAAGCAAGTAGATTTTTCTAGCTGGAAATTGTGTATCGGTGGTGGCATGGCAACTTTGCAATCCACAGCAGAGCAATGGAAAGCGGTTACAGGTCAGCTGATTGTGGACGCGTATGGTTTAACCGAAGCCAGCCCCGGCGTGTGCGTGAACCCGTTGAATATTACAGAATATTCAGGCGGTATCGGCTTGCCATTGCCAAGTACTGATGTGCAACTGCGCGACGGACATGGCGGTTTTGTGGCGACTAGCGAAGCAGGCGAATTGTGGATTCGTGGTCCGCAAGTGATGCGTGGCTACTGGCATCGCCCTGATGAAACCGCCAAAGTGATTGACCAAGATGGTTGGTTGGAAACAGGCGATATTGCCGTGATAAACGAACAAGGTTGGCTGCGCATTGTGGACCGCAAAAAAGATTTGATTGTGGTGTCTGGTTTCAATGTGTACCCAAATGAAATTGAAGACGTGGTAGCGCATCACCCGAAAGTACAAGAAGTGGCTTGCGTTGGCGTTCAAAGTGAAAAAACAGGCGAAGCGTTGAAATTGTTTGTGGTAAAAAAAGACAATTCGCTCACGGCTGATGAATTGATTGCGTTCTGTCGCACACAATTAACGGGCTACAAAGTGCCGCGTGATATTGAATTCCGTGATGAATTGCCAAAATCCAACGTGGGCAAAATCTTGCGCCGCGAATTGCGTGAACAAAAATAAGTAGCGCATGTTGTAAAAAATTTGTAAAATCTGATTTATTATTCTAAATGACAGCCTGAAAATATTTTCAGGCTGTTTCTGTATTCATTTGATTGAAAGGAAAACAAAATGACTGGCGCATTTATGTTGATTGCATTTATTTTGGGATTTTGGTGTATTTGGTCTGCCAATCGCGAAGTGAACTCTATTGGTGAAGCCTTGGGTTTTACATTACTGGCGATTATTCTCAAAGGCTTGATGGAATGGAGCGGTATGCCACACTTTGACAAAACGTTGATGGCAATCTGGGGGATTTTGTTTGTGTTTACCGTGATTGTTTTCGAATTGGTAGAACGTTTGTCGAGCAATATAAGTGCGAACATGGGGGTTGCGCTGGCGGGTGCTGGTGGCTGGTTTGGGATTGCCAAATGGGCGTTTAGCACGGCAGGTATGACTAAGATTGCGAGCTGGGTAATTTAAAACAAAAGCAGCCTGAAAAATAGTTTTCAGGCTGCTTTTGTTTTGTGTGGGAATTAACCCAGCTTGCGAATACCCACAGCATCTTTCACTTGCACCAACAATTCACGCGCTTCCTTGCGCGCTTTTTCTGCGCCTGCTTGCAATACTTCTTCAATACGCGCAGGGTTCGCCATCAATTCGTTATACACTTCGGTTTTGCTGTCCAATTCCGCGCCAATTTTCGCCGCTAAAATTTTCTTCGCTTCGCCCCATGCCAAACCTTCGTTCAATGCGCGTTCATATTCTGCGTATTCTTCTGCGGTTGAAAAGGCTTGGTAAATCTCAAAAATTGGGCTTTCGCCTTTGAATTTAGGCTCACCTGGTTCTTTCAAATTGGTGATGATTTGGTTAATCGCTTTTTGGCGTTGTTTCGGTGTCAAGAAAAGCGGAATGGTGTTGCCATAGCTTTTAGACATTTTGCGACCGTCCAAACCCACCAACAATTCCACGTTGTCATCAGTTTGGGCTTCAGGCAGCGTGAAGATTTCTTTGCCAAAACGATAGTTGAAACGTTGCGCAATATCACGTGCCATTTCAATGTGCTGAATTTGGTCGCGCCCCACAGGTACTTTGTGCGCATTAAACATCAAAATATCGGCAGACATCAAAATAGGGTAGCTATATAGGCCCATTTCCACTTCAAAATCAGGGTCTTGGTCTTCCACCACATTTTTATCTACGGCAGCTTTGTACGCATGTGCGCGGTTCATCAAACCTTTTGCGGTGATACACGTCAAAATCCAGTTCAGTTCAGGAATTTCGGGAATGTCGGATTGGCGATAAAACGTGGTGCGTTCCGTGTCCAAACCGCAAGCCAACCATGTTGCTGCAACTGCTTGAGTGGATTGTGCAATCATTTCAGGGTCGTGACATTTGATTAAGCCGTGATAGTTTGCCAAGAAAAGATAAGATTCGGTGTTATCTTGTGCCGCAGCCTGAATAGCTGGGCGGATTGCACCAACGTAATTGCCTAAGTGCGGGATACCTGTTGTGGTAACGCCTGTGAGAACGCGAGTAGTCATGTTTTTTCTGCTTTCGTGGTTATTCTGAAAAATGGTAAATCTTAGCACACGCAGCCTGAAAAGCCTATCTATCCACTTTAAAAGCGCATATAATACGCACGTTTTCAACTAACCCTATTTTTTAAAGGAAGCACAAGTGAACATTCAAGAACAAATCAAACAAGTCGTAACCGAACACCCAATCGTATTGTTTATGAAAGGTACAAAACAATTCCCACAATGCGGTTTCTCTTCACGCGCGGTTCAAATCTTGCAAGCGGCTGGCTGCGAAGAATTTGCCACTGTAAACGTGTTGGAAAACGATGAAGTGCGCCAAGGCATCAAAGAATTTAGCAACTGGCCAACCATTCCACAATTATATGTAAACGGCGAATTTATTGGCGGCGCAGACATTTTGATGGAAATGTATGAAGCAGGCGAATTGCAAGAATTATTGAAAACGGTAAACGCCTAATTATTTTCAGGCTGCCACCTTATCACGCTGTTTGATATTTCAAACAGCGTTTTTCACGTTATTCAAATACAAAGGAAAACGAAATGTCTTGCGAACACGTTCAAATGCAATACAGCACCTTTAGCCAAACGCCAAATAACCCCTTGCTCGAACCCATGTTTTTCGGGAAGCCTGTAAACGTAGCGCGTTACGACCAACAAAAATACGAAATTTTTGAAAAACTGATTGAAAAACAAATCTCATTTTTCTGGCGACCAGAAGAAATCGACTTATCACGCGACCGTATTGACTACGGCAATTTGCCAGACCATGAAAAACACATTTTCATCAGCAACTTGAAATATCAAACGCTGCTCGATTCCATTCAAGGACGCAGCCCAAATGTGGGCTTCTTGCCGCTGGTGTCTATCCCAGAATTGGAAACATGGATTGAAACATGGTCATTCTTCGAGACCATTCACTCACGCAGCTACACGCACATTATCCGCAACATCGTAAACGACCCGTCAATCGTGTTTGACGACATCGTGCAAAACGAATACATCATCGCCCGCGCCGAAGACATCGCTTGTTATTACGATGATTTGATTGAATACACGCAATATTTCAACTTACTGGGAGTAGGCGAACACACTGTAAAGGGCAAAACCATTACCGTTTCCCTACGCGAACTGAAGAAAAAACTGTATTTGTGCCTAATGTGCGTGAACGTGTTGGAAGCCATTCGTTTCTACGTTTCATTTGCTTGCTCATTTGCGTTTGCCGAACGCGAATTGATGGAAGGCAACGCCAAAATCATCAAACTGATTGCGCGTGATGAAGCCCTGCATTTAACCAGCACCCAACACATGCTCAACTTAATGCGCAGCGGCATTGACGACCCAGAAATGGCAGAAATCGCCGCAGAATTGCACGAAGAAACGTTTGAATTGTTCAAAAAAGCCGCCGAGCAAGAAAAAGAATGGGCAAACTATCTGTTCAAAGATGGTTCAATGATTGGCTTGAACAAAGATATTTTGGCGCAATACGTTGAATACATCACCAACCACCGCATGACAGCCGTAGGCTTGCCGATTGCATTCCCACAATCAACGCAAAACCCAATCCCATGGATTAACGCGTGGTTGTCGTCTGACAACGTGCAAGTTGCACCGCAAGAAGTGGAAATTTCGTCTTACTTAATCGGTCAGATTGACGCGGAAGTGAAAACGGAAGATTTGGAAGGATTTGAGCTGTAATCCCCTTATTTGAACGCAGCCTGAAAAGATAATTTTCAGGCTGCGTTTTATAAAACTGCTGACTGCTTTATGAAACCCCACATGACATTTTGCAGCCTTAAAACAAATTGTCGGCTCGGAGAACCGATCTACGGCGAATAAAGTTTTCAGGCTGCGATTATTGTGACGTAAATCATTTTCAGGCTGCAATCAAACGCAGTACAATCCATCCCGTTTTCTAACAAAACATTAAAGGTTAAAACAATGAACGACATCACTCAACTCGCCCCACAAACCGTATGGCAATGGTTCGCCAAAATCTGCGCCATTCCACACCCCAGTTTCCACGAAGCCGAACTCGTGCAATTCATCATCGACCAAGTGCAAACCGAAGGCAAATCACGCGGAATGACCGTAGAGCGCGACAGCAAAAACAACCTGCACATCACCAAACCCGCCAGCAAAGGTATGGAAAACCGCGCCCCCGTTGCGCTGCAAGCCCATTGCGACATGGTTGCCCAAAAAGCCGATAATTCCACCCACGATTTCATCAAAGACCCTATTCAGCCGCGCATTCAAGACCAATTTGTGTATGCCAATCACACCACATTAGGCGCAGACAACGGCATCGGTTTAGCCATGGCATTAGCCGTAGCGTTCAGCGACGACATCGCCCACCCAGAATTACACATCATCATCACCACAGAGGAAGAAACGTCCATGGGCGGCGTGAACGTCTTGCAGCCTGAATGGTTGTCCGCGCCATACTTGCTGAATTTGGACACCGAAGACGACGCACAAATTTTTGTCGGTTGCGCAGGCGGTTGTGACGCGACATTCACGCGCCAATATCCGCACCACGCGTACACAGGCAAAACACTGAGCGTGAAAGTATCAGGTTTGCGTGGCGGACACTCAGGTGTAAACATTCACGAATATCGCGGCAACGCCAATTTAGTGCTAATCCGCGTGCTTCAGGCTGCGAACCAAGTCGCGCCCATTCAACTGATTGCGTTCAACGGCGGCACAGTGATTAACGCTATTCCACGCAGCGCAGAAGCCATTATTGTGGGCGACGAAAGCGTGATTGCCGCGATTGAAGCCGAAGCCAAAATCATTCAAACCGAGTTGCATGCCGTAGAACGCAGCCTGAAAGTGGAATGCACCGCGCAAGAAACCACCGCAACCGTGTTGTCTCAAGCGGACACGCAACACTTTTTGGATTTCGTCAGCAGCTTCCCAAATGGTGTGCTGCGTATGAGCGACGATTTTGCGGGCATTGTGGAAACGTCTATCAACGCTGGTGTGGTAACGCTAGAGCAGGGCGATTTTGCGCTGAAAACCTTAATGCGCTCGCTGGGCGAAACGCAAAAACAAGCGTTGAAACAAAGATTGGCGGCGTTATCGCGTTTAGCTGGTGTGGAAATGCACACGCACAATGATTACCCTGGTTGGTTGCCAGACCCACAATCTAAATTGCTGGAATTGGTGAAACCTTTAATGGCGACGGAATTTGGCAGAGAACCAACTGTGCAAGTGATTCACGCAGGTTTGGAATGCGGCTATCTGAAATCTAAAGCGCCGCACATGGATATGGTTTCGTTTGGTCCAAACATTTTCAACGCACATTCGCCAACCGAACACGTGCAAATTGATAGCGTGGCAAAAAATTTTGAGTTGCTGAAAAAAGTGTTGTTGGCAATTCCTGCGAAATAATTTGTGAAGACTGGGTTTCTGAAAAGAAGCCCAGTTTTTTTCAGGCTGCGTTTAGAGTAATCACGCAGCCTGAAAGTAAATAATGTTAAAATCGCACCATTCAAAAAATACGCAGGAACAAAAACCATGAACCAAGAAATTGAACGCGACAGCATGCAATACGATGTCGTGATTGTCGGCGCAGGCGTGGCGGGCTTGTCTGCTGCGATTAAATTGAAACAAATCGCCGCCGAGCAAAACCGTGAAATCAGCGTTTGCGTATTAGAAAAAGGCAGCGAAGTGGGTGCACACATTTTATCGGGCGCGGTGTTTGACCCGATTGCGCTAGACGAATTGTTGCCAAAATGGCGCGAATTGGGCGCACCGCTCACGCGCCCTGTTACGGACGACCAAGTTTTATTTTTGACCGAAAATAAATCATTCAAAATTCCACTCACGCCGCCAAGTTTTCAAAATCATGGCAATTACATCATCAGCTTAGGCGTGTTGTGTAAATGGTTGGCGGAACAAGCGGAAAATCTCGGCGTGGAAATTTACGCAGGTTTTGCAGGCGCGGAAATTTTGTACCACAAAGACGGCAGCGTGAAAGGCGTGGCGACAGGCAATATGGGCGTGGGCAAAGACGGCGAACCGACCGCGAATTTCCAAGCTGGCATGGAATTACACGCGCAGCAAACCATTTTTGCCGAAGGGGCGCGTGGCTCGTTGAGCAAAACGATTATTCGCCAATATTCGCTCGACCGATTCAGTCAGCCACAAACTTACGGTTTGGGGATTAAGGAAATTTGGGAAGTGCAGCCTGAAAAATCGCAAGCAGGTTTAGCCATTCACACAACAGGTTATCCGTTGGATTCGCACACTTACGGCGGTTCATTTATTTATCATTTAGACGATAATAAAGTGGCGATTGGTTTTGTGGTGGGGCTGGATTATGAAAATCCGTATTTGTCGCCATTTGAGGAATTTCAACGCTTTAAATTGCACCCTGCGATTCGTCCGCTTTTGGAGGGCGGTCGCCGAATCGCTTACGGGGCGCGAGCTTTGGTGGAAGGCGGTTTGCAGAGTTTGCCGAAATTATCATTTGCGGGCGGCGTGTTGATTGGCGATTGCGCGGGCTTTTTGAATGTGCCGCGCATCAAAGGCTGTCATACCGCGATGAAATCGGCGATGTTGGCGGCAGAAGCGATTTTCCCTGTTTTGGTGGAACACGATGGCGAGTTGCCTGAAAAAAATGTGTCGGCAGATAATTATCAAAAACTATTTGAAAATAGCTGGTTATATGATGAATTGCATCAGGCTCGAAATATTCGTCCGTCTTTTAAATGGGGTTTGATTCCTGCGATGATTTACACTGCGTTGGAGCAATATGTGTTGAAAGGGCGCGGCGCGTGGACGTTGAAACATCACGGCACGGATTCAGGCAGCCTAAAAAAAGCGGCGGATTGTCAGCCGATTGATTATCCAAAACCTGATGGCAAAATCACGTTTGACCGTTTGAGCAGCGTGTTTTTGGCGAATGTGTCGCATGAAGAAGACCAGCCATCGCATTTGCAACTGAAAAACGCGCAAACGATGATTGACGTGAATTTCAAAGAATACGCCAGCCCTGAAACGTGTTATTGCCCTGCTGGCGTGTACGAAATCGTAGAAGAAAACGGTGCACCGCGTTTACAAATCAATGCAGCGAATTGTGTTCACTGCAAAACCTGCGACATCAAAGACCCAACACAAAATATCAACTGGATTTGCCCAGAGGGAAGTGGTGGACCGAATTATTCGGAAATGTAAGTTTTTTCAGGCTGCGACTTAGATTGCAGCCTGAAAGTTTTGTCTCACAGAAAATCAAAAATCATGAATATTGTTACTCAACTGGTTTTACCTGAGCATTTATCCGCGCATACGCCCACGAAAACGCAGCCTGAAAACGGCGTATTTCTGCGATACGATGAACACGGTTTATCGCTCGCGAAAGTAGGAGAGAAGGGTGTGGTGCAAGTGGATTTTGCGAGCGGCGCGGCGCAATATCGGCGCACAAAAGGCGGCGGAGAACTGATTGGCAAGGCAGTAAACCATACCACAAAGCCAACCGTTTGGGACGCGACTGGCGGCTTGGGGCGTGATAGTTTTGTGCTAGCAAGTTTAGGTTTGTGCGTTCAGACGTTTGAGCAAAATTTTGCGGTGTTTGCATTGTTGTTGGACGGCTTGCAACGGGCAAAAATGCAGCCTGAAATCGCGGAAGTGGTGGCAAATATCACGCTGATTCAGGGCAACGCGGCGCAACTTTTGCGTGAACAAGCGGCAGCAGTCGGCAAGCCCGATGTGGTGTATCTTGACCCGATGTATCCCGAGCGGCAGAAGTCGGCAGCCGTGAAAAAGGAAATGGCGTATTTTCATGAATTAGTCGGGCTGCCTGAAAGCGATGCGGACGCGCAATTATTTCAGGCTGCGAGGGAAGTGGCGAAAAAGCGAATTGTGGTGAAACGTCCGCGTTTGGGGGAGTTTTTGTGTGGCGTGAAACCTGCGTATCAGTATGAAGGAAAATCAACTCGGTTTGATATTTATTTGCCGTTACAACCTGAAAATAAATAAATGCCGTAGATGTAAACACATCATAAATAATCGCAGCCTGAAAATATTGTTTCAGGCTGCGATTATTTTTATTTATAATATTATTTAACATAACGCTTATATATAAACCTATTAAAAAATAAAAATTACTGAAACCCCACCAGTTTCAATTCAACAACCAATAGGGCAGAGCAAACAAAAATTCACGCCCAATAAACTGAGCGTGAATCCAAAATCAAATCAACCGCAACCGCAACCGCGCCAATTCCGCAGCCACATCATCAGCCGACCAATCATTAGCCGCTGCCAACATCGCCAACGCAACCGCCGTTTCAATATTGCACTTGCCACCCTGAATGGCGCCAGCTTGCCGCAACGCATTCCCTTGTGCATAAACCGCCGCCGCACAACCTTGCGGCACTTGGCTAATATTCAGCAACACCTTTCCTTGCTGCGTAAACCGCCGCACCGCCGCCAACCAGTTCGCATCATTAGGCGCATTCCCATGCCCAAAAGACTGCACAATCGCCGCAGCCGCCCCAAAATTATCCAACATAAACGCCGCAGCCTGAACCCCAGCAACAGGCGTTAAATAAACATTTGCCACACGCACATCAGGATTAAACACACGCTTCACGCAGCCTGAAAACGGCGCAACCCCACTTTCAGGCTGCCATTCGCCAAAATGCGCATTCGCAAAACCATCGTCCGTTTCCGTGCTAACTTTGCTACAGCCCACCGCAGGAAACAATTTCCCATTAAAGGCCAACAAAACTTCACGCACATCATCACGAAGCAGGGCAGCAACCGCCGTTTGCAAATTATCAGGCGCATCACTATTCACATGGTCAAACGGCTTTTGCGACCCCGTCAGCACCACAGGTTTTCCCAGCGTATCCAAAGCCAACGCCAACACATTTGCCGTGTAAGCCAACGTATCCGTGCCATGCAAAATCAACGCCCCGTCATAGCGCGGCAACTGCGCTTGCAAAATCCGCAACCAATCCGCCCAATGCTTTGGCGACACCGCCGAACTATCAATCAATGGCTCACAAACAAACCAATCACATTTCAGGCAGCCTGAAAACGGCACAAGAGCCGAATTCACAATCCCCGTATCAGGACGCAAACCCAATTCACTCTGCACCATGCCAATCGTGCCACCCGTGTATAAAACAAAAATGCGTTTCATCGAAACACACTCTTCAATTGGCGTTTATGGCGATTCGCCCACTCCTTGCCATAAAAGCCCACAATCGGCAACGTAACCAAAATCAGCTTAAACCACCAAGTCGCATACCAAGGCGCAGGATTTACCCCTTGCGCAAACCAGTCCAGCCAAAACGTCCAGCAGCCGACCAGCAAGCCTAGCATAATCGGGTAAACACGAAACAGAACTTCTTTGTGCCACAGCCAAAACGTCAAACACGTCCACACCACAACAGCAATCGTAATCATAAACGTATATTTAGGCATAGCAGACGTAGCGAGCGCGGCAAGATAATAGTTTGCACCAATCCAAATCGCCGCAAGAATCGCCATTAAAATTTCTTCAGGCTTATTAAACATAGTAGTTTCCGTGAAATTGATTAGTGAATGAAAATAGCAATGATACGGCGTTATGCACACAGCGGACGTTGTCACCTTGTCTCATTTTTATTTTCATTCACTAAAGTAAACAAAATTTAAATATACCGCATTTTCAGGCTGCTTGCACACTCTATCTTTGCTATAATTACACTCGTTTTCATCTCCCAAAAGCAAGGTAATACAAAATGACTTTACAAGTAATTGACCACCCATTGGTAAAACACAAACTCACTTTAATGCGCGAAGCAAATTGCAACACAGGCAAATTTCGTACATTAACCAAAGAATTAGCGCGTTTGATGACTTATGAAGCAACGCGCGATTTTTGTGTAGAAGACTACGAAATTGACGGTTGGTGCGGCAAAATGGTCGGTCAACGCATCAAAGGCAAAACCGTTACCGTCGTGCCAATCTTGCGCGCAGGTTTAGGCATGCTAGACGGCGTGTTGGACTTGATTCCAGGCGCAAAAATCAGCGTAGTTGGCTTGCAACGCGATGAAGAAACCCTGCAACCCGTGTCTTATTTTGAAAAATTGGTTGATAACATGGACGAACGCCCAGCCTTGATTATTGACCCCATGTTGGCAACAGGCGGTTCAATGGTTGCCACGATTGACTTGCTCAAAAGCAAAGGCTGCAAAAACATCAAAGCATTGGTGTTGGTAGCTGCACCAGAAGGCGTGAAAGTCGTATCAGACGCGCACCCAGATGTAACTATTTACACCGCCGCGCTGGATAGCCACTTGAACGAAGACGGCTACATCATTCCAGGTTTAGGCGATGCAGGCGACAAAATTTTCGGTACACGCAATAACTAAATCACACCCAATTCAGGCTGCCAAATCATTTTCAGGCAGCCTGAAACGCGAATAAGGAAAAATCATGGCTTTTAAAGAAAACCTAGCCCAAATGCCTGAAATCACACACTTATCAGGTTTAGACGTATGCGACCCAACAGGCGCAGTGATTCACAACATTCCCGCCATTGAAGGCAAATTAGGCAGCCTGAAACTCTACAACGCACTCGCCGAACAATTCAACGGCACACTCAACGCCCAAGCCGCACAACAAGGTTTAGACTGGTTCGCCGAACACGTTGCCGACGCACAAGCCAACACAGGCAAACACCCAAACATTGATTTACTGTTTAAAGTGCAACAAGAAAACCTAGTTTACAGCCTGAAACCATTGGCAAAATAACTTTCAGGCAGCCTGAAAACAAACGAAAGGACAAACATGAAAATCCTATTCATCGCCGACCCCATGGCAGGCTTCAAAACCTACAAAGACACCACCTACGCCATGATGTGCGAAGCTGCCAAACGCGGATACAGCCTTTATCACACACTCGCCAGCGAACTCAATGTTGTCGCAGGTAAAGTCCACACACGCGCCGTACCTTTCCAATTTCTTGGCGCAAAAGACGACCACGCATGGTTTCAGGCTGCCGACCCCTTTCAGGCTGCCTTAACCGAGTTTGAAGCCGTGATTATGCGCACCGACCCACCGTTTGACATGCAATATTTGTATTCAACGCAACTGCTCACACTTGCCGAGCAACAAGGCGCACACGTTTACAACAGCGGACAAGCCATGCGCGATTTCAACGAAAAACTCGCCATTTTAAATTTTTCGCAATTCACATCGCCCACGCTTGTAACCACACGCGCCGCACAAGTTCGCGAATTTCTTGCTGAACACAAAGACATCATCGTCAAACCACTAGATGGCATGGGCGGCATGGGCATTTTCCGCCTCACCGAAACAGACCCTAATATCGGCAGCATTCTAGAAACGCTCATGCGTCTAGACACACGCACCATCATGGCGCAACGCTATATTCCCGAAATCATCAAAGGTGACAAACGCATTCTTGTGATTGACGGCGAAGTTGTCCCATATGCGCTCGCGCGAATCCCACAAAACGGCGAAACACGCGGCAATTTGGCAGCAGGCGGACGCGGTGTCGCACAAGAATTGTCTGCACGCGATAGAGAAATTGCTGAAACGCTCGCGCCGCAACTCAAAGCGCGTGGCATTTTGCTCGCAGGTTTGGACGTGATTGGCGATTGCTTAACCGAAGTGAATGTAACCAGCCCAACAGGTTTCCAAGAAATCACCAACCAAAAAGGCTTTGATGTTGCCGCGATGTTTATCAACGCCGTAGAACGCAACGCAAAATAACCGTAGGTCGGATTCTTGAATCCGACTTTTTCAGGCAGCCTGAAAACCGAAAAATAGAGAGAACCATGAAACAATATTTAGACTTAATGAACCACGTTATGCAAAACGGCGTGGATAAAGCCGACCGCACAGGCACAGGCACACGCTCCGTGTTTGGCTACCAAATGCGTTTCAATTTAGCAGACGGCTTCCCCGTGTTAACCACCAAAAAACTACACCTGAAATCCATTATCCACGAACTGTTATGGTTCTTGTCAGGCAATACCAACATCCGTTATCTCAAAGAAAACGGCGTGCGCATTTGGGACGAATGGGCAGATGAAAACGGCGATTTAGGGCGCGTGTATGGCGCACAATGGCGCAGTTGGCGCGGCGCAAACGGCGAAACGATTGACCAAATCAGCAACCTCGTCCTACAAATCAAAAACAATCCAGATAGCCGTCGCCTGATTGTGTCCGCATGGAATCCCGCCGAAGTGGACAACATGGCATTGCCGCCATGCCACGCGCTGTTCCAATTTTATGTGGCAGATGGCAAACTCTCTTGTCAGCTCTATCAACGTAGCGCGGATATTTTCCTAGGTGTGCCGTTCAATATTGCCAGCTACGCGCTTTTAACGCTCATGCTCGCCCAAGTTTGCGGCTTGCAAGCAGGCGAATTTGTGCATACTTTGGGCGACGCGCACATCTATAAAAACCACTTTGAACAAGCCGAATTGCAGCTCACACGCGAGCCTCGCAAGCTGCCTACGATGAAAATTAATCCCGATGTGAAAGATATTTTCGCGTTTAAGTTTGAAGATTTTGAATTGGTGGATTACGACCCACATCCGCATATTAAAGCCGTTGTGTCGGTATAAATAAAAGCAGCCTGAAAAGTTTTCAGGCTGCTTTTTGATTGTGTAAAATTATTGAACGCGCGTCCAAGTTTGCGTGCGACCCAAGGCAGAAATGCCGATAAATCCGCGCACTTTCAACGTGTTGCCATCTGCGGATAGGGTGGCTTTGGATTGATACGTTTTGCCCGATTTCGGGTCGTAGATTTTGCCGTCTTTGAATTCGGTTTCAGAAGCGGCTTTCAAACCTGTTACTACAGTCAAGCCAACCAATGGGCGATTGCCTGAACACGCTGGGCAGACGTTGTTCACGCCTTGCGCCAAGCCTGTAATCGTGCCGTTATAGCTGCTGCCGCTTTTGCTAATGGTTACAACGGCTTTGGGTTTGCCTGTTTCATCGTCAATCGTGCGCCATTTGCCTTCAATGCCTGAAGCAAATGCGCTGAAGGCTGAAGCAGAAAATAAGGTGGCTAAAAATAATTTTTTCATGTGTTCTTTCTTAGAGTGAATAGACTAAAACAAAATTATAGTGCAATTACTTTATTAGTGTAAAGACTTTAGAATAATTTGGTTTTCAGGCAGCCTGAAAATTGCGTTATAACTCGCGCCTTTAAATCACCAAGAGATACGATTAATCATGCGCGTGAAGGTTAACCAATAAAAAAGCCAACGACCGAAATCGTTGGCTTTTTGTTTTAGTCCTGTTTACCAAACCATTTTTCAATGATTTTGTCTAAAGTGCCGTCAGCTTTGATTTTTTCCAAGCCGCCGTCCAATTTTTTCAACAATTCTGTATTACCTTTTTTCACGCCGAATGAGAATTGACGTTTTTCTTCGCCTGTTGAAATGATGTGTGATTTAGTTTCTGGGTATTTCACTTGGTAGTATTGGAAAATACGTTTATCGCCAATTGCAGCATCTGCTTTGCCTTGTGCTACGTCGTTCAACATCAAAAAGAATGAATCTGACAACACAGGTGTTGCGCCCATTTCTTCGATTTTTTTAACGTTACCTTTACTGCTTTTGTGTGAAGCAATGCGTTTGCCTTTGAAATCTGCCAATGTTTTCAAATTTGCTGTTTTGGGCGTGTCTAAAACGTACAGCGCACGGTCGAAATCAATGTATGGCTGACCCATATCCATTGTTTCTAAGCGGTATGCTGCTCGAGACATGGCTGATGAGAATGCCATAAATGTGCCATTATTCAGGGTTTCAACGGCTGCTCCACGTGGCGCGTCAATGAATTGTGCGTTCATGCCTGCCGCTTTAGCGATGGCGTTCATCACGTCCACTTCAAAGCCTTGTGCTTGACCTTTTTCGTCTTTGAATGCGTAAGGTTCGTAACTTACTTCGCCACCAACGGTTAAGGTTTCTAAGTTGGCTGTTTGTGATGCAGCAGCAGAAGCGGCTGGCGTTTCGGTTTCTGGTGCGCTGTTGTCGCCGCAGCCTGCTAATAATGCAGATGTAACCAATAAGGTGGCTAAAAATAATTTTTTCATGTGTTCTTTCTTAGAGTGAATATACTAAAACAAAATTATAGTGCAACTACTTTATTAGTGTAAAGACTTTAGAATAATTTGGTTTTCAGGCAGCCTGAAAATTGCGTTATAATTCGCGCCTTTAAATCATCAAGAGAATAGAACCATGCCAAAAATTACAGTCTTGCCGCATGAAACGCTTTGCCCTGAAGGCAAAACGATTGAAGTGGCAACAGTCGGCGAAACGATTTGCGATGTTTTGCTGGAAAACGGAATTGATATTGACCATGCTTGCGAAAAATCATGCGCTTGCACCACTTGCCATGTGATTGTGCGCCAAGGTTTTGATAGTTTGGTTGAGCCAACCGAATTGGAAGAAGATTTGCTCGACCAAGCATGGGGTTTGGAAGCGGAATCGCGTTTGAGTTGCCAAGCAAAAGTGGCTCAGGCGGATTTGATTGTGGAAATTCCAAAATATACGATTAATCATGCGCGTGAAGGTTAACCAATAAAAAAGCCAACGACCGAAATCGTTGGCTTTTTGTTTTAGTCCTGTTTACCAAACCATTTTTCAATGATTTTGTCTAAAGTGCCGTCAGCTTTGATTTTTTCCAAGCCGCCGTCCAATTTTTTCAACAATTCTGTATTACCTTTTTTCACGCCGAATGAGAATTGACGTTTTTCTTCGCCTGTTGAAATGATGTGTGATTTAGTTTCTGGGTATTTCACTTGGTAGTATTGGAAAATACGTTTATCGCCAATTGCAGCATCTGCTTTGCCTTGTGCTACGTCGTTCAACATCAAAAAGAATGAATCTGACAACACAGGTGTTGCGCCCATTTCTTCGATTTTTTTAACGTTACCTTTACTGCTTTTGTGTGAAGCAATGCGTTTGCCTTTGAAATCTGCCAATGTTTTCAAATTTGCTGTTTTGGGCGTGTCTAAAACGTACAGCGCACGGTCGAAATCAATGTATGGCTGACCCATATCCATTGTTTCTAAGCGGTATGCTGCTCGAGACATGGCTGATGAGAATGCCATAAATGTGCCATTATTCAGGGTTTCAACGGCTGCTCCACGTGGCGCGTCAATGAATTGTGCGTTCATGCCTGCCGCTTTAGCGATGGCGTTCATCACGTCCACTTCAAAGCCTTGTGCTTGACCTTTTTCGTCTTTGAATGCGTAAGGTTCGTAACTTACTTCGCCACCAACGGTTAAGGTTTCTAAGTTAGCTGTTTGTGATGCAGCAGCAGAAGCGGCTGACGTTTCGGTTTTTGGTGCGCTGTTGTCGCCGCAGCCTGCTAATAATGCAGATGTAACCAATAAAGCTAAGAATTTACGTGTCATGTTATTTCCTTCTTTGTAAGTGGGTAAAATCGAAATAAAATTTTAATTTATGTGAATTATACGGTATTTTGTAAAACCAATAAAAAGTTTACAAATAAATATGAACGTAATGCAGCCTGAAAATATCTTCAGGCTGCATTTTTTAGATGTGGTGAACAATCAGTTTTTTCCCTTTATGGTCAAGCACTTCCACGTCCATATCAAATAACGCTTTGATATTTTCAACAGTAAACACCTTTTCAGGGCTGCCTGAAAATTTCACTTCTCCTTGTTGCATCGCTACCACATAATCCGCATACGCCGCCGCCATATTAATGTCGTGCAACACCACTACTGTGGTGCGATTGTGTTCATGCGTCAATTCACGCAAAAGCTGCATCAAATTTCGCGCGTAATACATATCCAAATTATTCAACGGCTCGTCCAGCAATACATATTCCGTACTTTGGCAAAACACCATAGCGATGAGGGCGCGTTGGCGTTGTCCGCCTGACAATTCCGTCAAATAACGATGCGCAAGTGGTTCAAGCTGAAACTGCGTAATCGCTTGTTCCACAATCGCTTTATCTTCATCAGTCGGTCGCCCCTGATGATACGGATAACGCCCAAACAGCAACAAATCACGCACCGAAATGCGGCTGTGAATGCTGTTTTCTTGCGTCAAAATCGCCAAAATTTTCGCCACTTCTGCCGTTGGCGTGGTCGCCAAATCGCGTCCGTTATACGCAATGCTGCCTGAAACCAACGGTTGCAATCGTGCCATAAACGACATTAGCGTCGATTTGCCCGCACCGTTTGCGCCAATAAACGCGGTAATACCGTTTTGTGGAATGTTCAGCGATACATTATTTAAAATTTGCTGCTTGCCGATTTTGTGAGATACATTCTTAATTTCAATCATATTTTCTTCCAATCAAACCGCTCGTTTCCGCAACACCAACCACAAAAACACCAGCCCCCCAGCAAATTCCACCACCACACTCAACACCGCTTTCATGCCCAACAAATGCTCAAACACCGCCTGACCTGCCACCAACATAATCCCAGCAATCAACACCACCAACGGCAAGCGCACCGAATGTTTCAGGCTGCCTGAAAAATGATTCGCCAACGCACACACCAGCAAGCCAAAAAAACTCACAGGCCCAACCGTTGCGGTTGCGGTTGCCACCAACACCGAAATCCATAACAAAATCCACAGCGTATTTTTCTGATAGTTGATACCGAGATTGGTCACTTGGTCGCGCCCCAACAAATGCACGTCCAAGCGATGTCGCTCGCGCCAAATCATCGCCACGCTGAGCAGCATAATCGCGCCGCCAATCGTCAGCATATTCGTGTTCACCGTATTAAAACTCGCAAACGTATTCGCCTGCGCCACCGCAAATTCTTCGGGGTCAATCACACGCTGCAACAGGCTAGACAAACTACGAAACAACACCCCAAAAATCACACCAATCAAAATCATCCGCGCTAAATCACGCCCACCCTGCCGCAACAACATCTGAAACAGCAACAAAGACGCGCCCATCATCACCACCAATTCCAGCGCAAATTTTCCCAAAAGCGGCAACTGCGTATAACCTACACCGCCGAGCACAAACACCAGCAGCGTTTGCAGAAAAATATACAGCGTATCAAAGCCCAACACAGACGGCGTGAGAATCGGATTATTCGTAATTGTCTGAAACAACATAGTGGACACGCCCACCGCATACGCAATCAGCAGCAACGCGCCCAACTTTTTCGCCCGAAGCGGCAGAATAAAATCCCACGCCCCCTGCGCGTTCCACGTCAAAAACAGCCCACACGACAGCAGCAACACCGCCGATAAAATCCAAATTAGTTTTAAATCTTTTGACATAATCCAATCCATTTCAGGCAGCATTTTAAGTTATCTTGCCAAACGTAATTGCAAATTTAATTTAAAATATAATTTCCCATTTTCTTGATAAATTAAGCCAAAGCGATGACGAGATGATGACGGTGTATCAAAAAACGTATTTTTATAGAAAAATTCTTTTAAAATAGCGTCTTTATTGGTGTGATAGAACAACAATTCGCCGTCTTGATTGACCAATAAAACCGAATTAGCGGTTAAATTGCCGTCCCATTCGTGTGTGGGAAAAATTCCTAAAATACTGGCTTTAATAAAATCACGCAAACGGCAATGAATTTGCTGTTTTTGTTCGTAATTTTCTATTTTTTGTTCAGGAAAATCAGCTAATTTATTGCTGATTTCTTTGCGGAAAAATGCCAATAATGCGTCCGCCAAAATTTCAGGCATTCGGCTATCCACTTTCCGCAACGTGCTTTCATAAACCGTATTTTCACATTGAATAAACGACAATTTTCCACCCAAATCCATAATTTTTTGCAAACGGTCTTTGATTTTCGCTCGGCTGTCAATCTGGTTTACTGTTTGCATATCATCAATACTTACCCCTTGAATTTGATAAATAAAATTGGTTGCTTGTGATGCGTTAATCAAAGTCGGAGCATTACCCAAAAACGATTTAATACTTGCATTTTGTTGGGCGAAAATTTGTCCATTTTCATCAAAAGTCAAAGTTAAATCGCCTTTTTCTAGTGAAGTGCCTTTGGTTTTTTCTAATCCCAATAATGCCGTCTTTTGTTCCAATAATTGACTGCTAAACGTGCTTTTGCTGTGTTTAATATCGTCTAAAATTTGATTTAATTCAGCCTGTGTAATCAAATCCGATAAAACGTAAGTGATTGTTTTGTCTTTTGATGTAATGACAATTTGACTTTTATTTAAATCAATATCTGATTGATTGGTATGTAATTTTAAAACTTGAATGCTATCAGCGGTTATTTGTGCATTTAAATCGCCATATGCAATTTTTTGCTTAAAAATCACTTTGCATAAAGCGTAAATTTCACTTAATTCGCCTTTGTTGCGTTTAATTGCCATATCGTTTTCCTGATTAAAAAGTGATTGATTTTGATATAAATAATTCACGACCGAACGAGCCACTTGTCGCACGACTTCTACGCAAACGCTGTTACCAAGTTGTTTCATTGCCTGGGTTTTGGAAACGGGGAAATGATAGCTTTCAGGAAATGCCATCATTTTTTTGCTTTCATCAATGCCAATGCGTTTGATTTCGCCATCTACACGATAAAATTCCCAATTTCGTCTATCGTCAATCGTTGAGCCTTTACCGCCAACACGCAAAGTAAAACCGATTTCTTTTTCACAATTTCCGCCCCAAATATCCGACATCGTGTAAGTTAAAGGCAATTTGGGTGGAAAATGAAACGCTGGCAAAGACGGTGCATTTCTAAACCCAACAATAAAAATGCGTGGGCGATGTTGCGGAATATTGTAATCAGACGCTTTTAAAACTTGATAATAAATTAAATAACCTGCGTTTTTTAGCAATTCTTGAATAATCGTAAAAGTCCTGCCGTTGTCGTGATTAACTAAACCACGCACGTTTTCCAAAATAAATGCTTTTGGTTTTTTGGCTTCCAAAATATCCAAAATACAGAAAAACAAATTGCCACGCTCGGAATCTTCGCCGTCGGTAAAACCCTTTTTTAAGCCAGCCTGCGAAAATGGCTGACACGGAAAACCTGCACATAAAATATCGTGGTCAGGGATTTGTTCGGGAGCAATTTTGCGAATATCTGTATTTAATTCAAAATGTTCTGTATTAAAATTGTGTTGATAAGTTCGGCGAGCGTGTTCATCTTTTTCAGACGCAAAAACACATTCCGCCCCCACAGAATTTAATGCCAAATGAAAACCGCCAATGCCAGCAAACAGGTCAATAAAACGCAATGGTTTAGCCAAATTTGGCGGATTTTGTAGATTTAAATTTTCTTCATTTAAAAATAAATTTAGTTGTTGATTTGATTGGTTAAAGATTTTTTTCACGGTACATTCTAGCCATTATAAATTGGATTGATCATAACATTGAAGCCAATGATTTTCAGGCAGCTTGCAATTATTTTTGTTTTTTGCGTTGCTGTTCCGCTTGAAGTTGTAATTGTGCTGTCAAAACTGCTGCAAACGTCATCGCACACATTACAGGGGCAAAAAACCAATACACCCAGCCTATTGGGTTAAAATACCAAAACACGGCACAGGCAGAAATCAACATTATTGTAAAGATAACGGTAAATTGGCGTTTAGCAGTCCAATGCGATGGCAAGTAATATAAATTAAAAAAAATAGTCATGAAGATAATTGCCGCATATTCACGCAATACAGGGGTACGATTATTGCGTAACCATTCATTTAACAAACCGATTGCAATACCAAAAGCAGTAATGCCAACGTGTCGGATAATGATTTTAAACATACCATTATTTCCTTTCAGGCTGCCTGAAAAGCAGCCCCAAAAACAACACCGTCCCCAACACCCCAAACACCGTCGCCACAGGAATTTCAAACGGAAACACAATCACACGCCCCACGATATCACACAGCAACACCAACACCGCCCCCAACAACGCCACCGCAGGCAAACTTGCACGCAGCTTATCGCCCAACAAACGGCTCACAATATTCGGCACAACCAGCCCAATAAACGGAATATTTCCTACCGTAACCACCACCAACGACGTAATCAACGCCACAATCACCAGCCCAGCCCACAAAATCACATTGCGGTTAATCCCCAAATTCACCGCCACCGACTCGCCCAAACCCACAATCGTCAGTTGGTCAGCAATCAAATACGCCACCACCGCCAACGCCCCCGTCAGCCACAGCAATTCATATCGCCCCAACAACACGCCCGAAAAATCGCCACTCTGCCACACGCTAATCAGTTGCAACATATCCGTTTCATAGGCGATAAACGTGTAAACCGATTCAATCACGCCACCAAAAATAATTCCCACCAACGGCACAAGCAGTTGCGCGGTCGGCGGTAATTTGCGAATCATCGCCATAAACAACAACATACCCAACAACGCTGCCACCGCCGCCACCGACATTTTCGTCAATAAAGCCGCGCTCGGCAGCAGCAACGACATCAGCAACAGCCCCAAAATCGCGCTCTGACTCGCTCCCACCATAGACGGCTCAACAAAGCGATTTTTCAGCAAAATCTGCATAATCATGCCCGCCACGCCCATAGACGCACCCGTCAGCAAAATCGCAAACGTACGCGGTAAACGGCTGATTAACATCACTTGCGTGGAATCGTTCAGGCTGCCTGAAAACACATTTGCCCAAGAAAAATTCGCCACGCCAATGGATAAACTAGCGAAAAATAAAACAATCGTGAACAAAATGGATAGGGTGTAAAGGGATTTTGTGGACATAGGGTATTCCGTGAAATAGTAGGCTGGGTCGCAAACCCAGCAATTTATGAATATTTTGCTGGGTTTTAACCCAGCCTACATTTTGTCGTGTACTTGCAGGCTGCCTGAAATATTGATTCCATTTGAAGAATGGTGCGCATGGCACACCCTACGCAATGCTTTCAGGCAGCCTGAAACCTATCAGGCTGCCTGAAAATTTATCGCAAAACTACTTAGCCGCCTTAAACGCATCAGCCGCCTGTTTCGCCGCAATTTGCAACTGACGCGCACCGCCAGCCGCCAAATAGGTACCGCTATCCAAATACACCACTTGACCTTTTTTCCAAGCAGTCGTTTCGGCAATTAACGGATTATTCAACACATCTTTCGCCGCTTGACCTTCTTCGCCAATCGCCGCGCCACGGTCTAACACAAACAACCAATCAGGATTTTTCTCTTTCACATACTCAAACGACACAGGCATACCATGCGAACCTTCTTTCATGTCCGCGTCAACCGCAGGAATGCCAATATCTTGGTGCAACCAACCGCCCAAGCGAGAATTCGGACTTTGTGCAGACAATTTACCGGCGTTTACAATCAACACCAAACCTTTGCCTTTGCCTTGCGCTGCCGCTTTTGCGTCTGCAAATGCTGCGTCAATTTCCGCTTTCAATTTATCCGCTTCCGCTTGTTTATCGAAAATTTGCGCGAAAGCATCAATACGTTCTTTGCTGCTTG
This sequence comes from Kingella negevensis, assembly GCF_030177895.1. Lineage (NCBI taxonomy): Bacteria > Pseudomonadati > Pseudomonadota > Betaproteobacteria > Neisseriales > Neisseriaceae > Kingella > Kingella negevensis. The sequence goes on from NZ_CP123448.1 coordinate 455,283, forward strand.
CCAACAGATTTTTTGTATCTGCTGTCATTTCAATCGTAGGCGCGATTTTATTCAGCTCATGAATCGCCTTATTCGCGCGGCTGCCTGTAATAATCAACTGCGGCTGAAACGCGTTCAATGCTTCATAATTCGGCTCGAACAACGTGCCAACGTGCGCCGCTTTTTCCACCACAGGTTTCAAATATTCAATGTTTGATTTGTCGATTGTTGCGCCTACGTTCACGCCCAACGCAGTCAAAGTATCCAACATACCGTAATCATAAACCGCGACATTGGTTGGATTTTTCGGCACAGGGAAATCGCCACGTGTGGTTTTCACGGTAATCACTTCGCCTTTGATGTCGGTGTGAGGTTCAAGCGGTTTGTCGGCTGGTTTGCCACCTTGTTGTGGCGCAGATGCCGATGCCGCAGGTGCGCTGCTGGCTGTATTTTGAGTTTGCTGACCACCGCACGCGCTCAACGCTGCTGCAACCAATAATGCAAGAATAGTTTTATGTGTCATGTTGATTTTGAATCCTATAAAAAAATCAAAAAATAGATGAATAAGCTGTATTCATTACGTTGGAAAGTGCAGGCTGCTTTTTATAACAACAAAAAGCAGCCTGCAACTTTTTTAGAATGTGTAGTTTACACCGACACGGAATTCACGACCAGCGCCAGGTAATGTGCTTATGTCGCGTTGTGAGTGTGGTTTGTAATTTTTGTTACCAATATTATTGACTGCAAAATTCACATTCATTTTGTCATTGTTGAATGGTTTCCAGTTTGCCGTAATATCGGTTACACCGTAGCCAGCTTTACCAGTCGTTGCCGGTTTTACTGTATTGTTTACCAAGAAGTAATTGTCTGATGCTTTTACTTTTTCAACTTGGCGGTGTTGAATACCGATTTCTACATTTGGATTAGCAAAACGGTATGATAAACCTGCTGTCCAAGTGCGACCGATTACAGAGGCATATTCAGGCTTGCCGGCTAAATTTTCGCCATAAAATTTAGGTTTGCTATGTGCCACACCTAAACGTGCTGTTAAATTATTCCAACGATAATAGCCTGATAATTCATAACCTTTGTTTTTAACTTTACCTGCATTGATGATTTCTTGGTCTTTATCGCTATGATTATTACGGGCAGTGGTTGTACCCAAAGCATCTTTAATGTTTTGCCAGAAGTATGCGCCTTCAAAACCATAATTTTGCGCACGATACGCAAAACCAATTTCCGTATTTTGAGCGCGTTCCGCTTTGGTATTATTTGCAATCGTTATCGTACCACGCGTACCGTGTGACAACAACGCATCGTGCATGCGTGGGCTGCGTGTTGCGTAATTGTGCAAGACATTGAAACTCAATTCGGGCGTAACTTGATAAATCGCGCTGATACTTGGGTTGATTGCACCATCATTGCGTTTTTTACCGCTCATGTCTTTAAAGCTAAAATGGTCGTAACGCAAACCAGTGGTCAAAGTCAATTTATCTGTTACATCGGTAATTGCTTCGGCATACACACCCACATCTTGTTTTTGTTGGTTAACCACGCCAGCTTTAAAGATTTGATTAGGTTTGATTTTTTGATTGCGATAATTCAAACCATATTTCAACAATACTTTGTCAGTAATTTGCGAGTCAAAATTCACATTTGCACCAATAGTTTCTGCTTTGGTTTTGGTTGAGCCAACATTGAGATTACCGCCAGCATAATTATTACCAGAGTCATTTGCTGACCAGCGACCATGTTCCAAACGATAAATATTAGCAGTGGCAGATTGTGCAAAGCCTAAATCTTTTGCAGTCCATTCAAAATTGGTTAAATCCACGCTCATTTTGCGTTCAGCAGGAGCCTGACGAGCCAAAGTCAAACCACTTGGGAAGAATGTAAATTCTTCACGAACCAAACGAGTACCTTTGTGTTGCTCGTGCATGTGGCTTAATACAAAACGATGATTGTCAACAGTTGCGCCAATTTTCGCTAAATAACTGCCTTTATCCAATGCGCTGTATGGTACTTTATTTGAGCCATTAAGCGGACTTACATAACCTTTACCGCCTTTGTAGGCATTTTCTTTCATAATATTGCCAGCCAACAAATAATCAAACATACCGCTTTGACCAAACACTGCCAAGCCGTAGTTATGACCATCATTGCTGCTGTAACCTGCGTTAATTTTCGCGCCAAAATTTGGATTGCTGCTGTTTTTCAATAAATCGGCTGCATCTAACGTTTTCGCTACAATAGCACCATTGGTTTGACCAATACCAGCAGATGCACTACCTGCACCTTTTTGTACTGCCACAATTTTTACCAACGCAGGGTCAAGCATATGGCGACCTTGGTGGTAGTGAATTTGGCTATCGCTATACGCATTGTTTACTTTTACATCAACCGAGTTTTGACCCATGCCACGAATATATAAATATTGCGAAGTGCCAGCACCTGCACCCATGCTTACAGACGCTTCATTTTTCAACACATCGCGCAATTGCGTGTCGGTGGTTTCGTTCATATTTTTCACGGTAATGCGGCGCGTAGAAGGCTCACCTTTTACTCGAATAGTTTGCAATTCTTGTGCAGGCTGCGCGGTTTCATCGGCAGCGTATGCCATACCGCCAAATAATGCCAAAGAAATTAAAGATAATTTAAAAATAGGCTGTTGCATCGTTTTCCAATCTAAAAAAGTAAATAAAAATAGTGATAAGAATTATCGTTTCGAATATTAAATTATTTTAACAATATTTGTCTAGACTTAAATACAAGTTATTTTCAATTAATTTGATTTAACGATTTCTTTTTTTGTGATACACAACATAGCTTGTCAGCAAAAGGGCGTATAAAGAAGCCAATCCTGCTAAATTGCAAAATGTGGAATTGGTTCACGCGAAACACGAAAACCAAGTGCAGGCTGCTTTGGCGCAAGCCCAAGCTTTGTTGTATGGCGTGAATTTGTGCAAGGATTTGGGCAACACAGGTTCTAATATTTGCACGCCGAGTTTGAATGTTTGTTGAGCCATATTTGTTTTCATATATCACCTTTGCGTTATTTAACAAAACTGAGTTTAACAGAATTTCACACAAAGACGGTTCTGTTTTTTCTGAAAATTTTTTACAAAACGCAGCCTGAAAACGGCTTTTCAGGCTGCGGAAGAGGGCGCGACATAGTGGATTAAATTCAAATCAAGACAAGGCAACAACGCCTGCCATGTACATTGAGTACATAAAGGCGTTGGCAACGCAGTATTGGTTTGAATTTAATTCACTATATTCAGGCAGCATTTTGTTTTTCTGATAAAATATCTCGCTTCAAAACCCATTCAGGCAGCCTGAAAGCACATTTTCAGGCTGCCATTCAAAATTTTTAAACTCTTTAAACTAAGTAAACACAATGAAAAATATTCGTAACTTTTCCATCATCGCCCACATTGACCATGGCAAATCCACATTAGCAGACCGCTTTATCCAATACTGCGGCGGTTTGGATTTGCGTGAAATGAGTACGCAAGTGCTTGATTCTATGGATATTGAAAAAGAACGTGGCATCACGATTAAAGCGCAAACGGCTGCCTTAAATTACAAAGCCAAAAACGGCGAAATCTACCAATTAAACTTAATTGACACACCCGGACACGTGGACTTTTCCTATGAAGTGTCGCGCTCGCTGTCGGCGTGTGAAGGCGCGTTGTTGGTGGTGGACGCATCGCAAGGCGTGGAAGCGCAAACGGTGGCGAACTGCTACACGGCGATTGATTTGGGCGTGGAAGTTGTGCCAGTGCTGAATAAAATTGATTTGCCAGCCGCCGACCCCGACCGTGTGTCGCAAGAAATTGAAGACATCATCGGTATTGACGCGGTGGGCGCGGTAACATGTTCCGCCAAATCGGGCTTGGGCGTGGAAGACGTGCTGGAGGAAATTGTGGCGAAAATCCCTGCCCCCGAAGGCAACCCAAACGCGCCATTGCAAGCCGTGATTATTGATTCGTGGTTTGATAATTATGTTGGCGTGGTGATGTTGATTCGCGTGAAAACCGGCACGATTAAATTGAAAGACAAAGTTCAATTTATGGCGACCAAAGCGGAAACGCAAGTGGAACAACTGGGGGTATTCACACCGAAATCGGTTCAAAAACAACAATTAAGTGCTGGCGAAGTGGGTTTTCTGATTACAGGTGTCAAAGAACTTGGCTCGGCAAAAGTGGGCGATACGGTTACGTTGGCAAACAATCCAGCCGCCGCGCCGTTGGCAGGATTTAAGGAAGTGCAATCGCAAGTTTTCGCTGGTTTGTATCCTGTGGAAAGCCACGACTACGAGAATTTGCGTGATGCCTTGGAAAAATTGCAACTGAATGACGCTTCGTTGAAATTTGAGCCTGAAGTGTCGCAAGCGTTGGGTTTTGGTTTCCGTTGCGGATTCTTGGGCTTGTTGCATTTGGAAATCGTGCAAGAGCGTTTGGAACGCGAATTTGACATGGATTTGATTACGACTGCGCCGACTGTGGTCTATGAAGTCGTGTTGAAAAATGGCGAAAAAATTGAAGTGGAAAATCCGTCCAAATTGCCCGATATTGCCACGATTGATACGATTTTAGAGCCGATTATCACGGCGACGATTCTTGTGCCGCAAGATTATGTGGGCAATGTGATGACGTTGTGTAATCAAAAACGCGGCGTTCAACGCAATATGCAGTATTTGGGCCGCCAAGTGATGCTGACTTATGATTTGCCGATGAATGAAGTGGTGATGGATTTCTTTGATAAATTGAAATCTACTTCGCGTGGTTATGCGTCGTTAGACTATGAATTTAAAGAGTTTCAGCCGTCTGATTTGGTGAAATTGGATATTATGGTGAATGGCGATAAAGTGGACGCTTTGAGTTTGATTGTGCATCGTCAAACTTCGGTACAGCGTGGGCGTGAATTGGCAAGCAAAATGCGTGAACTGATTCCGCGCCAAATGTTTGATATTGCGGTTCAGGCAGCGATTGGCGGTCAAATCATCGCGCGTGAAAACGTGAAAGCCTTGCGTAAAAACGTGTTGGCGAAATGTTATGGCGGTGATATTACGCGTAAGAAAAAATTGTTGGAAAAACAAAAGGCTGGTAAGAAACGCATGAAACAAGTGGGTAATGTGGAAATTCCGCAAAGCGCGTTTTTGGCGATTTTGGAGATTGGGGATAAGTAGTCTCTGATTATATTTTCAGGCTGCCTGAAAAACCAAAAGCGAGATAAGTCTAAAAACCTATCTCGCTTTTTATTATTTACAACGCCCAGCCGCTTTAGACAGCGCATTACAATTTGTCGAACCCGTTGCAGAACCAGCACCCGAGCAAATCGCGTCAGAAGAAAGCACACCAGCCACCGTAGTGATATAGCATTGATGTGAACGACCGCGAGCCGTTGCCACAAATTTAACTGAATCAATATCGCCTTTGCGATTAGAAATCGTTACTTTATCCGCAGTGGTATCCAATGCAAATGCCGCTTTTTCTTTCAGGCTGTCATCAGAAATCACAGCATTGCCAACAGTGCCGCAAGCTGATAATACAGAAGCGCAAACTAACATCGCCAAAAATTTATTCATGGTATGACCTTTATTAAAGTGGTTGAAAAACGAAATTATAGTAACCAAAAGGTAAGAAATTTGCAAGATTTGGTTAATTTTGGATAATTTCCAATGGTTTACGCAGCCCGAAAATCATTCAAATTTCCGTGTTATATTATATCAAAATTGTTAAAAATCAAATAGATACTTGAAAATACAAACGCATAAGCATAAAATATTTTTCATTATCAACAGGCGTAAGCAATCGCAAACAAATTGCCCATGCCCATAACACAAAGGAAAAATATCATGACTTGCAAAAGCCACGAAAACCACGCCCACCAACACGGCGCAAACTGCGGACACACCGCCATTCAACACGGCGACCACGTTGATTATCTGCACGATGGACACTTGCACCACGCACACGCAGGGCATTACGATGAACACGTGTTAGACGTATCCGCCAGCAACCCAGACGGTTGCCACCCAACACACGAATGCGCAGGACACGTTCACGGCTCAAACTGCGGACACGAAGCCGTCCCACATGGCGACCACGTTGATTATCTCGTAAACGGACGCTTGCACCACCAACACGGCAACCATTGCGACGACCACGGCGAAGTTGTCATCGTCAAATAAACCATACGCAGCCTGAAAACCATTTTCAGGCTGCGCTATTATCTTGGTAGGGACAGGATTTATTCCTGTCCTTTTCCATATTCCGCAAAAACTAAAATTTTGCAGCCTGAAACCCACAAATCCGCTAAAATACGCGATTTCATTTCTCGTTCAGGACGACCAAACAAGTGGAATCAAACCAAATACTTTACGCCACAATCACCGCAGCCATTGCAGGCGCAATCATGCTATTTTCAGGCAGCAAACAACGCAACGCACTAGGCGAATGGGGCAACGGCGTACAATGGGGTTATCTCTTAATCATGATAGGCGTGTTCGGCATCCTATCCGCAGGCGCACAATGGAGTTTCACCGCCGTATTGCTTACTTACACCGTATTCACAGGCATCACATGCGTTTGGCGCAAAGCCCACCTAAAAACGCAGCCTGAAAACGCACAAGACAACAACCACTTCCGCGACTACATGGCAGGCTTTTTCCCCATTATCGCCATCGTATTCATCTTGCGCACCTTCATCGCCGAACCCTTCCAAATTCCGTCCAGCTCCATGCGACCAGGCTTAGTGAAAGGCGACTTTATCCTTGTAAACAAATTCGGCTACGGCATTCGTATCCCCGTATTGAACACCGTCGCCATTCCCACAGGCAAAGTCCAACGCGGCGACGTAGTCGTATTCAACTACCCAGTAGAACCCAACACCAACTACATCAAACGCATCGTAGCGGTGGGTGGCGACACCGTAGAATACAAAAACAAAATCCTCACTGTGAACGGACAAACCAGCATAGATACACCCGCAGGCAACTACCAATATCTAGACGACCAGTCCGCCACACGCACCATAGACGCACAAACCTACCAATCACAATTTGCAGGCAAAACCTTCAACGTCCTCAAAGAAAGCGAAGCCCCAAGCGTCAGCGCACCCGTATGGAATCGCTACCAAAATCTCATGTCCGCCAAAGGCTTCCAAAGCGGCTTAGAACAAAACTGCCAATACGCAGAAGACGGTAGCGCATTCAAATGCACCGTCCCCGAAGGCAAATACTTTGTCATGGGCGACAACCGAGACAGCAGCGCAGACAGCCGCTATTGGGGGTTTGTGGACGACAAACTCATGGTTGGCAAAGCATTCATGATATGGATGAATTTCAGCGACATGAAACGCATAGGCAACAGCATTAACTAAACCCAACGCAGCATGAAAATACACCGTTTTCAGGCTGCATTTTTACAAAGAATATCTCAGCCTAAAAAACAAATTCCGTAGGTCGGCGCATTTATGCCCGACATCTTCAGCTGCCCGTAGGTTGGGTTGGCAACCCGACATTCAACATTTTCAGGCTGCAATCAACAAAAAAACACCATGAAACTAGACATCATCATTCCATGCTACAACACTGCCCAAACCCTAGAACGCGCCGTACAAAGCAGCCTGAAACAACCCGAACTCAACACCCTCTGGCTCATTGACGACGCCTCCACCGACAACACATGGCAAGAAATCCAACGCTTCGCCCAACAATACCCCCACAAAATCCAAGCCCAAAGACTGCCCGATAACGGCGGCGTTGCACGAGCCAGAAACTGGGGCGCATTACAGAGTAGGGCAGACATCATCGCCTTTTTAGACGCAGACGACGCCTACCAAGACAACACACTTGCCGCCGCATTAGCCTCATTCCAAGCCTTCGATTACCTAGGGCTAATCCGCCTGCGCCTACAACCCGTCGGCTTGCCCCAAAAATACGCCAACCACCCCAAACTAGATTACGCATGGCAAGTGCTAGAAATGACCGTAGGCGGCAACACCGTATTCCGCAGAAACTTCTTTCTCGCATGCGGCGGTTTCCCACAAGACGGCTTATTCCGAAAATTCGGCGGCGAAGATGGCGCACTCGGCATCGCCACCGTACACAGCAGCATAGTCGGCACATTATTCGCCCCCGAAGAACCCGCCGTTTTACATTACTGCCGAGACGGCATGCACGCCGAAAGCCTGCTCAATATCCACCTGTTCGGGCAAGCGAACCCCAACATACGCCCCGAAGACATGGCACAAGCCAACGCCGTAACAGAAAACATCAAAGACCAATTACGCAGCCTGAAAACCATACTCAACGTAGAACAAACAGGCACCATGCCATTGATTGTGAGCCGCTAACGCATGAATTTAATCATTTTTTGTATCATATTGATTTTATTGTGTTTACCGCTAATTAAGTTCCGCAAACAAACACACAACCCATTTGAAGACAAAAACGTCGTCTTGCCATATTTTCGCCGCACCTTGATGACACCAACAGAATTAGAGGTCTATGCCACCTTGTTGGACGCGTTGCCAGAATACATGGTGTTCACGCAAGTGCAAGCGTCGCGCGTGTTGGAAGTCCCAAGTAACGCGCAAACTTATTATTGGTTTAATCTTGTTAGCAGGCTCAGTTATGACTTTGTGATTTGCCGCACAGACAGTACGCCCATCGCCGCTATAGAAATTGACGATAGCACGCACGATTTGCCCGAACGCCAAGAAGCGGATAATCGCAAAAACAAAGCAACGGAAGCCGCTGGTGTCGCGATGATTCGCTGGAAAGTAGGCGAAACACCTAGCGAAAATGAAATTAAAAAATTGATTCGGAGAATTGATAAGCGAGCAGAATAATCATGATAATCATGCAGCTTGAAACTATTTTCAGGCTGCATTTTGTATTTCAATAATTTTACATAATCGCTATTATTGGAACTTAACAAATATTACAAATTATTGAAATTTACCTGCTCTTTCCCTAAAAATTTCGACATTTTAACGATTTCTATATTTGTAGTATTTACGCGTGAAACAACGTGCATTCATCCGCTCCGTTGCATTGCAAACAGTCGCAACCCAGTAAATTTGTTTGATGATTTCCTGCTCGCTTGGTTTGGCGCGTGGATACTCAAGAGATAGGATGATTTCAAGTGGGTGGCAATAACAAAGCTCTGCTATTTCAAGACACTTAGCTACAGACAGCCTTAAACGCCCTTTTCTGTACTGCGAGATTGTGGCGGTGGTAACTTGCCAATATTTTGCCAGTTGATAATCACTTTTGAAGTTTTTACGTTTCTTGAACGTGTCTAGCCAGTTGTTTATGTTTTGCATAAAAAGACACCTGAGTTTTATTTTTGCTATGCGCAATAATAATGCTTACGTGTCTTTTTTTGTAGTTCGCAAATGCTAACCATTCTGAGGGCGTCGGCAGCCGTAGGCTGCTCCGCCCTTTCCTTGTTTAAGATATAACAACTCAATCGATACTATTTTGTTTCTGATTTTTCTGCTTCTCTATGAATTATCATTTGCTGAGCATCTTTACCGAATTCTGTTACTAGAATGTCCATGAGTTCTGTCCATTTTATTGTTCTCCCTACTTTCAGACTGGCTTCCATCGCTAAGCGTTCTATTTTCATTTTTTTGTCTATTTTGATGTTGTAACTAGTTGTCCCAATTCGTGCCATTTTTTTTGTTTCCTTTTTCAAAGATTTAGGTAAATAAGTATAAAGTAATCTACCTTTTTAGTTTTTTACTTATTTACATAAATAATTATAAATGATACATTTGCGCAAATTAGGTTTTTAGGTAAATAGGTTTCATGTGAAACATTAAACAAGGCAAGGTTTAATTATGGCTAGTTCTACAGCTAAACCAGCTTTTGCGCTGGTTGAGAATATTCAGTCGTTTATCAGTTATTTCGGCATTCAGAACTGTGGGTTTCTGACGCTCACTTTTTCCGATGACGTTAAATGTGTGTATGAAGCTTCTAAACGCTTTAACAGCTTCAGAACGAATTTCTTAACGAAAGTTACGCTTTCTTATATCGGGGTTTACGAACGACACAAATCAGGTCGCATTCATTTTCATTTTGTCGTGGCGTTTCCTGAGAATGTGCTTTTTGAATATCGTAACGGTGTTCAAGTGATGTTCAATCACGATGAAGTAAAACAACGTAATTACAAGAGTGCTAACAAATATCTGCGCTCTATGTGGAAACTGTTTCGTGAGTCTGTGCCTAAATATGGGTTCGGGGAACGTGGTTCGCAAATCCTTCCTATTTACAGTGAGAAAGGCATTGCGCGTTATCTTGCTAAATATCTGACTAAGGGCATGATTGATAGACAACCACGCGATAAAGGTTTTCGGTTAGTACGTTCTACTTCAGGCAAGAAGGCGTTGTTATGGAAACAAGTTTCAGGCTCGTTTGCTTGGAATGCGGATAGTTCCAAAGAATGGCGTAAAGCGTTGGCTTTTCATATTCTTGAGAAGTCGAATATTGCAAAGTTCCGCTTAAGCCGTGTAACGGATTTTTCAAGAATGGGCGATAAATTTAAGACTGCTCTTGAGAAACTGGCTGTAATGAATAGCACGAATTACAGCAAGATAATGGGCTCGCTGTATGGCTCTAATTGGTGCTACAAACAAAAAGATTTGATTTGGGACGATTATCAGAAGTTTAAAGAAAGAATTGAACGCGGTGAACCGTTGGTTTTCTATTACTGGGAAATGGGTTTACAGCAGTATGAGCGCGTTTCTTATGATTTTTTGACTGGTAAAGTGAGTTCTTTATGATAATTTTTTGTGTTTTGTTTTATTTGAATATGTTTTGATTTTTTAGTTTAAGTTTAAGGATTTTTTGATTGTGTTTAAAGTGAATGGTTTTATTTTGGGGGCGGACTCTCTGACTAAAGGTAAAGAGGGTAAGCCTTTAGACCTTTGTGTTTTGCATTTGCTCGTCCCTTCTGCGAATGGCTTTGTGCCATATAACGGTTTTTTTGGCGTGGCTCGTGATGCCGATGGCATTAACTCGCTCGTTCGCAATAATGGCGGTAATCCGGTTTCAGCTACTTTTGATTTTGCGTTTTCTACTTTCAACAATCAGACAACTTTCCGTTTAATGGGGTATTTGCCTGCTTCTGTTCCTGCCGCTAAGTAGTAGGAATTAGGGGTTTTAGGCGTTTTTCCCCTGCGCTTTGCGCTCTTGCCGTAAAAAATGCCAAAAATTTGAAGCGCGGAAAGCCCGCGCCGTGTGCGGGAAACCGCGCAAAAATTTTGGGCATTTTATGGGCTGTCGCGCTTGCCTCTGAAAGTGCGGTTTTTATCTTCAATTTTTTTGTGAAAGGTCTATGACTATGAACGTAAAACAAAAACTGATTGCTGTTGCTGGTAATCAAAAAGCTAAATTGGCTGCGGTTGGTACTGCTGCCCTTGCAGTGTCTTCAGGCGCGTCGGCTGCTATTCCTCCTGAAGTAACTAAAGCGATTACTGACGGTTTTGCCGATGCTCAACTGGTTGCTTATGCAATCTTGACTGGTTTGGCTGTTATTTACGGCATCTCTTTGGCTAAACGCTTGCTGAAATAAAATAGTGGGAGTTTTTGCGTGGGTTATCAAGTCGGTAACACTTGCTATTCTTCTCGGGAACTTGCGGAGAATGTTTTATTTTCGCAAGTTCCGCCAAAAATTACCGAGAGCGGAATTGTGCAAGTGAAATTTGTGAATCATCGTTGGGAATTTCAAGGGCAAGTTTTAACGTCAAATTTACCGCAATGCTCTGAGACTGAGAACTTTAAAAACGGTTATGAATTTGCGCTGCTTTTTTTGCCAATGGTTGTTATGCTGGTTTGTATAAAATTTGTTTCTCGCCTATTTACTATCGGTCATTGAAATGTTTGATTTCTATTTTTTTTCAGGGGTCGCACAATGCGCTATTCTAATTTACTTCTTGTTGCGGCTTTAATGCCGCTTTTTTTATTCCGTCCTGCTTATTCTTTTGTTCCTGCTGTTCCTCTTCCTCCTGTTCCTGTTGTTCCTGCTCCTATAGGTGGTGGGGTGATTCCTGGAGATATTATTCCAGGTTCCTCTGGTTCTGGTGGTAAATCAGATATTTCTCTAGATTGTTATTTAAATCTTACTTGTGCGGTTGTTGACTCTGTTAGAAATGCAATGCGCGGTTCTAATAGTTCAGATAGCTCTAATAATTCAGTTGGTTCGGGTTCTGCTAATTCGAGCGGTTCTAACAATTCAGGAGGTTCTACACCTCCGCCATCTACGGGTAATGGTTCGGGTACTAATGGCGGTTCAGGTAGTAGCGGTTCGGTTGATGCTACTGCTTCGGCTGCAATTATTGCGTGGCGTGATAAATGGGTACACATTTTTAATAGTATGAATGAAGAAGCTAAATCAATTAAAGACGGTCTGGCAAGAGATTTGGTTTGGTGTGCTAATGTTTATCAGTACGGTTCTGATGCTCATGCTGAATGTTCTGAATATAAACGTAAGCTTGCTAATGATGAGTTAGAGCGTTTGCGACAGAGAATAGATAAAGCTAAGGAACTTAAAGACAAGGAGTTTCAAGAGTTGCAAAAGAAATTAAATGTTAATGTCTCGGTCGGAACGCCGAATGTAAATGTTACTGGCGGTGGCGTGGCTGCTGGCGTGGCTAATGGTGGTAATAATCAGGCTTGTAAAATTAATGGCGTGTGGATGCCGTGTAGCGGTGTTGGTACAAGTAATAATCCCGATTTAAGCGGTTTGGGTTCGGGGGTTGAAGGCATTGCTGGTACAGGTTCTAACTCATCTGCTGGTTCTAATGCTGGTTCTAATACGAATGTTAATAACAATACTGCAACTAACACAAATACTAATACAAATATTAGTAATTCTAGTGCTTCAACGAATAGCAGTGTTCATTCTACAGCTTCAAATTCTACAGTAAATAATATTACAAATAACTACGGCATTCAGGAATTGCCTAAGACAGAAAGCATGTCTGATTTTTGTAAGGCTCACCCTAATTCTGGTTCTTGTGTTGAATGGTCTGATGATGGGTTAAAAAGTGCCTCTGCTGCTTCTTCAACTTCTCTTCAGTCTAAGGTCATTAATATTCGTCCGAGTGGATTTTTTACTGGCTCTATCAGATATGGTTGTCCTAAGCCTGAAGAGGTAAAAATGAGGGTAGGTAATTTCTCTTTAGCTTATGACGGTCTTTGTGAGTTTGCTAGTCGTATTTCTCCCTTTGTGATTATTACTTTTTATATTCTGACTGCGTTTTCTGTTTTGAAATTTGTGAGGAGATAAAACCATGGCTTTGCCTCTTATTCCGATTATTTCGACGGCTATTGTTACAGCTTTGACTTCATCTGTCGGCAAATTAGCTATTCAGGCTTTAACATCTATTGGGTTCGGTTATGTTATGTATCAAGGTTTTGATGTTTTAATGATTGAGCTGAATGCCAGGGTTTCGAAAGGATTGAGTGATATTCCGTATAGCTTATTAGCTTTGTTGAGCATAAGCGGTTTTTTGGACGGTATTCAAATTATGCTGGGTGGCATGGGTGTTGCGGTGTCTTTGATGATTACGCAAAGAATGGCGTTTTTCGGAGTGGATAAATGATTTATTTAATTACTGGCGGCATGGGTACGGGTAAGACTTCTTTAGCCGTTGAAATGATTTTAAATAATTATGAAGGATTGTTTAAAATTGAGAGTGAAGATGGTACGCTCATAGACCGCCCTCTATACTTCTGTCATATCGATGGATTAGATGAACAGAAATTTAAAGCGCACAGAATTACTGAACAAGAAATACAGTCTGCGCCGTTGAATGAAATTTTGCCTGAGGGTTCTGTACTATTGATTGATGAATGTGATTACACTTATCCGCTCCGCTCTTCAGCTCGTGCCGTTCCGCCTTATATTCAGACATTAAAAGAATTGCGACACGATGGGTTTACTCTCATTCTTATGACGCAGCATCCTAGTATGGTGGATAAATATATTAGACAGCTCGTTAATAAGCACATTCATCTTGAGCGCAAAGCGGTTGGTACTAAACGCTATGAGTGGTATCACTGCGAAGAGAATTTAAATGTAACTACATTCGCTTCGTCTATTGAGCAATTTTATAAACCATCTGCCGAAGCACAAAAATATTTTAAATCCGCTTCTAAACACGTGAAGTTTAAAAAAAAGCTACCTTGGGTTTTGAAGCTATTGCCAGTCGGAGCTCTGGTGCTTGTCTTTTTGGTGTTTCGAATTATTAACGGTTGGCAGAATAAGGCTGATACGCTGAAGGGGGCTATAGCAGCAACTGAAACAACAATCAGTCCAAAGACTGAGCCGTCCGCGTCCTCGCCTGTTTCAGCCCTTGATTTCAAGGGGGGAACTAGAGGAACGGAAGGACATGCTTCGGAGGTGCTTGGGGTTGCGGTTGCTGACTATGTCCCGCGTATCCCGTCTTTGCCTGAAACTAAACCAATCTATGATAGGTTAAGAAGACCTGTGAATATGGAAACAGTAGCAGGTTGCGTTAAAAGCAAAAATAGCTGTAATTGTTACACCGAACAGGCGACTAAAGTTTTTGTAAGTAAGGAAATGTGTGCTTACTGGGCTGAGAACGGAATATTCCAAATTTATAAAAAACATGGATAACACGCAAGTAGCACAATCTGCTGCCCCTGTTGCCTCTGTATCAGGACAATAGATTTGAAGCGTGGGGTTCAAAAAAAGACCCAGCCCAAGCGGGGCTTTTTTTGTTTACCTGAGCGGAGAACGGTTTTTTTATTTGTCGTATCAGTCCAATGAGTTTTCGCTTAGGGGTTATGCGTTCGTAATCGCAAAAAAGTGAGCACAGTCAAGGTCGCTGTGGCGTTCATTTTAACCTTGACTGTGCTCACTTTTTTGTGATTTCGTGTAGCATAATTCCTAAGCGGAAACTTGTTGGAATGATAGACAAATAAAAAAAAACCGTTCGTAGCGGTTCGCTTCGGTAGCTTGATTTTCTTCTCATAAATACTCATCATAAATGCTCATTATTGGAACTTAACAAATATTACAAATTATTGAAATTTACCTGCTCTTTCCCTAAAAATTTTGGTATTTTAACGATTTCTATATTTGTAGTATTTGCGTGTGAAACAACGCGCATTCATCCGCTCAGTTGCATTGCAAACAGTCGCAACCCAGTAAATTTGTTTGATGATTTCCTGCTCGCTTGGTTTGGCGCGTGGATACTCAAGAGATAAGATGATTTCCAGTGGGTGGCAATAACAAAGCTCTGCTATTTCAAGACACTTAGCTACAGGTAGTCTTAAACGCTCTTTTCTGTACTGCGAGATTGTTGCGGTGGTAACTTGCCAATATTTTGCCAGTTGATAATCACTTTTGAAGTTTTTACGTTTCTTGAACGTGTCTAGCCAGTTGTTTATGTTTTGCATAAAAAGACACCTGAGTTTTATTTTTGCTATGCGCAATAATAATGCTTAGGTGTCTTTTTTTGTAGTTCGCAAATGCTAACCATGCAGCCCAAATCTGAGGGCGTGGGCAGCCGTAGGCTGCTCCGCCCTTTCCTTGTTTAAGATATAACAACTCAATCGATACTATTTTGTTTCTGATTTTTCTGCTTCTCTATGAATTATCATTTGCTGAGCATCTTTACCGAATTCTGTTACTAGAATGTCCATGAGTTCTGTCCATTTTATTGTTCTCCCTACTTTCAGACTGGCTTCCATCGCTAAGCGTTCTATTTTCATTTTTTTGTCTATTTTGATGTTGTAACTAGTTGTCCCAATTCGTGCCATTTTTTTTGTTTCCTTTTTCAAAGATTTAGGTAAATAAGTATAAAGTAATCTACCTTTTTAGTTTTTTACTTATTTACATAAATAATTATAAATGATACATTTGCGCAAATTAGGTTTTTAGGTAAATAGGTTTCATGTGAAACATTAAACAAGGCAAGGTTTAATTATGGCTAGTTCTACAGCTAAACCAGCTTTTGCGCTGGTTGAGAATATTCAGTCGTTTATCAGTTATTTCGGCATTCAGAACTGTGGGTTTCTGACGCTCACTTTTTCCGATGACGTTAAATGTGTGTATGAAGCTTCTAAACGCTTTAACAGCTTCAGAACGAATTTCTTAACGAAAGTTACGCTTTCTTATATCGGGGTTTACGAACGACACAAATCAGGTCGCATTCATTTTCATTTTGTCGTGGCGTTTCCTGAGAATGTGCTTTTTGAATATCGTAACGGTGTTCAAGTGATGTTCAATCACGATGAAGTAAAACAACGTAATTACAAGAGTGCTAACAAATATCTGCGCTCTATGTGGAAACTGTTTCGTGAGTCTGTGCCTAAATATGGGTTCGGGGAACGTGGTTCGCAAATCCTTCCTATTTACAGTGAGAAAGGCATTGCGCGTTATCTTGCTAAATATCTGACTAAGGGCATGATTGATAGACAACCACGCGATAAAGGTTTTCGGTTAGTACGTTCTACTTCAGGCAAGAAGGCGTTGTTATGGAAACAAGTTTCAGGCTCGTTTGCTTGGAATGCGGATAGTTCCAAAGAATGGCGTAAAGCGTTGGCTTTTCATATTCTTGAGAAGTCGAATATTGCAAAGTTCCGCTTAAGCCGTGTAACGGATTTTTCAAGAATGGGCGATAAATTTAAGACTGCTCTTGAGAAACTGGCTGTAATGAATAGCACGAATTACAGCAAGATAATGGGCTCGCTGTATGGCTCTAATTGGTGCTACAAACAAAAGGATTTAATTTGGGACGATTATCAGAAGTTTAAAGAAAGAATTGAACGCGGTGAACCGTTGGTTTTCCATTACTGGGAAATGGGTTTACAGCAGTATGAGCGCGTTTCTTATGATTTTTTGACTGGTAAAGTGAGTTCTTTATGATAATTTTTTTGTGTTTTGTTTTATTTGAATATGTTTTGATTTTTTAGTTTAAGTTTTTTTTAGTTTAAGTTTAAGGATTTTTTGATTGTGTTTAAAGTGAATGGTTTTATTTTGGGTGCGGACTCTTTGACTAAAGGTAAAGAAGGTAAGCATTTAGACCTTTGTGTTTTGCATTTGCTCGTCCCTTCTGTTAATGGCTTTGTGCCATATAACTGTTTTTTCGGCGTGGCTCGTGATGCCGATGGCATTAACTCGCTCGTTCGAAATAATGGCGGTAATCCAGTTGCAGCTACTTTTGATTTTGCGTTTTCTACTTTCAACAATCAGACAAATTTCCGTTTAATGGGGTATTTGCCTGCTTCTGTTCCTGCCGCTAAGTAGTAGAAATTAGGGGTTTTAGGCGTTTTTCCCCTGCGCTTTGCGCTCTTGCCGTAAAAAATGCCAAAAATTTGCCGCGCGGAAAGCCCGCGCCGTGTGCGGGAAACCGCGCAAAAATTTTGGGCATTTTATGGGCTGTCGCGCTTGCCTCTGAAAGTGCGGTTTTTATCTTCAATTTTTTTGTGAAAGGTCTATGACTATGAACGTAAAACAAAAACTGATTGCTGTTGCTGGTAATCAAAAAGCTAAATTGGCTGCGGTTGGTACTGCTGCCCTTGCAGTGTCTTCAGGCGCGTCGGCTGCTATTCCTCCTGAAGTAACTAAAGCGATTACTGACGGTTTTGCCGATGCTCAACTGGTTGCTTATGCAATCTTGACTGGTTTGGCTGTTATTTACGGCATCTCTTTGGCTAAACGCTTGCTGAAATAAAATAGTGGGAGTTTTTGCGTGGGTTATCAAGTCGGTAACACTTGCTATTCTTCTCGGG
This sequence comes from Kingella negevensis, assembly GCF_030177895.1. NCBI lineage: Bacteria > Pseudomonadati > Pseudomonadota > Betaproteobacteria > Neisseriales > Neisseriaceae > Kingella > Kingella negevensis. The sequence goes on from NZ_CP123448.1 coordinate 473,041, forward strand.
AACTTGCGGAGAATGTTTTATTTTCGCAAGTTCCGCCAAAAATTACCGAGAGCGGAATTGTGCAAGTGAAATTTGTGAATCATCGTTGGGAATTTCAAGGGCAAGTTTTAACGTCAAATTTACCGCAATGCTCTGAGACTGAGAACTTTAAAAACGGTTATGAATTTGCGCTGCTTTTTTTGCCAATGGTTGTTATGCTGGTTTGTATAAAATTTGTTTCTCGCCTATTTACTATCGGTCATTGAAATGTTTGATTTCTATTTTTTTTCAGGGGTCGCACAATGCGCTATTCTAATTTACTTCTTGTTGCGGCTTTAATGCCGCTTTTTTTATTCCGTCCTGCTTATTCTTTTGTTCCTGCTGTTCCTCTTCCTCCTGTTCCTGTTGTTCCTGCTCCTATAGGTGGTGGGGTGATTCCTGGAGATATTATTCCAGGTTCCTCTGGTTCTGGTGGTAAATCAGATATTTCTCTAGATTGTTATTTAAATCTTACTTGTGCGGTTGTTGACTCTGTTAGAAATGCAATGCGCGGTTCTAATAGTTCAGATAGCTCTAATAATTCAGTTGGTTCGGGTTCTGCTAATTCGAGCGGTTCTAACAATTCAGGAGGTTCTACACCTCCGCCATCTACGGGTAATGGTTCGGGTACTAATGGCGGTTCAGGTAGTAGCGGTTCGGTTGATGCTACTGCTTCGGCTGCAATTATTGCGTGGCGTGATAAATGGGTACACATTTTTAATAGTATGAATGAAGAAGCTAAATCAATTAAAGACGGTCTGGCAAGAGATTTGGTTTGGTGTGCTAATGTTTATCAGTACGGTTCTGATGCTCATGCTGAATGTTCTGAATATAAACGTAAGCTTGCTAATGATGAGTTAGAGCGTTTGCGACAGAGAATAGATAAAGCTAAGGAACTTAAAGACAAGGAGTTTCAAGAGTTGCAAAAGAAATTAAATGTTAATGTCTCGGTCGGAACGCCGAATGTAAATGTTACTGGCGGTGGCGTGGCTGCTGGCGTGGCTAATGGTGGTAATAATCAGGCTTGTAAAATTAATGGCGTGTGGATGCCGTGTAGCGGTGTTGGTACAAGTAATAATCCCGATTTAAGCGGTTTGGGTTCGGGGGTTGAAGGCATTGCTGGTACAGGTTCTAACTCATCTGCTGGTTCTAATGCTGGTTCTAATACGAATGTTAATAACAATACTGCAACTAACACAAATACTAATACAAATATTAGTAATTCTAGTGCTTCAACGAATAGCAGTGTTCATTCTACAGCTTCAAATTCTACAGTAAATAATATTACAAATAACTACGGCATTCAGGAATTGCCTAAGACAGAAAGCATGTCTGATTTTTGTAAGGCTCACCCTAATTCTGGTTCTTGTGTTGAATGGTCTGATGATGGGTTAAAAAGTGCCTCTGCTGCTTCTTCAACTTCTCTTCAGTCTAAGGTCATTAATATTCGTCCGAGTGGATTTTTTACTGGCTCTATCAGATATGGTTGTCCTAAGCCTGAAGAGGTAAAAATGAGGGTAGGTAATTTCTCTTTAGCTTATGACGGTCTTTGTGAGTTTGCTAGTCGTATTTCTCCCTTTGTGATTATTACTTTTTATATTCTGACTGCGTTTTCTGTTTTGAAATTTGTGAGGAGATAAAACCATGGCTTTGCCTCTTATTCCGATTATTTCGACGGCTATTGTTACAGCTTTGACTTCATCTGTCGGCAAATTAGCTATTCAGGCTTTAACATCTATTGGGTTCGGTTATGTTATGTATCAAGGTTTTGATGTTTTAATGATTGAGCTGAATGCCAGGGTTTCGAAAGGATTGAGTGATATTCCGTATAGCTTATTAGCTTTGTTGAGCATAAGCGGTTTTTTGGACGGTATTCAAATTATGCTGGGTGGCATGGGTGTTGCGGTGTCTTTGATGATTACGCAAAGAATGGCGTTTTTCGGAGTGGATAAATGATTTATTTAATTACTGGCGGCATGGGTACGGGTAAGACTTCTTTAGCCGTTGAAATGATTTTAAATAATTATGAAGGATTGTTTAAAATTGAGAGTGAAGATGGTACGCTCATAGACCGCCCTCTATACTTCTGTCATATCGATGGATTAGATGAACAGAAATTTAAAGCGCACAGAATTACTGAACAAGAAATACAGTCTGCGCCGTTGAATGAAATTTTGCCTGAGGGTTCTGTACTATTGATTGATGAATGTGATTACACTTATCCGCTCCGCTCTTCAGCTCGTGCCGTTCCGCCTTATATTCAGACATTAAAAGAATTGCGACACGATGGGTTTACTCTCATTCTTATGACGCAGCATCCTAGTATGGTGGATAAATATATTAGACAGCTCGTTAATAAGCACATTCATCTTGAGCGCAAAGCGGTTGGTACTAAACGCTATGAGTGGTATCACTGCGAAGAGAATTTAAATGTAACTACATTCGCTTCGTCTATTGAGCAATTTTATAAACCATCTGCCGAAGCACAAAAATATTTTAAATCCGCTTCTAAACACGTGAAGTTTAAAAAAAAGCTACCTTGGGTTTTGAAGCTATTGCCAGTCGGAGCTCTGGTGCTTGTCTTTTTGGTGTTTCGAATTATTAACGGTTGGCAGAATAAGGCTGATACGCTGAAGGGGGCTATAGCAGCAACTGAAACAACAATCAGTCCAAAGACTGAGCCGTCCGCGTCCTCGCCTGTTTCAGCCCTTGATTTCAAGGGGGGAACTAGAGGAACGGAAGGACATGCTTCGGAGGTGCTTGGGGTTGCGGTTGCTGACTATGTCCCGCGTATCCCGTCTTTGCCTGAAACTAAACCAATCTATGATAGGTTAAGAAGACCTGTGAATATGGAAACAGTAGCAGGTTGCGTTAAAAGCAAAAATAGCTGTAATTGTTACACCGAACAGGCGACTAAAGTTTTTGTAAGTAAGGAAATGTGTGCTTACTGGGCTGAGAACGGAATATTCCAAATTTATAAAAAACATGGATAACACGCAAGTAGCACAATCTGCTGCCCCTGTTGCCTCTGTATCAGGACAATAGATTTGAAGCGTGGGGTTCAAAAAAAGACCCAGCCCAAGCGGGGCTTTTTTTGTTTACCTGAGCGGAGAACGGTTTTTTTATTTGTCGTATCAGTCCAATGAGTTTTCGCTTAGGGGTTATGCGTTCGTAATCGCAAAAAAGTGAGCACAGTCAAGGTCGCTGTGGCGTTCATTTTAACCTTGACTGTGCTCACTTTTTTGTGATTTCGTGTAGCATAATTCCTAAGCGGAAACTTGTTGGAATGATAGACAAATAAAAAAAAACCGTTCGTAGCGGTTCGCTTCGGTAGCTTGATTTTCTTCTCATAAATACTCATCATAAATGCTCATTATTGGAACTTAACAAATATTACAAATTATTGAAATTTACCTGCTCTTTCCCTAAAAATTTTGGTATTTTAACGATTTCTATATTTGTAGTATTTGCGTGTGAAACAACGCGCATTCATCCGCTCAGTTGCATTGCAAACAGTCGCAACCCAGTAAATTTGTTTGATGATTTCCTGCTCGCTTGGTTTGGCGCGTGGATACTCAAGAGATAAGATGATTTCCAGTGGGTGGCAATAACAAAGCTCTGCTATTTCAAGACACTTAGCTACAGGTAGTCTTAAACGCTCTTTTCTGTACTGCGAGATTGTTGCGGTGGTAACTTGCCAATATTTTGCCAGTTGATAATCACTTTTGAAGTTTTTACGTTTCTTGAACGTGTCTAGCCAGTTGTTTATGTTTTGCATAAAAAGACACCTGAGTTTTATTTTTGCTATGCGCAATAATAATGCTTAGGTGTCTTTTTTTGTAGTTCGCAAATGCTAACCATGCAGCCCAAATCTGAGGGCGTGGGCAGCCGTAGGCTGCTCCGCCCTTTCCTTGTTTAAGATATAACAACTCAATCGATACTATTTTTTGTTTTTTTGGGCTGCTGCTCTTATGTAATCTTCTTCGGTTATTTTTTCTATCCCTTTCAAGATAAGTAAATTCAAAATTTCTGTTTCTTTGAAACCTGTTTTTGTCGTAATGATTGCTCGCGTGAACTGCTCTTTTACTTTTTCCCATGTTGGGTCTTGAATATGTTTACTAGGCATTTTTTGCTAACTCCGCTCTGTTTGATTTCTAAATAATATTTTTTCTGCGTTTCTGTGTAAATATTTTCTTGACAACTTAGAAACTAAGTTTGTATTATTCGCGACAAATATATTTTCTAAGAAAATAGTTTCATGTGAAACATTAAACAAGGCAAGGTTTAATTATGGCTAGTTCTACAGCTAAACCAGCTTTTGCGCTGGTTGAGAATATTCAGTCGTTTATCAGTTATTTCGGCATTCAGAACTGTGGGTTTCTGACGCTCACTTTTTCCGATGACGTTAAATGTGTGTATGAAGCTTCTAAACGCTTTAACAGCTTCAGAACGAATTTCTTAACGAAAGTTACGCTTTCTTATATCGGGGTTTACGAACGACACAAATCAGGTCGCATTCATTTTCATTTTGTCGTGGCGTTTCCTGAGAATGTGCTTTTTGAATATCGTAACGGTGTTCAAGTGATGTTCAATCACGATGAAGTAAAACAACGTAATTACAAGAGTGCTAACAAATATCTGCGCTCTATGTGGAAACTGTTTCGTGAGTCTGTGCCTAAATATGGGTTCGGGGAACGTGGTTCGCAAATCCTTCCTATTTACAGTGAGAAAGGCATTGCGCGTTATCTTGCTAAATATCTGACTAAGGGCATGATTGATAGACAACCACGCGATAAAGGTTTTCGGTTAGTACGTTCTACTTCAGGCAAGAAGGCGTTGTTATGGAAACAAGTTTCAGGCTCGTTTGCTTGGAATGCGGATAGTTCCAAAGAATGGCGTAAAGCGTTGGCTTTTCATATTCTTGAGAAGTCGAATATTGCAAAGTTCCGCTTAAGCCGTGTAACGGATTTTTCAAGAATGGGCGATAAATTTAAGACTGCTCTTGAGAAACTGGCTGTAATGAATAGCACGAATTACAGCAAGATAATGGGCTCGCTGTATGGCTCTAATTGGTGCTACAAACAAAAGGATTTAATTTGGGACGATTATCAGAAGTTTAAAGAAAGAATTGAACGCGGTGAACCGTTGGTTTTCCATTACTGGGAAATGGGTTTACAGCAGTATGAGCGCGTTTCTTATGATTTTTTGACTGGTAAAGTGAGTTCTTTATGATAATTTTTTTGTGTTTTGTTTTATTTGAATATGTTTTGATTTTTTAGTTTAAGTTTTTTTTAGTTTAAGTTTAAGGATTTTTTGATTGTGTTTAAAGTGAATGGTTTTATTTTGGGTGCGGACTCTTTGACTAAAGGTAAAGAAGGTAAGCATTTAGACCTTTGTGTTTTGCATTTGCTCGTCCCTTCTGTTAATGGCTTTGTGCCATATAACTGTTTTTTCGGCGTGGCTCGTGATGCCGATGGCATTAACTCGCTCGTTCGAAATAATGGCGGTAATCCAGTTGCAGCTACTTTTGATTTTGCGTTTTCTACTTTCAACAATCAGACAAATTTCCGTTTAATGGGGTATTTGCCTGCTTCTGTTCCTGCCGCTAAGTAGTAGAAATTAGGGGTTTTAGGCGTTTTTCCCCTGCGCTTTGCGCTCTTGCCGTAAAAAATGCCAAAAATTTGCCGCGCGGAAAGCCCGCGCCGTGTGCGGGAAACCGCGCAAAAATTTTGGGCATTTTATGGGCTGTCGCGCTTGCCTCTGAAAGTGCGGTTTTTATCTTCAATTTTTTTGTGAAAGGTCTATGACTATGAACGTAAAACAAAAACTGATTGCTGTTGCTGGTAATCAAAAAGCTAAATTGGCTGCGGTTGGTACTGCTGCCCTTGCAGTGTCTTCAGGCGCGTCGGCTGCTATTCCTCCTGAAGTAACTAAAGCGATTACTGACGGTTTTGCCGATGCTCAACTGGTTGCTTATGCAATCTTGACTGGTTTGGCTGTTATTTACGGCATCTCTTTGGCTAAACGCTTGCTGAAATAAAATAGTGGGAGTTTTTGCGTGGGTTATCAAGTCGGTAACACTTGCTATTCTTCTCGGGAACTTGCGGAGAATGTTTTATTTTCGCAAGTTCCGCCAAAAATTACCGAGAGCGGAATTGTGCAAGTGAAATTTGTGAATCATCGTTGGGAATTTCAAGGGCAAGTTTTAACGTCAAATTTACCGCAATGCTCTGAGACTGAGAACTTTAAAAACGGTTATGAATTTGCGCTGCTTTTTTTGCCAATGGTTGTTATGCTGGTTTGTATAAAATTTGTTTCTCGCCTATTTACTATCGGTCATTGAAATGTTTGATTTCTATTTTTTTTCAGGGGTCGCACAATGCGCTATTCTAATTTACTTCTTGTTGCGGCTTTAATGCCGCTTTTTTTATTCCGTCCTGCTTATTCTTTTGTTCCTGCTGTTCCTCTTCCTCCTGTTCCTGTTGTTCCTGCTCCTATAGGTGGTGGGGTGATTCCTGGAGATATTATTCCAGGTTCCTCTGGTTCTGGTGGTAAATCAGATATTTCTCTAGATTGTTATTTAAATCTTACTTGTGCGGTTGTTGACTCTGTTAGAAATGCAATGCGCGGTTCTAATAGTTCAGATAGCTCTAATAATTCAGTTGGTTCGGGTTCTGCTAATTCGAGCGGTTCTAACAATTCAGGAGGTTCTACACCTCCGCCATCTACGGGTAATGGTTCGGGTACTAATGGCGGTTCAGGTAGTAGCGGTTCGGTTGATGCTACTGCTTCGGCTGCAATTATTGCGTGGCGTGATAAATGGGTACACATTTTTAATAGTATGAATGAAGAAGCTAAATCAATTAAAGACGGTCTGGCAAGAGATTTGGTTTGGTGTGCTAATGTTTATCAGTACGGTTCTGATGCTCATGCTGAATGTTCTGAATATAAACGTAAGCTTGCTAATGATGAGTTAGAGCGTTTGCGACAGAGAATAGATAAAGCTAAGGAACTTAAAGACAAGGAGTTTCAAGAGTTGCAAAAGAAATTAAATGTTAATGTCTCGGTCGGAACGCCGAATGTAAATGTTACTGGCGGTGGCGTGGCTGCTGGCGTGGCTAATGGTGGTAATAATCAGGCTTGTAAAATTAATGGCGTGTGGATGCCGTGTAGCGGTGTTGGTACAAGTAATAATCCCGATTTAAGCGGTTTGGGTTCGGGGGTTGAAGGCATTGCTGGTACAGGTTCTAACTCATCTGCTGGTTCTAATGCTGGTTCTAATACGAATGTTAATAACAATACTGCAACTAACACAAATACTAATACAAATATTAGTAATTCTAGTGCTTCAACGAATAGCAGTGTTCATTCTACAGCTTCAAATTCTACAGTAAATAATATTACAAATAACTACGGCATTCAGGAATTGCCTAAGACAGAAAGCATGTCTGATTTTTGTAAGGCTCACCCTAATTCTGGTTCTTGTGTTGAATGGTCTGATGATGGGTTAAAAAGTGCCTCTGCTGCTTCTTCAACTTCTCTTCAGTCTAAGGTCATTAATATTCGTCCGAGTGGATTTTTTACTGGCTCTATCAGATATGGTTGTCCTAAGCCTGAAGAGGTAAAAATGAGGGTAGGTAATTTCTCTTTAGCTTATGACGGTCTTTGTGAGTTTGCTAGTCGTATTTCTCCCTTTGTGATTATTACTTTTTATATTCTGACTGCGTTTTCTGTTTTGAAATTTGTGAGGAGATAAAACCATGGCTTTGCCTCTTATTCCGATTATTTCGACGGCTATTGTTACAGCTTTGACTTCATCTGTCGGCAAATTAGCTATTCAGGCTTTAACATCTATTGGGTTCGGTTATGTTATGTATCAAGGTTTTGATGTTTTAATGATTGAGCTGAATGCCAGGGTTTCGAAAGGATTGAGTGATATTCCGTATAGCTTATTAGCTTTGTTGAGCATAAGCGGTTTTTTGGACGGTATTCAAATTATGCTGGGTGGCATGGGTGTTGCGGTGTCTTTGATGATTACGCAAAGAATGGCGTTTTTCGGAGTGGATAAATGATTTATTTAATTACTGGCGGCATGGGTACGGGTAAGACTTCTTTAGCCGTTGAAATGATTTTAAATAATTATGAAGGATTGTTTAAAATTGAGAGTGAAGATGGTACGCTCATAGACCGCCCTCTATACTTCTGTCATATCGATGGATTAGATGAACAGAAATTTAAAGCGCACAGAATTACTGAACAAGAAATACAGTCTGCGCCGTTGAATGAAATTTTGCCTGAGGGTTCTGTACTATTGATTGATGAATGTGATTACACTTATCCGCTCCGCTCTTCAGCTCGTGCCGTTCCGCCTTATATTCAGACATTAAAAGAATTGCGACACGATGGGTTTACTCTCATTCTTATGACGCAGCATCCTAGTATGGTGGATAAATATATTAGACAGCTCGTTAATAAGCACATTCATCTTGAGCGCAAAGCGGTTGGTACTAAACGCTATGAGTGGTATCACTGCGAAGAGAATTTAAATGTAACTACATTCGCTTCGTCTATTGAGCAATTTTATAAACCATCTGCCGAAGCACAAAAATATTTTAAATCCGCTTCTAAACACGTGAAGTTTAAAAAAAAGCTACCTTGGGTTTTGAAGCTATTGCCAGTCGGAGCTCTGGTGCTTGTCTTTTTGGTGTTTCGAATTATTAACGGTTGGCAGAATAAGGCTGATACGCTGAAGGGGGCTATAGCAGCAACTGAAACAACAATCAGTCCAAAGACTGAGCCGTCCGCGTCCTCGCCTGTTTCAGCCCTTGATTTCAAGGGGGGAACTAGAGGAACGGAAGGACATGCTTCGGAGGTGCTTGGGGTTGCGGTTGCTGACTATGTCCCGCGTATCCCGTCTTTGCCTGAAACTAAACCAATCTATGATAGGTTAAGAAGACCTGTGAATATGGAAACAGTAGCAGGTTGCGTTAAAAGCAAAAATAGCTGTAATTGTTACACCGAACAGGCGACTAAAGTTTTTGTAAGTAAGGAAATGTGTGCTTACTGGGCTGAGAACGGAATATTCCAAATTTATAAAAAACATGGATAACACGCAAGTAGCACAATCTGCTGCCCCTGTTGCCTCTGTATCAGGACAATAGATTTGAAGCGTGGGGTTCAAAAAAAGACCCAGCCCAAGCGGGGCTTTTTTTGTTTACCTGAGCGGAGAACGGTTTTTTTATTTGTCGTATCAGTCCAATGAGTTTTCGCTTAGGGGTTATGCGTTCGTAATCGCAAAAAAGTGAGCACAGTCAAGGTCGCTGTGGCGTTCATTTTAACCTTGACTGTGCTCACTTTTTTGTGATTTCGTGTAGCATAATTCCTAAGCGGAAACTTGTTGGAATGATAGACAAATAAAAAAAAACCGTTCGTAGCGGTTCGCTTCGGTAGCTTGATTTTCTTCTCATAAATACTCATCATAAATGCTCATTATTGGAACTTAACAAATATTACAAATTATTGAAATTTACCTGCTCTTTCCCTAAAAATTTTGGTATTTTAACGATTTCTATATTTGTAGTATTTGCGTGTGAAACAACGCGCATTCATCCGCTCAGTTGCATTGCAAACAGTCGCAACCCAGTAAATTTGTTTGATGATTTCCTGCTCGCTTGGTTTGGCGCGTGGATACTCAAGAGATAAGATGATTTCCAGTGGGTGGCAATAACAAAGCTCTGCTATTTCAAGACACTTAGCTACAGGTAGTCTTAAACGCTCTTTTCTGTACTGCGAGATTGTTGCGGTGGTAACTTGCCAATATTTTGCCAGTTGATAATCACTTTTGAAGTTTTTACGTTTCTTGAACGTGTCTAGCCAGTTGTTTATGTTTTGCATAAAAAGACACCTGAGTTTTATTTTTGCTATGCGCAATAATAATGCTTAGGTGTCTTTTTTTGTAGTTCGCAAATGCTAACCATGCAGCCCAAATCTGAGGGCGTGGGCAGCCGTAGGCTGCTCCGCCCTTTCCTTGTTTAAGATATAACAACTCAATCGATACTATTTTTTGTTTTTTTGGGCTGCTGCTCTTATGTAATCTTCTTCGGTTATTTTTTCTATCCCTTTCAAGATAAGTAAATTCAAAATTTCTGTTTCTTTGAAACCTGTTTTTGTCGTAATGATTGCTCGCGTGAACTGCTCTTTTACTTTTTCCCATGTTGGGTCTTGAATATGTTTACTAGGCATTTTTTGCTAACTCCGCTCTGTTTGATTTCTAAATAATATTTTTTCTGCGTTTCTGTGTAAATATTTTCTTGACAACTTAGAAACTAAGTTTGTATTATTCGCGACAAATATATTTTCTAAGAAAATAGTTTCATGTGAAACATTAAACAAGGCAAGGTTTAATTATGGCTAGTTCTACAGCTAAACCAGCTTTTGCGCTGGTTGAGAATATTCAGTCGTTTATCAGTTATTTCGGCATTCAGAACTGTGGGTTTCTGACGCTCACTTTTTCCGATGACGTTAAATGTGTGTATGAAGCTTCTAAACGCTTTAACAGCTTCAGAACGAATTTCTTAACGAAAGTTACGCTTTCTTATATCGGGGTTTACGAACGACACAAATCAGGTCGCATTCATTTTCATTTTGTCGTGGCGTTTCCTGAGAATGTGCTTTTTGAATATCGTAACGGTGTTCAAGTGATGTTCAATCACGATGAAGTAAAACAACGTAATTACAAGAGTGCTAACAAATATCTGCGCTCTATGTGGAAACTGTTTCGTGAGTCTGTGCCTAAATATGGGTTCGGGGAACGTGGTTCGCAAATCCTTCCTATTTACAGTGAGAAAGGCATTGCGCGTTATCTTGCTAAATATCTGACTAAGGGCATGATTGATAGACAACCACGCGATAAAGGTTTTCGGTTAGTACGTTCTACTTCAGGCAAGAAGGCGTTGTTATGGAAACAAGTTTCAGGCTCGTTTGCTTGGAATGCGGATAGTTCCAAAGAATGGCGTAAAGCGTTGGCTTTTCATATTCTTGAGAAGTCGAATATTGCAAAGTTCCGCTTAAGCCGTGTAACGGATTTTTCAAGAATGGGCGATAAATTTAAGACTGCTCTTGAGAAACTGGCTGTAATGAATAGCACGAATTACAGCAAGATAATGGGCTCGCTGTATGGCTCTAATTGGTGCTACAAACAAAAGGATTTAATTTGGGACGATTATCAGAAGTTTAAAGAAAGAATTGAACGCGGTGAACCGTTGGTTTTCCATTACTGGGAAATGGGTTTACAGCAGTATGAGCGCGTTTCTTATGATTTTTTGACTGGTAAAGTGAGTTCTTTATGATAATTTTTTTGTGTTTTGTTTTATTTGAATATGTTTTGATTTTTTAGTTTAAGTTTTTTTTAGTTTAAGTTTAAGGATTTTTTGATTGTGTTTAAAGTGAATGGTTTTATTTTGGGTGCGGACTCTTTGACTAAAGGTAAAGAAGGTAAGCATTTAGACCTTTGTGTTTTGCATTTGCTCGTCCCTTCTGTTAATGGCTTTGTGCCATATAACTGTTTTTTCGGCGTGGCTCGTGATGCCGATGGCATTAACTCGCTCGTTCGAAATAATGGCGGTAATCCAGTTGCAGCTACTTTTGATTTTGCGTTTTCTACTTTCAACAATCAGACAAATTTCCGTTTAATGGGGTATTTGCCTGCTTCTGTTCCTGCCGCTAAGTAGTAGAAATTAGGGGTTTTAGGCGTTTTTCCCCTGCGCTTTGCGCTCTTGCCGTAAAAAATGCCAAAAATTTGCCGCGCGGAAAGCCCGCGCCGTGTGCGGGAAACCGCGCAAAAATTTTGGGCATTTTATGGGCTGTCGCGCTTGCCTCTGAAAGTGCGGTTTTTATCTTCAATTTTTTTGTGAAAGGTCTATGACTATGAACGTAAAACAAAAACTGATTGCTGTTGCTGGTAATCAAAAAGCTAAATTGGCTGCGGTTGGTACTGCTGCCCTTGCAGTGTCTTCAGGCGCGTCGGCTGCTATTCCTCCTGAAGTAACTAAAGCGATTACTGACGGTTTTGCCGATGCTCAACTGGTTGCTTATGCAATCTTGACTGGTTTGGCTGTTATTTACGGCATCTCTTTGGCTAAACGCTTGCTGAAATAAAATAGTGGGAGTTTTTGCGTGGGTTATCAAGTCGGTAACACTTGCTATTCTTCTCGGGAACTTGCGGAGAATGTTTTATTTTCGCAAGTTCCGCCAAAAATTACCGAGAGCGGAATTGTGCAAGTGAAATTTGTGAATCATCGTTGGGAATTTCAAGGGCAAGTTTTAACGTCAAATTTACCGCAATGCTCTGAGACTGAGAACTTTAAAAACGGTTATGAATTTGCGCTGCTTTTTTTGCCAATGGTTGTTATGCTGGTTTGTATAAAATTTGTTTCTCGCCTATTTACTATCGGTCATTGAAATGTTTGATTTCTATTTTTTTTCAGGGGTCGCACAATGCGCTATTCTAATTTACTTCTTGTTGCGGCTTTAATGCCGCTTTTTTTATTCCGTCCTGCTTATTCTTTTGTTCCTGCTGTTCCTCTTCCTCCTGTTCCTGTTGTTCCTGCTCCTATAGGTGGTGGGGTGATTCCTGGAGATATTATTCCAGGTTCCTCTGGTTCTGGTGGTAAATCAGATATTTCTCTAGATTGTTATTTAAATCTTACTTGTGCGGTTGTTGACTCTGTTAGAAATGCAATGCGCGGTTCTAATAGTTCAGATAGCTCTAATAATTCAGTTGGTTCGGGTTCTGCTAATTCGAGCGGTTCTAACAATTCAGGAGGTTCTACACCTCCGCCATCTACGGGTAATGGTTCGGGTACTAATGGCGGTTCAGGTAGTAGCGGTTCGGTTGATGCTACTGCTTCGGCTGCAATTATTGCGTGGCGTGATAAATGGGTACACATTTTTAATAGTATGAATGAAGAAGCTAAATCAATTAAAGACGGTCTGGCAAGAGATTTGGTTTGGTGTGCTAATGTTTATCAGTACGGTTCTGATGCTCATGCTGAATGTTCTGAATATAAACGTAAGCTTGCTAATGATGAGTTAGAGCGTTTGCGACAGAGAATAGATAAAGCTAAGGAACTTAAAGACAAGGAGTTTCAAGAGTTGCAAAAGAAATTAAATGTTAATGTCTCGGTCGGAACGCCGAATGTAAATGTTACTGGCGGTGGCGTGGCTGCTGGCGTGGCTAATGGTGGTAATAATCAGGCTTGTAAAATTAATGGCGTGTGGATGCCGTGTAGCGGTGTTGGTACAAGTAATAATCCCGATTTAAGCGGTTTGGGTTCGGGGGTTGAAGGCATTGCTGGTACAGGTTCTAACTCATCTGCTGGTTCTAATGCTGGTTCTAATACGAATGTTAATAACAATACTGCAACTAACACAAATACTAATACAAATATTAGTAATTCTAGTGCTTCAACGAATAGCAGTGTTCATTCTACAGCTTCAAATTCTACAGTAAATAATATTACAAATAACTACGGCATTCAGGAATTGCCTAAGACAGAAAGCATGTCTGATTTTTGTAAGGCTCACCCTAATTCTGGTTCTTGTGTTGAATGGTCTGATGATGGGTTAAAAAGTGCCTCTGCTGCTTCTTCAACTTCTCTTCAGTCTAAGGTCATTAATATTCGTCCGAGTGGATTTTTTACTGGCTCTATCAGATATGGTTGTCCTAAGCCTGAAGAGGTAAAAATGAGGGTAGGTAATTTCTCTTTAGCTTATGACGGTCTTTGTGAGTTTGCTAGTCGTATTTCTCCCTTTGTGATTATTACTTTTTATATTCTGACTGCGTTTTCTGTTTTGAAATTTGTGAGGAGATAAAACCATGGCTTTGCCTCTTATTCCGATTATTTCGACGGCTATTGTTACAGCTTTGACTTCATCTGTCGGCAAATTAGCTATTCAGGCTTTAACATCTATTGGGTTCGGTTATGTTATGTATCAAGGTTTTGATGTTTTAATGATTGAGCTGAATGCCAGGGTTTCGAAAGGATTGAGTGATATTCCGTATAGCTTATTAGCTTTGTTGAGCATAAGCGGTTTTTTGGACGGTATTCAAATTATGCTGGGTGGCATGGGTGTTGCGGTGTCTTTGATGATTACGCAAAGAATGGCGTTTTTCGGAGTGGATAAATGATTTATTTAATTACTGGCGGCATGGGTACGGGTAAGACTTCTTTAGCCGTTGAAATGATTTTAAATAATTATGAAGGATTGTTTAAAATTGAGAGTGAAGATGGTACGCTCATAGACCGCCCTCTATACTTCTGTCATATCGATGGATTAGATGAACAGAAATTTAAAGCGCACAGAATTACTGAACAAGAAATACAGTCTGCGCCGTTGAATGAAATTTTGCCTGAGGGTTCTGTACTATTGATTGATGAATGTGATTACACTTATCCGCTCCGCTCTTCAGCTCGTGCCGTTCCGCCTTATATTCAGACATTAAAAGAATTGCGACACGATGGGTTTACTCTCATTCTTATGACGCAGCATCCTAGTATGGTGGATAAATATATTAGACAGCTCGTTAATAAGCACATTCATCTTGAGCGCAAAGCGGTTGGTACTAAACGCTATGAGTGGTATCACTGCGAAGAGAATTTAAATGTAACTACATTCGCTTCGTCTATTGAGCAATTTTATAAACCATCTGCCGAAGCACAAAAATATTTTAAATCCGCTTCTAAACACGTGAAGTTTAAAAAAAAGCTACCTTGGGTTTTGAAGCTATTGCCAGTCGGAGCTCTGGTGCTTGTCTTTTTGGTGTTTCGAATTATTAACGGTTGGCAGAATAAGGCTGATACGCTGAAGGGGGCTATAGCAGCAACTGAAACAACAATCAGTCCAAAGACTGAGCCGTCCGCGTCCTCGCCTGTTTCAGCCCTTGATTTCAAGGGGGGAACTAGAGGAACGGAAGGACATGCTTCGGAGGTGCTTGGGGTTGCGGTTGCTGACTATGTCCCGCGTATCCCGTCTTTGCCTGAAACTAAACCAATCTATGATAGGTTAAGAAGACCTGTGAATATGGAAACAGTAGCAGGTTGCGTTAAAAGCAAAAATAGCTGTAATTGTTACACCGAACAGGCGACTAAAGTTTTTGTAAGTAAGGAAATGTGTGCTTACTGGGCTGAGAACGGAATATTCCAAATTTATAAAAAACATGGATAACACGCAAGTAGCACAATCTGCTGCCCCTGTTGCCTCTGTATCAGGACAATAGATTTGAAGCGTGGGGTTCAAAAAAAGACCCAGCCCAAGCGGGGCTTTTTTTGTTTACCTGAGCGGAGAACGGTTTTTTTATTTGTCGTATCAGTCCAATGAGTTTTCGCTTAGGGGTTATGCGTTCGTAATCGCAAAAAAGTGAGCACAGTCAAGGTCGCTGTGGCGTTCATTTTAACCTTGACTGTGCTCACTTTTTTGTGATTTCGTGTAGCATAATTCCTAAGCGGAAACTTGTTGGAATGATAGACAAATAAAAAAAAACCGTTCGTAGCGGTTCGCTTCGGTAGCTTGATTTTCTTCTCATAAATACTCATCATAAATGCTCATTATTGGAACTTAACAAATATTACAAATTATTGAAATTTACCTGCTCTTTCCCTAAAAATTTTGGTATTTTAACGATTTCTATATTTGTAGTATTTGCGTGTGAAACAACGCGCATTCATCCGCTCAGTTGCATTGCAAACAGTCGCAACCCAGTAAATTTGTTTGATGATTTCCTGCTCGCTTGGTTTGGCGCGTGGATACTCAAGAGATAAGATGATTTCCAGTGGGTGGCAATAACAAAGCTCTGCTATTTCAAGACACTTAGCTACAGGTAGTCTTAAACGCTCTTTTCTGTACTGCGAGATTGTTGCGGTGGTAACTTGCCAATATTTTGCCAGTTGATAATCACTTTTGAAGTTTTTACGTTTCTTGAACGTGTCTAGCCAGTTGTTTATGTTTTGCATAAAAAGACACCTGAGTTTTATTTTTGCTATGCGCAATAATAATGCTTAGGTGTCTTTTTTTGTAGTTCGCAAATGCTAACCATGCAGCCCAAATCTGAGGGCGTGGGCAGCCGTAGGCTGCTCCGCCCTTTCCTTGTTTAAGATATAACAACTCAATCGATACTATTTTTTGTTTTTTTGGGCTGCTGCTCTTATGTAATCTTCTTCGGTTATTTTTTCTATCCCTTTCAAGATAAGTAAATTCAAAATTTCTGTTTCTTTGAAACCTGTTTTTGTCGTAATGATTGCTCGCGTGAACTGCTCTTTTACTTTTTCCCATGTTGGGTCTTGAATATGTTTACTAGGCATTTTTTGCTAACTCCGCTCTGTTTGATTTCTAAATAATATTTTTTCTGCGTTTCTGTGTAAATATTTTCTTGACAACTTAGAAACTAAGTTTGTATTATTCGCGACAAATATATTTTCTAAGAAAATAGTTTCATGTGAAACATTAAACAAGGCAAGGTTTAATTATGGCTAGTTCTACAGCTAAACCAGCTTTTGCGCTGGTTGAGAATATTCAGTCGTTTATCAGTTATTTCGGCATTCAGAACTGTGGGTTTCTGACGCTCACTTTTTCCGATGACGTTAAATGTGTGTATGAAGCTTCTAAACGCTTTAACAGCTTCAGAACGAATTTCTTAACGAAAGTTACGCTTTCTTATATCGGGGTTTACGAACGACACAAATCAGGTCGCATTCATTTTCATTTTGTCGTGGCGTTTCCTGAGAATGTGCTTTTTGAATATCGTAACGGTGTTCAAGTGATGTTCAATCACGATGAAGTAAAACAACGTAATTACAAGAGTGCTAACAAATATCTGCGCTCTATGTGGAAACTGTTTCGTGAGTCTGTGCCTAAATATGGGTTCGGGGAACGTGGTTCGCAAATCCTTCCTATTTACAGTGAGAAAGGCATTGCGCGTTATCTTGCTAAATATCTGACTAAGGGCATGATTGATAGACAACCACGCGATAAAGGTTTTCGGTTAGTACGTTCTACTTCAGGCAAGAAGGCGTTGTTATGGAAACAAGTTTCAGGCTCGTTTGCTTGGAATGCGGATAGTTCCAAAGAATGGCGTAAAGCGTTGGCTTTTCATATTCTTGAGAAGTCGAATATTGCAAAGTTCCGCTTAAGCCGTGTAACGGATTTTTCAAGAATGGGCGATAAATTTAAGACTGCTCTTGAGAAACTGGCTGTAATGAATAGCACGAATTACAGCAAGATAATGGGCTCGCTGTATGGCTCTAATTGGTGCTACAAACAAAAGGATTTAATTTGGGACGATTATCAGAAGTTTAAAGAAAGAATTGAACGCGGTGAACCGTTGGTTTTCCATTACTGGGAAATGGGTTTACAGCAGTATGAGCGCGTTTCTTATGATTTTTTGACTGGTAAAGTGAGTTCTTTATGATAATTTTTTTGTGTTTTGTTTTATTTGAATATGTTTTGATTTTTTAGTTTAAGTTTTTTTTAGTTTAAGTTTAAGGATTTTTTGATTGTGTTTAAAGTGAATGGTTTTATTTTGGGTGCGGACTCTTTGACTAAAGGTAAAGAAGGTAAGCATTTAGACCTTTGTGTTTTGCATTTGCTCGTCCCTTCTGTTAATGGCTTTGTGCCATATAACTGTTTTTTCGGCGTGGCTCGTGATGCCGATGGCATTAACTCGCTCGTTCGAAATAATGGCGGTAATCCAGTTGCAGCTACTTTTGATTTTGCGTTTTCTACTTTCAACAATCAGACAAATTTCCGTTTAATGGGGTATTTGCCTGCTTCTGTTCCTGCCGCTAAGTAGTAGAAATTAGGGGTTTTAGGCGTTTTTCCCCTGCGCTTTGCGCTCTTGCCGTAAAAAATGCCAAAAATTTGCCGCGCGGAAAGCCCGCGCCGTGTGCGGGAAACCGCGCAAAAATTTTGGGCATTTTATGGGCTGTCGCGCTTGCCTCTGAAAGTGCGGTTTTTATCTTCAATTTTTTTGTGAAAGGTCTATGACTATGAACGTAAAACAAAAACTGATTGCTGTTGCTGGTAATCAAAAAGCTAAATTGGCTGCGGTTGGTACTGCTGCCCTTGCAGTGTCTTCAGGCGCGTCGGCTGCTATTCCTCCTGAAGTAACTAAAGCGATTACTGACGGTTTTGCCGATGCTCAACTGGTTGCTTATGCAATCTTGACTGGTTTGGCTGTTATTTACGGCATCTCTTTGGCTAAACGCTTGCTGAAATAAAATAGTGGGAGTTTTTGCGTGGGTTATCAAGTCGGTAACACTTGCTATTCTTCTCGGGAACTTGCGGAGAATGTTTTATTTTCGCAAGTTCCGCCAAAAATTACCGAGAGCGGAATTGTGCAAGTGAAATTTGTGAATCATCGTTGGGAATTTCAAGGGCAAGTTTTAACGTCAAATTTACCGCAATGCTCTGAGACTGAGAACTTTAAAAACGGTTATGAATTTGCGCTGCTTTTTTTGCCAATGGTTGTTATGCTGGTTTGTATAAAATTTGTTTCTCGCCTATTTACTATCGGTCATTGAAATGTTTGATTTCTATTTTTTTTCAGGGGTCGCACAATGCGCTATTCTAATTTACTTCTTGTTGCGGCTTTAATGCCGCTTTTTTTATTCCGTCCTGCTTATTCTTTTGTTCCTGCTGTTCCTCTTCCTCCTGTTCCTGTTGTTCCTGCTCCTATAGGTGGTGGGGTGATTCCTGGAGATATTATTCCAGGTTCCTCTGGTTCTGGTGGTAAATCAGATATTTCTCTAGATTGTTATTTAAATCTTACTTGTGCGGTTGTTGACTCTGTTAGAAATGCAATGCGCGGTTCTAATAGTTCAGATAGCTCTAATAATTCAGTTGGTTCGGGTTCTGCTAATTCGAGCGGTTCTAACAATTCAGGAGGTTCTACACCTCCGCCATCTACGGGTAATGGTTCGGGTACTAATGGCGGTTCAGGTAGTAGCGGTTCGGTTGATGCTACTGCTTCGGCTGCAATTATTGCGTGGCGTGATAAATGGGTACACATTTTTAATAGTATGAATGAAGAAGCTAAATCAATTAAAGACGGTCTGGCAAGAGATTTGGTTTGGTGTGCTAATGTTTATCAGTACGGTTCTGATGCTCATGCTGAATGTTCTGAATATAAACGTAAGCTTGCTAATGATGAGTTAGAGCGTTTGCGACAGAGAATAGATAAAGCTAAGGAACTTAAAGACAAGGAGTTTCAAGAGTTGCAAAAGAAATTAAATGTTAATGTCTCGGTCGGAACGCCGAATGTAAATGTTACTGGCGGTGGCGTGGCTGCTGGCGTGGCTAATGGTGGTAATAATCAGGCTTGTAAAATTAATGGCGTGTGGATGCCGTGTAGCGGTGTTGGTACAAGTAATAATCCCGATTTAAGCGGTTTGGGTTCGGGGGTTGAAGGCATTGCTGGTACAGGTTCTAACTCATCTGCTGGTTCTAATGCTGGTTCTAATACGAATGTTAATAACAATACTGCAACTAACACAAATACTAATACAAATATTAGTAATTCTAGTGCTTCAACGAATAGCAGTGTTCATTCTACAGCTTCAAATTCTACAGTAAATAATATTACAAATAACTACGGCATTCAGGAATTGCCTAAGACAGAAAGCATGTCTGATTTTTGTAAGGCTCACCCTAATTCTGGTTCTTGTGTTGAATGGTCTGATGATGGGTTAAAAAGTGCCTCTGCTGCTTCTTCAACTTCTCTTCAGTCTAAGGTCATTAATATTCGTCCGAGTGGATTTTTTACTGGCTCTATCAGATATGGTTGTCCTAAGCCTGAAGAGGTAAAAATGAGGGTAGGTAATTTCTCTTTAGCTTATGACGGTCTTTGTGAGTTTGCTAGTCGTATTTCTCCCTTTGTGATTATTACTTTTTATATTCTGACTGCGTTTTCTGTTTTGAAATTTGTGAGGAGATAAAACCATGGCTTTGCCTCTTATTCCGATTATTTCGACGGCTATTGTTACAGCTTTGACTTCATCTGTCGGCAAATTAGCTATTCAGGCTTTAACATCTATTGGGTTCGGTTATGTTATGTATCAAGGTTTTGATGTTTTAATGATTGAGCTGAATGCCAGGGTTTCGAAAGGATTGAGTGATATTCCGTATAGCTTATTAGCTTTGTTGAGCATAAGCGGTTTTTTGGACGGTATTCAAATTATGCTGGGTGGCATGGGTGTTGCGGTGTCTTTGATGATTACGCAAAGAATGGCGTTTTTCGGAGTGGATAAATGATTTATTTAATTACTGGCGGCATGGGTACGGGTAAGACTTCTTTAGCCGTTGAAATGATTTTAAATAATTATGAAGGATTGTTTAAAATTGAGAGTGAAGATGGTACGCTCATAGACCGCCCTCTATACTTCTGTCATATCGATGGATTAGATGAACAGAAATTTAAAGCGCACAGAATTACTGAACAAGAAATACAGTCTGCGCCGTTGAATGAAATTTTGCCTGAGGGTTCTGTACTATTGATTGATGAATGTGATTACACTTATCCGCTCCGCTCTTCAGCTCGTGCCGTTCCGCCTTATATTCAGACATTAAAAGAATTGCGACACGATGGGTTTACTCTCATTCTTATGACGCAGCATCCTAGTATGGTGGATAAATATATTAGACAGCTCGTTAATAAGCACATTCATCTTGAGCGCAAAGCGGTTGGTACTAAACGCTATGAGTGGTATCACTGCGAAGAGAATTTAAATGTAACTACATTCGCTTCGTCTATTGAGCAATTTTATAAACCATCTGCCGAAGCACAAAAATATTTTAAATCCGCTTCTAAACACGTGAAGTTTAAAAAAAAGCTACCTTGGGTTTTGAAGCTATTGCCAGTCGGAGCTCTGGTGCTTGTCTTTTTGGTGTTTCGAATTATTAACGGTTGGCAGAATAAGGCTGATACGCTGAAGGGGGCTATAGCAGCAACTGAAACAACAATCAGTCCAAAGACTGAGCCGTCCGCGTCCTCGCCTGTTTCAGCCCTTGATTTCAAGGGGGGAACTAGAGGAACGGAAGGACATGCTTCGGAGGTGCTTGGGGTTGCGGTTGCTGACTATGTCCCGCGTATCCCGTCTTTGCCTGAAACTAAACCAATCTATGATAGGTTAAGAAGACCTGTGAATATGGAAACAGTAGCAGGTTGCGTTAAAAGCAAAAATAGCTGTAATTGTTACACCGAACAGGCGACTAAAGTTTTTGTAAGTAAGGAAATGTGTGCTTACTGGGCTGAGAACGGAATATTCCAAATTTATAAAAAACATGGATAACACGCAAGTAGCACAATCTGCTGCCCCTGTTGCCTCTGTATCAGGACAATAGATTTGAAGCGTGGGGTTCAAAAAAAGACCCAGCCCAAGCGGGGCTTTTTTTGTTTACCTGAGCGGAGAACGGTTTTTTTATTTGTCGTATCAGTCCAATGAGTTTTCGCTTAGGGGTTATGCGTTCGTAATCGCAAAAAAGTGAGCACAGTCAAGGTCGCTGTGGCGTTCATTTTAACCTTGACTGTGCTCACTTTTTTGTGATTTCGTGTAGCATAATTCCTAAGCGGAAACTTGTTGGAATGATAGACAAATAAAAAAAAACCGTTCGTAGCGGTTCGCTTCGGTAGCTTGATTTTCTTCTCATAAATGCTCATTATTCGAACTTAACAAATTATAGATAATGTTGCATTGATTTTAGTGATTCTTTAAGTTCGTTTTCTAAAATACATCTAAATAACTATTCAAATACATCTTTATACCTAATAAATCTGCGCTTTATAAGCATAGCTGAAAATCAAAATACCTTTTAAAATCCACGAACTTCATTTTTGCAACAACCATAAGAAAAATATCATGAGCCACTTCTTAGATAGATTAACTTTCTTCAAGCAAAAGCGCGAAGAATTCTCTAACGGACACGGCGTTTTGACCACCGAAGACCGCGCCTGGGAACAAGCCTACCGCAGCCGTTGGCAACACGACAAAATCGTCCGCTCTACTCACGGCGTGAACTGTACAGGTTCTTGCAGCTGGAAAGTGTATGTGAAAAACGGTTTGATTACTTGGGAAACCCAACAAACCGACTACCCACGCACTCGCCCAGATTTGCCAAACCACGAACCACGCGGTTGCCCACGCGGTGCATCTTATAGCTGGTACGTTTACTCTGCTCAACGCGTGAAATACCCAATGATGCGCGGTGTTTTGGCAGAAATGTGGCGCGAAGCTCGCAAAACAAAATCTGCCATTGAAGCATGGGAATACATCACAACCGACCCAGAACGCGCTAAATCTTACAAATCTCAACGTGGTTTGGGTGGTTTCGTGCGTTCAACTTGGGACGAAGCGTATGAAATGATTGCTGCGGCAAACGCGTATACAATCAAAAACTACGGCCCTGACCGCGTGGTAGGCTTCTCCCCTATTCCTGCGATGTCTATGATTAGTTACGCGGCTGGTGCGCGTTACTTAGGCTTGATTGGTGGCGTGCCATTGTCATTCTACGACTGGTATTGCGATTTGCCGCCTGCAAGTCCACAAATTTGGGGCGAACAAACTGACGTTGCTGAATCTGCCGACTGGTACAACGCCAACTATTTAATGGTTTGGGGTTCAAACGTGCCAATGACGCGCACACCTGACGCGCACTTCTACACCGAAGTTCGCTACAAAGGTACGAAAACTGTAGCTGTATCGTCTGACTTCGGCGAAATGGCGAAATTTGGCGACATCTGGTTAGCACCGAAACAAGGTACTGACGCAGCGTTGGCTATGGCAATGGGTCATGTGATTCTGAAAGAATTCCACATTGAAAAACCGTCTGCGTATTTCACGGATTATGTGCGCCGTTTAACCGATATGCCAGTATTGGTACGCTTGCAAGAAAAAGACGGTAAATACATTCCTGAATACTTCTTGCGCGCATCGCAATTAGACAATAACTTCGGGGAAGACAAAAATCCTGATTGGAAAGTCTTGGCGGTTGATGAAAACACAGGCAATTTGATTGTGCCTAATGGTTCGGTTGGTTTCCGTTGGGACGGCAGCCAAAAATGGAACTTGGAAAGCAAAGCACAAGGCGCAGATGTTCAGGCTGCCTTAACTTTGAAAGACAAATCTGACGATGTGGTACAAGTTGGTTTTGCTTACTTCGGTGGCGAACACGACGAACTGATTTACCGTAAAGTGCCAGTGAAAAAAGTGAAATTGGCTGACGGCGAAACCGTTTTGGTGGCAACTGTATTCGATTTGATGATTGCAAACTACGGCGTAGAACGTGGTTTGAACGATGAAAATTGCGCGAAAGATTACAGCGAAGACAAACCTTACACCCCAGCTTGGCAAGAAAAACACACTGGCGTGAATCCTGAAATGGTTGTCCGTGTGGCGCGTGAATTTGCTGAAAATGCTGACCAAACGCAAGGTCGCAGCATGGTGATTGTGGGTGCGGGTTTGAACCACTGGTATCACATGGACATGGCTTATCGCGGCATTATCAATATGTTGATGATGTGTGGCACGATTGGTAAATCAGGCGGCGGCTGGTGCCATTATGTGGGTCAAGAAAAATTGCGCCCACAAAGCGGTTGGACACCTTTGACATTCGCGCTTGACTGGCATCGCCCTGTTCGTCAAATGAACGGCACTTCATTCTTCTACGCGCACACAAGCCAATGGCGACATGAAAAATTGGGCGCGGACGAAATTTTAGCCCCAACTGCTGATGGCGAAATGGCGAAAATGTCGATGATTGACTACAACGCCAAAGCAGAACGCATGGGCTGGCTGCCATCTGCACCTCAATTAAGCACCAACCCATTGGATTTAGTTGCACAAGCGGAAGCGGCTGGTAAAGACCCCGTAGAATTTACGGTAAGCAGCCTGAAAAACGGTAGCTTGGATATGGCGTGTAACGACCCAGATAATCCACAAAACTTCCCACGCAATATGTTCGTGTGGCGTTCAAACATCTTGGGTTCGTCTGGTAAAGGTCACGAATACTTCTTGAAATACTTGCTTGGCACACAAAACGCGGTGATGAGCGATGAAGAAGATTGCATTACGCCAACTGAAATCAAAGTACGCCCTGCTGTTGAAGGCAAATTGGATTTGATGACGGTGTTAGATTTCCGTATGTCCACAACTTGCTTGTACGGCGACATCGTATTGCCGACTGCAACTTGGTACGAAAAAGACGACTTGAACACGTCTGACATGCACCCATTCATTCACCCATTGTCTGAAGCTGTAAACCCATTGTGGCAAAGCAAAACAGACTGGGAAATCTATAAAGGTTTGGCGAAAAAATTCAGCGAAACCGCAAAAGATTACTTGGGTGTACAAAAAGACATCGTATTGACCCCCTTGATGCACGATAGCCCACAAGAAATGGGTCAAGCATTCGACCCGAAAGACTGGAAACACGGCGAATGTGAACCAATCCCAGGTAAAACGATGCCCGCGATGACGGTTGTGGAACGCGACTACGGTGCGATTTACGAAAAATTCACGTCTATCGGTCCATTGTTGGAAAAAATCAACAACAACGGTAAAGGTATGACGTGGGATACGAAACACGAAGTTGAGTTCTTGCGTAAATTGAACGGCGTACAAACCGAAGGCGTGGGTAAAGGTCAGCCAAAAATTGAAACAGCGATTGACGCTGCGGAAATGATTCTGACGCTTGCACCTGAAACCAACGGACACGTTGCCAAAAAGGCATGGGAATCTTTGGGCAAAGCCACAGGTCGCGACCATACGCATTTGATTAACGCGGCAGAACACACGCAAATCCGTTTCCGCGATATTCAAGCGCAACCACGCAAAATCGTTACTTCGCCCATTTGGTCTGGTATCGAAAGCGAAGAAGTTTGCTACAACGCTGGCTACACCAACGTTCACGAACTGATTCCATGGCGCACAATTACAGGTCGCCAACAGTTCTACCAAGACCACAAATGGATGCGCGATTTTGGCGAAGGCTTCTGCGTGTACCGTCCTGCGGTAGATTTCAAAACCACAGGTAAACTGTTGGGCAAGCACCCAAATGGCAACAAAGAAATTACCTTGAATTTCTTAACGCCACACCAAAAATGGGGTATCCACTCAACCTACTCTGACAACTTGCGTATGCTGACTTTATCGCGCGGCGGCCCACATGTTTGGATTTCTGAAATTGACGCGAAAAAAGCAGGTATCGTGGACAATGACTGGGTTGAGGTGTTCAACGCGAACGGCGCGATTGCCTGCCGTGTGATTGTGAGCCAACGTATTCCTGAAACGATGATTTTAATGTATCACGCACAAGAGAAAATCGTGAATACGCCAGCTTCACAAGTGTCTGGTAAACGCGGCGGTATCCATAACTCGGTAACGCGCACCGTATTGAAACCAACGCACATGATTGGCGGTTACGCACAACAAGCGTATGGCTTCAACTACTACGGCACAGTGGGCGCAAACCGCGATGAATGGGTAATCGTTCGTAAAATGGACAAAGTGGAATGGAAAGACGAACCTGTTAAATAATAGGTTTTCCCATTAAATAACCTTTCAGGCAGCCTGAAAATGAATCAATCAAATATTTTAGATTGGCAAAATTTTTATGTAGAAAATGCGGATAAAGCCATTCGCACCGTGTTACATGAAAACGAGAAAACGCATTTGGTTTTGTGGCAATTACCGCAAAACACGCAGCTTTCGCCACATCGCCACCCGTTTGGCACAGATATTTGGTTGGTTTTGCAGGCAGCATGATTCTGCTAGACGATGGCAACAGCAAACGCGTGGTAAACGCAGGCGAAAATGTCGTGGTTGCGCCCATGCAATTACACGGCGCACTCAATCCGAATCAACAGGATTGTGTGCTGTTATCCATTGTCCCAGCAGGTGCTGGCTTTCAGGCAGCCTGAAAGTTTAAAAAATACAAAATCAAAAACTCAAGGAACACAACATGAAAATCCGAGCTCAAATCGGTATGGTGTTAAACCTAGATAAATGTATAGGTTGCCACACCTGCTCTGTTACCTGCAAAAACGTATGGACTTCACGCGACGGCGTGGAATACGCTTGGTTTAACAACGTAGAAACCAAACCAGGGATTGGTTTCCCAAAAAATTGGGAAGACCAAGAAAAATGGAACGGCGGCTGGGTTCGCACCAAAGAAGGTAAACTCGTGCCAAAACAAGGCGGCAAATTGAAAATTTTGTCTAATATTTTCGCTAACCCAAATATGCCGAAAATTGACGACTACTACGAGCCGTTCACTTACGACTACGAACATTTGCAAAACGCGCCAAAAATGTCTACCCCCCCTACTGCTCGTCCAATCTCTGTATTGACTGGCAAAAAAATGGACAAAATTGAATGGGGTCCAAACTGGGAAGACGACTTGGCAGGCGAATTTGAAAAACGTGCCAAAGACGTATTGTTTGAAGGCATTCAAAAAGAAATGCACTCAGCGTTTGAGCAAACATTTATGATGTATTTGCCACGTTTGTGCGAACATTGCTTGAACCCAACTTGTGTAGCTTCTTGCCCTTCAGGCAGCATTTACAAACGCGAAGATGACGGTATCGTATTGATTGACCAAGACAAATGTCGCGGTTGGCGTATGTGCGTTTCAGGCTGCCCTTACAAAAAAATCTATTACAACTGGACAAGCGGAAAAGCGGAAAAATGCACATTCTGCTACCCACGCATTGAAAGCGGTCAGCCAACGGTTTGCTCTGAAACTTGCGTAGGTCGTATTCGTTATTTGGGCGTGTTGTTGTACGATGCCGACCGCATTGAAGAAGCGGCAAGCGTTGAAAATCCACAAGATTTGTACGAAGCACAATTAGGCATTTTCCTTGACCCAAACGACCCAAAAGTCCAAGAAGAAGCATTGAAACAAGGCATTAGCCAAGCATGGTTAGACGCTGCGAAAAAATCGCCCGTTTACAAAATGGCGATGGAATGGAAAATCGCGTTCCCATTGCACCCAGAATACCGCACCTTGCCAATGGTTTGGTATGTTCCGCCATTGTCGCCAATTCAATCCGCGATTGAAAATGGTTTAGTGGGCGAAAACGGCATTATCCCTAGTGTAGATGAAATGCGTATCCCATTGCGTTATTTGGCAAACTTGCTGACAGCAGGTAAAGTTGAGCCAATCAAAGAAGCGTTGGAACGCATGATTGCGATGCGCCGCTTCAAACGTGGTCAAGTGGTTCAAGGCGAAACCTTGGAACAAACTTTGGACGGCACTGGCTTAACCCCAGCACAAGTGGAAGATATGTATCAAATCATGGCGATTGCGAACTACGAAGACCGCTTCGTTGTACCGTCTAGCCACAAAGAAATGGTTGAAAACACATTTGAAGACAAAGCGTCTTGTGGTTTCACATTCGGCAACGGTTGCTCAGGCGGCAGCAGCGAAGAAAGCCTGTTCGGCAAACGCAAAGGCACACCAATCGTATTCCACGGTTTACGCAAAGACCGCGAAGAAAACCGCGAAAAAGGAGCGCGTTAATAATGGATAACAACTTGGTTTACAAGTGGTTTTCTGCATTATTATGCTATCCCGAAGCGGATTTGATTGCGACTCTGCCCGAGTTTCAGGCAGCCTTAAACGATAGTAAATTGCTGGCAGAACATCGCGGCAATTTGCAGGGCTTTTTGAATTATTTAGGCAACCGCAGTCTGCGCGAATTGCAAGAAAACTACGTTTCGACATTCGACCGCAATCGTAATCATGCGCTGTATATTTTTGAACACGTTTACGGCGAAGACCGCGACCGCGGCAGCGCAATGGTGGACTTGTTGGAAGAATACCGCAGTCATGGTTTTGAGTTGGGCGATGATGAATTGCCTGATTATCTGCCTGCTTTATTGGAATATTTTTCACAAGTTCCCGAAGACCACGCACAAAAATTGCTGGGCGATGCGGTTCATGTGATTAACCATATTGCCAATAAACTTTCAGGCAACGAATCGCCATACGCAGCGTTGTTGAAAGCAATTGTGGCACTCAGTCCTGTTGAACCACAACCATTGATTGAGCCGCCTGTGCGCGATATGGACGAAGCTATGGAAACCTTTGGTCCTGATATGTCAGGCACTGAGCCACTGCTCAAACCTAGCATTGAAACCGTACAATTCTATCCAAAAGGCAGCCTGAAAACTGCCCAATCAGGAGCGAAAAAATGAATACTTTTCACCACTTTTTATTTGGGATTTACCCTTATATCTGTTTAGCTATTTTCCTGTTTGGCAGCTTGGTTCGTTTTGAACGTGAGCAATATTCATGGAAAAGCGATTCTAGCCAGTTGTTGTACGACGGTCAGTTGCGTTTAGGCAATATCTGCTTTCACGTAGGCATTTTGGCTGTATTCGGCGGTCACTTGGTTGGTTTGCTGACACCTTTGGCTTTTTGGGACGCAATTGGTATCAGCCACGGCGCAAAACAAATTTTTGCGATGCTGATGGGCGGTATTTTCGGCAGCTTGGCAATGTTTGGCTTAGTTTTGCTGATTCAACGCCGCTTTAAAGTGGACCGCATTTCTGCCAACAGCACTTGGCGCGACAAATTGTTGTTGATTTGGATTGCGATTACTTTAGGCTTGGGTTTATGCACAATCTTTGTGAGCATGGGTCATACTGATGGCCATGAAATGGTGAAATTCATGCATTGGGCGCAGCATATCGTTACTTTCCGTGGCGAAGCACCTGATTTCATTGAAGATGTGAACTTCTTGTTCAAATGCCATATTTTCATGGGCATGACATTCTTCGCGATTTTCCCATTCACTCGTATGGTTCACGTATGGAGTGGTTTTGGTGCATTGGCATACATTCCACGTGCATGGCAATTAGTTCGCCGCCGTTAATTCGGTTATTAAAATGCAGCCTGAAAAATATTTTCAGGCTGCATTTTCTGTTTATGCTTATACTACTTTAGTAGTAATTTAAACTAATACTAAAAAACGAAATTTTCAATCTTTCGTACAATGCTTTTCCGTCCGATATTCGCGTAACTTAGCTATTTTTTATTACAGCAATAGGTATATTGAGGAACATTCTCATGGCTACTGAAAATCAAAAGCGCTACACAGTACTCGTTTCTAGTACTTTCTCTTTCACCATGTGTTTCATGATTTGGATGATGCTGGCTGTAGTTGGCATTCCCATCAAGCAAAAGCTGGGGTTAAATGAAACTGAGTTTGGCTTTTTAGCTGCGTTGCCCGTACTATCAGGCTCGCTGATTCGTGTCCCGTTAGGTATTTGGACAGATAAATTTGGCGGACGCATTGTCATGTTCATCTTGATGCTGCTCAGTGTGCCGGCTATTTTTGCGATGCAGTTCGCGACACAATATTGGCAATTCTTAGCCATTGGCCTGATGATGGGCTTAGCGGGCGGCTCGTTCTCTGTAGGTACGCCATACGTGGCGCGTTGGTTCCCTAAAGAACAACAAGGTTTAGCGATGGGCATTTTCGGTGCGGGTAACGCAGGCAGTGCCGTAAACAAATTCCTTGCACCGTCTTTGATTGCTGCTGGCGGCTGGACGCTTGTTCCCAACGTGTATGCTGGCATTATGTTGGCAACTGCAATCGCATTCTGGTTCTTCAGTTACCATGATGACAAACACTTGGTTTCATCAAAAGTTTCTTTGAAAGAACAACTTTTATTATTGAAAGACCCAGGTGTTTTGCGTTATAGCCAATATTATTCAGTGGTATTTGGTGGTTACGTTGCCCTAGCATTATGGATGACAAACTACTATATCAATGAATACGGCTTATCTATGAAAACCGCCGCGCTTTTAGCTGCGTGTTTCTCATTACCTGGCGGCGTGCTGCGTGCAGTCGGCGGTTATTTATCCGACAAATACGGCGCGTATAAAGTGACTTGGGGTGTGATGTGGGTATTGTGGGTGTGCTTCTTCTTGCTGTCTTATCCGAATACAGACTTTGTGATTCACGGCACCAAAGGCGACATTGCATTGAATATTCACCTGAACGTAGTGTTGTTCACCATTTTGATGTTCACCGCAGGTATTGCAATGGCAATCGGTAAAGCATCTGTGTTCAAATTCGTTGCCAATGATTACCCAAGCAATATCGGTGCAGTATCAGGCGCAGTTGGCTTGGCTGGTGGCTTAGGTGGCTTCTTGCTCCCAATTATGTTCGGTGCTTTATTGGACATCACAGGCGTTCGCTCAACCACATTTATGCTGCTTTACGGTTGCGTGTGTGTTTCCCTGATTTGGATGCACTTTTCAATGAAAAGTTTAAAAGACCAATAATTTATATTTTTCAGGCTGCATAGAACTCAAAATGCAGCCTGAAACGCGATTTTTTTTCACAACTACCAGATAGGTTTAAATATTTATGTCTAAAGTTATTACCCATTGGCAGCCTGAAAACCCAGAGTTTTGGCAATCAACAGGCAAACAAATTGCCAAGCGTAATTTATGGATTTCCATTCCTGCTTTGCTGCTCGCGTTTGCGATTTGGCAAGTTTGGAGTGTTGCAGTCGTTAATTTACCGAATATCGGTTTCAAATACACAGAAAATCAACTCTTCTGGTTAGCTGCTTTGCCAGCATTATCTGGCGCAACTTTGCGTATTTTCTATTCGTTTATGGTGCCTGTTTTCGGTGGACGAAAATGGACAACACTTTCTACAGCCAGCTTGTTGCTGCCCGCAATCGGCATCGGCTATGCTGTGCAAGACCCAAATACAAGCTACACAACTATGGTTATTTTGGCTTTGTTGTGCGGCTTTGGTGGTGGCAACTTCTCGTCTAGTATGTCAAACATCAGCTTCTTCTTCCCTAAAGCGGAAAAAGGCACAGCAATGGGCTTGAATGCAGGTTTGGGTAACTTAGGCGTGTCAGTGGTTCAGTTTGTTGTGCCATTGATTATCACGGCGGGTGTATTTGGCGCATTAGGCGGCGAAGCTCAAACATGGACAAAAGGTGATGTAACCAAACAAATGTGGTTGCAAAATGCAGGTTTTATTTGGGTACCATTCATCATCTTGTCAGCAATCACCGCATGGTTTGGCATGAATGACTTGGCAGATGCAAAAGCCAGCTTTAAAGAGCAATCTGTTATTTTCTCACGCAAACACAACTGGATTATGTGCATTATTTACTTAGGCACATTCGGTTCATTCTTAGGTTTCGCGGCAGGTTTTGCCTTGCTGACCAAAAGCCAATTTAGCGGCATTGACCCAGTAAAATACGCATTTGTGGGTCCATTGGTGAGCGCCTTGGCTCGCCCAGTTGGCGGTATGTGGGCAGACAAAATCAAAAGCGGTGCGAAAGTAACTCAGCTGGTGTTCATCGGCATGATTATTTCCGTAATTGGCGTATTGTCTTTCTTGCCAACCAACGGACAAGGTGGCAACTTCTGGGGCTTCTTCGCTTGCTTCGTAGCTTTGTTTATTTTGACAGGCTTAGGCAACGGTTCAACCTTTATGCAAATTCCATTGATTTTTGCGAGCGTGCATCAAAAAATGGCAAAAGCAGGTTTAGAAACCGAAGACCAAGCACGTTTGAGCGCAAACAAAGAAAGTGCTGCAGTAGCAGGTTTTACAGGTGCATTTGCAGCTTATGGCGGTTTCTTCATTCCCAAAAGTTACAGCGTATCAACTGAACTAACAGGCAGTGTATACGGCGCGTTTATCGGCTTTATCGTATTCTATGCCATCTGTTTAGCATTGAACTGGTGGTATTACGCACGCAACGGCGCAGAAGCAAAATGCTAATGCTTCAGGCAGCCTGAAAAAAGGTGGGTATTTATAGTGAATTAAATTCAAACCAGTACGGCGTTGCAAACGCATACACGGCGAGCGTTGTCGCCTTGTCCTGATTTGAATTTAATCTACTATAATGCCCACCTATTCATATTTTTATTTTGAGAAAACCATGATTTCCAAAAGCCTAGTCGTCCGATTAAAACTACTCACCGCATTATGGTTAGCCAGCACCCTATTTTCCATCACCTTCACCCTAGTCCTATCATGGCGACTAGAAGGTGGCGCAGCAGCAATTAACGACACAGGCGGCTTGCGTAAACAAACCTATCATCTCGTTCTATTGATTGCCAAAGAAACATCGCAGCGCACAATTGACGAAAAATTCCACGAATTTGAAAAAACACTCCAAACCCTCAAAAAAGGCGACCCACTCCGCCCCCTATTCTTACCAAATGATGCCAACGTTCGCCAATTACTGGCAGACGTAGAACAAACTTGGCAACAACAAATCAACCCCCATTTTCAGGCTGCATATCAAAACCACGGCGCACTCAATCGTGAAAAAATCGACACGTTTATCAATAAAATTGAAACGCTCACCCGTGCGATAGAAAAAATCAACTCAAAATACATCAACTGGTTACGCGCATTCCAGTTCAGCTTGATGATATTCACCATTATCGCCGTTTTCGTCATCGTGATTTTGCTGTATTCATGGATTATTAATCCCCTGCAAAAACTACAAATTGCTTTAAATGAAGTCCACTCAGGCAAAATCGGCATACAAGTTCCCGTAGAAAACCTAACCGAATTTGCCGCGCTAGACACAGGTTTCAACCGAATGAGCGCACACTTGCAAGAACTCTACGGCAATTTAGAACAACAAGTTTCCGACAAAACCCACGATTTAGAACAGAAGAACTACACCCTACAAACCCTATATTTCTTCTCCCACTTCCTAAACCAAGCGCAAACCGCCACCGAAGCCAGCCAAGTGTTCCTAGAGAAAATCATCGAACTCGTGCCAGCTCAAGCGGGCAGCATTCGCTTGATAGACTTAAAACGCCAACGCCTAGACCTAATCGCCCACGTACGGCTGCCTGAACACCTACAAACCGCAGAAGCCTGCCAACGCATTGACAGTCTATGCGGACAAACCGTTCAGCAGCCTGAATGGCAACCGATTTTTTTCCACAAAGCAGGTGCGCGCGCCGTAGAAATCCATGAAACCACTTGTCATCAGCTCGGTTTCAACTATTTGCGCGTGTTCAAAATTCGCTATAACGCGCAAGACCTCGGCATTATGACTCTGTATTTCAACGAAGAATACAATTTCAACAACCTAGCCGATTTGCTCGATTCCCTGTGTTACCAACTCGGCAGCGCAGTCAGCAATATCCGTCTAGCCGAAGAAAGCCGCCAACTTGCCGTCATGCAAGAACGCAACTTAATGGCGCAAGGACTGCACGACAGCATCGCACAAACGCTGACCTTCCTGAACCTGCAAGTACAAATGCTAGAAAGCGCACTCAACGCCAAAGAGCAAGAGCAAGCCGAAGAAAACCTTCAATTCATCAAAGACGGCGTACAAGAATGCTATGAAGACGTGCGTGAATTGCTGCTCAACTTCCGCACCAAAATCACGCGCAAAGAATTTTCCGAAGCCGTGGAAACGCTCACGCAACGCTTTGAGCAACAAACCCATGTCCGCACAAACGTGCAATGGCAAGGCAACGGTTTACCGCTCAGCAGCGAACAGCAACTGCAATTTATCTTCATCTTGCAAGAAAGCCTGTCCAACGTCCGCAAACACGCCCACGCGCAAAACGTGCAAATTACCTTTGAAAATTATGACGATTTTTCCATGACGATTGAAGATGATGGGCAAGGTTTTGACTTAGCGCGCCTAGAAAATCTTTCAGGCAGCCACGTTGGCTTGAACATCATGCGTGAACGAGCATTACGCATTCACGCCCATTTTGAGATAAAATCCGCCCTGCAAGAACACACAGTTATTCACTTAACCTTACCCAAAAAAGAGAGAGTGCTAGAATGAACGAAAAAATTAAAATCATCTTGATTGATGACCATACGCTGTTTCGCAGTGGCATAAAAGCCCTACTGGTGCGGCAGCCTGAATTTGATGTGGTCGGCGAAGCGTCTGACGGCTTGAGCGGCATTAAATTGATTGAGCAAAATCAGCCCGATGTGGTGCTGCTAGACTTGGATATGCCGATGATGAACGGGCGTGAAGCCTTGGCGCAAATTCTCAGCAGCCGCCCCAATCAAATCGTGATTATGCTGACCGTGTCTGAAGACAGCGAAGATTTAACCGAATGTATGCGACTGGGTGCGCGTGGTTTCTTGCTCAAGAACATCAACACCGATTTTTTGATTGATTCGATTAAACGCACCGTGCAAGGCGATAACGTCTTTTCACCTGAAATGACTGTGCGCTTGGTGCAATCGTTAATCTGCCCGAACACGCCCAACACAGGCAGCGCATTAGACACGCTCACCCCACGCGAATTGGAAATTTTGGGACACCTTGCCGTTGGACACAGCAATAAAATCATCGCTCGCCAACTGGATTTGGCAGAATCAACGATTAAAGTTCACGTTCAAAATATTTTGCGCAAGCTGGAATTGAGTAGCCGCGTTCAGGCTGCCGTGTATGCCGTGCAACACAAAGTGCCGCAGCCCGTTCAGCAAACACATTGACAATAAAAAGCAGCCTGAAAAAGTTTTCAGGCTGCTTTTTATTACTTAAAACGCTTCAGGATTTGCCAACCAAGCAGTTTCATTTTCCTTATTGCTGTAAAATTCCTGTTTCCAAATCGGCACTTCCGCTTTCACGGTGTCAATGATAAAGCGACACGCCGCAAACGCCGCATCACGATGTCCAGCCGTAACGCCAACCCACACCGCCATATCGCCAATATCCAAACGTCCCACGCGATGCACACAAACCGCATTTTCAATTTTAAATTGCTGTTTTGCTTGCTCAATTACCGCGTTGCCTTGCGTTCGCGCCAATTCTTCGTAAGTGCTGTAAATCAAATAATCCACACCCTTACCGTTATTGTGGTTTCGCACCCAGCCTTCAAAACAAGTAAACGCGCCGCACGTTTCATGCTGCGTTAATTGTTCGCGCAAAGCATTTGGGTCAATCTTTTTATCAGTAATATCAAACATTTTAACCTCCCGACACAGGCGGAATAAACGCCACAATATCACCCTCGTTCAATGGCGTATCCCACGCGCAAAAAGCGTGATTCACGGCAGCGCGTAGGCGCTCCTGAGGCAATTCAAAAGAATAGGCTGCCTGTAATTCGGCATACAATTCGGCTGGATTTTGTGCGCTGGTGTCGCGCGTTTCTTGCTCTTTGCCAGCTTGTTCACGCAAAGCAGCAAAATAGAGAATATTGATTTGTTTAGACATTTTATCTTTTCATTGATTGAGAAATTAATTTTCAGGCAGCCTGAAAGTAGCTTAACGATTAAATTCGCTTTTACCACCCGATTTATGCACAAGCTGAATATTGCCAATCACAATATCATGGCTCAATGCTTTGGTCATATCGTACACCGTCAGTGCGGCGGCAGACACGGCGGTCAAAGCTTCCATTTCCACGCCCGTTTTGTGGGTAACGCTCACTTCTGAGCAAATGTGCAAACTGTGCGTATCATCATGATAATTCATGTGAATTTTGCAGCGTTCCAACATCATCGGGTGGCAAAGTGGGATAATTTGCGCCGTGTTTTTCGCTGCCATAATGCCAGCCACTCGCGCAATTTCCGTAATCGTGCCTTTCGCGGTTTGACCGTGCGATGCTTGAATTTGTGCGTACACGTCAGGCGGAAAGTGCACCGAACCTTCGGCAATCGCCGTACGTTTGGTAATGGATTTGTTAGACACGTCCACCATGTGTGTGTGTCCGTCTGTGGTTAAGTGTGTAATTTTGTTTGACATAATTTACTTGTAAGTCGGGTTGGCAACCCGACATTTCATTAATGCTTGATATAAATGTCGGGCTGCCAGCCCGACTTACGGCAACTTTCAGGCTGCCTGAACCGCCCGTTCAAATTCTTCAGGCGTATTAAAATTGCACAAAGCCGACCAATTTTCAGGCATTGGCACGGTTTGAAAGGGCTGCGATTTCACAAAAAACTGCACGCGCTTATTGCCCGAATCCACCGCATTTTTCAGGCTGCCTGAAACCGCCACCGACCAATGCGCCAGCAACGGCAGAAGCTGCTCACCGTCCTGCAATGCAGTAATGCCTTGCGCGAAAATATCCGTATTTTGTAGCGAATTTAATCGCACAATCACATTTTCAGGCAGCAACAACGTATCGCACGACAACACATACAGCCCTGAAAAACCTTGCTGTTTTGCCAATTCCAACGCTGGCGAAATCGCCGATAACGCGCCTTGTTTGTCGGGCAACTGGTCGGGCAGATAAATCGCGCCGTCCGTGTCAGGATAACGCGCATTGTCTGCCGCGAGCCATACAGGACGGTGCGGCAGCGCGTTGGCGGTTTGTCGCGAAATCAGCGTTTGCCCTGCGTATTGCAGAAGCTGTTTCGGGCTACCCATGCGCGAGCTGCGTCCGCCACAGAGAATTAAAAGGGGATTATTCATGTTTCAGGCTGCCTGAAAATAATTTATATCTTATCCCACATATTAAACACACGAGTAAAACCGCAACTCTCAATGCGTGGGTCTAATTGTTTTTGAATAATTTTTTCCCAAGCCGTACGACACGCGCCCGTAGAGCCAGGGAGACAGAAAATCAGCGTTTTATTCGCAATCCCAGCAATCGCACGAGATTGAATCGTGGACATACCAATCTCTTCAAACGACACCGCGCGGAACATCTCGCCAAAACCGTCAATTTTCTTATCAAACAACAATTCCACTGCGTCAGGCGTTACATCACGCGGAAACATACCTGTGCCACCCGTAATCAACACCACGTTAATTTCAGGATTGGCAATCGCCACCGACACACATGCCCGAATATCATACAATTCATCGCGCACCCAATCACGCGAATGCAAAACGTGTTCACCGTCTTGCACCGCTTGCGCGAGATAATTGCCGCTACCGTCTTCCTTCGCGCTGCGCGTATCCGTTACCGTCAAAATATGCACATTGAGCGGACGAAATGCAGGCGCAGGTTTTTTAAATGGATTATCTTGGTTTGGGGTTTGAGCGTTGGACATGGTTAGCCTCCTGTCATGGATAAGTTTGTGATTAAACCGACTTTTTTGTCGTGCAAATAATGGTGTTCTGGTTTGAGCAACATGGTTTCATGTAGATATTGCGTTAAACCTGCGCGGTCATCGCGGTGCAAAAAGTCGCGCAAATCATACGCCACGCCGCCGAATAAGCACAAGTGCATTTTGCCTTGCGCGGTGATTCGCAAGCGGTTGCAACTGTTGCAAAAATCTTTGCTATACGGCGCAATAAAGCCAATTCCACCTGAAAAATCAGCATGATAATATTCACGCGCTGGGCCTGCGTGGGCATCGCGTGGACGAAGTTGCCAGCCTTGTTCAATCAAGCTGCGCTCAATCGTGCTGGCTGAAATGTGTTGCTGGTCAAAAAATTGGAAATTGTCGCCTGTTTGCATTAACTCGATGAAACGCAAGGTTACAGGGCGATTTTTGACAAATTCTAATGCGTCAGGCAGCGTTTTGTCGGCGTATTTTTTCAGTAATAAGGTATTGACTTTAATGCTGTAAAAACCTGATTCTAAAATGGAATCTAAATCATGCAAAATATTGGTGCATTCGCGTTTGCCTGTGATTTGGTAGAACGTTTCAGGGTCGAAACTATCAATGCTGATGTTTAATTTATCCAAACCTGCGGCGCGGTAATCGGCGAAATTTTTGCCTAATTTGAATGCGTTAGTCGTCAGCGCGATGCTTTCAATTTCAGGATTGGCACGGACGGTGGCGATGATTTCGGGTAAATCGCGGCGCAAGGTGGGTTCGCCGCCTGTTAAGCGGACTTTGCGTGTGCCGTTTTGGGCAAACACGGCGGACAGGGTTTCGATTTCAGGCAGCGTGAGTTCGTCTGGTTTGGCTTTGCCTTGGTAGCCGTCTGGTAGGCAATAGTTGCAACGGTAATTGCATAAGTCCGTGATAGATAAGCGTAAATAACTTAATCGGCGGTTGAATGGGTCGGTTAGATTCATGATGTGTTCTTCTTAGTACCACCTTGGCAGCCTGAAAAACTATCTTTCAGGCTGCCTGAATAATTATAAAAAGCGTTCTGTAAATGGCTGCACTTCAACCATGTCGCCCACCGCTAAATTGCCGCTTTCTTGCGCCAGCAACATAAAGGCATTGGCTTGGCTCACGCCTAACACGCGGTGCGAATCTTGCGAGCCGCAAGGGGCAACTGTCCACGAACCGTCTGCTTGGCGTGTGAGCGTGGCGCGTTGAATATCCATGCGTCCTGCGGATTTTTTTACGGGCGCGGTTAAGGCAGCCTGAATGCGGAATGGTTGCGGCATTTCGCTTGCGCCGCACAAACGCCACAGTGCTGATTTCACAAACATATCAAAGCCAACATAGCCTGAAATCGGATTGCCTGGGAGTCCAAAATACCACGCTTGTGATTCGCCTAATTGTCCGAATACAAATGGTTTACCTGGTTTCATTGCCACTTTGTAATGATGAATTTGCCCAATTTTTTCAACGGCTAAACGCAAATAATCGTAATCGCCAACGGATACACCACCCGAAGTCATCACCACATCAGCCGTTTTTGCGGCGTGTTCCAATCCAGATAAGACGGCTTCTAAATTGTCTTCAATTTTGCCCATGTCCACGATTTCAACAGGCAAATCACGCAAACGCGACATCAACATGTGGCGATTGCTATCGTAGATTTGTCCGTGTTCCGTGATGGGGTTGCTAGGCTCAACCAATTCATCGCCCGTGGATAATACGGCTACGCGGATTTTTGGCTGCACCGCCACGTTACCCACGCCCAAGCTCGCTAAAACGAGTACATCGGCATGATTTAAAATTCCGCCAGCCTGAAAAATAGCCTGATTTCTTTGGATTTCTTCGCCTGCAAAACGGATATTATTGCCTTCAGGCGTGTCTTTTGTGAGGACAATATTGCCTTGTGCGTCTGTTTCCGTGTTTTCTTGCATGGCAACGGCGACGAAACCTGTTGGCACGACTGCACCTGTCATAATGCGGATACACGCGCCGTTTTCAGGCTGCCCTGTAAATGGGCGACCTGCGGCTGATTCGCCTGCCAAACGCCATGCGCTGCCTGCTGCGGCAACGGTTGGAAATGCGTAGCCGTCCATTGCGGAAACATTGTTGGCTGGTACGTTGAGCGAAGAGATAATGTCTTGCGCCAACACTCGCCCTGCTGCTTGCGCCACAGGTATCGTTTCAGGTTGTCTGAAAGTGTGATGAACTGTGTCTAAAATCAATTTCTGCAAATCTGCAACGGGCGTGAGTGCCATGATGTTTCCTTCAAAAACTAGCTGAAAATAGTGCGTATTATAAAGATATTTCTAAAATGAATGAATGCCTAAAAAGCATGGATAGTTAATACTAAAGGAGTAGATAACTTTCAGGCTGCCTGAAAATATGATTATAATACGCGCACTTTCAAATTTTATGTAAAGGAAAAATCATGGCACAACATCACAAACTGATTATTTTGGGTTCTGGTCCTGCAGGTTACACGGCGGCGGTTTATGCGGCACGCGCGAATTTGCAGCCTGTCATTATTACGGGCATGGCGCAAGGCGGTCAGTTAATGACGACTACTGAAGTGGACAACTATCCTGCGTTTGCAGACGGCATTCAAGGCCCTGAATTGATGGAAAATTTCTTGAAACATGCAGAACGCTTCGGCACTGAAATCGTGTTTGATGAAATTCACACGGCTGAATTGACGCAACGTCCGTTCAAATTGATTGGCAGCATGGGCGAATATACTTGTGATGCGTTGATTGTGGCGACGGGTGCGTCTGCGCGTTATTTGGGCTTGCCAAGCGAAGAAACGTTTGCAGGAAAAGGCGTGTCTGCTTGCGCGACTTGTGATGGTTTCTTCTATAAAAACCAAGATGTTGCGGTGGTTGGTGGTGGTAACACGGCGGTGGAAGAGGCTTTGTATTTGGCGAATATTGCGAACAAAGTAACGCTGATTCATCGTCGCGATACGTTCCGTGCGGAAAAAATCATGATTGAAAAACTGATGAAACGCGTGGAAGAAGGCAAAATTGAGTTGAAACTGAATGCGGTGTTAGACGAAATTTTGGGCGATGATTCTGGCGTTTCTGGTGCACGTTTGAAAATGAATGATGGCGCGAGTGAAGAGATTGCGGTGAAAGGTGTGTTTATCGCGATTGGGCATAAACCGAATACGGATATTTTCAAAGGTCAGCTGGATATGGACGCGACGGGTTATTTAATCACGCGTGGTGGTAATGAAGGCAATGCTGGCGCGACCAATATTGAAGGTATTTGGGCGGCTGGTGATGTGAAAGACCATGTTTACCGCCAAGCGATTACGAGTGCGGCAAGTGGTTGTCAAGCGGCTTTGGACGCTGAGCGTTGGTTGGATAGTCAGTCTTAAGACTTAAAGATAAACGCAGCCTGAAAATTTTTTTCAGGCTGCGTTTGCTTTATATGATGAAGTTGTAATCATCGGCGTTAAGCGATTGGTCCATATCATCAGCTGGGATATTTTTGGATAAGCCGACTGTTTTGGCTGGCACGCCTACGACGGTGGTTTGTGGCTCTACATCGCGCACAACTACGCTGCCTGCGCCAATTTTGGCACATCGCCCTATTTTGATGTTGCCAAGCACTGAGGCGTTTGCGCCAATCATTACGCCGTCGCCAATTTTGGGATGTCGATCGCCGCTGTCTTTGCCTGAGCCGCCGAGTGTTACGCCATGCAAAAGTGAAATATCGTTGCCTAATACGGCGGTTTCGCCAATGACGATGCCTGTGCCATGGTCAAACATAATGCCGCGCCCGAATTTTGCACCTGGGTGAATATCTACGCCAAACACTTCTGATGCGCGATTTTGTAGGAAATAGGCTAGGGTTTTGCGTTTGTTTTTCCAGAGGCAGTGATTGATTCGGTGCGATTGTATGGCGTGAAAGCCTTTGAAATAGAGCAAGGGCAAGGAATATTGGTCGCAAGCGGGGTCGCGGTCGTAGCAGGCGGAAATATCGGCAATCACGGCTTGTACGACGTCGGGTTCGCTTTCTAGAATATTGATAAAGGTTTCGTATAGGGCGCGTGCATCCATGGTGCTGCTGGATAGTTTGCTGGATAGATGAAACGCTAATACGCGTGCTAGGCTGTTGTGGCGCAATACAGTGAGATGTAGGAAACTGGCGAGCATAGGCTCTTCGGCTGCTGCGGCTGTGATTTCTGCACGTATGGTTTGCCACATGGTTTGTTCGTTTTTCTTCATTTTTTCAGGCTGCATTTTAATTTAAAACGAGCTTATTCTACCCTATTTTTTGCTAACTTGATTTGTTGAGTTTTCAGTAATTTTTATTTTTTGATTGGTTAATATATAAGCGTTATGTTAAATAATGCTTTAAATAAAAATAATCGCAGCCTGAAAACTATTTTCAGGCTGCGATAAGTTAGCCTGCTACAGGATAAGTCCCTTTGACCAAAATGTCCCGATTCACATCTTGAATATCGCGCAATCCTGCAAACGCCATACTCAAATCCATTTCACGATACAAAATTTCCAGCGCACGAGTTACCCCTGCTTCGCCATACGCGCCCAACCCATACAAATGCGCTCGCCCAATCATCACGCCACGCGCACCCATCGCCCACGCTTTGAGCGCGCTCTGCCCTGTTGTGATACCGCCGTCCAGCCATACTTCAATTTTGTCGCCTACTGCGTCCACAATATTGGGTAACGCCTGAATGCTCGACAACGCGCCGTCCAACTGTCGTCCGCCATGATTGGAAACGATAATCGCATCTGCTCCATGTTGCACCGCCAGTTTCGCATCTTCCGCATCCATAATGCCCTTGATAACCAGCTTGCCGCCCCATAATTTTTTAATCCAAGACACATCGTCCCAGCTCAAACGTGGGTCAAATTGCTTCGCCGTCCACACGCTCACATCAGACAAATCTTCCACATCTTTCGCGTGTCCAATAATATTGCCAAAACCACGGCGTTGTGTGTTCAACATTTTCAAGCACCATTCAGGTTTCAGCGCAAAATTCAGCATATTCATCAATGTAGGACGCGGCGGCGCAGATAAACCATTTTTAATATCTTTATGACGCTGTCCCAAAATTTGCAAATCCGCCGTCAAAACCAACGCCGAACAATTCACGGCTTTCGCACGGCGAATCAAATCTGCAATAAACTCACGGTCGCGCATCACATATAATTGAAACCAAAATGGTTTGGTTGTGTTCGCCGCCACATCTTCCAGCGAACAAATCGACATTGTGGAAAGCGTGTACGGCACACCAAATTTTTCTGCTGCACGCGCCGCCAAAATTTCCCCGTCTGCGTGCATCATGCCTGTGAAACCCGTTGGAGAAATCGCAATCGGCATACGCACATCTTGCCCCAACATTTGGGTTACCAAGCTGCGGTTTTCCAAGTCAACCAACACTTTTTGGCGAAACTTAATCGCCGCAAAATCATCAGAATTGGCGCGCCAAGTCGATTCTGTCCACGAACCCGAATCCACATATTCATGGAACATTTTTGGTACTTTACAACGAAACACGCGGTGCAAATCTTCAATACACGTTACTTTATTCAAATCAGGTTTCATCGGCTCACTCGCAATCAGAACAAGAAAGTTCCATTGTTATAGATTTGGTAAAAAATGGCAAGTTTTGTTAAAATTTAGATTTTCAGGCAGCCTGAAACAGGAGAAATCATGAAAACATGGCACGAAGCCTTGGGCGAAGAAAAAACACAGCCCTACTTTCAAACCATCTTACAAACCGTCCGCACTGAACGCGAAAACGGGCAAACCATTTATCCGCCCGCCGCAGACGTGTTCAACGCATTCAAATACACCGAATTTGACCAAGTGAAAGTGGTGATTCTCGGGCAAGACCCTTATCACAACGTTGGGCAAGCGCACGGCTTATCGTTTTCCGTGCAGCAAGGCGTGCAAATTCCCCCATCGCTCGTCAATATTTACAAAGAACTCGCTACTGATGTACCAAATTTTCACATTCCGCAACATGGCTGTTTGACCCATTGGGCAGAACAAGGCGTTTTGCTGCTCAACACCGTGCTAACCGTTCGCGCCCACCAAGCGCATTCTCACGCCAACTTAGGCTGGGAAACTTTTACTGACCGCGTAATTGCTCAAGTCAACGCACACCGTGAACACGTTGTTTTCCTGCTTTGGGGCAGCCACGCACAGAAAAAAGGTGCGATGATTGACCGTTCACGCCATTTGGTTTTGACTGCGCCGCACCCTTCCCCACTTTCTGTCTATCGCGGCTTTTTCGGTTGCAAACATTTTTCGCAAACGAATGAATATCTGGCACAGCATGGAATTGAACCAATTGATTGGCAAATATAACAAAACGCAGCCTGAAAGTTTCAGGCTGCGTTTTTAAATTGTAACTGCTTATTTAGTTACCAAAACGTCTCTCAATACTTTACTAGCAGTGAATTTTGGCACGCGAGCAGCAGGGATTGTAATAGGTTGTTTCGTTTTAGGGTTCAAACCTTTACGTTCAGCGCGTTCAGCTACTTTGAAAGTACCAAAGCCAACCAAAGTAATCGTGTCGCCGTCTTTCAACGCAGTTTTTACCACACCAGTAAACGCGTCCAATGCTTTGCCAGCGTCAGTTTTAGTCAAACCAGCTTCTTTAGCAATCGCTTCAATCAATTCAGATTTATTCATAGGAATTTCCTTTCGGTAAGGAGTCAAAAATAAGGGGAACGCCCGAATATAGGGCATTTCCACGAGGTTTCATAACA
Organism: Kingella negevensis; assembly: GCF_030177895.1. NCBI lineage: Bacteria > Pseudomonadati > Pseudomonadota > Betaproteobacteria > Neisseriales > Neisseriaceae > Kingella > Kingella negevensis. Next base: position 516,853 of record NZ_CP123448.1, read on the forward strand.
ATGTGAACTTATATCAAGCGGCTGCTTATTATGTCAAGCAATAAAACGATTGAAAAAATATTTTTTGTGTTTTACATCATTTATACAACACACCAGCAGCCTGAAACATTCTTTTTGCTTGACCTTATTAAATTTAAGGCAGCCTGAAAATAAAAAAAGACAGGATTTCTCCTGTCTTTCTGTTTCAGATTAGTGTTTCGCTTTTGCGCCAGATTTGGCTTTTTTTGGCTCAACTAATGTGTTTTCAGGCTGCGTTTCCGCCACATACGGCGTAGGCTGACGCTCCAAACCATATTCAAACACTTCATCAATCCATTGCACCGCGTGAATTTCCAAACCGTCTTTCACGTTTTGCGGAATTTCTTCCAAATCCTTCACATTGTCTTTTGGAATCAGAACGTGTTTGATGCCGCCGCGCAACGCCGCCAACAGTTTCTCTTTCAATCCGCCAATCGGCAATACTTCGCCGCGCAACGTGATTTCGCCAGTCATCGCCACATCAGTGCGAACAGGAATATTGGTCAAAGCAGAAACCATTGCCAATGTCATCGCAATACCTGCACTTGGACCGTCTTTCGGAGTCGCGCCTTCGGGAACGTGAACGTGCATATCGTTTTTCTCGTAGAAATCAGGCGCAATCCCCAAACTTTCCGCACGAGAACGCACCACAGACCACGCCGCCGAAATCGATTCCTGCATCACATCGCCCAATTTGCCTGTGCGAACAATCGCGCCTTTGCCTTTCAATGCAACCGCTTCAATCGTCAGCAATTCGCCACCGACTTCCGTCCATGCCAAACCCATTACTTGACCAATGCGATTTTCGCCAGCCGTTACGCCATAATCAAAACGACGCACGCCTAAAAATTCGCCCAAATTTTTTTCATCTACACGCAAAACTTTCGGCTTTTTGGCTTTCAGGCTGCCTGAAAGTTCATTTTTAATCACGGCTTTACGACAAATTTTTGCAATTTCACGGTCTAACGAACGCACGCCAGCTTCTCGTGTGTAATAGCGCACAATATCGCGCACGGCGGTTTCATTAATCGCCAATTCGCCGTCTTTCACACCATTGCGTTTCATTTGTTTTGGCACGAGGTATTGCATGGCAATGTTGATTTTCTCATCTTCTGTGTAACCCGACAAGCGGATAATTTCCATGCGGTCGAGCAGCGCAGGCGGAATATTGAAACTGTTTGACGTAGCGATAAACATCACATCACTCAAATCAAAATCCACTTCCACAAAATGGTCAGCAAACGCGCTATTTTGTTCAGGGTCAAGCACTTCCAACAACGCCGCCGCAGGGTCGCCACGGAAATCGTTGCCCAATTTGTCAATTTCGTCTAACAAGAACAATGGATTTTTCACGCCCACTTTCGTCATGCTTTGCATGATTTTGCCCGGCATTGAGCCAATGTAAGTACGGCGATGTCCGCGAATTTCGCTTTCATCTTTAACGCCGCCCAACGCCATGCGAACATATTTACGTCCTGTGGCTTTGGCGATGGATTCGCCCAACGAAGTTTTACCTACGCCCGGAGGGCCAACCAAGCACAAAATCGGACCTTTCAATTTATCGGTGCGTTTTTGAACTGCCAAATATTCCAAAATGCGTTCTTTAACTTTTTCCAAGCCGTAGTGGTCTTCGTTCAATACCAAATCGGCTTTGGCTAAATCTTTGCTGACACGCGTTTTTTTCTTCCACGGCAATTCAATCAGCGTTTCAATATAATTGCGAACAACCGTGCTTTCAGACGACATCGGCGGCATCATTTTCAATTTACGCAATTCCGACATGGCTTTTTCTTCGGCTTCTTTGCTCATGCCAGCGTCTTGGATTTGTTGCGCCAATTTTTCAAAATCGCGGCTATCTTCTTCTTCGCCCAATTCTTTTTGAATGACTTTGATTTGCTCGTTTAAATAGTAATCGCGCTGGTTTTTGTCCATTTGGCGTTTAACTTTGCCGCGAATGCGTTTTTCCAGTTGTGCGATTTCCAACTCGCCTTCAATTTGTGCCAACAAAAATTCCATGCGCTCGCCCACATCAGCCAACTCAAGCAATTTTTGACGTTGGTCTAATTTCAGTTGCAAATGCGCTGCAACCGTGTCCGTCATGCGACTGTTGTCGTCAATTTCATGAATGCTTGCCAACACTTCCGCAGGGATTTTTTTGTTGGCTTTAACGTATTGGTCAAACTGGCTCAATAAAGTGCGGTGCAAGGCTTCTTGGTCAGCAGGTTCTGCCACCACTTCTTGCATAGCAACCAAGTCCGATTCAAAATATTCGCCGTTGTCTGCAATGCCGCGCACAGACGCACGTTGTTTACCTTCCACCAGCACTTTCACTGTACCGTCAGGCAATTTCAATACTTGCATGATTTCGGAAATTGTTCCCACTTCATGCAAATCGTCAGGTGTTGGATCTTCATCGCTGCCATTTTTTTGCGCGACTAAGAAAATCATCTTTCCATCGTCCATCGCTGCATTGAGCGCGGCTACGGATTTTGGACGACCCACAAACAAAGGCAACACCATGTTGGGATAGACTACCATGTCGCGCAAAGGCAACGCTGGCATGATAAATGTTTTGGCTGCTTTTTTTCTTGCCATAATATTTCTCTTTAATTATTGAGTGTAATGTTTGCCCTAAATGGGGCAGTTTATTTGCTTTTCAAGACTTTCAGGCTGCCTGAAACCCAATTTATTGATTCCAGGCAGCCTGAAAATAAACTGCTATAAATTAGCGGGGACGACCACGGCGTTGTTTACCTTTGTTTTTACCTTGTTGTTTCGCCATTTCTTGCTGCGCGGCTTGTTTTGTGATTTTCGCGCCCAACTGCTTCTCAGCTTCTTGAACCGAACAACGCATAGCTTGGCTCGCAATCAACAACGCGTCAGAACGCGCTTGTCCGCCTGAAAAATACATACGACGCAAATCAGCTGGGTGGATTTTGCCATTTTTCAAATCGATGTTGAACTTCGCCGCGCTGTCCACCAGTTTCTTTTGTTTCCAATACATAAAACCAGTCGCACCGCCCACAATTACCGCCACAATCAGCACAGCAATCAATAACGCCCAATACCACGCTAAAGTACTACTGATATAAATCAAGCCCGTCAGCACAGCAACCATTGCCGCCCAAACTAAAAATCTACGTTGTGTATCCATTAAAATTCCTTTACTAAATTACAGGGGAAAATAGCTTTCAGAACGCAGCCTGAAAACCAAAAAAAACTCAAACTGCCAATTTCATCATCAACTGACGAAACGTCGCCCACGCATCGCCGTCTTCCACGCCTTTGATTTGACGGTCAATCCGCGCACATTCTTGCAACGCTTCAATCAACCGTATAGCAGACAACCGCGCCACCGCTTTAGGCGCAAGCGTTTGCTTATCGCCCCATAAGCGCAATTCATTACGCACCGCCTGCACCGACTTACCCTGTTTCAACGCCGCCGATAAACGGATTAGCGTTCGCACATCTTCAGCCACCGCCCACACCAGCAACACAGGTTCATCGCCTTCCGCTTCCAGTCCATCCAGCAAACGCATTACACGACGCACATCACCACCCATCCAAGCTGCCGCCAGTTGGAACACATCAAACCGCGCCACATTAGCCACCGCCTGCTCCGCGTCTTGCACCGTAATCAAATGCCCTTTCGGGTGCAGCAACACCAGCTTATCAATTTCCTGTTTCGCCGCCAGCAAATTGCCTTCCACCCGTTCCGCAAACAGCGCAACCGCTTCAGGCTCTGCCGACAAACCTTGTTGCTGCAACCGCTCGCCAATCCAAGCAGGCAACACCGTGCCAGTAACCGCTTTCGCTTCCAGCACCACGCCATTTTTTGCCAACGCCCCAAACCATTTAGACGAAATCTGCGCCTTTTCCAGTTTGGGCAGCACAATCAGCGCCACCGTGTCGGGCGGCAAATTTTCCGCCAGTTGCAGCAACGCTTCGCCACCATTCTTGCCAACCTTGCCATTGGGCACATGAATTTCCAGCAATTTTAAATCAGCAAATAAGCCCGCACTGCTCGCCCCAGCCAGCACTTCGCCCCAATCAAAGCTAGGTGAATCCACCGTATAACTTTCGCGGTTCAAATAACCCCGTCGCTTGGCCGCCGCGCGAAGTGTATCCACTGCTTCAATCCGCAGCAAATCTTCTTCGCCATGCAGCACATACAACGGTTTTAACCCACTTTTCAGGCTGCCAACCAGTTGATTAATGTCCAGTTGCGGCATTATTGCGCTGCCTTTGTTTCAGGCTGCGTTTGTTTATTCACCGCGCCCAGCTGGCGAACAATTTGGCGCGCTGCGTCATCACGCATTTCGTTCCAAATCATCGCTGCTTCTTCGCCTTTGCCCAGTGTTTCGCTGTCTGAATAAGGCATGGTTCGGCGAATATCCGCGCGCAGCAAATTGCCCCACGGCTTGCCATCGCGATACGCTTGCGCTGTTACACGCATAGACAGCAAATATTCGTTCAATTTCGCACCACGCGTAATCGTGTACGCATCACGCTTACTATCAAACGACAACACGCGCACTTCTGCTTGCGCTTCCACCGCCGAAACAGGTTCAGCCGAAGCATAACGCAAGGCTTTTTCCAGAGATTCTTGCAACTGGTCGCCTGATACTTGCCACAATTTTACGGGCAATTGTTCGTGTGCATGTGTGCCTTTCAGATGAAAACCGCAGCCTGAAAGCAACAACGCTACACCTAATCCTACAAATTTTTTCATAAATGATGAAATGATAAGCTATGTTAAGAAAACGTATTATAGCGGAGTTAGTTAAAATTGTTTCACATTTTGACTAATCTCACTTTTCAGGCTGCATTTTGTCGCGCTGACAACTGTTTCGCCAAATGCGCCACAATCTCACGCGCCACCTCATCTTTACCCATTTCAGGCAACGACACTTCGCCATCATCGCTCAAAATTGTGATGATATTCGTTGCCTTGCCCATCGCGTCCGACACCTGATTAGCCACCAACATCGGCACATTTTTCTTCGCTCGTTTTGCTCGAGCATACGCCAACACGTTTTCACTTTCCGCCGCAAAACCCACACAAAACGGCGCATTTGCCAACGCTGCCACTTCGCGCAAAATATCAGGATTTTCCGTCAGCTCAATCACAGGCGCGTTGCCCGAACCATCTTTTTTCAGCTTTTGCTCACTCTGATTTGCCACGCGATAATCCGCCACCGCCGCCACCGAAATAAACACATCTTGCCCTTGAGAAAGCAGCCTGAAAACGCTGTCATACATATTTTTCGCGCTGATTGCCTGTTCCGTGTGAACCAAGTTTTCAGGCAGCTTTGCGCTGATTTTGCCGTACACCACGCTCACGTCCGAGCCCGCTTCCCGACACGCTCGCGCCAACGCCATGCCCATTTGTCCGCTAGAAATGTTTGTGATACCACGCACAGGGTCAATCGCCTCGTAAGTCGCGCCCACCGTCAGCAAAACGCGCTTGCCCAACAAGGGTTTCGGCGACCAAAAATCGGGCAGCAATTCGGCAATTTGTGCCGCTTCCAACATTCGCCCCTCGCCCACTTCACCGCAAGCCTGTTCGCCATGCGCAGGCATTAAAACGTGAACGCCATCGGTTTTCAGGCTGCCGATGTTGCGTAGGTTGGCAGGGTTGCGCCACATTTGCACGTTCATCGCAGGCGCAACCACCAACGGACAGGTTCGTGCTGCTGCCATTTCGGTAATCAAATTGTCCGCAATGCCGTGCGCGATTTTGGCAAGCGTGTTGGCGGTGGCTGGCGCGATAAGCATAATATCCGCCGCGCGAGTGGCGTTGATGTGCGCCATGCCGTTGCCTGCGCCCTCACCGTTTTCTGTGAGTACGAGATTGCCGCTCAGGGCTTGAAAGGTTTGAACGGTTACAAATTCGCTGGCAGCTTTGGATAGCGCAACGGTTACGGTGTATCCTTGTTTTTTTAACAGGCGCACGAGTTCGCAAGATTTATATGCTGCAATGCCACCTGTTACGGCGAGAAGAATGTGTTTTTGCATGGTGTTTTCCAGTTTTTTTGTGAACGTGTATTTTAACTTTTCAGGCTGCATTGCCAAAGTCCTTATGTGCTAGATGCACACGGCGGACGTTGTCGCCTTGTCTCATTTTTATTTTAGGTGATATCCTGAAAAGTGTGCTGTAAAACTAAACAATGCCAAAGTGAATATCAAAGAAAGCTAAATCAAAAACTTTCTTATGATAAAACATACTTTTAGAAAAGCAACACGTTTTTCTAAACGCTCGCCTTACTTTGTGCCGTAAACGACAGTTATTACCCTCAATGCTAACTGTGTGTTGCTTACCAACTAGATACCATTTTTCATATGAGTTGGTAAACGAAATACAAAAGAAGCCTGCACTTTAAATGAGCAAAAGTGCAGGCTGCTTTTTTGTTTTAGAACCCGTATTCACAAACAACTATTTGATAAATTTTAATATTTGTGAAATATACCCTAGTTTAACAAAATTTTCAGCAGATAAATTCGTCTGCTCAAAATCTTTTGCTAAACGTCGAGACCAACCTAACCATGCAAACGTTCGTTCTACAATCCAACGTTTGGGCAGAATATGCCAAGAAATATCTTGAATTCTCTTTGAAATCTCAACAGTTAAACCCAATTGCTCTGATACTTCACGCTCAAATGTATTCCGATAACCTGCGTCCGCACAGAAACCTTTTAAACTCGGATAGGTCTCAAACGCTTTTTTTGCTACAAAAATACCTGCTTTTGTGTCATGAATATTGGCTGCATGAACCACAACAGACAATAGATTACCCAACGTATCAACAGCTATATGTCGCTTACGACCTTTGATTTTTTTACCTCCATCAAAACCTTTATCATGTGCGCTAGAAGCTGTTTTGACACTTTGTGAATCAAGAATGGCATAAGTTGGCATTGCTTGTTTTTGATGGATTAAACGTTTTTTTGAACCAATGCCAAAAGAATTCTATCCCATAAGCCTGATTGATTGGCTCTGCGATAGAAACTCCATACGGTTGAATAAGGTGGAAAATCATTGGGCAGCATACGCCATTGGCAACCTGTTTTGGTGATGTACAAAACGGCATTCACTAATTGACGTTTATCCTATTTGTAGTGGCGTAGCTGGTTAAAATATGGCTCAATCGCTTGCCATTGGGCATCTGTTAAGTCTGTTGGGTAGGATTTTCTAGTCATAAGGATATTTTATCATTTTTGTGAATACAGGTTCTCAATTTCAGGCAGCCTGAAACCGTTGATTGAGTACCGCCAACATTTCATTTTCATGCTGCTTTATGATGTCTTCATTCCACTTATCCGCCAATTCAAACATCAACATCAATTTAAAACTTGGGTTGTCCATATTACTGAAATTGGCTTTTTTCGCGGCTGGCAAATTGTTGGTAAATTTGGAATTGATATTGGACGGCAACAAGCACAAATTCCCAAAACTGTGCAACACATTATCAGACAAACGCTGGTGCTGTTCATCGGGATTTTGCGGATAAAAATGTTCCACCGATGTACGAAATGCAAAACGGAATTTGTCTTTGTATTGGTTGTATTTTTCGTTTTTCCACAGCAAATAATCCAAACGATTAAAAATAAAATTGGGGATTTGTATGCCTGTTTCTTTGAAAATTTTTGGGTAAGTTAAATGTTCAGGCAGCCTGAAATTTTCTTGCGTAATCAAATCAAAAAACGCCACCTTTTTATCATTTCCATAATACCCAAAATAATAACGGTCGCTTAAATCTTCCAAAAAACGCTGGTAATCGGCAACAGTCGGTTCGGCAGAGCGAAAATACAACCAACGCAACACCGCATACAGCCAGTTTTTGTACACCAAAGATGGTAGCGAAACGTGAAACATAGCCAACAACATTACAATGCTATTTTGTTCATTTTGAATAGAAAAAGTGTTGTCAAATTGATAACTGCTCTTGTTATACGGCTTAATGGTAAGCAGAGACCAATGGTCATCTTTATTGCTATCGGTTTTAATTACATAACGGTCAAACAAATAACGGCATTGGCACAAGGTTTTAGCAAATTGGCAAATTTTTTTCTTATCCCATTCTTCTACTTTGATAGTTTCTAATAATTTGCGTTCATCTAACACAATGTTTTTTGCATTTTCCACATCGCCTGTTTCCTTTTCTACAAAAATACGCAAAACGTGCATTAAAAAGTTAGGAAAATCAATTACAGAATGAAAACGCTCTGATGTTTCTTGTTGTTCATCTTTTCCGTCTGATTGACTTGCTTCAAATTTATTTTCAATCAATTGAAGAATGGTTGTAGAAACATCAGATTCTTTTGCAGAAAAAGCCTGCTTAATACTATCGGAATTTAATTGAAATTCTTGGTAATTGTTACCAAAAATTGCCTTTCTTGCTGCTGGCTTAAATCCTAAAACCATATAGCGATTCATATCAGAGCAAGCGTCCCAACTTTGCGAAAAAGCCTCTTGCATTCGTGATGTTGCATGGCAATCATTCAAACAGCTTAATAATCGCGCTTTTAAAATCTCGTGTTTTTCCAATTGTTCGCCGCGCGTGTTCATGATTTCAAAATAATGATTCAAATCGGTTTTCGGCGGCATTTCGGTGCGGATAATGTACACATTGTCCAAAATAAATTGAGCAAATTTTACCGAATATTCAGGCAGCCAATTTTGCTTAATCGCTTTTAAGGCTGCCTGAAAATGTTCGGGCAACTGATTGGGTTGATGTAAATGAGCGGCAAAATCTTGGCGATGTTCAAACGAAATATTGGGCTTGTCAGCAAGATTCAGGCTACCTGAAAATTGATTGCGTAATTGATGCGCCAGTAATGTGAATGTGGTTAAACGCTGCTGTCCATCAATCACTTCCAGTAACGCATTCTCGCGGCGATAAACCACCAAGCTGCCAATGTAATAATGCTCGCTTTGGCGTTGAAACGCCTGATACATATCGCTTAACAAAGGGCTAATTTCTTTATCTGTCCACGCATAATTGCGTTGATAAATGGGAATAATATAGCGGTCTTGATGAAGTAATTGGAAAATTGAAAGGGTTAATTCTTGACTCATTTTGTTTTTTCCACGCCTAAAATTTGAAATAGGGTTGAATACACATTGCTGTAACGTACTTCGTTGGGCTGCAAAATTGGGTTGATGTATTGCCACACATCGCTAGGCTGTTTGGCGCGTTGTATGCACACCAGTAAACCTTTGATGTGGTTGGCGTAATTATCCACGCTGGCAAATTCAATGCGTTGATACGTCAAACGCATTTGATACACCCACACAAAAATTTTCCGAATTACCCTATCTAGCTGTATTTCGCCAAATTTATCCACATACAACAAAACGGTGCATTCAAATAATTGCCGTAAAAAACTCATGCCTTTGCCTGTGCCGTGATGATGTTGTAAATAATCGTGAATGTCGGCAAGCGATGAAATTTGGCTTAACTTGCCTGTGTGTTTATCAAAAATGTGCCGATAGTGGTCGCGATAATATTCAATAAAATCAAAAAAATATTTGCCATTAAGCAGCACTTGATTGATTTGAAAGGCTGCCTGAATATGCGGATAGGCAAATTTGGTCGCCATTAAATAGGGGTAATGCTGCTGGCTGGATACGCCTTTAAATGTGTCTAATTGCTGAATGGTAAAGTGTTCGCCCGATTCGCGCTCGTGCCAACGTCGTAGCGGAAACAGCGTTTTACTGATGATTTTGTGCAAATTGATTTCCTGTGGCGACAATAACGCGGTGTGTTCCCAACGCTCTACACAAGGGAAAATTTGGCTTTCAGGCAGCCTGCATTGCTGCATTTCGCGTAAATGATAGGCTTTGAGCAAATCGTAAGGTTCAAGCGGTTTGCCACGCGCATTTTGTGAATCAAAAAATTGAAATGCTTCGTCCAAATTATCCAAAGTAACACACACCATTTCACACGTTTGCAAAATGTAATTGGCAAAATTTTGTTTATTTTCAATGAAATTTTCACGACAATAATGTTGAATAAATTGATAATTTTGTACCACATTGTGTTGGCTAGTGCTGTGATTGAGTTTTTCAGCCAGCAAACCATTTTGTTTACCTGTGAGTGCGTACACAATTAGGGAAAGCGTAATAAGACGTTGTTGTCCATCCACAATTTCGTGGCGCGATGAATCGTTGTGCAATACGACTGTGCCAATGCGATATATGATGTTGTTTTCGTGATGATGTTGTAAATCTTGCAAGAGCTGCAAAATGTGTTTGGCTTGCCATTTGTAGGGGCGTTGGTAATGCGGTATGTGTAACGGAAGTTGGAAAATAGATTGAATGGCGTGGATTTGACAGTTATGCATGATATTTCCTTTTTTCAGGCAGCCTGAACACAAACCACGCTGCAATCATCGTAAAATTCGCCCAATTTGACCGCACGGCGCAATTCTTCCAATTTTGCCACCAAATCGGTATCGCAAAAACACCCAAAATTCCGCGTAAAAAATGCACGTTCACACGCGCCATTGTCCGCCCACGCATTGACCCAAAAACGGCTGGCTAAATGCGGTTGTTCGCTGCTGTAAACGCCGTCTGCCACCGCCACGCGAATCGGGCTGCCTGAAACTTCTACAATCCGCGGTTTGTTCATTTTGGCGTGTTTGGCTTCCGCGCCGTTGAATAATGCGTCTTGGTTGCGTGATTTGTTGCGTCCGCACATTTGAAAATACGCTGTTTGGAAAATCATGTTTTTGCTCACTTAAAAATTATTGGGGCTGTCCTAGGGGCTATTGACAATTCAAAAAAAGAGGCAAAGGATTTAAGATATTGTTTCCACACAACCATCCTAAACCTTTGCCATGTCCCGAAACACGCTTACAAATGAAACATGGTCAAGACTGTTACCTATTTTGAAACAGCTTGGCATTTATCGCAAGAAAAATTTACGCAAAACAGTAGAAGGTATCCTGTTTCGCTTACGTACAGGCTGCCAATGGGCTGATATACCTAGTTATTTTGGTAAAGCAAACAGCCTTTACCAAAGTTTCAATCGCTGGTCTAAACGCGGTATTTTTACCAAATTATTTAAACATTTGGCAGATACACCCGATATGGAATGGGTCTTTATGGACGGTAGTCATATCCGTGTTCATCAACACGGCATGGGTAAAAAATCCATTGTGCATCAAGCTGTCGGTAAGAGTATCGGAGGTCATACGTCTAAAATTCATTTAGCGGTTGATGCTTGTGGTAATCCAATTGAATTTATGATTACAGCTGGTAATGTAAATGAGATTGTTGTTGCGCCTGATTTATTGGCACAATTGGACTTAAGTGATAATGAAACCGTGTGTGCTGATAGGGGTTTTGACAGTGATACTTTTCGTCGGTTAATTCATTCTAAACAAAGTAAAGCCAATATTCCATATAAGAAAAGTAGAGAACATCTTAATGTGGACACAGATTGGTATTTATATAAAATCAGGCACTTGGTAGAAAATGCTTTTGCACGATTAAAGCATTTTCGTGCGCTGGCAACACGGTACGATAAATTAAAACGTAATTATGAAAGTACCGTGTCATTAGCCCCTAGCTAACCCTGAAATAAATAATAGATTAAATGCTAATCGTTGCGCCTTCGTTGCTGACATAAATTCCATTTTAAATGCCTTTCTCTAAGCTTTTAAAATCCAAAAACAATAAATGGAGGGCAAACAAATTGCCCACTCTACTTTAAAGACTGCCTGAAACTCAAACCGCCCCATTCTGCTTCGCTTCCAAAATCTCCCATCTTTCCAATTTTTCCAACAAAAGCATCTCAATCTCTTCCGCCCGACTTTGCAGGCTGCCTGCTTTTTCATAATCCTTGAAAATCTCAGGGTCAGATAATTGCGCGTTCAAATCCGCCTGCTCCGCTTCCAAAGCCGCGATTTCATCAGGCAGCGCGTCCAATTCTCGCTGCTCTTTGTACGACAATTTAACCGTGCGATTGGCTTTCGGTTTCTCTTTCGCAGGTTCTTCGGCTGCGGCGGTTTTCGGCGCGTTGGCTGCCTGAAACTTCTCTTCGCGTGATTTCGCGTCCAAATAATCTTGATAACCGCCAATATATTCTTTCAGGCTGCCATTACCTTCAAAAACAATACTTTGCGTAATCACATTATCCAAAAACATACGGTCGTGCGATACCAAAAACACCGTGCCAGCATAATCACGCAACAATTCTTCCAGCAATTCCTGCGTGTCAATATCCAAATCATTGGTCGGCTCGTCTAACACCAAAATATTGGCAGGTCGCGTAAATAATTTCGCTAACAACAAACGGTTACGCTCGCCTCCCGACAACGAAGAAACAGGCGATTGCGCGCGCGCTGGGTGAAACAGGAAATCTTCCAAGTACGACATCACGTGTTTTTTCTTGCCGCCCACTTCCACAAAATCATTGCCTTGCCCCAACGTGTAAAAAACCGTGTCGTTTTCGTTCAACTGGCTGCGGAATTGGTCAAAATACGCCACTTCCTGCTTGCTGCCCAAACGGATTTTGCCGTAAGTCGGTTGCAATTCGCCCAAAATCAGCTTTAAAAACGTGGTCTTACCAATACCATTCGCGCCAATCAAACCGATTTTGTCGCCGCGTTGAATAATCGTGGAAAATTTATCCATAATCATATGGTCGCCATACGCAAAACTCGCGTGTTCCAATTCCGCAATGATTTTGCCGCTTTTTTCGCCCGTATCCAGTTTGAAATTGACTTGCCCCTGCTGTTCACGGCGAGCGGCGCGTTGTCGGCGCAATTCTTCCAAACGGCGCACACGCCCCTCGTTGCGCGTTCTTCGCGCCTCAATGCCCTTGCGAATCCACACTTCTTCCTGCGCGTGAAATTTATCAAACAGGCGATTGTGTTCCGCCTCAACCGCCAATTCCTGCGCTTTTTTCTTGCTGTATTTGCTGAAACTGCCCTCGTACGAACGCAACACGCCCCTATCCAATTCCACAATCCGATTGGCGATGTTGTCCAAAAAACGGCGGTCGTGCGTAATCACCACCATGCTGCCTGAAAACGCTTGCAACAAATTTTCCAGCCAAATAATCGCGTCAATATCCAAATGGTTAGTCGGTTCGTCCAGCAACAAAATATCGGGTTTTTGCACCCACGCTTGAGCCAACGCAACCCGTTTTTTCTGACCACCCGACAAGTTGCCAATCAATTCATTTTCAGGCAGCCCCAATTCGCTAATCGTTTGGCGGATTGCCGCGTCAAACTGCCAGCCGTCTTGCGATTCAATTTCATTTTGTAACTCATTGAGTTGGCGAATTAAATCATCAGAATGCTGCGTTTCCAGCGCGTGGCTAACCTGATGATAACGGCGCAACACATCGCGCAAATCGCCCAAACCTTGCGACACGACATCAAACACGCTCGCTTGGTCATCAAACACGCTTTCTTGCGGCACATAGACAATTTTCATGCCGTTTTGCACGATGATTTGACCATCATCTAATTTCTGCACGCCCGCCAAAATTTTCAAAAACGAAGATTTCCCTGCGCCGTTTCGCCCGATTAAGCCGATTTTTTCGCCTTGATTGAGCTGGAAACTGGTTTTGTCTAAAAGCGGAACGTGTCCGACTGCGAAACTGGCATTTTCTACCGCAAGAATAGTCATGGTTTTGTCCTAAATTTACAAAATAAAACGAATTGTAATGGTTTGCCGAATAAACAGCAAAATGCAGCCTGAAAACGCTTTGGGCAGCCTGAAAGATAAGTTTTGCAAAATGCAGCCTGAAAGCAGTTTTCAGGCTGCGTGAAGTCTATCTTTTTTAATGTAAATTTTGTAAAATCAAAACACTTTTTAACACTTACACACCGCTACACAAAAGGAACTTTTTTTATGACATTTTTGCTGCTTTACGCTTTTATTTACATGGCTTTTGCCATCGTCTCGGTGCTGGTTTCGCAGAAGCTCGGGCTGGGTTCGGTGCTAGGTTATTTGCTGGCTGGGATTGTGATTGGTCCTGTTTTAGGGCTGGTTGGCAAGGAAACCCAATCTATTCAACACATTGCCGAGTTTGGCGTGGTAATGATGTTGTTTTTGGTGGGTTTGGAACTTGCGCCACAAATGCTGTGGCAAATGCGTCATAAATTATTAGGCTTAGGCGGCTTGCAAGTGGTGCTGACTTTAGCGACAATCACGGGCGTGGCAATGGCGTTGGGCTATTCTTGGCAAGTGGGCGTAGCAGTGGGCTGTGTGCTGTCGCTGTCTTCCACTGCGATTGTGTTGCAAACGTATAACGAAAAACATTTGTTGCAAACACAAGGCGGACAAGCAGGTTTTGCGGTGCTATTGTTTCAAGATGTGGCGGCGATTCCGATGTTGGCGTTAATGCCATTGTTGGCGGCGGCAGGGATTTCGGCTGGCGGCGAACAGGGGCATACTTCGGGCAATTTGTTGGCGCATCAACCTGCGTGGGTAACAGCATCGGTGAGCGTGGCAGCGATTGTGGCGATTGTGTTATTCGTTCAATTTGTTGTACCAATTGCGTTGCGCCTGATTATTAGAAGCCGTGTGCGCGAAATGCTGACGATTTTCACATTGGCGTTAGTGGTGGGGATTTCCACGCTGATGTCTTTAGTCGGTTTGTCGTCTGCATTGGGCACGTTTATCGCTGGTGTTACGTTGGCGAACAGCGCGTATCGTCACGAAATGGAAAGCCATATCGAACCATTCAAAGGCTTGTTTTTAGGCTTGTTTTTCATCACCGTTGGCGCAGGCATGAACTTTGGTCTGCTGCAAAGCAAATTCTTCCCCATTATTGGTATGACATTGGCTCTGCTGCTGATTAAAGCTGGCGTGTTGATGATTTTGGGTAAACTTTTCAGGCTGCCTTCTTTGTCTACCAAATTGTTTGCGTTGAGTTTGGCGCAAGCAGGGGAATTTGGTTTTGTGTTGCTGTCGATTGCACGTCAAAGCCATGTATTAGAAGAGCATATTTTAGACCGCATGAGCTTGGTGATTGCGCTGTCTATGGTGCTGACACCACTTTTGTTTATTTTTTATGACAAAGTGCTGGCACCGCGTGCGATTATGGAAGAAAACGCAGAAAGCCGTGAACAAGACAAAATTGATGTGGAAAATCCTGTGATTTTACTGGGGCACGGACGTTTTGGTCAGCATATCAATAGCTTACTAGTGGCGTGTGGCTACCCTGTAACCGTGGTTGATAACCATGCCGAACGCGTGGAAGGGCTGACCAAATTTGGGCTGAAAACCTATTATGGCGACGCAACCAATCCCGAATTATTGGGCGCAGTGGGTTTAGCAAAAGCAAAATTGCTGATTGTGGCTTTGGGCGACCAAAAAGAATCAACAGCGGTGGTGGAATTTGTGCGCCGCCATTATCCTGATTTGCCCATTATTGCTCGCGCTTACGACCGTATGCACGCGTATGATTTGAACCACGCTGGCGCAACTTATATTATTCGCGAAATCGCCGATTCTTCCATTCGCGCCGCGAGTATTGCGCTGGAAAAACTGGGCATGAAACCCGAAAAAGCGCGTGATATGAGCAAATTTTATGCCGCGCGCGACCGTTATATGTCCGACCGAATGGCAGCGGTTTACGACCCGTCTATCCCGATTTTCACCAATGAAGATTTAATGCGCGTGGTGAAAGAAGTGGAAGGCGAAACACAAAACATGGTGCAAGCCCTGTTGCGCGGCGAAACGGTAGATTGGCACGAAGCCCACGACCACGACCACACCAAAATCAAGAAAGGTATTTCATGATTTTGTCTTTGGCAACGCGAGAAGAGCTGCCTGAAATCGTATCGATTTACAACAGCACTGTGGCTTCACGCCAAGTAACCGCCGATTTACAGCCTGTAACTGTAGCGCAGCGTGAAGCGTGGTTTCAAGCCCATCAGCGCAAAAATCGTCCGCTTTATGTGCTGAAAGACGTTTCAGGCTGCGTGATAGCGTGGAGTAGTTTCAGCGATTATTACCCACGCGCCGCTTATGACAGAACCGCAGAAATCAGCATTTATGTGCATGAACAGCAGCGTGGCAAAGGCTTGGGGCGGTTGGTTTTAACGCAAATGCTCGAACGCGCACCGCAGCTTGGCATTCACAAAATCACCGCCGTGATTTTCGCGCACAATCAGCCCAGCTTGTCTTTGTTTGAACAATTTGGGTTTGAGCAATGGGGCTTTTTGCCGCAAGTGTGTGAATGGGATAATGTGTTAGCGGATATTATTATTCTTGGGAAAACGGTATAAAAAATGCAGCCTGAAAATATTTTTTCAGGCTGCATTTTCTTTATTTTTTCAATTCACGTTGGCGACGCGTTTCCGCCAGCACCATACCCGCAGAAACCGAAATATTCATGCTTTCCACCGTGCCAAACATCGGGATAGACACCAAAACATCGCAATGCTCGCGCGTTAAACGGCGCATGCCTTCGCCCTCGTTGCCCATCACCCACGCAATCGACTGCGGCGCATCATAATGGAACAAATCGCTTTCGCCGTCCATGTCCGTCCCCACAATCCAAATGCCATATTCTTTCAACTCACGCAGCGTCCGCGCCAAATTGGTTACCGTGATATACGGCACAGTTTCCGCCGCACCACACGCCACTTTGCTCACCGTTGCGTTCAGCCCCGCGCTTTTGTCTTTCGGCGCAATCACCGCATGAACGCCCATCGCGTCCGCCGTACGCAAACACGCACCAAGATTGTGTGGGTCAGTAATGCCGTCCAGCACCAGCAAAAACGGCGGCTCTTGCAAGTTTTCCAGCACATCTTCCAAGTGAACATGGTTTTTAGAAGCGTCAATAAAACCGACTACGCCTTGATGTCGTGCACCTTTTGCCATAGCGTTTAGGCGGTCTTGGTTGGCAAAATGCAAGCGGATGTTTTCTTGCGCCGCTTTCTCCAACACATCGCGTGTGCGTGCGTCAGATTTGTTTTCCAGTACATACAATTCCGTGATGGATTTCGGGTTTTGCCACAAACGAGCGTTGATGGCGTGGAAACCGTAGATTAAGCGTTGATTGGACATTTCAAACTTTCTTTTATTTTGGATAAACATACTTTCAGGCTGCCTTTTTTAAACTACAGCAGCCTGAAAACCATTTTGTTAAATTTAACGTAAACGTGGCGTTGCGCTGCCACACCCGCGCTTAGATTCGTGAAGCGTAACTGTTTGCAGCCTGAAAACTATCCTCGCACAATCTCACGCAAAGACCAACGAGGTTTCGCATTAAACGCCCCCACCTGCTCCGCCGCTTGCACCCCATGCACCAACCGCATCGCCCCTGCAAACGCAATCATCGCCCCGTTATCGGTACACAATGGCAACGGCGGAAAATACGTTTTCACTTTTTCAGGCTGCGATTTGGGCGCAGTTTTCACCGCAAAATCTGCCAACTGTTCGCGCAATTTCCAGTTTGCGCCCACGCCGCCAGCCACCACCAATGTGCGAAATCCTGTCTGCAAAAGAGCCACTTTCGCTTTCGCCATCAACACATCAACCACCGCATCTTGAAACGCGCGGCAAATATCATTGCGCGTATTTTCAGGCAGCAAATCCGTTGGCGACAAATTCAATTCTGCGCGTGTTTTTTCCACCGCCGTCAGCACTGATGTTTTCAAGCCCGAAAAGCTCATTTGCAAATCGTGGCTGTGCAACATCGGGCGCGGAAATTGGTACGCATCAGGCGAACCCAGTTTCGCGTATTCCGACAAAATCGCGCCAGCAGGATACGGCAAGCCAATCAATTTCCCTGTTTTATCAAACGCTTCACCAGCCGCATCGTCCACCGTTTCGCCGAGCAATTCGTAATCGCCAAAATCGCGCACCGCCATAAATTGCGTGTGTCCACCCGACACCAGCAGCGCGACAAAGGGAAATTCAGGCTGCTCATCAGCCAGCAGCGGCGAGAGCAAATGCCCTTCCAAATGATGTACGGGCAACACAGGTTTATTCAGCGCGAACGCCAACGCATTGGCATAAGACGAACCCGCCAGCAACGCGCCGCCCAAGCCTGGACCTTGCGTGTAGGCAATCGCGTCCACGTCATCATATTGCAGATGGGCTTCTTTGAGCGCGGTTTGCGTGAGTGGCACAAGGCGACGAATGTGGTCGCGGCTTGCTAATTCTGGCACAACGCCGCCGTATTCTGCGTGCATTGCCATTTGTGTGTGCAACTGGTTGGCGATTAAGCCTTTTTCAGTGTCGTAAATCGCTACGCCCGTTTCATCACACGAGCTTTCTATTCCTAAAACTATCATTCTTTTTTTAACTTTCAGGCAGCCTGAAAAAAGGGTTTTCAGGCTGCCGTTATTTATGCTTGTTGCTCTTCTTTCAAAACCACTTCTAATTCTGCCAATGCCGCCGCAGAATCCTTATCCCCTTGCGCTGCCGCACGTTTCCACCATTTCGCTGCTTCCGCATAATCCAAGTCCACGCCCTCGCCTTCTGCGTAAGCCAAACCCAAATTAAACTGCCCCATGGTATCGCCCAACTCCGCCGCTTGTGTAAACCAGTGAACCGCTTGCGCTTTGTCCTGTTTCACGCCGTAGCCCTCTTGATACAACAAACCTAAATTGACCATTGCGTCCACGTTGCCCATGTCCACCGCTTGCTGATAAAAATCCGCCGCTTTTTCATAATCAGGCGACACGCCCAAGCCGTCATCATACACCACGCCCAAATTGTACAAGGCTTCGTCATCACCCTCTTCTGCTGCCATCAGCCAATATTTCGCAGCCTGAACGTAATCTTGCGCCACGCCCAAACCCTCGGCATACAATCGCGCCAACTGGTTTTGCGCGTCAATATCGCCCTGCTCTGCGGCTTTTGCGTACCATTTCGCAGCCTGAACATAATCTTGCGCCACGCCGTCGCCGTCTTCATACAATTCTGCTAAATTGAATTGTGATGCTAAATCGCCCTGCTCTGCGGCTTTTTCATACCATTGCGCTGCGCGTTCTAAATTCACTTGCACACCCAAACCTTGTTGGAACATAAACGCTAACTGATATTGCGCGTCCACGTCGCCTTTTTCTGCGAACTCGCGCAGCGTTGGCACGGCGGCTTTATAATTGCCTTTTTCAATATTGGCAAACGCTGTGTTTAATTTTAAATTTTGTAATGTAAAAGTCATTTTTTTATCTTTCTGTATTTTTAGACTATTTTACAGCCTGAAAACCTGCTTCTCAATTTTTCAGGCTGCGTGAACCTGAACATTCACTTTCTGCCGTTGCAAAGTCTGATAGCACTTAGGCAACAATTCCTCAATCAAAGCCAACTGGCGATACAACACCTGATTTTGTTCCGAACCCGATTGCGCCAGCAATTTTAATTGTTCCAACTGCGCACTCAATTCATCAAACGCAGCCTGAAACTCAGTTTCCTGCCATTCGCTCAACTGCTGCAACACATTCGCCATACATTCCGCAATCGGATAGAAATGCAGCAAAAATTCCTGTTCCGCTTCCGTGTTTTGCTGAATTTTATCTCGGTACGCACCCAAAGCTGAAATATAGCTAATCAGCGAATAATCCAGCTTCAGCAACGCAAAACCATCGTCCAATTTCGTGCCATGCTTATCCACATTCAGCGACATATCCGATAGCACACTCGCCAATGCCGCTGCCTTATCATGACTATCGCGCCGTGCAAAGCGGTACGCCACATCATCGCTCAACCCAAAGCGCAACTCGTGCAACACCGCTTTTAAATAACCAGCGTTACTTTGCACCGCCGCTGCACTATTTTTGTCCAGCGACACAAATTTCCAGTCCGCCCACAGCAAATAAACCGCCGCTCCAGCCACAAACGAACCCAGCACCGTGTCAATAATCCGAGGCACAAAGAAATTGCGAATATCCAAACCCAGCACGGCAAACGCCATAATCGCCTGAATCGTAATAAAAAACGTAGAGTAGCTATATTTATTTGTGCGGCAATAGAAAAACATCACCAACATCGCCACCGAAATCCCAATTTGCACCGAAGTACTCATCGGGATAAAACTCAGCACTGTCCCTACTAACACACCGCCCAGCGTCCCCCAAATACGGTGCAACAAACGGCTTTTAGTCGCCGAATAGTTTGGCTGGCAGACAAAAACTGCCGTCAGCAAAATCCAATAGCCCGCACTTAAATCTTTCGGGTTTAAATGATATTTCGCCACCATTTGCACCAACACGCAGCACACAAGCACAATCACAGACATCCGCACCGCATGGCGAAACACAGGCGATGACACATTGCACTGACTACGCAACACACGCCACGCTTCTTTAAAGCCGCGCGTTTCGTTCAACAAAATCCGCGTTTGCGCGTCATCTTTAATCAAATGATGGCTTTTCAGGCTGCCTAAATGCTCAAATTGCAAACTAATGCGTGAAATATTGTCCAACAAACGCTGCACACTGTAAGGCGATGCGCCATTGTGCGAATCATGTTCCGCATAATGGGTTAGCGATTGCGCCGCGCCCTGAGTGGCTCGCACCAACGCCGTAGAAGATTGATAAGTTTGATTGTCTCGCAGACTTTGCGCCACTTCGCGGCAAGATTTTGCTTGCAAACGAATCATGCGCTGAATGCGGTAAATCAAATCGGTGTAACGCATTTGCTCGGTAAAGGTTTCATAGTGCATGTGGCTAGAGCTAATCCGCTCGTGAATATCTTGCGCGATAAAATAATAACGCAGCATTTGCGCCGTGCGTGGGTGGCGATGTTGCCCACGCATACGGTAAAACAATGCGCTACGGCATTGGTTGAACGCGTTAATTACTTTCGTGTTCGTCATCGCCAAATTCACTTGTTGTTCATCAATATAGGCGATTTCATCGGGGTCAAAAAAGTTTGCTTTCACGTCTAAATAATTCGCCAGCGCGTCATACGCATTTGCCATGCTTTCTTGCACGGGACGGTGCGGAAACACTAAATGCGTGAGCAAGGTGCAGCCGCTATACAGCAGTGTACCAATCACAATCATCAGCGAATTCATGTAAAACGGCGCGTGTGGGTCGTGTGTGAGCGTGGTGTAAATCGCCACCGCCAATGTGCCAAATGATACGGTGCGAAAACGTGTGCCAGCCGCGCCAAACATGGTGAAGATGAACGCCACCGCCATAAACACCAACGCCAATGGAATGGGGTGCGCAAACGTGATTTGCACGGACAGCGACACCACGGTAAACGAACACACGGCATACAGAATATTTTTCAGTTTGCCTGTTAAACCGTTATCCAAATCCACCAAACCGCCTGCGATAATGCCTAAAATCACCGCCGCGAATTGCTTTTCCCAGCCGAAGTAGTCAATCGCAATAGAAGCAATGGTTGCGCCGATAATGACAGGGATAGTGTTGATGATTTTGGTGTCTATGGCTGGGGTTTTCATGATTGTGAAGTGAAGTTATTTTTGTGGGCGATATTGTAAACTTTCAGACTGCATTTGGGTAAAAAATGCAGCCTGAAAACTCATTTTCAGACTGCGTTCTCATTTATAAAACCGCAACAGGATAAGCCCCTGCCACGCGCATAAACGCGACACGTTGTTTCAATTCTGCCAACGCAGCCTGAACACGCGGTTCATCAATATGTCCTTCAATATCCACAAAAAAGAGATATTCCCACAAGCTCACTTTGCTGGGGCGGCTTTCAAATTTGGTTAAAGAAATCCCAGCCGAAGTCAGCGGCTCAATCAGGCGGTGCAGCGTCCCCACTTCATTGGGCGCACCCAGCACCAAAGATGTTTTGTCTTTGCCACTTGGCGTGGTGGTTTGATTGCCCAGCACCAAAAAGCGCGTGGTGTTGTTTGGCTCGTCTTCAATATTGCTGGCTAATTTGGTTAAGCCGTAAATTTCTGCTGCTGCTTGGCTGGCAATCGCGGCAAAGGCGGGATTATGTTGTGCCAAACTCGCGGCTTCTGCGTTGCTGGAAACGGCGATACGGTTCACGGTTTTGGGCAAATTCACGTTTAGCCATTGTTGGCATTGCGCCAATGCTTGCGGATGTGCGTAAACGGCTTGCACGTCTTTCAGGCTGCCTGAAAGATTCATCAGATGATGATGAATGCGTTGCACCACTTCGCCGCACACTTGCAAGGGCGTGGAAACCAGCAAATCCAGCGTGCGCCCCACTGAGCCTTCTGTTGAATTTTCCACGGGCGCAACCGCGTAATCCGCTTGATGCGCTTCTACCATGCGTAAGCTGTCGTCCACAGTCGCGCAAGCTACGGTTTTGGCGGCGTGTCCGAAATGTTTGATGGCAGCTAATTGCGTGAATGTGCCTTCTGGCCCTAAATAGGCAATCGTGAGCGGACGTTCCACCGCCAAGCATTCGCTCATCACTTCGCGGAATAGTCGCGCGACGCTTTCGTTTGGCAATGGGCCTTGATTCAGGCTTTGAATGCGGCGCAATACTTGGGCTTCGCGCTCGGGGCGATACACCGCGCATGTGCCTTTTAATACGCCAATGGCGTGGGCGTGTGTGGCGCGTTCGTTTAATAGCGTGAGAATTTGTTGGTCAATCGCGTCAATGGCGTTGCGGTGCGGCAGCAGTTTATCGTTGTCTGACATTATTTTTTTCCTTTTGCGAAATTTTTGGCACATTATACCAATCTGATGCCCCAAAAAAACAGGCAACCCATTCAGGCTGCCTGAAAATACCTCAAATCAGAGATTTTACGCTTCACAAACAATACAGGCTTGCGCCTGCCTTCGCAGCGTTGCCCGAAAGGAGAAAAAAAGCAACACCGCAAAGCCGAGGAGAGTTTGGTTACATCGCTGCAACCACTCAAAACACTGTAACTTGATGTAGTAACTATACACAAGCGGAAGGTTTTTTCCAATAACTATGTTATACAAAACAATTTTTGATTAATTTTTCTTATTTTGGATTATTTTATTATGCGAACTGGGATTTTAAAACGATAAAAATCTGATTTTTTCGGCAATTGCAGCCTGAAAATATTACATCAAACAACAAAACGGTACGATTGGGGTATCGCACCGTTTTCAGGCTGCAAACTTAGCTGTAGGTCGGATTCTTGAATCCGACAATTTTAATTTACTATACAATTTTCTAACCAAATTAAATGGTATGTGAAATTGGGAAATGTCGGATACAAGTATCCGACCTACAAATGCTGCGCAAGTTTCAGGCTGCAAATCAGTCTTTCACATAAACCACTTGCACATCATAATCGTCTTCGTTCCAATCATCTTCATCTTCTTCAAAAGTGTTTTCCCATTCCACTTCCTTGCTCAATGAAGAATCCAAGCCGCTTTCCAAACGCAACACCGACAACAAGTGATACATATCATCGGGAATCGCCGCTTCAAACGAAACCAACTCGCCCGTTTTCGGATGAATAAAGCTCAGTTTATGCGCGTGAAGTGCTTGGCGTTTCAACGCTTTCACAACGTCTTTTACAGGCTGCGAACACACATGGCGCGGATTGCCGTAAACAGGGTCGCCAGCCAACGGGTGTCGCGCCTCACGCATATGAACGCGGATTTGGTGTGTGCGCCCAGTTTCCAAGCTGCATTCAATATAACTGTGCGTCAAATAGCGTTCCAAAACTTTAACGTGCGTAATCGCTTCCTTGCCGCCAAATTTCACAACAGCCATTTTCAAACGATTGTGCGGGTCACGTCCAATCAGCGTTTCAATTTTGCCGTCAAACGGCACAACGCCGTCCGCCACCGCGCGATAAATGCGCTTCACGCTGCGGTTTTGCAACTGCTGAACGAGATGATTTTGCGCTGGCAACGTTTTCGCTACCACCATTAAACCGCTCGTTTCCTTGTCCAAACGATGCACAATCCCTGCGCGTGGCACTTGCGACAATTCAGGGCAATGTGCCAGCAAACCGTTGAGCAGCGTACCTGTCCAGTTGCCAGCCGCTGGGTGTACCACCAAACCAGCAGGTTTGTTAATCACAATCACGGTGTCATCTTCAAAAACGATATCCAAATCCATAGCTTCGGGTTCATACGCTTGATTTTCATCGCTTTGTTGCACTTGAACGGTCAATTCTTCACCGCCAATCATTTTTTCTTTTGGCGCGACGGGTTTGCCGTTGCATTGCACCCAGCCATCTTTAATCCAAGTGGTCATGCGGCTGCGCGAGTATTCAGGCAGCATTTTGGCAATCGCTGCATCTAAGCGCATACCTGCTAATTCGTTTGACACGGTTAAACTAATCGTTTCTGCCGTGTTGTCTTCTGCTGCGAAATCTTCGTTTTCTTCTTCGTAAAAATTGTTCATTTAATCTATCCATTTTTTTCAGGCTGCGATATATCACACAGCCTGAAAATCACTTACCAATCTGCCGAGCCACACTATCCAGCCCAACATTCAAACTCGCCAGCATCGCCGCATAGCCATCGCCCTGCTGCGCCGTTAGCACATGAAACGGAATTTGCGCCCCATTCGCATATTGCGCGTAACCGCTAATTTCCGTTTCGCCGCGAAAACTGCCCTGAAAACGGTCAATAAAAATTGTCAAATCAATGCGCTTGTTTTGGCTTGCAGGCACATATTTCAGGCTACCCACACGGTTCAATTTGTTTGCCAACGAACGCACCAGCGTTTCATCGAGCGGTGCAGCCCACAAATTTTTCTGCGCAAATGTCAGCGTATATTCATCGCTTTGATACAGCAAATTCTCCCCGTTAATCGGTTCAGCCAACACCACTTTCACGCCCACTTCGCGCCCCGATTTTTCAGGCAGCCTGAAAGCACTATCTGGCAACTGATAATATTGCGTAACAGGCGCGGTGCTGCCACAAGCCACCAACAAAACAGCCACGCCCACCGTAACCAAAGTTTTCAAAATAGTCATTATTTACCTTTCGGAACAGGGTCTTGGTCGCCCTTATTAAAAATCAGCGCATTTGGTTTTTCTTTCAACGTGTTAATCACAGGCTGAACATTTTTCAACGTGCGGTCAAGGCTGTTCAACGTCGATTGCACGTCCTGATAAACAGGCGATTGCGGCGAAACCCCTTGCAGCGTTTGGCGCAACTCACTCAACGTCTTATTCAATTCCGCAGGCAAGTTTTGCGTGCTGCTTTGCGAAGCCAATTTGTTTGCCGAAGCCAACATCGTTTGCGCCGATTTCAGCGTAGTTTGCAATTCTTTCAGGCTGCCATTCAATTCGCCCACCGTTTTATCCAACGGCAACGCATTGAATTTATCCAACAATTTAGACACTTGCACTTGCAAATCATCAAAACCACCGCCACGAGTCGCAATCACCACATCGCCGCCATACTGCACCAACGGTTTCAAAGTCGCGCCGCCCGAAGCCGCGTCCGTCAATTCCACCATTTTGCTGCCCAACACCAAATTATTGCTCGCCAAAGTCGCCACCAAACCTTTGTTTAACGCAGCCTGAAGCGTATTTTGCCAATACTCTTTCGTTTCTGCGCGGCTGCCCTGCTCAATGCGTTCAGGGTCAATGCGCACACGCACAGGAATCCAACCATTTTGGAACAACTTATGGCTGTCTTCATCTTGGAAATACGGCACATTCACCACGCTACCAATGCGCAAGCCCTTGTATTCCACAGGCGAACCCGTGTCCAAACCGCGCACCGAACTATTGAAAAACACCACATAATACAACGTGCGTTCATTCGGTTTATTCTCAATTTCCGCACGATTATTATAAATTTCAAAAGATTGCCCACTTTTCGCAGCCTGAACAGGCGTTTCTTCATTGGCAACAGGCGTGTCAAATGTAATCGCGCCCGAAAGCAAGGCAGGCAATGGTGCGCTATCAATCTTCACGCCACCGCCGTCCATTTTCACATTAATGCCGCTGTCCAGCCAAAAGCGGCTGCCTGAATTAACCAAATTTTCGTTTGGGCTTTGAATGAAAATACTGTATTCCACCATACGCGTATCAGGGTCAAATTTTGCTTTTTCCACCGTGCCGACCACTTGGTCTTCATACAAAACAGGGCTGCCCACGTTTACCATTTTGCCCGTTTTGCCCGACAATTTCAGGCGCAGACCTGTTTGCCCGATTGCGGTAACGGGCGGCAAATCCGCCACCGTGAATTTGTCCGCTTCTTCCGCGCTCGTTCCAGGGGTGAACGCGATATACGAACCCGACAACAATGTGCCTAAACCCGTAATCCCGTTTTGGTCAATGCGCGGCTTCACGACCCAAAATTGTGTGTCTTTACGCATTAAATCTGCGCTTTCACGGTTTAATTTTGCTGTGATTTCTACGCCTTTTTGGTCTTCGCGCAAACGGATTTTGCTCACGCGTCCTACTTCCACATTCAACACGCGAATGCTGGTGGTTTCTATGGCGATACCGTCTGCGTTATCCATATACAGCGTGATTTCAGGACCTTGGCTACGCAAGTTTTGCACAAACAAGTAGCTGCCCACAATCGCGGCAGCAACAGGGATAAGCCAAACGGTGGACATCAGCGTTTTGCTGTAGCGAACTTTTGCGGTTTGGGGATTTTCGTTATTTGGGTTCATAAATTTTTAAGGCAGCCTGAAAAATGATTTTCAGGCTGCGTGATTAAAGTTAAAAAAATTTTCAGGCTGCCGAAGCGATAACGGTTTCGCCTTGCAAATTAATCTGCAAATCAGCTTCAATTTTGTCCAACATTTCATAGCGTTTACGATACATTGAACGCTTTTTGCTGGCGATTTCTGCTTCGTCTTTGCGCTCGTAAGCAGCTGGTAGCAACCAGTAGCCATCTGCTTGCAGTTGTCCGCCGCATTCTTGCCAAAATTCATCGTAATTCATGGCAACGCGTTTTTTCAGGCTGCCACGCAGTTTCACTTGTTGCGCCTGTGCAATACCAACAATTCGCGCACATTTTGCGTATTTTGCCAGCATTTGCAACACGGCAACGGTGAGGATTTGTGGGCGCAATCCGTAAAGTTCTTTGGTAAGCACGCGGACTTTTTCTTTACCGTCATCGCCGCGTGGCCCTTGCAGCGAAGCAATCAGTAAGCTGTTGTCGGGCAGAAAGCCGAATGAAGCGGCATATAATCGCTCGTTCTCTTTACTTCGCAGCGATAGCGACCATAAACCTTCGTTCACATCTAAATCGTTGATGCCTAGCTGGAAATACAAATCTTCATTTAATGAGGCAATTAATAACGCATTTCCCTGAATTAATTGCGCAAACACTTTACCATCTGCCAGCAGCTGCATTTTACGCACATCATATTTCATCACTTCAAAACGCTTGTGTGCAGGTTTCAATCGCTTATCCAGATAAGTGTTGAGAATGGGATAGGCTATTTTTTCAGTTTGCGTAAATAAATCAATTGTTTCATTTCTTTGGTTTACCCAGTCTTCAAGCTGGTGAATTGTTTTGCCTGTGCACAGTCTTCGTGCTTGAAATTTAACGTTTTGCCAACTGAAATAACTTGCTTGCGTATAAATCTGTCTAAAATGAGGAAATTTAAACGTTTGAATCATTGTCTCTCTTTTCTCTTTATATTTTTTCAGGCTGCTTGTGATTTTTTATATTGCTCAAAACTGGCTTGAATATGCTCAGTTACTGAATTGCAGCCTGAAAGCGTGATAACCAAATGTGTTTGTGCGCGTGTCATCGCCACATAAATGAGGCGCGTTGGGTTGTCTTCATCGCTGTGTTCTGCTAATTTGTCCATGCCCATCATTACTACGCGCGGAAATTCTAAACCTTTGCTGCTTTTAATCGTCAGCACGGAAATTTTATTTTGTTTGGGGTCATAGGTTTTGCGTGTGTTTTTGTTTTGTAACGCCCAATAATCTAAACCCATATCAGCTAATTTGTCGCAAACATCATCGCATTGTTTTGTCCATGGGCAAATAATGGCGATTTGATTCAGCGGCATTTTGTCTGCCCATTTTTTCAGGCAGCGTTCTAAAATCTTTAATTCTTCTTCCCAAGAACCACACGTTTTTAAACAAGGATTTTCGCCGTCCATGCCTGTCGCATTCGGTTCTAACACAGGAATATTGTCATCATCACTGTCTTTTGCCAACAGATTTTGCTGCGCGAAAATATGCGCCAAGCCGATGATTTGTTTGGTGTTGCGATAATTATTGTGCAATTTTATGGTGCGCCCAAGTGCTTCAATCCCCACGCTAGACAGGGAAAATTTAATCCCTTTTTCCGCCGAGCGATTGTGATAAATCGACTGCGCGTCATCATAAAGCAGCAACAGATGATTATCCAATTTATCCAGCATTTTCACGGTAAAACTGAGCCATTCAGCTTTGAAATCGTGTCCTTCATCAATCAAAATTGCGCCGTA
The DNA here is from genome assembly GCF_030177895.1 of Kingella negevensis. Taxonomy (NCBI): domain Bacteria; kingdom Pseudomonadati; phylum Pseudomonadota; class Betaproteobacteria; order Neisseriales; family Neisseriaceae; genus Kingella; species Kingella negevensis. The sequence continues at coordinate 545,156 of NZ_CP123448.1, forward strand.
TTGCCCTGTTGGAATTTCGCCTGTTTCCACGCCGCGCAATGCAGCCTGAATATTGAAATCGTATTTGAATTGTCGCTCTTCTTCCGTTACAACCAAGCCGTGTTTTTTGACTAACTCGCCACACCATTCGTGAAAATGATGCACTTCCACACGCTCGCTCACGCCATGTTCGGCGATGATGTGGCGCAATTTGGTTGCCAGCGAAATGTTGTAACACAAAACCAGAACGGGCTTTTGTGTGCGCTTGGATAATACTTTGGAGCGTAGTCCCAAAATCAGCGTTTTGCCTGAACCTGCCACGCCGTGAATAATGCGGTGTCCGCCACCGAGTTGTCGCGCGATTTGTTCTTGCTTTAAATCCATCAGTTTGATGTCTTGAATTTTTTCAGGCTGCGTTTCGGTTGGCGCAAATAGGTCTTGTTGGACGGGGGTGCTGATTCGGATTTCGGGGAATAAGTGCCAACGGATTCTGTCGATTTGTTCTTTGTCTAGCTTGCAGGGAAAGCGTTGTTCAAACATTGCGGCTAGGCGATTGCGTACGCCTTGGCTAGTTGAGGAAGTTAAATCGTTTTTATACATCGTGTGGCGCAACGGCGAAACGGCATCAAACACGGTGTAATTTTCGCCCATTTGTGCTTGTATTTCATTGCGCGTGATGTTGGCGTAAACCACGCCATAGGCATACGGAAAAACGAGTTTACCGACATAGTCGCCTGTTTTTTGTTGCAAAATGGGGTCTTTTGCCAAATCATTAACGACGTTGTGAGCGCATTCTCGCGCTTGTTCCATTGGGTTTTTAATGCCCACGTCTGTGTCTTTGAATTTGAGCTGAAAATGGCATTTGTCGATTTTCTGAATGGCTTTGCTGCTCCAGCCTTTTACTTCCAGACACAATAACCCTGTGTTGGGCATTAACACCAAAAAATCTGCGTAACGGCTTTTATTGCCTGTGGGAATGTTGCACCACACAAGGCAATCGTTGCCCAAATGTTTGTTTAGGAAACGTGCTACGCGGATTTCTTCTTGATTGTCTAAATGCTCTTCTAACTGGTTAAAGCTGGGAATAAAAGTTGCCATGATTTTCTCTGCTATTTTTCAGGCAGCCTGAAAAGCTGTCTTATCAATATTTTGTGAACATTCGGTACTTCTCACTTTTGCGATGCTTTCGGCTTCATCGCTAATTTGCCATAGGTAAACATCGGTATTATTCGGGCGAACCAATACTTCAAATTCGCGGAATTTTTGCATTTTCAGGCTGCCTGAATCTCGTGCTAACAGTTGCCACAATAACACACCAATCCAAAAGCCATGTCCAAATACGACATAAACGCCGTCTTCTTTTGCTGCGAAATATTGGCGGATAGTTTGAACTTGATTGAAAAACGACGCGAAACTGTCGCAATCTTCGCTGTGTTTAAAATTTACATCTTCGCTTGCCCAGTATTGTTCTGATTCGCTTTTCAATTCTTGAAACGTTTTGCCTTGGATTTTGGCAAACGATAGGTAATTGAATTCGCGTAAGTCGTTCAACACGGTTGCGGTTTTTTGCGTTTTTTGCAGATAAAGCGTGGCGGTTTGTTGGGTACGCAAATAGGGCGAAGTAAAAATTTCATCGGTATTTGGCGCGTGTTCCGTCAGCCAATTTGCCAATTGCTCGGCTTGCTGTTTGCCAAGTTTGGTTAGCGGAATGTCGGAATTGGGGTAAATCACTCTGTCGCTGCTGCCGCCTGCGTTGGCTGCGCTTTGTGCGTGGCGGATTAGGTAGATTTTTTTCATAAAAAATCCTTTCAGGCTGCCTGAAAATGCGGAATTGTTTTATGGTGTTTTCGTATGCCAATCGCTATTCAACTGCATTTGATGAGCCGCGCCCAAAATTTTCGCTTCGCTGAAATAATTGCCAATCAACTGAACGCCAATCGGCAAACCGTCCGCGCCCATACCTGCTGGCAAACTCAACGCTGGCAAACCAGCCAAATTCACCGCAATCGTATAAATGTCAGACAGATACGCTTGCACAGGGTCTTGATTTAAACTGTTCAACGCAGGCGCAGCAGTCGGCGCATTCGGCGCTAAAATTACATCACATTTCGCAAAGGCAGCCTGAAAATCATTCGCCACCAAACGGCGCAATTTCTGCGCTTTCAAATAGTAAGCGTCATAATAACCGTGCGACAACACATAAGTGCCAATCATAATGCGGCGTTTCACTTCGCTGCCAAAACCTTCGGCGCGCGTGTTGCTGTACATCTCGTCCAAATTGCCGAACTGCGCGGCGCGGTGTCCGTAGCGAACGCCGTCATAGCGCGACAAATTCGTACTCGCTTCCGCCGAAGCCAACACATAATAAGCAGGAATAGACAATTCCGTTTGTGGCAACGACACTTCCACCAATTCCGCGCCTTGTTGTTGCAACAGCGTTTTCGCGTTTTCCAAAGCAGCCTGCACGTCCGCGCTGTTGTTATTCGTGAAATATTCTTTTGGCAAACCAACTTTCAAACCTTTAAGCGGTTGATTTAAATCGCGTGTGTAATCTTCGCGATCGCGTTCTAAACTGGTGGAATCGCGTTCATCAAAACTTGCCATTTGGTTCAACAAAATCGCGCAATCTTCCGCGGTTTGCGCCATTGGACCAGCTTGGTCAAAACTTGAAGCGTAGGCAATCATACCAAAACGCGACACCACGCCATAAGTCGGTTTCAAGCCCGTAATGCCGCAATGTGAAGCAGGTTGGCGGATTGAGCCGCCCGTGTCCGAACCCAACGCAACAGGGGCTAAACGTGCGCCCACCACCGCCGCCGAACCGCCCGAAGAGCCGCCCGCAACGTGTCCGTGATTAAACGGATTGTGAACCGCGCCATAGAATGAATTTTCGTTGGTTGAACCCATGGCGAATTCGTCCATATTGGTGCGACCGAGCGTTACCATGCCAGCGTCTAGCAGGTTTTGCACCACGGTGGCGGTGTAGGGCGCGATGAAATTGTCCAACATTTTGGACGCGCAAGCGGTGCGCCAACCTGTTTGACAGAAAATATCTTTGAATGCGACTGGTACGCCTGTTAATGCGTGGGCGTTGCCTGCGGCGATTTTCGCGTCTGCGGCGGCGGCTTCGGCTAGGGTTTTGTCGCGTTCTAATGTGATGTAGCCGTTGATTGCGGCGTTTTGCGCGTCAATGGCGTTTAGGTATTCGGTTGCCAATTCTACGGCAGAGATTTGTTTGGTTTGCAGCAATTCGCTGGCTTGTTTTAGGGTGTAAGTTGGCATTGTTTTCTTTCTGTTTTTTCAAATTAAAATAGGTTTTCAGGCTGCTTGAAACTATTGCATACTCGCTGGCAAGTTTTCTTTGCCGATTTCCCAAAAATCGGGCTGCAGATCAGGATTTTGCTGCGCAGGTTGCGTTTATGGCTTTCCAGAGCTTGGCGTGTTGATTTTCCAATTATCGGTATTGGGTTGTTGAACCGTTTGGCTTGGCTGGGTTTCAGGCTGCGATTGGGTTTCTTCGGAAACTTTAGCAGCTGATTTTTTAGGCTGAGATTTGGTTTTCTTGGAAACTTTATCCGTAGCTTTTTCAGGCTGCGTTTCAACTGTTTCTGAAACTTTATCCACTACCTTTTCAGGCTGAGACTGAGTTTCTTTTGAAACCTCATCTGCTGATTTTTCAGGCTGCATTTCAACCTTTTCTGAAACTTTATCCGCCACTTTCTCAGAAACTTTTTCAGGCTGCGACACTGTTTGCGAAGCCGTTTCAGGTTTCGTGATTTCATCAGCTTTTGGATTGTTTGCAGCAGCGTTTAGCGTTCCCACCTGCTTGCACACTTCGCGCACCACGTCGTCATTCGGTTGCGCTAACAACTCAATTTGCTCAGGCGTATATTTCGGCACGGGATACTCGTTTGCACCCACCACGTCATTTTCCGCATTGAAATAAGTCGTCATGCGAACGGTTCGCAAGCTGTGGGTGCAATCAATCTGCTCAAACCAACGGTTATGCGTGTATATCGCGCTGGTTTCAGGCAGCGTTTGCGGTTTCGCGTAAAAATATTCAATCGTGGCGGTTACTGTACCTATTTCATCTTTTTGAACGCTGTCTTTCAACAAATATTCACGGTTGCCAGCATCATCAGAACTGGTTTTCAGATAATTTTTGTCTTTTTCAGGGTCGGTTTTATTAGGCGTGTCTTGTTTTGAGAAATCCGACAAAAAGGCTTGGTCTTCTTCGCTCACCTTATGCCCCACAGTTTTCCAAATCTCGCCAAACTTAGTTACCATGCGACTTTCTTCAATCACTTGGCAGCCTGAAAACAAGAAACAACACGCCACAGCCAGCGCAATCGTGCGTTTGGACATGATTTACTCTTCAATCACTTGCGGTACGATATACAAACGGTTACGCACATCAGGCGCAACGGCTTGATAGGCTTCAGCGTGGTCGGTTTCAGTAACCGCATCATCACGCAAACGCAACGCCACTTCGTGTGGGTGCGCCATTGGTTCAACGCCGTCCGTATTCACGGCTTGCATTTTCTCTACCAATTCAAAAACGGCATTCAGTTTTTCCAACGTAGCCGTTTTTTCTTCTTCAGTCAGCGACAGGCGCGACAATTTAGCGATTTTTTCAACATCAGTTAGGGTTAGCGACATATTTAAATCCTTTAAAATTTTCATTTAGCAAAAAGCAAAATTAGGGTATCATTGCGCGTTATTTATCCGCAGAGCGCGTGATTATACCCGAATTTGAATTGACAAGCATGATGATTTTCAGGCTGCAAAGTTAAATCATCATGCTTTACTCTTTGTTTTTTATTATTTAATTTTCTAGGATTTTTTATGCTTGGCTTTTTTACACGTTATTTTTCAAACGACATTGCCATTGACTTGGGTACCGCCAATACTTTGATTTACGTTAAAGGCAAAGGGATTGTTTTGGACGAACCTTCAGTCGTTGCCGTGCAAAGCGACCACATGGGCAAAAACGAAACGTTAGCCGTGGGCGCGGAAGCCAAAAAAATGTTGGGTCGTACCCCAGGCAGCATTCAAGCGATTCGCCCTATGAAAGACGGCGTAATTGCGGACTTTAACGTTACTGGAAAAATGCTGAAAGCCTTTATCCGTAAAGTAAATAACAGCAAATGGGCAGCTGCTCCACGCATCGTGATTTGTGTGCCTTGTGGCGCAACTCAAGTGGAACGCAAAGCCATTCGCGACTCTGCTTCTGAAGCGGGTGCATCTGCTGTTTATTTGATTGAAGAACCAATGGCTGCGGCGATTGGTGCTGGTTTGCCGATTGAAGAACCTACTGGTTCTATGGTGGTGGATATTGGCGGTGGTACAACTGAAGTGGGCGTGATTTCATTGTCTGGCGTGGTGTACTCTCACTCTGTTCGCGTGGGCGGTGATACGTTTGACGAAGCGATTATTCAATATGTTCGCCGTAACTACGGTATGTTGATTGGTGAAGCGTCTGCTGAAGAAATCAAAAAACGCATTGGTTCTGCATTCCCAAACACTGAAGTAACTGAAATGGAAGTGAAAGGTCGTAACTTGGCTGAAGGTATCCCACGTTCATTCACGATTACGTCAAATGAAGTTTTGGAAGCCTTGGCTGACCCACTGAGCCAAATCGTGCAAGCGGTTCGCAGTGCGTTGGAGCAAACGCCACCAGAATTGGGCGCAGATATTGCTGAACGTGGCTTGGTTTTGACTGGCGGCGGCGCATTACTCAAAGGCTTAGACCGTTTGTTGGCAGAAGAAACTGGCTTACCTGTTTTAATCGCAGAAGATGCTTTAACTTGCGTGGCGCGTGGCTCTGGTCGTGCGTTAGATATGGTGGGCAAGTTGAACTCTGTTTTTGTTAGCAATCCTTAATTCAGGCAGCCTGAAAAACAATGTCTGACCATCAATCGCTTTCTTTTACTCAGCGTGGTATTCGCCCTATCAACAAACTGATTTGTTTGTCGTTGGTGTCTGCCGCGCTGTTGATGTTGGATAGCCGTTATGCGCCTGTGCAAACGGCTAAACGCTACGTCGCTACCGCACTTGTGCCGTTGCAATGGGTTGCCACGCAGCCTGTTGAGTGGTACAAGTACGGTAGTGCGTTGTTTCAATCTCAAAATTATCTGCTGAGCGAAAACCAAAGACTAATGCAGGAAAACTCGCGCTTGAAACTGCAAGTTCATCATGCAGATTTGCAAGCAAAAGAGTTGTCCGATTTGAAATCCCTATATTCATTGAGCCAACACGGTTTAAAAATTACCACTGCTGCGGAAGTAGTTTCCAATGGTAGAGAACCCATTGGCAGCCATTTAACCATTAACAAAGGCAGCAAAGAAGGTGTTCGCGCTGGCGATGCTGTGGTTGATGATACAGGCTTGATTGGACAAGTGAACGAAGTGCATCCGCTAACAGCGGAAGTGAGTTTGCTGACGGACAGCAACACTGTTGTGCCAATTATGGTGGCGCGAACAGGGGTGCGTAGCTTGGTTTACGGTGGAAGTGGCGAATTGCTTTTGCGCTATTTCCCCACTGACGCAGATTTACAACCTAATGATATTTTGGTAACTTCGGGCTTGGATAGCATTTATCCAGCAGGGATTCCTGTGGCAAAAGTGATGCAAACCAGCCGCAACGCTGGCACACCGTTTTATCGTGTGCAATTAACCGCATTAGCCGCTTTCCGCAGCAGCAAATATGTCCTTGTGTTACCACAAACCGAACAACCTGCCGTTCAGGCTGCATCTGCTGCAAGCGCAGTGGCTGCGTCTGCCCCTACAGCACCATGAATGAATCTGAAGCGTTTTACAACAAAATCCCAAAAAAGCTGATTTACATTAGTTTTTTCCTTGCCTTTTTGGTGGATTTTATCCCCCTTTCAGGTAGCCTATTTTTTTGGCTGCCTGAATTTACTGCATTGATACTGATGTATTGGATTATCAATCGTCCGCAAAACGTGGGGATTGGTACTGCCTTTATTTTGGGATTATTGCTGGATATTGGCACTTCTGCCCCATTGGGCGAACACGCATTAGCTTATATTTTTTCGGCTTACATCATCGTGCATAATCGCCGCCAAATTGTGTTATACAACTATGGCATTCAAGCGATTGTGGTGTTTACCGCATTGATGTGTAACGAAATGATTTTGTCGTTAATTCGCTGGCGTGTTTCTCATCACTTCTTGGGTTGGTTAGAATTTGTTGCCCCATTTGTGGGTGCATGGTTGTGGCCATTGCTCAATAAAGTGATGGTTTCTATTTTAAACTTTCGTTATCTTCGCCGATGAAAACACCTCGACAATTTTCAGGCAGCCTTTCGCATCAAATTAACAACCGCCAACGCGATTTCAATTTGCGTTTGGCGGCTGCTTTCGTTTTTATTATCATCTTTTTTGGTTTACTTGCTGCACGTTTCGTCTTCTTGCAAGTGTATAAACACGATGAATACGTTTCACAAGCCACAACCAACCGCATTACGCTGATTCCAACACCACCTATTCGTGGCGAAATCACAGATGTAAACGGCATTACCTTAGCGCAAAACTATCCTGCATATTCTTTAGAAATTATCCCAAATCAAATTGAAGGCAAAGAAGCCGATTTAATTGAAACTTTAAAATCTTACGTTACTTTAGACGAATCCGATTTGCGCCGTTTCAAAAAATTCCGTGCCGATTACCGTTCATACGAAAAAGTACCACTCAAACTCAAACTCACGCCTGACGAAGCCTCACGCCTTGCCGCGCATTTGTATCGCTTCAAAGGCGTGGAAATTAACGCGCGTACGTTCCGTGAATACCCATTCGGTTCGCTCACTTCACATTTTTTGGGCTACATCGGTCGTATCAGCGATAAAGACATGGAAAAGCTCAATGAAAACAACCGTGCGATTGCTTATCGTGGCACAACCCACATCGGCAAATCAGGTTTAGAGTCTTTCTATGAAGAACAACTGCACGGCTCACCAGGTTACCAAGAAGTAGAAAAAGACGCAGCGGGTACGATTGTCCGCGTGATTCGTTCAGAGCCAGCCAAAACAGGGCAAACCTTGCGTCTATCTATGGACATCAGGCTGCAACAAGAAGCCGACCGCATTATGGGTAACAAACGCGGTGCGATGATTGCGTTAGACCCACAAACAGGCGGCGTGTTAGCCTTTGTTTCCAAACCTAATTTCGACCCCAATATTTTTATTGACGGGATTGACAGCGAATCATGGAAAGCCTTAAACGAAAACTGGCAACGCCCATTGATTAACCGTGTTACCCAAGGTTTATATCCGCCAGGTTCAACATTCAAACCTTTCATGGCAATGGCATTACTAGAAAGCGGCAAAATCACGCAATCTTCTATTGTGCCAGCCCCTGGTGCATGGAGTATCCCAGGTACAACACACAAATTCCGTGATGCTGCACGAAGCGGTCATGGCGCAATCAATTTATCACGCGCCATTCAAGTTTCATCAGATACCTTTTTCTATCGTTTAGGTTTTGAAACAGGGATTGAACGCATTGCCCCTTATCTAGCTTCATTCGGTTTTGGGCAAGTAACTGGCATTGACTTACCAGGCGAATATCGCGGCATTTTGCCAAGCCCAGAATGGAAAGCCAAACGCTTTGCCAAAGGCACAGAAAAGCAACGCCATTGGAACCCAGCAGAAATGGTGCCTGTGAGCGTAGGTCAGGGTTACAACACCTACACGCCACTGCAAATGGCACATGCCATTGCCACGTTAGCCAACAACGGCACGGTTTACCGTCCACACTTGGTTAAAGAGATGTTAGACCATGAAAATCAACAGATTACAGTGATTGACCCGCAGCCTGAAAAAAAACTACCTTATAGCCAAAACAATTTTGAATACATCAAACGTGCTATGCAACGCGTGTTGCAACCAGGTGGCACGGCTTCCAAAATTGGCGGTGGCTTGCATTACACCATGGCAGGTAAAACAGGGACAGCGCAAGTCGTGCAAATCGCGCAAGACAAAAAATATAATGCTGCTGCATTGCGTGTTCAGCACCGCGACCACGCATGGTTTGTCGCCTTTGCGCCAATGGAAAAACCGCAAATTGCAGTTGCTGTGATTTTAGAGAATGGTGGTTGGGGTGTGAATGCCGCGCCTCTTGTTCGTCGCTTAACTGACTTCTATTTACTGCGTTTAAAACGCGGAATGTTAAGTAGCGAAGTGAAAGGCTCAAGAGAAACCGCTAACCCGCTGTTGCAACTCAACGCACCACTTTCCAAACAAAAAAGCAGTGTTCAGGCTGCATTTGAAGCTGTGGCACAAGAACACGCAGCTTCCGCGCCTGCTGCTTCGGCTGTGAGACCTTAATCATGTCAGAACACCATAATGACGCAAACATACTCGTCAAAGCCAAAAAACTCTTTTGGGACCCGCTAGACCCATGGTTGTTTTACGCCATGCTTGCTGTGTATTTGATGAGTATGTTCCTACTTTACTCTGCCGATGGGCAAGACATCGGACGATTAGAAAACAAAACCTTGCACACCATTTTAGGTGTCGGTTTACTACTGATTTTCGCTCGTATTCGTCCGCAATTACTCAGCAATTTTGCTTTACCAATTTATGTGATTGGCGTGGTTTTGCTGTTGGGCGTACACTTTTTCGGGATTACCGTGAACGGCTCAACACGTTGGCTCAATCTCGGTATTGTGCGCTTGCAACCGTCTGAAATCATGAAAATCGGTTTACCGATGACCGTTGCGTGGTTTTTCCAGCGATATGAAAGTAATCTCGCATGGTTTCACTATGTCGCTGCACTGGGCATCATCATCGTGCCAGGCGCATTGATTTTGAAGCAGCCAGATTTGGGAACTGCCACACTGATTATGTCATCAGGATTATTTGTGATGTTTTTTGCAGGCTTGCCGTGGAAAGCTCTGTTTGCTTCCATTGTTGGTTTCTGCTGTGCCTTGCCGCTGATTTGGAACTACGGCATGCACGACTATCAAAAAACGCGCGTACTCACGTTGATTGACCCCAGCAAAGACCCACTCGGCGCGGGCTACCATATCTTGCAATCCATGATTGCCATCGGTTCAGGCGGCGTGTGGGGCAAAGGTTGGCTCAACGGCACGCAAACGCATTTGGACTACATTCCCGAATCCACCACCGACTTTATTTTTGCGGTGTTTGGCGAAGAATTTGGTTTAATCGGCAATATTTTGTTGCTATGCGTTTACACCGTGATTTTAGGACGCGGCTTATACATCGCCTCACGCGCCCCCACGTTATACAGCCGCACTTTGGCAGGTTCGCTCACAATGACGTTTTTCTGCTACGCATTTGTAAACATGGGCATGGTAAGCGGCATCTTACCCGTGGTAGGCGTACCATTACCGCTTGTGAGCTACGGCGGCACAGCAACCTTGTCGATTATGTTCATCTTGGCCTTGCTGATGGGGATAGCCAACCAAGGTAAACAAAAAAACTATTAGTTGATTGAAATTTCAATGGTACGGCGTTGCCAACGTCCTTATGTGCTATCCGCACGCGGCGGACGTTGTCACCTTGTCCCATTTTTATTTCAACTAACTCATACTAAATTACTCAAGTTTCAGGCTGCATTGATGTAAAATAATGTAGCCTGAAAATATTTAAAAGCAGCCTGAAAAACGTTTTTCAGGCTGCAAAACTCTACACAGGAGATTCATCATGAATTTTGAAATCGGCAAATTGATTTTAGCGTTCATCGTACTGATGAACCCCTTTGGTGCACTGCCCGTATTCCTCGAACTCACGCGCAACTTTACCAAGCGTGAACGCAAACGCACCGCACAAATTTCCTCGATTGCTGTTTTCATCATTTTCACCGTTGTAACTTTCATCGGTAATACACTTCTTAACGCACTCGGCATCAGCACAGGCTCATTCCGCATCGGTGGCGGCATACTCGTGTTTATGATTGCCATGTCCATGATGAACGGCGACAACAATCCCACCAAACCCGACATCGGCGTGGACGACCACCACGAAATTACCATCAAGCAACCCGAACGAGCCAACGTTGGCAGTATAGCCGTTGTGCCGCTGGCCATGCCAATGGTTATCGGACCTGGCGGCATTTCCACCATCATCATTCAAGCCTCTGCCGCCCGAAACTATCTTGATTTTCTAATGATAGTCGCAGCAGGCGGCGTAATTAGCTTACTTTGCTACATCGTATTCCTATCCAGCAACAAAGTCAGCGCCCTACTCGGCGACACAGGACTTGTGATTCTCAACCGAATCATGGGCATGCTCATGGCAGCCGTTGCCGTAGAAATCATCGTAGCTGGTCTTCGCGACCTATTCCCAAAACTCATTGGATAAAAGCAGCCTGAAAAAATGTCAGAAACCACCATTCGCAAAACCGTACTCGCCCCACACAGCGCAGAACAGATGTTTAACCTTGTGGACAGAGCTGAAGATTACCCCCAATTTTTACCCTGGTACGGGCGCACCGAAATCCTCTATCGCAGCGAAACCGAGCTAAAAGCCCGCCTGCACATGGATTATATGGGCATCACCCAATCCTTCGCCACCCACAACCACAACGAACCTAATCGCAAAATCCGTATGGACTTGCTTGAAGGCCCGTTCAAAACCCTATACGGCACATGGATATTCACCCCACTGGGCGACGACATCTGCCAAATCGATTTTGAACTGCACTACGAACTCACAGGCATACTCACCCGCCTCATCGCCCCAGCCTTCAGCACCGTTACCAACAAACTTGTGGACGCATTCGTTAAAGAAGCCAAAAAACGCTATGGATAACATCAACATCGAAGTTGCTTATGGCACCGCCCAGCAACAAAAACTTTACACCCTGCAACTACCCACAGGCAGCACCGCCCGACAAGCCGCGATTACCGCAAACGTACAAACCGATTTTCCCGAATCGCAGCCTGAAAACGCACCGCTTGGCATTTTTGGCAAAACCGTCAAAGACAACCACATCTTGCGCGAAGGCGACCGCGTAGAAATCTACCGTCCCCTACTCGCAGACCCAAAAGATGCTAGACGCAAACGCGTTGCCCAAAAGAAAAACGCAGCCTGAAAACAAAAGGATTTACATGAACATCAAACTCATTGTCGGACTCGGCAACATTGGCACAGAATACGAACACACACGCCACAACGTCGGCTTTTGGTTTTTAGACGAACTCGCCTACCAATGGAAAGCCAACTTCAAAGCCGAAAAAAAATTCTTCGGCGACGTCGCCCGTGTAGCTCGACCACAAGGCGAAGTCTGGCTGCTCAAACCCAGCACCTACATGAACCTATCAGGCAAAGCCGTTGCCGCGCTTGCTCAGTTCTACAAAATCAAACCCGAAGAAATTCTCGTCGTTCACGATGAATTAGACATTCCGTGCGGCAATATCCGCTTCAAACTCGGCGGCGGCAACGGCGGACACAACGGCTTGAAAAGCATACAAGCTCAATGTGGCACACCCAATTTCTATCGCCTGCGCCTCGGTATTGACCACCCAGGCGACAGAAACCTAGTAGCCGCATGGGTGCTGAACAAACCTTCCGCCGCAGACCGAGAACTCATAGACCAAACGATTAGCAAATCCTTGCAAGCCATGCCCGATATCATGACAGGCGAACAAGAAAAAGCCGTTCGTTTCTTACACAGTAAGTAAACAAAAAAAGCAGCCTGAAAATATTTTCAGGCTGCTTTTTTTCCTCCTTAATTCCCCGAAGTTACGCGAAGAAAATCAATGCAATGGTTACCGCAATCACACCATAAATCGTCATCGGAATAATGGTTTTTTTGATGATAGCACCTTCAGAATTTTCCACGTTCAACACGGTACAAACTGCAATGATGTTGTTGATACAAATCATGTTACCCATTGCACCACCCACAGATTGCAGAGCCAAAATCAGTGTTACAGATAAACCTGTGTCAGTCGCAATTTGTTGTTGAATCGCACCAAATGTCAGGTTAGACACAGTATTTGAACCTGAGAAGAATGCGCCGATTGCACCCAAGTATGGCGAGAAGTAAATCCAGTTATCGCCAGCCATTGCAGCAAATTCTTTACCGATGATTTTCACCATAGACGCATCGCCACCGACCATCATCAGTTTCACCATAATCAACGCGCCCATCAAAGCTAACAATGGTTTGTTGGTTTGATGAATGGTTGCCACATAGAACGCCCATGCGTCTTTGAATTTGGTTTTATACAACACAATGCAAATCCAAACGGTGAACACAAACGGAATCCATGCTGGGACATACAATGTTTGGTATTTCTCTGAAACCGCTTCGCCGAAGATGTTGGCAAATACAATCGTTAAAGATTGGGTTACAGTGATGTCGCTCAAACCAGGTAAAGAGAAGCTGAACCATGGGGTTGTGCTGGTCAAAATTGCTTTCAAGCCCAGTTGTTTAATGCGTGTTACCACCAGCATACCAATCAGCATACCCAACGGTGCTAAGGCTTTTAACACTTGACCCAAAGGCACTTTTTCCAAGTTTTTGTCTTTTTGGTGGTCTTTGCTCAAGCCCCAACCTTTGTTCGCAGCAAATACAGACACACCCAAACCAATCGCACCAGCTACCAAAGATGGGAATTCTTCATTCACTTGCGCCAGCAACACATAAGGAATCGTGCAAGAGAATACGGCGATTGCCACAAAACCTAAGTTTTTCTTTACTTCTTCCCAAGGAACGATGAAGCACAAACCAATCACAGGAACAATAAGACCAGCAGCGAAGTGCATAATCCCTGTTTGTCTACCGATTGACAAAATATCTTCAGGGCTCAAATTCAATGGTGCAAAACCGAACCAAGTTGGCGTCCCCACTGCACCAAAAGACACAGGCACAGAGTTCATCACCAGCGTGAAAATCGCCACTTTCAACGGATTAAAGCCCAAGCTCATCAAGATTGGCGCAGCAATCGCAGCAGGCGTACCGAAACCTGAAGCCCCTTCAATCATAAACGCAAACGACCAACCAATAATCATCAATTGCGCTACAGGATTTGGGCTAATCGTTGCCAACCATTTGCGAATCACATCGATACAACCTGTGGTTTCCATCATGCGGTTAAACATAATCGCCCCGAAAATCACAGTAATCGGCGTGAGCGTGGAAACCAGCCCCGAAGCCACCGTGGCGTTGAGCAACATAAATTTATCGCCAAAATACGCAATCTTAATCACATAAATCAACGCAGCCACCAAAGGCAATGCAATATAAGACGGCATACTGTTTTTTTTCACCATCAGCCAAATCAGCAACACAATGGGAAAAATGCTGAGAAAGAGTGCCATAATTCAATTCCTCTCGTTTTAATGATTATTAAAAATGTAAAGCAGAGTAAAAAAACGTTTACATACGAAACGATAAGCGAACTTTATGTAATTACGTGTAGCTTGTCAAGTTATCAGAATTATCTAATAAAACAAAGCTAATGATTAAATTACATAGTTTTAAGGGGGGATTGATTTTTTACAAATTTAAGAAACTAAATTTTTTGTTAAGATTAATTTTTAATTAATTGAAACATATAGATATTTATTTGTAACAATTTATTACAAATAAGAAAATTACAACGTTATAAAATTACATAATGAAAAAATAGCATTTTCTACACAAAAAAGCAGCCTGAAAATTTCTTTCAGGCTGCAAAAATGATTATTTTGCCCAAGGTGCACCATTATCAAATAGCTTAAGATACCTTTCCCATTTAATTTTTTTTAGACCATTCTGTCGCATATCCTAAATAACCGCATGGCTAACTGACTTAGCTACACCTATCTTTCTTTAGGCTGCATCATGATGTTCTCTCAATCGCTTTTCCAGTCTACTGATACGCTTATTCGCCCGTTCCAATTCCTTTTTCACTGAAGACAACTGTGCCAATAATTCCTGTTCACGCGCCGTAGGTTGATTCGCAGCCTGAAACATCAAAAACTGCCCCACGCCCTGCAACACGCGCCCCCACTTATTCGCTGCACCCAGCCAACGCTCTAGTGTTTCATCTCCTAAAATTTCACGAAAATCCTGCAACGGAAAATAGCGAATCGCTGCGCAACGCAAAAAAATATTCATGCCCAATTCCATATCGCCCTCAATCGCAAAATCGCTGAAACTCGGCATTTTTCCCTGCAAAATTTCAGGCAGCACATCGCGGTTCGCCACCAATGCCGTGTTAGGTGATTTGTGCGTAAACTCCAGTAAACCCACCGCATTGATACGCCCCACCATTTTCAGGCTGCCTGAAGAAAGACCAATCACAATGCCGTTATACCCCGACAATTCTTGGCGAACCTCGGGGTTTTGCTGCAAAACGTGATTGATAAGATTTAAAAATAACATGATTATTTCATCGCATAAATTGCGCCTAAATTGCGCCACATTTGTTTCGCGTCCATGCCGTAGCCAAACACATAACGGTCAGGCACATCTAAGCCTACATAGTCCGCATACATCGGTTTTTCTTCGCTCAATAATTTATTGGCAAATACCGCCGTGCGGCAAGATTTCGCACCCATCTTATTGATAATAGACACAATTTCAAACATCGTAGTACCCTTGTCCAAAATATCGTCCAAAATCAACACATCACGCCCAGCCACATTGTGCGGCTCACGCAACCAGTCAAACATACCGCCTTCCAGTTTGTTGCCATAGCGTGAAATATGAATGTAGTCAAAATCTAACGGAAAACGCAGCAACGGCAACAACTTACCCGTAAACACCGCCGCGCCGCCCATCACTGCCAACACCAGCGGATAGCTATCGCTCAAATCGCGAGAAATATCCTCTGCCATACGTTGCAACGCCAATTCACACTGAGTTTCATCGTGAATTAACTGAGCGTTTTGCAGCAAATTTTGTGCTTCTTCGTAACGGAATTTCAATTCTGCATTCATGGTTTTTCCTTAAAAATGATGTGGTTGAGATGCTTTCAGGCTGCCTGAAATCATCAGGTCAGCCTGAAAAAGGGGTTATTTAGCTTGCCAGTTATCTTTTAAGCCAACGGTTTTATTGAAAACAGGCATTTCACCTTGCTTGTGGTCAAAACGGTCGGTTACAAAATAGCCAGTGCGCTCAAATTGCCAACGGCTTTCAGGCGGCAAGTCGTTCACAACCGATTCCGCGTAAGCCGTGATTTCTTGCATCGAATTTGGGTTCAAGAAATCGGTAAACGGCACATATTCGCCGTCATCGCCACGCACCGCGTCAGGACGTTCAACTGTGAATAAACGGTCGTACAAACGCACTTTAATCGGCGTAGCGTGTTCGGCAGACACCCAATGAATCACACCTTTCACTTTGCGACCTTCAGGATTTTTACCCAGCGTATCGTGGTCTAAACTACATTTCAATTCAACAACTTGACCGTTTACGTCTTTCACGACTTCATCGCATTTAATCACATAGCTGTGGCGCAAACGCACTTCACCGCCCAACGTCAAACGCTTCCAACCTTTTGGCGGTTCTTCGGCGAAATCGTCTTGCTCAATGTAAATGGTTGGCGAAATCGGCACATCACGCTCGCCAAATTCTTCGTGATTGGGGTGGAATGCCGCGCTACGGCTTTGCGTTTTGCCAGCTTCAAAATTTGTCAGCGTTACTTTAATCGGGTTCAGCACCGCCATTAAACGTGGCGCAGAATTTTCCAATTCTTCACGCACCGCGCCCTCTAAAACGCTCATATCGACAATATTTTCTGATTTGGAAATGCCGACACGTTTGGCGAACAAGCGCAAACCTTCAGGCGTGTAACCACGGCGGCGCATACCTGAAATGGTTGGCATGCGTGGGTCGTTCCAGCCTGAAACATGATTTTCTGTAACCAGTTGATTCAATTTGCGTTTTGATGTAATGGAATACAGCAATTCCAAACGCGAAAATTCGTATTGATGTGGTTTGCCAGTAACTGGCGTGTTTGCTACCACCCAATCGTATAATGGGCGATGCGATTCAAATTCCAACGTACACAAAGAATGCGTAATGTTTTCAATGGCATCGGAAACAGCGTGGGTGTAATCGTACATCGGGTAAATGCACCATTTGTCGCCTGTGTTGTGGTGGTGGGCGCGGCGAATGCGGTAAATCACAGGGTCGCGCAAATTGATGTTGCCCGATGCCATGTCAATTTTCAGGCGCAACGTTTTGCTGCCGTCCGCAAATTCGCCGTTTTTCATGCGCATGAACAAGTCTAAATTTTCTTCAATGCTACGCTCACGATAAGGGCTATTTTTGCCTGCTTCGGTCAATGTGCCGCGATATTCGCGCATTTCTTCTGCCGTCAAATCGTCCACATACGCTTTGCCTTCTTTGATTAAACCAACTGCAAAATCAAAGAGTTGGTCAAAATAATCGGAAGCGTAACGCGGTTCGCCCTCCCATTGAAAGCCAAGCCATTGCACGTCTTCTTTAATGGAATCAACGTATTCTTGATTTTCTTTTTCGGGATTAGTGTCGTCAAAGCGCAAATTGCACAAGCCGTCATACACATACGCCAAGCCAAAATTCAAGCAAATAGATTTGGCGTGCCCGATGTGCAAATAGCCGTTTGGCTCGGGCGGAAAGCGCGTTTGAATGGCGGTGTGTTTGCCTGATTGCAAATCTTCTTCAATGATTGTGCGGATAAAGTGGTTTTCCGCAAATTGGTCTTTATTTAGCATGTAAATTCTCGTAGATAACGCAGCCTGAAACGCTTTCAGGCTGCCTGAAAAAAGGGTTCAAACGAATGCGCGTGATTGTATCAAAAGCTGACTAAAAACGCAGCCTGAAACCATTAAAACGCTTCCCCCACTTTCACGCCATTTTGCACATCTTTTGGCGTGGCAAGTTCTGCGGTTAATTGTTGGGCAGCCTGAAACTCAGCCGTGTTCATCATCGCCGCCGCTTGTTCTGGTGAAACTGTGCACGCCATATTTTGCCAACGTGCTGCCAAGTTTGCATTTTCAGGCTGCCTGAAATCTTGGCGCAATTCGTCCACCAAATCAGGACGGTTGCACACCAGCACAATATCGCAGCCTGCTTCAAACGCCGCCACGCAACGCTCTTTAATGCCACCTGCGCTGACTGCGCCTTCCATAGTCATATCATCAGAAAAAATCACGCCATTAAAGCCCAATTCGCCGCGCAACACGGTTTCCAGCCAATACGCCGAAAAACCTGCTGGCTTGTCGTCCACTTTTTGATAGACAACGTGCGCAGGCATTACCGCCGCCATACCTTGTTTTGCCAACGCAGCAAATGGCGCAATATCGGTTTGCAATTCCGCCCAACTGCGCTCGTCTTGCGGCAGCGTTAAATGGCTGTCGCCTGAAACAAAGCCATGTCCGGGAAAATGTTTACCACAGGTTTTCATGCCGCCTTTGTTCAGCCCTTTTTGCAACGCCAACGCTAATTCAATCACGATTTCAGGCTGCTTGTGGAAACTGCGATTGCCGATAACGGAGCATTGTTCCCAGTCCAAATCCAGCACGGGCGTGAACGATAAATCCACGCCACACGCGGCTAATTCGGTTGCCAGCACCCAGCCGATTTGCTCGGCGGCAGATTTAGCGGCGGTTTCGCCTTGTGCGTCCCACATTTCGCCGAGTACACGCATGGCGGGTAAGCGTGTGAAACCGTTGATGAAACGCTGCACGCGTCCGCCTTCGTGGTCAACGGCGATAATCAGTTCAGGCGTGCGCAAGGCCTTGATGTCTTGGCACAATTTCTTGAGTTGAGCGATGTCTTGGAAGTTGCGGCGGAATAAAATCACACCGCCGATGGCTGGGTCTAGCAGACGTTGGCGGTCGTCTTCGGACAGTTCGTAGGCGACAATGTCTGCCATGACTGCGCCGCGTGGGAGTTGAATGGTCATGTTAAGTTCTCTGAATAGGTTTTCAGGCTGCCTGAAACACTAAATTGGCAAAATAAATGTGATGATAATTGGATAAATCATTACCCAATATTTGATAAAAGACTTTTGTTTCCAATCAACAATCAAACAATGCGCCAACCAAGTGGCGTAAACCAATATTGCGCCAAAAATATTGCTGATAGGCGGAATGTAATCTGCGCCCATGCACGTTACATCTTAGCAAGCGCAAGCGGTTTGAATGGCGTCGTATTTCATTGCGGCGGCAAACAACAATAAAATCGCGCCCATCAGATTGGCTACAAAAATACCTTATATTTCATTTTCAGGCTGCCTGAAACGGTTTCACTTTATCAAACAAACGATAGAAATTTTCCGTTGTCGCTGCGGCAATATTTTCCAATGAATCGCTACGCAGTTGCGCCAAAAATTCGGCGGTGTGGCGCACATAAGCTGGCTCGTTTTGCTTGCCGCGATACGGCACAGGCGCGAGAAACGGCGAATCAGTTTCCACCAAAATTCTGTCTAACGGGCAATATTGCGCGGCAGCCTGAATCTCTTTGGCGTTTTTGAACGTGAGAATGCCTGAAAACGAAATGTAGCCGCCCATGTCTAACACGGCTTTGGCAAACGCGGTATCTTCGGTAAAACAATGGATTAGGATTTTTTCAGCTTGCTGTTCGCGCAGGATTTTGAGTGTGTCGGCGGCGGCGTCGCGTGTGTGAATAATCAGTGGCACTTGGGCGCGTTTAGCAGCCTGAATGTGCGTGATAAAGCGGTTGTGTTGCCACGTTAAATCGCCTTTGCACCAGTGGTAATCCAAGCCTGTTTCGCCAATACCGACCACTTTGGGGTGCTGCGCGTGTTGCACCAATTCGTCTTCGCTAAATTCGGCGGCGGTTTCGCTGTCTGGGTGTACGCCTACGCTGGCGTAGATGTGTTCGTTGGTTTCGGCGATGGCAAGCACTTCGCTGAATGTTTCGCGGCTCACGCTGATGGCGAGTGCTTGGCGAACTTGGTTGGCGGACATATTGGCGAATACTTCGGGTAGGCGTTCGGCTAGTCCTTCAAAATTGATGTGGCAGTGTGAGTCGATGAGTTGCATGGTTTTTTGTTGAAATAATGTTTTCAGGCTGCTTTTGTTACTTAACAAAATGCAGCCTGAAAATTGGGAAAATTATAATGTGTAAGTGGCGCGTTCGTTGTGCAATAAACCCGTCAAAATGGTTTCAAATTGCTCTTGGGCTTTCAAGCCTGATTCGTCGCTGCCAAATGCTAAACCAACGCCTTTTGGTCGTCCGCTTGCGCTTGGATTGGCGTTAATCCAGCACACGTTGGTTTTGATGAACATTTTTTCGGTTTTCGTAGAACCTACCAATTCTAATACGAGCAAAACTTCTTCGCCCATATTGAACTTGTCGTTGGTTGGCATGAACACGCCACCGTATTCCAAGAACGACATATAACTGGCGTAAATAATCGGTTTACTTTCCAAACGCAGTTGGAGCATGCGACCTGGTGCGCCAGCAGGGGCGGCAGCAGGTTGTTGTGGAGCAGGTGCACTCATGTTGATTTCCTTTAATATCGCTTATCTCAAAGCGGTTAAATAGTTGCTTAATAAATATTCAGCCTGCATTTTAACATTCAAGCTGTGATGTCCGTAAGGGTGTAAGTGGTTCAGGCAGCCTGAAAATTGAAAAAGTGTGGCAGGATTGGTTTTTATGGCGACAGTTTTAGCGGCTTCAGCGCGGTGTGGGTAATACAACGGCGGCATATTTTGCGCGGCAAGTTGCACATCTATCGTCCATTTTTGTAACCAGTCTAGCAGCACGGCAAGCGGTAATTTGTTTTTATCAAACTCAGCAGCGTAATCCAAAATGGCGAGCAATCGGGGAGCTGCGAGCAAATCCAGCAGTTTTTCGCGCAAGGTATCTTGTTCAGGCTGCAGGGTGAACAGGGGTGCGCCGCTGTGAAATGCGAGCAGTTGTTCGGCGTTTGGGCAATGTTGTCCGCGCAAATAATCTAGGGCGACATCGTAAGCAGGGGCAGGCAATAAGAGTTGTCGGCAACGGCTTTTGATGGTGGGCAACACGCGATCTTTGTTGTGCGTAATCAGCAAAAAAATCACGGCTTCTGGCGGTTCTTCTAGCATTTTGAGCAAGGCGTTGGCAGCCTGAACATTTAAACTTTCGGCTGGCGTGATTAACACGACGCGCCGTCCGCCGCGTACTGATGATTGAGTGAGCGGCTCTAATATGTTGCGAACTTCGTCAATTTTGATTTGCTGAAGTTTTTTGCTGCCTGTTTCGCTTTCAGGCTGCTCTGGTGTGAGCGCGTAAAAGTCTGGGTGTGCGCCTTGCAAAAATAAGTGGCAAGACGGGCAAGTGCCGCAAGGTTGGTGCGTGTGGCTGGGGTTTTCGCATAATAAGGATTGGGCGAAATGTCGAGCAAAGGCGGTTTTGCCTGTGTTGGCTTTGCCTGTGAACAGCCATGCGTTGGGCTGATTTTGCCAATAGGCGGTCAGTTGTTGCCATGTAGGTTCGTGCCAAGGGTAAATCATGTTTTCAGGCTGCCTGATTTGGAAAAATAAGTGTCGCCATTATAAAGGCTTTTCAGACAGCCTGAAAGCAAGTATAATCAGTATTCTTCATTTGGGGGCGACCTTGGTTTCGACGGGGGTTGCAAAGCAAATGTGGGCATACCGAGTTCTCAGACGACTCGTAAAACACTGAATTGAAATAGTCGCAAACGACGAAACTTACGCTTTGGCTGCTTAATGCCAAGCTGTTGCAGCAGTTGGCCGATGGGCTGTGTAGGGTAAAACCTACTGCAACATCATTTTACATTGGCTGGTTTTTTGTTGGGTTACTTAACAGGAAATGAGATTTAAGGTAACTGGTTTTCTGAAAGCCTGTCTGTCGGCGTGATGAAGATAAGATTTCTAAATTGGCAAGACTAAGTATGTAGAACACTTTGTAGAGGGCTTTCGGACGGGGGTTCAATTCCCCCCGCCTCCACCATACTCACTTTTTCAGCGTTTGCTGAAATTTTTAAAACCCCTGAAATCATAACGGTTTCAGGGGTTTTTATTATGCTGTAATGCGCTGGAATACTCCAGTTAGCGCGTTGCATTTTAGGTACATAATTAGGTACACTCCCAAAAAACAGAGGCATTTATACCCAGATTAAAACATGATTTAGGTACATTCACAAAATAGCCCTATAAAAACAACCAACTAAAGCAATCACAGAAACCATGAAACTAACGGATAAACAATGCGCCAACGCTGGTGCACCTGAAAAAGGCACTAAGCAACTATCAGACGGCGGCGGAATGTATCTAGAAATACGCGCCAACGGCTGTAAATACTGGAAAATGAAATACACCAGCCCCGTAACTAAGAGACAAACCATACTGCATTTAGGTACATACCCCGAAATGAACCTAAAAGCAGCAAGAACCGCCCACATGAAAGCACGGTTTGAGATAGAGAGCGGTAACGACCCAAAAGACCAAAAACAAGCAGCCAAAAAGAAAGCCGCTAGTAATCGAGAAAACACCTTTGAGCATATCGCTAGAACATGGCACACCGATAGAAGCAAACAAGCGGATAAATGGAGCGAAGACCATGCAGCGCGTGTATTACGCAGCCTTGAGCTACACATATTCCCCTATATTGGTAGCCTACCCATTGCCGAAATCATGCCAATGCAAGTGCTAGAGCAACTCAAGCGCATTGAATACGCAGGCAAGAACGACACCGCCCACAAAGTCTATGACGTAGTTAATCAAGTGTTTTCATACGCGGTTAGATTGCGTATCTGCCTATTCAATCCCTCCGCCGAATTGAGAACCGAATTAGCCGCCGTGAAGCAGAAATCATTCCCCCATATCACAGACCCTATCCAAATAGGCGAATTGTTAAGAAAGATTGACAGCTATTTAGGCTTACCGCAAACCCGTACATTACTGAAAATCAGCCCCTACCTATTCACCCGACCTGTCGAGATTAGGACAATGAAATGGAGCGAAATAGATTTTCAGGCTGCATTGTGGGAAAAGAGCGGCGAAGATATGAAGAACGGGCTAGATTTCATCGTGCCATTACCCAAACAAGCCATAGAGCTGCTAGAGAGCCTGAAACCATTTACAGGGCATTATGAATACGTTTTCTACAACATATCGAAGAACCAGCCATTGAGCGAAGCCGCCGCTAGTAAAGCTATGCAACGATTAGGCTATAGCGGCATTATGACCCCACACGGCTTTAGACACATGGCAAGTACGCGCCTGAATGAAATGAATTTCAACAAGGACTGGATAGAAGCACAATTAGCCCATAAAGACCCTAATACCACCCGTGCCACCTACAACAAAGCCCAATATCTAGACCACCGCCGTCAAATGCTGCAAGAATGGGCGGATTATCTAGACACCCTACGACACCAGCCATAAAAGCAAAGAACCGCCCAAATGCAGGCGGTTTTCTTTTGCCTGAAAAAAATATTCCTATGCGTACCCTATTATTTACTGAGAATACTGAGAAACTGAGTAATCTATTGATATATATAATAAAAAATTACTCAGTGGATTACTCAGTGAAATTTGACTGAGTATTTTAATTTTTTTCTATGGCTTGCCCTTGTTTGCAGGGGTTGAGCGGTTTTAGCTGGTGTGGATAGGATTGAATTGCATAACCTATTAGGTTAATGTTTTTTAGTCAAAACTAGACGTAAAAAGTACAATTAGACAAAATGAAGTACAATAACGACTAATCACATAAACCAACAGAAAGCCTGAATATGCGCCTACGAGCTGACTTAATGAACCACATTACTATCAACGCACAATTAGGGCAAAGTGTCAGCCTGAAATTTGAACCAGCATTTGTGTAAACAAGGAGCGTACTATGCAAACACTTACTTTAACCATAACTGATAGCCTAGCAAGAAAACTGGCTGAATTAGTTGCAACAACAGGCGCAACAAAAGAACAAATCATCACAGAAGCACTAGAAAAAAATTTGAATACATTACGCCCTATCCCTGAATTATCGCCTGAAGATTTAGCGATGATGGAAGAGATAGAAGAAACGACAAACTACACGCCTAAAGAGTTTTACAGCCGTTGGGGCATTGAAGCATAATGATACAAGTTGATATAACAAAACGCCTTAATAGCAGCCTACCTAATCCTGAAAGATTTTTGCAGCGTTTCAAAGAATGGAAAAAAGCAGAAAGCGAAAGTTTTTTATTCGGAAAAGACGGAGCTTATATATCCCCTAAAGTAAATGGGGAAAGTTACGTTTTGCGACACGTTCATTTAGTTCCCCTTTTATTTGAGATGTTGAACAATTAGCCAAATGGCAGCAAAACTGGCAGCGCGGTTCAAGACGTACCAGTAACCGCGCCTTAGTTTATGCGCAAGACAACCACAGATTTTTACTGATTGATATTTTGCCAGAACCCGTAGCGCATGAAATAGCACAAATGAAAAACGAACAAGCTAAAAAAATGATGTTGCTATTTGCCCAAATTGCAGAAAGCTACATTTATCACAATGAAATAATTGCTTGAATTTCAGGCAGCCTGAAACACCAGCCCTTAACAAGCTGGTGTTTTTCATAGCAGAAACAAACACGCCAACACACGCCAACACATTGCAGCGTATTGACTATGTATCCCTTAAGATACATAATTGCAAGCAACTCAATTCAAACAAAAAAAAGAGAATGTATACAGTAGAAACAACAAAGATTTTTGATGACTGGTTACGCAGCCTGAAAGATATGCGCGTAAAAGCAACTATCATCACGCGATTAGAGAGCGGAAAACGGTAATTTAGGAGACCATAAAACCATAGGGAAAGGCGTATCAGAAATGCGTATAGATATTGGCAAGGGCTACCGCCTTTATTACACGATACGCGGCAATACCATTATTTTTATGCTAACAGGCGGCGATAAATCAACACAGCAAACAGATATAAAACAAGCGCAATCCATGAAAGAAACATTATGAAAACTAAAACAATCCCATTTGACCCTACACGCTATTTAACCACAGAAGAAGAAATCGCCATTTATTTAGAGGTGGCAGCAGAAGAAGCAGCAGAAGCCAACGACGACCGCATTTTACTCAAAGCGATAGAGACCGCCGCCAAAGCTAAAGGCATTATGCAAGTAGCGAAAGAAGCAGGAGTATCACGCGAAAGCCTTTACAAATCGCTTTCAGATACCACTAAACCGCGCTATGAAACCATTTCAAAAGTGCTGAATGCGCTGGGTATGAAAATAACCGTAACGCCAAAACACAGCGCAAAAGCCTAATTCAGGCAGCCTGAAAACCAACACCAGCCGCGTCGCTTGAATTTTGCGAGCGGCTTTTTGCAAGAAAATTTGAACAATCACAGCACAAAAAAACTATTACAAAAAGGAAATAAATATGGGCTTTATTACAGAAGAACTAGCCAAAGAAAATGATAAATACATTTTATTTAAAGACGTTGTTTTATATTTTCAATCACTAGATGAAGACAATCCAAGCCTATCAGATGCCGCTACAATTTTATTACGCCTATATAATAAAACTCAAGATATTGATATTTCTATAGATTATCTAGATATGTATGCATTTAAAAAAGATATGACCTCTGAATTTTATCGCTATGAAAAAATCCATAATCCACTTAAAGAATATGATGAAAATAGACCATTTCGATATTTTTTAGAATTTGTTATTGAATTTGATAGTTTTTCTTGTGGCACGTATGAAGATAATCCGACTTTCCCAATCTACAACCACTTTACTGATATTTATCTTCTATCAGAAAGAGTAGAAGATTTTTTCAAAAATAGTTGTAAACTAAAAAACTTACCTGACTTAATACAAACAGTAAAAAGCATTCATGCAAAACAGGCAAAAGAAGCAGAGCAGATTTATTCTGCAAATTCCTTTCTAACAGATTTTCTTTTCGCAGATACAGAAGAAACCAAACTGCAAGAACTTGAAGAACAAATCAAGGCTTTAGAAATGGAAAATATCAATTTAAAAGAAAAGCTGAAGAACATTCCAAAACCACAAGCGCAAATTATTCAAGTTAAATCTATTTCTGAAAACAACGCTTCTAATTCCGAATACACTTTAATCCAACAACACAGAAAACACGCCCCCGAATTTGAAGCCCTTATTCAAACTTTAATTCATCACGCAGCACAATATAACTACGAAACAGGAGAGCAACCATTTAAAACAACAGTAGCAGATACATTCAGAAAAAAAGCCAATATGACTATGAAAGGAAGAAGAGCCGAAGAAGCAGCAAGAATTTTAGGATTACCTGAAGAAAATTATCAATAAAATTAAATCTGACAGGGTGTCAAGGCAATGTGTCATATATTGCCTGACACCCTTTTCTTTTTGCAAAATTCGCCCATTGACAACCCCAGCGCATAACAGCGCATTTAGACGAAAGGCGAAAAATGCAAACAATCAACATCAACGATTTATCAGACAACGCGCAATTAACCATTGCAGAATTAGAAACCAGCAAAGCGCGTAACCGCAAAGGCATCACGCGCCTATCTGCAAGCCAAATCATGAAGCTAGAAGCACAAGGGCTATTCCCAAAGAGCCGAAAAATCACAGGCACACGCGCAAAGTTTTACGTAGCAGGCGAAATCAAAGCATGGTTAGCAGAGCAAGCGAAAGGGGCAGCGGAATGAATATTTGATTGATTTAAACGCCACACAGGCGGCGATACGAGCAGGATATAGCGAGAAAACGGCAAATGAACAAGGGGATGCAAAACTTAGCAAAACTTAGTATTCAGGCAGCCTGAAAGGCAGCCCCAAACTGGCACCCCCTTTATTACAACCCATTTTCATTAAGGATTCACAAACATGCAAGAAAAAAGACCCGTAGGTAGACCAACCACCCTCACACAAGAACACTTTGAAGGCGCGGAGTGGTATTTAAAAGGCGGCTTCAAAGAACGTGATGAAGTCGTACCAAGTATCGCAGGACTAGCGTGTTTCTTAGGCGTAGCACGTCAGCAAGTCCAATCATGGGGCGAACAAAACAAAGAATTTAAAGCCGCCCTAGACGCGATTAAATCCACGCAAGAAGTGTTATTGATTAACAAAGGGCTGCAAGGCGATTTCAATACAGCGATTGCCAAATTGATGCTATTCAATCACGGCTATTCAGACAAGGTGGAAAGCGCCGTTTCGGGCAGCATGGAAATGAAGCGCAATGTTGCAGATTTAAGCGATGAAGAATTAGCAGCAGAGTTGGCACGATATGGGATTAAGCAACCGTGAAAAAGAAGCGTTTTAAGCGCGTTTCATGCGTTGGATAGGCAAACACACCAGCTAACGCCCAAACCGCGCTAGAAACGTCAAATTTGAGCCGCAAACAGCATTCTCAAGATGTTATGTTGATGAATATGGCTTCGTTGAAAATCAGGACTTTGTTCGCTTCCATAAAAAATGAAACCCAAGAAACAAGCACTTGCGATTTTGGACAACGTGGGCGCATTGAATACGCCCTTTCGCTAGACGTGGCTTAATTCAGGTTTGCTAACGCGCAACGAAATTAACACCCCTTTGCTGGGGTAGAGCCGTGAACCAATCCCGAAAAAGGGACGCACAAAAAAAGCAGCCTGAAAAAATCAAGCTGCCAAACATCAATCACAATAAAACACTTCAATAAATAAAGGATAGGCACCAGTTTTCCAACCAGTAAGAAAGAGCCAACATGATAACAACATTCACAACAAAATCAATCCCCTATTCCACAGTTCAAAAACCATTCTCAAATCAGAACGAGGGAAATTTTTGAAATGCTGTGAAAACAATTCGCCTTGAAACACCACCATTATTGATTTTCCAGCCACATCATTAAGTCTTCAGGATTATCAAATTCAGGTGTGCGTACAAAACGGCTTTCAACCGCCTGTTTCATACGTTCCAAATCAAAATTGAAAGCACGTTCAAGCAAGGCTTTATCAAAGTACAAACGCAATATATCTAAAGTGATTTCGCCGCCCTCTTCATCAATGGGCGCAAGAAAGAAATCCGCCACAGCATGAGCAGTCAGCATAAAGCAATCCTTTCATTAAAAACTAGCAACTATTATGCAACATTTAACACATTCTAAACAACCCAAACACACGCAATCGCACAAATAAAAAACTTTATTCAACAGAAAAACAACCGCTTAGAAAGACAACCCCATGACCCCTATTGCATTCAATTTCAATTTATTCCACAATTCGCCCACTTCTTCAAATCAAGAAGTCAGCCGTGAGAAGCTGGTACAGTTAGGCAAGCAGCCGTTGTCTTTCGCTATTCATGCGAAAACGGCATTTTTTACGCTTGCAATTCCCCTGCATTGCCTTTCAATGGCGAACAAGGGTAAGGCGCGATTTATCGCGGCTGCTACTAACTGGCAGTTTCTCACCCCTTACCCTTTGTTTGCCACCCTAAACCGTGAGAAGTTTTGGGCGGTATGTAACCAGTTAGAAAGGCATTCATCATGCAAAAGCAATCAAAAACCGCGCCACAATTGCGCCTCTCTCAAACAAAAATCCAATATCGTCAACCCAAAGCAAGCAATCATTCACGCGCCTTTAAGCCGTTGCTTGTCCGCAAAATCCGAACCTTTAGCAGTTTTCAGGCTGCAAGTCGTTACATCGATATGCGCCTAAACCAAAAGCCTGACTTCATGTTCAACATTCAGCAAACCGCAAACGGCTGGAACGTTAGCCGCGTAATGGGAGCGTAATCATGAAAAGTGAATTAAGCCCCCAAAATCAAGAAATCCTAGCAATCTTGCAGAGCGGCAAGCCCCTCACCGTGTATGAAATGCACATCATGGGCATTAACGGCGCAACCGCGCGCATTAGAGAGCTGCGTGATATGGGCTACAACATCGTCAGCAACAAGCGCAAACACATCAACAAGCACGGTAGAGTTGTAACCACCGTTATTTACACTTTAGGGGCGTAATCATGGAAAACAACGAAATCAACTATTCAGGCTATAGCGGCTTAATCGGATTGCTGAATAATCCTCATTTGTTGGCACAATTAGAAAACTTCAACGACTCTTTGACTTTGACCGATAAGCAAAAGAGCTATTTAAGCAGCGCTAGCCACGCTACATTTATCGCTTTTTCCAGTGTATTAAGCACCTTTACACAAATGGCAGAAAACAACCGTAAATTGCCCAATTCATGGAAAAAAGTACCGCAAGAAGAAGTAGATGACGCCCTATTCCAGTTAAACATGATAACGGCTGATTTAATGCTTTTCTTAGCTGACTTGCAGCAACGTCTTCCTTAAACAAATCCCCTTTTTAAACAACTGAAATCCCTTGCCCTTGCTGGTGTCAAAACCAGCACGGCAAAGTTTTTGCAGCCTGAGTAAATATACAAATTATTGATTTATATAGATTTGTGTATTTTCAGGCAGCATTTTAACCCCATGCGTACCAACTGCGTACCCACTGCGTACCACATTCAACACAAGGAAAAACGTCATGAATATCACACGCCGCGAAGTAGCGAAAATTTTCTCAAGCAATCTAAGAGTCTTACTCACAGAAAAAGGGCTGAAGTGTACCAGTCAAACAGGATTGAACCACATCGCCCAAATCAGCCAAATAAGCAGCATCAAACTCAAATCGTGGGTATTTGCAGAGCGGCTGCCACACAAGCAAAGCCTGAAAGAATTAGCCCAATGGCTAGATTGCAATGAAAGCGATTTGATACCGCCCGAATATGCAAACTTCATCAACAACAGAGGGATACGAAAATGCAACGACTAAACAGCGAAGTCATCAAGCAAGCCGCTACAGGGCAATGGCGTTACATCTTGCCCCGCATCGGCATACCCGAAAGCAGCCTAAGCAACAAGCACCAGCCTTGCCCCCTATGCGGCGGAAAAGACCGCTATCGCTTTGACGACAAGCAAGGACTTGGAACTTACATCTGCAATCAATGCGGTGCAGGCGACGGTTTCGGTTTTATCATGCAATGGCAGCAATGCAGCTTTCCAGAAGCTCTCGAAACCGTTGCGCGGATATTAGGGATTGAGCAAGGAGCAGTAGAGCCAACGCACCGCCTAATCCCCACCCCAGCGCAAACGCAGCCTGAAAAAGACCAGCTTCACAAATTAGCGAAGCTATGGCGCGAAGCAAAGCCCATGCAGCCGAAAGACCCCGTTTACAGCTATCTGCAACACAGAGGCATCGACACCGCCGCCAACTTCGCCCCATGCAATTTACGCCATTGCGCCGCCTTGCCCTATTGGACCACTGACACACACGGCAAGCCCCTACTGATTGGTTACTACAGCGCAATGTTAGGGCTGCTGACTGATACAGAAGACCAAATACGCGGCATACAACGCGTGTATTTGCAGCCTGAAAAAGGGCAATGGGTGAAAGCCAAAATCAAGCATCCCCAAACAGGCGAAGCGTTGGACGGCAAAAAGATGTTGAGCCGTTTCACAGGCAGCACCAACGGCGCAAGCGTCAAACTATTTGATGAAGAAGACGGTAAGCCCTTAATCATCGCCGAAGGCATAGAAACCGCCCTAGCCGCGCATGAGTTGTTTCAGCTACCTGCATGGGCAGCAATCAGCGCAGGCAACATGCAACGGCTAGAGCTCCCCCAAAGCGTGAAAAGCGTGTTGATTGTCGCAGACCATGACACACCGCGCCCCATTGGTTACGAAGCCGCGCATGATTTAGCCGTGAAACTCATCAAGCAAGGGCGGCAAGTGCAAATCTGGCAGCCTGAAACACAAGGCTACGATGCCTTAGATGAATTGAACCGCCGAAAGCGCCCCACCTATCAGATTTTGAAACAAAACAGCTTAACGAGCTGAAACCCAATCTTTCAGGCAGCCTGAAAGCAAAGTACATATTTTCAGGCTGCCTGAAGAGAAATTAGATTGCAGAAATAGCCTGAAAAACTTGCGGCGATTGTTCCACCATTTTCAGCAATAACGCAGCTTGCGGATTGGGGCGTGTTTTCCCTTGTTCCCACCCTTGATAAGTTCTAACCGATGTTCTCAATTTTTGAGCAAACACCGCTTGCGACAAATGCAAGTTTTCACGAATAGAGCGGATTTCTTCAGGAGTGATAAACACAGGCGCGGCATATTCCACCGTTGAAGTTTTGAGCGTGATTTTACCTTGCTGGTGTTGTTCACCGTTTACTAAATTTTCAGTAAACGAGAGTAGTTAAACGTAGGGCGATTGCTAACCGTGCGCTCGGCGGCTAGTTTCTCAAACAAGGCGCGAACATGTCCTGTAACCGTCTCTTGAAAAGCGATTGAACCGCGATGATCAAAGCGTGCGACTTGCGATGTTTGTGTTTTCATGCCACCAATCAACGGCACTTCAATCACATCTTCCGCCGAAGTAATTGGCACAGGGAATTGTTTAAGCAAATATTGCGCGTCAGGCTCATTATCTAACACCATGGTGAATTCAGAAATAATCGCTTTTTCGTTTAAGGCTTTGCTGCGTTTATAGACTTCAAAAGCCGTTTTGGAATTGTACATAGTCGTTTCCTAAAAATTGTTGATTGGATTGAGTAAGGAAGTAACCTTGTTTAAGGCTTCACTGGCAAACTGACCCAAAACACCGTTTTTGGCTGCCTGAATGTCGGCAAAATCCAGCGATTGATACGATTGCAGCGACACAGGCACTTCTAAAAACAAGTCGCCCATCGGGCTATACGGCGCATCTAGCGGTTTGCCAATGCTTTCAATCACTAAGGGCGGATAGGTTTCGCCCTTGTAGGTTAGTCGGACAAATTTTGGGGCTTCGCTGGGAAAGAGAATCGTGCTAGCAGCAGACGACACGCCGTTTTCGCGTGTGCCGTTTACGGTTTCATCTAGCACATTTGCCGCAATTTTGGCGGGATACGCCATGCGTTGCAGCGCGGTAAACGGCGTGATGACTTCGCTTTGCGGGTCTTGCCATGCGCGAAAAATCAACGTCATTTCAATTTTCAACGGCGCGTGTCCTGTATAAACTTGACGGCTGTTGAGCTTGGTCATCCCGCTTCTGCCTGCATGGCTGTCTGAAAAATCCGCCAGCTTCTGCCAACCGCCTTGCTGTTCGCCACCCATGGATTGCGCTAACTCGCCCAATAAGCCCGTTTGCGTGAATTGTGA
Source organism: Kingella negevensis (assembly GCF_030177895.1). Lineage (NCBI taxonomy): Bacteria > Pseudomonadati > Pseudomonadota > Betaproteobacteria > Neisseriales > Neisseriaceae > Kingella > Kingella negevensis. The sequence goes on from NZ_CP123448.1 coordinate 577,196, forward strand.
AAACACGCCGATATTAGGATTTTTCTTGTCCGCCGTCATCTCTTCAAATGGCGATTGCCAGTCAATGGATTGCGACACTGAACCATCTTTAACCAAGGCAGCAAAGGCTACGCCTGTTTCTGTGCCTTTTGCGTCAATCTGTTTAAATTGCGCGATTAAATCAGGATGGATACTGCCCCAGTTAGATGTTTCAGTGCGACCGCCTGCCACGCCCAGCAATGCCGTAGCCAAATCGCTAAGTGAAACCATGACTTACCCAATCGTTTTACGGCGGATTCTCAGCGATTTAAGCCGTTGTGCACGTGCTTTACCGCTGTGCGCTTTCATCTGCGCCTTGCGAATCGCCATTTTTTGCTTGGCAGTGAGTTTGACTACGCCTGCAATACGCTTGCGAATGCGTGTTTTTTTGCCATTGCGAATGGCTAATACTCGTCTGTAAGTCGCGTCCATTACGGCGGCATCGCTGTCTTCATCAAAATCAAATGCGGCGGCATGAATACGCGCTAATTCTGCGTCTTCGCCGTCTGCCCCTGTGTTGATGAGTAGCTCGTGAATATTGGCAGTTGCGTCATCATCACTATCGTTGAGCATGGCGGAAATATCGTCATCGCTTACGCCATAGCTTGCCATTAAATCGGAAGCGATGTTGTAGGCATAATCCAATACTTCCAGCTCGTCATCGTCCAACTCGCCGTTTTTATTGGTATCTACGCAACCAATCATTAGTGCGTCAAAGCGATCAAGCAGCGTTTCGCCATCGTCCAAATCGTCTTCATCGGTTTCTGCCCATTCTGCCAGCACGCCTGCCACATCTAGGCGCAGGGTGGTTAGCTCGGCAGCGGCAACATCGTTTTCAGCGGCATAACCCATATCGTCAAATACGGCAACAGGCGCAGTTTTTTGGGGATTTTTTTCGAGCAATTGGTCTAAGAAAGACATGGAATTTCCTTTGCGGTTGAATAACGATGAAATGTTAGAACGCCCATAAGAAGGTATCCTATGGGCGTTCGTGTTTTAGGTTTTTTCAGGCTGCCTGAATGCCTATTTTTTGATTATCTAACGCGTTTGTTTCGCAGTGCATTGAGCAATTTCTGACGCTCCACTTGTTTACGCTCAATAATTTTCCGTGCTGCCATATCGGGGTCGTTTAACACCCATTCACGCATACCATCATCTTCCAACGTGAAATGTGTTGTGCCTGCATAATAGGTTTTGCGATACATTTTTTTAAACTCTTCGGCAGCGATGAGCGTGTGTCCGTCTGTTTTACCGCGATAGGCTTCACGCATTTCGGCATCGTCCACGTCGCCAAAATCGTAACCATGACGGCGCAACACGTCTTTGACGGCAAACCAATACACGCCAAATTCGGCATAGCATTCTGGATAATCCAAAATGCGGCTGTAAATCGTACGTGAACCAAATTCAGGCAGCGGCCCGTATTTTTTCTTGTCTAACGCTTCTTGCGTTTCGGCAACTTCTTTGTCCCATGCTTCTTGGGTGTCAAACATTTGGAATGATTTCATTTTTTTGTCCTTTCGGGCAGCCTGAAAGCTGCCATAGGTTAGGAGTGGAATTTCAATTAGCTACTTCACATCATTGTCCAAGTAATCCAGCACGTTATCTATCAATGCGCTGGGATATTCACTTGAAAGGTCCGCATAATATCGTCTGCTGCTATCTGCGGCATAGCGCATGGCATCGCTTTGCCATTTGGCTAAGGCTTTTAAACCGTCCACATAATCAACATCATCAGGGCGCAAAATGCGAGATTTTGAAACATTGATTTGACTAATCTTGTGAACGCCTACGCTTTCATAGCCGTAATAATAGCTCAAATTCCCTTTTGCGCTAGACAATACTTTCACTTTTTCGTCATCAAGCACAATGGTGTGAATGGGATAGTATTCCCCATCTTGTGTGAATAGTTCAATGCCTTGCCCCAGTGCATCAATCACAAAATCCGCCGTTGCGCCGTCAATGTGCGATGATTGTTTAGCGTTTGCGCTGGCTGATTCACGTAGGGCAGTTTGCTTATCGTGTTCGGTTTGCCACTCTTGCGCGATGATGTGGTTTTCAGGCAGCCTGAAAAGCTCTTCTTTGCGTGAATAGCCTAATACACGAATGTGAAAGTCTTCGTATTTTGCATAATAGTAGCCTTTTTTGTCCTCATCTGTCATCACGCGAATAACAGGCTCATCGTCATACATCACACCACTCAAACGCTCCACCCATTGCTCCATGCGCTGATAAGCAATATCCCGCGTCTTTTGGTTTTTGGCAATGGTTTTTTCGGCGGAAGATTTTTCAATCGACTTAGCCAAACGCTTGTTTGCGTCCGTGAGCGCGTCATTGTCCTTTTGGGCTTCGTTTAACTCATTTAACAAGCGTTTTATGTCACTTGGATTTCTGTTCAGCCATTTCGTGCTTTGGCGAATAATGCGAATGTTCACGTTTTGCGCGGCAATGGCTTGACGATTGATTTCCGCTTGCTTGCGGTCAGTTTGGCGTTGCAACATGGCTTCAAATGAAGACGCGCTACCGTCAAAGGCAATCATCTCATCGTAATCTTCGGCGGTTAATTCCTGTCCCACTTCGGCGTAATCATCAGAAGATTGCTTCATCACGCTGTCAATCCAGTTGGATTTGCGGTTGATTGCCGTGCGTTTGTAGGTATCAAACGTGCCATCTACTTCGTAGAAATACACGTTCACTTTTTCCGCCGTATTGCCCTGACGAATACCGCGCCCGTTACGTTGGGTAATGCTGTCTGGTGTCCAGTTCAATTCCAAGTGATGAATGGCTTGGCAACCTTTTTGCAGATTAATGCCTACTTCGGCTTTTTTGTTGGCAATGATAATGCTGTAACCATCTTCATCATCGCCATTAAAGCGTTCTTGCACGTCAATAATCTCATCGGGGTCGGAATTAAATTGCCCTGAAATAAAGGTAATCCGTGCGGTAGGAATGCCACACTCACGCGCAATAATCCGCTTGATTTTGGTGTGCATGGCAAGGCTTTCCACAAAAATAATCTGCTTGGCAAAACGTGCTTTGGCATAACGAATATGCGCTTGCTCTTTTTTCACGTTTTCCACCAATGCGGCGATTTTTGGGCTGATGTTTACGCTCACATCTGCGCTGTGTTTATCCAACAAGGCTTCCAGTTTCAACTGTGCGTTAAAGTCTTGGCAATTGAGCGTAACTTTGCCATCGGCGTATTCTGCCACCGCTTTAATGGCGTAAATAGTTGTCAATTCGCCTGTTTCCGCATTTTTGCGATTAGTTTCGCTCACAATCCAGTCGTTATTTTCAGGATAATGTTCGGTTTTAAACGTGATTTTGGCTTGGCTGTTAAACGCTTCAACAGCGGCTTGCGCGGCTTCAATATTGCTTACATTGTAAACCGTGTGATTTGCCAGCAATGCCGTATCCAACAGCGCGGCAGACATTCGCTTGATGGTAGAAAATGGGTGCGCCACCGTTTCCAGTTTCCCCACTTCTTCCAACACAGCCTGAAAATCCGCCAACGCTTGCGCGGATTCGCCGCTAATGGGTTGGTCTTTGATTTTCATTTTGGCAATGCGGTAAGCATTTTGCGCTTTTTCCAATTCACGGCGCGTTACATCGTCCAGTAATACGCCGTCCGACATTTCTTCGCTATCTACTTGTTTAAAAGCGATGCCCACATCTTGCGCTTCTTTAATATCCGCATTTGAACCAATCAATTGTTGAACCAAAGCAAGGTTTTTAATCCCTACCAGTGATTGCGCGGAAACGGTATCGCCTTTCATATCCACTTCTTCTCGTGATTGAATTTCGCAAATCGCTTCAATGAAATCATCTGCGCCTTTGATTGAACCCAAAAACGCTTGATTAACGCGTTCTTCGCCGATTGCCAGCGACATCATGCTGTAAATTTCCAATGGCGAATTGGTAACAGGTGTAGCGGTCAAAAGCATTGCGCCATCATTGCGCGGATTGTTGCCACGGATAAACCACAATTTCACCGCCATATCAATCGCACGATTAGATGGCTTACCGCTAGGCAAACCTTTGACTTGCGCGACCTTAATTGCTTGTTTGGCGTTCTTGAAATGGTGCGCTTCGTCCACGACTACCGCGTCAATGCCCAAATCTTCAAAAAATGGCGCATTGTCTAGCTTATTTTTACCTGCAATATCGGCGGCTAAATTTTCGGCTTTGGCTTGCGCTTTTTCGTTTTTGGCGGCGTTTTGTTTTTCGGCAAAACTGTTATCCACGCGACCAATATAGTTAATGTAGTCTTGTGCGGTTTCTTCACGCAGGCGGATTTTTTCAAACGCTTGTTGCGTCATAAAAATCTTGTTATGGCGGTTTTCCAAAACACGGTTTAAATCGCGAGCGTAATTTTTGCTATTGACCACCAAACCGCCGTCATCGTCCCAATCTGCGCCAATAAACAAACATTTTTCGCGTTCATTTTCGTTGTAATATTTGCCACTTTCTTTGTGCCAGTTACTCAACACAGCATTGGGAACAACAAAGCAAACTTTGCGCTTCGTGCCTGTTTCTAGGGCGTATTGAGCGGCGGCAAGTCCTGTGAAGGTTTTTCCAAGCCCCACGCCAAACGCATTAATCGGCGCAAATTCACGCGCTGCCTTGCGGATATAGGCATTTTGATAGCCATGCAGTTTTACATCGGCATTCGCGCCTGTAATCGCTAATGGCGCGTCATCATCGGTTTGAGGGAAACGGATATTGGCTGGGTCATTGGCTTTGTCTGCCACGCTTTGCATAAACGCTTTATCCGCTTTAAGCCATGTATCAAACTCCGCATTCCACTCATTCACGTTTTCACGAATCAGTTTTAATTTTTCGCTGTCGGATAGGGCTTTACCATCTTCATTGGTCAATTCCACACCTTGATGTGATACGCGTCCGCTTTCCAAATATGCGCCAATGCGTTTGAGTAATTTGTCGTTTTCGGTTTTCGTTGTGCCATCAATCACAATCGCAAATGCGCCGCTTGCTTGCTGCTCTAAACGCGCTTTCAAGCTGCTTTTGCTTTGCGACAATTTGCCTTGCACAAAGCGTAACAAGGTTTGATTATCCACAAACGGACTACGCAAACCAAAACGCATATTATCCACGCTTTGAACGGGTGCTTTTTCTAGGGCAATTTGGCGCATACGTTGTAATTTGGCGCGAATGTCATCGTTTGCAGCTGCCTGAATATCCGCGTCAATTTTGTCTAATACGTCTTTCAGGTTGCCTACGAAATAATCATCAGCTTTCATACATTCTGTGCCGTCTGCATTGACACACCAATCATCGTTGGTCATCGGCTCAATGCCCAAATCACGCACGTTTTGTGCTGGCAATGCCAGCGTACCGCCCAAATATTGCAGTTGCTCTACTTTTTTATCGGTGGTTAATTCTTGCGTCAAATCGCCTGTTGCGCCACGCCATGCGGCAGAAAAGCCTGTTTTGCGGTCGTAATGCAAAGCGATTGCCGCAATGGCTTTTTTCCAGCCCGACAAATTCTTGTCCAGTGCCACACGCAATTTCATCGCGTCCGACAAATCGGCGTGATTTTCGGTTTGGTTTTCGCCTGCAAAATTGTCCATCACATATTGAACCGACAAGCCTACCAACACACGGCGCAATTGTGCTTCACGTTTGTTTTCTGCCACGCGTGATAAATCTTTATGCAACCGCGCCGCCCATTCTGGAATAAAACGATGTTGCGCGGTTTGAATAAAATAATCGCACGCTGCCTGAAAATCGCTTGCCGATACTTTGTGTTCAAACGCGGATAAGGGCGTATCCAGCTTTGCCATAATGTCATTGGAGCGACTTTCCAGCTCATTCTCGCTCACGGCTTGCGCGTTGAATTTCACGCCGTCAAACACAAACGCTTGTCCGTTTTGGTACACGATGTCGCCTGTTTGATAGCTCTGCGGTTCGGTTTCGGTCGCATCCAGCAATGCCCAATCAATGCGACTGCCGTGAAAACGTTTAATCGCTTGGGCGATGTTTGCCACACTATCATTGTTGATGACAGCGTAGACTTTTTTCTTGTCGCCATTTTCATCGGTGCGCCAGCTTTCGGTTTCGCCTTCTTCGCCCAAAATGAATTTTTTGTTTTCAGACAGCTTGAAATATTTGCCGTTGATGTAATCGTCCCACATCACACGCGCTTCGGTTAAAACATCGGGGTTTTGCGCTTGCAATTGGGCGATTTTTTCGGCGGTGTCTTGACTGTATTTACGGTAAAACAAAATATCGGTTGCTACGTCCGCGCCCGCCGTGCCAAACACGCTATTAGGCAAACGATACGCGCCAATAAACTCCGCCATTTGCGAAGTCAAAACACGCGCATTTTCGGCTTTACCACCTTTGCCGTCTAAAAACGAAGACGGCACAATAAACGCCGCCAAACCGCTGGGTTTGAGCTTGTCTAGGCTACGTAAAACAAAATACGTTTGCAGATTTTCTTTGCGATATTTGCTGTCTTTGTTGCGGTGTTTGCGTAACGATACATCGCCAAATGGCACGTTGGTTACAATCGCGTCCACAGAGTTATCGGGGATAGATTGGGCGCGTTCTTCAAAGCTGGCAACGTCCACGTGATAGCGTTCAGAGCCATTGACGAGTTTGTTTACAGTCGCGCTGGTTTCGTCCATTTCCACCACTTGTACAACCGCATTTTCAGGCGCAAACGCCCCAAAAATACCACTGCCACCGCATGGGTCTAATACTTTGCCACCGCCAAAACCCATTTCTTTGACCACGTCCCACATCGCTGAAGCAACAGGCGCGGGCGTGTAGTATTCGTGCGCTGAACCTGTTTTGCCGTCTCGTGCTTTTAAACCACCGCCGCTGCCTGAATATTGTGCCAAAATAGCTTTTTGTTCGGTCGTGATGTTGTCAATCGTGAGTTCGCCTGCGTCCGCTTTGTCGAGTAAGGCAAAAACAGCGTTATTGGCGCGTTGGCGTTGGGTTTTGGTTTGGGTGTCGTCAAAGGTGTAGAGTGTGCTTGTTTTGGGTTGAGTATCGGTTTCCTGATAGGTATCAGTAACGTCATTGCCTTGTGGGTCTAGGATTTGCAGAATACAAACATAACCGACCAAATCGCTGATATAAATTTGCGCCTTATCAAAAACAGCAGTATGATTGCTCGCGTGGAAAACAGAACCCGCCGCTTGGCTGCTATCCATAGCAGTTTCAATGCTTGCAGGCGCGTTTTCCACTTTTTGTTTGCCTGCCAAACGCTGATTGTAGGCAATCAACTCTTCAACAGCTTCCAATTCGCCATTCGGTAATTCGCCTGCTGCGGTTTCCAACAATACGCGATAGTCATCGATTTCTACCCATTTTTGGTATTTATGGAAAGCGATAAAATTATCTTTGCGCTCATGCGACAAGGCTTCTTTACCAACAAAATTCCCTGTTTTAAACACGTCCATAACAAACGTTACAGCTTTGGCGTGTAATTTGGAACGACTGGCATTAAAGCTCAAATGATCTGTACTTTCGTTTCTATTGAAATGAACTTTTTTGCCGTCCGATGTAGTAATGGTTTTGCCTTGCACATTTTCTGATAACCATTGTTTTGCAACACGGCGTAAATCGCCACGTTTGGCGTTATCGGGCAATTCAAGTGGTTTTAGGATACTTTCGTCTCGCTCGTTTTGCATATCAACCCCCAACAACGCTCGCAACTGGCGCAAGCGTTTGACGGCTTTAATCTTGGTAATGGCATTCAGGCTGCCTGAACTTAATTCCTTGCGGATTTGGCGCAATTCTTTAACGGCTTTGATTTTCTCAATCGCATTCATCTTTATTCTCCTTGCGCTAAATCATCGGCTAAATCATCGGTATCGGCAATGGCTGATTGCGCCAATGCTTCGGCGGCTTGTTCAATCAAATTTTGCCAATCGGGGTCGTTGTCGTGTTGTTCGGCAATGGTTAAAACGCGGTCAATCACGGCTTCATCGGCTGGGTTTTCTTTGCCGTCAATTACGGCTTGCAGGAAAGCGCGGTCGTTGGGTTGAGTGGTTTCAGGCTGCGCGTTATCGGAAAAGTCTTCTTCGTCAGGAATTTCATTACCATTCTCGTCAAGCAAAAATAGATTGAGCACCCATTTGCCTGTGTCGTCAAAAGTTGCTTGCGTGTTATTGATGTTGAAGGTATTATATGAGTATGCAAAAGCCACTTTTGGTTCTGTAATCCCTGATTCGTTATCAGGGGGAGTTGCGGAATCCATAGTGGTTTTTGTTTTATCATCAGGCAAAATCATGTCGTAATGTAGTACGCCATTAGCATCTTCTTCAAAAATCACTCGGAAGCCAACTTGTTCACCGGCAATGCTTGCATGGTTTGTCATGTGAAAATAATTCAAAACTTCTGGTTTCTTGTCTTTCTTCTCATTCTCGCGCAGCGGATTTGCGCCATCAGGTTTGGCGGTAGCAATAATTTGCTCAATAGCAGACATCAGCTTCAACTTTTTCTCGTTACCAGAAAAGCGCATCATCTCCTTAATCCCACGCTGCCGAATTTCAACATCTCTATCCAAAGCAATATTGCGGATAAATTTACCGCGCAAGCCTTGCAAAAAGCCTTTTGCCGCTTCTCGCAATGCTTTTTTACCGCTTTCGGTAGATGTATCAAAATCCCCGAGTTCATCGCCATTAATCACAATCGGCGAATTAACCCCGTTTTCTTCGCTTGAATCATCTCCATAAACAAAAGCGTGTAATGCTTCTTTTTTGCTTGCAGGTACAAGCCATTCTTTTGTTTCAGGCTGCCATCTTGCTCCTTTAACCGCTTTTTTAAATTCATCATATTCCTTAGTATCAGCCGCGTTTTCAGGCTGACGCGCTTTCTCTTCTACTAAACGATTCAACTCTTCCAACCGTGCGATTTTCTCCGCTTTTTCCGCTTCCAATTGCGCCAGAAGCTCTGTTTCGGCGGCTTTGCTGGCATTGGCTTTGGCAAATCGGGCAGTGTTTTTCTCCACCAATGCCATCACGCGCCGCGCAATGGTTGGCAGCGGTAAGTCTTTGCCGTTTTCTTTGGCAACGACAATCGTCATATCCTTGCGATTAAGCAACCATTTCCAGCTAATCAACATATCATCGGGTGCAAGTTTGGCTGGCGTGGTGTCGGGATTGTGAAAACAAACGCTAACCACTTGTCCATCTGTCATTTCAAATTGCACAATCACATTGGTCGTGCCGTTTTTCTTCATCGGGGCGGAAATTTGAATGCCGTTCTCCACCACTTTCAGGCTGCCTGACGCACGATTAAACGCTGCGCCCAATAATTGCGCAGTGCGTTCCAAGCGTTTGTTTTCTACTGCCAAAGTGTCAAAAACTGCCATTTCTGCGCCGTCTGCTAGCTCATCTTGAATAATGCAATCCAGCGTGGCAGGTTCGGTTAATTCGCCGTATGGGTCGTCTTTGCGCCATTGGTAAATCAATTGCGCGGCGGTTTCGGATTCGTTTGTCCAGTCGTGTGTTTGCATGATGTTCTCGCTATCAAAAGGGAAAGATTCAGGGGATACGGGATTTTTGTGATTGCCAAATTGCAACCACCAATCCAGTTGTTTTAGTGTGCAAGGAAAGATTTCAGGCTGCGTTCCTGTGGTTAATCAACAACCTCTAGAAGTAAGACATGCGACCTATCGCATTATCCACGGCGAAAGTTTGCGAACCCTTGCCAAAGAGTGCCAAATCAAAGAGCCTGAATTGCGCCTTGCTGTCCTGAAATGTGCCGATTATTTGTGGCGTATCGCCATTTCGCAGCAAGACACAAAACACGTCCAATCGCCGCACAATATTCCAACGCTACGCAGCGAAGAATGGCAAGCGTTTGTGGATTTGGAAAAGTTAAGCCAGCTTGTTGAAACGCAGTTGAAAAAATACATCGTTCCGTTTAGCGAGATGTACGGCGTAGAGATTTTAGACTTGCACGCCTATCAAGCTGAAATTTTAAGGTTGCAACGTGCAATTAATCATTGAAGAAAGGATTAGAAAATGGAAGAACGTCTACTCAACATTAAAGAAGTTCGAGAAAAAACTTCACTATCTCAAGCCACTATTTACCGAAAAATACGGCTGAATAAATTTCCGAAACCAGTCAAACTTTCAGAAAGTTGCAGCCGTTGGAAAAATAGCGAAATTGAACAATGGATAGCCTCACTTACGTAATTTAGGCTGCCTGAAATAGCTCGGCTATTGCGATAACGCACCCAACCTATTTTTGGATAAAATAACCCAGTTATCTGCGTGATAACTGGGTTATTCCTTATTTCAAACTATCCAAATAATCCGCCCAATCTTGCAACATCAAGCGACGTTGTTCTGCATATTCCGCCTTGTTATACACTGCCCTAACCCCTTGTTGTTCATGCGCCAGAGCCTTTTCAATCCAGTCCGTGTTATAGCCCTTTTCATGCAAAATAGTAGAACCAGTACGGCGCAAATCATGCACCGTACAATGTTCAAAATCCACATCTTGATTGATTAAATACTACACTTGTTTTATAGCGCGGTTAATACTCACAGAATATAACGGTTGATTTTCATTTTTGCGACCAGGGAAAACAAACGGCGATTGCCCAGCAAACACTTTCAAATATTCCAAAATTGAGAGAGCTTGAACAGACAAGTAAACATTGTGTGGACGTTTCGCTTTCATACGTTCTGCAGGAATGGTCCACACCTTTGTTTCAAAATTAATCTCGCACCATTTCGCTTCTGCTACTTCAGTTTTGCGGCACAAAGTCAGTAATAACAATTCCAACGCTTTTTTGGTTTGGATAGATAATTCCGACTTCGCCAAATATCTAAAAAACAAAATCAACTCAGTTTCACTCAAAGCACGTTCACGCGGTTTAAATTTAGCGATGGTATGTTTTTTAATATTTTCAGCAGGATTGCCATAATCCACACCTTGATTTTGAGCGAATTTAAACACATGAGAAAACAAATCACGTACAAAAACTGCCACAGACAGCGCACCACGTTCTTTAATTTTGGCACAAAATTGTCGGATTTGCGTTTCCGAAATATCCGCCATATTCACATTTGCAAAATCACCGCGCATATTATGAATATACGTTCTTAATCGCAGCTTGCGCGTACTTTCCGAAAATTCAGCCAAACGAATATAACGTTCACACCAATAGCCGAATGTGTCGTCTTGCCGAATAGCTTGTTGCTTTTTGTTGCTTACAGGGTCAATATCATCAGCCAGCAGCTTTTTAGCAAACAAGACCATTTCACGCGCCTGTGCTAATGAAATAATCCCATACTTGCCAAGTGTTAAAGTTCTGCGCTGCCCATGGTAGGCATAATCCAAACGAAAAGAGATTGTGCCAGTTGTTGCAACATAGGCAGACATTCCGTCCCTATCAGTTAATTTATAGGCTTTTTCTTTTGGCTTGGTATTTTTTAAAATTCGATCGTTGAGCATAGTTTCACGGTATTTTTACGGTTACGGTATTTTTATTATATCGTCAGAAAATACCGTATCAAATACCGTGAAATTCATGCGATTGAATAAGAGGGTATGATACAACATGAGAAAGAAATCATTGAAAATCAAATACTCTTGATACTAATTGAGAGTATATGAGAGAGTATGATTATCCATGCAAACTTTCCATACGAATCATGGTAACTTTTTCGCTCACAAACGCCTGCTGCTCAATCGCCGCAATCGCGTTTTTAATATTTTTCTCAACCGTGCTATGCGTCAAAATCACAATTTCCGCGTAGGTGCAATCCAACACGCCTTTTTGAATCAACGCTTCAATAGACACGCCCTGCTCTGCCAGCAAAGTCGCAATTTTACCCAACACACCAGCCTCGTCCGCAGCCTGAACGCGCAAATAATAGCTGCTCGTGATTTCATCAATCGTCAAGAATTTTTGCGGTTTCACTTGGCTGGATTGGAACGACAAATGTGGCACACGATTATCTTGCCCTGCGCCTATGTTGCGACAAATATCAATAATATCCGCCACCACCGCGCTCGCTGTTGGCAACGAACCTGCGCCAGCACCGTAATACATCGTTTCGCCGACCATATCCGCTTTCACGCGCACCGCGTTCATCACGCCATTCACATTCGCCAACAAACGACTTTCAGGCAGCAAAGTTGGGTGAACGCGCAATTCAATGCCTTTTTCCGTACAGCGCGTAATCCCCAGTAATTTAATGCGATAACCCAATTCTTCCGCGTATTTAATATCGCGGCTGTCCAGCTTGCTAATCCCTTCCAAATAGCACGCGCCAAAATTCACAGGCGTACCAAACGCCAAAGCAGACATAATCGTGATTTTATGCCCAGCGTCGTGTCCTTCAATATCAAAAGTGGGGTCAGCTTCCGCATAGCCCAATTTTTGCGCTTGCGCCAACACATCGGCAAACGCCGCACCTTTTTCGCGCATTTCGCTCAAAATAAAATTGCTCGTGCCGTTGATAATGCCAGCGATAGAATGAATACGGTTCGCCGCCAAGCCTTCGCGCAAGGTTTTGATGATGGGAATACCGCCAGCCACCGCCGCTTCAAAATACACCATCACATTTTTCTGTTCTGCCAACTCAAAAATTTCATTGCCATATTCTGCCAGCAATTTTTTATTTGCCGTAACAATATGCTTACCGTTGCCAATCGCTTGCAACACCGCTTCTTTAGCTACGCCCGTTCCGCCATACAATTCCACCACAATATCCACGTCTTCACGCGTTACCAAATCCGTTGGCTTGCTCACAACTGCGGCTTGCGGACACAATTCCTTGGCACGGTTCACATTGCTGGTGCAAACGGCTGTAACGCGTACTTCACGACCCAATCGCTTGCTGATTTCTGCCGCGTTGTCTTGCAGCACTTGCGCTGTGCCGCCGCCTACAGTTCCCAAGCCCAAAATACCGATGTTTACTGCTTGCATGATTGTTCTCCTGATGAAATATATTTGAGTGAATGCTAACCTATTTTAACCAAATATGCACACGTTTTTAAAGATTTGCAGCCTGAAAATTTTCAGGCTGCAAATCCCCCTTTTGCCAACATCGCAGCCTGAAACTAAAATAGCCATTTTTGTTCACAGGAAAACCCAATCATGCCCCCAAAAATCCACGTTGTCGCAGGCGTATTACTCAACGCGCAAGGCGAATATCTTTTATCATCACGCCCCGAAGGCAAGCCATATGCTGGCTACTGGGAATTTGCAGGCGGCAAAGTAGAAGCAGGCGAAACTGAATTTGCCGCGCTGCAACGCGAGTTCAACGAAGAGCTGGGAATTGAAATTCTAGCCGCTACGCCATGGCTAACCAAGTTCTACCAATACGAACACGCCCACGTTCACTTGCGATTTTTCCGCGTGCACGCCCACGAATGGCGCGGCGAATTGCAATCGCGCGAAGGTCAGCAATGGGCTTGGCAACGCGCTGGCGATTACACTGTGTCGCCAATGTTGCCAGCGAACACTGCGCTTTTAGCCGCGCTTGCTGTGCCAACGCAGTTTTCAGGCAGCCTGAAAACGGGGCTAGTCGGGCGAAATAATATGGGAAAATACCGTGTTGCGCCGTATGCGTCTGCCGAGCCGCAGCATGAAAATGTTTTGCTGACGTTTGATGAATTACAACGCGTGGGCAAGCTGCCTGAAAAGCGCAGCGTTTGGGTGGCGGTGGAAAATGTCGCGCAGTTTCAGGCTGCGATGGACGCTGATGTGTTGGTGTGGCAAGTGAATGATGAACGCGCGGCGCAGGCGGTGTTGGATTTACTGAAAGACGGGGTTTCTCAGCCGCTTGTGGTTTATGCGGACAAGGGGTTGTGTGAACGGTTTGCAGCGGATTGGTCGGCGAATGGGGCGCAAGCTGTGGTTTTGGCGTGTGATGTATTGGCAGCCTGAAAAATGAAAATGCAGCCTGAAAATCAGTTTTCAGGCTGCATTTTGTTTACAGTAGCTCAAGCACCAATTCTGGCGGACGACACAATCTCACCCCTTTATCGCTCACCACAATCGGGCGATTGATTAAACTCGGTTCGCGCAACATGGCAGCGATGACTTCATCATTATCGCAGCCTGAAAAGCGTTCAGGTTCGCGCACTAAGTCTTGTGCAGTGAAATTCATTTGCGATAACAATTCGCGCAAGGTGCGTTCATCGGGCGGCGTTTGTAAATATTCGATGATTTGCGGTTCAATGCCTGCGTTGCGGATTAGCTCAAGCGTGGCGCGTGATTTGCTGCAGTTTGGGTTGTGATAAATTTTGATGTTCATAAAATGTCTTTCAGGCTGCCAAAAAAGTGTATTTTAACTGTTTTCAGGCAGCTTGAAATCTCAAAATTTCATGCGTTTCAATCGCAACGCATTCCCCAACACCGACACCGAGCTCAACGCCATCATCGCGCCAGCCAACACAGGCGTAAGCAATCCAACCGCCGCAAACGGAATCCCCAGCGCATTATAAATAAATGCAAAAAACAAATTCTGCTTAATCGCACGCAAAGTCGCACGCGCCACAATGAGACCGCTCGCCAGTTGATTAACCGATTGCTGCACCAGTACCGCGTCCGCGCTTTGTTCGGCAATATCCGTGCTGCCGCGCACCGCAAAACCCACGTCCGCCAACGCCAACGCTGGCGCATCGTTGATGCCGTCCCCAGCCATTGCCACTTTCGCGCCTTGTTGTTGAAGTTGTTGGATAAATTCGGCTTTTTGGCGCGGCGATTGGTTGCCGTGCGCGTGGTTTTCAGGCAGCCCTAATTGTTGCGCAATGTGGGCAACGGTTGCCGCGTTGTCGCCGCTTAAAATGTGGACGGCAATGTTGTGTTCGCGTAATCGTTGAATGGCAGCAAGGCTGTCGGGTTTGAGTGGGTCAGCTAGGGCGAATGCGCCAACGGGTTGATTATTCAATGAAACGGCAACCAAACTGGCAATATTCCATACATTATCTGCTAAATTTTCAGGCAGCCTGAAACCGCAAAAATCCAATTTCCCCACTTTCACATCGCCCAAACCGTCAATATTCGCGCTAATCCCTTCGCCAGCCACCGTGTTCACATTTTCCGCGTTCAACGGTGCAATTTCACGCGCCAAAGCAGCCTGCACAATCGCATTCGCCAAAGGGTGCGCCGCGTGTTGTTCTACCGCCGCCGCAATTTCAAATAATTGATTTTCCGTAAAATTATCCGCCGTCCAAATTGCCGCAATATCAGGTTTTCCCTGTGTTAGCGTGCCTGTTTTGTCCAAAATCACCGTATCCACCGCGCCAGCCATTTCCAATGCTGCCGCATTTTTAAACCACACCCCATGCTGCACCGCCTGCCCCATGCCAGCCATAATCGCCGCAGGGGTCGCCAAACCCAATGCGCACGGACACGCCACCACCAACACCGCCACCGCACGAACCAAAGCCACCGTAAAATCGCCCACAATCAACCAGTTAGCCACCAAAGTCAGTAACGAAATCGCCAACACAGACGGCACAAACACCGTCGCCACCTTGTCCGCCAAACGCGCAATCGGGGCTTTGCTGCCCTGCGCGTCCGCCAACGCCGCCACCATGTCGCCCAACAGCGTGTCGCTGCCCAAACTTTCCGCGCGATAATCAAGGCTGCCTGAAAGAATAGAACCTGCTAACACCTTGTTTCCAATCGTTTTGTAAACAGGTTGGCTTTCGCCTGTCAAATGGCTTTCGTCCGCCCAACCTTCGCCCGACACCACTTCGCCGTCTGCCGCGATGCGTCCGCCTTGTACACAGCGCAAAATATCGCCTTGTTTCACTTGGTCAATTTTGACCGTTTGCCATTGATTATTTTGCAGAATTTGCACATCTCGTGGCGTGAGTTGCAGCAGAGAACCGAGCGCGTTCAGGCTGCCGCGTTTCGTTTTCGCTTCCAAATATTTGCCGAGCGACACAAACGCCAACACCATGACGCCCGCTTCAAAATAAACGTGATGCGCGTGTCCTGCCAACACCATTCCCAATGAATACAAATAGATAGACAATGTACCCACCGACACCAACACGTCCATATTCGCCAAACCACCGCGCACGCTGGCAATCGCACCCTTGTAAAATGGCAGCGCAAAATACGTCTGCGCCACAGTCGCCATCGCAATCTGCAGCCAAAGCGGCGGCATCAGCGTGTGAGAACCGCCGAGCATGCCCAACATGCCCACCCAAAACGGCAACGACAATGCGAGCAACGTCCACACGCGCCAATGGCTTTCATGCGAATCCGTTTCAGGCAGCAACGAAGTTTGCACGGCTGCCTGAAAGCCTGTTTTTTCAATGATTTTGATGAGTTCATCGGGATTGGTTTGCGTGTCGTCAAACGTGATTTGCGCGGTTTCGCCAGCAAAATTAACCACCGCTTCGGACACAAATTCTTTTTTATTCAACACTTTTTCAATGCGATTGGCGCAGGCTTGGCAGGTCATGCCTTGAATGTTGAAATTGATGTGTTGGGTTGCCATGTCGGGTCTCCAAAATTTTTGGTATTGGGGGAATGATAAACTTTGACTGGTGGTTAAGGTCAAGGGCTAAAAAAATTTCAGGCAGCCTGAAAGATGATTTTCAGGCTGCCTGAATGATTTCAAATTAAAAACGATTCCATGGCATTTTTGCTAACAATTTCGCCATACCGCAAAACCCCGTTACGCCAGCAAACACCAACCCAACCCCAACAAAAGCCGATAAAGCATAAAACACAGGCGACACCAACGCCCCAAAAATCACACCCAACAAAACCAAACTTCCTGCGGCGATTTGTACTTGGCGCATGATGTCCATTGGCGCTTTTGCGGCTTTTTCTACGGGAAAACCTGCTTGTTCCCAAGCATTCAAGCCACCGTCCAACACATAAATTTCCGCAGCATTTTGTGCAAAAGCGCGTAACTTATCCCAATTTTGGCGCGTTCTCATGCCTGATAAACAATGAAAAATTACCACCGTTTGACTAGGCGGCGACAATTTATCCAATTCATCTAACGGCATAGATTGCGCTTGCGCGATGTGTTTGGCGCGATATTCATTTACGCTGCGAATATCAACCAATACCGCACCTTGTTGTAATTTTTCCGCTACTTGTGCAGCGTTTAATGTATTTAAATCCATTTTTAACACCTCTACGAACAGAACATTTCTTTTAAAATCAACAATAATTTCAAAGCATTTTCACTACGAACGAAGTAATACAGCGTTTGCGATTCGCGCCGATAAGCCACCAAACCTTCATCGCGCAATTTCGCTAAGTGCTGCGACAATGCCGATTGCGTTAAAGGCAAAAGCGCTACTAATTCGCCCACGCTCAATTCTTTTTCGTCTGCTAGTAAACACAAAATTTGTAAACGGACAGGATTGCCTAGCGTTTTTAAAAATTGCGCTGCTTGTTCAGCTTGTTGTTCAAAGTTTAAATTTTGTTTTAAATCAGCCATATTTTAAAAAGAACTAAATTAGTAAGTTCTAATATATGAATATTATCAGAAGTTTCTAAAAAAAGAAAGGCGGCCTGAAAAAAATCTTTCAGGCTGCCTGAATCATCATTTACGCTTGCACCGCATCAAACCCAGCATCTTCCACCACATCAATTAACGCCGCGATATTCGTCTGCGCGTCATCAAATTCCACCACCGCAG
The DNA here is from genome assembly GCF_030177895.1 of Kingella negevensis. Lineage (NCBI taxonomy): Bacteria > Pseudomonadati > Pseudomonadota > Betaproteobacteria > Neisseriales > Neisseriaceae > Kingella > Kingella negevensis. Next base: position 594,835 of record NZ_CP123448.1, read on the forward strand.
TCGCGCTTTCTAAATCCACATCTGCACGGGTTACGCCGTTCACGTCGCCCAAAACTTTTGCCACGCTTTTCACACAGCCGCCGCAAGTCATGCCGCCGATGTTTAAGGTTACTGTTGCCATTTTCTTTTCCTTGTAAAACGAGTTGAACATGGCGATAATCATAAACCTTGACTATAGGTTAAAGTCAAATTTTATTTTACAGCCTGAAAGGAAACACATGAACATCAGCCAAGCCGCCCAACAAACAGGTTTATCCGCCAAACAAATCCGCGATTACGAAAAACAAAATTTGCTGCCTGAAACCCAGCGTAGCGAATCGGGCTATCGCGTGTATGGCGAACACGATTTACAGCGATTGCGGTTTATTCGTCATGCGCGAGATGTGGGTTTTTCGTTGGCACAAATTCGTGAATTGTTGGCGTTGCAAGACAATCCGCACCGCCACAGTCGCGATGTGAAACAGCTCACGGCGGCGCATATTGCGGACTTAACGCTGAAAATTGAAATGCTGCAAAATATGCGTGAAAAACTGCAAATGTGGCATGACCAATGCGCTGGCGATGAGCATTCAGCTTGTTGTATTTTGGACGGTTTGGTGGATTTGTAGCAAAAAGCAGCCTGAAAGTTTTTCAGGCTGCTTTTGTGTTTTCAGGCTACTGATGTCGCGCATGAATGCACGACCTACAATTTTCAGGCTGCGTTTTATAGTGAATTAAATTTAGATTAGTACAGCGTTGCCAACTCCCTTATGTACTAGATGTACACGGCGGTCGTTGTCGCCTTGTCCTAATCTAAATTTAATCCACTATATTTAAACGTGGCTGGCAATCATTTCTAAATTGCCGTCAAAAGTCCATTCTGGAATATCGCTAGTTAAGATGAAATGTTCGCCTTTTTTCAGCGCGAAAGTTTCGCTGCCGATTTTCAGGCTGCCTGAACCGTTTAACACGCTAACTAATGTGTACGGCGCGTTTTTTTTCATGCTGACGCAGCCTGAAATTTGCCATTTATACACGGTGAAAAATTCGTTGCTCACATAAGTTGTGGTGGCACAGTTGCCGATAATTTGCGTGTCGGGGTGGCTGTTTTGCAGTGCGCCAATGGTGGCGACATCAATGGATTGTTGAATATGTAAATCGCGTTTATTGCCTTGTGCATCTTTGCGGTCAAAGTCATACACGCGGTAGGTGGTGTCGCTGGATTGCTGGGTTTCGAGAATGAGAATGCCTTTGCCGATGGCGTGAATTGTGCCTGACGGTACATGGAAAAAGTCGCCTGCTTTCACTTTCACTTTGCACAAAAGTTCGTTCCATTTGCCGTCTTTGATGTATTGGGCAAGCTGTTCGCGGCTGGTGGCGTGGTGTCCGTACACGATTTCTGCGCCTTCGTCTGCAGCGATAATGTACCAACATTCGGTTTTGCCTAAGCTGTTTTCATGTTCAGCCGCGTATGCGTCATTTGGGTGAACTTGAACGCTGAGCCAGTCTTGTGCGTCTAGGATTTTGGTGAGCAAGGGGAATTGTTTGTCGGTGCTGTTGCCGAATAATTCGCGGTGTTGGTCGAATAATTGGGCTAGAGTTTTGCCTGTGTGTTCGCCATTGGCAATGGTGGACATACCGTTTGGGTGGGCGGAAATTGCCCAGAATTCGCCTGTGGTTTCGGTGGGAATTTCGTAGCCGAATTGGGTGCGTAGGGTGTTGCCGCCCCAGATTTTGTCGTGAAAAGTGGATTTTAGGAAAAGTGGTTGCATTGGGTTTCCTTTCGTTTTCAGGCTACAATTTTTAGGCAGCCTGAAAATTTGTTATTTTTGAAAAATGGTGCGTAGGGCACACCCTACGTTTAGTAATAGCACACGCGGTGGCATTCATAATCATCGTAATAACAGCGGCACGTATTGTTTTCGTAAACGGGGGTTTCGCTGATATTGACGATTGTGCCAGGAGGGGCATTTACGGTTACGGTTTTGTGAATGGTGGTTTGGGTCTGCACGGGCAAATCTAGCTCGGTGTAACGCCCGTCTGGGGTTTCGGCGTAGATGCAGCCTGTGAGCCACAAACACATGAGCAAATTGAGCTTTTTCATTTTGCAGCCTGAAAATCAGTGAACAATATGGGGGGCTTCGGTTTGGGCAAACCATTTTTTTTGATAGCTGCGCCATTCGTCAAATTGTTCAAATTCATCTGCTAAATCTTGGGCTTCAATTTCGTCTAGCAAATCGGCGAGCAATTCTACGGGTTCGATTTCTGTGCCGTACAATTCTGCGTCAAACGCTACGCCGACGAGTTTGTGATATTCGTCCATATCCATGATGACGTTGCCTAAAAATTCGTCCAACGACACGGTTTCTAGCGTGAAGTTTTCCCATTCGTCTTGTTTGCAAGCTAGGGTATCGGCTTCGCTGTCCCAAAAACATAACACGGTAACGGGGTTGCCTAGTTCGTCGTCGTATTCTTCGGACGGGCATTCAGCGAAGAAATTTTGGTCGTCTTGCAGGGTGTAAACGATTTGATTTTTGACTACATTTTTGATGAATGCGTCATAGCGTGGGTCGTTTTGGATAATCATGGCTGTTCCTTTCGCAGTCAGAAACCTTTGCAAAATCTTCATCTTTGGCATTTTTCTTCGCCATGCGCTGCTCAAAAGCTCAATGTACTTGATGTACGTAGTCGCTTTTTGCGCTGCTATGGCTTTGAAAAATACTCAAATCTGGAGTTTTGCAAAGGTTTCGGTCGATTTTTATAATGTAATCATAGCGCAAAAACGCAAACACCGTGCAAAAGTTCTGCACGGTGTTTTAAATTCATTGTGGTTTTAATGTGTAAAAAACTTCGCCTTCTTCAATATAGCCCATGTTGTTGCGAGCCAATTCGGATACGGCATTGTAGCCGTTTTGCAAATCGTTGATTTCGGAACGCAAAATGGCGTTTTCACGGCGGGTGTTTTTATTTTGTTGTTTGATACCTTCGGCTTTTTGTTCCATTTCTGCATATTGTCCGCGCAGTCCTGTGCCGCCATTGCTCACCCAAATTTGGTATTGCAACGCGCATAATGTAACAATCATTGCCCATGTAATCCATCTCATTTTTGCGCCTTTTTTAGCATTTTAGGCAGCCTGAAAAATATCTTTTCAGGCTGCCTGTTTTCACTCAATCAAATTATTTTTTCAATTGATAGAATGCTTTTTTGCCTGGGTAGTATGCAGCAGAACCCAATTCCTCCTCAATGCGCAACAATTGGTTGTATTTCGCCATACGGTCTGAACGGCTCAATGAACCTGTTTTGATTTGCATGCAGTTGGTTGCCACAGCTAAGTCAGCAATAGTGCTGTCTTCTGTTTCGCCTGAACGGTGGCTCATCACGCTTGTGTAGCAGTTGCGTTTTGCCAAATCCACTGCACTCAAAGTTTCGCTCAATGTACCGATTTGGTTTACTTTTACCAACAATGCATTTGCCACGCCTTTTTCAATGCCTTCAGCCAAGATTTTTGGATTAGTCACGAACAAGTCATCGCCTACCAATTGAACTTTGTCGCCCAATTTTTCAGTCAAGTGTTTCCAACCTGCCCAGTCGTTTTCATCCATACCGTCTTCAATAGAGATGATTGGGTATTTCGCAACCAAGCCAGCCAAGTAGTCAGCAAATTCTTCGCTGCTGTAGGCTTTGCCTTCGGCTTCCAAATGGTATTTGCCGTCTTTGTAGAATTCGCTAGACGCGCAGTCCATAGCAAAGTAAACGTCTTCGCCTGCTTTGTAGCCCGCTTTTTCTGTGGCTTCAACCATCAGTTGCAAGGCTTCTTCGTGGCTGTTCAAGTTTGGTGCAAAACCGCCTTCGTCGCCCACAGTTGTTGGGAAACCTTTGCTGTCGCACAATTTTTTCAATGCGTGGAAAATTTCCGCGCCGCAACGCAATGCTTCACGGAATGAAGTCGCGCCTACTGGCATAATCATAAATTCTTGAATATTCAAACTATTGTTTGCGTGTTCGCCACCGTTGATTACGTTCATCATTGGCACTGGCAAAGCCATTGGACCTGCACCACCCAAGTAGCGATACAAAGGCAAGCCAGCATCTTCAGCCGCAGCGCGTGCCACTGCCAAAGAAACTGCCAATGTAGCGTTTGCGCCCAATTTGCCTTTGTTTTCAGTGCCGTCCAAATCCAACATGATTTGGTCAATGTAGGCTTGTTCAGTTGCGTCAATACCAATCAATGCGCTGGCGATTTCGTTATTAACGTGTTCAACGGCTTTCAAAACGCCTTTGCCCAAGTAGCGAGATTTGTCGCCATCGCGCAATTCCAAGGCTTCTTTTTGACCTGTTGATGCGCCACTTGGCACAGCCGCGCGACCCATTACGCCACTTTCCAACAATACATCACATTCCACGGTTGGGTTACCGCGTGAATCCAAAATTTCGCGTGCAAAAATATCAATAATTGCGCTCATGTTTTTTCTCCGTTTAAGGGGTTTGGGAAGGTTAAAAATCGCGTGAATTATACCGTGTTTCAGGCTGCTCGCGAAGTTTTATTGCGTGTGATTGTATTTTATCAACTCAGTTACAACGCGCTACTCCGTGCAAATGGCTTGGGGTGACACGCGGTTGATTACCCAATGCTGCACTGTCCACGCCAGCAAGTCTTGAACGTGATTGACTTCGGGCGCAGGCGGAATATTGAGATAGTGCATCACTTGGCGCAACAGGGCTTCACGTTGGTTTACGTCCAGCGCGGGGGCTAGGGTTTGTTTTGACCATTTTTGACCGTGTTGGTTTACCAAAAGCGGCAAGTGGGCGTAATGCGGCGTGGGCATTTTCAGGCTGCGTTGCAACCAAATTTGACGCGGCGTGGATACCAGTAAATCTTGTCCGCGCACAATGTGGGTAATGCCCTGCTCTGCGTCATCAGCAACAACGGCGAGTTGGTACGCCCAAAATCCGTCTGCGCGAAGCAGCACAAAATCGCCAATATCGTGGGCGAGATTTTGGTTGTATCGCCCGACAATTTCGTCTTCAAAGCTGATGATTTCATCGGGAACGCGCATTCGCCATGCAGCTGGTTTGCCGTTTTCAGGCTGCCTGAATGGGTCTTTTTTGGCACACGCGCCGTTATAAACGTAGCCGTCTGAGCCGATGGCGGCGGCGGCGTGCCAGTCTTTGCGGCTGCAATAGCAGGGATAGGCAAGGTTTTTGGCTTTCAGGCTGCTGAGTGTGTCTTGATAGAGTTCGTGGCGTTGGCTTTGGTAAGCGACTTCGCCATCCCATTCAAAACCGAATGCTTCGAGTGTGTGCAAGATGTGGGCGGCTGCGCCTTGCATTTCGCGCGGTGGGTCTAAGTCTTCCATGCGGACTATCCAACGTCCGTTGTGGGCGCGTGCGTCTGCGTAGGACGCGAGGGCGGTGAGCAGTGAGCCGATGTGTAACAGTCCTGTGGGACTGGGGGCGAATCTTCCGATGTAGGGCATTTTTGTTTTTCAGGCTGCGGTTTGTGAATATTTTTCAGGCTGCGATTGAGTGATAAACCGCAGCCTGAAAGTTTAATTGGAACATCGGCGGCTCGCCGACACATTTGGGCGCACAGGAATCATATTTCCCGAAATTTAGCTGTTTTTTTGTCGGCGAGCCGCCGACGCTCCGTGTTTTTCAGGCGTAATGTCCTGCACCCAAAACCAATGGCTTGTTTGCGCCTGTGGCTTTGTGTGGATTGCTCGGTGTGCGATTGACCCAACACGCGGCGAGCCACGCAAACGCGGCGGCTTCTACCCATTGTGGATTCAGCTGCAAATCTTCGGTGCTATGCACAGTGATTTTGTGTGGCGCGAACAATTTTTTCAGGCTGCAAATTAAGGTTTCGTTGCCAATGCCGCCGCCGCAAACGTACACATTTTGGGTGTTTGGCGCAGCCTGAAAAATCGCGTCTGCAATCGTGTCTGCCGTGAATTGCACGAGTGTTCGCAAAACGTCAAACGGGTCTTCTTCATGATGCAAATAGCCGTATAACCAATCCAATGAAAACAGTTCGCGCCCTGTGGATTTTGGATAAGGCAGCCTGAAATATTCGTGTTCTTTCAGTTGCGCCAGCAGTTCAGGCAAGACGCGTCCGCGCAGGGCTTTTGCGCCGTTTTTGTCATACAGTTGCTGCCAGATGTGTTGCGTCCACGCGTCCATCAGCATATTGCCTGCACCTGTGTCAAAGCCGAATGGTTCGCCATTGGGTGGCAACACGCTGATGTTGGCAATGCCACCAATATTCAGCACGACACGGGTTTCGGTTGGCATGGCAAACAGGGCTTGATGAAACGCTGGAACGAGTGGTGCGCCTTGTCCGCCTGCGGCTAAATCGCGGCTGCGGAAATCGCCAATCGTGAAAATGCCTGTGCGCTCGGCAAGCAGGGGCAGGTTGGCGAGTTGGACGCTGTAGCCGTGTTCGGGAGCGTGGCGGACGGTTTGTCCGTGGCAACCAATGGCGGTGATGTTTTCAGGCTGTAATTTGTTTGCTTGCAGGATTTTTTGCACAACTTGGGCGTAGATTTCGGATAGTTCAATGGCGAGCATTTGACTGCGATGAAGTTCGTTGTCGCCGATGTTTTGGAGTTCAAGCAGTCGGGTTTTCAGGCTGCTTGTGTAGGGGACGAATGCGTGGGCGATGGCGCGTTGCCATTTTGCGCCGTGCATTTGGATTAAGACTGCGTCGGCACCGTCCATACTGGTGCCTGACATGATTCCGATGTAGAGCTGGGTTTTCATGGTTGTTGTTTTTTTCAGGCTGCGATAAAACCAAATTTTATCAAATCTTTTCAAGCCTTAAAATAAATTAAGCAGCCTGAAAAATCTTTCAGGCTGCTTAATCAAGCAAGTTTTATTTGCTTGTTGCTTTTTCTACTTTCTCACTCACTTTTTCTGTTACTTTTTTCGCGGTATCGCGTGTGCGGCTGGTTGCGTCTTTCAACGCGTCTTTCATTTCGCCTAAAGTGGTGGTTTTGTGAGACTCTGCCAAATCTGCATCAACTTGTTGCGTCATGGTTTGTTCGTCTGTGGTGTAGCGTTTCAAACCGCCGCCCAATACTTTATACAAGTCGGCTAAGTTTTCCAGCAAGTTCTGCTGTCTGCTTAACAAGTTCACATCTGAAGCATAACTGCTACGTTCTGCATCCAGCAAATCCAGTGCACTAGAAACACCATGTTTGTAGCGCAAACGCGTTAAGCGTAAACGCTCGCTATTTGCTTTTGCTTGTGCAACTGCTGATTCATATTGACTATTGAATGCTGCACGTGCAACCAATGCATTTGATACGTCTTGGAATGCGGTTTCTACGGCTGATTCATAAGCAATAAGAGCTTGTTCTTGTGCAATTTTGCTGACAACTACATCTGCTTTATTTTTACTCCAGTTAAAAATAGGAATAGTTGCATTTGCATTGTAGCCCCAGCTTCTATCTGGAGAACTAAATAAATTACTTAATTGCGCGCTACTTAAACCCAATGTAGTGGTTAAATTAATATTTGGGAACAATGCGGCACGTGCTGCGCCAATATTGGCATTAGCTGCTTTCAGACTGTGTTCTGCTGCAATAATGTCTGGGCGGTTAAGCAATAAATTCGATGATAAACCTGCTGGCAAATTGCGGATTTTAAACTGTTTGTTCATTGGCAATGGCGTTGGCAAATCGTCTGGCACTTTTTGGCTAATCAGCAATTCCAATGCGTTACGTGCTACCTCACGTGAATTAACAGCAGCTGCATAATCTGATTTTGCACCTTCAATTTGCGATTCTTGGCTGCGCAATTCCAAAGCAGAAATCACGCCTGCTTTATGGCGAACCTTGGCTAATTCGTAAGTTTGTTGGTAGGCTTTCAAAGTGCGTTGAGATAAATCCATAGAGGCTATTGCACTTTGTTCAGCAAAGTAGGCTTTTGCCACACTTGCAATTAAACTGAGATGCGTTGCATCACGTGTCGCGGCTTGAGCAAAATAACTTTCTAATGCTGATTCATTAGAATTGCGGATGCGTCCCCATAAATCCAACTCAAATCCTGAGATGCCTAAACCTGTATTATAGCTATTAGCCACGTTAGAACCAGCGGCAGTATGACTACCATTACGACCTGCTCCTGCCGTACCACTCAAACTAGGTAAATTAGCTGCACGTGTAATCGCATACTGTGTACGAATTTTCTCAACATTCAAGTTTGCCGTACGCAAATCAGTATTGTTTTTCAACGCTAATTCAATCAGGGCGTGTAAACGTGGGTCTGCAAAATAGTCTTTCCAGCCCAAAGATGCAGCCTGAATTGCTTGCGGTTCTTGCACGTCATAACGGAACGTACTTGACGGCAACGCTACGTTTGGTTGCTCGTATTTCGGCGCAAGGTTACAAGCGGATAAGGCAATGCTTACGCTCAATGCGGTGAAACTTTGTTTAAAAACGGTTTTCATATATTTAATCTCTTTATCAGTTTCAGGCAGCATAGGGCACATTGGCATTTCATGTCGCGGTGTCTTTTTAGCCAAACTAAGCGACTACTGTGTTAAAAAGGTTCGTAAGGTGTTCAACCTTGCTTACCTTTTTGCCTTGTATTCGCTTAGTTTGGCTAAAAAATCCAACTCGCGAATGAAACGCCAATGCGCCCTAAAAAATAACTTTTTCAGGCTGCTTGAATGTTTTATTTCATATTTTCTTCATCATCAAACAAATCCAGTTCGCCTTGCTCGGGAACAGGTTTGCCTTTAAAGAATTTACGAACCACAACATAGAACATCGGCACGAAGACCACGGATAGGAATGTACCTACCAACATACCCCAGAACACGGCTGTACCAATGGCGTGTTGGCTGGCTGCTGATGCGCCTGTTGCGATATACATTGGCACAACGCCCAAGATGAATGCGAATGATGTCATCAAGATTGGGCGGAAACGCAATTTGGCAGCACGTAACGCGGCTTCTGCTGCGGTTTTGCTTGTTTCTTGCAAATCTTTGGCGAACTCGATAATCAAAATCGCGTTTTTCGCACTCAAGCCCATCACAGTAACCATACCAATCATGAAATATAAGTCGCGTGATGATGCGTGGAGCAATGCGCCTGAAGCCACACCCAACAAGCCTAGTGGCACAACCAGAACCACTGCCAATGGGATTGACCAGCTTTCATACAACGCCGCCAATGCCAACAATACGGCTACAGCAGCCAAGCCCAATACCATGGCTTGCTGTGACGAACCTTTGGCTTCTTCACGAGATTGACCAGACCATTCCAGTGCGTAGTTACCTTCCAATTCATCAACCATGCGTTGAACTTCTGCCATGGCTTCACCAGTGGTTTTGCCTGCTGCTGGTGCGCCTGTTAATTGCATGGCTGGGTAGCCGTTGAAACGTACACTTTGTTCGATACCTTTTTCCCATTTTGCTGTCATAAAGCTAGACAATGGGATTAACGTGCCATCGCTGGCAGGTACGGTCAATGCCAAAATGTCTTCAGGCTGCATGCGAGATTTTGCATCTGCTTGAACAATCACGCGTTGCAAACGTCCGTCATTTGGGAAGTCGTTTACATAGGTTGAACCCAACGCTGTACCCAAAACAGTACGAATGCTGGCAAAGCTCACGCCATTTGACGCAGCTTTCATACGGTCGATGTCCAGTTTCAGTTGCGAAGCGTCTTCCAAACCTGAAGCGCGAACGTTTGATGCATTAAACATTTGCGGATTGGCGCGCATTTTCGCAATCAATTCATCGCGGCGAGCTACTAATTCTTCATGATTCGCAGAGCCACGTTGTTGCAAGTACAAACCAAAACCAGAATCGTTACCCAATTCCATGATTGGCGGCGGGTTAATCGCTAAGGCAAAACCGTCTTTTACCGCACCGCTCATCAATGCACCTGTGATTTTACCTGCCACAGAAGCGGCATCGCTGCCTGGTTTAGCACGTTCAGTCCAGTCTTTCAAAATGATAAAGCCTAAACCCATGTTTTGACCGCTGCCTGAAAAACTGAAGCCTGATACGGTAATCACGTTTTCCACTTCAGGCAGGCTTTTCGCTACGCCCACCACTGAAGCCAGTGTTTTTTCAGTACGTTCATGCGTTGCGCCAGAAGGCAGTTGCACGGTAACCATCAAGTTACCTTGGTCTTCTGATGGCAAGAACGCGGTTGGCAAACGCATTACCAACACAAACGCTGCGGCGGTTAAAGCGGCATACACGATAAATGTCGCGCCAGCTTTACGCAATGTGCTAGCAATCCAGCCTGAATATCTGCGTGTACCTGCGTTGAACTTGCGGTTGAACCAACCAAAGAAACCTTTTTTCACATGGTTATGACCTTTGGGAATCGGTTTCAACATGGTCGCACACAAAGCAGGTGTCAAAGTCAAAGCCAAGAATGCTGAGAACAAAATCGCGAACACCATTGTTAAAGAGAACTGGCGGTAAATGTTACCCGATGCGCCGCTCAACATAGACAATGGTACAAACACAGATACCAACACGGCTGTGATACCCACCACCGCGCCAGAGATTTGTTTCATGGCTTTTTTCGTGGCTTGTTTTGGCAATAAACCTTCTTCCGCCATAATCCGTTCCACGTTTTCCACCACCACAATCGCGTCATCAACCACAATACCGATGACCAGCACCATGGCAAACATCGTCATCACGTTGATAGACATGCCCATGTATGAAATGGCAGCAAATGCACCTAATAACGAAATCGGCACAACGATAGTCGGAATCAACGTATAGCGAATGTTTTGCAAGAAGATGAACATCACAATGAACACCAGCACAATCGCTTCAAACAAAGTGCTTACCACTTTTTTGATAGACAATTCTACAAATTTTGAAGTGTCATAAGGTGCAGACCAAGTAACATCTTCAGGGAAGTATTTTTTCAACTCTTCCATTTTGGCTTTAACTGCAGTTGCGGTTGCCATTGCGTTACCCGTTGTCGATAACGAAACTGCCATACCTGCCGCTGTTTTGCCGTTCAAATACGAGTTTGACGCATAAGATTGGCTACCTAATGCAATTTCAGCCACATCTTTCAAGTAAACGTTTGCGCCACTTGTGTTTTGTTTCAACAAAATATTGCCGAACTCTTCTGCGGTTTGCAATTGACCTTCAGCCGTAATGGTTGCACTGATTTGCTGACCAATATCCGCAGGACGTGCACCCAATGAACCCACTGCCAACTGCGCATTTTGTGCAGAAATCGCAGACGTTACATCAGCAAAAGACAAGTCGTAATTTTTCAATTTGTTTGGGTCAATCCACACGCGCATCGCACGCTGAGCACCAAACAAGCGAACATTACCTACGCCTTCAATACGTTGCAATTCAGGCACAACATTGCGTTGAGAGTAGTCTAACAATTCCTCAGCAGATTTGGTTTTTGAATCCAAAAACACCACCATCAAGAAGTTTGAACGCGCTTTAGACACGTTCACACCGTTTTGTTGCACGGTTGCAGGCAGCAAAGCGTTTACTTCTGACAATTTGTTTTGCACGTTCATTTGTGCCAAATCTTCGTTGGTATCAGGTTTAAAGGTTAAAGTAACCGAGCCTGAACCACTTGAGTCAGCAGAAGTGGAAATGTAATCCAAACCTTCCACACCGTACATATTCCGTTCAATCACAGACAGTACGCTGTCTTCCATTACCGTTGCAGACGCACCAGGGTAAGTTGCAGTCAGCGTAATAGTGGGCGATGCCACGCTTGGGTATTGCGAAATCGGCAATTTGCTGATGCCGATAACGCCCGCAATCATGATAAAAATCGCGATTACCCATGCAAAAATCGGGCGTTCAATAAAAAACTTTGGCATGGTTTACTCCATTATTGTGCTGCAGAAGCAGAAGATGCAGCCTGAACAGGCACAGATACTGTTTCAGCAGGAGCAGAAGCCGCAGGAGCTTGCGCTTGTGCGTTTTCGCTACCAGGTTGCCATTCTTTCGCTTGAACCACTGGCGAACCAGACATCGCAGCAATCATCAAACCTTCCACAATCACTTTGTCACCAGGTTGCAAACCACCGTTAATCACCCAGTTTGTGCCTTTTTCACCAGCGATTTTCACAATGCGTGGTTCCATGCCGCCTTTAGCGTTTACCACCATAACAGTGTCTGCTTTACCGCGAGTAACCGCTTGTTGCGGCACAACAAATGCATTTTCAATTGTGGTTAAAGGCAAACGAACACGCGCGTACAAACCAGTCATCAAAGCAAAATCAGGGTTTGGCACTTCTGCGCGGATTGTGATTTGACCCGTTTTTTGGTCAACCGTAGGGTCAATAAACAACAAGTGACCTTTGTGTTCGTATTCAGAACCATCATCCAACATCACGCTCACTTCCAAAGCATTGCTCAACTTACGCTGACCACTTGCCAATTGTTGGCGCAATTTTTGCCATTCGCTCGCAGATTGTTGAATGTTGATATACAACGGATTGGTTTGATTGATGGTTGCCATTTGCGTACTGTTTGCCGTTACCAACGCACCTTCCGTTACCAAAGACTGACCCACAATACCCGAAATCGGCGCAACAATATGCGCGTGATTCACGTTTACTTGCGCTGCACGAATTGCCGCTTCAGCCGATTTAATTTGCGCTTGAGCCGAGCGTTGCGCTGTTACCGCAGCGTCCCATTCTTGTTCACTAATCGCGTCCGCTTCCACCAATGGGCGATAGCGTTCCACATCAGCACTGGCTTTCGCGTAAGACGCTTGTGCGCTCAACAAGTTGGCACGCGCACTTTCCAAATTAGCCGCGTAAGTTGAGTCGTCCAATTGATACATTGGCTGACCTGCTTTCACAAACGAGCCTTCAGCGAACAAACGGCGTTTCACGATGCCTGTTACTTGTGGCACGATTGGCGCAGAGCGAACCGCTTCCAAACGACCAGGCAAATCCATTTCAATTTGCACGTTTTCAGGCTGCGGCATAGTTACCACGCCCACCGTTGGGGCAGGACGTTGCTGACCTGCTGCTGCCGCTTGTTTTTGCTCGCCAGCAGCCGCGTCTTTGCCACCACAAGCAGCCAACGCAAGCGATGTTGCCACTGCCAAAGCAGTTACGCGCCAGTATTGATGAGTCTTCATTATGTCTTCCTAAATTGACTGGGGGTTAAAACTTTTATGTTATTTCAGGCAGCCTGAAAAAATATTTCAGGCTGCCTTCTATTCAATAAAACGAAAAGTAGTTATTATACATTCATTTCTGAATGTTTTTAAACCCATAATTATAAATATTTTTTTATTCAAGCCATGAGAAAAACCAAAGCCGAAGCCGAGCAAACTCGCCAACACTTACTCAACGCTGCGTTAGAAGTTTTCTATCGCGTAGGCGTTACCCGTGCCTCACTCAACGAAATTGCCCAAGAAGCAGGTGTTACACGCGGCGCATTGTATTGGCATTTCAAGAACAAAGAAGACTTATTTGCAGCGTTGTTTGAACAAAAACACGCTATTTTTGTATCATTATTGAATGATGATGTACTGGACGAAACGGAAGACGCGTGGACGCATTTGCGCCACAGTTTGCACGAGCTTTTGCGCGTATTATCCCAAGACGAGCAGCAACGCAAATTTTGCAGCGTGATGAATTTGAAATGCGAACGCACAGAAACCAATCAAACGATTACGGAATTGGTGCTGCGTTATCATGCCAGCAGTCGCGCGCAGATTATTCGCGCGATGAAATTGAGTGTGCAACAAGGTAAGCTGCCTGTGCAAACGGATATTGAAGCGGCGGCATTATATTTAGAGAGTAGCTTGGTTGGCTTGATTATCATGTGGATTAGCGAGCCTGAGCGTTTTGATTTATCGGCGACCGCTAAGCGTGTGATTGATACGAATATGCTGATTTTGCAAAATGGCTTATTAAACGAATAATGCAGCCTGAAAACGTAATCGCAGCCTGAAAAACAATAGCGTTTTTCAGGCTGCGATTATTTGGTAGAGACAGGATTTATTCCTGTTTTTTTGAGTGTGGCAGAAATGGAGCGTCGGCGGCTCGCCGACATCAGCTATATGGAAAAATCACTTTTTTTAAAATTTTATCTATTTCATGTCGGCGAGCCGCCGACACTCCAGACAGGCTGCGTTCTATCAGCCACCCATCAACGACTTCAACAACCGTTTAAAGAACCCAGCTTGCTGTTGCTGTTTCTGATACTGGCTGCCCTGTTTCACCAACTGCGCCACATCATCCGCCCTACCCTCGTGCAAATCGCGCACAATTTTCGAGCCAACAATCACGCCATCAGACACCGCATTAAATCGCGCTACATCGTCCAGCGTAGAAACGCCAAACCCTGTCAAAACAGGAATTTTCGCCATTTCATGCAATCGCACCAAATGCTTATCCAAATCCTCGCGGTAACTGCCCATTTTGCCCGTTACCCCGTTAATCGCCACCGCGTAAATAAACCCTTCCGCGTCCGTAATCAATTTTTGCTGGCGTTCCACCCCTGTTGTCAGGCTAACCAATGGCACAAGTGCAATGTCCGTTTCTTGCAAAAACGGTTTCACCATATCTTCATGCTCGTGTGGCAAATCGGGAATAATCAGCCCTTTCACAGACGTATTCGCCAAATCTTGCACAAATTTTTCCACGCCATACTGAAAAACAGGATTGAAATACGTCATCACAATCAAAGGCGTATTCAGCGAAATCGTTTGCAATTTCGCCACAATCGCCGCCAAAGTTGTGCCGTTTTTCAGGCTGCGTAAACCTGCTTCTTCAATCACAGGACCGTCTGCCACAGGGTCTGAAAACGGAATGCCGACTTCAATCGCTGACGCCCCGTTTTCGCTCAAAAATGCCAGCGTGTCGCCCAAACCGTCCAAGCCGTTGGCATGGTCGCCAGCCATAATGTATGGCACAAAAATGCCTTTTTTGCTGTCTTTAATCGCTTGCAAATGTTGCGTTAATGTTTTCATGATTATGCCCCTTCCCCTTCCAAACGCGCTTTCACTTGAACCACGTCTTTATCGCCGCGACCCGATAAGCACACGACAATCGATTTGCCTTTGCCCAACTCTTTTGCCAACGTAGGCAAATACGCAATAGCATGGCTAGATTCCAGTGCAGGGATAATCCCTTCCACGCGCGACAACAATTTGAACCCTTCCAACGCTTCTTCATCGGTTACGCTCACATAATTCGCGCGTTTGATTTCGTTGAAATAACAATGCTCTGGGCCAATACCAGGGTAATCCAAACCTGCGGAAATCGAGAACGCTTCCAAGATTTGTCCTGCTTCGTCTTGCAGTACATTCATCAGCGCACCATGCAGCACACCAGGGCGACCTTTGGCAAACGTTGCCGCGTGTTTGTCCGTATCCAAGCCCAAACCAGCCGCTTCCACGCCATACATCGCCACGCTTTCGTCTTCTACAAATGGATAGAACAAGCCAATCGCATTCGAGCCGCCGCCGATACACGCCAAAACCGCGTCTGGCAGCGCACCGTTGTTCATTTCTGCAAATTGGCGTTTCGCTTCGTTGCCAATCACGCTTTGGAAATCGCGTACCATTTCTGGAAACGGCGCAGGACCCAAAGCCGAACCCATGATGTAATGCGTGTCGTCAATATTCGCCACCCACGAGCGCAATGCCGCGTTCACCGCGTCTTTCAACACGCGCGAACCGTCTGTAACCGCTTGCACTTTCGCGCCCAACAATTCCATGCGAAACACATTTAAGGCTTGGCGTTTCACGTCTTCTTCGCCCATGTAAATCGTGCATTCCATGTTAAACAACGCGGCAGCGGTTGCCGTTGCTACGCCGTGCTGACCTGCACCTGTTTCCGCAATAATTTTGTTTTTGCCCATGCGTTTCGCCAGCAAAACTTGACCCAACGCATTGTTGATTTTGTGTGCACCCGTGTGATTTAAGTCTTCGCGTTTCAGATAAATTTCCGCGCCGCCCAATTCCGCGCTCAACTGTTTGGCGTGATACAACGGTGTTTCACGACCCACATAGTTTTTCAGCAAATCATCTAACGCAGCCTGAAAACTGGGGTCAGCTTTGGCTTCACGATAAGCCGCGTCCAATTCCAGCACAGCCGTCATCAAAGTTTCAGGGATAAAACGCCCCCCAAAACGACCAAAAAAACCATTTTCATTCGGTTGTTTATATTCCATTTTTTACCTTTTCTATAAATGCTTGAATTTTAGCGACATCTTTCACGCCATCGGTTTCCACGCTGCTGGAAACGTCCACCGCATACGGTTGAAACCGCGCAATCGCGTCTTGCACATTATCTGCCGTTAAACCGCCAGCGATGAAAAAAGGCAGCCTGAAAGCAGTCGTATCCAATTTTTGCCAGTCAAACGTCTTGCCGCTGCCAGCCACAGGCGCATCAAACAGCACAAAATCTGCCGCGCTGTTTACCGCCGCCAAATCTTGTGAAACCCGAATCGCGCGAATGCTCGGCACAGGCAAATTCGCCAACAAACGTTCATCAAAATCGCCGTGAATTTGCACCAAATCCAAATTCGCAGCCTGAATCGCTTGCAAGATTTCAGGCTGCGTGGGCGATACAAACACACCCACTTTTTGCACAGAATCGGGGATGAGTTTGCCCAATTCACACGCAGCCTGAAAACTGATTTGCCGCTTGCTCGGCGCAAACACAAAGCCAATATAGTCCGCGCCAGCCGATACCGCAGCCTGAACCGCTTCTGCTGTTTTCAAGCCGCAAATCTTAACTTTTGTCAATTTGCAATTCCTTTATTTTCGCCGCCACGTCATCGGCTTTCATCAATGCTGTGCCGACTAAAATTCCGTTGAAATATGGGACAATCCATGCTGCGTCTTGCCCTGTGAAAATCGCGGATTCGGAAATGTAAACCGTGTCTGGCTGAAAGAAATGCGCCATTTTCAGGCTGGTTTGAATATCGGTTTCAAAAGTAACCAAATTGCGGTTATTCACGCCAATAATCTTCGCGCCAACGCGGTGCGCAATCGCCAATTCTTCGGGGCTGTGTGTTTCCATCAACACTTCCAAACCCAAGGCTTTGGCGTATTCAAACAATTCTTTCAAACGGTTTTCAGGCAGCGCGGCAACAATCAGCAAAATCACAGTCGCGCCTGCATTGCGTGAACGCACAATTTGTTTTTCATCAATGATGAAATCTTTGGCGAGCGTGGGGATTTTCACTTGCGCGGAAATCTCGCGCAGGTAATCCAAATGTCCTTTAAAAAACACTTCGTCTGTTAAAACGGAAATCATCGCCGCACCGTTGGCTTCGTAATCTTTGGCTTGCGCGACAATGTCCACATCTAAATTGATGTTGCCCAAGCTGGGACTGGCTTTTTTCACTTCGGCGATGATTTGCAACTGATTGGCGTGCGTTTTCAGGTGTTCGTAAAATGAATAGGTTTCGCGCAGGCTGCCCAAATTTTCCATTTTCATTTGGGCGACTTCGGCTTCTTTTTGCAATAAAATTTTCGGTAAAAAGGCTTGTGTCATCGTTGCACCACTTTCACAAAGTTTTCAATCATTTTCATGCCGTCTGGCGTGCCAATGCTTTCGGGGTGATATTGCAAACCGTAGATTGGCAAGGTTTTGTGTTGGATTGCCATGATTTCATGGTCGTCTGTGGTGGTGGCGGTTACGTCAAAATGCGCAGGCATTTCGCTAATCACAATCGAGTGATAACGCATAATCGGCACAACCACAGGCACGTCAGCAAAAATGGGGGACGGGGTTTCCAAACGCATATCGCTTTGTTTGCCGTGCATGACGTTTTTCGCCAAACCCAATTTGCCGCCGAATGTTTCGGCAATCGCTTGATGCCCCAAGCAAATGCCCAAAATCGGCTTTTTGCCTGCAAAATCACGAATCATGGCTTCCATTTTGCCCGCGTCTGCTGGCCAACCTGGGCCTGGCGAAAACACCAAACCGTCTGCTTGTTCGGCGGCGGCATAAAGCTGTTCGTCATCGTTTCGCAACACGCGCACTTCGGTGAACGTGCCTAAATATTGCGCCAAGTTGTAGGTGAACGAATCGTAGTTATCAACGAGCAAAATCATAATGCTTCTCCTATTTTGGTCATGGCTTTGGCTTTGTTTACGGTTTCTTGGTATTCGCTGGCTGGGACGCTGTCGTACACAATGCCTGCACCTGCTTGCACATACGCTCTGCCGTTTTTCAACACCATGGTGCGAATGGTAATCGCAAAATCCATGTCGCCACTGGCGGACAAATAGCCAATCGCACCTGAATAAATGCCACGTTTTTCTTGCTCCAGTTCGTAAATGCGTTTCATGGCGCGGATTTTGGGTGCACCTGAAACCGTGCCTGCTGGCAATGTGGATTTGAGCGCGTCCATGCCTGTGAGTTGCGGCAGCAATTTGCCTTTTACCACGCTGGTCAAGTGCATCACATAGCGGAAGTATTCCACTTCCATGTATTTGCTGACGCGTACGCTGCCAACTTCGGCGATTTTGCCGATGTCGTTGCGCCCTAAATCTACTAGCATACGGTGTTCGGCGGTTTCTTTGGTGTTGTTTGCCAACTCGGTTGCGTTGTGTTTGTCTTCGGTTTCGTCTTTGCCGCGTGGGCGTGTGCCTGCGATTGGGTTGGTAATAACTATGCCGTCTTTCAGCGAAACGAGACTTTCTGGGCTTGCGCCGATGATTTGGTAGTCGCCGAAATCGTAGAAATAGAGATAGTTGGACGGATTGGTTACGCGCAAATTGCGGTAATAATCCAACGGTTCGCCGACAAATTCGCTAGAAAAACGTTGGCTTAACACGCATTGGAACATATCGCCTTCGCGTATCAGTTTTTGGGCTTGGGCAACCATGTCTTCAAAATGGCTTTGTTCTACGTGTGATTTGAAGTTGAGCGCGTGCAATTCTTGCGGTTTAAATTCGTTTTCGGCTTGGGTTTTCAGGCTGCGTAATGTGGTGTCTAACGCGGTTTGCATGTCGGCTTCGCTGCGTTGACTGTATAAATTGTCTTCTACCACAAACACTTTTTCTTTTTTGTGGTCAAAAATTAGATAGGATTCGTAAACGAAAAAGTGCATATCGGGCGTGCCGATGGTATCGGCTGGAATTGTGCCGATGTCTTCGTATAAACCTATCATGTCGTAGCCGACAAAGCCGATTGCGCCGCCCGAAAAGGGTAAATCGGTCGGGCAATTTTTGACAGTGAGCTGGTTGAGATAGTCTAATGGGTCGGCTTCAACGGGGTCGCCGTTTATGGTGAGTTGTCCGTTGGCGAATTTCACTTCGTAAACGGGGTTGTACGCGATAATAGAAAACCGTGCGTTTTCTTTTTCGCGTGGGATACTTTCCAAAATAATTTTGTGTGTGCCTGCCACGCGCATATAGGCAACCATGGGCGTGAGAATGTCGGCGTTTAAGATGGCTTGCATTTTGTTCTCCTGTGTTTTTTTCAGGCTGCGTTTGTTGTACTTCTTTTCAGGCAGCCTGAAAGGTTTGTTTTGTGAATAAATGATATGTTTCAGGCTGCTTGACAGTCAATAATACCAAATGGAGCGTTGGCAGCTCGCTGACAAACTTTTTGATAATAACGAATTGGTTATTTTTAAAAGTGTCGGTGAGCCGCCGACACTCCATTGCAATAAAAAAGCAGTCTGAAAACACAAAACCCCTACGCGACACGCATAGGGGTTTTACGCCCCTGATAACAAGAGCGTTTAATAGAATGGGTATTGCAGATGATTCCTGAGTAAATACGTTTCCATGGCTTTAATTTCTTTAGAACGCAGCCTGAAAACTTTTCAGGCTGCATTTATTCTGTTGAATTGCGTGGGCGAACCATTCGGCACACCAACAATCCAGCTTCATAAAGCAGCAACATCGGCACAGCCAACATCACTTGCGACAAAACATCAGGCGGCGTAACCACAGCCGCAATCACAAAGGAAGCTACTATCACATAAGGACGCGCTGCCGTCAATTGCGCAAACGAAATCACGCCCATGCGATACAGCAAAACCACAATCACAGGGATTTCAAACGTTACGCCAAACGCCACAAACATGCCCAGCACAAACGACAAATATTTATCAATATCGGTTGCCATGCTCACGCCAAGCGGCGTCATGCCAGCGAAAAATTTGAACACCAACGGAAATACCAAAAAGTAGCAAAACGCCATGCCCACCGCAAACAACATCACGCTAGACAAAATCAACGGCGCAATCAAACGCTTTTCGTTTTGGTATAACGCAGGCGCAACAAACGCCCAAACTTGATACAACGAATGCGGCAACGACACCAAAAACGCCGCCATCAACGCCACCTTAATCGGCACAAAAAACGGCGCAACCACATCAGTTGCAATCATGCTTGTGTTGGCAGGCAGCACCATCATCAACGGTTTTGCCACAAACGCATAAAGCTGCTGCGCAAATGGCACAATCGCCACAAAACACAGCGCAATCCCCAACAAAATCCACACCAAACGGCGGCGCAATTCCAGCAAATGCTCAATCAACGGCTGCGCGTTTTCATCAGGTAAAGTCATTTTTTGCTCCTCAATTTCGGCGCAACCCGATGGCGCGGACGCATATCCCGTTTGCGCGTCATCGCCTGTTTATGCAAAGATTTCGTTTGCCAAACAGGTTCAGCGTTTTTCAGGCTGCCTGAAACAGGGATAATCGGGAAACCTTGGTCGTCTGTTTCAATGCCAAAATCCGCAGGCGTTTTTTGTTCAGGCAAACGTTCCCATGCTGGTTTGGATTGCTCCGCCACTTCACGCGCTTCGTTTTCCACCTGGTTGGCAAAAGAGCGCAAGTCTTGCTGAATATCCGTTGCTGCCTGTTCCAATTCCGCTTTTACCTGATTCAAGTTTGCCGCTTCTGCTTGCGCCGCCAATTCGCTTTTCACGTTAGCAGCCATGCGCTGGATTTTGCCCACCCATTCGCCTGTTTTTCGTGCGACTACAGGCAAGCGTTCAGGACCTAGCACCACCAAAGCCACCGCGCCAGCCACCATCATCTCGCCAAAGCTCAAATCAAACATGATTACACTTGCTTATCGTTTTGATGTTCAATCACATCTTCTTTTTTCGCTGCGTTTTCAGGCTGCGTACCTTTTTCCAAACCTTCTTTGAAATCGTGTACCGCAGTACCTAAATCTTTGCCGACATTGCCTAATTTTTTCGTGCCAAACACCAGCACCACAATTACCAAAACAATCAGCCAATGCCAAATTGATGTCAAACCCATTTTAAATTCCTTTCAAAAAAACTTTTCAGGCTGCGATGTAGGTCGGATACTTGATATCCGACACACTCTCTCACGCAGCCTGAAAATATTGAATTTCTTGCAAAACCTGTAACTCAGCGATTTTCAGGCTGCGTTAATTAACCGAAGTGTCGGGCATAAATGCACCAACCTACAATTTTTCAGGCTGCGAATAGTTTGCAGCCTGAAAAATAAAACATTAAGCAGGCGTACCCATGATATGAATATGCAAGTGGAACACTTCCTGACCACCGCCTTTGCCAGTGTTAATCAGCGTTTTAAAGCCATTGGTTAAACCTCTTTCCGCCGCGATTTGTGGCACTTTCAACATCATCTTGCCCAACAAAGTTTCATGTTCAGGCTGCGCGTGAGCCAACGAGTCAAAATGCACTTTTGGCACGAGCAACAAATGCACAGGCGCGGCTGGGTTGATGTCTTTAAAACAAAACATTTCATCATCTTCATACACCACAGAAGACGGAATTTGTTTATCAATAATTTTACAGAAAATACAGTCAGTCATTTTTTATCCTTTCAGGCTGCAATTGTTAAATTCTACCTTGTGAAACCTATTCCGCCAACAAAAACGGATTATGCCCACCGCGCTGAATGTTCTCACTACCCAGCAAAATATCCACTGCTAAGCTCGCCAAATCGTCTGCGATTGGGTCGGCATATTGCTGATTTTCCAACAACAACAGCTTGCGATAATGCCCACATTTGCCGCAACTTTCGCCACGCGCACCGTGCAACACGCCCGAATCTGCGCCTTCAATTTGATGAAATTCAATCGCCGATTGGTCGCCGCAGAATGTGCATTTGGCGCGTAACGCATTCCAACGGCTGTTGCAAACGGCGCAATGCAAATAGCGCAAACCGTGCCAATCGCCGCCGTTCAGCACCACACTTGCCACCGCTTCGCCGCCGCAACATGGGCAAACGCTGCGTTCTTCCACGCTTGGCACGTCATCGTCTGTTAATTGGCTTGCCCACGCTGTCCAAGCGCATTGCAAGGCGGCGTGTACCCAAATGTGGTAAACCTGTTCGGAATCAGGCACCTCTTCGCGCAAAACGCGTTTGGCGATGCCTTCCACATCGGCTTGTTTTTGTTCAACTAATGTGTTTAACGCAGCCTGAACAGTGTCGTTTACTTTGCCTTGCAATTTGCGTGTGATGATTTGCAAGCATTTGAAAAATAAGGGGGGAATGGTGTCGCCGTTGCTTTCGGGTAACTTGGTCGCGCCAGCATTTTCAGGCAGCGTGGTTTCGGGTAACACGGCGTTTAAGGCGGTGTTTTGTGCGCGGCTGAGTTCTGCTAACAGGGCGAGATATTCGCGCCAACTGGTTTTTTCTTCGGCGGCGAGTTCGTCAAAGCGAATGGCGCGGTCGGCGAAAATATTGTTTTTTGGTGGAATGAAAAAGGGTTTGTAAAAAAAGGGGTTGTTTTTGATTTGTTCGGGGGTTTGGATGTCCATGGTTGTTCCTTTTATTTTTCAGGCTGCGATTATTCTACAAATTCTTCATGCGAATAAACGATAAATTGCTGCGGTTTGGCAAAACCAATCAGCGTTACATTGGCTTGCTCTGCCACGCGCACGGCTAATGCAGTTGCGGCGGACACGGCAACTAGGCAACCGATACCCATCGCGGCGGTTTTGGCAACCATTTCGTAGCTGGCGCGACTAGATACGATGATAAAGCCGTTTTGCGTATCAATTTGTTTTTTCGCGAGATAACCGAGCAGTTTATCCAGCGCGTTGTGTCGCCCTACGTCTTCAAATGCAGCCTGAATATTGCCTTGTTCAACCCATGCTGCGCCGTGCAGTGAACCTGTTTGTTCGCGCAGTTGTTGGTATTGTGGCAAGGTGCGCAGGGCTTGCGTGATGTGGTCGCCTTGGATTTTGTGCTGGCGTGTTACGCTGCTGAGATTTGGGGCGATGGCAGCTAGGCTGTCTATGCCGCATAAGCCGCAACCTGTGCGCCCTGCCATGCTGCGGCGGCGTTCTTTGAGCAGCGCAAATCGGGCGGACGCGATTTCTAGTTGCACGGATATGCCTTGGCAACTGGGTTCTATCACGCAGTCGTAAAGTTGGCTGGGGTGTGTGAGTATGCCTTCGCTTAGGCTGAATCCGAGTGCGAGTTCTTCTAGGTTTTGCGGCGTTGCCATTAACACGACGTGCGATATACCATTATATACAAGTGCAACGGGGATTTCTTCTGCTAATGTGTCTTGCTGGGTTTTCAGGCTGCCTGAATGGTAGCGATGAATGGTTTGTGGGTGTGTTGGGTTCATAGTTTGTTTTTCAGGCTGCCTGAAAGTTTATAAAAGAAAAGGCAGCCGTTCAGACTGCCTTTGTTTGCGAACACTATTTGTCGTTCTGTGGTTCGGCTGAGTTACCGCCGTTGGCTTTTTCCATCACTTCACGATACCAGCGTGGGTGGTGTTTTTTCGCCCAAGTTTGGGTTACGACACCTTCAACCATGGCGCGAATTGTGCCACGAATCCAAATCGCTGCGTAAACATGCGTGATAATGCCGACAATCAAGGCAATCGCTGCACACGAGTGGGCAAGCAAGGCTAAGCGAATTGCCCAAATCGGGAACAAGTCGGAAAAGAATTGTCGCCATGCAATCAAGCCTGAAACAAGCAGAACAATCATGCAAGTGCTCATCAGCCAGAACATGCCTTTTTGACCTGCGTTGTATTTGCCAACGTCGCCGACTTCGTGGTTCATCACGACTTTTGTGATGCCTTTCATCCAGACTATGTCTTCTTTATCGAGGAAGTTGTGATGCCAATAGCGCAGGAATTGGCAGAAAAACCCGACAAACATGATTAAGCCGATGAATGGGTGAACCATACGCGCCAGTTGTGGCGTGCCGAAAATGCCTGTCATCCAGAAAAACGGTGGGAACAAAAACGCTAAACCTGAAATGGCAAGCAGGAGAAAACAGCCTGCTACAATCCAGTGGTTAATTCGTTCTGCCGCTTTATAGCGTTGAATTAAACGTTCTTTCATTATGCATCCTCCTCACGAGATAAGATGTTGCCATCTTTGCCAATGACTTCTGCGCTTTCTTCTTCGGCTTTGTTTGGACCAACAGTTAAGTAGTGCAACCAACCGCCTGCGGCTGCGGCTGTGATACCAAATGTTGCCAATGGTTTGAGCAAACCTTTCCACAATTTCACGGTAGTGCTGATGTGTGGATTGACAGGCAGCCCTTTATACAAATTTGGACGGTCTGCGTGGTGCAACACATACATCACATGCGTGCCACCCACGCCTTCAGGGTCGTACAAACCTGCATTTTCATAACCACGCGCATTCAAATCTTTAATACGTTCAGCAGCGACTTGCTTCATGTCTTCTTTGCTACCAAATTGAATTGCACCAGTCGGACACGTTTTCACGCAAGCAGGTTCTTGTCCCACCGCTACACGGTCTGAACACATTGTGCATTTATACACTTTGTTTTCTTTCTTATCCATGCGCGGAATATTGAATGGGCAGCCTGCAATGCAATAGCCGCAACCAATACAATTTTCTTGGTGGAAATCAACAATCCCGTTTTCATACTGAATAATCGCACCTGGGGACGGACACGCTTTCAGGCAGCCTGGGTCGGCGCAGTGCATACAGCCGTCTTTACGGATTAACCATTCCAATTTGCCATTTTCTTCGTGTTCCGCAAAACGCATCACTGTCCACGATTTTGACGTTAAATCAATCGGATTGTCGTAAACGCCGTGATTTGTGCCGATTTCATCGCGAATGTCGTTCCATTCAGAACACGCCATTTGACACGCTTTGCAGCCAATACAGCTACTCACGTCAATCAATTTTGCAATTTCAATCGGTTTACGCACACTTGGGGCTGGCGTAACTTCTGCCGTTGCAGAGCGGCGTTTGATGTCTAATGATTGTAATGCCATTTTTCCGCTCCTTATGCTTTCTCAATATTTACTAAAAAGGCTTTGTATTCTGGTGTTTGCGTATTGCAGTCGCCCACAAACGGTGTCAGCGAATTCACTAAAAACTGCTGTTGCCCAGATACATTTTCCCAACCACCATGCAACGGAATACCGATTTGATGAACGGTTTTGCCGTTGATTGTCAAAGGTTTCACGCGTTTAGTAACCACAGCGCGGACTTTTACCCAAGCACGTTTGCTGCTGATTTTTACCCAATCGCCTTTTTGAATGCCTTTTTCTTTTGCCAATTCTTCGCTGATTTCGCAGAATTGTTCAGGCTGCCCAATCATCAACAATTTCACAGATTTCGTCCAGAATTGGAAATGTTCGGTCAAGCGGTAAGTGGTTGCCACATAAGGGAATTCTTCATGTGTACCCACGCGGTCTTTCACGCTGTCAAACAAGCGCAAAGCTGGTGTGCGAACCACTTTCGGGTGCAATGGGTTCGTGCCGATTGGCGATTCCAAAGGCTCGTAGTGTTCTGGGAATGGACCATCGACCATTTTGCGTTGGCAGAATAAACGTGCCACGCCTTCTTCATTCATAATAAATGGATTCATACCGCTATTTGGAGCTTCGTCCGCTTTGAAGTCGGCAACGTCTGCCCCCACCCATTTTTTACCGTTCCATTCCACCAACACGCGGTTTTTATCCCACGGTTTGCCGCTTGGGTCGCAAGATGCGCGGTTATACAGAATGCGGCGGTTGGCAGGCCATGCAAATGCCCATTTTGGCGTATTGCCCAAACCTGTGTCAGTGTTGTCGCGTCTGTCCATTTGGTTGCCCGCTTCTGTCCACGAGCCTGAGAATACCCAGCAAGCACAAGATGTTGTGCCGTCATCGCGTAATTGTGAGAAGCCGCTTAACAATTCGCCTTTTCTGCGAACGATATTGCCTTCTTCATCAGTCAAATCAGCTAATGCGTAACCATTTGACTCTTTTGCCATCTCTGCTGGTTTTGGTGCTTTCGGGTCTTTGTAATTCCAAGCCAGTTTGGTAATTGGCTCTGGGCATTTACCGCCTTCTTTTTCGTATAACGCTTTGATGCGTTGATACAATTCACCCAAAATATCCAAGTCAGGCAATGATTCACCTTGTGGATCTGCCCCTGGGTGGTGCCATTGCAACCAACGAGAAGAGTTCACAATCGAGCCTTCTTCTTCTGCAAAGCAAGGAGTAGGCAGCCTGAAAACTTCTGTGGCGATTTTGCTTGGGTCAATATCGTGCGCTTCGCCGTGTTTTTCCCAGAAAGACGCGGTTTCTGTTTTCAATGGGTCCATTACGACCATAAATTTCAATTTTGAAAACGCTTCGGTTACACGATGCGCATCAGGGAATGAACCTTGCGCGTTAAAGCCTTGAACCAGCAAGCCTTTCATTTTGCCTTGATACATGTCTTCTGTGATTTGCATCACGTCATACATTTTTTCGTATTTCGGCAGCATATCGTAGGCAAATTGATTTTCTTTAGTTGCGTAATCGCCGTAGAACCATTTGAGCAAACTTACCATGAATGCTGGTGTATTTTTCCAGTAATTCAACTGATTAGGTTGCAAGGCTTTAGGAGTCAATTTGTCTAAATAATCTTGCAGCGTTGGGTGTGCTTTATCGTTTGGCAACGGAATGTAGCCTGGTAACGCGGTCGTCATCAGACCCAAATCCGTCAAACCTTGAATATTGGAGTGTCCGCGCAAGGCGTTAATGCCGCCACCAGCCATACCCATATTACCCAGCAACAGTTGAACCATTGCCATGGTACGGATAATTTGTGCGCCGTAAGTGTGTTGCGTCCAGCCCAATGCGTACAGCACTGTACCTGCTTTATCAGGCGCAGACGTTTCGCCCCACGCTTCTGCCACTTTCAAGAAATCTTCTTTTGACGTGCCGCAAATGGTGGTCATCATATCCAGCGTGTAGCGTGAATAATGTTTTTTCATCATTTGGAACACGCAACGTGGGTCTTTCAACGTTGGGTCGGTTTTTGCAAAACCTTTTTCGTCCAGCTCGTAGAACCAGCTTGATTGGTCGTAAAAACCAGCGTGTTTATTGCTTTCAGGCTGCCCTACTGCGCCAGAGAACAAGCCTTCGTTAAAATCAAAATCTTTGTGAACAATGAAAGATGCATTGGTATAATTTTTCACATAATCCCATTGGATTTTATCGTTTTCAATTAACCAATTAATCAGTGCGCCCAAAAAGGCAATATCAGAACCTGCGCGAATCGGCGCGTAAAAATCCGCCACCGCGGCAGTACGGTTGAAACGTGGGTCTACCACAAATAATTTTGTGCCTTTGCGCTTTTTCGATTCAATCACCCATTTGAAACCAACAGGGTGCGCTTCGGCAGCATTACCGCCCATCACCATAATGAAATCGGCGTTTTGAATATCAACAAAAGAGTTAGTCATCGCGCCACGACCAAAGCTCGGCGCGAGACCTGCCACGGTAGGGCCATGACACACACGCGCTTGCGTATCCAGCGCAACAATCCCCAAGGCACGCGCAAATTTCACGGTCAAAATCCCCGTTTCATTTGACGATGCCGAAGCCGCCAACATACCCAGCGTTTCCGTACGGTTTACGGTAACACCAGCTGCGTTTTTCTCTTGGAAAGACGCATCGCGTTCATCTTTAATATGGCGAGCGATACGGTCCAACGCTTCGTCCCAAGAAATGCGTTTCCACTCGTTGGAATTTGGCTCACGCACTTCTGGATACTGCACACGGTTTGGACTGTTCACAAAATCAATCGAAGACGCGCCTTTTGGACACAACGAACCACGCGAAACTGGGTGGTCTGGGTCGCCTTCGATGTGGAAAATTTTGCGTTTGGCATTTTTTGCGCCGTCGCCCATGCTGTAAAGCAAGGTACCGCAGCCAACTGAGCAGTAGGTGCAGTTGTTGCGGGCTTCTGAAGCGCGAGAGAGTTTATATTGACGAACTTCTGCAAATGCAGCGGTTGGCATCATACCAACGGCGGCGAGCGTAGTCGCGCCAGCACCTGCAGCAGTTACCTTGAAGAACTGCCGTCTGGTTACGTTCATGATGTGTTCCTTTTATTCTTGACAAGGTTGTAGCGAATTAACTTCAAAGGGAGACTTTCGCCAGTTTTATGTAATATTACTACATACTCTATATGTGCTTTGTTTTGCTTTGAATTCAATTCACTATTTTTTCAGGCTACCTGAAATGTTAAGATTTTTGATAGTGGTTTTTAAGATTTATTTATTTTTCCATTATACGCCTGTTATTCCTCAAAATAAGTATTCAGGAGGATAGGCGTGAATAATGCTTTGTATTTAATTAAGCGAATTTGTAACATTAATTCAGAAGACAGATAAAAAACTAATTCCTTTGTAGTAGGAGATTACAAAGAAAAAGCGTTCAAATTTCCCATTTATAGAAATTTGAACGCTTGAGTTAATTTTCAGGCTGCTTTAGAAGTATCATCAGAGAAAATCGCTTTAAACCACAGCGCAATCCCGTCCCAAATCCGACCAAAGAAACCCGCTTCCTCAACTGCTTTCAGTGCCACAACAGGCTGTTCAGCAATCACATTATCGCCGTCCATCACTTTTAAGACACCTAGCTGCTGCCCTGCTTTCACAGGAGCCAAAATCGGTTGTTGCGTTTCCAAAACCGTTTGGATTTGCTCACCCTGACCTTGCGGAACAGTTACAAACGCGTCTTTCAAAAAGCCAATTTCCGCTTCACTTACTGCGCCTTTATACACGCGCACTTTTTTGATGACTTGACCTGAAGCGTAAATCTTTTGGGTGTTAAAGCTATTCAAAGCATAGTTCAACAATTTACTGCTTTCAGTCGCACGTGTTTCAGAGCTTGCCGTACCCACCACCACGCTCAACACTCGGCGACCGTTGCGTTTGCTAGAAGCAATCAAGTTGTAACCTGCGCTATTAGTATGACCTGTTTTCAAGCCGTCCACATTTGGGTCGCGAAACAACAGTAAATTGCGGTTTTGCTGTGTAATATTGTTATACGAGAATGATTTAATCGAGTAAATCGGGTAATACTGCGGATAATCACGAATAATAGCCGCAGACAAAGTTGCCAAATCCGTTACCGTGGTTAAATGTGTTTTACCAGGCAAACCCGTTGAATTCTCAAAATGCGTGTGGTTCATACCCAAGCGTTTCGCTTCCGCGTTCATCAACACCGCAAAACCTTGCTCACTGCCGCCAATCGCTTCTGCCAACGTAACCGCTGCATCATTGCCCGATTGCACAATCAAGCCTTTTACCAAATCGCTCACGCTGGCAGGTTTGCCCACTGCCAAGAACATACGCGAACCTTCCATTTTCCAGCCGCGTTCTGAAACCGTGAGCATTTGTTTTGGTTTTAGTTTGCCCTCTTCCAACGCCTTGAACGTCAAATAAGCTGTCATCAATTTAGTCAGCGAAGCAGGTTCAATTTGTTGCTCTGGATTTTTAGACGCAATCACTTGTTTACTTTGCAAATCCATTACCAAATAAGCAGTTGCTGCAATTTCAGGCAATTTATTGGTATTTTTGGCGACCATAGGCGCAGAAGCTGTTTTAGTGGCTGTTTTGTCATCTTTTTTAGCTGGCGCAGACGCAGGTGCTGCCCAAACCATGCTCTGACCGCTCAACAAAGCCACCAAAGTAAAAATGGAAATTAATTTTTTCATTATAAAAACTCGTTAATTTAAAACTTCGTAAACCCGAAAAAACATTTTTCAGGCTGCATTTTATCAATGCGTAAAAACGCGCAATTATACGCATAAATGCACGGTTTGCGGATAATCGCAGCCTGAGAAATCGTAAAACATACTTTCAGGCTGCATTTTGTAAAGTTTCGTCAGTTAAACGTTTGCACTGACGCAGTCTAAGGTTTAAAGTTACACCTTTCTTTGTAAACTTTATCAACCGCCATGAATACCCAAAAATTCCCCGAATACCACGATTACCTCACACGCATTCTCACTTCATCAGTTTACGATGTCGCCATTGAAACCCCACTGGACACCGCCGCCAATCTCTCTCGCCGCCTGAACAACAAAATCTATCTCAAACGCGAAGACTTACAACCCGTGTTTTCCTTCAAAATTCGCGGCGCGTACAACAAAATGGCAAAACTGCCCGAAGAACTTTTGAAAAAAGGCGTGATTACCGCCAGCGCAGGCAACCACGCCCAAGGTGTCGCAATGTCCGCGCAAAAACTCGGTTGCCAAGCCACCATTGTGATGCCCGAAACCACGCCGCAAATCAAAGTTGATGCTGTCAAAGCACGCGGCGGCAATGTTGTGTTAGCAGGCGTTTCATATAACGATGCCTACGACCACGCCATGAAACTCGTCGCCGAAAGCGGTTTAACCTACATTCCCCCATTTGATGACCCAGACGTGATTGCAGGACAAGGCACAATCGGCATGGAAATCGTCCGCCAACACGCCAAACCCATTCACGCCATTTTCGTACCCATTGGCGGCGGCGGCATGGCAGCAGGCGTTGCCGCATTTATCAAACTCGTCCGCCCCGAAATTAAAGTGATTGGCGTGCAAACCAACGACAGTTGCGCCATGAAAGTGTCCATTGCCGCAGGAAAACGAGTGGAACTCAAAGACGTGGGCTTATTCGCAGACGGAACAGCCGTGAAATTAGTGAGCGAAGAAACCTTCCGCCTGTGCCGCGATTTATTGGACGACATCATCACCGTGGATACAGACGCAGTTTGCGGCGCACTCAAAGACATTTTTGACGACACACGCAGCATTTGCGAACCGTCAGGCGCACTCGCGTTAGCTGGGCTGAAAACCTACGTTGCCAAAAACAACTTGCGCGAAGAAACCCTAATCGCCGTTACATCGGGCGCAAACATGAACTTCCACCGCCTGCGCCACGTTTCCGAACGCAGCGAATTGGGCGAAAACAACGAAGCCATTTTCGCCGTGTCCATTCCTGAACGCGCAGGCAGCTTCCGCAACTTCATCAACATCATGGCAGAACGCAACATCACCGAGTTTAACTACCGCTACGGCGATGATGATGTCGCGCACATTTTTGTGGGCTTGCAAACCGCAGGCGCAGCCGACACCGCCACCATTCGCGCCAATTTAGATGCCGCGCAGTTGCCCAACATTGATTTGAGCAACGATGAAATGGCAAAAGTGCATTTGCGCTACATGGTTGGCGGACGCTCGCCCAAAGTGCAAAACGAACGCCTGATTAGTTTTGAGTTCCCAGAACGCCCCAAAGCCTTGGCTAAGTTCCTGAATAATATGCAAAGCGACTGGAATATTACGCTGTTCCACTATCGCAACCACGGCGCAGATTACGGGCGTGTGTTGGTTGGAATTGACGTGCCACAAGCTGATAACGCCGCATTTGCAGCGTTTTTGGACGGACTGGGTTATGCGTTTGAAGAGCAGACTCAGAATGCGGCTTATCAACTATTCTTGAAATGATTTTTTGCAAAATCGTGTAGGTCGGGCAGACTCGCCCGACAAATCTTTTTAAATTTAACGGAAATGTCGGGCTGTCAGCCCGACCTACGATAAGCATTTTAATTTCGCTAAAAAATCTATTTTCAGGCTGCGTTTTAAAGAAGTAATACAAATGCAGCCTGAAAAAATAAAAGGATAACCATGCCCCTAGAAACTAACCGCCAACACGTTCTCGCCCAAATCCGCACCGCCGAAGCCACCGCCCACCGCGTTTCAGGCAGCGTGCAACTCATCGCCGTCAGCAAAACTTTCCCTGCGGACGACATTCGCACACTCTATCAACACGGACAGCGCGATTTCGGCGAAAACTATATTCAAGAATGGCACAACAAAACCCAAACCCTCGCCGACTGCCCTGAAATCCAATGGCACATTATCGGACACGTCCAATCCAACAAAAGCCGCCCCGTTGCCGAACACGCCCATTGGCTACACACATTAGACCGTACTAAATTAGCCCAACGATTAAGCGAACAACGCCCCGACAATCTGCCCGATTTGCAAGTATTGATTGAAATCAACATCGCCAACGAAGCCGCCAAACACGGCATCGCACCCGAAGAATTGCTGCCATTGGCGCGAATCATTGTCGCGTTGCCAAAACTCAATTTGCGCGGCTTGATGTGCGTGGCGCAAGCAGACGCAGATGAAACCAAATTACGCCGTCAGTTCAGCCAAATGCAAGACTTGTTGGCGGAATTGCAAACCGTTGCGCCACAAGCGGACACGTTGTCTATGGGCATGAGCTCGGATATGGCAATCGCGATTGAATGCGGCGCAACTATGGTGCGCGTAGGCAGCGCGATTTTTGGAAAACGAGATTATGCAAAATAATTTTCAGGCTGCGTTTAAATATCGCAGCCTGAAAAAAAACTCCAATCTTTCAAATCAGTAAACAGACAAATGAACACTCAAACAAAATCAAAATTTCAACGCAGCATCAAAGCATCGCTGCCTATTATGACGGGTATTGTCCCTTTCGGTTTATGGTAAATTCAAAATAAAATAGTACAATTCTAATTTTATCTTTAAGGTCATAAAATGGCATATTTAATTGATTTACGAGAAAAAGCATTAACTTGTTACAAGCAATATAGCAATGCAAGTAAAGCTGCCAAAACCTATGGTATCTCAAGAAATACGCTTTACCTTTGGATTAGATTAGAAGAACAAACAGGTAGCCTGAAACATCAAGTCTCAAAGGGCAAAATGCCACTAAATTGGATACGCAAGCACTCAAACAATATATTGAACAAAATCCTGATGCTTATCTCTATGAAATGGCTGAGATGTTTAGTTGCTCCCGCTTGCACCTTATTCGCCTGAATGAAATCCAATAGAAAAAACATGGGCAAATATTAAGAAATATATGCGTTCAATTTTGCCTAGTTATGATAATTTCACAGATGTGTTACTGGTCCTATTTTTATTTTAATTAATTATAATTTTAGGCGCACAAGCAGGTCAAAAAGGCATGAGCGTTTTGGAAACATGCATGATGATGGGACTGAACTTCGCTGGCAGTTCAGAATTTGCCGCCGTGGGTTTGTGGGCGTCGCTCTTACCTATTGTGATGATTATCGCGATGACGGCGATGATTAACAGCCGCCATATTTTAATGGGCGCGGCGTTTGTGCCGTATTTGCGTGAAATGCCGTTGCGCAAGGTGTTGCCTGCACTGTTTGTGATGGTTGATGAAAGCTGGGCGATGGGCATTGCTGATGCGAAAAAGCGCGAACAGGAAGGTTTGCCGCCGTTTAGTTATCCTTATTATTTGGGGAGTGCGCTGACCTTGTGGGTGTTTTGGGTGTCGTGCGGTTTTATCGGCTCGCTGATTGGCCCGATGTTGGGCGACGTGCCTAAATTCGGCTTTAGCATGACGTTTCCAGCCGTGTTTTTGGTGCTGATTCGCGGAATGTGGCACGGTTTTCAGGCTGCGATTCCGCGCCTGCCTGCGTGTTAATCGCCGTGATTGCGCCGCATTTCGTTTCCGACAAACCGCACGAATTGATTTCGCTCGCGCTCACTTTATTTATGGCATCGCGGTTTTCTATGTTGCCGACTGTGTTGGTTGCTGTGGTGTCTTCGGGGATTTTGGGCTATTTGATGTCCTAACCTGCAAAACAACTTTATTTCAAAAAATAAAAAATACAGCATTAAAAATTATTTCAGGATACATTTTTTTTAAAATAATTGCGTTATTGTCTTTTTAAAGTTATCCAAAAAGTATTTTCTATCATTTCAAAATGCAGCCTGAAAAGCATTGTAAACAGATTGTAAAGCTGCCATAATCAAATTTCTTTCCTATTTAAGTAGGTGCAGTTATGAATAGGTTCACACGCTGGTTCAAACAATGTTGGAATCATTGGCTAACACAGGGGATTTTTACTATTTATTGTATCCATGCCATGTTTCCGACATTAAAAGGATTGATGATTGCCACTTTTGCTATTGTTTTAGCAATAATCATTTTGCTGTTAAGAGACGGTATTCATTGGTTTAAAACAAAAAACAATAGCAAATCAGGCAGCCTGAAATCATGACACACTTTTTAATCACTCAACGCAAAGGACAAATTATGGCAACCAAAACCGCCAACGCTATCCGCTTCCTGTCAATGGACATGGTTCAACAAGCCAACTCTGGACACCCTGGTGCGCCAATGGGCATGGCAGACATGGCAGACGTTTTGTGGCGCGAATTTTTGCAACACAATCCAGCCAATCCCAAATTTCCCAACCGCGACCGCTTTGTTTTGTCAAACGGACACGCATCAGCCTTGCTTTACAGCGTGTTGCATTTGAGCGGCTACAATTTGTCGGCTGACGATTTGAAAAATTTCCGCCAACTGCACAGCAAAACCGCAGGACACCCCGAATACGGCTACGCGGACGGCGTGGAAACCACAACAGGTCCACTCGGTCAAGGCATTGCGAATGCAGTCGGCATGGCATTGGCAGAACGCTTGTTAGCAAAAGAATTTAACCAAGACGGTTTGGACATCGTCAATCACCACACCTACGTTTTCTTGGGTGACGGCTGCTTAATGGAAGGCGTATCGCACGAAGCGGCATCATTGGCTGGCACATTGGGTTTGGGCAAACTGATTGTTTTGTATGATGATAATAATATTTCCATTGACGGCAAAGTAGATGGCTGGTTTACCGAAAATATCCCAGCGCGTTTTGAAAGCTACGGCTGGCAAGCGATTCGCGATGTGGACGGACACAATCCCGAAGCCATCCGCACAGCCATTCAGGCAGCCCAAGCCGAAACCGCGAAACCGACCATTATTTGCTGCAAAACCTTAATTGGCAAAGGCGCAGCCAACAAAGAAGGCAGCCACAAAACACACGGCGCACCATTGGGCGCAGACGAAATCGCCGCCACTCGCGCCCATTTGGGTTGGGAATACGCACCGTTTGAAGTGCCAGCCGACGTGTACGCCGCTTGGGACGCAAAAGAAAAAGGCGCGAAATTGGAAAGAGCGTGGAACGAGTTATTCGCGCAATATCAAGCCAAATTCCCTGAAAAAGCAGCCGAATTTACCCGCCGTATCAATGGAACGCTGCCTGAAAACTTTGACGCTCATGTGCAGGCTGCATTGACCGAAATCAGCGAAAAAGCGGAAAAAATCGCCACACGTAAAGCCAGCCAAAACAGCATTGAAATTTTGGCAAAAGTGCTGCCTGAATTTGTGGGCGGTTCGGCGGATTTGACCCCGTCTAATTTGACTGATTGGTCTAACAGCGTTTCCGTGAAACCGCAACAAGGCGGCAATTACGTTCATTATGGCGTGCGCGAATTTGGTATGGCGGCAATCATGAATGGTATGGCGTTGCACGGCGGCGTGAAACCGTTTGGCGCGACATTCTTGATGTTTAGCGAATACGCGCGTAATGCTTTGCGTATGGCGGCGTTGATGAAAATTAACCCGATTTTCGTGTTCACGCACGACAGCATTGGTTTGGGCGAAGATGGCCCAACCCACCAACCTGTTGAGCAAACCGCGACTTTGCGTATGATTCCGAATATGGCGGTTTGGCGTCCTTGCGACACGGCAGAAAGCCTGATTGCGTGGGCGGAAGCAGCAAAAGCGAAAGACCACCCAAGCTGCCTGATTTTCAGCCGTCAGAATTTGCCGTATGTGCCACGCAACGCGGAACAGTTGGCGAATGTGAAACGTGGCGGCTATGTGATTTCTGCGAAAGACAACGCAAAAGCCGTGATTATCGCCACAGGTTCGGAAGTGGAATTGGCATTAAACGCGCAAAAAGCGTTGGCGGAACAAGGCGTAAATGTGAACGTGGTTTCTATGCCTTCAACAAATGTATTTGATAAACAAGACGCGGCGTATAAAGCGAGCGTGTTGCCTGCGGATTTGCCGAAAGTGGCTGTGGAAGCTGGTGTGTCTGACGGTTGGTATAAATACGTTGGCTTGAATGGCGCGGTTGTGGGTATCAATCGCTTTGGCGAATCTGCACCTGCTGATTTGTTGTTCAAAGAATTTGGTATGACGACTGAAGCGGTTATTGATGCGGTGAAATCGGTGTTGTAATCACTGTAATAATGAAACGCAGCCTGAAAAAATATTTTCAGGCTGCGTTTTTATTGCTTAAGGGCTGTCCTAGATAACTAGGGAAATTCAAATTAAGTTAGAATTATCCCTATGAGAAAAAGTCGTCTAAGTCAGTACAAACAAAACAAACTCATTGAGCTATTTGTTGCAGGTGTAACCGCAAGAACAGCAGCAGAGTTAGTAGGTGTTAATAAAAATACAGCAGCCTATTATTTTCATCGTTTACGATTACTTATCTATCAAAACAGTCCACATTGAGAAATGTTTGATGGCAAAGTAGAAGCAGATGAAAGTTATTTCGGTGGACAACGTAAAGGCAAACGCGGTCGCGGTGCTGCTGGAAAAGTCACTGTATTCGGGCTTTTGAAGCGAAATGGTAAGGTTTATACGGTTACTGTACCGAATACTCAAACCGCTACTTTATTGCCTATTATCCGTGAACAAGTGAAACCTGACAGCATTGTTTATACGGATTGTTATCGTAGCTATGATGTATTAGATGTGAGCGACAAAGCCATTTTAGCTTCGCTGAAACTTCGTTTTCGTATCAATCACAGCACACATTTTGCTGAACGACAAAACCATATCAACGGAATTGAGCACTTTTGTAATCAAGCAAAAACGTCATTTACGTAAATTTAACGGCATTCCCAAAGAGCATTTTGAGCTGTATTTAAAGGCGTGCGAATGGCGTTTTAACAACAGTGAGATAAAAGTTCAAGTTTCCATTTTAAAACAATTAGTAAAATCAAGTTTATCCTAGTTATCTAGGATAGCCCCATAATTTAATTCCAACTCAATGTAACGAAAGCACCCAAATGGCAAAATCCAACATTACCTACAAATTAGAATCTGACATCAACGATTTCGTCAAAGCAGAATTTAGTCGCTTAAATCTACAAAAACATCAAGATTACAACGAAGAATCCGCCATGTCGGATTATCTCAAAGAAGCCCTAAAAGGCTCTGCCAAAACCCAAAACAAAACCAATTTTGGCAAACCCGATTTTCACGTTGAAAAATACGCAATTAAAGGCAAGAAAATCCCCATTATTATTGAAAACAAATTAGGCTTGAAAAAACTGGCAAGCCAAACCAAAGACGGCTTAAAATTTGATGATAAAAGCATTGCCAATTTTGCCGTAAATGGCGCGTTGTATTACGCGCAAAATATGATTGGCAGCGAAAAATATCACGAAGTTATCGCTATTGGCATTGCTGGCGACAATCCCGAAAACATCGCTATTTCCGTTTACTATGTGTTCGGGCAGTCTGAAAAAGCGCACAAGCATTTAGAAAATGTCAAAACTTTGGATTTTTTGGAAAATCAAACCAGTTTTGAAGAATTTTACAAAAACGCGGTATTGAGCGAAGAAGAAAAACATCAAATCCTGATTCGCAGCCAAGCCGAATTGCAAGCCTACGCCAAAAAATTGAACAAACTCATGCACAACCACAACATTACCGCGCCACAGCGCGTATTGTATGTATCGGGAATGCTGCTTGCCATGCAAGACATTCACGACCAAAACGGCAAAAAATTAGGCGAAGGCTTAACGCCCCATGATTTAAAAGGCTCGCAACTGGCACAAAAGCGCGACGGCATTTTAATTACCGACCAAATCAACGAATTTTTACAACATCGCGGCATTAAAGCAGAAAAACACAAACTCATGCTGGCTTCATTTAGCGAAATTTCCAAAGACGTACAACGCGATGAACCCACAGAAAATGACAAAGAAATCGCCCATTTGCTAGACAGCGACAGCAGCACCAATAAACAAGTTTTCACATTTATTTATGAAAACATCTTCAAATCCATTGACGGCTTTGGCGGACACATTGACATCATGGGCGAAATGTATTCCGAATTTTTGAAATACGCATTGGGCGACGGCAAAGAAATCGGCATCGTTTTAACACCGCCCTACGTTACCAAAATGATGGCGCAAATGCTCAACATCAAAGCCAATAACAAAGTAATGGATTTGGCGACAGGTTCAGCAGGTTTCTTAATTTCCGCCATGGAATTGATGATTCAAGATGCCGAAAACCAATTCGCCAAAGGCTCAACGGCTGCCGAAAATTTAATCAGCGACATCAAACAAAACCGCTTATTAGGCGTGGAATTGAATGCCGAAATGTACACACTCGCCGCCACCAACATGATTTTGCGTGGTGACGGTTCAAGTCGCATTGAAAAAGGCAGCGCGTTCAATCGCCCTGAATCATTGTTTAGCGAATTTCAGGCAGACTGCTTGTTGCTCAATCCGCCCTTTTCTTACGAAGAAAACGGAATGCCATTTATCAAATACGGTTTAAGCAAAATGCAAAAAGACGGCTTGGGCGCAATCATCATTCAAGACAGCGCAGGCAGTGGCAAAGCCGCGATGTCCAACCAAGAAATTTTAAAATCGCATACCCTACTCGCTTCTATCAAAATGCCAACCGATTTATTTCAGCCAATGGCAGGCGTACAAACCAGCATTTACATTTTCAAAGCTGGCACACCGCACGATGTAGAACAACCTGTTAAATTTATTGATTTTTCCAACGACGGCTACAAACGCACCGAACGCGGCTTGCGCGAATTGGACAACCCCGAACAACGCTATGCCGACATTGTGAAAATCTACAAGGCAGGCAAAAACGCCAAAGTGTCTGCCGAATTGTGGAACTTGGACGATGTGTATGTGGAAGATTTCATCACGCTAGGCGGCGCGGACTGGAATTTCTCGCAACACAAAAAAATTGATGCCAAACCCACGATTGCCGATTTCAAAAAAACGGTTGCCGATTATTTGACTTGGGAAGTGTCGCAACTGTTGGCGCAGCAAGGCGATGATTTGGGAAAGTAGAAAGCCACTTGCAGGAAATGGAAAACGCATTTTTGGCAAGTGGCGGAGAATTTGTGTTTAAAAAAGTCGGTTCATTATTTGACATCAATCCAACCAAAAATTACGGATTAACCAATGATGATTTATTCCGAGAAAAAGGCACAACACCTGTTGTCGTCAATTCCAGTATCAATAATGGCATTGGTGGATATGTGGCACGAAAACCCACAGAAACAGGCAATATGATTACATTTAGCGATACCACAACTTCGGACAGCATTTTTTATCAGCCAAATGATTTTATCGGCTATTCACACGTTCAAGGCATAAAACCAAAAAATCACCATGAGCAATGGAATAAACACACTTTGCATTATTTTGTGGCGATTTTTCGAGCAGCAACCAAAGGATTATTTAATTATGGCAACAAATTTAATCGCGAAAATGCACGAGAAATTGAAGTTTGCCTACCTGAAAAAAATGGTGAAATCGCCTTTGATTACATGGAACGCTTTGTTCAGCAACTGCGCGCGGAACGCGCGCAGGAACTGCGCGCTTTTTTGAAATTGTCAAATCTTACCGATGTAAACTTGAGTAAAGACGAAGAAAACGCATTGGCGCAGCTTTCAGGCAGCCTGAATTGGAAAATGTTTAATTTAAAAGAATTATTCGGTTCAGCCACGCGCGGCAAACGCTTAAAAAGTGATGATCGCATTTCAGGCAGCCTGCCATTTGTTACGGCTGGCGAAGCCAGTACAGGCATTTCCGCATTTATTGGTAATTCGGTTGATGTATTCAAATCCAATACGGTTACGATTGATATGTTTGGTTCAGCGAAATACCGCAATTATGAATACGGCGCAGATGACCACATTGCTGTTGTGCATACTGATAAAATCGCCAAACATGCGGTTTTATTTGCCACTGCCGCCATGCACAAAGTCGCCAACGCAGGACAATTCAGCTATTCGCGCAATTTCTACGCCAAAGATGCCGATGAATTAAACATTATGCTGCCTGAAAAAGACGGCGAACCCGATTGGGAATTCATGGCATTGATTGGACGTGCAATTGAAAAATGCGTGATTGCCGATGTTGTCGCATTCAACGAGCGCGAAATGGCAGCGTATGAGCAAGTGATTTAAATAAACTGACAGTCTTAATCCAGGCTGCTTTTTTTACAAATTTGGCTTTTTTGTTAAGGATAGAGTTTATCCCATAAGTATAGTGGATTAAATTTAGATTAGGACAAGGCGACAACGACCACCGTGTACACCTAGTACATAAGGGAGTTGGCAACGCTGTACTAATCTAAATTTAATTCACTATACTATAAATGGTGCGTGAAATTGAGAAATGTCGGATACAAGTATCCGACCTACGAATATGGAATTCCCACGCCAAAATAGCAATAAAAATGCAGCCTGAAAATATTTTCAGGCTGCATTTTTATGTATTACTCAACAACAATTTTTGGAAACTTACTACTAAAATCACGTCCCTTATCCGAAATACTCAACGCAATCGCAAACGCTGATTGCGTATAAATTTGCGCCACAGCTTCATGCTCCGCTTGCAATTTACCTGCTTCGCCCACGTCCATCGCTTCACGAACAGGTAAACTCAACGGCAGTTGTCCCAACAAAGGCACACCCAATTTTTCCGCCAAGTTTTTGCCGCCGTCCGCGCCAAAAATCGCTTCGTGATGACCGCAGTTGCTGCAAATATGCACCGACATATTTTCCAAAACGCCCATAATCGGAATGTTCACTTTGTGGAACATATCCACGGCTTTACGCGCGTCAATCAGAGCGATGTCTTGCGGCGTGGTTACGACTACCGAACCCGTTACAGGGATTTTTTGCGACAGGGTTAATTGAATATCACTCGTGCCAGGTGGCAAGTCAATGAACAAATAATCCACGTCGTCCCATTGGCTTTGGAACAATAATTGTTGCAGGGCTTGCGATACCATCGGGCCGCGCCAAATCACGGCTTGGTCAGTGTCCACCAAAAAGCCGATAGACATCACTTGAATGCCGTCTGCGTTCACGATGGGGATTAAGTGGTTATCTTGGTGGGTAGGTTGCACGTTTGCCACACCGAGCATGGTGGGCTGGCTTGGACCGTACAAATCCGCGTCCAACACGCCAACGCGTGCGCCCATTCTTGCCATGGCAGTGGCTAGGTTGGCGGTGGTGGTGGATTTGCCCACACCGCCTTTGCCCGAAGCTACGGCAATGATGTTTTTCACGCCTGCAATGGTTTTCACACCGTTTTGCACTTTGTGCGCCATGATTTTTTGACGAATTTCTAATTCAACGGGTTTGCCTGTGGCTTCGGCAATGGATTGTTTTAATTCATCTTTGATGTGTTGCACGGGAAAGCCAAATTGCAGCACCACTTTCAGGCTGCCTGAAATTTCTTCGGCTGAAACAATGGCTTTTTCGCTGCCTAATGTGCGGCAGTTGCGTGGGATTTTGATATTTTCTAACATGAATGTTCCTTTGCTTTGTTATGCAGTTGCGATAATAGTTTTCAGGCTGCCTGAAAGCAAGTTTTGAAGCCTTTTTTTTAATTGGGGTATTTTGT
Source organism: Kingella negevensis (assembly GCF_030177895.1). NCBI lineage: Bacteria > Pseudomonadati > Pseudomonadota > Betaproteobacteria > Neisseriales > Neisseriaceae > Kingella > Kingella negevensis. The sequence goes on from NZ_CP123448.1 coordinate 636,521, forward strand.
TTTCAGGCTGTAAACGGATTTTATGGAGCGTCGGCGGCTCGCCGACATATTTTTCAATAAAACAAACGTGATGATTAACGATAATGTCGGCGAGCTGCCGACGCTCCATTTTGTTGTTGTGTATTCACGCAGCCTGAAAACTGTGCAGCACTTCACGAATTTCATCTGCTTCGCGCAATATGCGAATGGCATCAAATAATTGTTGCGCTTCGGGATAGGCTTTTTTCATCATGCCGAACCATTGCTTGAGCCGTGCCACGGCGTATTTCCCATTCGGTTCTTTGGCAAAACATAGGTCAAAAAATAAGCGAATCCAATCCATGATTTCTTCGTTAAACGTGGCAGCCTGAACGCTCTCACCGCGCAAATATTGTTTGATTTGTCGCGCCAAATCAGGGCGAATCACTGCGCCACGCCCAATCATCACATCATCGCAACCACTGGCTTCGCGAATATCTATATAGTCTTGCAGCGTGAACACGTCGCCATTGGCAACCACGGGAATGCTGACGCTTTCGCGAATGGTGCGCACCCAACCCCAATGCGCTGGCGGTTCGTAGCCTTCTACTTTGGTTCGGGCGTGAACGGTTAAAACGCTTGCGCCGCCGTTGGCAATCGCGGCGGCGTTTTCCAAAGCCAAATCGGTGTTTTCAAAACCGAGCCGCATTTTGCCTGTGAGCGTGATGTTTTCAGGCAGCCTTTCGCGCAGGGTTTTGGTGATTTGATACACGCGCTCTGGTTCTTTGAGCAAAACTGCGCCACCTTGGTGTTTGTTTACGGTGGGAGCTGGGCAGCCGAAGTTCAAATCAATCGCGGTTACGCCAAAACGCACGGCTTCTAACGCGTTGGTTGCCATGATGTCGGGGTCGCTGCCGAGAATTTGCGTGGTGCAGGGTACGCCTGAAAAGGTGCGGTTTTGGTTGGCGATTTCGGGGACGTAGCGCAGCCATGTGGCGCGTGAGTGTATGGTGTGCGTGATGCGGACAAATTCACTCACGCATTCGTCAAAGCCGCCAATGCGTGTGAGTAGGTCGCGCATGGGGTCATCACAGAGACCTTGCATGGGGGCTAAAATTAACCTACTATTTTCTTTATTTTCAATAATTTGATTGTTTTTTATCAATTTTTCTTCAAAAATCATTTCTATTTTTCTCAACCATTTTCCATTATTTTTAGGTATTTTCGGCTTTTTCTTGTACCATATTTGCACCATTTTTGACATTAGGGAGTATGGTGCAATGGGTTCTATTTTAAAACGCGTAAACCGTTTATGCTTTAACTGTTGATAAAAATATTGTGCTACCTAAGTTTGTTTTGTATTTATTACAGAGTAGTTCAGTCATTTCCAAAATTGACTCGGCTACCATGGGTTCAACAGTGAAAAGCACTGCGATGGCTGACTTGAAAAGAGTTCAAATCCCAATCCCACCGCTAGAAATTCAAGCCAAAACCGTAGAAATGTTGGACAAATTCGATACCCTAGTCAATTCCACCACAGAAGGACTGCCACGAGAAATGGAATTGCGTCAAAAACAATTTGAGTATTACCGCGCAAAACTACTAGATTTCCCACACGAATAAAAAAGCAGCCTGAAAAAATCACAAAAATAGTGCATCGGTGGCTCGCTGACAAACATTCACATTCATCAGCGAGCCGCAGATAAGCCAAATCACGCAGTCTGAAACCGCGCCAACAACCCACGCGCCGCGGCTTGCCCACTCAACACCGCCGCTTCCAACGTGGCAGGATAACGCGCATGCAGCCAATCGCCCGCCAACCAAATCCCCCGCGCATTCAAATCACCCATTTCAGGCAGCGTGCGGTTTACCGTGCTGGCAATCGTAGCGCGTTTTTCCGTGATGACTTGCTGCGCAATCGGCGCACCCACATCAGGGCAAACGCGCAAAACGTCTTCATGCACGCGCGCCGCCCAATCCGTTTTCAGGCTGCCTGAAACATCATCCGACACACTCACCACCGCCGCGATTTCATTTGCACCATTCAAACGCGAGCGGTCAATCAGCCATTGCGCCGTGCCTTGCGTGAAACCCGTCATCAATGCAGGCAGCCTGAAAGCGTGTTCATATTTCAGATAAACCGTTGTAATCGCATGATATTCTAGCTGCGCAACCGCTTCGCGCACCGAAACCCCCAAGTTTTCAGGCAGCAACTGCAGCAAATGATAAGGCGCAACGGCAATAATCACGGCATCAAAAATCTCCCCATTTATCACACAATCGCAGCCTGAAAAACCAATTTCGCGCACACGCGTTTCAGGCTGCCATTTCGCGCCGTGTTGCTGCGCGTATCGCAAAACGGGTTCGGCAAACACGCTGCCCAAATCTTCACGCGGAATCAGGTAATCGCTGGCGGCGCGGCTTGCCCACACGCCATCTGTCATTACGTTGCACAAACGCTGAATGCTGGCGCGTTCTAGCGGCGTGTTCAATGCGCCCCACACCATCGGCAGCCAAAATTCATCGCGCCATTTTTGTGGGACACGGTTCGCGTCCAGCCACGATTGCACGGATTGGTCGGGCAGATTTTTTTTGTGGTGCGACTGCAAGGCTTGCATTTGCTGCAATAGGGAGATTTTTTCAGGCAGCATGGCGTTTTTTGCGCCTAACACCGCGAACAGCAAATTCAAAGGCGCAGGTAAGTTTTTCGCAGCCTGAAACTGTACGCCGTCTGCTAAATGCCATTGCAAGGGTTGGCGCACGAATGCGGTTTCAAGGTTCACGCCTGCGGTTTGTAGCAGCCTGAAAATGGCTTGGTACGCGCCAATCAGCAAATGTTGCCCGTTGTCAGCAAAGGAAAACGGCTCGGCGGTTACGCTGCGCGCGCGTCCGCCTGCAATGCGGCTGGCTTCAAATAGGGTAACTTGGGTGTGAGACGCGAGGGTTGCGGCGGCGGAGAGTCCTGCCCAACCTGCGCCAATAATGGCGACTTTTTTCATAAGGGAATTTTTCAGGCTGCTTTTATTGGATAAAAAAACAACTTCTTGGGTAAGCAAGAAGTTGTTTCTAGGTCGTGCGAACAGTTTGGGTGTGTAGTGCTTTTGCAGCTAAAAACGCCCAGTTCAAGAAAAAATATGAGTCAATGCCACCCATTGGCGAATATTTTTGACGCAGAAATGGGTGTTTTTAGCGCAACAAGCAATCACGCACAAACTGTTCGCACGAACTAATAATTACTGCGCTTCTTTTTCGATTTTCTCAGCTTCGTTGTCTACCGCTTTTTGTAAATCGCCAGTCGCTTTCACGCCTTTATCGCGCGTTTGCAAAACTTGTTCATCTACAGACTTGGTAGCAGAATCATCGCCGCCACAAGATGCTAAAAGCAATGCAGCAGAAAGTAAAACGACCATTTTTTTCATGATTTCATCCCTCACTGGTTATAACAAATTCGCTTTCACTTGCACTAATTCACGGCTTGGCGAACCTTCAGGCAGCTTGTCCAACGCTAATTTATACGCGTCTGCCGCTTCTTTGGTTTTGCCTTGCGCCGCCAACACATCGCCTTTGATTTCGTTCATCACAGGCGCGAAACTGTCATCAACGGGCGTGTTCAACACCGCCAACGCATCATCAAATTTCTTTTGTTGCAGCAACACATTAGCCAAATTTTGCGCCGCTTGCGCTTGGAAAACGGGGGCTTGTTGGTTCGCTAAAACCCAGCGATAAGCTGTCGCTGCTTCGTCCAATTTACCTGCGTTAAACAACGTTTGCGCCGTTTCTAAAGTGGCAGCTGCTGTGGCAGGGCTTTTCGTGTGCGCTGCTTGCAATGCTGCCAATTTCGCCGTATCGCCTTTCACTTGGCTGGCTGTTGTTGCCGCCGCTTCGTTGCCTTTGCGAACTTGACCCTTATAAATCACATTACCCAAATAGCCCAAAGCCGCCGCAACCAAAGTCGCCACAACCCATTTACCGCCATTTTCCCAATAATGTTTAACATTTTCAATTTCTTGTAATTCTTCGTGATGTGAAGACATCATTTGCTCCATTCGTTAATTTGTGAAATCATTTGCGCGACAGGCACGGTAATTTGCCCATTTTCGCTACGCAAATCTTTGATTGTAACCGTATTTTCTTCCACTTCGCTTTCCGCGATAATCAAGCCAAAACGTGCGCCCGATTGGTCAGCTCGTTTGAATTGATTTTTCAATTTCGTGCTGCCTGAAAATTGCGCCACATTGAAACCATTTTCGCGTAAATTTTGTGCCAATTTCATCGCCGCCAAAGTCGCACCATCGCCTTGCTGCATCACAAAAACATCAGGCGCATCTTCCACTTTCAGGCTGCCATAATCGCGCACCAACAGCAACAAACGCTCAATCCCCATCGCAAAACCGATAGAAGCCGCAGGTTTGCCGCCCAATTCTTCAATCAAACCATCGTAACGACCGCCGCCACAAACTGTCGCCTGTGCGCCCAATTTGTCCGTTGTCCACTCAAAAACCGTCTGATTGTAATAATCCAAACCACGCACCAAACGCGGATTTTCAACGTATTGAATACCCAAACCATCCAACAACGATTTAACCGTTTGATAATGTTTTTGTGAATCTTCGCCCAAAAAATCCACCAAACGCGGTGCATTGTTACAAATTTCTTGCAAATCAGGATTTTTCGTGTCTAGTAAACGCAACGGATTTTTCTCTAAACGAACCTTCTCTTCATCGCTCAATTTATCCGCGTATTGCGTGAAATATTCAACCAAAGCAGCACGATGCGCGGCGCGTTCTTCGCGGTTGCCCAAGCTGTTCAATTCCAACGTGAGATGTTCCAAAATGCCCAATTCGCGCCACAAATCGGCGCACATCGCGATGATTTCCGCGTCAATGTCCGCGTCCGCAAAACCCAACGCTTCAATGCCGACTTGATGAAATTGGCGGTAACGTCCTTTTTGTGGGCGTTCACGGCGGAACATTGCGCCCATGTACCACAATTTGCGCGGTGCATCGTGCAGCAGATTGTGTTCCACCACGGCGCGTAAACAGCTTGCCGTGCCTTCGGGACGCAAGGTCAAGCTCAATGTGTCGTTGCTGTCGGAAAACGTGTACATTTCTTTGCCGACTACGTCTGTTTCTTCGCCGATTGAGCGCACGAATAAGCCTGTTTGCTCCACAATCGGCGTGCGGATTTGGCTGTAACCAAATTTGCGCGTCCATTTTTGAATTTGATTTTCAAAGGCTTGCCAGTAAGCGGCGGTGAGTTTGAAATCTTTTTGTTCTACGGGTAAAAGGTCGTTCATGCCTTTTACGGATTGGATTTTTTGTGCCATTTTGTTGAATAAAATCTGTTTGAAAAATAGGTGCGATTATACCCGATTTTTCAGGCTAAAACGTATTTCACGCAGCCTGAAAATATTGATACAGCGTTGCCAACGTCCTTATGTGCTATTCGCACACGGCGGACGTTGTCGCCTTGTCTCATTTTTATTTTAATTCACTATATATTTTAACCGTTTGTGTATTCTGCTGCTTTATCCAAAGGTATGACACCAAACACGATGGTTAATGATGGAGCGATTACGATTGGAAAATGGTCGCCACAAAATGTAGATGAGACTTATCGCGGTATGATGACTTTGCGCCAAGCCATAACTGTGTCGCGCGATACGTAAATGTGCGTCTTGCTCAATGCTATGGGTCTGCCTTATTTGCTGAGTTACTTGCAAAGATTTGGTTTTAGAAAAGAGCAACTTTCTGTAGAGCCTGATATTTCTGTCGCTTTAGGTACAGCTTCAGCGACACCTTTGCAAGCCGCAGAAGGTTACGCTGCGTTTGCCAATGGTGGCTATAAAATTTCAGGTTATGTGATTGATAAAATTTACGATAGCAAAGGCAGCCATTGACAGCAGGGAAAAATGCGCCGCGCGCGATTGATAGAAAAAACGCCGCAGATATAACTTCCATGCTGCTTGATGTGGCGCAACGTGGTCATGGGCTACATTCGACTAATTAGATTAGGGCGTACTGATTTAGCTGTAGAAACTGGCTCAACTGAAGACAAAAAAGATGCTTGGTATGTAGGCTATTCACCGAAAATTGTTACAGCCGTTTATGTGGGGTATGACACACCTAAAACTATTGGCGCAAGAGCTTGGGGAGGTGTTGTGGCTGGTCCTGTTTGGGTGGATTATATGGGCTATGTGCTAAATGGCACGTCTGTTCCGCGCTTGGACGAAAATAGTCTTCGAAGACCAATCATCGCCAGCACTCATCTTGAAGGAGAAGTAGAGCTAATGCCTATTGAAAGACCTAAACGTCAAAGAGTAATTTCTAATGAAAGAGAGCTAAAACCTATAAACCAACCTAGTGGAAATGCTAAAGCAGTAAATGACCTGTTCTAGCCCACAAAAAAACGCAGCCTGAAACCCATTTTCAGGCTGCGTTCAAATTTATTCCCGACCTTTCACATCAATTACCCAAACTTCCGATTGCGACCCCAACCGAAACGGCACGCCCCAAAAGCCAAAACCCGAAGTCACAAAAAAGTGCGTCTGATTGATTTTGCCATAACCATACGCAATGCGGTTCAAATAACGCACAATAAAATTGGCTGGGAACACCTGTCCATTATGCACATGCCCTGAAACCTGCACATCAATTGGCAGTTCACTGTGTTCCGTTACTTCGTCAGGGCGATGGTCTAGCAAGAAAACAGGCTGCTGTGTGTTCACTTTTTGCAGCAAATCGCGCGTTTTCAAGCGGTTATGTTTCAAATTATCAGGGCGACCAACCACCCAAAAGTTATCGTCTACCCACACCGCTTCATCGTCCAGCACTGTAATCCCTGTCGCTTGAATTGCCTGCGTAATTGAATTGGTTTCACGATAATCGTGATTGCCCAACGTGGCATACACCCCTAACGGCGCGCGCAATTTTTGCAAATGCGGCTGCATGTTTTCCGCCAAATACGCCACCGTATCATCGTCCATAATGTCACCAGGTAACAAAATCACGTCCACTTTTTCTTGCTGCATAATGTCCGCCAGTTTGTCCAACTGACGTGCGCCCACTAATACGCCCAAATGCGTGTCCGCCGCCATGCCAATGCGAACAGGTTTTGCCATCGGCTTATCAATCGTGATTTCCGCATGGCGCACAATCGGCGTGTACGCGTTGTAAACCGCCAGCGTGAAGAAACCGAACAAAATCACGGGCGCAAGCAAACGCAAAGCGCGTTCACGTTTTTCAGGCTGCTTGAAAATCAAGCGGCAAACGTGTTCTAAAAACAGCACAATCAAGCTGGTAAACAAAGCAAACAGCAGCAAAACCATCCACGCGGCGGACAGTCGAAACATCAGATGAATGCGGAACATCAGCGCGGCAATCATCAGCCCGTTGCCAAAAAGAAACGTGGCGGCATACACGGCTTTGCGTTTTTTCGGCGAATGCACAGCAAACAGCCAAATCAGAAAACGCGCAAAACCATAAGTAAACGCTTGCAACACGACTAAAGTGAAAATAGAAAAAAACTTCATAAGTAATAAAATCAATAGAGTAAATAAAGAACGCGGATTGTATCACGCTTTCAGAATGCAGCCTGAAAACGGTATAATAGCCACACTCAAAACAAGGACAAAAACCATGAAATCTATTTTATTTAACGAACACGCCACACATGGCATTTTTATGGAAGCCGACATCACGCAGCCTGAAAACATCGCCGCCGCCAGTCGTGCTGCATTAGACGCACTTGCTGCTTTGCAAGCACGTTATCCTGAAGACAAAATTGGTTTAACGATTGCCTTTGGCGCAAACTTTTGGGGCAGCCTGAAACACCACGTCCAAGCCCCTGAATTGAAAAACTTTCCTGCATACGGCAAAGGCGCAACCCAAGCTCCAGCCACGCAACACGATTTGTTAATCCACATTCAATCGCAAAACCACGACAGCAATTTCACACTCGCGCAAGACGTATTAGCCGCATTTGGCGCAGCGATTAGCGTGAAAACCGAAACCCACGGATTCCGCCGCCACGAAGACCGTGGTTTAGACGGTTTTGTTGATGGTACAGAAAATCCGCACGGCGATGAAAAAATCCTGTCCACTGCTTGCAACGAACACGGCGGCAGCTACGTTTTAATGCAACGCTATCGCCACGACTTGCCCAAATGGAACGCGTACAGCGTCGCCGAGCAAGAAGAAAGCGTGGCGCGTAGCAAAATCGCCAACGAAGAATTTAGCAAAGACATGCGCCACCCACGCTCGCACATCGCCCGAACCAATATCAAAGAAGACGGCAAAGGCTTGAAAATCGTGCGCCGCAGTTTGCCTTATGGCAATGTTTCAGGCGAACACGGTTTAGCGTTTATCGCTTATGCCGCGCGGTTGCACAATATTGAAGCACAGTTGCAGCATATGTTTGGCGACGTGGCAGACGGTTTGACCGATTTGCTGCTGGAACGCCTGACTACTGCCATTTCAGGCGCGTATTACTTCGCCCCAAGCAAAGAAACTTTGCTCGATTTGTAACCGTAGGTTGAGCATTTATGCCCAACATCGCAGCCTGAAAACCTAAATAAAATAAACTTCCTGCAAATCCAAAATATTGCCGTAGGTTGGCTTTCTAAGCCGACAATTTCCATTCACGCAGCCTGAAAAAATGTTGGCTCAGAGAACCAACCTACAACGGTTTTGCAGCACACGCAGCCTGAAACCCCATGTTCTACATCCGTCCCTCAAAACCCAGCGATTTAACCGCATTACACACCCTAGATGTCGCCACAAACTCCTCCGCATGGTCGCCCGTGTGGTGGCAAGCCACGCTCACTTCACGGCACGACACCGTTTTAGTCGCCACAAACGACAACGACAGCATTGTCGGTTTCATCGCATGGCAACATGTTACAGACGAATGGGAACTGCACCTCATCGCCACGCAGCCTGAATACCGTAAACAAGGCATCGCCAGCACATTGCTGCAAAAAATGTTTCAGGCTGCCACAAAACACAACACCAGCCGCATTCTGTTAGAAGTGCGCCTGTCCAATCAAAACGCCCAGCAACTTTACACCCAACAAGGGTTCAGCCAAATCGCCGTGCGCCCACGCTATTATCGGGACGGCGAAGACGGCGTGATTATGGAAAAACTATGCTAAACAGCCGCTATGTTCATCTGCACGAAGCCCTTGGGTTAGGCGTGATGTGGCTCAATACCAACGCCAAAATCTTGCCGCAAACGCAGCCTGAAAAATCCAAATTGCCTTCCGCGCAAAAACCGATTGCCGCCGCCGTTCCGCAAAAAACGCCCACGCAAGCCGCCAGCAACGCCCGATTAGCAGCCTTGCAACGCGTCCGAGCACACAGCAATCCCGATTCAGGCAGCCTGAAAAATCTGCAACCAACCGCCCCCATTGCCGCGCCAACTGTTGCGCCAACTGCGCCTGTTTCCACACCCACGCCACGCGCCAAAGTGATGATAATCAGCGTGTGCGCGTCTCCAGCCGATGTGGTGGCAGGGAAATTATTTAGCGGCGAAGACGGCGCAATGCTTAACAAAATGCTTGGCGCGATTGGTCTGCAAAACAGCGATGCCTATCTCAGCACATGGCTCAAAGATTTGCCAGATTTCAACCCAAAACCGCCCACAGAAACCGTGATTGCCGCCACAGAACGCGTCGCGCAGGAATGGCGACAAAGTGGCGCAAGCAGTTTGCTGCTACTCGGCGATTTCTTTGACCGCGCTGACGTGCAGCAGCAACTCAATCAGTTTTCAGGCAGCGAGCAGCGTTTTCACATTCCGCACCCCATGCGGATTGTGAGCAATCCCAAACTCAAGCGCAGCGCGTGGGAAACGTTGCAGCAAATGCAGAAATTTCTTCAGGCAGCCTGAAAAATAGAAACATCATTTCGCGAAAAATCAAACGCATAAATATAAATTTGATGTAAGATTATTTCATTTTCAGGCAGCCTGAAAACCTTATTCTTAACCCTGTCTATTTAAAGGACTTAAACATGAGCTTTTTGAAATTAACCGAACAAAACGTAAACGGCAAAACCGTGTTAATCCGTGCCGATTTGAACGTACCCTTCAAAGACGGCAAAATCTCTGACGACACTCGCATTCATGCGTCTTTGGCTTCAATCCAACACTGCTTGGACAACGGCGCAGGCGTGATTGTGATGAGCCACTTGGGTCGCCCAACTGAAGGCGAATTCAAACCTGAAGACGACGTTGCACCTGTGGCAGCGCATTTGGGCAAATTGCTAGGCAAAGACGTAAAAGTGTTGAACGATTGGCAAGAAAACAAACCAACTGTGAAAGCTGGCGAAGTGTTCATGCTGCAAAACGTGCGTATCAACAAAGGCGAAAAGAAAAACAATCCTGAATTGGGTCAAGCCTATGCATCTTTGTGTGATGTGTTTGTAAATGACGCGTTTGGTACAGCTCACCGCGCTGAGGCTTCTACTGAAGCGGTGGCGGCTGCTGCGCCTGTGTCTTGCGCGGGTATTTTGATGGCGGCTGAATTGGACGCTTTGAGCAAGGCGTTGAAAGAGCCTGCTCGTCCGATGGTAGCGATTGTGGCTGGCAGCAAGGTTTCTACTAAATTGACGATTTTGGAAAGTTTGGCGGATAAAGTGGACGTGTTGATTGTCGGTGGCGGCATTGCGAATACTTGCTTGTTGGCGCAAGGCAAAGAGTTGGGCAAATCGTTGGTGGAAAAAGATTTGGTAAACGAAGCCAAAGCCATTATGGAAAAAATGGAAAAACGCGGCAATCCAATTCCATTGCCTGTGGACAGCATTGTGGCGACTGAATTTTCTGAAACGGCAACGCCAATCGCGCGTAACGTGGACGAAATCAAACCCGAAGAAGAAATTTTGGACATCGGCGAACAATCTCGCGCTCGTTTGGCGGAGATTTTGAAAAACGCTGGCACAATCGTGTGGAACGGCCCTGTGGGCGTGTTTGAATTTGACAATTTCGCGGGCGGTACAAAAGCGGTGGCAGAAGCGATTGCAGCAAGCAACGCGTTCTCTATCGCTGGCGGTGGCGACACGTTGGCCTCTATTTCCAAATTTGGCGTTACCGACAAAATCAGCTACATTTCAACGGGCGGTGGCGCGTTCTTGGAATTTTTGGAAGGCAAAGAATTGCCTGCTGTTGCGGCATTGGAAAAATTCGCTAAATAATTTGGTGTAAAGAATAAAACGCAGCCTGAACATGTTTTCAGGCTGCGTTTTGTTGTTGTGAAAGATAAAAGCAGCCTGAAATGTTCAGGCTGCTTTTCTCAAATTACATTCCCGCCACTAATCGGTTACGTAACCAACGAATCGCGTCATTCAATTCATTTGCCAACAAACCGATTGGACCCACTTGCGCAGCCACCAAAATTTCAGCCGCCGCACCATGCAACCAAACGGCTGCTGGAATCGCTTTTTCAGCTTCAATACCTTGCGCCAAGAAACTTGCAATTACGCCAGCCAACACGTCGCCGCTACCCGCTGTTGCCAAACCTGCATTGCCGCTGGTGTTTTCATGCATAAAACCGCGCGCTGATGAAATCACGGTGTTATGACCTTTCAATACCACCCAGCAGCGATAACGTACGGCAATTTCACGCGCCGCCCAAGCGCGGTTGCTTTGCACTTGGTTCACGCTGATATTCAGCAAATGAGCAGCCTCGCCTGGGTGTGGTGTCAAAACCAAGTCAGCGCGCTTGGTGTGTGGGAAAAATTGTGGGTACTCTATCAATAAATGCAGCGCATCTGCGTCTAACACTAATTGCGGGTGTGTGCTGTTCCACAAGGCGTGTAATGCGCGGGCGGCTAATTCGGTTTGACCCAAGCCGCAGCCAATCGCCCAAGTGGTGATGTCGGTACGTTTTACGGCGTGTGCAGCAATGTCCAAAATCAATTCGGGGCGAGTGGGATAAACTGCCATTGGCAAATGCGCTTGATTGAATGCGACGATGCTTTTACCGCAGCCTGAAAACAATGCGGCTGTGCCTGCTAATAAGGCTGCACCTGCCATGCCTTCTGAACCACCTAATACGCCAACCGTGCCAAATGTGCCTTTATGGCAATCATCTGGGCGCGCTTGTAGCAAGAAAGGGAAATTTGCTTTTGCATAGGCAACATAGTCGGCAACTCGTGGCGGAACGGTGTTAAACATAAAAACCTCAATCAGAAAAGTATAGTTAATGCACTTATCTTTTAATACTGCGTTGCCAACGCCCTTATGTACTAGATGTACACGGCGGTCGTTGTCGCCTTGTCTTAAAAAATAATTACATCAACTATGTAATTAAAATAATTTTACGATTTTACCACAAAATTTGGGCTTTTCGTTAAGCGTGTTTTACATGAATAGGCTTGTCAGTATGGGGGTTTTTCTGCATCATGCCCATTTTTGTGATTGTTTAGGAATGGGAGCTATGAGAGTAAAAAACAGTATTTTGACGCGATTGGCGCGCATTTTTCATTTGTTGGGTTGGTTGTATCAAACGGGTAAACGCTTGCGCAGTTTGGATAACGCGACGCAAGAGCAGCGTGAACATGCGTTGAGTGAAATGGGTGCGGATTGTTTGAAAGTGTTGAATGTGCGTGTGGACGTGAACCGTTCGCAGCCTGAAAATACGCAGCAGCGTGGTTTGTTGGTGGTAGCGAATCATGTTTCTTGGCTGGATATTTTTGTGATTTCCATGCTGTATCCGTCTAGTTTTATTGCGATGAAAGAAATTCGCACGTGGCCTGTGATTGGGCGCATGGTGAGCAACGCAGGCGCGGTGTATATTGACCGCAGTTCACGCAAGGATATTGATGTGATTAACGCGTCTATTTCGCAAGTGTTGGAGCAAAATGGCAATGTGTGCTTTTTCCCTGAGGCGCGGACGACTTTGGGTAATGGTATTTTGCCGTTGAAAGCGGCTTTGTTTCAGGCTGCGTTAAATAGCAATGCGCCTGTGCAGCCGTTGGCGTTGCGTTATTATGATGAAGACGTGCGCACGTCTGCGGTGTCGTTTGCTGGCGTGAATTTGATTCGCTCGCTGTGGCAGATTGTGTCTATTCCGCATATTAAAATTAAGGTGGATATTGGGGCGCATATTTTGCCAGCCAGTTTGCCTGAACCTGACCGCTTTTTGATGAAAGATAAAGTGCAGGAATATTTGTCGCCGATTGTGTTGTCGGATAGTCCAGCGCCTGAGTTGATTTTGCCTGAGAATGCAGCCTGAAAAATGGCGTGAATGGTTTTGTTGGGCATAAATGCGCCGACCTATAAAACGCAGCCTGAAAATGATCTTTTCGTTTTCAGGCTGCTTGTTTGTATATCTACCCAATCGCGGCAAGCAAATCCTGTTTCACAGCCAATTCTTTGGTGGTTTGGCTCAACTCTGAGCTTTGCACCAAAAAGCTGTCTTCCGCGCGTTCATCTAGCGTGGCGATTTTGGCGTAGTGCAGCGAAATGTGGTGTTTGGCGAACACTTCGGTTAAATCGGCAAGCAAATAGGGGCGGTTGGCGGCGACAATATCAATCGTGTAGCGCGTGAGCTGTTCATCGTCTTGCTGAATGTGGACGCGTGGGGCGATGGGCAACAGTCGGGCGCGGCGGCTGGGTTTGGCTGGTGTGGGGGCGAACTGGGGGATATTGCCGTTCACAAATTCGTTCAGTTCGTGTTGCAGTTGGGCTTGTATGCGTTGGCATTCGGCTGGGTCGCTGTTTTCAGGCTGCGTGACGATGAAGTTGTCTAATATGAAATCGTGCGCAGTTACAAATGCGCGTGCGGCAACAATGTTGAGCCGATGGCGCGAGAATAGTCGGCACAATCGGGTAAACAGGCGGTCGCGGTTGGGCATGTAAACGGTAATGCGCCAGTTTTGGCTGCTGTCTTCTGTGGGGACGATGCTGGCGATGGGGCGTTCTGGGTCGGCAGCGATTTGGGGGAGTTGTTGGGCGATGGTGCTGGGGTTGTGCCGTGAAAAGTAGGCTGCGCCAAGTGCGTTGCTGAGACGGCGTATGGCTTTGGGGTCGTATCCTTGTTGGGTTAAGGTTTCTTGGGCTTGGCGATAGCGTGCGGTAATGTCGTTTTGGGGTTGGCAGCCTGAAAGTTGTGCGCTGGCAACCTGAAATAGGGTTTCAAGCAGTTGGGCTTTCCATGAGTTCCAGATTTTGGGGTTCGTACCGCGCATATCGGCAACGGTGAGCAAGTACAGCGCGGTGAGTTGCTCTTGGGTTTGGACTTTGCGGCTGAATCGTTCTATCACTTCGGGGTCGTTGATGTCTTCTTTTTGGGCGGTTTGGGACATGAGTAGGTGTTCGCTGACGAGCCATGTGAGTAGCTGGGTTTCGTTTTCAGGCAGCAAGTGGTCTTGGGCGAATTGTTGTGCATCTGCTATGCCGAGTTTGGCGTGGTCGCCGTTGCGTCCTTTGGCGATGTCGTGGAACAGGGCAGCGAGATAGAGGACGTGTGGCTTGGGAAAGTTGTGCATGAGTGTGGACAGGGCTGGCTGTTCGTGGCTGTGTTGTTCCATGGCTAGGCGGCGTAGGTTGCTCAGTACCATGAGGATGTGGTCGTCCACAGGATAGATGTGGAAAAGGTCGTGTTGCAGTAAGCCGACAATTTTGTGCCAGTTGGGTAGATAGCGTGCGAGTACGCCGTAAAGGTTGAGAAAGCGTAGGGTGTGTGTAAGTCCGTGTCCTGTGTGAAAAAAGCTGATGAATTGGGCGCGGTTGTGTGGATTTTGGTAGAAACTTTGGTCGATGTTTTGCGAGGCTGCCCACCATGCGCGTAGGGTTTTTGGGGCAATGCCGTTGATGTCGCTGCGGCTTTGGCAGATGTTGATGATTTGGAAAATGTGTTCAGGCTGCGTTTGGAATAGGCGTAGATCGTGGGCGGCGATTTTGTTGCCGATTTGGAAATAGTGTTCGTTGATGTTGTGGACGATTCGGGGATAGGTGGAGTAAACACGTTCTTTGAGCATGGGTATGAGTATGCTGTTGAGTTGCATGATGGTTTTGACAGTGCGATAGAAGCGGTGCATGAGTTGCTCGGTGCTGCTGTGTTGGGCAAGCGTGGCTTGGTGGTCGAAAATCAGGCGGTCTTCTTCGCGCCCTGCGGCTAGGTGTAAATCGATGCGGAGCTGGGCGAGATGTTGGTGACTTTGGCGCATGAGTTTGGCTTCGGTGGGCGTGATGATGCGTTTGCGCAAGGCGATTTGGGGCGTGAGATTTTGGACGTGTGCGAGCCAGATAATGGTATGGATGTCGCGCAGGCTGCCAATACCGTTTTTGATGTTGGGTTCGAGTGTGAGGGCTGGTTGTTTGGCGTGGCGTGTTTGCATTTCTTGGATTTTGCTGTCGATGAATGAAACGGTGTCGCGTTGCAGCCTGAATGTGTTGAGTGCGTGTTCGGCAAATGTGGCATCGCCTGCTAGAAATCGGGCTTCTAGCAGGGCGGTATTGACGCTTAGGTCTTCGTTTGCAGCCTGTATAAATTGTTTCAGGCTGCCTGATTGTAGGGCTGGGGTGAGTTGGTTGTCCCACAAGGTTTGGACGAATTGAGCGATTTGTTCTTGCTGGGTTTCGCTGAGTTCGTTGGGGGTAATCAGGGCTAGGTCAATATCGGAATGAGGGTAGAGTTCGCCTCGCCCGTAGCCGCCCATGGCGAGTAAACACCAGTCGCAGCCTGAAAACTGGGTTTGCCATTGTTGAATTAAAAATTGGTCTAGGATTTGGGTGTGTTGTTTGAAGAATTGGTAAGGGTTGCGGTGGGTTTGGTAGGCGGCGATGATGGCTTGTTTCTGGGTGTTCATGGTGTTTTCAGGCTGCGTTTGGGATTATAGAAAACCTTGTTGTTTCAAAAAATCTGCCAATTCTTCGGCAAATTGGCGATAACCGTCTGCGTTGGCGTGAACCATGTCAGACTTGAGGGATTTGTCGCCCAAAATATCCGCCCATGCGTCTTTTAACAAGGGGATACGGTATTGCGTGGCGATTTCATCATACAGCGGATGCTCGCTCACATTGCCGAGCAGTGCGCCTGTCGTGAAGTATGGAATCCTGACCAAAACCACAGGAATGTTGGCGTTTTGGATAATGTCTAAAATTTTGGCAATGTTTACGCGTGTGGTGCTTTCGGGGATTTTCTGTAAAAAGTCGTTACCGCCGATGCTCACAATCACTAGCTTGGGTTCTTGGGACATCAAGCCGCTCAAGCGTCCCAAGGCTTGTTCGCTGGTGTCGCCTGACACGCCGCCGTTGATGATTTTCCAGCCTGTGATTTCGGCAAGTTGTGTAGGGTAGTCTGTGCCTTTGGGTGCGCCGTAGCCTTCGGTGAGCGAGTCGCCCAAGCATAAAACGGTGCTGCCTTTGGCTAATTTGCTGTATTTTTTGCCGTTGCGACAAGCCGCGGCGAGTAGGACGGTGGATAGAATTAGGAATTGTCTGCGGTTCATTTTGGGTTTCCTTGTTTTCAGGCTGCATTTAGTTATATAAACGCAGCCTGAAAAATTAAATTTCGTAATCGTAATCCACCACTAACGGCGCGTGGTCTGAAAATTTCACTTCTTTGTAAACGTGCGCTTCTTTTGCTTTCGCTGCCAATTCAGGCGACACCATCTGATAGTCAATCCGCCAACCCACATCTTTCGCATACGCCTGACCGCGATTGCTCCACCAAGTATAACCCGCCACATCGGGATACAATTTGCGCCACATATCCGTCCAGCCCAATTTCGCAATCACATTGCCAATCCACTCGCGTTCTTCAGGCAGGAAACCCGAATTTTTCAGATTACCTTTCCAGTTTTTGATGTCAATATTTTGATGCGCGATATTCCAATCGCCACACACCACCACATCGCGCCCCTCTTGAAGCAAGTCTGCCAAAATCGGATAAAACGCATCTAAAAACTGATATTTATACGCCTGACGCTCTTCCGCGCTCGTACCGCTTGGCAGATACAACGAAATCACGCTCAACCGCCCAAAATCCGCGCGAACAAATCGCCCTTCATTATCAAACAATTCAATGCCTAAGCCATATTGCACGCGGTCGGGCGTGCGTTTGCTGTAAATCGCCACGCCGCTGTAACCGCGTTTTTGGGCGCAATGCCACACACCGTGCATACCGTGCGGTTTTTGCATTTCTGCTGATAAGTCTGCTTCTTGCGCTTTCAATTCTTGCACACAGACAATATCCGCGCCCGATTGCGCGATGTATTCCAAAAAACCTTTTTTGTAGGCAGAACGAATGCCGTTCACGTTTGCCGAGATAATTCGCATTTTGTTTACTCTGTTTTGTTAAAATGGTGGTATTGTAAAGGGTTTCAGGCTGCCTGAAAAATATGGGGTAATTGATTTGGTTAATTTTCAGGCTGCCTGAAAATATAGTGAATTAAAATAAAAATGAGACAAGGCGACAACGTCCGCCGTGTGCGAATAGCACATAAGGACGTTGGCAACGCTGTATCATTGTGATTTTAATTCACTATAATATTGGGAGTGTAATTTAGAAATGAAATACCACTAAAAAAGGGGATATTTTAGAAAATCATTTGTTCAATATTCTCTCTAAACAAATTGAAGAAGATAGGTTTCAATACTATAAAAAAAGAAAATTTAAAAATTTATAAGAAAAAGCGATATTACTCGGCGAAACGAGAAGAAGATATTATTTTTGACGTCGTATAGTAAATTCAAAATAAAATAGTGCAATTCTAATTTTATCTTTAAGGTGCATAAAATGGCATATTCAATTGATTTACGAGAAAAAGCATTAACTTGTTACAAGCAATGTAACAATGCAAGTAAAGTTGCCAAAACCTATGGTATCTCAAGAAATACGCTTTACCTTTGGATTAAATTAGAAGAACAAACAGGTAGCCTGAAACATCAAGTCAAAGGGCAAAATGCCACTAAATTGGATACGCAAGCACTCAAACAATATATTGAACAAAATCCTGATGCTTATCTCTATGAAATGGCTGAAATGTTTAGTTGCTCCACATCAACAATTTTTTATGCGCTCAAAAAATTAGGTATCACGCGTAAAAAAAGACCACCACTTACAAAGAACAAAACCCAGAAAAAGTAGCTCATTATTTAGCTCAGTTAGCCCAATTTTCGGACTACCCGCTTGTTTATTTAGATGAAACAGGATTGGATACCTATTTCTTTCGTCCGTATGCTCGTAGTCCGAAAGGGGAAATTGTTAAAACCAAGATAAGCGGTAGAAAATACCAACGCTTATCATGAGTTGCAGCGCAAATTGGGCAAAATTTAATTGTGCCAATGATTTATCAAAATACAATAACCAGCGATTCTTTTGAAGCATGGTTTCAAACGATGCTATTGCCTAATTTACCTGAATCACCCGAAACATTCGTTATTCTTGCGCTGTAAATCGGCAAAATGGGCAAATGTGATACGCTAATCCAACACGTTGAAACATACGAACCATCAGATTCCTAATCACATTCACCAGAAAAAGTTAGCCCCGTGCCATTGATAGAACGAAGCGTTTTAATATTGTTTAAATTCATTGAAAAGTTCTTTCTTCAGGCAGCCTGAAAAACTGCACGCCCTGTTCATCTAAAGCTAAATATCCCCCTGCCCCGTTATGCCAATCTTGTATTACATACCGCTCAACCGTCTGCTGCCCGAAAGTGTGTTCATGCTTGGCTGGACGATGTGTATGCCCGTGAATCACAATTTGCGTGTCAGGAAAACGGTTTAACGCAGCCTGAACGCCCTGTTCAGTCACGTCTGAAATAGCATAGGCTTGCGCGTTTTGCTTTTTGCGCTGACTGGCGGCGCGTAGATTTTCGGCGATTTGCTTGCGTTTGCGATACGGCAGCGCGAGTAGTATTTTTTGTACGATTTTGCAGCGCATGATTTTGCGATAACGCAGATAGGACGTGTCTTCAGTACACATTTCATCGCCGTGCGTGAGCAATAGGGTTTTGCCGTGCGCGTGGATTATGTGGTTTTCAGGCAGCAACGTGAGATTGGCTTTGTCGGCGTATGATTTGCCGAGCAGAAAATCGCGGTTGCCTGCAATGAAGTAAACAGGGGCGTGTTGGGCAAATTGTTTGATTGCTTGCGCGACTTCAGCGGCGGTTACGCTGTCGTCATCATCGCCTGTCCATGCATCAAATAGGTCGCCCAAAATGTATAACGCGTCTGCGCTTTGGGCGTGGTTACGGAGAAATTGGGTAAACAGGACGTTTAGGTCGGGGGTGTAGTCGGATAGGTGTAGGTCGGCGATGAATAGGGTTTGCATGGAATTTCAGGCTGCGTTTGTTAAACGGTTGTAGGTCGGTTTTCCGAGCCGACATTTTTCAGGCTGCGTGAATTTGCGGTGTTGGCTTGGAAAGCCAACCTACAACTTTAATCGCAGCCTGAAAGTTAGTTGATGGCGGTGCAACAGGGAATTTCGTACCATTTACTGTTTCTGCGTTCTAGTAGGGTGTTACCAAATTTTAAAATGTATTTGTGCGGATAACGCTGTGGCACTTCGGCATATTGGCTCAGTTCGCTGTCAAACTGGAATTTTTTAGTTTTGGAGTTGTATAGCCAGTATTGGTGGCTGGTGTCGCTGCTGTCTAGGCGTAGGTCAAAATAGCCGTCAAAATTGTAATCGGCATAAGTAGCTTCGTTGTCGTTGGTGACAAAGCCACTAAGGGTTTGCACCACTTTGTTGTTTTGCAGCACTTGCACTTGGGTAACTTGGCGGCTGGGCGTGCCGTAAAATTTGAATTGGAACGCTGGGCGGTTGGCTACAGGTAGGTATGGCTCAAATGTGATGGCTTGTTGTTTGTCAGGGGTGGTCATCACGCCGTCAATGCGGTTGCTTTGCAGATTGAGCGTACCGTTGTATAAAAATTCAGGCTGCGTGCTGTTTTCGGCGTTGGCGGTGGATTGTAGGTTGAGTGTGTAGCCTTTTTGTGTGCCTGTGAAGTGGAGTTGGTGATTGTTGGCACGGTTAAACATGCTGCCGTTGATTTGCCATGTACCTGTGCGGACAAGGAAGAGGTATTGTCCGTCTTTGCTGACTAAATCGCGCTCTACGGTTACACCTTTGGTGAGTTGGATTCGGGTGAGCGCGGTGTCTTCGGCTTGAGCGAAGGTGCTGATGAGTAGTAAAGCTAGAATGCGTTTCATGGTGTTGTTCCTTGTTTTCAGGCTGCTTTGGGTTGTTGTTGCGCGTTGAATAATCGCCCATTGCGGTGCAGAAAGTCTACAAATAGAAGTGCGCCACTGCGTTTATTGCCGTCTGAGAATGGGTGGTTTTTCACGACAAAATACAGCAAAATGCACAGCTTTGCTTTCAATGCTGGGGTAAGCAGGTTCTCCAAATACGGTTTGTTCTAAATTGCCTAATAGCGCAGACAAACCGTCGCCACGTTCTTGGGCAAATAATACGGTTGTTTCGTTTCGTGCGATAAGCTGTTGTTTTAAATTGGTTAATATGGTATGCGCTTCGTTTAATGAACGCCAATGCTTGCGATAATTCGGTGGCATTTTGTTGCAAACGTGATTGATTGAGCGCATAGCCTTTAACGAGATAGTCTTTTAGGCGAGCGGTTACCCAACGTCTGAACGCGACACCTTGTGGCGATTTAATGCGATAGCCTACAGAAATAATGGTTTCCAAATCGTAAAAGGTAACAGGACGGTCGGCAGAAGCAATATGCATTTTTTGCATATTGCTTTTTTCGCTGATTTCGCCCTCTTCTACTGCGTTGTTAATATGGCACGAAATCACGGATTGATTACGCCCAAATAGTTGCACCATTTGCGCTTGAGATAACCACACAGTTTCCTGCTCAAAACGCACTTCTACTTGTGTTTCGCCGTTTTCCGTTTGGTAAATTTCAATCGGATTGTTCATTCTTTCCTTTCTGTTTTTTCAGGCTGCCTGAAAATTTCAAAACTACCATTTCCAATGATACCGCTTTTTGCGTTTTTCATGCGCAAGACGATTGGCGCGAAATCCTGTTCTACCTTCTGCTTGTCCATACAAGAAGAAATGTATCAGAAACCCTATGAAACCCATGCCAAATAATGCGAAAAATAGCCCACCCAGTATATCCCCTTTTTGCCACGTTTTATAAACGAGATAAAGTGTCCAGCCTGAAAACAATAAGATAACCATGCCACTCAATAATCGCGAAATCCATTTAAACGATGTTGCCAAAAAAGTTTCCAAACGGCTGGCGTGTGGGCGTTTTTCAACAATGCCAAAATAGGCAAAAATGGCGAAGAAAGTGCAAGAGATTAGCAAACACAACCAGCCGCCTAATGTCGTAAAACCGTTGTCTAAATAAATCAAAACCGCGAGAAAAAGAATAGAAAACGTGGCTAAAATTCTATCACTCATTTGAATGCCTCTTTCACGCAGCCTGAAAATACCCTTGCAATTCCTTCAAAATCTGCGCCACCACATCACCCCAAGAGAGGTTTTCAGGCTGCCTGAATAAGGTCATGCTGGGATACCATGGCGTGTCACGGCGGTCTAGCAGCCAGCGATAATCGGGATTGTGGCTAATCAGCGTCCAAGTGGGTTTGCCGATGGCGGCGGCTAGGTGGGCGACTGATGTGTCCACGCTAATCACTAAATCCATTTGCTCAGCAAGGGCGGCGGTGTCGGAGAAATCTTGGATTTCGTGCGCCCATGTGTGCAAGTTGGGATATTGCTGAATTTGGGCAAGGTCTTCGGGGCTGATGTCTTTTTGCAGGCAGTGAAACTCGGCGGGAAATTGCAACAAAGGGGCAATGGTGTTCAGTGTAATACTGCGACTGAGGTTGCGGTGGTGTTTGGGCGAACCTGCCCACACAATGCCGATGCGCGGTTGCGTTTTTTCAGGCTGCATTTTGGTTGTCCATTTTTGTTGATACGCTGGACTGGTCTGCAAATAGCCATGTCCTGTTACAGGCTGACTGCTGATTTTGTGGCGCAACAGGTGGGGCATACTCATCATAGTGGCGTAATAACTGAAGCCTTGCGGTTGCTCGCCGTTGAGTGAAATGGTGGGAATGCCAAATTTTTTCAGGCTGCCTGAAATTAGGTCTTCCAGTTGTGGTTGGTTTAACACGGTTACGTTGTAGCCGAGTTGTTTGGCAGCGATGGCGTAGCGGACGAATTGGATATTGTCACCAAAGCCTTGTTCCGCGCAGACGAGCAAGGGGGCGTTGCCAATATCTTCACCTTGCCAAATGGGGGTGTCCCAGTTGGGGCGTTGGGCGGCGGCGTGTTTGGCTTGCCAACGGTGTTCAAATAATGCCCAGCCTTCTTCGTATTCGCCTAGACGTAACTTGTTGATGCCGAGATTGAGCGAGGCTTTGGCGATTTGAATGGGGTCTTTGTTGAGCTGCAAATTGCGTTGTAAATCTTGCTGGGCGAGTTCGTGTAAACCCATGTCGCCGAGCAAAATGGCGCGGTTGGCGAGTGCGCCTAAATCGTTGGGATATTGGCGCAGAAAACGGTCGTAGTCTTGCAGGATTGCCCATTGTTGTTCAGGCTGCAAGGCGAGTTGTTGGCGTGTGCACAGTATGGCGGTTTGATAACTGGGGCGTTTGTCTAATGCGTAGGCGTGCTGAAAATGGGCAAGTGCTTGCTCGTATCGCCCAACCTGTGAATCGGCGCAACCTATGGCGAAATAGGCATAGGCGTGATTGGGATTGTGGGCGAGCATTTCTCGCGCGGTGTCGTGAACGGCTTGGGGGTTGAGTGTGTAGTAATACGAGTCTATCAGCAGTTCTTGCGTGATGACATCGTTTGGGTGGTCTTTCAGGTTTTGTTTGCCTAATTCAATGGCTTGGGCAAACTGCTGATTG
Organism: Kingella negevensis; assembly: GCF_030177895.1. Lineage (NCBI taxonomy): Bacteria > Pseudomonadati > Pseudomonadota > Betaproteobacteria > Neisseriales > Neisseriaceae > Kingella > Kingella negevensis. The sequence goes on from NZ_CP123448.1 coordinate 659,312, forward strand.
GCAAAGGCTTGTTTGGCTTGGTCGATGAGTGTTGTCATAATTTTCAGGCTGCTTTTTTCAGGCTGCTTTTTATATCGCAGCCTGAAAATGTTTAGTGTTTTAAAGTTTGTTGTAAAGTGCTGGGGGCGCTGGCAAACCATGCCAACACGGTTTCAATAAACATCAAGGCAGTCAGCAAGCTGAGCGAAACTTGCCATGAATGAAACCAATCGTGCAGCAATCCCATGCCGAGCGGACCCATTATGGCGATGAGGTAGCCGACGGTTTGCGCCATACCTGAAAGTGCGGCAGCTTCGTGTGCGCTTTCGGTTCTCAAGGCAAACAGCATCATCACAATGGAAAACACGGCAGAGCTACCTGCGCCAACGAGTGAAATCCATACACCAGCTTGGGAAACGGGCAATAGCCACAATCCTGTCATGCCCGCCAACATCAGTCCAGCCATGCTGGTTGTCCAAATTTGCTTGTGGCTGCTGCCTGAAAATTTGAGCGATACGAGTAGCACGCCAAATAATGATGCAGCCTGAAAAAGTGAGGTGTAACTGCCTGCTTGCATAGGGGTCATCCCTTTTTCAATCAGCACGGACGGTAAAAAGTTAATCACAGAATAAAACAGCGATGACTGTACGCCCATCAGCACGCTAATCACCCATGCGGCTGGCACGCGCCAAACATTCAGGCTACCTGAAGCGTGTTGGACGGGATTGAGTGGGGCGGGGGTGGCTTGTTTTGCCCAAATCAGCCAAATCACAAAAGCGGCAATGGCGGGCAACACCCACACGCCAAGCGACCAACGCCAGTTAAACCAGTTGGCTAAAGGCACGGCAATCACGCTGGCAAGCGCAGAGGAAATGGCAACGGTAATCGACATCGTGTAAATCACTAAGCCAACGCGCGTGGGCAAATTGTGCTTCGCCAAGGCAGGCAACAGCACGTTGCTCATGGAAATGGCGGCGGAAATCACAGCCGTCCCCAAAAACAAAAAACCGACAGACGGTATGGCGACACGCACAATCAAGCCGATAATGAGCAGCAAAATAGCGGAAATCAGCACACGTTCCATGCCAAATTTGCGCGCGAAGCCTGCGGCAAATGGGGAGAAAATGGCAAACAGCAGCAAAGGCAGCGCAGCGACTAAGCCTGTGGTGGCGCCCGAAATCTGCAAGTCTTGCTGGATATGGCTCACAACAGGACCCAACGCAACTAAGGGGGTGCGCTGTACTGAAGCCATCATCACAACGGCGAGAATGAGTAAAAAGGTGCTGGAATGTTTCATTGTGATTCTTTCAGGCTGCAAATGAAAAGCCGCATCTGGAAAACCAAATGCGGCATCGTTAGGCAATATTTTAAATTAACCGCCTGATTGTTTTACCATATATTGAACGGTGGCTTTGATGTCGTCATCAGACAAAGCTGCATTGCCACCTTTCGCTGGCATGGCGTTGAAGCCTTCAATAGCGTGTTTTACCAAAGTCGCTTCGCCTTGTTTAATGCGTGGCGCCCATTCATCGTTATGCGTTACGCGTGGGATATTGGGAATAGCTGTATCTGCACCGTGGCAGAATCTGCAGGTTTGTTCAAATACTTCTTTACCACGTGCGTTGTTATCAGCAGTGGCTGCTGGTTTGTCTTCTGCTTTTGCAGCGGCTGGCGCGCTAGAAGTTTTTGCACTTACTGCAGCCGCAGCACCACCTACAGGCGGCTCAGTGAAGTTGGCGCCTGATTGGTTCGCCATATAAGCCACCGCACGCGCTACTTCATCATCTGTTAAACGGGTATCGCCACCTTTTGCTGGCATATTGCCGCCATCAGGTCCTTTAAAACCGTTTACCGCATGTTGAACCAATGTTTCAAAACCTTGAGCAATACGGGCAGTCCATTGGTCGTTATGTGTTACCTTAGGAGCGAAAGCCGTTGCACTGTCTGCCGCATGGCATTGAATACATACTTTATCAAATACTTGTTTGCCTGTTCGCTGGCCTGGCTCAGTTCCATCACCCACCACAACCTGCCCCGTTGGCATGATGCGCGTTTGCGTTGCGCTTTCAGTTGTTTCAGCCACTTCACTGTAGTAACCGCTACCCGCCAGTTTGGTCAGCAAAAATAATACGGAAATCAAAATAATGATACCGCCTAACAAGTTAAATAATGCTGAGCCGTGCATTTGATTTTTAGAGAATTTCATTTTGAATTATGCTCGCTATTTTGGAGATTGTGATAAGGTTCGATTTTTTATGTTAAGTTAGATTAACATTGATTTAATTTTTGTGATTATACTGAATTTTAGAATAGGTTTCCAAGAGCAATTATCACTTTCCCAGAAAAATTTATATTGCTGTTTAATTATATTGCAAAATTTTTGCCAAAAGTCTTATTTTGAGATATTCTCTCGCCCTTCTATCCGTACCCGTAGCTCAGTTGGAAGAGCGTCAGTTTCCGAAGCTGAAGGTCGCTGGTTCGAACCCAGTCGGGTGCGCCAATACATTTAATAAAATCAAGTAAATAAATTAAATTTGGTGCAGATTAGGTGTAAATCTTTTATCTTGCCCATAAAAAACAGCCTGAAAATATTTTTGTGGCACTTTCAGGCTGCCTTTTTCATTGCGCATTCAACGCCGCTTCAAACTTCCGCGCATACCCAGCAATCATTGCCCATTCTTTTTCACATCGCCGTTGATAATCGCATGGGCGTTCACAAAATCTTTCAGGCTGCCTGAAAAATAATGCGCCAACTTACGCCCCGTAAACCAACCGCCCACGATGCCCAAACGCATAATTTTAGCCGCGATTTCAGGCTGCAAAGCCAATTCAGGATTTTTTACCAAGTCCACGCCCAACTCACTACCAGCACGCAAATAATTGTCGTACCAAGTCAGTTGCACATAGCCACGCCCATAAAACAAATTCGGGCATTCTTCAGCCGTATAAACCGCCTTGCGACTATCGTTTTTAAAGCAATATTTCACGCCCTTGCTATTCACGCGCCAACGCGTAAGGGCGTTATTTTTTGTTTTTTTGACTATTCCTGTTTTTCAGGCAGCCTAAAACCTAGCTGTGCGAATACATATTTTGCGAAACGGAAATGCGGCGAACCACACCGTCAAACGCCAAATTCAGCGTAACCTGCATTTCATCTTCAGGATTATGCTCAGAGCGCAAAACCGAATAGCTGTAAGCACGACCGCTTAACTGCGAAGAGGCTACCAACCACTTGCTTGCATAGGCTGACATTCATCTTCAGCAAAACGCGCCATTTTGCGAATAACCTCACTCATCGGTTTGTGCAGCAGAGAACGCGCATATTTGCCAAAACGCTCCTGTACCCATTGTGACATTTCTACCGTGCTTTCCAGTTTGGACACGCCATTGCGTTTTGCACCGCTCAAACTGTCGCCCCACACAAAACCGCTACCGTCATGGTATTCCACAAACAAAACAGGGTTTGTGAGCTGTAAACGGGATAATCGCCTTTGTGTTCTTCTAAATAGGGTTTGGATAAGACGCGTCCGCGTTTGAGGTCGGCAACGTCTTCCAGCGCGTGCCATTCTACTTTTTCGCCTTGCAGCATTTTGTGGATGATTGTGTTGGTTTGCATGAGTTTGTCCTTATCTTTTCAGGCTGCAAATATTTTAACGCAGTTTCAGGCAGCCTGAAAATTTGTTAAGCCGTGTAAATAAATTGATTGCTCTAACTTATACATTCGGCTAATATGCCGCTGAATTAGTTTTCAGGCTGCGAAAGGAAATCATCATGACTGAACAATCATTAAAAAATAAAACGATATTGATTACAGGCGCATCTCAAGGCTTGGGCGCGGAAACGGCAAAAGCCTGCGCAGCGGCTGGTGCAACGGTGATTTTAATGGCGCGTAGTCAAAAAAAATTAGAAAAAGTGTATGACGATATTGTGGCGGCGGGCAGTCCTGAGCCGTTTGCGATGTGTTTCGACATGATTCACGCGGAAGAAAAAGAATTTGATTATTTGGCGCAAACGATTGCGGAAGCTACGCAAGGCAAGTTGGACGGCGTGATTCACTGCGCCAGCTATTTCTACGCGCTCTCGCCATTGGATTTTCAAACGGTGAATGAATGGGTGAATCAATACCGTATCAACACAGTTGCGCCGATGGCTTTAACACGTGCGGTGTTGCCTATGCTGAAAGAATCTGAAGATGCTTCGGTGATTTTTGTCGGCGAATCACACGGTGAAACTCCGCAAGCGTATTGGGGTGGCTTTGGGGCTTCTAAAGCGGCGTTGAATTATCTGTGCAAAGTGGTGGCTGATGAATGGGAACGTTTCCCGAATTTGCGCGCTAATGTGTTGGTACCTGGGTCTATTAATTCGCCGCAGCGCATTAAAACGCACCCTGGCGAATCGGCAAGCGAGCGCAAAAATATGACGGACATCACGCCTGATTTTGTGTGGTGGGCAAGCGAAGCCAGTCGCGGTCGCTCTGGGGAAATCGTGTATCTATGATTTATCAATGCAGCCTGAAAAATGTTTTCAGGCTGCATTTCGTTTTTCTGCAAATTAACTTGTTTTAATATATTTTAACGCGTTAAAATATTTCACGTTGTTACATCGTTTCGTAACTGCATTTTTTTTAATCATCAACAAAGGAATTAACCATGAAATGGCAATATCTCACAGCGGCAGTAATGGGTTTGGGTTTGGCACATTCTGCATTTGCTTATCAAGCAGGTAAAACGTATCGTTTTACAGTGGTTCACACCAACGACACGCACGGACGTTTCTGGGAAAACGACCATGGTGAATACGGGTTTGCCGCAGAAAAAGCCGTGATTGATGCGATTAAAAAAGACGTGGCGGCGAAAAATGGCAGCGTGATTTTGCTGCATGCTGGCGACTTCAATACAGGCGTGCCTGAATCTGATGTGCAACAAGCTAAACCTGATATTGAAGGCATGAACCGCATCGGTTTTGAAGCCACCGTGTTGGGGAACCATGAATTTGACAATCCTCAATCCGTGTTGAAACAACAAGAACGCTGGGCGAATTTCCCATTTTTGAGCGCCAACGTGTTGTATAAAAATACGGGTAAACACTTTGTGAAACCGTACACCATTTTGAAGAAAAATGGTTTGAAAGTGGCTGTGGTAGGTTTAACCACTGAAGACAGTGAAAAAATGTCTAGTGCGAAAAACGTGGCTGGCTTATCGTTTGCCGACCCAACGCACGCTGCAAATAAAACACTGAACGAAATCAATCGCAAAGAGAAACCTGATGTGCGCATTGCTTTGACTCACATGGGTTATTACAACAATGCCAATCACGGCGACAATGCGCCTGGCGATGTAACATTGGCGCGTAACTTGCCAAAAGGCGCATTTGATTTAATCGTGGGCGGACACTCTCACACTCGCGTTTGCTTAAATGAAGATGGTTCATTGAATGAAAAATACGAGCCAACTCAAGCCTGTCGCCCAGATTTCCAAAACGGCACATGGATTGTTCAGGCTGGCGAATGGGGTAAATACGTTGGTCGTGCAGACTTTGAGTTTAAAGATGGCAAAACCCGATTAGTCAGCTATCAGTTGGTTCCGATTAACTTGAAGAAAAAAGTGAAAGGTGCAGACGGTCAATCCACTTACGTGCCTTACACCAGCTTTGTGCCTGATAGCAAATTGTATAACTACTTGAAAACTTACCAAGACAAAGGCGGTCAATTATTGAACGTGAAAGTGGGTCAAACCACAGGCGTGTTTGAAGGTCAGCGCGAAGTGGTGCGTTATCGCCCAAGTAACTTGGGTCATTTGATTACGCAAGCGATGATGGAACGCGCCCAAGCCGATATTGGTATCTTCAACGGCGGCGGTATTCGTGATTCATTGCCAGCTGGCGAACTGACTTACAAAGACGTGCTGAAAGTTCACCCATTCGGCAACATCTTGAGCCACGTAACCTTAACTGGTGCAGAGCTGCAAGATTACTTGAGCAAAGTCGCTCTCATCAGCACAGGCAACGGTGGTTATCCGCACTTCACCAATAATTTGAAAATGACCGTTAATCGCACAGCAGGCACAGTCAGCGACGTCACATTGAACGGCAAACCTTTGGATATGAACAAAAAATATCGCATCGCGTTTACCAACTTCAATGCTGAAGGCGGCGACGGTTATCCAAAATTGAACAAACACCCAAGCTATGTGGAAACTGGTTACATTGATGCGGAAATTATGAAAGATTATCTGACTAAAAACTCACCAGTGGACGCAGCGCGTTTTGAACCAAAAAATGAAATTGTGTTCAAATAATGCTTAACGCAGTATAAAATCACGCAGCCTGAAAATGTTTTCAGGCTGCGTTTATTTAGGAGAAACCAAACTATGCCACAAATTACTTTAGACCACGTTCAGGCTGCCGCATTTGATTTAGACGGCACGTTAGTAGATTCCATTCCCGATTTAGCCGCTTCGGCCAACGCCATGCGCGTCGCGCTGGGCATGAGCGAATTGCCACGCGAAACCGTGCAAAGCTATGTTGGCGACGGCATTGGCGTGCTGGTTCATCGCGCCTTGATGGACGATTACCAAGGCAAAGCAGATGAAGTCCTTTGGCAACAAGGCTTTTCTGCGTTTGTGAAACACTACAGCGCAAACATCGCCAACGCCACACGCCCTTATCCGCAAACTGAAGCAGGTTTAGGCTTGCTGAAATCGCTCGGCATTCCGCTTGCTGTTGTAACCAATAAAAGCGAAGTGTTAGCCGTTAAATTATTGAAAGATTTGGGTTTAGATGGCTACTTCAGCATGGTAGTCGGTGGCGACACGCTGCCTGAGCGCAAACCCAGCCCAGAGCCGTTGCGTTATGTGGCGGAAGTGTTGGGCGTGGACTGCAAAAATATGCTAATGGTCGGCGATTCGCACAACGATATTCTGGCGGCAAAAGCGGCTGGCTGCGTGGCGGTTGGCGTAACTTACGGTTATGGCGACATGGTGGAACTGAGCCAAGAAGAAGCAACCAAACCCGATTGGCTGATTGGTTCGCTGCCTGAAATTTACGAGCATTTGCGCGTTCAACGTCCCAAAAATGATTGATTGGCAGCCTGAAAAATGAGAGAGCCAAAATCGTTACGCGCTCGCGCGATGGACATTTTGTCGCGCCGCGAAGTGAGCCGCTTGGAATTGCAACGCAAACTTGCACCGTATGCGGAAGATGAAGACGAGCTGAATCAGGTGTTGGCGGAATTTGCGGAGCGCAACTGGCAATCTGATGAGCGGTTCACAGAAGCGTTTGTGAACAGCAAAAGTCGCAAACATGGGGCTTTGCGCTTGAAACAGGCGTTGGCGGCGAAAGGCATCGACAGCGAAATGGCGCGTGAATTTTTGCCCGATTCAGAAACGGAATTAGCCAACGCGAAAGAAGTCTTACGCAAAAAATTCAAGCAACCTGCGGCGGATTTTGCGGAAAAACAGAAACAAATGCGGTTTTTGTTGTATCGCGGATTTGGTATGGATACGGTTCAGGCTGCGATTCGTAGGGCTTGGGCTGAAGACGATGGCTTTGAGTAAGAAAAAACTCCCTTGAAAACAAGGGAGTTTTTTTGCGCCGTTATTTGGCTTTTTTGAGCAACCATTGCCATTGGTTTTTCAAAGTGTCGCTGATGGCTTTTTGCTTCTCTTCTGGCGAGCTTGCACCTGCGGTAAGTTGCTGATAGTCCAAACTGATGGTTGGTTTTTTCACATCGCCATTCACGCGAATGGGCAGAGGCGTATCGCCGCCAGCACCTTGGAAAACAATACGCTCGTTTACTGTTTCTTTCAGCAAATTCAGTTCGCCTTGGCTTTGCATGTTGGCAGCAGGCTGCGTTAATTCGGCGTTGGCTTGGTGTTTGCTGATGCCGTTTTTGATTTCAGACTGCGACACAAAGTGCGAGAACGGCATGGATTGGGCTTCTTCGCTGTCTTTGTCTTTCAGAATATTGCCTGTGAGCAAACTTTGCACGCGAGCCAAGTTAATCCCAGACCATTCTCCGTCTTTCACGTCTAGCGAGACTTTGCCGTTAGTGTTTTGAATCAGCTCATCGTGCGTGTTGCCTGCTGCGCTGAGTGTGAAATCGGCTGTGCCTTTGCCACTCAAGCTGCCGATGCCAAACATGTCTTGCAATAATGGACGGATTTCCACGTCTGTGGCGGTTTGTTTCAGGCTGTATTTGAGCGGTGTTTGGTTGCTGATTTTCAGGCTGCCTGTGCTGTGTCCATTGTATAAATCGGCAGAGAGGGGGTTTAGCTCAATTTGTTTTTCATTGGCTTTCACATCGGCGTGAAAATTATCCATTTGTGCGGTTGGCGTTTCCAGTGTGCCGATGTCCCACGCCATTTTGACGTTGAGTTTGGGGCTTGGGAAGGGTAATTGAGTGGGCGTGCTGACGCTACTCAAATAGTTGTTTAATGATAATTTGGCAAGTTTCAGGCTGCCTGAAACGTTGTTTTTCTTGCGTTCAATGTTGAAGGTAACAGGTTGGCGGTCAAACACGCCTTCTGCGTTCAGTTGCCATTCGGTGAGCGATGGTGCATTGAAACTGCCTTCCCATTCACTGGCAAAGCGGACTTTGGTTGGGTCTTGGATTGGGGTGTATAAGCTGCTGAACTTGGCGTTGTGTAGCTGCAAACCGTTTGCCATTGACCAAACGGCGTTGGTTTTTAAATTGGTGTCAAAGTGGTCGTTTTCTTGATGATGGGTGTTGATTTTGAGGTTCAACTCGTCGCTGTAAAAACGGTAATCACGCCATGTGGCTTGGTTGGCAGTGAGTGTACCTGTTGGGGTGTAAGGATTGCTGGGGGCGGTAAACACGGCGTTGATGTTGCCTAGCGTTGCGTCGCCATATCGGCTTTTCAGGCTGCCGATGTTGAGATTGAGCGTGCTGTCGTAGCGTTTGCTAATGGCTTCAATGTGCGTGTTTTCGGCAATGAAATCTTGTTCTTGCCATGCGGCTTTGGTTTTCAGGCTGCCTGAAAAGGTGTAGCTGTTTTCTTTGCCGTTGAATTTGATTTTTAAGTCGGGCAGTTTCAGGCTGTCTTGGCTGCTTTGTGCATTGCCTGATGCGGTGAGGTTGAGGCTTTCCCAATAGTTTGAGTTGGCGTTGGCGGTTAGCACATAAGGCAGCATTTCGCCATTGCGTGACATCATTAAATTGACGTTGTCGAATTTCAGCTCGCCCATTTGCTCATCTTTGATGATGAGTTCGCTGTTATTGATTTGGACACGGTTGAATTGAATTTTGCGTTCACCGCGTGTTTTCCATAAATCGCTGATGCTCCAAGGCTGGTTGATTTGGCGCGTGATTTGTCCTTTTGCGCGCTCAAAAACCAGTTTTTCTACTGTGGGGTTGCTAAACAGGCTGCTCCACGCCACGCCCACGCGAATTTCATCGACAGCCAATGCGGTTTCGCTGCTGTTGACTTCGGATAATTTGACGTTGCGTAAGATGATGGTGGGGCGTGGGAAGAGTTGTCGGCTGATATTGCTGTCTAGCGTGAAGGTACGGTTTGTGCCAGCGAGCAAAGTTTGTGCTTTTTTGTTGAGCTCATGATGCTGTGAAACGCGATACAGAGCCGCATAACCGCCCAAATACACGCCACCTGCAATGATGATTGCGACAACTAGTTTGCGTGAAAAATCAGGGAAGTGATGAGATTTGTGAGAGTAAAACTGCATGATAAGTTCATTAAAAAAAGGACAATGCTGCATTGTAGCAAAACACGGTGTAAAAACGCAGCCTGAAAACAATATTTTCAGGCTGCATTCTCAATCAAAACTGCTTCATCACATCAACAAAAACCCGATTCTGATTATAGCGATAATAAAAATGGTCGCTATTCACATGAGACCAAGTCCAGTTCAAGCGCGGCACAAACCCGCCCCAAGATAATTTTGGGTGAGACACAGATAAGCGCGTGAAATATTCCTTGTCATGTCTGCGGATATTGAAAAAATCAGGCGCACGATAATTGCGGCGTTGTGCCGACACGCTCAAAGTGGTGGATAAATTTTTCAGGCTGCGCCAATTTCGCGTCCAGCTCACACGCGCATTGCTGTAAACATACGCGTCCGACAAATCTTTTGCGTTGCTGCGCCCAGCCCCAGCCCCAATCACAAAATACTGCTGCGGACTGCTGCGATACAGCACCGACACCGAAGCCGAATGGTCAGCCCCGTTTAAATGCAGACGGTCATCATGGCGTTTGTAATCTGATTGCCACGCACCATAAACCTGCCAGCTAGGCGACAAAGTGCGCGAATAACGCAAAATCGCGCCCGAAGTTTGCGAATACGGCTCAGTGCCATACCAGCGTTTTTCGTAAAACGGCATCAGAGACACTTCTTGCTTGGCATTGCGCCACACCGCGCCCGCTTCGGTATGCGCGACTAAATCATCGTAATCATGCGCATCCCAATAAAATTTGCCGTAAACCGAAGCATTCACACGCGCCGCCCAATGCCCTTTAATGGGAACGGTTTTTTGAGCGGATAACTCGTAGCCGAAACCGTGCGCTTTTTTAGGCTCTGGAAATTGCCAATTGCCATAAGTGCGTTGTTCAGGCGCGCGACCTACGTTGCCTTCATTCAAATAATACGCGTTAGCGTTGAATTGCCACGCTTTTTCGTTTTTCAGATGCGCGTCAAATTGGTTGAGATATTGGCTGACATCTTCGGGTAATTCGAGCGTTTCGCGGATTTTGGCGACTTCTTGCGCGGCTTCTTTTTGCTCGCCGTTTTGCAACAAAGTCAGCGCGTATTGCAAACGAATCGGCGCAAATTCGGGGTGCGCTTGCACCAGTTCACGCAAATTTTGTTCTGCTTCATCTTGCTTACCGTCTGCGCGTTGCACAAAGCTCTCTGCGTATTTCAATAAAACGGCATCTTGCTGGTTTTCAGGCTGCTTGCGGTAAATCGACAGCAGAAAGCGGATATTGTTTACATTTTGCTGATTGATGGCAGTATCCAGCGCGTTTTGCAATAATTCAGGCTGCTTGAGCAAATCGTCTGCGGTCATGGACGCTGAATGTTGCTTGGCGTTTTCAGGCTGCACAACGGTTTCAGTTTGCTGGCTGATTTGCTCTTGGTTTAAATCGGGGATTTGGTTTAAAGGGGTGCTAACGGGCGCGGCTTGAACGGCGGTAGCGGTTAGCGTGAGGAATAAAAGAGATGTTTTTTTCATGATAAGCAGCCTGAAAAATAAGAAGACCCACTTAACAAATGTTAAGCGAGTTAATCATACCTGAATTAGTGTTTTTTATCTATTGCCATTTTCAGGCTGCGATTACGCACCCCAAACTTCTTCTGCAATCTCGCGGATAAATTCCAATTTGCGCCATTGCTCTTCTTCGGTCAGCACGTTGCCTTCTTCGGTTGAAGCAAAGCCGCATTGTGGGCTTAAACAAAGTTGGTTGATGTCCACATATTGAGTCGCTTCTTTAATGCGGTCAATAATGGCTTGCTTGTCTTCCAGCTCGCCTGTTTTTGATGTAACCAAACCCAAAACAACTTGTTGATGTTTAATGAAACGCAATGGTTTGAAATCCCCTGCGCGGTCGCTGTCATATTCCAAGAAAAAGCCGTCAATGTTGCAGCCGCCAAACAGGATTTCTGCCACAGGTTCGTAGCCGCCTGATGAAAACCAAGTTGAGCGGAAGTTGCCGCGGCAAATGTGCATGGTCAAAGCCATGTCTTCAGGAGCGGCGGCGCGAATGTCGTTCAACACTTGCACATAGCGTTTGGCAACTGTATCCACATCCACACCTTGTGAGGCATACAAGGCACGTTTTTCTTCTGAGCAAAATTCCCCCCAAGATGTGTCGTCTAATTGCAAGGTGCGGCAGCCCAAATCGTAAAACACTTTCACTGCTTCAATGTAAGCAGCGGTGATGTCGACGAACAATTTTTCTTGGTCGTTAGCGTAAACGGCTGGCAATTCTGGTTTCGCGGTGCGCACGCAAGTAATCAGGTGCAGCATGCTGGGTGCTGGGATTGTGAACTTGATTGGGTAGCCGTTGGCTTCTTCGTGCAGGCGTTTGAAGTCTGCCAAGAAAGGATGGTCTTTGTTCCATTCCACTTTGTCTGTGATAACGAGCGTTACTGGGCGGTGCATGTGCGCTTGGAATTTGGTGCTATAAGTTTCGGTGTCGCGCAATTCCACGTTGTTCAAATTGAACAAAAAGTCCAAATGCCACCAAGTGCGGCGAAATTCGCCATCGGTTACGTTTGGCAAGCCCACTTTTTTCTCTTTGGCGATTAAGTCCAACACGGCTTTATCTGTAATTTCTTCTGCGTATTCGGGTGTGCATTCACCGCAAGCGCATTGATGGCGAGCTTGTTTCAAGGCTTCTGGGCGTAAAAAGCTGCCAACAATGTCAAAACGAAAGGGGGCGCGTGTGCGTGGTGTGGCGTTTGGGAAGAGTTTGCTCATGGTGTTGTTCCTGTTCTAATAATGAAATATTTTCAGGCTGCGACACTATTGCAGCCTGAAAATGGATAAAACAAACTATATCGCTAAATTTTGTAAAGTTCAAACAAGAAAATTACACATTAATCATCAATTTCATTCATAAAAAAGTTTCAGGCTGCCTGAAAAGATAAAAACTGTTATCATACATCCTCTTAAAAATTTTTTTGACCACACAATATGGAACTTTGCATGACTATTTTGCGTATGGCATCAAACGGCGCAAGCGGTTTAGCCGTTGCTTTATTAGCGGCTTGCACTTCAAACCAAACCCCAAGCACAACAAAAACAACCGCACAAGCCCCTGTGCAACCCTCTACACAAGTGGCTCAAGCCGTGATTCCCATTTCACGTCCCGTTCAAGACAGCAATCAAACCATTTACGATTTTCAACGTTTAGACAGCGTGTTAGCTGCCGTAAAAAATGGCGATGACAACGCCGCCATTCAATTCTTAGGCAGCCAAAATCAAAGCGCAATGGGCGAAAGCGTCCACAATGAATGGCTGAAAAGTTTAGGCAAACGCAACCAAATCGCCCTATTCCAACAACAATACACCAAATTAGACCCACTCGGTCGCAGCCAAGAAGTGCGCTGCTATGCCAACCTATTCGGCGTGGAAAATGACGGCACATTTGTGAACGACTTATTAGAAGAAACAGGCAAATTACCAGCAGGTTGCAACAGCTTATTGCAAGCCCGTGCCAGCAGCCTGAACAGCAGTCGCGCATGGCGACGCGTTCGCGGCTTGCTCAGCAGCGATCAAACCGCAGATGCAGGCAACTTAGCCGCAGCACTCGGCAGCCCACTCAACAGCGCAACGGGCAACGGCGCACAAGAAAATTCATTGCGCAGCGTGATTAGCAGCGAAGCACAAAAAAATCCAGATGCAGCCGCCGCCCGTCTGCAAAATCTTTCAGGCAGCCTGAACAGCGAACAAACAGGCTACGCATGGGGCGTTTTAGGTTTAGCACACGCCAAAAACCAAAACTTCAGCAACGCCCTAGCCTACTATCGCTTAGCAGACCGCAAGCAACTGAATAACGAACAATTTGAATGGTACGCCCGTTCAGCCTTGCGTCATCAATACTGGCAAGAATTGGGCGATATCATCGCCAGCATGCCAGCCAAATTGCAAAATGACCCAACATGGCTTTACTGGCGCGGTCGCAGCCTGAGCGCACAAGGCAACACCTCACAAGCACAAAGTTTCTACCAACGCGCCGCTAAATCAGGTCGCAACTTCTACGCCGTATTGGCAACTGAAGAGCTGGGACAACGCATCAACACACGCAACAACGTTGCCAACGCATCGCAAGCAGACGTAAACCGCTTGAACCAAGACGGCGCATTCCAACGCGCACTCACCTTGTATCAAGTCAGCAAACAAAGCAGCGATTCGCGCATGCGTCGCCAAGCACAAAACGAATGGCGTTACGCCACACGCAACTTGAACGAGCCAACTTTGCTCGTATCATCGCAACTGGCATACAACAACGATTTCTACGAAATGGCAATTTACAGCGCAGACAAAACCAACGATTTGTTGAACTACAACTTACGCTATATCACGCCATACCGTGATTTGGTTATGAACTACGGCAATCAACACGGCGTAGACCCAGCTTGGGTGTATGGCTTGATTCGCCAAGAAAGCCGCTTTGTGATGAGCGCACAATCAGGCGTAGGCGCACAAGGCTTGATGCAAGTGATGCCTGCCACTGCGCGTGAAATCGCCCGAAAAATTGGCATGAGCAGCGACGAGCTATACACCACAGACGGCAACGTGCGCATGGGTACTTGGTACATGGCAAACGCCCGTTCTAACTTGCAAAACAACGAAGTATTGGCAACCGCAGGCTACAACGCAGGTCCAGGTCGCGCACGCAAATGGCAAGCCGCCAACAATTTGGAAGGCGCGATTTACGCAGAAACTATCCCGTTCAACGAAACACGTGATTACGTGAAAAAAGTGATGACCAACGCCACTTATTACGCAAGTTTGTTGGGTGAATCAAAAACTTCTCTGAAACAACGCATGGGAACTATTCCAGCGCGCTATTAAACAAAACGCAACCTGAAAATCCGTTTTCAGGCTGCATTTATACTCAAGGAAAGCAAATGAAATTATATATTTATGACCATTGCCCATTCTGCATTCGCGCCCGCATGATTTTGGGCTTGCGCGACGTGCCGCTAGAAAACATCGTGTTGCTGAACGATGACGAAGACACGCCTATCGGTTTAATCGGAGCAAAACAAGTGCCGATTTTGCAAAAACCAGACGGTTCACACATGGGCGAAAGTTTAGACATCGTGCGCTATATCGATGAATTTTCAGGCTGCGAAACACGTTTAAACGAGACCATTCGCCCAGAAATCCAAGCATGGTTTGACCGTTTTATGGCATATGGCAATCATCTAATTCAGCCGCGCGATATTCAAATTGGTTTGCCTGAATTTGCTACGCCCGAAGCGATTGCTTATTTCCAAAAGAAAAAAGAAAGCATGCTGGGCAGCTTTGAGCAAAACCTTACCGAAACCAGCAAATATTTGGCACAAGCGGAACAAGAATTGGCGCAATTGGATACGTTGGTGAAAAGTTCAGGCTGCCTGAATGGTGAAAACCTGAGCATGGAAGATATTATTATTTTCCCATTGCTGCGTAATTTGAGTATTGTGAAAGGTATTCAATATCCGCAAAATGTGTTGGCTTATGTACAAACAATGGCAGAAAAAGCCAAAATTGATACTTATTTTGACCGCGCGATTTAAGCCCTAAAAAAAAGCAGCCTGAAAAGTTTTCAGGCTGCTTTTTTATGAGATTAACACCCCAAGCGTGGCGTACCCAAACGTTCACGAACGCGCTTCGTATCTTTTTCACGAATCAACTCAGCTAAGTTCAACATTCGTTCAACCAACTTTTCATCTTGCTCTGCGTTAGCTTGCGCCGTGATTAACATTGCCGCCAGTTGCATGGCTTGAAATTTGTCTAATGATTGACTATCTTGCATGATAAAGCCCCTTTCTGTGGGAAATGTAAAAAATCGATTAAAGCAATAAACGCAGCCTGAAAGAATTTTTCAGGCTGCGTTTTGTTATTATTCTAAATGACCTTGACGGCGCAATACTGCAGGCGTTTCAAAATCATCAATCACAGATTGGCTTGAGAAGTCAGCCGCAACCAAGTTCGCAGAACGTGCGCTGCGACCTGAACGAATGACGCTGTTTACTTTGTTGGCAACGGCAGGGTCTGCCACAGGGCGTGTGCTGCTGCCCATTTGCGCGAAAGTTGGCTCATTTTCTTTCAAACCAGTTGCGATGATTGTGATGCGAATCGCATCTTCAGGCATGCTTTCATCTTCTGCGGTACCAAATTTCAATTCAGCATCAGGCGAAGCATATTCGCTCACCACAGCCATGATTTCTTCGTATTCGTCCAAAATGAAGCAATCTGGCGCAGTGGTGATGTTTACCAACACACCACGCGCACCGCTCAAGCTCACATCGTCCAACAATGGGCTAGAAATCGCTTGTTCCACGGCGATACGAGCGCGGTCGCTGCCTTTAGATTCGCCGATACCCATCATCGCCATGCCTGTGATGCTCATCATGTTTTTCACATCGGCAAAGTCCAAGTTAATCAAACCTGGGCAAGTAACGATTTCTGAAATGCCTGCCACGCCGTTACGCAACACGTTGTTTGCTGCACGGAAAGCTTCTTTCACGGTTACGCCTTTGCCCAATGCTGCCAATAATTTATCATTTGGCACCACAATCAATGAATCCACTTGTTGTTTCAAGTGGTTAATCCCTTGTTGCGCCACGATGCCGCGTTTACCTTCGTGTTTGAATGGACGCGTTACCACTGCAACAGTCAAAATACCCATTTCTTTGGCGATTTCTGCAATCACGGGCGCAGCGCCGGTGCCGGTGCCGCCACCCATACCTGTCGTGATAAACAACATATCTGCGCCTTTAACCGCAGAAGCAATCGCTTCACGGTCTTCCAAAGCGGCATCACGACCCACATCTGGATTAGCACCTGCACCTAAACCACGCGTTAAACTTGCGCCCAGTTGGATTTTGCTTTTGGCTGAATTGTTTTGCAATGATTGCGCGTCTGTGTTTGCGCTGATGTATTCCACGCCATGAATTGGGTTGTCAATCATGTTGTTAATGGCATTGCAACCACCACCGCCAACACCAATGACTTTAATCACTGCTGGGCCAGTTGAATTATCTACAAAGTTATAAACGGGATTGTCCATCTTTGGGGCTCCTCACTTTCCCGTTTGGAAAGTGTCATCAATAAAAAAGGGGTTAAAGTGGTTTCAGGCTGCTTATTTTCAGGCTGACTGAATTACAGATTGTTTTTCATCCAACGCGTTGCACGAGTCCAAAGACTTGGTTTGCGTGGATTGGGTTCGGGTAAATCCAAACCGATACCATCATCAATATTTTCGACATCATTGATATTATTGATGAGGTCGTCATTAGGGGTTTCAATCGGTGCTGGACGCGATTTATTGGCTACTGGTTTACTTGGCATAGCACTATTTGCGGGTACTTTACGATTTTGTATGCCCGCACTCAAACCGCTCAATTTCGCACGTTTTTTCGCGGCATACAATAAACCAATCACTGTCGCATAACGCGGATTGCGCAAACGCTCTGACAAACTGCCTGCTTCTTGTGGTACGCCCACACGTGCTGGCAAATTGAACACATCTTCAGCCAATTCCACCACGCCGCGCAATAATGAAGCACCGCCAGTCAATACGATACCTGAAGTCAAAACTTCTTCAGGAAAACCCGCACGGCGTAATTCGTTCAGCGTCAGTTCCAAAATTTCTTCTACACGCGGGCCAATCACGCTGGCTAATGTGCGGCGAGAAATTTGGCGCGGCAATCTATCGCCCACACTTGGTACTTCCACCATTTCATCTAAGCCGTCCAAATTTTCCAAAGCTGCGCCGTGGAAAATTTTAATGCGTTCAGCTGCACTATATGGGGTACGCAATGCTTGCGCCAAATCGCGTGTAATCAAATCGCCCGCAATCGGGATAACTGCGGTGTGGCGAATCGCACCATTGGTATAAACAGCGATGTCTGTTGTGCCACCACCAATGTCAATCACACAAACGCCCAGTTCTTTTTCATCTTCTGTTAAAACAGCGTCTGCGCTGACTAACGGTTGCAGCATGATTTCATCTACTTGCAACTGGCAGCGTTCAATGCATTTTTGAATATTTTGCAACGCGGTTACTGCACCCGTGATGATATGCACGCGCGTATCCAAACGCACGCCACTCATACCAATCGGTTCGCGCACCCCTGGTTGGTTATCAATAATGTATTCTTGAACAACAGTGTGCAAAATTTGATGGTCTGGCGGAATGTTTACCGCTTTTGCCGTGTCTTTTGCACGGTCAATGTCCACCTTGCTCACTTCGCCGTCTTTAATTTTGACTACGCCTTGAGAATTCAGGCTGCGAATATGGTTGCCAGAAATGCCCGTGGTTACACTACGAATTTTACATTCAGCCATGCGTTCAGCTTCGGTCATCGCTTGCATAATTGCCTGAGCGGTGGCATCAATATTGGTTACCATGCCCGCTTTTAAGCCGCGAGATTCTGATAAACCCATGCCCACAATGTTGATTTCATCATCAACCACTTCGCCAATCAACGCAATTACTTTTGATGTGCCTACGTCCAACGCACTGACGTATTGCTTATTTTCAGCCATATTATTTTTTCCAATAAAACAATCTTATTTTTTGGTCGTTTTCTTTGATTTTGCCGATTTTTCAGGCTGCTTTTCTTGCGGCTGCGTTTGTTTTTGCTCCGCTTCTTCAGGTTCTGGCAGATTTTCACTCAGTCGCACCGCAAATGCATCTGGATAGCGCATATCCACATAATCCACATTATTCGCTTGCCATGCCAATTTGCTTGGATAATATTCCACAAAACGCGCCATTCTGGTGTGCGTATTTTGCGTACCCAAGCGCAGTTCAATGCCGTTATCCAGCATCATTGACCAAGCCGCACGAGAACTATATTGTAAACGCAGAATCTTCAAACGCAAAGGCTTTAATTGTTCATTCAACAATCTATATTGTTCCAACATCATCGGCAATTCGGTTACATCACCATCAAATTCAGGCAGCTCTTCATTATATGCAGCCTGAAAAATTTGCCCTTCTGCCGTAATCAACCCAGCTTGATAACCTTCGCGCACCCAGCGAGCCACTGGCTCATACTCTTCCACCGTGATTTTAATCACCGAAGGCGGGATTCTATCCACGCGAGCATGCTTCACCCAGTTCACACTTTCCGCTGCACGTTGCGCATCATGCACGTTCACACGAAAGAAACTTCCTGTTAGATACGGACGGACGGATTCAAACACGCGCCGTTTGCTTGCATGTTTGAGTTGGTCGCCGCCATTTTCCGCCACAATATTGATTGCGCCAATCTGAAAATACGAAGAACGCGGCAACCAAAAAATCCCCGTCAGCAATATCAGCAACAGACTCAGGTAAAACACAATTTTCACGTTTCACCTATTATTTATTGAACGCATTTTGCAAAATAGAAACGCATAAATCACCAAATTCTATGCCCATTTGTTTCGCTGCTTTTGGGATTAAGCTGTGGCTAGTCATCCCTGGTAACGTGTTCACTTCCAAAATATACAATTTGCCATCTGCGTCTTTCAAAAAGTCCACGCGACCGCAAGTGTTGCCACCACCAATCGCCACAAACGCTTTCACCGCCAACTCGCGCATTAACGCTTCGTCTGCTTTGCTCAAATCAGATGGGCACATGTAAACCGTGTCATCACGCAAATATTTGGCTTCCCAATCGTAAAAATCATTTTTCGGGATAATGCGGATAGTCGGCAACGCAGTTTGATTAAACACGCCGCAAGTGTATTCGCCGCCCGACATGAATTGTTCTGCCAAAATTTCGCCGTGCAAGTTTTGGTCGCGCAACTGCTGATAAACTTGCGCCAATTCGCCTTTTTGCGTGATTTTGTAGACGCCTACGCTACTGCCTTCTGCCGCAGGTTTCACAAACATCGGCAAACCCAACAACGCTTCAACTGCCGCAAAATCGCTGTCATCATGCAGCACTACAAACGGCGGAATTGGCAAACCCAACGCTGCCCAAATCAATTTGCAGCGATATTTGTCCATGCCCAACGCAGATGCCAACACGCCACAACCTGTGTACAGAATACCCAACGCTTCCAACGCGCCTTGCACCGTACCGTCTTCGCCATAAGTGCCATGCAAAATATTGAACGCAGCCTGAAAACCTTGAGTTTTTAATTCAGATAACGGCGTTTCTTTCGGGTCAAACGCGTGCGCGTCCACACCTTTTTCACGCAACGCTTTCAAAATCGCGTTACCGCTGGTTAAAGAAATTTCACGTTCTGAAGAAAATCCGCCCATCAACACGGCGACTTTACCAAAGTTTTGCATAATAACTGCTTTCTATTTAATGGCTTATGGCAGCCTGAAAAACAATCTTTCAGGCTGCCGAAAAAATACACAAAAAGCTGCCTGAAATTTTTTTCAGGCTGCCAACAATTTTATTTTGCGGTGGTTGCGTCCACCAAGGCTTGCGCCGTGCGATTGATACTTCCTGCACCCATCGTCAGCAACACATCGCCATCTTGCAACACGTTTAACAGCGTTTCAGGCAGTGCGCTCACATCAGCGCAGTAAATCGGCTCAAGTTTGCCATGCACGCGAATGGCGCGAGTTAAAGCACGGCTATCCGCCGCCACAATCGGTTCTTCGCCTGCTGCATACACATCAGTCAGCACCAAGCTATCCACCGTTCCCAGAATTTTCACAAAATCTTCAAACAAATCGCGTGTTCGCGTGTAACGGTGCGGCTGGAACGCCAGCACCAAGCGATTATTCGGGAACGCGCCACGCGCTGCTGCCAAAGTCGCTTGCATTTCAACGGGATGATGACCGTAATCGTCAATCACACGCGCTGTGCCACCATTTGGCAATGGAATGTCGCCATAGCTTTGAAAACGGCGACCGACACCCGCAAAGCCCAATAAACCAGCCTGAATCGCTTCAACTGAAATCTTGCATTCCAACGCCACGCCAATACTTGCCAATGCGTTCAGCACATTGTGTCGCCCTGGTAAATTCAGCACCACATCAAATTCCAACACTTCTTCGCCGCGACGTGCGTGAACCGTAAACGCCATTTGTGCGCCGCGCGTTTGCACGTTGGTTGCCCAAATATCGGCGGTTTCATCATCAATCGCGTAAGTGGCGAATGGTTTTTTGATTTTTGGCAGAATGGCGCGAACATGGTCGTTGTCCACACACAAAAAGGCTTTTCCATAAAACGGCATACGATGAACGAAGTCCACAAACGCTTGGTGTAGTTTTTCCACGTTGTGGTCGTAAGTGTCCATGTGGTCTTCGTCGATATTGGTAATCACGGTAATCACAGGCGACAGATACAAGAAAGACGCGTCGCTTTCATCAGCTTCCGCTACCAACCATGAACCTTTGCCCAATTTTGCGTTTGTGCCTGCTGCGGTTAATTTGCCGCCAATCACAAACGTTGGGTCTAAACCACCTGCGCCCAAAATAGACGCGGTTAAGCTAGTTGTGGTGGTTTTGCCGTGCGTGCCAGCAATCGCAATGCCTTCGCGCAATCGCATCAATTCTGCCAACATCATGGCGCGTGGAATCACGGGAATGTGCTGTTCAATCGCTGCTAACACTTCGGGATTATCGTGTTTCACGGCGGTAGAAGTAACGACTACTTCTGCGCCGTCAATGTGTTCTGCGGTATGCCCTGGGAAAACTCGAATCCCCAAGCTGCTCAAATAACGTGTGGTTGCGCTTTGCGCTTGGTCAGAACCCGATACATTAAAGCCAAGATTGTGTAAAACTTCGGCAATGCCGCACATACCTGTGCCGCCAATTCCGACAAAATGGATATTTTTTACTCTATTTTTCATGAAAAACTTGCTTTCGTAATTAAAACTAGGTTACTGACCAAAAGGCGTTATTTTAAAGGTGTTAAGCGCGTTTAGCTATGTTTTTTTAGATTTTTTTCAGGCTGCAAACGGTTCACAATCCAAACGCAGCCTGAAAAATATTTCTATTGTTGATTGAGTTTACATTAAAACAAACAAAAACAAATAATTAACCGCCCTACCCTACTTTTCAGGCTGCGACCATTGCAAAATAATTTCCCGATTAGACAGCGAAAACACTTTCTCAGCCGCCGCGTTGGCAGGTAGCCATTCACATTCACTGTGTTCACTCAACACAATCTCGCAGCCTGAATCAATTTGCGCGGAAAACCAATGCTCCGTATTACGCGTAACGCCATCCGCATAACGATGTCGCCAATGCGCGTAAATTTCGTATTCCGTGCAAAAATGCCAATCGCGCAACGCGTTTTCAGGCAGCAAAATCCCCGTTTCTTCATGCACTTCGCGTAACGCAGCCTGAAAAGGCGGTTCGTCCCAACTGTCCAAACTACCTGTTACAGATTGCCAAAATCCAGTTGGCTGCAAACGATTGAGCAGCAAGACTTCGCCGCGCTCGTTGTGCAACAAAACCAACACAGAAATGGGGATTTTTTTGTTTTCAGGCTGCATTTAATCATCGTCCTCTAAAGGCTCTTGCGATTTTGTGTCTTGCTCGGCGCGGATTTTGGCTTTGAGCAACGCCATGTCGCTGGGCGATTGTTCATCATTCAAAATACGGACTTCGCGCTGTGGATAAGGGAACTCAATCCCCTCTTCATTAAAGCGTCGCCAAATCGTCAGCAAAATGGCTGAGAACAAGCCTGCAAAACCGTTTTCAGGGTCGCTTACCCAAAAGCCGACACGCAAATCAATGCCATTTTCGCCAAAATTGGTTAAAACCGCAGACGGCGAAGGGTCTTTTCCCACGCGTTCTTGCTCCGTCGCCGCTTCCTGCAAAATCCGCAACGCCAGCGTTAAATCGGTGTGATACGCCACTTGAATATCCAGCGATTGATACAAGGCTTTGCCTGTGTACGATTCGTTAATCACGGTGCTGGTTACAAAAGTTTCATTTGGGATTAACGCTTCTTGCCCTGCCGAACTACGCAGCACCACAAAACGCGAAGTAATCTCCGTTACATAGCCTGTGAAATTGTTTACCGTCAAGCGGTCGCCAGGGCGGATAGAACGGTCTGCCAAAATAATGAAACCCGACACATAATTGCTGGCGATTTTCTGCAAACCAAAACCCAAGCCCACACCCAAAGCACCACCAAACACGGAAAGCACCGTCAAATCAATGCCCACCAACGGCAGCGCAATCAGCACAGACAGCATCATCAGCAGCGTTTTAATCACTTTGGACAGCACAATCCGCAAATTCACATCTAAGCGCGTGGACGACATGATTTGCGCGTTAATCCATCGTGCCAACCACATCATAAACATCATCACAATGCCAACCCAAATCAAGCCAGTCAGCAAAGTAAACAGATTTAAGCGGCTTTTGCCAATCGTGAACTCAAGCGAGCGCATCCAGTTGATAATCAAATCATCAATGCCCGATATCCACAGCACAAAATACAGCCACAACGCCGTTGCTGCCTTGCGTTCCAGCGAATCACTCCAAGTGGTTTTCGGTAACACGGTATGCAACAACGCCAAGCAGAAACGAATCATCACCATCCAATGCGCCGCCAACACCAGCAAGCGCAGCCACACGCCTGTTTGCCCAAGCACGCGCCACAGCAACAACGCCACCACGCTGAACATGAGCATAATCACAGGGAAAATCACGCGCCTTAAGCTGTGTCTAATTGGGCGGAATTTGATGTTTTTGATGCGCTGCGACTTTTCCGCTTGTTTCGCAATAAAAAACGATGCTGCCATAATCGCCAACACCAAACCCAATTCCACCCAACCTTCAGGCTGTCTGAAACTACGTTCTAGCAAACGCGCAGTAAATTCTTTCGGGGCAAACAGATGCAACGTGTTAAAAAAATCGTTCCAATCAATTGGTTTCAGTTCAATCATTTTAAAAATAGCTCATTTGAAAACGCTGTATTATATCGCAGCCTGAAAACTATGGATAAACTTGCCCACAAAATCTGTGGATAATCTTGTGGAGAACTACCGTTTTGCACAAAAAAACAGTTTGCGCTGCAAGACCTACCTAAACCTGCCTAAATTTTAAGCAATAAACACAGCCTGAAAAATCTTTCAGGCTGCGTGAAAACTGCTACAATTCTACCTTTCGTTACACAATTCAAAACAAAGTTTACAAAATGAAAGCCAGTCAATTTTTTATCTCAACGCTCAAAGAAGCTCCAGCAGAAGCCAGTTTAGCCAGCCACAAATTAATGCTGCGCGCAGGTTTGATTAAAGCCAACGCCTCAGGTTTATACACATGGATGCCGATGGGCTTACGCGTGTTGCGCAAAGTGGAAGCAATTGTGCGCGAAGAAATGAACCGCGCAGGTGCGATTGAATTGCTCATGCCCGTAATCCAAAACGCTGATTTGTGGAAAGAATCAGGTCGCTGGGATTTTTATGGCGACGAATTGCTCCGCATTACAGACCGCCACGACAATGAATTTTGTTTCAGCCCCACTTGCGAAGAGATAATTACCGACATCGTTCGCAAAGAAGTGAATTCATACAAACAGTTACCCAAAAATTTCTATCACATTCAAACCAAATTCCGCGATGAACGTCGCCCACGTTTTGGCGTGATGCGCGCGCGTGAATTTGTGATGAAAGACGCGTATTCATTCCACGCCGATTTTGAGTCGCTCAAAGAAACCTATCAAACTATGTATGACGCATATTGCCGCGTATTCAATCGCTTAGGCTTGAACTTCCGCCCAGTTGCCGCAGACACAGGCAGCATTGGTGGCACAGGCTCGCACGAGTTCCAAGTGTTAGCAGAAAGCGGCGAAGACGTGATTGCGTACAGCGATAGCTCGGATTACGCGGCAAACGTGGAATTGGCGCAAACCTTGCCACTTTCAGGTAGCCGCGCCGAAGCCAAAGCTGCTTTAACCAAAGTTCACACACCAAACACAAAAACGATTGCCGCATTGATTGAATTTTTGAACGTGCCTGTTGAAACCACGCTGAAATCTATCGTAGTGGAAGGCGAAGAAGACGGCGAATTGGTGTTGTTGCTATTGCGTGGCGACCACGAATTTAACGACATCAAAGCGGAAAAATTGGCAGGCGTGAAATCGCCTTTGACGATGGCAAACGCAGACGCAATCGCTGCACAATTTGGCGCGAATGGCGGTTCACTCGGTCCAGTAGGTTTCAAAGGCAAAGTGTATGCCGATTTTGCCACAGAAAAAGGCGCAGATTGGGTCATCGGCGCGAACGAAGACGACTACCACTTCACAGGTTTCAACTTTGGTCGCGATGCGGCAGAACCTGAATTTGTGGACTTGCGTAACGTGGTGGAAGGCGACCCAAGCCCTTGCGGCAAAGGCAGCCTGAAACTGGCGCGTGGCATTGAAGTAGGACACGTTTTCCAACTGCGCGACAAATACTCCAAAGCGATGAACGCAACTTTCTTGGACAACAATGGTAAATCGCAAATCATGGAAATGGGCTGCTACGGTATCGGCGTAACACGTGTGGTTGCCGCAGCGATTGAGCAAAACAACGATGAGCGCGGCATTATTTGGACGGACGCAATGGCACCGTTCACCGTGGTTGTTGTGCCGATGAACTACAAAAAATCAGATGCAGTTCGTGAAGCTGCTGACAAAATTTACGCTGAATTGCAAGCGGCTGGCGTTGATGTTTTGTTAGACGACCGCGATGAACGCGCTGGTGTGTTGTTGAACGACAGCGAATTGCTCGGCATTCCGCATCGCGTTGTCATCGGCGACCGTGGTTTGAAAGAAGGCATGATTGAATACGCGCAACGCCGTGATACAGAAGCAACTGCAGTTGGCGTGAATGAAATTGTTGGCAAAATTTTGGCAACTTTGAACGCTTAATTTAAGTGAGCGCAGCCTGAAAGATGTTTTTCAGGCTGCGTTTGAACATAAAAAAAGCAGCCTGAAAACACTTTCAGGCTGCTTTCTTTATTATTTCTTAGCTGCTTCGATTTGAATGTCTAAGCGAACATTTTTAGTCATGCCCGCATCAACCAAGTAGTTCATGCCCCATTTGGTGCGGTCGATTGTGGTGCTGAAATCGCCGCCGCAAACTTCCGTTTTAGCCATTGGGCTGTTGTAGCAGTTGAATTTATTGGCTTTCAATTTTACAGGTTGTGTTTTACCCAACAGAGTTAAATTGCCTTCAACGGATACCAATTTTTTGCCGAAGAAGTTGAATTTAGTTGATTCAAAACGCATTTCTGGGAATTTTTCAGCGTTGAACAAATCAGCAGATTGCAAGTGATGCGTGAACGCTTCTGAGCTACTTTGCAAGTTTTTCAAAGGCAATTTCACATCAATTTCACCAGTGCGTGCAGCGCGGTCAAATTCCATGTTGCCAGTGATGCCATACACGCCGCCCACGTTGGTTGATGTGCCGAAGTGGTCAAACGATAACTGAAAGCAATTCTTTCATTGTATTTTCCTTAAGTTTGTGAATGTGTCAAAAAGTAAATCGTAACATTCTTTAACGCTTCAAACATCTCTTGAAGCGAAAAACTGCGTTTACTGATGATTAAACAAACGGTTGCCGCGCGAATGTTCCGCGTATTCAAAAGACTGCGCTTGCAACGCAGCCTGAAGAAATTGTGCTGCGCGTTCAGGTTTCAGGCTGCCACACAGAAAAATATCCACCGCCGCATATTGATGTTCCACCCACGTGTGAACCGTGATGTGCGATTCCGCCAGCAACACCACGCCTGTTACGCCGCCGTGTCCGCCGAATGTGTGAAAATGTGCCGACAAAATGTGTGCGCCAACGTGTTCTGCGGCTTGGCGAAGAGCGGTTTCCAGTGCGGTTGCGTTGGTTAGCATATGGGTTGGGCAGCCGTATAAATCTAAAAATGCGTGTTGACTTGGGTGATATTCACTCATTTATGACCGCCCGAAAAACCGCCGTTTCCGCCGCTAAAACCGCCACCGCTCGGAATGTAAGTGCGTCCGCCTGAGCTTTGGCTTGAGCTACCCACCAGTGAATAATTGGTAAATGTACCAAACAGGATAACTAAAATAGAAACAATAAGATAAGTGTTGCGCGACATGGTTTTCTTTCAAATTAACGATAGAATTTTTCAGGCTGCGATTGATGAATTTTGCTCAAAAAATGCAGCCTGAAAAAGTTTCAGGCTGCATTTTAAATCAATTACAACGCCGCTAAAACCGCATCGCCCATTTCAGAACAAGAAACCAGTTTGCAGCCTTCTTCAAAAATATCACCTGTGCGGAAACCTTGTTCCAACACTTTTTGCACCGCATTTTCAATTTGCAACGCACGCGCTTCATCGTTCAAGCTGTAACGAACCAACATCGCCAACGACAAAATGGTCGCCAACGGATTCGCTTTGTTTTGCCCTGCAATATCAGGTGCAGAACCGTGAGACGGCTCGTACAAACCCTTACCGTTTTCGTCCAACGAAGCAGACGGCAGCATACCAATCGAACCTGTCAGCATAGACGCTTGGTCACTCAAAATGTCGCCGAAAATATTGCCAGTCGCAATCACGTCAAACTGTTTGGGGGCGCGAACCAACTGCATTGCCGCGTTGTCCACATACATGTGGCTCAATTCCACATCGGGGTATTCTGGGGCGATTTCGTCAAAAATTTCGCGCCACAATTCGGTGGTTTCCAACACGTTTGCTTTGCCTACGCTGCACACTTTTTTGCTGCGTTTTTGAGCTGCCTGAAACGCCACGTGTGCGATACGGCGAATTTCGCTTTCGCTGTATTTCATCGTGTTGAAGCCTTCGCGCTCGCCATTTTCCAGCACGCGAATGCCGCGCGGTTCGCCAAAATAAATGTCGCCAGTTAATTCGCGCACAATCAAAATATCCAAGCCAGCCACGACTTCAGGTTTCAATGTGGACGCGTTTGCCAATTCTTTGTACAACACGGCTGGGCGCAAATTCGCAAACAAATTCAAATCTTTGCGAATCGCCAACAAGCCGCGCTCTGGGCGCAATGGGCGGTCTAATTTGTCGTATTGTGGCGAACCTACCGCGCCGAGCAACACGGCATCTGCTTTGCGGCACAGGTTTTGCGTAAACTCTGGGTACGGCGCACCGAATTGGTCGTAGGCTTCGCCACCCAAAGGCGCGTATTCATAAGCCACGTCCAAGCCTTGCTCAATCAGTTTGTCCAACACGCGCACGGCTTCGCGCACGATTTCTGGACCGATTCCGTCTCCGCGTAAAATAGCGATTTGTTTGGTCATTTTTGTTTGTCCTCGTAGGGTGAGCCCTGCCCACCGTGTTTATGATGAAATGGTAATTGGTGCGCGGGGCGCACCCTACAGTTACACGCGAATTTTAAATACCGCTTTGCGAATCTTTTTCTCCGTCCCAACCAAAGGCGCATGCGCGTCATTCGGGAAAAACAGCGCAAATTCGCCCACATCAACTGTCAGCCAAGTCTTTGGCGCACAATCAAAAAATTCCACATCACGCTGTTCATTGTAGCCCAAACCATTTTTCAGGCTGCCTTTGTCAATCCAGCCGTATTCTTCCGTACCGCTAATCGGTACTTGTATATCAATGTGATGTGTGTGCATTTCAGGCTTGGCTTCTTCGCGTGTTCGCATGGGTTCGCTGCCGATGAATAGGCGGATATTGGGATTGTCAATCGGGTATTGTCCGTCTGGTAGGTTGGCGAAATCTAGCGTTTGCAGCAGCTCAATCGCTTGAGCAAAATCGGGGTGCAAGGCGGCGTATCGCTTTGCGTTGCTTATGGTGTCGTGAATCATGTTTTTTCTCTTTCAGGCTGCCTGAAAATCAATCGGAATAGCCATACGTCATGGCATACATCAAGCCTGATTGTTGTTTTCTGAAATCGTCAAATGCGGTGCGATACCAGCGTGGGTCGTTGGCGGCAAATTCGGTGCTTTCGTAAACTTCAACGCCGTAAAATTCGCCGTCTAGCCATGGTTCTATGCCGTAAATATCGATATTTTCAGCTTGCGCACGGTCTAGCACGGTTTCAAAATCTTGCTCGGAAACGTAATAAATTTAGGGAGAATCAAAACCGTCATTCAAATTTTTTAAATCGTAGAATAGGTATTCTGTGAGTGTCATGGTTCGCAGCCTGAAAAATTAAAAGTTAAATATTGTTAAACTGTATCACAAAAGAAACAGGATAAACAGCTTTTTCAGGCTGCGTTTGATGTGCTGAATACTTTTGTTAAAATACACGCTTTTATTTTATTTAGACTTTTTTATGTTATCGAACTTAATCACGCGCCGTTCTTTGCTGATTTCAGGCTGCTCGGCTTTGATTTTGCCGCACTGGGCTGCTGCTGGGGCGCAACAGGAAGAAACGCTTTCAGACGATGTGGCAAGCATTATGCGCCAGTCGGTAGAACACGCCAGTCCGCCGCGTTTGATTTTTGAACGGGCGATTGACGGGCAGCGTTGGCTCAATGAAATGTCGGCGCGTTTGGCGCAATTTGTGGACAACGAGGCGTATCGCCGCCGCTTGCTGATTATGATTCAATACGAGGCTTCTCGGGCGGACTTGGATTCTCAGGTGATTTTGGGCTTAATTGAGGTGGAGAGCCGTTTTCGGCAGTATGCGATTAGTAACGTGGGCGCAAAAGGTTTAATGCAAGTCATGCCGTTTTGGCAGCGTTATATCGGTAATCCAAGCCACAATTTGTTTGATGTGCGGACGAATTTGCGTTATGGCTGCACGATTTTGCGTCATTATAAGAATATTGAAAATGGGGATATGTATCGGGCATTGGCGCGGTATAACGGGAGTTTGGGGCGAAGTAAGTATCCTAATGCGGTGCTGGGGGCGTTTAGTCGTCATTGGCAATGGAATGCAGCCTGAAAACGTGTAAACAAATTACAACACTATTGCAGCCTGAAAATAGGAAGTTATCTCGTTTTCAGGCTGCATTTTTATTTTATCTCCAATTTACAACTGCAAATAATTTGTATTTTCTTGTTATAATTCGTTTTCTTTTTTTAACAAACATTATAAATAAAACATGAAACTTAAACATCTTTCGCTTCTTATCTGCACACTGGGTGCAAGCATTGCCACTGCCACACCTGTTGAACAACAAGACTTACAAACGCTCACCGTTACCAGCAAACGCGTTCGTGCCTTGTCTAAAAACACAGGCGGCGATTTACGCGATACGGCTAACTTAGGTTTATTGGGCAAAACCAACTCGTTCCAAGCCCCTATCACAGTGGTGAACTACGATGCCAAAGTCATCAACAACACTGAAGCACGTACTTTGGTGGACGTGATTGCGAAAAAAGATGTTTCTACATGGCAATTTGGTGGCGAAACCAACACACTCACAGGCTTATATTTCCGTGGCCTCCAATTGGACGCACGACAATTTAGCGTAAACGGTTTGGCAGGCATGTACGGCACACAAGGCACAGCCAGCGTACATGTAGGTTCTGCACAACTGATTAAAGGTGCATCAACCGCCGTAACGGGCATGGACCCAGAAGGTGCAGTATCAGGCGCAATGAATATTGAAACAAAAAAAGCGTCCAACAAAGGCAATCGCGATATTAGCGCAGCATGGTTTAGTGATAGCCGCGCCCAAATTGCTGCCGATGTAGGGCAACGCTTTGGCGAAAGCAAAGAATGGGGTTTGCGTGTAAACGGCAAAATGCGCCACGGTGATACCCCACGCGAAGGTTACGATGAAAATAACAAAGAATTTGCCATCAACGGCGATTACTACGGCGAACGTCTGCGTTTATCGTTAGACAGCATTTACGCCAAACGCAAAACAAACGGCGGACGTGGTCGCATTCAAGACATTCAAAACGCCCAAGGTCGCCTATTTAACGCGTTGGACGGCAAAAACAATCTCGCGCCAAGCTGGCAAGCGCAAACCACGCGCAGCACCACCAATATGGCAACATTTGAATACGATGTTGCAGAAAACGCCATGATTACAGGTGGTGTAGGCTACAACGATGCGCGTTACTACGGCAACTTCGCCTCACCAACTGCAGAAACATCAGGCTTAACTTATAAATCAGGCGAAGCACGTTTAACCGACCAACGTTTCAAAACATTGAGCATGAACTTAGCCGCTCGTGGCGACTTCAACACAGGCAACATTAGCCACAGCTGGAATGCCGCGTTCGACCGCATTAACCGCAAACGCTTAACCTACACAGGGGTTAATAAAACCAAGTCTGTTAGTATCAATCCAGCTTTAGATTTATCAGCACAACTCAATCGCTTGAACAGCAACTTAGGCACAGCATGGCAAAATAATCCAACCACTGACACCAAAATTGTTGTAAACAGCTTAGCCTTGTCTGACACATTGGGCTTTAAAAACAACGAATACCGCTTAACTTTAGGCGGACGTTACCAAATGGTGAAACAAGATGACCATAAGGAAAAACTCAGTGCAGACGCATCACGTTTCAGCCCAATGGTTATGGCGGCTTGGGTGCCTAATTCAAGCCTAACCGTGTACGGTAACTACATGGAAGACTTGGAACCAGTAAGCCCACGCTCAGATGAAGACGGCAACAGCACCATGGCAGACCCACGCGTGAGCCGTCAATTTGAAATTGGCGTTCGCAAAAACTGGGGCAGCTTTGTTACCACATTAAACGCCTTCCAAATCACACGTCCAGGCTACTGGTACGGCAAGGCTAATTCTAAAGACAAAACCAAAACAGACGATTTCAAAGCATTAGGTAACGCCGTTTATGCAGGCAAAGCGCAAGGTAAAGAGCGCAATCGCGGCTTAGAATTTAATATCTACTCAAGCCTGTTTAATAACACCGTTCGCCCAAGTTTTGGTTTGATGTATCTGCAATCACACCTGAAAGATTATCCAAACTACAAAGATAATCTGATTAACGGCGTGCAAGTTGCCAACCCACGCATTGTCGCTAAAGCTAACGTGGAATGGGATACCCCATTTGTGAAAGGTTTAACGCTGAACGCAGGTGTGCAGCACTACGGCAAATCTTATCAAGACACGCAAAAAACCTACGCTTTCCCATCTTACACATTGGTGGACATCGGCGCGAAATACAGCATGAATTTGCGTAACAAACAACGTGTCAGTGTGAGCGGCGCAGTAGAAAACCTGTTCAATAAAAACTACTGGCAAGTGCAACGCGGACAATATGACCGCAGCTTTGCCGTGTTGGGCATGCCACGCACATTCTGGGTGAAAGCAGATTGGTCGTTCTAACACAAAAAAGCAGCCTGAAAATAGTTTTCAGGCTGCTTTCCAATAAAAAAACCTTGTTTGAACATTCAAACAAGGTTTTTTTCTATCAATTATTTATTTGCTAACAGGCACAATTTTCGCATCGCCCATCAACTGATCAATCGCAGCCTGAACACGCTCTTGTTGCATCACGCCACGCATACCTTCTTTCACCGCATCAAACGCAGGGATAGCCATTTTGCGCTTATCGTTCACATAGAACACAGCCTGAATTTTCTCACTAACAATCGGTTGAGAGAATTGACCTTTGCCCAAATTCGCCACAGCTTGATAAATTTGTGGACGCGATTCTTGTAAATCAACCAAAGGCAAGTAACCACCCAAATTCACCTCACCACCATTTTTCGCATCAAGGCTGTATTTTTTCGCTACGTCAGCAAAACTTTTTTTCTTGCCCAAATCTTTCACAGCCGCTTTAGCATCATCTAATTTATCCGTGATGATTTCGCCCAATTGCACTTCATCAGTGTTTTCATAACGTTTGCGCATTTCATCGTAATTAGCCTGTACTTGCGCATCTGTAACAGGATTTTTCTTCACAACATCACGCGCAAACGCCGTCATCAACATTTGATTTTCGTGTGCAGCCCAGCGTTGTTTGAAGCCAGCTTGTTTGTCCAAACCTTGCGATTGAGCCAATTTGCGCGATTCAGCCAATGCCGCTTTGTATTCCGCATCGTTTTCCAAATGCAAGCGTTTTGCTTCTTGAGAAACAACAGTTTCAACCACAATTTGCTCAGCCACATAACGGCGCAAATCAGGCGTGTCTTGCACTTGGCCTTTGCTCTCTTGCACAATCGCATTCACGCGATTATCCAATTCGCTGCTGTCAATTTTTGTGCCGTTTACAGTAGCAACCGTTTCCGCAAAAACGCTGCCTGAAAGCAATAACGCTGCTGTGGCTGCAATATAAGTTTTTTTCATCATGTTTTCCTTTCTTGAAATTAATGGAAATATTCGTTTGGCGTGCGCGCGACAACGCTCAACGCGTGAATTTGTTTGCTGGTAAACAATTCCGCCAGCAATTCTTGCACTTTGCGCTGACGTGCCACGCGGTTCATGCCTTCAAAGGCTTCGCTCACGATTAACACAGCATAATGTCCGCCGCCTTTATTGCCTGCGTGTCCTGCGTGCAGATGACTTTGGTCTTCAAATTCAAATACATCAGGTGAAATTGGCGCAAGCAACGCCACCATTTTATCTTGCATTTGGCTCATTGTGGGAATACTTTTTTGTAAGGTTTAATCAATACTTCTGCGTAAACGCCTGCTTGAACATAAGGGTCTTGACCTGCCCATTCTTCGGCTGCATCTAAGCTGTCAAAATCCGCAATAATCAGGCTACCAGACATAGTGTTTGGGTCTTCAGGCATTGGGTTTGGACCTGCCGTCAGCAAGCGCCCTTGTTCATCCAATGCTTTCAAGCGTTCCAAATGCGCTGGACGAGCTTGGGCGCGTTGTTCGCTTGTGTTGTCTTCATCTGTGGCTAAAATCATGTATAACATTTTAATTTTCCTTGGGAAGGTGTTTGTAAAGGTAAATCCCTTGCGCGATAGAGAATAACACGCTGATAGGCATATAGCCCCACAGTTTGAAATTCATCCAAATTTGTTCGCGTTCAAGGGTAAAGGGATAAGCGATAAACAGATTAAGTGCACCTAAAAATACAAAAAAGATTATCCATGCGTAACTGAGATTGTTCCAAACGTTTTCAGGCAGCGTGAGCTCTTTTTTGAGCAACAGCTTCACGCCATTTTTGCCGCTCAGTTGCATCGCTAACATCACGATTGCCATTAACCACGGCAAAATCGTGGTTTTGAGCATGATAAATGTGCGATCGTTGAAAATAATGGTGAGA
The DNA here is from genome assembly GCF_030177895.1 of Kingella negevensis. Taxonomy (NCBI): domain Bacteria; kingdom Pseudomonadati; phylum Pseudomonadota; class Betaproteobacteria; order Neisseriales; family Neisseriaceae; genus Kingella; species Kingella negevensis. The sequence goes on from NZ_CP123448.1 coordinate 693,051, forward strand.
CTGCCAAACACAACAATCAGAACCAAGCTAAGCCATTGCATTGGCTCTAGTTTTTTCTCTTTCCAATAAGTAAACGCAGCCTGAAAAATCCCAACCACTACAGCGACAATCGTTGCCGTTACCATATTCTTGGTTAGGCTATAAGTCGCAAAAAATAAAATGATGGCGATAAAATCGCTAAGTGCTTTCATTCTTTTGAATTGTGTGAAAATAAAGGCTTAATGATAACAGCGTTTTGCGATTTAGCCTAATCACATCAATAGTTCAACCAAGATATTTTTCAGCAAAAAGCCTGCAATCCCCAAGCCGAGTACCAAAAATAAAATGATTGTACCTTTTTTGCCTGCTTTGGATTCACGCGCCAGTTGGGCGATGATGAAACCTAAAAATAAAATGAAAATAGTGAGGCAAATGCGTAATGCCCATGTTGAAAATTCTTCTTCGCTCATTGTTTCTTCTCTATATTTTTCAGGCTGCGTTCTAAATACAGTTAAAACACAGCCTGAAAGTTTTATTTCGCTTGCAACGCTTGTTCCAAATCGTTAATCAAATCATCAACGTGTTCCAAGCCCACAGAAATTCGGATTAACCCTTCCGTAATCCCAGCCGCCAATTTATCTTCGGGCGACATACGGCAATGCGTACTTGTCCAAGGGTGCGCGATAGTGGAACGCACATCGCCAAAATTTGCTGTTTTCGAGAAAATTTCCGTAGCATCCAACACTTTCCACGCCGCGTCCACGCCGCCAACCACTTCAAACGCCATCACCGTACCGCCTGAACTTTGCTGTTTTTTAACCAATTCCACATTCGGATTTTCAGGCAGCCCAGCGTAATGCACTTTCGTGATTTGTGGTTGTTTTTGTAACCATTGTGCGATTTTCAGCGCAGATTCGCCTTGTTTTTCCGTGCGCAGCAACATAGTTTCCACGCCGCTCAGCAACACCCACGCATTGAATGGCGGCAAAATAATGCCCATTGTGTTCACATACATCGCAACTTGTTGAATCAACTCAGCTTTGCCGCTCACGATACCACCCAAAACGCGCCCGTGTCCGTCAATCGATTTAGTCGCCGATTGGATAGATAAATCCGCGCCCCAACGCAATGGCTGCTGAACAGCTGGCGAGCAGAAACAGTTATCCACTGCCAATAAAGCGTTATTTTCATGCGCGATTTTTGCCAACGCTTCCAAATCGCCCACTTCGCATATTGGGTTAGACGGCGTTTCCAAAAACAGCATTTTGGTGTTAGGTTGAATTGCTTTGCGCCATTCTTCAGGGTCGGTTTGCGAAACCAAGGTAACTTCAATGCCAAAGCGTTTCAAGTGCCCTGAAATTAAGCCTGCGGTTGTGCCAAACAAGCTGCGGCTGCTGATTAAATGGTCGCCTGCGCTCAAAAATGTCATCAACGCAGCCTGAATCGCTGCCATGCCTGTGGCTGTGGCAATCGCGGCTTCTGCGTTTTCCAATTTGGCAATGCGTTGTTGGAACGCAGCTACCGTTGGGTTCATGGTTCGTGAATAGGTGAAACCTGTTGTTTGTTTGCTGAACAAGGCCGCGCCGTCTGCTGCGCTGTCAAACATGAAACTGCTGGTTAAAAATAAAGCTTGATTGTGTTCGTTGTATTCGGTTTGTACTTTTCCGCCGCGAATGGCTAAGGTTTGCGGATGAAGCGATTTTGGCATGGGTTTTCCCTTGTTATTATGTGAAAAGGTTTATTTTGCGCCTTTTCAGGCTGCGTTTCAATGCTTATAATTTACATTTGTTTACTGAATAACATTTTTAATAGGAAAATCTAAAATGAAATGGACTGACACACAACGCATCGCTGAAGAATTGTTTGACGCGCACGGCGATATTGACCCAAAAACCGTTCGCTTTACGCAGTTGCGTGATTTGATTATGGCTCTGCCTGATTTTGATGATGCGCCTGAACGCTGCGGCGAGCGCATCTTGGAAGCGGTACAACAAGCGTGGATTGATGAAGCAGCCTGAAAAACACTCAACCCATTTTCAGTATTGACATTTTTCTGCAAAACCGTATAATCCGCGCCTTTCCCACGCGCCCATCGTCTAGAGGCCTAGGACACTGCCCTTTCACGGCAGCAACCGGGGTTCGAATCCCTGTGGGCGTGCCATATCCCCACAAAAACCTTGCACATTCTAGCAAGGTTTTTTTTATTTCAATGACTTATCTTTTTATCTCAACTTATCATCAATTTGCAAAAAGCCACTTATTTTGTTTGAATTTGGTTTATTTTTGGGTATGATTGCAACCAAATTTGCAACCAAAAATAGGACTAAAATCATGGCTACAATTCGCAAAAAACCAACTGGTGGCTGGGTCGCGCAGGTGCGACATCGCGCTAAAAATGGACTGCCTGCTATTAGCAAAGCAGCAGTGTTTCCGCGTAAAGCCGATGCCGAAGCGTGGGCTGCTAAAACCGAGGCAGATTGGCAAACCATGCGATTTGGCGGCTCGCCCAATATTTTGTTTGCCGAAGTGTTGGAACGCTACAAAAAAGAAGTGAGTCCCAAAAAGCGCGGTTGGAAAAATGAAATCAATATTATTGAGCGTGTGTTGAAAACGCCATTGGCGCAGGTTCGTTTGCCTAATTTGTCGGAGTTGCATTTTCAGGAATGGGCAAATGGGCGTATGGCGGATATTGCTCAAAGCTCGGTGCGCCGTGAATGGAATGTGTTGTCGCACGTTTGCTCGGTGGCAAGTAAGCAATGGCGTTTGCTGCCTGAAAATTTTATGCTTCGTTTGGATAAGCCTAACCATGGCAAGGAACGGACGCAACGTGTTACTGATGAAATGGCGGCGGCGATTGCTTATGTGGCTGGTTTTTCGCTGGATTGTTTGCCTGTGAAATCGACGCAGCGTGTGGCGGCGGCGTTTTATTTTGGCTTGGAGACGGCAATGCGCGGTGGCGAAATGGTGACTTTGACTTGGGATAATGTGTTTTTGGATAGGCGTTTTGTGCATTTGCCTGATTCTAAAAATGGCTATGCTCGTGATGTGCCTTTGAGTTTGAAGGCGGTGGCGATTTTGAAATTATTGGCGCAGGTGCGTGAAAATGAGCGTGTGTTCAATATCACAAAGGGATCGCTTGATGCGCTGTTTCGCAAATTGCGCGAACGCTCGGATTTGGGCGATGTGCATTTTCACGATAGTCGGCGCGAGGCTTTGACGCGGTTGGCGCAAATTTATTCGCCTATGGAGTTGGCGAAAATTTCGGGACATCATGATTTGCGGATTTTGTTGAATACTTATTATGCGCCTAGGGCGGAGGATTTGGCGGCAAAAATGGACGGTTAGAATGCTCTAACCGCCCTGCCCTAGATTTTTGATAGGGATTTGAGATAGCTGATGACTTCGCCTGCTATCCAACGGCGACATTCGCGACCTTTGCCTGCTTTGCTGATTTTAATGGGACGCGGAAAATCGGGGCGGGCGACAATGTCGGTGTAGGTGTGGTGGTAGCTGAAATTGGTTAACTGGGCGATGTCTTGGGTGGTCAGCAAGGTGGTGGATTTTTCGGTTAGCGTGGACAGCCATGTTTTTTGCTGGCTTTGAGCTAGCTGTTCTATGCGCTTGATGAGTTCTTGCGCGGTGGTTTCGGTTAGCTGCATTTTTGCTTACTCCTGTGGTTGGGGCGTTGGGGTGGTTTGTTGGGCAGCCTGCCAGCCTATCCATGCGTAATCTATGCTGATGTCTTGATATTGCTGCTCGGCTTCATCAAATTGCAAACGGTCGGCGTTGCCTATGCTGCGTTGCCAGTTTTCAAATGCTTGTTTCATTTCGTTTTCCTTTTCATGCTAATTTAACCTGTGCCAAGCGGTTGCCAATGGCTGCTTCGCGTTTGCCAAAGTTGGCGGTTAAGCTTAATGCGGTTTTGTTTTCAAACGGTGTGATGTATTGGGTTTTGGCAACCGCGCAGGCGTTGGCTAGCGCGCCTAATACACTCCATCGTTTGTATGTTTTGTGGCGCAAATCGCTTATGCTGTGGGGCACGGGCATGCCTATACTTTGGTCGTCGCATTCGGCTATGCGGTAGACGCACAAAGCAGCCTGCAAGATTTGTCGGCGAAATGCTTCGGTTTTTTCTTTTCCTTTTATGCCTGCTTGTTTGAGTGCGTCTTGCCATTTCATGCCACTGGCGATGTTGATGAAGCCTGTGGTGGCTTGGTGGCTGCATTCGTGAAAGCTTAAATAATAGGCATAGATTTGTACGCCCATGCTGTAATGACTTGCTTGGGTTTGGGTGTCTTTGGGTAAGCCTTTCATGATGGCGTAGCCGATGTCAATCATATCTAAAATGGGCTGCAACAAGGCGCGGCGTTGGTTGGGGCTCTGGTCGCGTGTGCTGGGTTCTTGTTGCAGGGCGTGTTGGGCTTGGTCTAGCACGTTTGTGAACCATGTGTCGCAGTCAAATAGGGCTACGCATATACTTAACACACGGTGCAGTTGCTGGAAGTAGCCGTTGTGGACAAAACAGTCGCGACAATAAACAAGTTCGTTGTATTTGGCATCGGCTTTTTTGACGGCAGCAATGGCATCTTCATGGCTAAAACATTCGCGTGTGTCGTCAATTAAATATTGGCGATAGGCTGTTTGTTTTGCGCTGATGCGTGGGGCGATTTGTTGCCGTTGCTTGATTTGTTGCTTGGTCAATGGCTTGGATTTTAGGGCACGTTGCATTTGCTTAATGGCTTTGGCTTGCTTTTGGGCTGTGCGGATTTGTTTTAGGCTGGGTTGCTGGGTCATGATATTTTCCTTTGGTTGCAGGCTGCTTGGTTTGGTTTACAAGGCAGCCTGCGGTTACGTTAAAACGGAATGCTGCTGTCAATATTTTCTTGCGGTGCGACTGGCGCATTTGCAGGCTGCTTTTGCGTTGGCGGTGCAATGGGCGCGGTTTGCGCTGACTGCGCGGTGGTGGCGTTGTCGTCTTTACTGCCTAGCATTTTCATGATGTCGCACACGATGTTATATGCGGTGCGTTCCACGCCGTCTTTGCCAACGTATTTGTTGGTTTGGATTTTGCCTTCCAAGTAAACTAGGCTGCCTTTTCGCAAATATTGCCCTGCGATTTCGGCGGTTTTGCGATACATCGTGATGTTGTGCCATTCGGTGCGCTCTTGCTTAATTCCTTGCTGGTCTTTCCAGCTTTCAGAAGTGGCAACGCTGAAATTACATACGGCATCGCCTTGTGGCATATAGCGCAGTTCGGGGTCTTTGCCCAATCGTCCGATTAAGATGACTTTGTTTAGCATGATGTTTCCTTACAGTTTATTGATTTGTGTTTGTTGTTCGTCAGTCAAAGCGTATTGCGCTTGAACTTGTTCTATGCTGATGTTGCCTGTACTGATGTCGTTTAATACGGCTTCAAATTCCTGCTCACTCAACACCGCTTTTTCGGGCGTGGCTTGTGGCTCAACCACGATGTAGTCAGCTTCAACGTATTCGCCTGTTTCAAAAAAGGTGTCGTTGCGTTGGTCGATGCCTGCTTCGGCTTGTTCGTCCAAACCGACGGCGCGTTGGATTTCTATCGATACTGGCAAATATTTAAACAAGCGGCGGATAACGGTTTTTTTTGCCATTTCGTCAAAATGGGTTACCCACGGACCTGTGCTGGCTGCTTTGGATTGAGCGCGTATGGCTTCAATTTGTTTACGACTCATCACTTCGAACTGCACGCCACCGTCTTTGAGTTTGGCGACGGCATACACATGGGTGAGGGCTCCGCTGTCGCCGTCTTCATACGGTTTGTGTTTTAAGTCTTCGTGCAAGCCGTATTCATAACTAAATTCATCATTTTCATACACGGCTCGGGCGGATAGACTGATGATTTGTCCGCTTCGGCGTGCTAAATCAATCATGCCACGATAGCCGATGATGAGCTGCACATTGGCGCGACCTTGTTTGTCTTTGCCGTTGCCAAATGGGATTAAATAGGCTTGCCCTAATCCGTTGCTGGGTTCTAAACCCAGTTGTCCGCATTGCATGATTGCGCCTAAAAAGCTTTCGGGGCTGCACGTTCCCAATGCAGGTACGCGGCGGATTTCGGTTGTCGCAATTCGCGCTAGGCGGTCGGCGGTTAGGTGTTTGGGCAGGGCAAGTGCCATTTGTTTTTTGACGCTGTCTTTTGCCAGCAGGGCAGCCAAGTTGTCGGCTGGGGTGCGTTCTTTAACGGCGGTGTTGCCTTTGGCGGCTGCTTTTAATGCGTTGGTGTTGGTTGTCATGGGAATACCTTTCTTTGACAAAGTGGGGGTTAAAAGTTACTATCGCGCTACTACCGCGCAGCGGATATTGATTTATATGGATTGAAAATGAAAAAATCATCTCGTCTTTTTTATGCGTTTTTGTCGGGCATTGGGTCTATTTTTAATATAGCCCCTGCTTGCGCTATGCCTAAACCAAGCTCGCCTGCGGACGATGCGGCATCTTTACGAAATGATGCACAGCAATTTGCGCGTGATTTTAATCGTGCAATCAAGGCGGTATCGCATGGAAAGCAGTAAACAGGAAATTGTGCAAACGGCCTTTGTCTTGCTTGACGGATTTTAAGGGGGTGGGTATGATGCTTTTCATTTTTTTAGGGGGCATCATGTCTTACGCTATTGCTTTTGATTTGGACACCAATCAATTAAAAAATCTGTACGGCTCGGAAAGCTGGCAAAACGCTTATGGCGATATTAAGCGCACATTGGTTTCGTTGGGCTTTGACCACCAGCAAGGCAGTGTGTACTTTGGTTCGGAACAGATTACTGCGGTTAAATGCGTGTTGGCTGCGCAAGAGTTGTCCAAGGTTTATCCGTGGTTTAAGCCATGTGTTTCGGACATTCGTATGCTTCGTATCGAAGAAATGAACGATTTGCAACCTGCGCTTTAAGCCTTTGCCATACTTTCCAATCCGCCTCGTGCGGATTTTTTGTTGCCTGTTTTTAGGGGGTGGGGTATGATGTGCGTTCTCTCCAAACTACTAGCAGCTTTCACGTCTGCCAACGTGAATTTTTGTTGCTTACTACAATTTGCACATCATTCCCCATAACTTTTGAGCTTTCTGATTGTTTCAGGCTGCCTAAACTCTTTGGGGTGTGCGGTATCGGTAACGACCGCGCCTGTCTAGTAGCAGGAGAGAGCACCCCGCCCAAATGGGCTTTTTCTCAAATTACTTCATCAAATCCGCTTCGGCGGATTTTTTTGTTGCCTATTTTTGACTTATCGCATAAAATGTAGATACGATTAACAAGTAAAGGCGTTAAAATGGCAGAAACCGAAAACCCAAAAAGCAAATATGAAAACAAGCGAATTTTAAAACACGTTTCCTTTAACACAGAGAAAGAAGCTGATTTACTTAAATTTGCTAATAATTTAGACTTCTCAAAATGGGTTAAAGAAAAATTGAAACATGAGCTTGAATTGGAAAAATTAAAGAAAGGATAAAAAATGCTTGCATAAATCGTATATACAAATTAAAATGCTTGCACTTGCAAATGCAGGTAAAAAGAAAGCCCAAATCAAGTTGTCGCTTGATTTGGGCAGGTGGAAAAGCAACGCTGTAACGTTCTTTTCCTGTTTCCATGACTACACATGAAAAAGGTATTTTACCATGACTACCCAAATTTTAAATTTTTCTTTCAACAATGCTGTTGTTTCTTTTCGTGCTGACGGTTTCCTTAATGCTACGGCAATTGCTGCTTATTTTGGTAAACAACCACGCGATTATTTAAAAACTGAGCAAACTCAACAATATATCGCTGCACTTGCTGAACACTTATCCAGTAAGACAAAAATCTTAGTGGAATACAATCAATTGGTTACAGTTAAGAACGGTGGTTCTCAACGCGGAACTTGGCTTCACCCTAAACTCGCAATCCACTTCGCCCGATGGCTTGACCCAAAATTCGCGGTTTGGTGCGATGAACAGATTGAACACATCATTTCAGGCAGCCTGAAACTAGAACCTGTACAACCTGCTTTGCCACATGGTTCAATCGTGTTATCTGCACATGATTTGCAATGTATTAAAGGCTTTGTAGCGCATGTGCCGTATATGTTGGCTTACTACCATGCAACTGAAACAGCAGTACGTTCACTCAATCACAATCTTGCTTACCGTGCGCATGGCCGTTTTTCAGATGGCTATCTTCATGCGCTGATTTTGGCTTCACGGCTTAACTTGCCACATAAAACTTGGCGTGATGTGGCGTTTGAGCTGAATCGCTAATTTTTCTTTTCAGGCTGCTTTTGGGTTGGTTAAAAAGCAGCCTGCTTTTTTATGCTCTAAACACGCGCGTTTGTGTGGTTTTGCTGTATTGCTTATACAAATCGGGGTGCTCTGCCTGAAAGGTTTTGCTGTCAAAACGGTGGCTGTTTTGGGTTTTCCATGTGAAGAGTTTTTCTTCGCCCGATAGCATAATGGCGTGTTGCCCGATTTTGGTTTTGAGCCATTCTTGGCGTTCGTTAATTTGCTGCGCCAACACTTTGGCTTGTTCGTTTAGGCTGCACAATTCGTTGTAGACAATCAGGGTTTCGGTGTCGGCTTGTGTGCTGTCGCCGTCATCTTGCGGATAGAGTTTTTGTACGTCTGCTGCGTTTTGTGGCTCGGGCGGTATGTTTTTCATAACGTGGTTTTCCCAAAATTCTTTGGCTCGTGCCAATAAATCGGCGGCTAGTTCGCGGTCGCGTTCTATGCGGTATTGGCGATAATCGCGTCCGCCAATGAGTACGGCGATGTAGGCGAAATCGACATCAAAAATTTCCATATACCACTGCACTTGGGCGATGTATTCAATGGGTACGCCGTCGTCTTCGTTGCTCCATTCTTTGAATTTGAATGCGCTGGCGGTTTTGATTTCTAAAATGCCGATAGGTTGTTGTGTGATTTTGTCGATAATCAAGCCGTCTGCGTTGGCTAGGGCAAAATCGTGTTTTGGGTGTTTTTTGATTTCAGGCTGCCTGAAAATCAGTTTGCCTGTTTCTTCGCTAAAACGCGCAGCGATGGGGGCTTCTAGCGCGTGCCCCCAGTAGAGATGTTCGCCTTTTAATTCTGGCTGCTCGGTGGTTTTGCTTAAAAACACATCTAGCGCGGTTTTGAATTGGGATACGCCGATTATGGCGGCGATGTCGCTGCCACCGATACCTTGACGGCGGTCTTGTAGAAATTGTTTGTTTGTCATGATTGAACCTTTTGGGCTACATGAAGTGCGTTGATGAGTTTAATCAGTTGTTTGGCTTGCTTAGGAGTTAATGTAACGGTGTTGTTGATGTGACTTAAACCTGAATCGCCATTGCTTTGAGAAATCACAATCACGCCGTCGCTAAAGATGCCCATTCGTGTTTTGACGGGTTTAAGTTTGTATGGCTTACTTTTGCATGCTGTATCTTGTTTCAAATTTTCTTTGCTTTCGGTGGATTGTGTGATTTTGGCTTTTTCTCGTGTTTTCATGGTTTTGCTTTCTTGCTTGAGTTGAAGTTTTGGATTTTCGTTGTCTTTTTTAAAGGCGATGGCTGCCTTGCCTAGCTTGTAGTAATAGCCGTCATCGGCTTGATATTTAACCAGATATTCGCTTGTTACCAATTCGCGCATGAGATGCGATAATTCGGCTTCTGATTGGGTGATGCAGTGGCTTTTAATGAATACGCCTGATAATTTAGAACATCTTTTAAACAGGGCGATGATTTTCTTGTGCTTAAGTGTGAGTTGGCTATCATTCATCATAAACCACTCCTGCCATTGGATTTTTTTCCCAAACTTGCGCCAGTGCTAACGCTGCTTTTTCTTGGTGGCATAGGTCGTTTAATCGTTGCAAGGCTGGGGCTAAATCGCTGTTTACATACCAAATCGGGATTTGACGGCGGTTGTCGCAATCGTAGGTTTTGAGTGCAATGTGGTATTGCGGTTTTAGCATGGGCTTGGCTTTGACGTTGTAGCTAGCGGCTAAGCCAACTGCTAATACTACGCCTGCAATAAAGCCGCCTATTGCTTCTTTGCTGGGTAATAATGCTTTTAATTGCGATTTCATGTTGCTCCCTTTGTAAGCGGTTAAAAATCTACTTATTCGCAGCAACTTGGTTAAATTGCTGCTGTAAATAGGCTTTTAGACACGTAAAAAACTTTCAATGGCTTTGAATACTTGGTTGATGTGCAAAAACTGATTGCTGTTGTCTGCTAAATAAAACTTGATTTCTGTACCGTTTAAATCAAACCATGCTTCGCGCGTCTGAGGGTCGAAAATGCCGTTGATGTTGCTGTGCTGCGCTTTCAAGCTGCTTAATTTGGCGCGGAATGCGTCGTCTAGCTGCATTTCTTCGTGGTTCATCTCAAAATCTCCCTAATCCGTATTCTGCTAATTGGTTTTGATGAAACTTGCGACCCATTTCCACCGCCATATCGGCAATGGCACAAATGGCTTGATCTTCGTCTTCGAATGGGTCGGCTTTTTCTTCTGCGATGGCTTTTTCAAAGTATCGCGCTGCCTGCGCCCAGTATTGGGCTACTGTGCAGTTGTAGGCATCTTCTTCTAGCTGCCAGTGGTCTAAGCCGTCTAAATCGCCTGCGTCGTATGGTTGATATTCTTCAGGCAATGGCAGATTAGCTACTTTGCTTAGCATGTTTTCGCTCCTTGATGAATTTCTGCGCCTCTATCAGATGCTTCATTCTTTCGTGATGAGCTTTGTCTGCGCATGCGTGACACAATTCACGACTGACTTTCTTTGCGGTGTTGTATTGCTTGCCGCATTGCTGACAGGTGTGCTTAGTGGCTACTTTGCTTAGCATGTTTTCGCTCCTTGATAATTTCTGCACATGATGCTCCTGATTTATTCGTCCCAGCCACCTGTTTCGCCTGATGCGATAACGTCGGCGTAAAAAGCTTCTGCTACTGCACGGACGACTTTGCTGTATCGGGTTTTGTATTCGCTTTCGGCTTTGGCGCAAAATTCGTCCAGCGTGCCAACAAAGCAGCCTGCACGGATTAGCAAGCCTTTGGTGTGGACGATGATTTGTATTTGTCGCCCTGAACCGTCTATGTTTGCCATGGTCATGAAGTTGATGACTTCAACCCCTTCCATTTTTAGACGTTTGCCGAATTTGAATGAGCTGCCGAGCTTGTTGTAGTTGCCGAGCGTGTTGTCGTTGCCTAGCTTGTTGTGGTCGCCCAGCGTGTTGCAGTTGCCTAGCTTGTTGTAGTCGCCCAGCGTGTTGTCGTTGCCTAGCTTGTTGTAGTTGCCTAGCTTGTTGTAGTTGCCCAGCGTGTTGTTGTCGCCTAGCTTGTTGTAGTTGCCGAGCGTGTTGTCGTTGCCTAGCTTGTTGTGGTCGCCCAGCGTGTTGCAGTTGCCGAATGTGTTGTCTGCGCCGATTATTTGCCAACCGCCCAGGGTGTTGTTGTCGCCAAAATTGTGATTATTCGTTGTCATGCTTGATTGCCTTTTGTGTTGGGGTGGGCGTGTTGCCCACCGTGTGGTTTAGTTGATGTAGCCGTGAAAGCCTGTGTTGGCGATGGCGATTTCGTCTAGTGCTTGATGGGCTTGGTGCAGGCTGTTAAACGTTTTCCAGCGTGTTGCGCCTACCAGCTTGACTTTTACTTTGCCTTTTGCGCCTTGTTGCAACTGGGCGATGGTGGCTTCTTGTTTGCCAAAGCTGTGTTGGCAGTAGGTTTGTATGGCTTTCATGATGGTTGTCCTTGTGGGGGTGTTGTTGATGTGTGAATAGTACTATTGTACTTGATATTTGTAAATACAATAGTACTTAAATATTTTTCCGCATTATTTAAGTACTTGATTTTCAATCAAACAAAATTTAGGCGTAAAAAAGCCCATTCAACCGTATGGCAGAATGGGGGCGCGTGATTGCGTGGAAGGTGGTGGATTGAAAAAAAGGATATAGTGATGCAAAAGCAAGTTTGGATTAAAATACAAGGTGATGAATATCAAGGTAGTTTTCCTGCGTCATTTGCAAAAAGTCTGTGCGAAATGCAGCGTGGATTTTATCGTGTAGCGGCGTTGGCTTTGCATAACGATGAAAATGTCAAACGTTTAACGCGTGATGAGTTAGAACGATTTGAAATTGTATTTGTGGTTGCGATAGGCAGCACCGAAATCAGCACTGATGCGATTGAAAAATTTGAAAGCATTGTTTCAGAAGCGTTTAAAAATATACCCAGTGAGTATCAAATGTTATTAATTGGATTTTTCATTATTTGTTATTTTGGCTATCAAGCTTATGAACGGCATTGTGAGCAATCTGAAACGAAAATACTCTCGCAAGAAAGGGCGGAACAAATCAAAGCCTTACAAGAAATTACAAACAAAGGCTATGTGGCAGTAGAAAATGTTGCTGCATTATTGGCACAAAATACCGATAATCTACTGATGTCTGTTATGAGTAATGCACCAACCGCAACGCAAATAGAATTAGCGGGGATTACCTACACTGCTGCGGATATTGCAGAAGCTAATAAACGTGCTTATGCCAATCGTACTAGTGAAATCATTAATGGTGAATACCAAAATCGTTATAGACAGCAGTAAACCTGAACTACTAAAATTGACGTTGCGCGATATATATAATATTGAATATATTGTTAAATTAGATACAACCGATATGTTTGCAGAAGATGTAGAAAAAGTATGGGAAGTGGCAAAATCAGGTAAATTAGTTCCAATCCAGCTGACAGCGGTGTTCAAAAATGGGCAATATGAAAAAGGTTTCATTGAAACAATAGATTTGAATTAAATGCTTCAGGCAGCCTGAAAATCTTAAAATAACAGATTTACACAAAGTGTAAATTTTGAGAAAATAGAAAGGAAGTCAATGCAAGTAAACTTTAAAAATGATTATTTGCGTTTGCTATTTTGCGATAAATATTTTCAAGGCGATTTAGGTGTAAGAGCTACACAATCCTATCGCTTTGCTGTGCAATATATTTTATCCGCCCACAGCTTAAATGATTTACACGCAGCAGCCTTTCTCAACCTATCTAATCAGTCACCGTACAGCGTCAAAATAGACCAAAAACACCGATTAGCCCTAGAGATAGACGCAGAAGGGCAAATCCATTTAATAGACATCATCAAAGCAGAATCATGAATCCATTATCATCAGCCGAGTCAATACATGCAGGCATCATTTTAAAAAGCGAATTAGCCGCACGAGGCTGGACGCAAAACGACCTTGCCGACATCATTAACCGCCCACCTAAAACCATTAACCAAATCATCACAGGCAAAATGGGGATTACTGCCGACACCGCCATGCAGCTTTCCTATGCTTTGGGTATTTCAGCCGAAACATGGCTTAATTTGCAATCGCGCTATCAGCTTTCGCTTTTAGCGGCAGAAAGCGATAAATACGCCGATATCCCACGTCGTGCCGCTTTGTATCAAAACTACCCTATCAAAGATATGCTCAAACGTGGTTGGATTCAAGCAGGAGAAACTTTGGACGATTTAGAAAACGCCATAAAAGCATTTTTCCAAATCGACCAAATTTATCAACCTTGCGCCTTCCAATTTGCAGCCAAACAAAACACCGCTGCTTATATGCAACCCATTAGCGCAGTCAATTTAGCATGGCTGCACCGTGTCAAACAGCTTGCAAAAGCGCAAATTACCACAGGCAAATTCAGTATTCAGGCAGCAAAAAAAGCGATTGAACAACTCTCCGCTTTACTACTCTCACCCGAAGAAATCCGCCATGTGCCACGCATTTTGTCAGAAAGCGGTATCCGTTTTGTATTGGTAGAAAGTTTGCCCAATAGCAAATTAGATGCCGTATGCTTTTGGTTGGACGAGCAAACCCCCGTCATTGGCTTAACCCTACGATACGACCGCATAGACAATTTTTGGTTTACCCTACGCCACGAGTTGGAACATGTTTTACAAGGCGACGGCAAATCCACACCTATTTTAGATGAAGATATTGGCATAGACAGCAATACGCTACCACCCGAAGAGCAACGAGCCAACCAAGCTGCGGCGGATTTTTGCGTACCCAGCCAAAAACTAGACAGCTACATTATCCGCGCAGGAGCTTATTTATTTTCCGAGCAAAAAATCAAAGCCTTTGCAGGAGTTAATAAAATTCACATCGGATTAGTAGTGGGGCAGTTGCACAACCGAACAGGCAAATACCAACAGCTACGCAAACACCTTATCCCTATTCGTCCATTTATCTTAAACGGCTCAACCTATGACGGTTGGGGCTTAACTTATGAGGTTGAATAAAATGAGTGCCAAGAAAAACGAAATAAGCCATATTGTTGAACAATACACACAAGCCAAAGGCATTACAAACGGCATTATCGACAGCCATGATTTAGCAGGTTGGGCAATAAGCCAAGGTTTATACAAACCCAATTATCAAGATGAAATTAATTTAGCTGCTAAAGACTTTTCACGTCATTTCCGTGAAGAAGTTCGTACCGACCCAGCAGGGAAACGCTATCGCGCTAAACATGCTGTAAAAGAATCTGTCAATGGCAAACAGCGCACTTTATGGGCAGACATGGACGACCCCAACGTTCCTGTAAACCATTTTGAAAAAGCCTTTTCACAACGCCGTCAGCAAATTGTTGGAGATTGCTTCCAATTAAAAACCGATGTTGATGTATGTAATGAGAAAAAAAGCAGCAATATTCAGTTATCGTTAGACTTTACCGATGACGTGGCAGAAGCAGAATATTTGCGCGACTATGAAGAAGAAGCTGCTTAATCAATAAGTATTTTGCACAACCTTTCTAAGAAGCACGTCGGGAATTCCGACATGCTGATATTGAAATTTAATCACCCGATTTAACCGATTTAAGCAGCCTGCAATCCAAAGTGCAGGCTGCTTTTTTGCGCCCATTCTGCCATACGGTTGAATGGGCTTTTTAGCGAAATGCAAAAAACCGCCAAAAGGCGGTAAAAAAACTGTAGGCTGAGCGACAAAAAACCGTTATTTTTGTTTATTTAACCAATTTGGTTAAAATATTTGTCTTTAATTTTGCGTTAATGTATAATTATGGAAATTTGTTAAGGAGAATGAACATGGCTCTTACTGCTTTTGGAAAGGCTGTGCGAAAAGCGCGGATTGATGCAGGGGAAACTTTGTTGAGCATGGCGCAACAGCTTGGCGTTACCCCTGCTTTTTTAAGTGGCATGGAAACAGGGCGCAAAAAAATTCCCGCTGAATGGGCGAGAAAAATTGCTGCTTTTTTCCATGAGCGGAATGTGCAGGTTGATGATTTGTCACAACTGGCAAATGTTTCTAATGAAGCTATCCCTGTGGATGGGCTGCCATTGCAGCAACAAATGTTGTTGGCTGGGTTTGCTAAAACAGCAATGACGGATGAGCAGCTAAACGCATTTGCAAAATTTTTAGCGGAAATCCATCAACAGGAGACAAATTGATGAGTTTTCAATATTTATTTCGGCAGATGCACGGATATAGGGTTTTGCCTATGGCAAATGATGAGATTGAGCGGGTGGCAATGAGAACGGCAAAAGTGCTTGGTTTTACTCGCCAAAATAGGAAAAAGCCTGCTGTGATTTTGGAACAGTTAAGCAGAGTGGTAACGCTGGATGTGCTTTCTGATAACGAATGGGAGGAGGTTACGTTGAATTTAACCAAGGGGCATTTTAGCCCTGCGGATATGACGATACGGGTTCCCGAGCGTACTTATCATGCTGCGTGCTTGGGGGAGCATGATGCGCTGGAAATCATTTTGCATGAACTGGGGCATATGGTGTTGATGCATCAATCTCTGTTACATAAAGCGGATAAGTTGCTGGCTCAATGTGAAGACCCTGAATGGCAGGCGGATACATTTGCTGAAATTATTTTGATGGGCATGGGCTATAACACAAAACAGTTGTCGTTTGATTTTAATGAAAAACGGCTTGATATGTTGTAAGCATACCAAGCCGATTAGTGGGGTTTCCTGTTGGCGCAGGAAATTAGATTGTTCTCCGTCCGCACATCGCAAATGCGTTTGGATAAGCAACATTAACTTTTTTAGTTTATCCGTTTTGTGCGTATTTGTCCACGTTAATTAAGTGGCGGCAACTTTTGCTTGGAGTTGCTTATGATACTCAATGCAAACGTTCCAACTGTCCCTGATTTGGTGGACGAAACGGGAGCTTATGTGTTCCGAAAATCGTTTACCACGCGCAGCGGGAGAAAGGTAATTGCCAAAGATGGCAAAACGTTTAAAATTCCTGTGAAAATTTAACGGGATAGCCCTGTGCTTTGCATGGGGCTTTTTTGTGGGCGCAAAAAACCGCCAAAAGGCGGTAAAAAAACTGTAGGCTGAGCGACAAAAAACCTACTCTTGATGAGTAGGTTGTGGATTGAATTTCAGGCTGCTTGAATTTTAATAACTTTTGAGTTATTATATTTCTACTCAAAAGGATTAAATATGTACACGATTGTTTTCTACCGTGATGCCAAAGGTCGTGAACCTGTGAAAGAGTATGTGCAGCAATTAGCCACGCAGCAGGATAAGTCTAGTCGCATTAAGCTGAATAAAATCCGTGATTATATGGAAGTTTTGAAGCAACATGGTACGCGTGCTGGTCAGCCTTATGTGAAACATATTCAGGGTGAAATTTGGGAATTGCGCCCTTTGCGCGACCGTATTTTGTTTGCGGCGTGGATTGATGGACAGTTTGTTTTGCTGCATCAATTCATGAAAACCACACAAAAAACGCCTAAACGTGAAATTGAACGCGCTCAAGCGTATTTAGATGATTTGAAAGCTAGGAGTGAAGAATCATGAAACACAATCCAATCGGTTCAAACTGGGACGATTTTGCCCGCGAAACTTTTACTGCTGACGAAATAGCAGCAAGTGATTTGCGCGTTGCTGTGATGAATGAAATCATCAAGGCACGACAAGAACAGGGGATTTCTCAAAAACGCTTGGAAGAATTGAGCGGTGTGAAGCAACCCGTGATTGCGCGTATGGAATCGGGACAAACTAATCCGCAGTTGGAAACGCTGCTGAAAATTCTTGCGCCGTTGGGTAAAACGATTGCAGTGGTGGATAAGCATCAGGCTGCCTGAAATCAATCTATTTGATTCATTTCATCAAACAAATACGGTGCAATGGAAATTTGCTTTTGATGTTCTGTTCTGCGTTTAAAATGTTCAATATCAGAACAAGTTTCCATTAAGCCTTGTACACGTCCAATTTGATGTAATAGGATATTCCGTCCATTATCACTTAACCATTGATGAAATCTCGCTCTTCGTTTCCCTTCTTCTGTGATATTTAATTTATCTAATTCTTTTTTCACATAACCATGTTCAATCGGTTCATATATGTAACGATTGATAAATCCACCATAATATTGTGGGCGATTTTGTGATTGAGTAGGTTTATTTTGGTACAACCTATCCAATTCTGCAAAAAAGGAATCTGGGAATGTTCGCACCCATGCTTGCAAGCCTTCTGCGATGTATTTTGACAATAACAAACGCAAAGCATCATGTTTGCGGTCGCGTTGAAATCCTGTTGCTTCGTCAATTAACGCGGCTAAACCTACTTGAGCAAATGCAGTTAATAAAATTTCCGCTTGGTCGGCTAGTTTAGCTTGAGATTCTTTCAGCGCACCTGCTCGTCTTGCTGATAAATACATATTACACATTAATGGCAATAAAGCAGAATCATAACCTGATTTTTTCGCGTTACCATCTGAATATTCCAGTAGTTTGGTCCGCTGGATAATGTCTTGTGTTATAAAAGGTTCTAGGTTCTTTGCAGCTAAAAAAGGGGGGAGTTTGGTCCCGTCAATTTCCAGTCTATCATTCATGCCTTTTCGGGAACGTCCGAACGCATCAAAAATAGATTTAGCAGTTAAGACACGAACACCATTGTCTAAAACAGCACATTCCAACTGCACATCGCCAATCGGTAATGTGCCTTTGTATAGTGCCAGTAATTTATCTTTTTCTTGTTTCACGATGTATCCTTTTAGGCAGCCTTAATACAGCTTCACTTTTTCTTTCACGATGCCGAATATTTGATGATTTAGTCTTAGCAAATACTTCATTCATCGCCCCAATCAAAACTGCGTTCCACATCGTAGCGATAGCGTGTTAATTCGCCCCATTCTGTGCCATCTAGCTGTTGCCATGCTTGTAGAAAATCGTTCCATTCTGGTTGGCAAGTGGTAATCATGGCTTGCCCTGTTTGTTCGTTTTGGGCAACGTACCACGTTTTTTGTATGGGGTTAAAGTTGCTGGGTAGTTTCAACATGGCTTGTTGGTTGTGATAAATCACTTCGGCTAATTGCATCATTTTTCTGCTCCTATTTGTCTTCTACTTTCCACGACACGACACGCGCCAAAATGCTTACTTTGTCGCGGTCTATGTTTTCAAAATTGCGAAAGCTTGAAATCCCCCTGCCTTTGGACTGGTAGACCTCACTTTGATTGATATTGCGCCCAAAGCAGCCTGCACTCAATACAATTTAACCTTTTCTTTGACAACGCCCAAAATGCGGTCGTTTTCTTTGATTTGCAGATAGGGGTAGTTGCTGTTGAGTGGGCGCAACATGGGGCGACTGCCGTCAAACACCAGTTGCTTGAACGTGGTTTCGTTATCGTGCAGGGCAATGACAAAGCTGCCTGCGCGTGGTTCGCCGTGTGGGTCGACCACGATAATATCGCCTTCGGTAAATTCGGGCTGCATGCTGTCGCTGCTAACGCGCAGGGCGTAGCCGTCTTTGCCTAGCTTGGTGCGGCAAACAATGTATTCTAGGTCGTCATCGTCAAACAGCTCTACTGGTTGCCAAGAACCAGCCTGCACCCATGAAATGACGGGAACGCTATATAAAGGCGTGGGCATTTCGGACACATTGGGGAGTGAGGGCTGCTTTTGAGTAACTTGCATTTCGCCTACACCTGTTTCAAGCCATATTGCAGACACATCTAGCACATTCGCAATTTTGGCAATGTGCGTTGTGCTTTTATTTCTACCTGTTTCCAATGCTGCAATGGCAGATTGCGATTTGCCAATCGCCTTACCAAGTGCAGTTTGGCTCATCTTTTTTTGTTCTCTTGCGTATATCAAACGCTCTTGCAATGTATTCATCTTAATTTCTTTCTCTCTTGATACTATTGTACTTGCAAAAATCAGTATTTTGGTACTTTACAATTCAGTACAATAGTACTTATAATGCTTAAAATTTTTTGGAGTACAACATGACCCCTGATGTTTTGTTAAAAGAACTAAATCAACGAGGCATGGGTGCAGAACAAATCGCAGCACGAATTGGTTGCTCCCTTACCTATGTTGTGAAGTTGAGAAATGGCGAACGGAAAACGCCGTCTTATCAAGTCATGGACAAAATTCGTGAACTGCATAAAGAAGTTATCCATGACTAAATTATCCCCCAAACAAGCCGCAACTGCTCGCAATAACGAAAGACTGGTCTTGCGCCATCTTGCTGCCTTGTCGCAAAAAGGTTTAAGCGATGCCATGGGTTGGAGTGAAAGCAAAGTGAGCCGCATGAAAGACGGCGATTTAGACGAATTGTGTGCAGCATTGGCTGCGCTGGATTTGAAGATTGTGCCGATTGATGCGTGTGTGGTTACGCCGCACGAACGCAAATTTATGGCGGAGCAAATGATTCTGCATTATCAGCGTGTGCTAGATGATGAGTGAAAAAAACGCCCTGAATGCACAAGGCAAACAGGGCAAGTGAGTTATGTTTAAAACAACCGTCTTCATAAGCAACGGAGCGTAAATTAGATGAAACAACAGAATGCCAAAACATCTCGGTTCCCTTTATCAGCGATGAGTGAAGTGGAAATTTTAACTCATTTCAAACGCTATCGCTTTAAAGATAAATCGGGACATGACTTGGAAATGTGCGCTGATTTTTTAGATTTAGTGCATTACGCCAAACAAAGCCCACTTCAACGACTGATACGCTGGTTACGCCAACGTTAACCCAAAGGAAAAGCCCACGCGCTAACGTGGGCAAGTTAAATATCTGTATGTGAATAGGTGAATTATGAACAATCTACCCGAAATAATCAAGCAAAACTTTTCAGGCAGCCTGAAAAATGGTGTCAATGCGCGTGAACTTCATGCGTTTTTAGAAAGCCGTCAGGATTTTTCCACATGGATTAAAAACCGTATTGTGGATTATGGATTTATTGTAAATCAAGATTTTATCTCACTCCATAAAATTGTGGAGCGAGAAACAGGCGCAACACGCCGCATTGAATACTTCCTTTCACTAGACATGGCAAAAGAGCTCTCCATGGTGGAACGCAACGCAAAAGGCAAACAAGCGCGGCAATATTTCATTGAATGCGAAAAACAACTTTCAGGCAGCCTGAAACCCACCTTGCCACAAAACTACAAAGAAGCCTTGCTGGACTTGGTGGCGCAAGTAGAAGCTAACGAAAAGCTGCAACAACAAATCACTGCCAACGCGCCAAAAGTAGCGTTTGCCGATGCAGTAGGCGATAGCGATGATGTGATTTTAATCCGCGATTTAGCCAAATTGCTGAAACAAAACGGCGTGGAGATAGGCGAGCGTAGATTGTTTGTTTGGTTGCGCGAAAACGGCTATTTAACGCTGGATAACAAAGCCACACAACGCAGCATGAATTTAGGCGTATTCCGCATGACAGAAAGCATGATTGCCACGCCACAAGGTAACCAACTACGCCTGACGACCAAAGTAACAGGCAAAGGGCAACAATATTTTTTAAAACGGTTTAAAACAGAAAAGGCAGCCTGAAAATGAGCATGATGTTAATGGTAAAAGCGATGTCGCTTGAAGTGGGCAACCCAACACGAAAATTGGTGTTGATGAAACTGGCAGACCAAGCAAACGATAAAGGCGAGTGCTACCCAAGTTACAGCACGATTGCAAAGGCTGCTGAATGCTCCAAACGCAGCGCAATGACACACGTTGAGCAACTAGAAAAAGATGGTTTTTTGATTATCCAACGCCGAAAAGTTAAAGACAATCAAAATTTGAGCAATGTGTACATTTTGACTTTGGATAAAGCGCAACAACCTAGTGAAAATTCTGCACTAGGGGGTAGTGAAAATATTTCACTAGGTAGTGAAAATTCTGCACTAGGTAGTGAAAATTCTGCACTAGGTAGTGAAAATTCTGCACTAGGTAGTGAAACCGTTGCACTAGGGGGTAGTGAAAATATTTCACCCAAACCAGTCAATAATAACCAGTCAATGAACCAGTCAATGAACCAAGAGGGTGTTACGCGCAAAACGCGTACCACAAAATCCCTCCATGCAGATGACTTGAACGCATTGCTGAATTTGGGCGTGGATAAACAAATCGCCCAAGACTGGTTGCAGACACGCAAAGACAAACGTGCTGGCAGCTTAACGCCGACCGTTGTCGCAGGTTTGCAGCGTGAAGCTGCTAAAGCTGGATTAACCGTACCGCAAGCGGTGCAAGTGGCAGCCGAGCGTAACTGGGCGCGGTTTGTGGCAAGTTATCTGCACAACGAACAACAAGGGTTTTCATGCAGCCTGAAACCGCAAGGCAACCGTATCACACGAACACACAAACACGGCGAAGAAGCTAAAAGCGGTTTAGCGCGTGATGTTTTGAAAGGGATTTTGTGATGAGAAGCACAGGTGAAGTATTGGGCGACATAAGTTTATTCAAACCCATTTCGCAAGTGCAGAAAACTTGCAACATTCACGGTATTGAATATCTTGAAATCGTTTATCCACGCTACAAAACCATTTGTCCTGAATGTCGCAAGGACAAAGAGCGTGAGCGCGAAATGGCAGAAAAAGCCGCTGCTGAAACGACGCAAAAACAAGCGCATATGGCGAGAATTGATGAGCGCATGGGTTATTCACGCATTCCGCCGCGTTATCAGCACAAAACAGTCAAAGCCTACCAAGTGGATGCGTCAAATACGCAGCAAATCCGCAATGTAGAAGCAGTAAAAGACTATGCCCACGAATTCACACGAGGCACGCATTCTGGGCGAAATTTAGCGATGTTGGGCAATGCGGGTACAGGTAAAACCCATTTAGCTTGTGCGATTGGTAACCACGTTATCCGAAACTGCGGCGGACAAGCACGATTTAGCAGCGTAGCCGAAATCAATCGCTTGGTGCGCGAGGCGAAGAGTTACAGCGGCACGGTTAGCGAAAGCGAAGTGATTGAAGCATTTGCTGCGTATGACCTGCTGATTATTGACGAAGTGGGGGTACAGAGTGGCACAGAAGCCGAAAGCCGTGCCTTGTTTGATGTGTTTAACGAGCGTTATCAAAACCTGAAACCTACGATTTTGATTTCCAACTTGGACGCTGCAGATTTTGTAGCAGCTGTTGGCAACCGCATTGCGGACCGCATCAAAGAAGATGGCGGAGAATTTCTATTTTTTAACTGGGAAAGTGCGCGATGAAGCAGCCTGAAAGGTACACCATGACCACCGACCACAACATCGTCCTACTGGACACTTGGATAGAGAAAGCAAAAGCCGCCCGTCTAGATGCTAGCGAACGTGCCGATTTGAAAGCATTTGAAGCTGCAGAAAAAGACATCAGCAACTACGAAGCGATGAAAAGCAATTATCTAGTCCAATTACAAAACGCGGAGTGAAAAAATGATACTTCTTCCTTACCCTATTTCCACTAACCGCTATTGGCGTACTTTTCGCGGCATGACCGTTGTCAGCAAAGAAGCCAAAGCCTACAAGGAGCAAGTGGCACAAATCGCACAGCTTTCAGGCTGCATCAAGCACAACGGCGACGTTAGCATAGACATCACGCTTTACCCTAAACGCAATAAAGACGGCAGCCCTAATGCGAAAGTGATGGATTTAGACAATTGCCTGAAAGTGGTTTTGGACGCGTTGCAAGGCGTAGCGTATGACAACGACAAACAGATTAAGCGCATCAACGCGCGATATGGACAAGAGCCAAAAGATGGCGGCGCGGTGTTCGTGGTGATAGAAGCGTTTCAGGCAGTCTGAAAAATCTTGCCTAAACCGCCTAAAAAACACGATTAAGGCGCAAGACAGTAATCAAACAATGTGATAGGAGCAAAAAATGTCCATTATCGCCAGTATAGAGCGCCGAGCTGACGGCTTATTTCAGCCAGCTACCGTTCTATTAAACTTATACAAATCTATTCAAATATACTCAAACATATACATTTAAAGATTTGATGTTAATTTCCTGCTTCCTAGCGGCTGGTTTCACTTATCAAGAAGATGACAAGCCAGAGCCTTCCGCTCCACAAGCTGACACGGTGGAACTCACCGCGTATTGATTTTTACAACTGTTTAAACGCGTAATCACGCAAATTTTTTGCAGCATTAACATCGCGGTCATGCTGCGTTTGGCATCGAGGACATTGCCAACTTCTTACCGATAAAGGCATTTTTTCCATTTTGTAACCGCAACATGAACACAATTTACTGCTCGCAAACCAACGGTCTGCCACAACCAAAGTGCCGCCAAATTGCGCTACTTTGTATTGCAACTGCCGTTTAAATTCAAAAAAGCCCATATCCGCCACGCTTCGCGCCAAATGACGATTTTTCATCATGCCTTTCACATTCAAATCTTCAATGGCAATAACTTGATGATTTTTCGCTAATTGAGTCGTCAATTTATGTAGGCAATCTTGGCGAATATTTTTGATTTTAGCGTGAAGTCTAGCCAATTTGTGTTTGGCTTTTTCGCGGTTTTTGCTGCCTTTGATTTTTCGGCTCAAGCTACGGCTTAAGCGTTTTAATCGGTTTAACAGGGCTTTATGTGATTTTTCGCCTGTGATGATTTCGCCATTGGATAAAGTTGCCAACGTAGAAACGCCCAAATCCACACCGATTGCGCTTTGGTTTTCAGCTTGTTTCGGTTGAATTTCAGTTTCTATGGTAATGCTCACAAACCATTTATCGGCAATGCGTGAAATTGTCGCAGACATGATTTTGCCCGAGAAACGTACGTTTTCAGTCATGCGAACCCAGCCCAAATTAGGAATTTTGATTTTATTATCAATGATTTTAAATTGGTCGTTGGAAAGATAAAAACTGTCGTGATGACCTTTTTTGCGAAATTGTGGATATTTTGCCCGACCAGCCCAAAAGTTTTTGAATGCTTTGCCTAAATCCTTAATGGCTTGTTGTGGTGCACATTTGGTTACTTCTAGCATAAACGGAAATTTCTCGCGCTTAATCGCGTTTAGCTGACGGCGCAACGACATTTCAGTTGGTTTGGGATTATCGGGATTTTCTTTATGTGCTTGATATTGTTGCTGCCAGTTATCCAATGCCCAGTTATACGCTAAACGCGCCACACCGCAGGCTTTAGCGAAATAAGTACGCTGCCTGTTGTTGGGTTTTAGGGCAATTTTGTGGGCAATCAGCATGGTTTAATGGTTTTCTTGTTCGGTTTGTTCAACGGCTTTTTTGACATTCTCTAACAATTTTTGATTTTTGCGAGAACGTGAGCCGTACAATCTAACAGAAAATACGGTAATAATTTCAAGCACATCTTTGGCTAAATCTTCTTCAAAAGAAGTGTCCTCGCCCTGATTGATGATGACGATTTCAACTTGCTTGATTTCGCAAATGGAAAAAACCAATTCTGCACCAAAACGCAGTAATCGGTCTTTGTGGGTCAAAACCAAACGTCCGATGTTTCCGTCAATAATTTGGTTTAAAAGACGTTTTAATCCTTTTTTGTGGTAGTTCATGCCTGAACCTAAATCGGCAATAATTTCATATTGCCAACCTTTGCTAGCACAATAAAGCTCTAAAACTTGTTTTTGTCGTTCTAAATCATCTTTTTGGTCATGACTGGAAACGCGAGCGTAGGCAATCGTTTTGCGATTATCAGGCAATGCTGCCTGAAAGTCGGGGTGCAGTTGGGAAAGCAAGTATCGGCGATGTCCGCCTGATGTGTAGGTTGGTTGAATTTTACCTGATTGTTCCCAACGGCGTAGGGTAATAATGGATACGCCAAGCATTTCTGCTGCTTGGCTAATGGTTAATAATCTACTCATTTTGAGTATTTTAGATTAGATTTGTATAGATTTCAAGATTGCTGTTTAAAACCCTGAAACGACTGTTTTAGCGCATTACCGTTTAGCGGATTATTGTGGCATGGGCATTAAGCCGCCCGACTTTATGGGCGCGTATGCGTGTAGCGCGTGCCACGATGCCGTAGATGGGCGTGTGAAAACCGATTTAAGCGAAGATGAATTGAGATTAGCACACGCAGAAGGCGTATTCAGAACGCAGGTTATTTTAAACAAAATAGGATTGCTAAACGCAGCCTGAAAACACAGAAAGAGAAAAATGTATCGCAATATTGACGAGTGCTTACGCCAAACGTACAAGATTTTGGGTGTGGAAATGTCGCCGCGTGGCAATACGGGTGCGGTAATGCAATGGCTGGAAACAAAGGGCGTGGGCGGTAGTGGTGGCGAGCTGTCGCAATCGGAACATCACGCTAACGCGGTGATGATTGCAAACCAAGTTTCAGGCTGCCTGAATAGTCCGTTGCTGACGGCGGTTGTAGAGTGTCAATACGGCAAGACGGATAACGTGTTGATGATTGCAGGTGCGTTGGTGGCAAACAAGATTTGCGATGATGTGAGCTTCGCGGTGGATATGTTACGGCATATCTACAGCATGGGCGAAAAGCCGCGTCGTGTGTGGATAATAGACAAGTACGATTTGCACGATATGACTTTTGCACGCAAACGCGCAAAATTTGAAAATCATTTAGCAAACTGGGAACAAAAAGCGCGGTTTCAGTTGCAACGTGAATTTGTTGAAAAAGGCATTCTATCTGCTTGAAAAAGTGTGAGTTTTTTACTATAATTTCACTATAATTAGGCGATGGTTGTATGAAAATGATTCATCGCGCAAAATGCAGCTTGAAAATGTGGATTTCATCGTGTTTTCAGGCTGCATTTGTTTTCAGGCTGCGTTCAGTTTGTCGTGCAATGCTTTAAGCGCGTCTCTAATCACTTGGATTTGAGAATTGCCTGTTTGCTCGCATAGCTGCTCAAATAGTTGCGTGGTTTCAGGGTCGAAGTTGAATTTCTTTTGAATAATGCCGTGCTTTTCGTTGCTGCGGCGTTGGATTTCGGTTCTTGACAGTGCCATGGTTCTATCCTAAGATTGAGTTTAAGGGGAAACCTTGGCAGGGTGTCGTTACCACCCCACCAAGTCTCTTGTTACATCAAGCTATCGCTTTTCAGTATCAAGAGCAAGAGAATGAAAAGTGCAAGTCTTAACATTTCCTGTCTCCTTAAATTTGCCCTTTAGCATGATTGCAGGTTGGGCGTTAAACCTATCAACAACCGTGAATTGTTGATAGGTTTAATTATGTAGTACCATACTATATTTAGCAAGTACTTTTTATTATATTTTTGAATATAACCGCTTGAATTTAAAACATTCAGGCGGTTTTTTATTGGACTTCCCCCATGAAACGTATGGCACTCAACCTAAAAATACATCAACACATTATCTTGCCAAGTGGACGTGTGGCGCGTGTAAAAGAAATCGCGCGTGATGTGATTGTGTTTGTGTATTGCGATACGAGCAAGCGGCTGGAATTGAGCCGCTTTTTTTGCGTTGAATGGTTTAGAAACGAATAAGGACAAACAACATGAGCGAGAAAACAAAACGCCCAGTTGGGCGACCGAGTATTTACACCGATGAATTAGCCAAAGAGATTTGCAAGCGCATCGCAGACGGCGAGAGTTTAAGGGCGATTTGTCGTGATGAGCATATGCCGCACCGCGATACAGTGCGAACATGGTTAAACGAAAGTAGTAAATTTTCCGCCCAATACGCGCGTGCGAGAGAATTACAAGCCGATTACTTTGTCGATGAAATCATTGAGATTGCAGACAACGCCAATGCCGAAAGCAGCGTAGAGGTGCAAAAAGCAAAATTGCGAATTGACACACGCAAATGGGCAGCTGAAAAGCTCAGCTCAAAAGCCTATGGTGCAAAAGTGGAAGTAAAGCGCAATACCGCAGATTTAAGCGATGAAGAGTTAGCAGCGGAGTTGGCACGATATGGAATTAAACAACCGTGAAAAACTCGCCCTGCTAAAAGAATACAAACTGCGTCAAGCAAGAGCAGATTTTTTAACCTTTCGCAAAATAGTCAATCCCAACAACAAATGGGGCTGGTGGCAAGAGGAAATCGCACTAGTATTGCAACAATTTTACAATGACTTGATGGCTGGCAAACGCCCGAAATTGGTTATTCAAGCACCTCCGCAACATGGCAAATCAGTTCAAATTGTGGACTTTATCGCATGGGTTGCAGGCAAAAACCCCGATTTGCGTACCATTTACACATCATTTTCGGAGCGTTTGGGCGTTCGAGCCAATTTAAAGCTACAACGGCTGTATGACAGCAATCTATACCGCGAAATTTTCCCACAAACCTTAATCAATCAATCCAATTCAGCAACCATTTCAGGGCAATCGCTACGAAACCGCGAGATTTTGGAATACGTTGGACGCGACGGCTATTTTCGCAACACTACCGTTGGTGGCTCAATTACAGGCGAGAGCCTAGATTTAGGTGTGATTGACGACCCAATCAAAGGACGAAAAGAAGCCAACAGCCTAACCGTAAGGGACGGCGTTTGGGATTGGTTCACGGATGATTTTTTAACCCGTTTTTCAGAAAACGCAGGGTTACTAGCCATTTTGACTCGTTGGCATATCGATGACCCAATAGGGCGATTGATTGAGCGTGTAGATGGCGTACAAGTGAAAAGCTATCCAGCCATAGCAGAACAAGACGAACCACACCGAAAACGCGGCGAAGCCCTGTTTCCAGAGCATAAAAGCCTAGCATTTCTGTTAGAGCGAAAGCAAGCCATGCCGCTAGCCAACTGGGCGGCACTGTATCAACAACGCCCCACACTGCAAGAAGGTGGTTTATTTAAACCCGACCGCCTGCACATTATCCACGCATTGCCAGCCGACAAAATCTGCTGGATACGTGCATGGGACTTGGCAAGCACAGCAGACGATGGCGACTACACCGCAGGCGCATTACTGGGCGCATTGTCAGATGGGCGATTCGTGATTAAACACATCGCGCGAGGTCAATACGATACCGATGTGCGCGATGACGTGTTACGCAACACCGCAGCCAAAGACGGACGGCAAGTCAAAATCAGCATACCGCAAGACCCAGGCGCAGCAGGCAAAGCACAGATTTTGTATTTAACCAAACAACTGGCAGGGTTTAGCGTGCAATCCAGTTTAGAAACAGGGGACAAAGTTACGCGAGCCGAACCGTTTGCATCACAAGTTAACGTGGGTAATGTGTTGCTGCTGGACGATGGCACATGGGATAGCCACGCGCTAGTTGCCGAAATGCGCCACTTTCCCAATGGTACGCACGACGACCAAATTGACGCATTAAGTCGCGCATTCAACGAATTGATGAGTAAACGCAACCGCCAACACGCCCATTTTTCAATGTGATTGCAGGCTGCTTTAAAAAAGCACCCAAAAGGAAAGAAAATGCCTTTAACCAAAACCCACGCGGTTACACAAATGCACAACCGCAACAAAATGATTGCTGCTCTAATTGGTGGCGAATCAGCCATGCGAGCAGCAGGGCAAACCTATTTGCCACAAAACGCGCGTGAAAGCGATGGCGACTACAAACGCCGTTTGCAAACATCGGTGCTATTTCCCGCCTTGTCCGAAACCCTATCGCAAATGGTAGGACGTGTGTTTTTCAAACCCATTCAAACCGAGCAAGTAGCAAGCAGCCTGCAACCTTTGTTGAGCAATGTGGACTTGCAAAATAACAATTTGGATATTTTTGCGATTAACTGGTTTTATGATGCCTTGGCATTTGGGGCGAGCTATGTGTTGGTGGATTTTCCCACAACCAGCGGCACATTAGCCGACAACCGCAACACGCGGCCTTATTTGCTGCATATTCGCAATGCGGACGTGCTAGGCTTTAAGCATGAAACGCGCAACGGTAAGCCGATTTGCACCCAGTTTCGCTATCAACAAAAACTAACCGTTGATGACGGCGAATTTGGCGAAAAGCAAATCACACAAATTACCGTGTGGGATTTAGGGCGCATCAGACGTTATCGCTACAACGACAGCCAAGTTCTAACGCTACACGATGATTTTGAAATACGCACAGCAACTGGCAAGCCATTGGACTTTGTGCCTGTGGTCGATTTAGTGTTTGAGCCAACCAGCTTTTTTGTGGGCAATCCACCGTTGCAGAAATTAGCGTTTTTGAATGTAAAGCATTGGCAAATGCAATCGGACTATCACAATATTGTGCGCTTCACTTCCATTCCACTGCTTGCCTATTCGGGCGATGAGCGTTTTGGCGAAGCAGGCGATGCAACAGTAGCGGTAAATAATTTATTCGATTTAGGCAAACAAGGCAGCCTGCAATATATAGAACATTCAGGCGCAGCGATTAGCAGCACAGTGGTTGCGTTAGAGCAGTTAAAAGAAGACATGGCAATCGCAGGGGCAAAACTGCTCACCCGCACCAAATTAGCCTTAACCGACAGCCAAGCACGAGACGAGCAAGGCAAAGAAATTTCTAAATTACGCATGTTTGCCAATCGCACAACCGATGCCATAGGTCGCGTATTAGACTTTATGGCAACGTGGTTGAACTTGCCCAATCACGACGGCGGTGTGGTGCAAATTTCAGGCAATATTGATGCAGATTTTGACCCCAGCGCAAGCTTTGCTGATGTGTTAAAAATGCAGGCTGCTGGGGTTGTGAGTCATCAAACCGTATTTGAAGAAGCGCAAGCGCGAAGCATTGTATCGCCACAACGCAATTGGCAAGATGAACAAAACCGCCTTGAATTGCAAGGTGGTTTGGATTTAGATTTCAGGCAACCGAAAAATGAATGAAACTTTAATCAATCTACTGATTACGCGCCATATTGATTTAATGCGCTATGAAAAAACCGTTCGCGCCGATGTGTTTTCGCTGCTGGACGGTATGCAAAACGATATCAGCGCAAATATTCTGGTCGGCAGCCTAAACCGTGTTGAGCGCGTGATGACAGACGGTTTTGCGTTGATACAAAATGTGCTTGATGTGCTGCCTGTATTGGATAGCGAGACCATATGGCTGGCAGCAGCTTTGGGCGGTTTGGCGACCGCTTATGGGCTAAAAGACAAAATTAAGCCATTGACGAAAGATAAGCTAAAAGAGTTGGCGGATAAATTCACAATCGGCGGTTTAACGCTGCCTGAAACGTTGGCAAAGCAGCGCGATAACTTGATTTTGCGCCTAAACGCGTTGGTACGCAGCGCAAAGATTGACGATGTATTACCAAGCATGGACGACATCGCAGACACATTCAAACGCGCCAAGCAAACCGCCCAAACCATGACAAAAACGTGGATTAACAGCGCGAAACATACCGCACATGAAGCCTTTGGTAAGATTAACCCATTTGTGAAAGGCTATCGGCATTTGTCGGTTTTGGATAGCAGCACAACCGTATTGTGTACGCATCGCAACGGCTTGTTGTGGGACAAAAAGCACAATCCGATTGGACACGCCGAAATCTTTAAAAGACCACCTTTGCACCCCAATTGTCGCAGTCAAATCGTGTATGTGTATGATTTGGACGAGCCGTTTAATGGGTTTACGGGTAGCGATTGGGTGCAATCACACAGCCTAAACGAATTGCAGGAGCAGTTCGGCAAGGGCATTGGGCAGATGCTGTTTGACGGAAAAATTCAATTGCATGAAGCATTGGACGGTTTGAAACCGCTTACTTTGGAACAGTTGCAGGATAAATTAAGCATACCTGAGACAATTCGGGCGATTGAGCGTAAAAACTGGTCTGATGAATTTAAAGAAAAAGCAAAATCAACTTATTATGATTTTAAACATGAAAACATTGAATTAGACAGTCATTTTATTGCAAGATTATTAGATAGAAATAGTAAACATCGTCCAATTATTACCAGTGATGATGTAAAACAATTTATTTTGAATAACCAAGCTAAATACATTCAGGAAGACGGTCGGTTAGTGTGGATTGATGATAAAATGAAGATGACTTTAATCCAGTCATCTGATGACGGTATGTTTGTTACCCTTATGAGAAAAAATAGCGTGAAATCAACATGGAAACAAATCTAATCCCTACATTTAAAAAAATTGCCAGCGCATTTATTCAAACGCAGGGCAAAGATGAAAGTATTGCCGAATTATTGCCGCAAGATTATCAAATAGATTTTCAACAACGGCATGATGATTTAAATCACTTTCGCTGTGCGTTTGCTTGGACATTGGAAGATTTGGCTTTAATAGTTTTTGAACAAACTAATGCGCCATTTTGGGAAAATGTGGCAGATACACTTTCTTGGGCGAACGATGATTACACAGAGCAACAATGGCAGGAATTATTTGATTATCTAAAATCAGTAATAGCGTAAATTTTAATTTTTCAGGCAGCTTGATTTTCAGGCTGCCTTTTTTCACGCCCGATTAAGTCGGGCTTTTTTCGTTTCTAGGAGACAACAACATGAAATATCGTAACCAATTCTTAAAATATGGTTTTCATCAACAAGCTGGCGCAGACGGCGCAGACACAGGTTCAGGCGGTCAAGGACAAGCCGAACCTAAAACATTCACGCAAGCAGAAGTAGACAAATTGCTTGCCGAACAAGTGGCAGGCTTAAAAAACAAAAACAGCGAATTGATTGGCAGCCTGAAAGATGTCAAAACCCAGTTGGCGCAATTTGACGGCATCAATCCCGATTCAGTTCGCCAAATTCTAAAACAATTTGCCGATGACGAAGAAGCCAAGCTCATTGCAAGCGGCAAAATTGACGAAGTGTTGAACAAGCGCACCGAACGCATGAAAGCAGACCACGACAAAACCACAGCCAAATTGCAAGGCGATTTGGACACGGCATTGGCACGTTCGGCGAAGTTTGCGGAGCGTGCTTTGAGTGGCGCGGTGCGTGAAGTGGGCGCGGCGTTGAATGTTCATGCTACGGCGTTTGAAGATGCGCTGTTGCGTGCCAAATCACAATTTGAAATTGATGACGAGGGCAACGCGATTGCAAAAGACGGCGTTTATGGCAAGGACGGTAAACCGCTTACATTGCAAGAATGGTTCGAAAGCATGAAAGAAACCGCGCCGCATTGGTTTCCTGTGGCAAGCGGTGGCGGTTCTTCGGCGAGTGGTTCGAGCGGTTCGGGTATGCCCAAATCGTTGGCAGATTGCAAAACCGATGAAGAACGTATCGCCTATATACGCAGTAAAACTCAATAATCCGTTGCAGGCTGCCTGAAAACGGATTTTTTTATTTTTAATTTAAGGAAAAAATAACATGACTTTTGATTTGCAGGTATTTAACCAACAAACTTATACAACCATGACAGAAGTCGCCGACCAAGATGTTGCCAAATTCAATGAAGCATCCAATGGCACAATTGCCTTATTTAACAAGCCATTTGCAGGCGATTTTGACATTTCGACAGCGTTTCACAATGTAGCAGGCTTGGTTCGCCGTCGCAATGCATATGGTTCAGGCACAGTAGAATCGGTGCGCTTGAAAGAATTGTTGAATATTGCGGTGAAAGTGGCGGCTGGTACTGCGCCGACTGAATGGGAAGCGCAACAATACAACTGGACATTGCGTAATCCTGAATTAGCCGCCATTCAACTGGGTACGCAACTGGCAAAAGGTCGCATGGCAGATATGTTGAACACAGGCATTTCTGCTGCTGTGGCGGCGATTTCGGGCAATGCGGCAATGGTGCAAGATGGCGCAAGTGCCGCCCCTACGTTTAATGTATTGAATCAAGGCGCGGCAAAAATGGGCGACCGTTCAGGCAGCCTGAAAGCATGGGTGTTGCATTCTTCAACCATGCACGCTTTATTCAGCAATGCGTTGAGCAACGTGGAGCGTTTGTTCACTTATGACGGTGTGAATGTCGTTCGCGACCCATTCGGGCGTGTGTTTGTGATTACAGACTCTCCTGCTCTGTTCAACTCAAACGTGTATCACACATTGGGCTTGGTGGAAAACGCGATTTTGGTAAACGATAATAATGATTTCAACGCAGTGATGGTCAATGAAACTGGTAACGAAAATATTAAAACGGTTTATCAGGCTGAATGGACGTTTGGCGTGGCGGTTAAAGGCTATTCATGGGACGAAAGCAAAGGCGGCAAATCGCCAAACGATACCGCCATTGCTACGCCGACAAGTTGGAAAAAAGCGGCAACGAGCAATAAAGACACAGCAGGCGTGTTGATTAAAACAGCGTGATATTGCTTTTTAGGCAGTTTGAATTTTTCAGGCTGCCTATTTTTTTGAAAGGTGTAAACATGAAAATTTTGTATTTCACAACGGATTTTTCGGCTGAAAATGTAGCGTTTGCTGAAAAGCATGGTTTGATTATGCGCAACGCTTCGGCGGTGGAAACAGCGGCTAATATTGAGTCGTGTGATTTTGTTTTGGGTCATGTGCCAAAATCGTATCAAAATTTGCCTGTGTATGTGATAGATGAAAAGCAGTCGGTGTCGGTTGATGAGCATCATGCGGTTTTAGCTGAAAACGAGCAGCTCAAAGCGCGTATCGCAGAACTGGAAAACAAAAAACAGTCAAAATCCAAAGACAAAACAGAGTAGTTTGCAGGCTGCCTAAAAAAATTGAAACCTCTGAAAGATTAGCGGTCTTTCAGAGGTTTTGTTATGAATAAATGATGATGAAATGTGATAAATCAACATGAAAGATTATATAGAAATTCTCTTAAAAGGTGTAGAAAAAATGGAAAAATTATCCAGTAAACGCGTATTGTTGCTGTGGTTTGTCGTGATTAGCTGCATTTTTGCGTGGCAATGTGCACCTATTTTGAACGCTATTAGCCAATTACTTTTGGCAGTGAAATAATGTTTTCAGGCTGCCTGAAAGAAAGGAAATG
The DNA here is from genome assembly GCF_030177895.1 of Kingella negevensis. NCBI lineage: Bacteria > Pseudomonadati > Pseudomonadota > Betaproteobacteria > Neisseriales > Neisseriaceae > Kingella > Kingella negevensis. Next base: position 727,006 of record NZ_CP123448.1, read on the forward strand.
CAATGTTGAGTTATGCAACACTGGATTATGCCAACGAATACCACGACGCACGCCAAACATCATCGCGCTGGGACGACTTTGCGCCTGAACAAAAACAGCAACGCTTGGTATCCGCAAGCGATTTAATCGACCGCATTTTTCGTTATGCAGGCAAACCTGAAAGCGACACACAAATTCGCGCCTTTCCGCGTATTTTGCACGAAAAGCAGCCTGCACTTTTGCCCGAAGCGGTTAAACAGGCGTGTTGTGAGTTAGCTTTGTTGGACGATATTTCAGGCAGCTTGCCCAGTGCGGCAAAAGTGAAAAATGTGGGCGGTGTGATGTTGTCTAGCGGTGAATGTGCGAGCGATGATAAGCAATGGTCTTTGGCTATGGTGGGCGCGGTGCGTTTATTGCAGCCGTTTGTGTCGAGTGAACGCATGGTGCGATTGGAACGCGGTTGATGAATGTTGAAATGGAATGGGAAACGTCGCCGCAATGGGGGCGTTTGTTGCAGCTTGATTTGTCCGAGCCAATGCGTGAAGTCGGGCGTAAATTAGAAACTTCGGTTATTCAAAACTATAACCAACAACGCAGCCCTAGCGGCGTGCCTTGGATTCAGTCGCAACGTGCGAAAAAAGATGGTGGCAAAACGCTGATTGACACGGGGCGTATGTTGGCAAGTTTGACGATGGTTTCGGGGAGTGATTTTGTGGAAGTGGGTTATCCGCAAGGCGATATTCCGCGTTGGCTGCATTTTGGCGGTCCGAAAAATAATCTGCCTGCGCGTGAACATTTGGGCTTGCGCGATGATGACGAAAGTATGATTTATCAAGCTTTGGCGGATTATTTTGAGCGGTTGTTGAGTTGATTTTCAGGCAGCCTGAAAGGTTTGAAATGTTACAAAATTATTTTGGAATTGGCACGGCAATTGAAACGCGGTTGCGTGAGCAGTTTGGCGATGAAGTGGAGCTTATTTGTAGCCCGTTTACGGTAAACAACCCAAACGATTTAAAGAAATACACGGTTTCGCTGCATTTGTCGCCGTTACCGTCTGTGTTTGGCAATTATTCGGGCAATGGGGCAAAACAGGCGGAAACGCAGCGTTGGCAGGTGTCGTTGTGCTATAAGTCGCCTAGCACGGTGGAAGAAGAACAGGTTATGCGTGATACGGTGGGCGATTTGTTGTTACGTGTGCGCCGTTGTTTGCAGGGGTTTGCGTTATTTGATGTGGGCGGTAAGTCGCTGCGTGTGGTGGCGAACCAGTTTTATATGACGGACGATTGCCGTTTTCGGATTTTTTCGTTTACGGTGGAAACGGAATGTGTGATTTAGTGGGGGTCTGATTTTTTCAGGCTGCCTTTTTTTGATGCTCGCATTTGGTGGGCTTTTTTATGGAGATTGAAAACATGGCTCAATTGGTTAAACAGTATTACAGTGGTCAGGGCATGGTTTACGCTGCGCCTTTTGTGGGCGGTACGGTGCAAACGCATAAGGCGCGTTGGATTGGTAACGTGCCGAATTTGGAATTGGCGGTTGAAGTGGAGGAGTTGTCGCACAAGGAATCGCATAGCGGTTCGCGTTTAAAGGATTTTACGTTGCGTAAGGAATTGGCGGCGAAATTCAAGCTGACAATGGAGGATTTTTCTACGGATAACTTGGCGATGGCGTTTGCGGCAAGTGTGGCGGTTGTGCCGAAAGGTAAGGTAACCGATGAAACTTCGCCTACCGATTTGGCTGTGGGCGATAACTGGCTGTTGTCTAAACAAAAAATTGCTAAATTAGTGATTAAAGACAGTACGAGTAGTCCGGTTACTTTGCAAGTTGGTATGCATTACAGCGTTGATGAAACCTTTGGTCGCGTGGAAATTTTTGACGTGAGCGGTTTGAAATTGCCGTTGTTGGCGACGTTTGAGCATGAAGCGGCTGACGTGTTGGATTTGTTGGTGGCGAAAACGGACAACTATTATTTGCGCTTTGAGGGTTTGAATACGGCTGACGGTAATCGCCCTGTTTTGGTAGAAATTTTCAAAGCTTCTGTTCCGCCTGCAAAAATGCTGTCGTTGATTAACGATGAATTGGCTTCGTTTGAATTGGAAGGCGATGTGTTGTTGTACAAAGGTGCAACAGTTCGCGTAACGAAATTGTGATTTCAGGCAGCCTGAAAAATGGCTGCCTTTTTTGATTGGTTAAACCATGAAACTGACACACCCAAACAGCGAAAGTATCGAATTATCGCATGACTTGCTATGGAAAGATGAATTTGAATGGTCGGATTTGGCACAAACTGAGCCTGTTCGCACGCTTTCGGGCGCATATATCGTGCAGCAAGGGATTAAGAAAAAAGGTCGCCCGATTACGCTTGAACCGCCTGACGACAGTATGGCTTGGCACACGCGTCAAGTTGCTGAAAAACTGCAAGCATGGGCGATGCAGCCTGAAACCCAGTTCACGCTTGAAATGGCGCAAGGGACGTTTACGGTTATTTTTGATAACGCGCAAACGGCGGTTTCTGCCAGCCCTGTTTTGGGATATGGCAGTATCAAACCGAGCGATTATTTTCGTGTTTCTTTGAAATTTTTAACTGCTTGATTTTCAGGCAGCCTGAAAGCAATTCTATGACCCTCCAACACACCCAACTCACTCAACAAGACCTACGCATCTACAAATCCCAACGCAACACCGACACCGACGACGGCGGCGGCGCGATGACTTCCACGCCGCTCACAGGCAAAGACAACGAACTATTCAACCCCATTTCCGACGTGGACAGAACCATGGGCGCATTTGATGCACGCCTTACCTACGCAGCCGTTTTGCGCGGCGACGACAGCGCATTACTCGGCGCAAACGTCATCGTCTCCCAGCCGCCTGAGCAAGACAACGTGTCCGTGCTGATGTTGCCAGCCGATTACGACGGACAAGAACGTCTAGACATGATGCGCCGCGCCGAAGCCTACAGCGTTTATAACACCGAAACACGCATGGTGTTATTCGGCAAACACACCAAAGGCGCAAAGCAAATTCAAGTCTACCAAGACGCTGAGAACAAAAACATCCCCAAAGTCGGCGAGCGTTTCGCGCTGGTTTATACCGAAGACGACACTGAAAAAGCGGAATATTTCCGCGTCGGCAGCGTGTCTAGCCAAGTGGAAACGTTTGAAGTAGAAGACGGCTCAAAGTTCGACAAACGCGTCATCATAATGGGCATTCAGGCTGCATTAAATCGCGATTTTAACGGCGTGAACTATCCTGTGCGCGGTTATGCCAATGCACCGATTAAGGTGTATCAAACGCAAATTGCGGATTCGGCGAAGTATTACGGCATTCGTGCTTTAGCTGCGCCCTTGCAACAAGGTTCAGCCAGCGCAAAAGTGGACAGCATTTTTGAACAACTCGTTCCCACGTCTACCGATGAAAAAACGCTAGTCGATAGCTTTAGCGGCGGTGTGCCTGTTTGGTTGCCCATTGCGCCACGCCGTGTAGTGGCGCGCATCAATCAATGGGTTTCAGGCAGCGTGTATTTGGAATGCAGCGTATTACCAGGCAGCGTGGAACTAGGCGACTGGACGGACACCGCGCAAGGCAGCCTGAAAAAACACAACACGGTTTTAAGCGTGGATTATGCCAATGGTGTGATTAGCGGCTTAAACGGCGTATGGATTGGCGAAATCAACGCCGTACCAGCCGCTTCATACCGAAATTATGGCTACAGCAGCAAAATCCGTGTAGATGCGACCACCATCGGCACAGACTTTACGGCATTGCTGCGACCACTCCCAGCATTGGGCAGCGTCGGCGTATCATATCGCGCACAAGGGGCGTGGTATGACTTAAGCGATAGCGCAGACGGCGTGTTGCGCGATGAATTGGGGCAATCGCGCGGCACGATTAACGCGCGAACAGGCAGCGTAGCCATTTCCTTGCCGACCGTACCAGAAGTGAATAGCAATATTGAGATTTCATGGTCGCCTGTGGATTTTTACAAGACGTTTGACGGCGGCGATTTGGGCGCGGCGAGCAGTCCGAAACAAGCCGATGCGATGACGCAACTGCCCGATGCGCCTAAACAAAACCTGAAACCGAGCACCATTCGTTTAACGTGGAACGATGGCGCAGAGCGTGTCGCAACGGATAGCGACGGCAAGTTGGTGGGTTCGTGCCAAGGAACGGTGAATTATGCAGGCGGTACGCTTTCGCCCGTGAATTTGAACGCCGCTTCGGTTCGACTCACGGCGCAGCAGTATTCAGGGATTGCCGAGCGCAAAGAAGTGGCAACATCGCAAGACGACAACGGCATCACGCTACTCGTGGGCGCGCCGATTCAGAAAGGCACGTTGTCGTTACAAATGGAGCTGGGCAGAAGCAGCAGCCTGTCAAAAGATGTGATTTATGACAAACCGAAGCTGCCATTCATTTAAGGAGAAAACCGCATGAGCAATACGATTTTAAGCCGCAGCGAAACCGTGTTCACCGACAACGGAAACGGCATGTTGTGCGTGAATGGGCGCGTGATTGCAGGCAGCCGCGTGGATTACGACGCAGGCGTTGTCTATCTGCCCAAAGAGCCGTTACGCGACAATATTTATTCGCCCAACTACGATGAATTTAACATCACCGACCGCAGTCCCAAATACACCGCCATTTCGGGCGGCACGATGGTAGAAAAAGTGAACGTGCGCATTCAGGCTGCATCAACCGCCACAGTGGGCTACATTTCCGCCGCCGATACGCGAACGATTGACCTCACCATCGGCAAAGGACAGCACGTGTTTAACGTGTTGGACGGCATTCCTAAACCGTGCATGGCATTGTTCAATTCATGGGCGTTTGAGATTTCAGGTGTGCATACCGTAGAACGCGGCGGCACACTCTATCAAAACTGGGACGCATTCAAAGGCACGGGCAAAGTGGTGGGCAATATGACGACAGGCGGAACAGTTACCGTGTTGGGCATTGCGCCGAACGTCGCGCCCAATATCAAAGTGCTGCAAGGCGTGTATACAGGCGTAGATGGTTCGCTGGCGCAAAAATTCTACGGACACACCAAAATCGCGCCACTCAAACCGCAGTCTTTTATCGCCTATGCCGAAGTGAATGGCAAAACCCTGATTGGTCGCAGCGATGCAGAAGGCAATATCACGGGCGATTTAACAGGCAAAGTGGATTTAGCCACAGGCTCGTACGAACTGGATAGTGGCAAAGGCGTGGCACAAGATACCGTGCGTTACAACGCCGTCGCACAAGTGTATCTACCGCTGGATAGCAGCGTGATTGGCATTGATGCGACCCGTTTACCCGCCGACGGCAAAGTGCCTGTGCTGCACGTTGGCGATATGGTGGTGATTAGCAATCATCTGAAGCACGATTTAGGCAGCGCACACCAAGCAGGACAAACCGTGTCGCTGCCAAGACAAAACCTAGACCGCTTGTGTATCACAGACAACCAAGGCACACACCTCAACGCTGAACTGTACGATTACGACCTAGTCAAAGGCACGGTGACGTGGCAAACCTCACTGGATTTAAGCGCGTATCAACTGCCGCTTGCTGCCGTGTGCATTTGGGAAGAAGAAAACCGCCTGATGGGCGTAGACATCAATGGCAGCCTGAAACTGCAATTTCCCATTTCGCGTGATTACCCAGTGGACAACACCCACATTTCATCTGCCATTTTATTGGGCGACATGAATGTACGCGCCAGCGAACCGTTTAGCCAAGCCGCATGGACGCAAGTGTGGCAAGACACGCGCATTGGCGCCCCGATTTTAGCGCGGCTGAATGTGGCGGATTACCCGATGACGCTCACATCAGATGGCGCAGTGTCGGAGCGGTGGCTGCTGAAATTTAACAACACCACACAGTTTGAACTGTATGGTGAGCGTTTGGGCTTGATTGCCGAGGGCGATATTTACAACGATTTCGCGCCTGTGAACCCTGTCACCAAGAAACCGTATTTCACCTTACCGAGAGCGGCGATGACGGGCGGATTTGCCGCTCAAAACTGCGTGCGTTTCAACACCTACGGCACACCGCGTGGCGTGTGGGTGATTCGCAGCGTGCAGCCGTCGGCGAAGCGGCAGAGTCAGAAGGACGGGTTTATGCTGTGTTTACGAGGGAATACTGTTGCGACCGCTTAAAAAAGCAGCCTGAAAAAACAAAAAAAGTCGGCTTAAAAAAACCGACTATTTCAATCTTTCAGGCAGCCTGAATATTCAACGCCGCAATTTCCGCGCTGGTTTGTGACAATTTACCGTTTTGATACAACCATTGCGCCGCTTCTTTCCATGAATACAACGCCGATTTGCCCGTGATATACATCGGCGCAGGAAAATGCTCGCCGCGCTTACCCAAAGCGTATTGCGACAACGCTGCACGACTTAAGCCTGAACGCTGCGCGATTTCGCCCAAAGTGGCATAGCCCGTTTCTTGCAGCACCAAATCGTGAAATCCCGCTTGCTGGATTTGCGTGAACGCGCTTTGTACCGCCGTTTGTGCGTCGGGCGCTTCACGGTCAAATTCCAAGCACACCGCGCCATTGGTGCTAAAGAGCAAAGCATCATCACAGCCTGCTTCAAACAGCGCGTCTTCCAGTTCGCTGTTGTGCGTGGCGTGGCGAATGAGAATTGTGAAGTGATAAGTGTTCATGCGCATTCCTTTACTTTGCGGATAATTTGTTTCGCGTGGTTCTCTGGCGATTTAGGCGTACTCCAAATGCTCATTTGGTGTTCACGATGTCCTTTCAGGCAGCGTAAACGACAAAACGCATGGGCGGATTTGCCTGAATCTACCACTTCCCAGCCGTGTTGCAAGGCGAACTCTATGGCAGCGCGAATGTGTTTATTTGGGTGTTTATTCATGCGTTGTATTTTAATTTGACTGTTTACATCTGTAAACAGTTATTTCAGGCTGCCTGAAAAAAACATTCTTTCATTATTCAAATCTTAATTAACAAGGAAACCTCTCATGCCAACCGTAATCCCTCACACCCCCACACGCGTTCCTGTAACTGTTTACCGCGCCACAGATGAGGGCGCACCTGTTTTAAAAAACGAAAAAGGCAGCCTGAAAACCCTACTCAAAACCGTATTAGCAGGCGATGGCTACGGCAATAAAAAATCTCTGCGCTGGCAGATGTATGAAGAAACCAGCACCGAAGTAACGTTTCACTATGGCACAGGGTTTGGGCTGAAAGTGGACAATGCCAACAACGGTTACATCAACACGCATATGGTTCACGGGGACAAGTTTGAAACGTATTTGGGCAACAGCAACCAAAGTCTCAATCATTTCGCGCATATCAACAATTACGCTATGCAAAACTGGCTGTTGGTTGGACACAGCAAAGGCTTTATGCTTGTGCTGCCTGAAAGCACCAGAACCTCGCAAATCTTGTTCTTTGGCGAAACGGTAGGCTTTTTTAAAAACGAGCGCAATGTGGCTTATGTTAATACGTCGTATGGTTATTCTAATACTTGGGATAACGGTTCATTAAACGATAGCTCCCATTGTCCAATCTTAATGCCCAGCTCTGCCTTCAAAGACCCAACAGGCGCATTTAGCCCACCTACAACGGTGGTGGTTAATCCCTTATCCCCATTCAGCACCACCGCCTTAACCTTTCCAGACACCTTGTACCAAAACTGCTTAGCCAGCGCGATAACATTAGTGGAACAAGACGGCTCACCGCGCAGCATCCTACCTGCGCTATTTTGGTCGGCGCACGATTTGCAAGACGTGAGCGAATTGAGCAAAGTGGAAATGCAAGACGGGCAAGACTACATCAAGCTCAACTTGCACGATAGTGGCGAAAGAACCCACTGTTTCGTCCTCAATGTAACCGAATGGGAACTGTAACCATGTTGCTCAACCACCAAAGACTACTCAACCACGGTGCACGTTACAAAGGCAACGCCTACATTTCAGGCGAAGGAACAGGCATTGTTACCGTGAACGGCAAACCCTACGCCTGCCTCGTCATCGCACTAGACCGCGAAACCTTAGAAACCGCGCGCAAAGTGTGGAGCGACACCGACGGCAATTACGTGCTGTACAACCTCAATCCCGACAAGGAATACATTGTAATGGCGATTGACCCCAAAAAGGAATACGAACCCCCAACATGGGACTGCATTAAGCCATTTGTTGCGCAGTCCGCATAAAAGGCAGCCTGAAACATGCAAAGCAACGCCATTTCACTCACTTTCACACAGTTGCGCCGCACACCGCCAGCGTCCAACACCTTGCCGCTTGCATTGGGCAAAACGCAGCCTGAAACCCCAATCAATCCCACACCGCAGCCTGAAAAGCCTGAAACCAAACCCATTGTGGCGACTGATTTCAGCGTGGGCGTGTCTCAACACAGCGCATTGGCGCATTGTGTGCAGCACCGCAGTCAAGTTGCCAGCTTATCACTGTCATATACTGCTAACAGCGTGGACGTGATTGATGTTTCAGGCTGCCTGAAGATACGCAACCAAGGTTTACGCAGCCTGAAACGCCACGAGCCAATCCGCCAAACCATTGCGCCGTTTCTTTCAGGCTGCGTTAAAACCGCTCAAGTTGCCCTGAACACACTTTCAGGCTGCCTGAATAACCCAAACACTGCCAGCGAAGCGTTACACAGTTGCGCCAAAACCACTCAAAGCGCAAAGCAACGGCTCAACCGCAGCGCAAACAGCGACTACAGCGCGCAAATCGGTTATCAAAGCGATTGGGAGATTTCATACAGCCGCAGCGCAAGCGTTCACAACTGCCAGCACGGCGATTGGCAACGCGCAGCAGCCGTGCCGTGTGAATGGTATCCCGTGATTGAGTTGCCCGCGCCTGTGCCCAAAAAACGCCCTTGCGGCGCAAAACCCAAAAGCAACGCCGTACCGCTTCACTTCACACGCAGGCGCGGACAAGTCAATTCGCGTGAATTGCCGTTGCCGTTTAGTTGCGGTGGCATGAAAACCGTTATCCCACGATTGGAAAGCTACATTATGCTCAACATTATTTCTGCGACTTCAGGCAGCCTGAAACTCAATCCCCTATCTGCCAGCGCGTCATGCGACACATCGGGTTATTATTGGACGTGCGAAACCACTTTACCGCCCGATGATTTCGCCGCGCTGAATTTGGCGCAATACGACCAAGGCAAAGAGCCGCTGATTACGCTGCAAATCAATGAAGACACGTTTACTTTTATCGCTGAAAGTTACCGTGATAATCGCCAGTTTGGGCAAAACAGCTACACCGTCAGTGGACGCAGCCAAACGGCAAGACTGGGCGCGGATTACGCCCAAATCAAGCAAGGCACAATCAAACAAGCCCTGTACGCCCGACAAATTGCAGACAATGTGTTGGCGGACACGGGCTATCGTATTGGCGATTGGTCCATTCCCGATTGGCTTGTGCCAGCAAATGTGTATAGCTTGGCGGATAAAACGCCGATTGCTGTGATTGCAGATATTGCGGAAGCGGCAGGCGGTTTTGTGGAAAGCGATACGAGCGAGCGGATTATTCATGTGAAACCGCGTTACAAAACGGCGGCGTGGTTACTTCAGCAGGCACAATTTGATGTTTCTGTGCCAACGAATGTGATTGTGCAGATTAGCGGTCAAAAGCAGATTTCAACGCAATGTTACGGCGTGTTTGTGGTTGCGACGCATAATCAAGGAGTGTTTCGGAAAGTGGTTCGCCAAGAAAGCGCAGGTAGCCCTGAAGCTAGCACATTAAGTCATGCGCTTTATACGGAAAACAGTGTGTGTCAGTCGGCAGGGATTGCCGCTTTGAGTGATACAGGGGCAAGCAAAACGGAACAAATCGATTTGCCGATTATGCCGAAGTATGGGCTGGGACGCGCAAAGTTGGGCGATATTTGGCAAGTGGCGGAAACTAATGGTTCGTGGGTGAGCGTGGTGAAGAGTGTGAGTATTTCGGTTGAAATGGAAAACGATGCGCCCAAAATCATGCAAAGCGTGGGCGTGTTTCGGTATTTGGGTGAGTAGGCAGCCTGAAAGGAATAACATGAATTTATTACAACAATTCAATGCGATTTTTAAAAATGAAACGCGGTCTGTCGCCAAAATCACGGTGAAAACGGAGACGGGTTACATCGCGCAAACGCAATCGGGGAATGAAGTTCGCTTACGTGGCAGCAGCTACAACGTGGGCGATAATGTGTTTTATGAACGCAGCACAGGCGCGATTTTGGAAACCGCGCCTGATTTGCCGTTGGTGGAACTACGGGTTTTGTGAGGGTTTCAGGCTGCGTATTTATTTTTTTTGATTTCTCGGACAGCTGAAAATTCAGCTTTCCGAAAAAATCAATGAGTTACGTTTATTTTGCCTGTTTTGGCGGTAGCAAAAAAGCAGCCTGCACCCCAAAAGGATACAAGCTGCTCAATCACGTTTCACATTAATACAACTAGCCCAATCAAACCGCAGCCGTAGCAATAACCTGTCGTTTCACATACTCAGTCGCATCACATGTCAAAGCGGATAAATTTTGCGGATTGTGTTCCAAGAAAAACGAACGAACCATTTTAAAAGTCGGCTCAGTCTCATGCACAAAAGACCACAGCGCACCCGATCGGCTCAAGCCCAAATCGCAAAACGCAGACAGATAACGTTTCACAAACAAACGCATATCTTGAGCGTGAAACAGCAAACGCCCCATAGCCAAAACCAACTCATCATCAACCGTTGTCGCCATGGGTTCGGCTGGCTTATCCAGCACTTCGCCCATTAATACGCGATGCACATATTCCACCGCTTCGGGTAACTGCGCTTGGCTTAATTCGTCCAACGCGCCAACAGCAAAGCGTTGATGTATCAGCTTGTAGGCTTCGGAATAGTTGAGACCTTTTTTAACAATGAGCATATTCACAGCATTGCGCAACGGTGTTCTGTCGTCTGATGTGGTTTTAGGGGCGATTTTCAGGCTGCCTGAAACCACCGCATCAAAGGTGCGGATAACCAGCAAAAAGAATTTTGCGCTAATCCAAGTAGCATAAGCGTAAACCAGTTCTTTGCAGACGAAAGTGCCGCGATTTTTGCCGCCTTGCGATGTGGTAACAGCCACGCCGCCTTGCGCTTCGATTTCGGCGATCAGCTCTTGGGTTTGTTTATTACGCAGCCAAAAAGCAGGTTGTTGTTTTTCATCCCCGCCGCTGGCTTTGTGTAAATCGTTCAGATTGTAAAGTTGATTATCAGTTTGACGAATGGTTACGTTTGAAATTTGAATGTTCATGACGAACTCCTATGTGATTTAGTTTAAAGAATGCCCTAATTAAGGGGGCAGGTTTCAACTACCGCACATAGACGGCTGCCGCTATTTCCCCGAAAGGTATTTTATTCACGGCTATCAACCCGCCATTGCTAGGATTTTGTGTTCTGCAAATTTGCAGAACAGCAAAAATTCAACAAGTTAGATTGTATAGATACAAAAAAGCCGCGCTGACGGGGCGATTTGTACCGCTATGTGTTTAGTAGTGCCGCAATCATAAGGCAGCCTGCCACTTGGTGTCAAGTTTTTTTATAATAAAAAGCAGCCTGCACTTGCACAAGATTATTGGCGCGTGTTATAGTTAAACCTACAAGCGAAAACAGCGCGAAGCCTCCAATTTCGCGCTGGGTTGAGTTAGTCGAATTGTTTATTTAGGTTTTGTTACCAAACGTTGGAAGCGATAAGCAACAAAATCAAAGTGATTAAGACTTTCTTCATATTAACCTCCTTTCTCTTGCAACAAGCCCTGCACCGTGCAGGGCTTTTCTTTTGGAAGCTCTTAATCTCAATGTGTATATTATAGTCGCAGATATAATAAAAGTCAAGAAAAATATAATATTTTTTACAACAACACGCCCGAAAATATAACACTTTCGGGCGTTTTTTTCATGGAGATAGGGTTATGCTTATATGGATATTAAAATACTGGAAAATGATTGCGTATGCGTTGGCGTGTGCAGGCTGCTTGATTGCGTTGAATGTGTTGGTTTATCGGCACGGCAAGGCGCAATACGGCTGTGGAGCGTGCAGGCTGCTTGATTGCGTTGAATGTGTTGGTTTATCGGCACGGCAAGGCGCAATACGGCTGTGGAGCGTGCAGGCGGTGCATTTGTATCACGATTGCAAGGCACGGCATGGGGCGTTGGTCAAAGCGGTTGAGTAAAAAAAGCAGCCTAAATTACGGATAAAACATCATGTCAAACACAAATTTAGATTTTAAAATGCGCTTGAAAGCGGAAACAGCGGATTTCAGCAAGGCGTTGAAAAAGGTTAATGATGAGCTAAAACAAGTTCGCAGCAACGCCAGTCTTGTGCCAAAACCAACAGCAAACAACACGCAAACCGCAGAAGCCAAACGCGCAGCGAAAGAACGCACGCAGGCGGAGCGTGAACACAATCGTACGGCGCGAATGTTGGCGCGCGAGTTGGAACGTGAACGCGTGAAATCGGAACGCGCCGCAAAAGAAGCCGCAAAAGAAAAAGCGCTGTCTGAAAAACAGGCAGCGCAAGAAAGAGTGGCTGGCAAGAATTTTCAGGCTGGTTTGTATCAAGATATTGGTATCCGCTCAAAAGGCGAAATTGAAGCGGAAATCAAAAAGGTTCAATTATCGTTGCAAGCCTTGAAAGCGAGCGGCACGGCAACAGGCGCGGAATTGCAACGCGCAGCCGCAGCCGCTAAAGCGCGTGTGAAAGAGTTGAACGCGGAATTGAAAGACGCGCCAAAAACCAATCTTTCGCCGTTGTCTATGTCTATTGGCGGTATTGGCGCGGCGGCTGTGGGCGCGGTGGCTTCTGTGGCAGCTTTGGGCAAAGGTGTTAGCGATGTATTGGCGGCAACGCAGGAATTGCAAGCCATTCAAACGCGCTTCACTTATGCGTTTAACGGTGCGGAAGAGGGCGCAAAACAGCTTCAATTTGTTCGTGAAGAGGCGAACCGTTTAGGCTTGGAATTTACAGGCGCGGCAAATGGTTACGCGCAATTAGCGTCCGCAACCAAAGAATTGAACATCAGTCAGGAGCAAACGCAGGGCATTTTTAAGGGTGTGGCAAGTGCTGTGGCTGGCATGGGTTTGTCGGCAGATGAGGCGAACGGTGTTTTCCTTGCGTTGAGCCAAATCGCAGGTAAAGGCAAAGTCAGCATGGAAGAGCTGCGCGGTCAGTTGGGCGAACGCTTAACACCTGCGATGAGTATTGCGGCTAAGGCGATGGGCGTAACCACGGCTGAATTAGAAAAAATGGTTGAGAACGGCATTTCTGCTGAAAAATTCTTGCCAAAATTCGGCGCGGCTTTGGAAGATGCGTTTAGTGATACGGCGGCGAAAAACGCGGAAAGTTTGACGGGTCAAATCAATTTGCTGAAAAACCGTTACAACGAGTTTTTAACGAGCTTGGGTAATGGCGGTGTGGGCGATGCGGCGATTGCGATTTTTAAAGACATTTCGTCTGCTATGGACACGGTTCAAACCAAACTCAATGAGTTTATGCAATCGCAGGACGGGCAACAACTTCAGGCTGCGTTGAAACAAGCTTATGAGTTGATTAAGCAGATTGGCACAACTGCGATTGGTGTGTTTGATACGCTGCAATCTACAGCTACCGATATGTTTAGTTCATTTGGGGACGGGGAACAAAAGGTTACTTTGCTGCAAGGCGCGTTAAATGGCGTTGCGCTGGCTATGGCGGCGATTGGGGACGGCGTGAGCGGTGTGCAAATTGCGTTTAATATGTTTGCAGGCGCGGTTAAGGATTTGATGAGTGCTGTAGCAATGCACTTATCCAAATTGTCGTTTGGCGACCTATCGCGTGATTTGGAAAACTACGCTGACCGTATGCACAATAAGGCGCAGGAAAGCTACGATAAAGCGCAACAGCAAGCCATGCAGTTTGATAGCAGCCTGAAAAAAGTGTTGGTGAATATTGCAGAAACGAGCAACAGCGCAGGCGTGGCATACGACCAAACCGCCGCCGCAACACAAAAAGCAACTGCTGCCACGGAAGAATACGCGCAAGCCTTAACCCAAGAGCAGCAAAAAGCCAAAGAGTTAGATAAGGCATTCAAGGACGCGCAATCCGCCGCGCAAGATTTGGGCGTGGACATGAAAGCGGCAACCAATGAAGTAGGCGCGGCAACCACTGGAGCGTTGGAGAACGTGCAAAAGCTGGCGGATAACTTTGATGTGCTGAAACAAAAAAGTGTGGACGCTGGGCGGTTAATCCGTGAAGCTCTTTCAGGCAGCCTGAAAAACGCAATCAATGAAAAAGATATTGCGGCGATTGTTGCGAAATATCAGGAATTGGGGCAGGCGGGTAAGTTGTCGATGCAGGACGTGGAAAGCGGTGTTTTGTCGGCAAAAATGCGTTTGCAGGAATTGCGCGAAGAAACCGATCCTACGGCACAAGCGTTTAAGAAATTGGGCGTGCAGACTAAGGAAGCAATGAAGTTGTCGGCGGAGGAAAGCAAACAGGCTTTTGAACGTGTGAAGCAAAGCGGACAGGCAACGGCGGACGAAGTGAAAAAGGCGTTTGAAAAAACAGCTGAAGCGATGTTGCGATCGGGCGATGCGGCACAACAAGCGTGGGTGAAAGCTCAGGCTTCTGCGTATAACTATAAGGTTAAAGTGGACGAAACAGGCAAAGCCGCGCTGGAATCTGCTCAACAAGTTAAACAGGCAGCCCAAACGCAGACGCAAGCGTTTAATAAAGCCAGCGAAGCGGCAGATGAAACGGCGCAAAGTACTGAAAGCATTGGTGCTGCTGCGCAAAGTAGCGGACAACAAATTTCTGAATTTGGTCAAAAAATTATTGAAACATACAGGAATATTCACCCGCTGGGCTATAGCTTTGCTGATGCACAGATGGGCGCTGCACTAATGGCAAATGGCGCATGGTCGCAATTCGTGGACTATATGTGGAACATGCACGATGAAGTAAACCGCGCGATTTCTCAGCTCAATCAATCCACGGAAAGCGGCATCGGCACAGCACAAGCGTTGGCAAAAGCCGAAGTTCTAGCTGCCAACAATGCCGACAAGCTGGATAAAACCACGCTGGATAACTTGAAAAACGCCATCGCTCAAGCTCGTCAAGAAATGCAAGCCTTAGCAGAAGATGCAGCTAACACTCTTCAAACCGCAGAAAAAGAACTGCTGAAACTGCAAGGCAAAACCGAGCAAGTGGAGGATATGGAACGAAAACAAAAAATTGCGGAATTGAGCAAAAAGCAAAAAGACGCAGAGCGCAAAGGCAACACCAAAGCGGCGCAGGATTATCAAGCCACGATTAACGTTACCGAGCAGACTTACCGTTTGAAAGCTCAGCAAAAAGCTGAAGCTAAAGCGAAGGAAGAGGCGGAGCGTGTTGAAGCAGAACGTCAAGCACAGCAAGAAGAAGCAGAACGCCAACAGCGCGAACAGGCGCAGGCGAAAACGGTTAAGCAGCCCGTGTCTATTTCGTTGCCTGAAGCGCCGTCTGTGGATTTGGGTAAGCTTGATTTGAGCGGGCTGACTAGTCAGCTTAATCGCCGTGATAAAGATGTAGTTAATCAAGCCGCGCAGCAAGTTATCAATAAATTGCAGCAGCAGTTGAAAGCGCGAACTTAACAGCCTGAAGTTTTTTTCAGGCTGCATTTTTTTGTAAATACAAATCCCTGAAACTGGAACTTTCAGGGGATTTGTTTTATTGGGCGCGGCGGCGGTGTTGGCGATTATGGGTTATTTTGCAGTGCAGATTATTCACGCAGCCTGAAATGAGTTTTCAGGCTGCATTTTTTCACAGAAAGGAAAAAATATGTCAGTTGAAACTGGAGCGGCTACGGCTCACGGTGTTTATGCGCTGAATGTTGGTTTGGTCGGGATTACGGGAACGTTTTTAGGCATGCCGATTGAGGCGATGATTTTAGGCGCGGCAGGTTGCGCAATCGCGTTGGGGCGTGGTGGCATTGTAACGCGTGGTAAGGCGGTCAGCACGATTATTGCAAGCATGATGTTTGCAGGCACAGCAAGCCCAGCAGTGGCGGCGTGGTTAATTAATCATGTGGATTTGGGTGCACCGCAAGAAGAAGTGCTGTATTTCAAGGCGCTTGTGCCGTTTGCGATTGGCGGCGGCTGGCAATGGGCGTTACCGCGCATTATTGCGAAAGCGGATGTTTTGTGGGCGAAATATGTTGGCAAAGGGGATAAATCATGATGATTTTGAACGGGATTTGTGGGGTGATTATTTTTGTGTTTTGCGCGTGCCGTTTGGGCGGTAAAGAGTGGCAGCATGCGAGCCTTGAATTTTGGTCGTATGTGTTTTTGTTGCCTTGTTCCGTAGGTATTGCTATGTCGGAAACGCCGCCAACGCTGGAAAGTTTGTCGTTTCGTGTGGGCGTGGCGGCTTATTTTGTCGCGCGGTCTTGGCGGATTGGGCGGTTGAAGTATGTGATGTTTGGGAAGTAGTAGCTGCTTGGGATTTTTCAGGCTGCATTTTTTTGAAAGGAATTGAAATGGCTGAAATGCTGAAAAAATCAGCGGCTGAAGTGGTTGCTGAAACAGTGAATGCTGATTTACATGTTGATGATGTAGGCTTTGATTTGATTGCACGGCTGGAAGGTAAACGTAATCACGCTTATTTGGATAGCGTGAAAATTCCCACAATCGGCATTGGTTTCACACGCTATACTTTGGGTGAACGTGCTGGGCAAGCGGTGAAAATGGGGGATTTTTTGAGTGATGATGAAATCCGTTCGGAATTTGCTAATCAAGTTTTGACGTATGAAAACGGTGTCAAAAACGCCGTGAAAGTAGTACTAACACAATCGCAATTAAACGCGTGTGTGAGTTTGTGCTACAACATTGGTGTTGGCGCGTTTGCGAAGTCAAGCATTTGCCGCTTGCTCAATCAGCAAAAATATCAGGCAGCATGCAAGGCGTTTGCGTTGTATAACAAGGCTGGTGGGCGTGTAATTCAAGGATTGGCTAATCGCCGCGCAATGGAAATGAAGGAATTTTTTAGAAATGGGTGATTAAACGTAGCCTGAAAATGTTTTTGTGGCATTTTCAGGCTACGTTTTGTTGTGTGAGAAAATTCAGGCGAAATCCACATCGCATAATGAATAACCAACTCTTTGCAAACGAATGTGCCGCGATTTTTGCCACCTTGTGAAGTGGTGACTGCAGTTTTGCCTTCGCTTTCAATTTCGGCAATCAGTTCTTGGGTTTGTTGGTTACGCAGCCAGTTTGACTGGTTTGTGATTTTCATTACTGCCTGCTGCTTTGTGCAAATCATTTAAATTGAAAAATTGATTGTCATTTTGGCGAATTGCCACATTAGAGATTTGAATGTTCATGATGAACTCCTATTAGTAATTGATTGATGATTGCCACAAAATAGGTGGCGGGCTTCAATCACCGCTAATAGTCGGCGGAACTTATTTCCCTTGCAGGTATTGTATTACGTTCTCTCGACCCGCCTTTGACCTGTTATTTTTCAGTCCGCATATTTGAGGAGTGAAATAAAATCAAAGGCTTAAATCTTAATTTTTGAGATAGACACAAAAAAGCCGCATCTGACGGGTGCGATTGTGAACCGCTATTAGTAAGTGATGTTGTAAATTCTGCCTTGCTGTTGGCTGCTTGTCAAGATTTTTTTAATTTCAGTGTTCCGCAAATATGCGGAACATATAAAAATCAATAATTTAGACTAATAGATAGGTAACAAAAAAATCCGCACATGGCGGATTTGTAAAAAAGAATTACCCAAAATGGGTGGAGGTTGTCCTACACAAAACGAATGTGTTGGGTCGTTACCGATACCCACAACCCCCCATAACTTGAAATTCTGTTGCAATAACACACGAAAGGGCAACAAAATGAGAAATAGAAGATGTATAGATACAAAAAAGCCGTGCTGTTGCACGGTTGGCAACGTAAGGATAGGAAGCCCGAATCATAATCGCCTTATTTCAAAAATGCAAATTTTTTTGCATTCTCCATCTCCTTAATTTTCAGGAATAGGCAATAATCAATAACTTAACTAATTTTTCCTTTTCTAAAAATTGCAACATTTTTTTGTATTTCCCATCGGCTGAATTTTCAGCTTATGGCAATAATCAATAACTTACGTTTTTTCAGGCTGCTTTTTTGTGGCTTATTTGTCTTAATTTGTTCAAAAAAATAAAATTTGCGTGCATTTTTTTGAAAATGAACAAATGTAATTTATTGATTTATTGCGAATAACAAAATCCCTGTGGCGTGCCATATTCAAAAACCCTGTTTCATTCAGAAACAGGGTTTTTCGTTATTTCGCCAACGCAAAAATCTCAGCAATCGCTTCACGCGTGTAAACATCATCCAACTGCTTATAAACCGCATCTTTTGCAGCCGTATCAATCACTTGCTCCAACACGCTGCCTGAAATATTCAGTTGTGCCAAGCTGGTTGGCGTACCAATTTTGTCAAACCACGCTTTCAATGCCGCAATCCCCTCTTCTGCCGTGTTCAAACCAAAAATCTCTTTGGCAAAACGCTCAAATTGCGGACGATTGCGCTCTTTAAACCAAGTCATCCAAGCAGGCATTACCACAGACAACCCAGCCCCATGCGGCACATCGCACACCGCGCCCATTGCGTGTTCAATCATGTGATTAGGGAACGACAAGCCAAACGTGCCAACGTGCGTTAAACCATTCAACGCCATTGTTGCCGCCCATGCAAAATCGCCACGCGCTTCGGTATCGTCAGGATTTACCAACAAAGCTCAGTCGTTTTGATGATGGTTTTGATGTTGGCTTCCACTTGCAAATTAATGATTTCAGGCTGCACTTTTGCCGTGAAATAGCCTTCAATAGAATGCGCAATCACGTCTGAAGCGGAATACACCAAATAATCGCGGCTCACGGTGGCTTGCAATTTTGGGTTAATCACGGAAACTTTTGGGTACAACGCTGCGCCGTAAAGTGAATATTTTTGCAGCGTGGCTTCGTTGGTAATCACGCAGCCGCCGTTCATTTCGCTGCCTGTGGCGGCTAGGGTCATGATGTCAAAAATCGGCAAGGCTTCGGTAATTGGCGTTTTGTTTAGGAAACAGTCCCACAGATTGCCTGTGTATTTTGCGCCTGCGGCAATGGCTTTCGCGCTGTCCAAGCACGAGCCACCGCCCACGCTCAAAATGCAGTCTGCGCCTGATGATTTTGCCAGCGTAATCCCTTCTTCTACTTTGCTGAAGACTGGGTTGCTTTTAATACCGCCGAGTTCCACAAAATCAATGCCTTGCACTTTCAGGCTGCCTGAAACAGTGTCGAATAAACCTGATTGTTTGATGCGGTTGCTGCCATACACCAGCAGGGCTTTTTTTACGCCAAACGCTTGCATATATTCACCGATGTGTTGCTCTTTGTCTTCGCCAAATTCGATACGTGTGGGATTGCAGAAACTGAATGCGTACATGATTTGTGTCCTTTGTTTTGTGGTTTTAAAAGGGTAATCATACGCTTTTTTCAGGTTGAAACCTCTGCAAAATCTTCATCTTTGGCATTTTTCTTCGCTATGCGCTGCTATAGCTTTGAAAACTGCTCAAATCTGAAGTTTTGCAAATGTTTCAGGCTGCGAAAATGTTTTCAGGCTGCGTTTTGTTCTGTAAAACGCAGCCTGAAAACTGTTTTATTCATGTGTACCGCACACTGTACAACGTGGATTTTTCGCAAATTTAAAATTCTGCCACTCCCCCGTCAGCGCGGAATAACAGCGCAGCACGTTATTTGGCACGGGCAGACCCATTAAAATTTTCAGCGCGTCCACCGCTTGCAAGCTGCCAATCACACCCACGAGCGGCGAAAACACGCCAAACAACGCACACGCACCATCGTCTGCCTGCGCCATATCAAACACGCACGCATAACAGCCCAAATCAGGGCGATACACAGCAAGCTGCCCATCAAAACGCACCGCCGCGCCTGAAACCAGCGGCTTTTTCTGCGCGACACAAGCCGCGTTAATCGCTTGGCGCGTAGCGAAATTGTCGCTGCAATCCAAGACAACATCAGCGCGTTGGGCAAGTTGGTTCAACTCAGTTTTGCCAAGGTATTGCGTGTGGACTTCCACTTGGCAACTGGGGTTTCTTTGCTGCAAAAATTGCGCCATTTTTTCGGCTTTCAGGCTGCCGATGTCGGTTTCCGCGTAGGGAATTTGGCGTTGTAGGTTCGTGTCGTCAATCGTGTCGAGGTCGGCGATGATGATTTTGCCTAGCCCTGCGGCGGCAAGATACGGCAGCGCAGCAGAACCGAGTCCGCCGCAGCCAATCACAAGCGCGGTGGATTGCAGCAATTTTTCTTGGTTTTCTATGCCGATTTCGTTCAGCAAAATATGGCGACTGTATCGCAGAAGTTGTTGGTCGTTCATGGTTTGGGTTCTTTTTTTTTGAAGTTTGAAAATGCAGCCTGAAAAATGGGGGCGTTGTTTCAGGCTGCAAATAGGTTTGTGAATTTTTGCGGTTGAACATGGCGTTGCGCCGCCATACCCACGCTTTGGGTTTGTGAAATGTGGCTTGTTGCAGCCTGAAAAATATGTCGGCTATGAACCCGACATACCACTTATTTAATTTGATTGTTAATTAAACCACGCATAATGGTTTTGGTACTTTCTTTAATCCCTTTCCTGTTCTTAAGTTGGAATTTTTGAAATAGAACAACTAAAAGAATCCTTAGCTCTGGTTCCATACCGAATCTTAATTCACACTGTTGGACTCTAGGACTATGGTCGCACTTAATATAACTCACCAAATTCCCTTGATTATCTCTTTCCACATACAAATCATTAATAAGTGCAAATTTATTTTTCATATGATTACCCTCTCGTAGGATATTTGAAGAATTAGCATTATTCTGTTACGGATTTTGCTCACCAATAAACACTTATCAACAATCACAACCGCCCACAATATTCACGCTTTTGCTATGCAACGCTTCCAACGTGCTGCGATGCCCCACGCTCACAATCATACTTTCGGGCAGCGTTTTGCGGATAAGCTGATACAGCGCGGTTTCAGTCGGTTCGTCCAGCGCGGCGGTAGATTCGTCCAACAAAATCAGTTTGGGCTGGGCGAGCAACACGCGCACAAACGCAATGCGCTGCAATTCACCAGGCGACAAAATGTGTTGCCAGTCTTTCACTTTGTGCAGGTGTTCAACCAAATGCGCGAGCGAGCAATCATTCAACGCGCGGCGCAGCGTGTCTTCATCGGGCGACAAATCGGGATAGCAAATCGCTTCTTTCAGGCTGCCTTGTGGCACATACGCGCGTTGTGGCACGAACATGGTTTCGCGCAAATCGGGGGCGCAAATGCAGCCTGAACCGCCATGCGTCCACAAGTTCGCAAGCAAGCGCAGCAGCGATGTCTTACCGCAGCCTGAAACGCCTTTAATCAGCAAACTTTCGCCGTTTTTCACGTTTAAGTTGATGTTATCAATCAAGATTTCGCCATTAGGGCGCAACAGGGCAACTTGGCTAAGTTTCAGGCTGCCTGAAACGATTTGTCTTTCAGGCTGCGTGGGGTGTGGGTCGGTTTCCATGCTGGCGAGAAAACCGCTGAGCCGCTCTAATCGGGCACGATAGGCGGTGAATTGTTCGTAAAATAGGCGGAAAAACGATAGGGCTTTTTGCAGTCGGGCAAAGGCTTGCACGGTTTGCTGAATGTCGCCGATTTTGATTTGCCCTGCGAACAGGCGTGGGGCTTGCAAAATAATCGGCAAGAGTTGTATGCCTTGCGAAAACATGTCGTTGAAGCCGCTGAGTCCTATGCTTTGTCGGGCGATTCGCCAACGGTTGCGAATGATGTCGGCGAAGCATTGCGATAGGCGTTGTTGCTCGACGGTTTCGCCGTGATAAAAAGCGACGCTTTCGGCGTGGTCGCGCACTCGGATGAGGGAATAGCGGTAGTCGCCGTTGAGCCGTTCATTTTCATAATTGTATTGAATCAGTGGGTTACCTATCCACATGGCGGCAAATGTGGCAAGGATAACAAAAGTAAACACAGCGAAAACTAAGCCGTGGGGAATGCTGATTCCGAAGACGTTTAACACACCTGCCAGTCCCCATAATACGATGCCAAATTCGAGCGATGAAATCACGGAATTGAGCATTCCGCGCACAAATTCGATGGTGTTATCGATGAAGGTTTGTGCATCTTGCTGGATACGTTGGTCGATGTTATCGGGGGTGTAGCGGCGCATTTGTAGGTGGTAATAGTTTTTGTGCGCGAGCCATTTGGTGATAAGGACGCGGTTGAGCCGCTCTGACCATTTGATGGCGAGAGCTTGGTCGAAGAAATCGTTTACTGCGCCGTTGAATGTTCGCAGCAGCACAACGGCGGTGTTCATGGCGGCGAATTGCCAAAAGGCGGTTACGTTCATATCTTGCATGGACGTGTATAAACCGCTGGACATAAAGGTGCTTAATACGTTTAGGCGGACTTCAGTGAGCAGCAGGATAAGCATGGCGATGATGAATGCGATGATTTTCAGGCTGCTTTTTTTGTCGAGACAGGGGGTGATAACGTGGCGGAATTGTCGCGCAAATTGGGTGCGGCTAACGAGTGCGAGAATAATCGCGACAACAATAAGAATGCCACCTAGTGTTTGTAAGAGCCAAACGGGGGTGGCGTATAGGGTGGTTTGCCATTTTTGCATGGGTTTGGGTTTTCAGGCTGAGCTAAATAGGAAAGAGTCGTATTTTGCCATACTTCAGGCAGCCTGAAAAATATTCGCCAACACAATTCGCGTTTTCAAGCCCCAATAGCTTGCCAATCCCGTTGTGCTGTGAACCACTTTCCCATTTTTAATTAACACGATTGTTGGCGTAACTTTCACGCCCCACGCTTGCGATAATTCGCCGCGTTCATCGTTAATCGTGTCAAACGCAAGCTGATTTTGCTGCAAATAATCGCCCACCTCTTTCAAGCTGCCTGAACGCAACGCCACACCCAAAACAGGCACACCGTCCGCGTGTAAATCTTGAATCACAGGCGATGTGTGTTTGCAAATCCCACACCAGCTACCCCAAAAATACAGCACCAAAGTTTGGTTTTCGCTTGCCGTTGCCAACGTGGTTTGGCGGTTTTGCAGCGTGGTAAACGGCGCAGTTGCTGCGTTCACAGGTGCGGACGGTTTGCGCCAATAATCTACCGCCACGCTAATGATGAGCAGCATCAGCAGCGTTTGTGCGATTTGTTTTGTCCAGTAAATGAATTTTGCTTTCATAGATTTGATGTGTGAAAAAATGGAATTGTAGCAAAACACATTTTCAGGCTGCCTGAAAGCTAATTTTTACATTAAAATAAAACGATAGTTAATTTAAATTTACAGGAGAAATAAATGCCATTTACCCTTGCCCACCCTGTCGCCGTTTTACCATTGGCGCGTTGTCGTTACGCATATTTGCCTGCATTGGTGCTGGGCAGCATTGCGCCTGATTTGCCATATTTTTTGGGCGGACGTGCGGCGTTTAGCTGGGGGCATTCGTTGCTTGGCGCGGTGTATTTAGTGCCGTTATGCGCTATTTTGTATGGTTTTTATGTGAAATTTTGGCGTGAAGCATTGCGAGATTATTTGCCTTGTTGCATCAATCCATTTACGCCCACTTTCAGGCTGCCTGAATGGTGGATTTGGCTGTGTTCGCTGTTTTTCGGAATCGCAACGCATGATTTTTTAGACGCTTTTACGCATGAAACAGGTTATTTTGTAAACCATTTGCCGTTTTTGCGTGAATATTTTTTGGGGCTGCCTGTGTTTAAATGGCTGCAATATAGTGGCGGCGTTTTGGGTTTGGCGGCGTGTGGCTGGTTTATGTGGCGATTTCGAGTGGCGCAAAATGGGCGCGTATCGAAACAACAGAAATGGCATTTTTGGGCGAAATGTGGCGCGTTGGCATTGATTGGTTTGGGATTGTGGCAATGGCTTGCGCCTGTGGCGTTGGGGAATTTGGCGACTGCTGTGATTCGCGCGGTAGATTGCGCGGTAGTCGCTTTTAGTTTATTGACGATAAAATGGCGTTTTCAGGCAGTCTGAAAACCCATGGCACACTAAATAACTCAAACAAGAAAATTACCATGTTTTTCAATAAAGACAGTTTCTTATTTGCACTTATGTTACTGGGTAGCCTAATTTTTACCACTTTCTCTGGTTGGAATTTTCATCTATCAGAAAAATCGTTTTTTATGGCAACACAGAAACATTATGTTGCTAACACTTTGATTTATTGAAATTATGTATATAAAAACTATGATTTTCTTTCTTTTCAATTAGGCGGCCGAACAGCAAGAGTGCAATGTAATGTAAGAACGAATAAATTAGCTCCTCAAGAATATAAAATCCTCTGTGATAAATCTTTGGTTGGCCAAACCATTCAAGCAAAAAACATCGAATTTTTAGACCTTATGCACTCAAGAAAAGACGGCATTTTTCTAAAAGGCACATTTTATACAAATGGGAAAACCATTGTTTTAAATATCAATAAGCAATCCGATTTTGTGCAAAATTCCATCTCCTCTACCAAAAGAAGTTTTTGGATATGGTATGCGCTCGCTGGCGGTTCATTAACATATTGTCTGATTTGTATCGTGCTTATTATTGATGAACGAAGACGGTATTGGAAATCCAACTAGCGCAATTTATTTTCAGGCAGCCTGAAAATGCTAAATTACGTTAAAATTCCCCTTTTAAACCCTTTTCAGGCAGCCTGAAACATGAAAACACTCGAATTAGCCAAACAAATCCTAGCCGAACAATCCATTACCCCAGACGACAAAAATTGCCAAAAAATCCTGATTGACCGCCTACGCGCCATCGGATTTAGTATCAAAGAAATGCACTTTGGCGACACCAAAAATTTCTACGCCAAACTCGGCGACACCGCGCCCGTACTCTGTTTCGCAGGACACACCGATGTCGTGCCAACAGGCGATTTGAGCAAATGGACATTCGACCCATTCACGCCCACCGAACACAACGGCAAACTCTACGCACGCGGCGTAGCAGACATGAAAACCGCCATTGCCTGCTTCGTTACCGCTTGCGAACGCTTCGTTGCCGCAAACCCCGATTTTTCAGGCAGCCTAGCCCTATTAATCACATCAGACGAAGAAGGCGACGGCTACGACGGCACAACCAAAGTCGTTGAAAAATTAAAAGAACGCGGCGAAACTTTAGATTACTGCATTGTCGGCGAACCCACCGCCGTGAACCAAGTTGGCGATATGCTGAAAAACGGCAGACGCGGCTCACTTTCAGGCAGCCTGACTGTGCAAGGCAAACAAGGACACATCGCCTATCCCCATTTAGCGAAAAACCCAATCCACGCCGCCGCCCCAGCACTCGCAGAACTCGCTGCCACTGAATGGGACAAAGGCAACGCCTATTTCCCAGCCACCAGCTTCCAAATTTCCAACATCAATGGTGGCACAGGCGCAACAAATGTAATCCCAGCCACCGTAAACGTGAAATTCAACTTCCGTTTTTCCACCGAACAAACCGAAGGCAGCCTGAAAACGCGCGTTCACGAAATTTTGGATAAACACGGCTTGGATTACGATTTGGTGTGGAATTTGTCGGGCAATCCGTTTTTGACCGAAGCTGGCAAATTAACCGAAATCGCCCAAGCTGCGTGCGCCGAAATTTGCGGTGTTACGCCCGAATTGTCCACCACAGGCGGCACGTCAGACGGGCGTTTCATCAAAGCGATTGCGCGTGAATTGATTGAATTGGGTTTTGTGAATGCGACCATCCACCAAATTGACGAGCATATTGAATTGGCAGACATTCCAAAATTATCCGCTGTGTATGAAAAAATGATGGTTGAATTATTGAAATAAATTTTCAGGCTGCTTTTTTAGTAAACAACAAAAATGTAGGCTGGGTCGCGACCCAGCCTACAAATTGTCATGTACTTTCAGGCTGCCTGAAACGGGAGTAAACAATGAATAAAATCAATTTATTAATCAGTGCGACATTGTTATTGAGTGCGCCAAGTTTTGCCAGCAAACCAACCAAAATTACAGAGTGTTGGAATAAAACAAAAGCAAACGGTATCACATCAGAAATGCGAGATTGCACCGCGCTTGAAACTGAATACCATGATAAACGGCTCAATCAAGTCTATCAAAAACTACTGTCTAAATTATCGCCTGAGAAACAAAAAGCTCTGCGCCACGAGCAACGTGCTTGGTTAAAAAACATACACCAGCAAACAGACGCAGCCTATACCGAAATAGGTGGCACAATGGATTTGCTCAATGGCGATGGCGTGATTCTGACAGAAACAGAAAAACGCGCGAATGAATTAGAACATCGGTTAAACCAATAAGGCAGCCTGAAAACTATTTTCAGGCTGCCTTATTGGTTACGGCTTACGCGCCAACATCGTAACAAACTTCAACTGCACAGGATTGCCATTCGCATCACGCGCGTGCATTGAACCGATTTCTTCACGGTATTCCACCATTTCCCAATCCGCATAATATTCACGCAATTCATTCTCTTTAAACGTAAACGAAAACGGCATGTGGCACGGATAATCCGCCGTATCCATCGCCGACACAATCAGATTGTACCCACCCGAAACCGTATGCGCCTGCATGTCCGCCAAAATCGCAGGCACGCGCTCACGTTGCAAGAACATGAACACCACAGTCGCCACCATCAAACCATATTCGCCTTGAATTTGCGCTTGATTCATATCATAAGTCAGCGTATTCATTGGCAAATTTTCATGCGCCGCCAAATCCGCCAGTTGCGACACGCCACTAGGGTTGTAATCGCAAGCCGTTACATCAAAACCGTTCAACGCCAAATACAACGCGTTTCGCCCTTGACCACAACCCAAATCCAGCGCGGTTGTTGGTTTCACTCCATGCTCTTCCACCGCTGCGACCACCGCAGAATGGGTTACTGTCATGCCATATTTTTCATTGAAATAAGTTGCTTTATTCATTCTAAACCTTTCTTGTTAAATTAAATTTTTCAGGCAGCCTGAAAACTATTTATGCTTAATCACCAACTCAAACACACCGTCTTCACGCGTAGTCAATGAAAGTAACTCATGCCCAGTATGCTTGCAAAATGCCGCAAAATCATCAGGCGCGCCAGCGTCCGTCGCCAACACTTTCACCACCGCCCCACTCTCCATCATTGCCAACGCCTTTTTGGTGCGCAACATCGGCATGGGGCACTTTAACCCCGTTAAATCTAAGACTATTTCAGACATGACTTTTACTCCTTGCTTGTCAATTAAATGATAACTTATGCTAAAATACGAAAATTATTCAGCAGAAATAACACTCTTTACTGCAAAATACTACTATTATAAAATGCCAATTCTTTAGAAGGACACGAGAAAAAATGAGTTTTAAACGTTCCGCTGCAATTTTAAACGAGCTACCTGGTCTATACGGCGCAATTATTACCAATTTTGAAAGTAAACAACTACTTGAAGAACCAATTGGTAATTCATTGCCGATGAAAGACATAGTAGAAAGCGCATCAGACACTATTCGCTACCAACGCAATTCTATTTTAGACATGGATTTCTGCGACGTAGTAGAACACATGATTACTGTAACACCGCACTATAATCTGATTCACTATCTTGTTCCACATTTCGACAACGTATTGATTTTCGCCATCGTGCGCCGCAACACACCGTTGCCGATTATCTTGCGCACACTAGAGCAAGCTGGCGACGCAATGCGCGGTTGGTAAACCAAACAACAAAAAGCAGCCTGAAAGTTATTTTTCAGGCTGCTTTTTATTATGGGTGCGCTTTAAACCACATCGCCATCGCATAACACGCGATACCCAAAACGCTCAAAATCGCAAACACAATTCCCTTTTTTCGCGCATTCGGGCAAACCCAATACACGCTCAAGCTAAAGCTAAAAAATAAGGAAATCGCCACCCATATCATTTTGGGCGAATTTTGATAGCGGTTCAGCGTATAAGTTTCCGTGAGCATCACATACATCTGCCACAAGCCAGCCAACGCCAGCAACGGAATACCGAGCATATACAGCAAAACCGCATAATCCAAATGGCTCATTTTCAGGCTGCCTGATGATAATGGCGCGACAAATCATGCACCGTTTCCACCAAAATTTCCACCTGTTCAGGGTTAGTAAACTGATTGATACCGTGTCCCAAATTGAACACATGACCTGAACCGTTGCCATACGCTTCCAAAATATGCGCCACTTCCGCGCAAATTGATTTTTGCGTACCAAACAGCGCAAACGGGTCCATATTGCCTTGCAACGCCACTTTATCGCCGACGCGTGCGCGCGCTTGCGCCATCTCCACCGTCCAGTCTAAGCCCAACGCGTCCGCGCCTGTATCTGCCAGCAATTCCAGCCATTGTCCACCACCTTTTGTGAACACAATCACAGGCACACGGCGACCTTCATTTTCACGTTTCAAACCACTAATGATTTGTTTCATATAACGCAAACTAAATTCTTGGAATGCAGAATGGCTCAACACACCGCCCCAAGTATCAAAAATTTGCACCGCTTGTGCGCCGCAAACAATTTGCGTGTTTAGATATTCCGTAACCGTTTGCGCGGTAATATCCAAAATTTTGTGCAACAAATCAGGGTGTGAATACAACATCGTTTTCACTTTGCGCCAATCTTTGCTGCCGCCACCTTCAATCATGTAGCACGCCAAAGTGAACGGGCTGCCTGAAAAACCAATCAATGGCACGCGTCCATCAATCGCTTTGCGGATAGATGAAACTGCGTCAAACACATAACGCAATTTTTCCATATCAGGCACAGTCAGCAATTCAATATTGGCTTCATCGTCTAACGGGCGTTCAAATTTCGGGCCTTCGCCAGCTTCAAAATACAAGCCCAAACCCATTGCGTCTGGAATGGTCAAAATATCTGAAAATAAAATGGCTGCGTCCAAATTGTAGCGGTCAATCGGCTGCAAGGTGACTTCGGTTGCCAAATCTACGCTGTGGCATAAATCCAAAAAATTGCCTGCAAATGAACGAGTTGCCTTGTATTCTGGCAAATAACGCCCTGCTTGGCGCATTAACCAAATTGGGGTGTATTCAACAGGTTCGCGCAGCAAAGCACGCAAAAAAGTATCATTTTGAAGCTGTGTCATGGGGTTATCCTTTGTTTAGTTTTCAGGCTGCCTGAATATTTTGGTGCGCGAGGCGCACCCTACTATTGTGTTGTTTAATTTTCAGGCTGCCTGAAAAAATAAGGCAGCCTGAAAATATAGTTGATGCAATTATTTTTTGATACAAGGCGACAACGCCCGCCGTGTGCATATAGCACATAAGGGCATTGGCAACGCAGTAGCAAAAGATAAGTGCATTAACTATTTTATTGTGCAGCCGAAGCCGCGTTATCTTCTTCCAAACCTGCAAACAAATCTTCATCAGTTTGCGTTTTAAACTGATGATTGTTCAACATAATTTGGCTCTTATCTACCACCAGTTTGGTTTTAACTGAACCATTCTCTTGCACCAAATAACCGTCTTGCTGCATGTTTTTGATGGTTTGCGCCACCAGCAAACGAATGGTCTCGCCAACTTCTTGTTGTTCTTGTTCGTTGGTTGGGTCGTTTACCGCAAACAAGCTACGCATTTGTGCAATCGAGAAATCTTCAATCAAACTTTGTGAAACGTCTAAATTTAATTCCGCGTGCATTTTTGCCAACATCGGAGCAATCGCGTTCAAATCTTCTTTTTGCAAGCCTGTGAATTTCAGACTGCCTGAAGTTTGAATATGCCCTGTTGGGGTTTGGAAATTAAATTTTTTCACAGTGAAAACAGGGTTGTTTGTAAAAATCCCTGCGCCTTCTGTGCGAACGGCTGTTAAATATTTCGCTTGTTGCGCGTCTTCTGCGGCAATGTTTTCAGGCTGCGTTGCCACATCTGAAGCGATTGCTGCGGCAGGTTCAGAGGCGCTAGCGGCTGCAACATTGGCGGCGACTTTGGTTTGTTTTTCATCAGCCGCTAAAGATTGCCATTTGTTTTTCAACGCTAACAAGCTGTCTGTATGGATATGTTCTGCTGCAATATCAATGTCTAACGGTCCGTATTGCTTGTCGCCATAATTGAGCTTGGCAAACGTGAACGCTCCTTCTGAATTGATGAAACCTTTTTCGGGTTCGCTTGTTGTGGTGTCGTAAGTCAGGTTGTCCACGCTGATACTACTTGGCGCAATCGTGCCCGTTGGGTTGATGAAGGCGCCGATTTGCAAATCGGTAATGGTGTTAATCAGGTCGTTCAGGCGCACATCGTAATTGATGCCTTCTTTCCACGAGGCTTCAAAATGCCCCAATTTGGTTTTGGACGAGCCGAGTACGGTTACGCCGTTGCTGCCCATACTGCTGTCGCTGGTGATGTCCAAGTTTTCAAATTTCAGGCTGCCTTTATCTGCCAGTTGGGCGATAAATGATGGCATAACGAAATGGGTTTTGTAAGACGCGAAACCGTGTTGATAGTTGATATTGCCGTCCAAACCTTTCCAGTTCAGCTTGATGCCTGACAATTCTTCATAATCAAATGGGGAAACGTTGAAGGTTAATTCGCCGCTGCCGTCTAGGTGAATTACGTTGCGCATGGTTACGGGCGTTTGTTCACCGAAGAATCGCGCTAAGGTTTTTTTCACTTCGGGGTCGTATTGAAATTCGGTTTCCACGACTGCACGAACAGGCGCTGCGCCGTTGGCAAAGGGGCTGTGATGAACGTGGTGAATCATCGTAATCGGTTTGCTGAGTACGGCGCGGATGTTTTCAGGCAGCTTGTCGCCTAAATTGTTCAGCACTTCGGGTTTGATTTGTAAAACTGTGGTTTCTGTGGAAGTGAACCAGCCTTCATCGTATTGGTGGCTGACTTCTTTTAAGAAGAATGTGTTGGCAATCGTTGCGCGTTGCAACTCTAGGCTTTCGTGCGCTTTGCTGCCTAAATATTTGGGGAAAGTTAAACCGCCGCTTACGGCAATCACTGCCGCTGTTGCGCCGCCAATTAGGGATTTTTTCATGGGATAACGAGTATCTAAATAATGATAAAAATGGAGACAATCATAACATACTGGGGTTTTTCTATAAACCTTTATGCGCGTTTGCAAAATAAGCGAAAGGCAGCCTGAAAAGTTTTCAGGCTGCCTTTGTGAGTGTATTACGCACCGAAATTTGCACCTTCAACCAATACTGCACGACCTAACGTCGCGTTGATACGCATATTGCGCACTTGGCTGTATTCTGGACTGTTATACCATGCTTTTGCCGATTGCATATCGGGGAAACGCAACACGACAGAACCATCAATGTCTGCACCTTCCAATGCTTCGTTTTCGCCGTTGAATACGATGATTTCGCCGTTGTGTGGGGCTAATGTAGGTGCGGCTACTTCTAAATATTGGTTGTAGGCGTTTTAGTCTAACATTTTGTCGCGGATAAAAATAACGTATGTGGACATGGTTTGCTTTCTTTTTATTGGTTAATGAAAGGGAGATTACAAACGGATTTCAGGCAGCCTGAAAACCAACTTTCAGGCTGCCTGAATTTTTAAAAATTAAACTTCAACCGCTTGTTTCAATTCATCTTGCAACATCGCGATAAACTCATCAACGCTCACACTACCCAAATTATCCGCTTTTTTACGAATAGATACTTGACCGTTTTCCATTTCCTTATCGCCAACGGTTAATTGATAGGGGTAACGCATTTCGCTGTTGCTGCGGATTTTGTAGCCGATTTTTTCATTGCGAATATCCAAATCCACACGGAAACCAGCAGCCTGCAATTTCGCTTGCACTTCTTTCGCGTAATCCGCTTGTTTTTCGGTGATGTTCATCACCACCATTTGCACAGGCGCAAGCCACAATGGGAATGAGCCTGCATGTTCTTCAATCAAAATGCCGATAAAGCGTTCCAGCGAACCCAAAATGGCGCGGTGCAACATCACAGGACGTTTTTTCGTGTTGTCTTCGGCAACGTATTCCGCTTCCAAGCGTTCAGGCAGCACAAAATCCAGCTGAATCGTGCCGCATTGCCATGAACGTCCCAATGCGTCTTTGATGTGGTATTCCACTTTTGGTCCGTAGAACGCGCCTTCACCAGGTAATTCTTCCCATTCCACGCCACAAGCAGTTAAGGCATCACGCAAACCTTGTTCGGCTTTGTCCCAAATTTCTTCGCTGCCAGCGCGTTTTTCAGGGCGCAACGACAATTTAATGCTGACATTTTTGAAACCAAATTGTTGGTAAATTTTCATCACTAACAAATTGAATGCTTTGGTTTCTTCGGCGATTTGGTCTTCGGTACAGAAAATATGCGCGTCATCTTGCACAAAACCGCGTACACGCATTAAACCGTGCAATGCACCGCTTGGCTCGTTGCGGTGGCATGAACCAAATTCCGCCAAACGCATCGGCAAATCGCGGTATGAACGCAAACCGTGATTGAAAATTTGAACGTGTCCAGGGCAGTTCATGGGTTTCACGGCGTATTCGCGTTTTTCTGATGATGTCAGGAACATATTGTCTTTGTAGTTCGCCCAGTGCCCTGATTTTTCCCAGAAAGTTTTGTCCATGACTTGTGGCGTTTTCACTTCTTGGTAGCCCGCTTCGGTCAATTCGCGGCGCATGTGTTGCTCAATCACTTGCCACAATGCCCAGCCACGTGGGTGCCAGAACACCATACCTGGGGCTTCGTCTTGCAAGTGGAACAAATCTAATTGTTTGCCTAATTTGCGGTGGTCGCGTTTTTCGGCTTCTTCAATGCGAGTAATGTAGGCTTTCAGTTCGTCTTTGTTTGCCCAAGCTGTGCCGTAAATGCGTTGTAATTGTTCGTTATTGCTGTCGCCGCGCCAGTACGCACCTGACATTTTGGTCAATTTAAAATGTTTCAAAAAGCGCGTGTTTGGAACGTGTGGACCGCGACACATATCCACGTATTCTTGGTGGAAATACATGCCCATGGCTTGAATGCTGTCGTCCATGTCGTCAATCAGGCGCAATTTGTATTCTTCGCCGCGACTTTTGAAAATTTCTACGACTTCGGCGCGTGGGGTCATTTTTTTGATGACATCGTAATCTTGATTGATAAGCTGTTTCATGCGCTCTTCAATCGCTGCCATGTCTTCGGGCGTGAACGGTTTTTCAGGCAAAATATCGTAATAAAAGCCTTCTTCAATCACAGGACCGATAACCATTTTGGCAGTCGGGAATAATTGCTTAACCGCGTGTCCCACCAAGTGGGCGCATGAGTGGCGGATAATTTCCACGCCTTCTTGGTCTTTTGGCGTGATGATTTGAACGGTTGAATCTTGAGTGATTGGGTCGCAAGCGTCCACGAGTGCGCCGTTTACTTTGCCAGCCACAGTCGCTTTTGCCAAACCTGCGCCAATGCTTTCGGCGATTTGGGCAACGGTTACGGGCGATTCATATTGACGGACACTGCCGTCTGGTAGAGTAATGTTTAACATTTTGTTCTTTCTCTTTAAATGATGAAGGCTGCCTGAAGTGTTTTCAGGCAGCCTGAAAATGAATTTCTAGCGCGAAATTATAGAGAAAACAAGGGGCGTATTCAAGGCAAACCCATTTTCAGGCTGCGTTTTAAATCTCTTTGCCGATGTTTTTAAATTTCTCTACAAATCGTGAAACTCGTTCAAAAATAGACTGTTTCAAAGTGAGGTATTTTGGATTGAGCGGACTCATTTTAGGCAGCACGCCATTGAGCTCTGTGCCATTTTCGCTGGCATAACCTCGGTTCAATGAGTTAAGCAGATAACGCTTAGCGGCTTCTTCATGCAAAGATTCTTCTGCAATCAATTCTGCAGCCTCTTCTTTCAGTTTCGCTTGCGCATACTCGTAAAATGCTTGCAACATACTGGGCTTATCTTTCACTTTATCTAAATCGGTTTGATTGATGAAATCCACCACCAATGTTTCTTTGGCGCGGTTGCTGATGCTAGCACGAATCACGCGGCGAATTTCCTCAACCAGAGCAGATTTGTTTTTGATTTTTTTGTTGTGTTCAAAAACCAGTTCCAAAATATAGTCCAGATTGATTTCTTGCGATTTGAGCAAGTCCACTTCAAAAACCACATCGTCCCAATCAATTTGCGACGTTTCTTCTCGCTGTGAAGACTTGGTGCGGCGCAACCAATCGCGAATATCGTTATACGTTGAACGATAATCTTGCGCTTTTCTTTCAGGCAGCGTTTCGATGGTTTGCATTTGAGCAAAAGTTTCATCGTTCAAATAATATTTTTCTTTGAACGCAGCAACGGCTTCTTCATCGCTTGAATCCAGCTTTTGTATGGCTTGCAGCGCGGCAAATTCATCGTAATTTTGCAGCACATTTTCTACGCGCAAATATTCGCCAAACAGTTTTGCAAATTCTTTTTTATCGCTTTCTTTCTCGATTTTATCGGGTTCAGGGAAACGCTCGTTTAACTCTTTTACCACTGCCAAATAGCCTCGACGCGCTTCGCCTGTTTGCAAGTCAGTATAGCCTTCCATGTATTCGGCGTAACTTTTTTCCAGCACGACATTTTTGGTATTTTTGTTACCAAATAAGGTAATCGCGTCAATCGTTGCTTTTTCTAAATCGCGGAACGTTACGATATTGCCAAATGTTTTGGTGGCATTATAAATGCGATTGGTGCGCGAAAAGGCTTGCATCAAACCGTGATAACGCAAATTCTTATCCACGAATAACGTGTTCAAAGTCGGCGCATCAAAACCTGTTAAAAACATGCCCACTACAATCAACAAATCCACTTCCTGATTTTTCACACGTTTCGCCAAGTCGCGGTAATAATTTTGAAATTGCTTACTGTCCACGCTGTAATTGGTTTGAAAATGAACGTTGTAATCATCAATAGCAGCCTGCAAAAACTCCTTCGCGCTGGCATTCATCGCGCACACTTCAAAACTTTCGTCAGCAATGTCGCCTACTGCGTCCTGTTCTTCATTGCTGGCAAACGAGAAAATGGTTGCCACTTTAAGCGGTTTCAGGCTGCCTGATTGCGCGGTTTTAAATGCTTCATAATACGCTTTGGCGGCTTCCACGTTACTCACGGCAAACATCGCATTGAAACCCTTGCCACCTGCATTCAAACGGTGCGTTTTCTGTTTGAAATTCGCCAAAATATATTGCGTGATTTCTTCAATCCGTTTTGGGTGCAACAGAGCTTGACGATTTTCTGCGGCTGTTAGTTTTTTCTCATCGGTTTCTTTTTCTAGGGACTGAAATTGTGGGCGTACATCGTTGTAATCCACTTTGAATTTCAGCACTTTTTCATCACGAATCGCGTCGGTAATCACATATGAATGCAATTCACGACCAAACACGCTTGCGGTGGTTTCTGCACCTAATGCGTTTTCTGGAAAAATCGGTGTGCCTGTGAAACCAAATTGGCAGAATTTCTTAAATTTCCTCTTCAGATTTTTTTGCGCTTCACCAAATTGTGAGCGGTGGCATTCATCAAAAATAAATACGACGTTTTTCTGATAAATCGGTAAATTATCTTCACTTTTCATCAGGTTATTTAATTTTTGAATGGTGGTTACGATGATTTTATTGTCATCTTTTTCTAAATTCTGTTTCAATCCAGCCGTGCTGTTTGAACCATTTACGCTGTCTTCTGAAAAGCGTTGATATTCCTTCATAGTTTGATAGTCCAAGTCTTTTCTATCCACCACAAAGAACACTTTATGAATGCTGTCCAACTCTGTTGCTAAACGCGCGGCTTTAAAGCTCGTGAGCGTTTTGCCTGAGCCTGTTGTGTGCCAAATATAACCGCCGCTTTCTGTGCTGCTCCAATTTTTCGCCTGCGCAGAACTTTGGATTTTCCATAAAATCCGTTCTACTGCCGCAATTTGATACGGACGCATAATCAACAATGTGTCGCTGGTGTCAAACACCGAATAGGGGCTATTGACAATTCAAAAAAAGAGGCAAAGGATTTAAGATATTGTTTCCATACAACCATCCTAAACCTTTGCCATGTCCCGAAACACGCTTACAAATGAAACATGGTCAAGACTGTTGCCTATTTTGAAACAGCTTGGCATTTATCGCAAGAAAAATTTACGCAAAACAGTAGAAGGTATCCTGTTTCGCTTACGTACAGGCTGCCAATGGGCTGATATACCTAGTTATTTTGGTAAAGCAAACAGCCTTTACCAAAGTTTCAATCGCTGGTCTAAACGCGGTATTTTTACCAAATTATTTAAACATTTGGCAGATACACCCGATATGGAATGGGTCTTTATGGACGGTAGTCATATCCGTGTTCATCAACACGGCATGGGTAAAAAATCCATTGTGCATCAAGCTGTCGGTAAGAGTATCGGAGGTCATACGTCTAAAATTCATTTAGCGGTTGATGCTTGTGGTAATCCAATTGAATTTATGATTACAGCTGGTAATGTAAATGAGATTGTTGTTGCGCCTGATTTATTGGCACAATTGGACTTAAGTGATAATGAAACCGTGTGTGCTGATAGGGGTTTTGACAGTGATACTTTTCGTCGGTTAATTCATTCTAAACAAAGTAAAGCCAATATTCCATATAAGAAAAGTAGAGAGCATCTTAATGTGGACACAGATTGGTATTTATATAAAATCAGGCACTTGGTAGAAAACGCTTTTGCACGATTAAAGCATTTTCGTGCGCTGGCAACACGGTACGATAAATTAAAACGTAATTATGAAAGTACCGTGTCATTAGCTTGTGCTTTGATTTGGTTGAAATTATAGCTAAAATGTCATTAGCCCCTAGCGCAGCAACACACTCAACAACACATTTTTTTGAAAGAATGTCGCGGTAAAATCTTTCAAATCCTTAATTGGCTCATTATTGGCGCGCGCCCAATTCATTGTAAAATCAAAGCTATTTTTATCGCGCTGAGTGGTGTTAGCAAAATAGCGCGTATCAGTGCCATTGGAAATAACGAAAATTTGTAGATATTTGAACAGTGAATTTTCTGTATTGAAACTTTCTTTGGTGTAGCGATGAATTTGATTGAA
This sequence comes from Kingella negevensis, assembly GCF_030177895.1. Taxonomy (NCBI): domain Bacteria; kingdom Pseudomonadati; phylum Pseudomonadota; class Betaproteobacteria; order Neisseriales; family Neisseriaceae; genus Kingella; species Kingella negevensis. Next base: position 763,998 of record NZ_CP123448.1, read on the forward strand.
GGCTTCTCTGATGGCTACCCCGCGTTTTTTCAGCTCAATTTGCACCAACGGCAAACCATTCACCAAAATGGTTACATCGTAACGGTTTTTATGTTTACCTGTTTGCTCAAATTGATTGATGACTTGGACAATATTTTGATTGATGTTTGTTTTGTTGAACAAATAGACGTTGCGGATTTCGCCGCTATCAAACACAAAATCTTTGATATAGTTATCGTGAACTTTGCGTGTTTTCTCAATCATATTTTCAGATGGGCAATCTAAAAACTCCACCAAAAACCGCGCCCATTCTGCATCAGAAAACACTAGCTCATTTAATTTCTGCAATTGAACGCGCACGTTTGCCAATAATTTTTCTTGTGAATTTAAATCTGTGCAATATTCAAAACCTTGATTTTGCAAATCTGCAATCAATTCTTTTTCCAGCGAGTTTTCTGATTGATAAGATGAGTCGGATTGCTCAATTTTTTCGTATTGGTCTAATACGATGAAATGATTGGTTTCAGCGATAGGGGTGGTTTCGGTGGTCATTTAGGATTCCTTCCAATAATGATAATTTTCAATTAAATGATTGAGCAAAAATTTAACTGTATTTTTTTCAGGCTGCATCAAGTGTCATTATGTACTGAAAGGCTGCCTGAAAAATTAAACGCGTGAAAAATTCAATAATTGCTCGCGATAATATTCGTATTGCTTTTGACGTAATTCGATTTCTCGTGGTAAACCTTCGCTAATGGAATTGACCAGCATGTCGAATTTATCCAAGATTTCTACGATTTTTGCTTGGGTTTCTAGTGGGGGGATTGGGATTTTAAGTTTTTCAATAGATACTCGCCCCAATCTTGGAACACTGGCTTTTCTGACTTGGTTTTTAATTATTTTTTGTTGGGAAATTAGAATGTAATACAAAAATCGTTCATTCAAATTTTCTGGGCATTCAAAATAATAACAATCGTCAGCAGCCCAAAAATCTACATAACTAAATCCAATATCACCAGCAGCACCTGCTGAAATCACAAAAGTTTTATTTGCGTTGCAATTTTTTTCATTAAAAAATCCCAATGGTTGCAAACTATTTTGATAAACAGGAAATGGACTTTCTGAATCTAATTGGCTACGAACTAATCTTTTTCCTCTACAAATTTCAACAGTTTCCCCCAACGTCTTCCATTCCACTTGCAGGCTGCCTGCAAACGGATTTTTCGGGTTTTCGCAATCCAGCAATAAATCACGATAATATTGATATTGCTTTTTGCGTGCTGTAAGCTCCGCTGTAAGTTCCGCTGTAAGTTCCGCTGTAAGTTCCGCTGTAAGTTCCGCTGTAAGTTCCGCTGTAAGTTCCGCTGTAAGTTCCGCTGTAAGTTCCGTAAAATTGTCAAGCAAGTTGACAATTTTACGTTGCAGGGCAAGTGGGGGGATTGGGATTAGCTTTTTTGCATAATTTCCAATCCATTGACGTTTATGGTCATTGTCGCTTTGTTCATTTGGCAGTGTATTAAGCCAATAATAAATATATTTCAAAATATATTTTTCTTCATCTGCCGATGTAATCATTTTCATCGCCGAAGATTTAGCTTTAAAGTCAAAATCAACCCATTTATTCGCTGTCGTAAAATCATCAAAAATGATAACGGGATTATCTGAAGCAGGGTAAATGCCTGTGGTTTCATCGGTATAACCTAAAATAAAAGTTTTTCCTGCGGTTAAAACTGGCGTGGAATATTCATCTTTATAATCTGTAGATTTAACAAGATATTTACTTGGTTGTTCATAATTTGTAACTTCTCCCAACGGCTTCCACTCCACCGATGCCGTCTGAATTTTTTGTAAGATATTTTGTTTTTGCATTTTTTGTTGTCCTTTGGTTTTCAGGCAGCCTTTCGGTACACGACAAAATAATGGAACGGGGGGGTAGCTTGCCCCCAAAATCGTTAAATTTTCGCGGCTTTTGTGGGCTGACAACCCACGCTCCACAGCAACATTTTCATTTTTTGTCGTGTACTGAAAGGCAGCCTGAAAAATATTCGTTTATTTTTTACGCTTCAATTTCTGCCACAATTTTGTTGATTTCGTTACGTAAGCCGTCAATTTTTTGCACAGTTTCGCTGATTTGGGCGTTGAGTTCGGTGATGTTAATCACTTCGCGCGTGTCTTTTTGTTCCACATACGAGCTGACGGCTAAATTGTAGTCGTTGGCTTTAATCGTTTCTACATCAACAGATTGCGCTTTGTGGGCAACATCGGCTTTGTCGGCAAATAATTGGACGATTTGGGCGATGTGTTAATCGGTTAAAACGTTGTTATTGGTTTCTTTTTTAAACAATTCGCTGGCATCAATAAATTGCACTTTGGTGTCTTTTTTGCCTTTAGATAAGACTAAAATATTCACGGCAATCGATGTGCCATAGAATAAGTTGGCAGGCAAAGCAATCACAGTTTCAACAAAGTTGTTTTCCACCAAATACTGACGGATTTTTTGCTCTGCACCACCTCGGTAGAAAATACCTGGGAAAGTAACAATTGCGGCGCGACCTTTTGGCGATAAGTAGCTGAGTGCATGCAAAATAAAAGCAAAATCAGCTTTTGATTTGGGTGCCAACACGCCTGCTGGTGCAAAACGGTCATCGTTAATCAAGGTTGGGTCATCGCTGCCAATCCAGTTAATAGAATATGGCGGGTTAGACACGATGGCATCAAATGGTTTTTCATCGCCAAATTCTGGGTTAAGCAAAGTGTCGCCCAATGAAATTTGGAATTTGTCGTAGTTGATGTTGTGCAAAAACATGTTCATACGTGCAAGGTTATAGGTAGTGTGATTGATTTCTTGCCCGTAGAAGCCATCGGTGATGATGTGGTCATCAAATTGCTTTTTGGCTTGCAACAATAAGCTGCCTGAACCGCAAGCAGGGTCGTAAATTTTGTTGATGCTGCTTTGTCCATGAATGGCGAGCTGGGCAATCAGTTTAGACACGTTTTGTGGAGTGAAAAATTCACCACCTGATTTACCTGCGTTGGCAGCGTAATTAGAAATCAGAAATTCATACGCATCACCAAATAGGTCGATATGATTGTCTTCAAAATCACCAAAATCTAGGTCTGCCACGCCTTTTAATACGGCGGCTAAACGTTTGTTTTTATCGACGACAGTGTTGCCCAAGCGAGTGGAAGTGGTATCAAAATCGGCAAACAAGCCTTTGATGTCGCTTTCAGATGGGTAGCCTGAAGCAGATGATTCGATGGCATCAAATACTTTTTTCAAATCGGTATTCAAATCATCGTTTGAATGAGCGGTTTTGGCTACGTTGCAGAACAGTTGGCTGGGATAGATGAAGTAGCCTTTTGTTTTGATGGTATCGCTTTTGATTTGTTCTAGGATAGGATTATCATCTGCAAATTCAGCATAGTTCACACTATCGTCGCCACTTTCCATGTATGACGCGAAGTTTTCGCTGATGAAACGATAAAACAGTGTGCCTAAAACGTATTGTTTGAAATCCCAGCCATCTACTGAGCCGCGTACTTCGTTGGCAATTTGCCAAATACGGCGTTGGAGTTCTGCGCGTTGTTGCAATGCTGTCATTTTGTTTACCTTTTGCGTTGGTTAAATCGGGTTAAATAATATGCGATTATACCGTGTAATAGGTGAACTTCTATGCTTTCAGGCTGCCTGAAAACTTAAAACAGCTTTTTAATTGCTTTTTCAATCACATCAATCTGTTGTTTATACGCGCGGCAATGTGGACAGACCAGTAAATGTGTCTGTAAAAAGAGTTTTTCTTTGGCATCTAATGGCAATTTATCGTGTTGTTTGGAAATGAGCACGGTGGCTTTGCGACATTTTTTCATACTAATTCCTTGTAGTTAAACCATTTGATTTGTAAACATTGGCGCAATCCTTCACGAGCGCGGTGCATGGTGGTGTGAAAATTGGCGCGTGTGATGTGGCATTGCTGGATAATTTCGTTGCTTTCCAGTCCAAGAATTTCGGACATCATAAACACGCGCGATAGATTTTCAGGCAGCCCATACAGGCAAACTTGCAAAACGTCATAAAACTCTTTGGTGTTGAGGCTTTGCTCTGGATTTTGCCATGGGCTTGGGCGGTCTTCGACTGTCCAATGCCCATCTTCAGCAAAGCAGCTTTCAAACCAATCGTCCATTTGCTCTTCTGCTGGCGCGACAAAGACGGCTTTTTGCGTGGATTGCTGCCTGAAATGGTCAATTAATTTGTTTTTTAAAATGCTGATGAGCCAACTGGTTAGCCGTGCCTCACCGCGAAATTTATCGGCAGATTTGTAGGCGGAAAGCAGGGTTTCTTGTACCAAATCTTCGGCAAAATCGGTGTCGTATGGGAGTTGTATATTGGCAAAGCGCAGTAGGTTTCTGCGAACGTTTGCTAATTCTTCGGCGGAAATATGGGTAAGTGGCATAATTTTTTCTTTTTCAGGCTGCCTGAATTTATAAAATAGTCGTTCCCTTTGACTAAAAGGGAACGACTCTCTTCTCTATAGTTAATGCACTTATTTTTTAATACTGCGTTGCCAACGCCCTTATGTACTATTCGTACACAGCGGGTGTTGTCGCCTTGTCTTAAAAAATAATTGCATCAACTCTATTTCTCCAAAAATTATAAATTATTTTTTCATGTGTTTCGATGACATATTTTTAGATTTCATCATCTGTTTTTTCATCGGCTTCATTTTTTTCTCAGCCATCGGTTTCATGTCTGCGGTTTTCATGTCCGTCATCTGCATGGTTTCGTTCATCATCGGTTTTGCCATGCTATCGTTCATTGCTGGCTGGTTCATCATATTGTTGTCTGCATTTGCGGCTACTGAAAATAAACCTGCCAAAACCAAAATGCTTAATTTTTTCATAATCAAAATTCCTATGTAGTTAAAAAAAGTGTGATTGAAACAAAATAATTGTTTCTTTCATTCCATTAGACGAATGACAACGCAAAATCTGACACAAAAATGACAACTATTTTTTATCTAATTGATTTCTATCAAAAAGAAAATGAAATTTTAATGCAAATTCTTTTTCAGGCTGCCTGAAAAAGGGTTTTACTTATATAATGCCAACTTTATTTTTCAGGCTGCATGTCGAATGCAGCCTGAAAACCATTTACAAGGAAAGTTTATGTTGAATTTTACGTTACACAAAAAAGATGGCTACGCACGGCGCGGCACGGTGGAACTCAATCACGGCAAAGTGGAAACGCCTGTATTTATGCCTGTTGGCACGGTGGGTTCGGTGAAATCCATGACACCGCAAGGTCTGCACGACATCAAAGCGCAAATTATTTTAGGCAACACTTATCATTTGTGGCTGCGTCCAGGATTGGAAGTGATTGAACAATTTGGCGGTTTGCACGATTTCATCGGCTGGGATAAACCAATTTTGACGGATTCAGGTGGTTTCCAAGTATTCTCGCTGACAGATTTGCGCAAATTGACCGAAGACGGTTGCACGTTCAAAAGCCCAATCAATGGCGATAAATTGTTCTTGTCACCTGAAGTTTCCATGAAAATTCAAACGGTTTTGAACTCTGATATTGTGATGCAGTTGGACGAATGTACCCCAGGGGAAGCCTCTCACGCACAAGCGAAAAAATCGCTGGAAATGTCTTTGCGTTGGGCAGAGCGCAGCAAAAAAGCGTTTGAAGATTTGAAAAATCCAAATGCGTTGTTCGGGATTATTCAAGGCGCGATGTATGAAGATTTGCGTGAACAATCATTGCGTGGATTGGAAGACATTGGTTTTAAAGGGATTGCGATTGGCGGTTTATCGGTGGGCGAGCCTAAACCTGAAATGTATCGCATGCTTCGTGCGCTTGCACCGATGCTGCCTGAAAACAAACCGCATTATTTGATGGGCGTGGGTACGCCTGAAGATTTGGTGTACGGTGTGGCGCATGGCGTGGATATGTTTGACTGTGTGATGCCAACGCGAAACGCGCGAAATGGTTGGTTGTTTACGCGTTTTGGCGATTTGAAAATTCGCAATGCAAAACATCGTTTTGACAAACGTCCGCTTGATGAAAGCTGCACTTGCTACACTTGCCAAAACTTCAGCCGCTCATATTTGCACCATTTAGACCGTGCGAAAGAAATGCTGGGGGCGCAGTTGAATACGATTCACAATTTGCATTTCTATCAAGTGATTATGGCGGAAATGCGCGAAGCGATTGAGCAAGGGAAATTTGCCGATTGGCAAGCGCAATTCCATGAAAACCGTGCGCGTGGTACGGACTAATGCAAAAGCAGCCTGAAAAGTTTTCAGGCTGCGTTTTTTTATAGTTGATGTACATTTTTTGATACAAGGCGACAACGCCCGTCGTGTGCACGTGGCACATAAGGACGTTGGCAACTCAGTAGCAAAAGATAAGTGCATTAACTATATTCCTCACGACCATTAAAATATTCCACCGCCCCACCCTCAAAAAAGCTCTGCAAAATCGCCTGAGCCGCCACTTGGTCGAGCATCGGTTTTTGTTTACGCCCACGCACACCACTTTCGCGCAGCAATTCTTCCGCGTAAACCGACGACAATCGTTCATCTACCCAATACACAGGCAGCCTGAAACGTCCATTCAGTCGGCGACCAAATTTCCGCGCCAACTGCGTTAATTCGTGTTCCGTGCCGTCCGTATGCGTTGGCAAACCGACTACCAACATTTCAGGCTGCCACTCTTTAATTTGCTGCTCAATTTTCGCAAATTTCTCATCGTTACTATTGCCTGTAATCGTGATAATCGGGTGCGCAATCGCAATGCTGCAATCGCCTTGCGCCACGCCAATGCGCGTTTCGCCAAAATCAAAAGCCAAGCAACCGCCTTGCGTTGGCGCGAAAAAATTAGGCATGACCCATCACTCCCATCAACTGTTCGCGGCGAATGCCCAATTTATCAAACGCCGCTTGATAGCGTTCTTCCAAAGGCAACCTGAAAACAATATCGTTATCCGCAGGCACAACCAGCCAAGTATTTTTGGCGATTTCGTCTTCCAACTGCCCTGCTTTCCAGCTGGAATAACCAATCGTTACCAACGCGTTTTCTACTAAATTTTCCTCGCTCATCGCCTCAATCACATCGCGCGAAGTCGTCAAAGCCATATCATCGTTTACGATTAAGCTGTGCTGCCAATTGCCCACAGGCGTATGCACCACAAAGCCTCTTTCAGGCTGCAAAGGCCCACCCAGCAACACATATTGATTGTGAAAACGATCAGGAATTTTCTTGCCTGCCGACACAAAAATCACGCCCATATCTACTGGCGACGGCTTATTCAGCACCACGCCCATTGCGCCATTTTCAGTATGTTCGCAAATCAGCACCACGCTATCGGCAAAAAACGCGTCTTTAAGCTGCGGCATGGCAATAAGAAAATGATTGGTTAAATTCATCATATAAAACTTCGTTCATTTAAGAGAGAAAGTCAAATAAGGGCTACACGCTTATTTTTCAAGATGGAAATCTGGCTTTTCAGGCAGCCTGAAAAATAAATCATTATAAAATTTACAGCAAAAAGACATAATGATAGAATAACCATTCAAGTTTTATATCATTTTTTTAATACAAACGGAGTAAACATGGCAACTATTCAAGAAATTCGCTTAGTTAATTTTGAACAATTGATTCGAGAAGCAGGCAACGTCGCAGAATTATCACGCTTATGCGGTTACGATAAACCTGCTTATTTCTACCAAATTCGCTCACAAAAGCCTAATTCACAAGGCAAAATTCTGCAAATTGGCAATCGCGTTGCTGCTGCATTGGAACAGGGCATGAACAAACCTAAAGGCTGGTTGAGCCAAGACCACAGCCAAGCTGCTGCACAACCTGCATTCACGCCAGCCGTTTCAGGCAGCCTGAAAAACGAAATTCAAACGGTTACTTTAGCATTCACAGGCGCGTCAGGTTTTCCTTATGGCTGGCGTTTGTTGGAAACTTTATTGGCGGCGGGTAAAAACGTGTATGTGCTGTTTTCACAAGCCGCTCGCGTGGTAGCAAAACAAGAAATGAACTTGGACTTGCCAGCCGAAGCGGAAAAAATCCAAGCGCATTTGCAAGCCCATTTCAATGTAGACGCCAGCCGTTTACGCGTGTTCGCACAAGATGACTGGTTCGCACCAATCGCTTCAGGCACTGGCACTGCGGATGCGATGGTGATTTGTCCTGCCAGCATGGGCACAATCGCAGCGATTGCACATGGCACATCAGACAGCTTAATGGAACGTGCGGCTGATGTGGCAATCAAAGAAAAACGTCCATTGGTGTTAGTGCCACGCGAAGCTCCACTTTCTGCGCTGCATTTGGAAAACTTGCTGAAATTGGCGCGATTAGGCTGCACCATTTTGCCACCTGCCGCTGGTTTCTATCATCAGCCCAAAACCGTTGATGATATAATTAACTTTGTGGTGGCACGCATTCTTGACCAACTGCGTATTTCGCACAACATTATCCAATCTTGGGGTAAATAATTTGTGGAAGGTTTGTATGAACTGGTTTCTTTATTGGTTCATTTTGTCGCATGGCTGTTTAGCCTGTTTAAACCTGATTAAACTGTTTGATTTTCATCAAAACATTTTAGAAATGTCTTTCTTATAATCTCGAGTGTAACGCTAGGTTTTTAGTGTTGCACTCTTCTTATTTTACTTTGGAGAACGTCCATGAAAAAAACAGTTTTTACTTTAGCAGCTGCTTTATTGTGCAACATGGCTATGGCGCAAGGCATTGAAACCAGCGAAGTTTACGCTCGCCCAACCGTGGAAGGTATGCACGCAAGCGGTGTATTCTTAAATTTCAACAATACAGACAAACAAAATGATAAATTGATTGGTGCGGAAGTGGATGCGAAATTGGCAACCGCTCAAATTCACAATCACATCAATGAAAACGGTGTAATGAAAATGCGAGAAGTAAAAGGCGGCGTGGATTTGCCAGCAGGTCAAACTCAAGCCTTTCAACCAGGTAGCTATCACATTATGCTGATGAATTTGCAAAAAACTTTGAAAGTGGGCGATACTTTCCCATTAACTTTGAAGTTTGAACGCAATAAACCGCAAACCGTTACCGTTACTGTGAAAGAAATGGGACACATGGCAGGTCATCAACACGGTAAGCATGAGCATAAACATTAATACAAAACGCAGCCTGAAAAATAGTTTTCAGGCTGCGTTTTATTATATGAGTATCTGCACAAATCTGGAGCGTCGGTGGCTTGCCGACATTATCGCTAATCATCAAGAAGATAAGCTCAATTTGTGCAAAAAATATCGGCGAACCGCCGACGCTCCACCGCAATATTTATAAAATTTCAGACTGTTTTTTAAAAAACATAATACGCAATATATTGCACCACTAACACCAGCAAAATTGTCAGCGCAGAGCTGATTTTTGCCACCGTTCCCACCATAAAGCCGATAAACGTCCCCAACCCCACTTTGCCAGCCAACCACAAGTTTCGCTTATCCGCAAATTCCCCCACTGCCGCGCCCAACATCGGGCCTAACACCAGCCCAGCCAGTCCAAAAAACATGCCAGCCACACCGCCAATAAATGCACCCCATAAGGCTTCCGTGCTTGCACCTGTGTATTTCGCGCCGAGCAATCCCGCCAGAAAATCCATCGCCATGCCAAACGATGCCACCAGCAGCAATACCAACACGCTCAAGCTGCCCACCACCTGATAATCGCTTGAGTAAGCCAGTAGCCAAGCGCCTGCAAACATCAGTGGCAACCCTGGTAAAGCTGGAAAAATCACGCCACCAGCACCCACCAGCAGCAATACAATCGCCAATAAAATCAATAATACTGCCATATTTTTCCTATGGAAAATGCAGCCTGAAAATTATTTTCAGGCTGCGATATTTTTTAAATTGTTGCTTCACCCGTTTCCCCTGTTCTAATTCTGATGACTTCTTCCACAGGGTAAATAAAAATTTTGCCATCGCCAATTTTGCCAGAACGCGCCGTTTCCATTAACACTTCCACCACACGCTCCACCATATCATCAGCCAGCACCAATTCAATTTTCACTTTCGGCAGAAAATCCACCGCATATTCCGCGCCGCGATAAACTTCCGTATGCCCTTTTTGGCGACCAAAGCCTTTTACTTCCGTAACAGTCATGCCTGTGATGCCTACGTCTGTTAAAGCCTCACGCACATCGTCTAATTTAAACGGTTTAATCAATGCTTCGATTTTTTTCATCTTGGCAACCTCCTAATTACATTTTCAGGCTGCCTGAAAAAAGCAGCCTGAAAAATCATCATCAAACTCATGTTGGATTCAAGAATTCAACCTACGTAGGCCGGATACTCGTATCCGACAAACCATTAAATCCAGCCTTGCCCGTTTTCCAACACCAAATCAGCCAAAGCGTCCAGCCAATCCGCATTATCGTTCAAGCAAGGAATGTAATGAAACTGCGTACCGCCAGCCTTATGAAACTGCTCGCGTCCAGCAATAGCAATCTCTTCCATCGTTTCCAAACAATCACTGGTAAAACCCACACACACCACGTCCAACTTCGTGATTTTGTGTTTTTTCGGCAGCGTGTCAAACAGCGTTTGCGTGGCAGGTTCAAGCCATTTGTTTTTCCCAAAACGGCTTTGGAACGACACCAAATAATCGTCTTCACTCAAACCCAATTCAGCCGCTACCAAACGCGCCGTTTCCTTGCATTCAAGCGGATAAGGGTCGCCCAATTCATGCTGGCGTAATGGAATGCCGTGAAAACTAAACAGCAATTTTTCGCCCTTGCCATGCTCGGCACGATAATTGCGAATTTGCGCCGCGACTGCCTTGATGTAACCCGAATGGTTATAAAAACGCGAAATCGTCCGCACCGACATTTGATTTCGCTCTGCTTGCAATTCAGCAAACACTTTGTCCAACGCCGCACCTGTGCTGCTGCCTGCATATTGCGGATAAAGCGGCAACACAATCAATCGCCCTACCCCTTTGCTTTTCAGGATAGTCAAAGCCTCGTGAACACTGGGCTCGCTATAAGTCATCGCATATGCGCAATGCACATGTTCGGGCAAACGCTCGCGCAAGCCTTCTAATTGGCGATGCGTGAACACATCCAACGGCGAACCTTCTTTCAGCCACACTTTTTCATAAGCATGCGCGGATTTTTTGCTGCGAAACGGCAAGACAAAGCCGTGCAAAATCGGTTGCCATATAAACGGCGATAATTCAATCACGCGGCTGTCTGACAGGAATTTGCGTAAAAACGGGCGCACTGCTTCAGCCGTGGGGACTGCAGGCGTACCCAAGTTAATCAATAAAACGCCCACTTGCTGACAGGCGGTCAATGAATTGGAAAATTCTGAATTAAATTTCATAGTTTACAAGGGTTTCAGGCTGCGATAAGCATTCCCTCACGCAGCCTGAAAAAAATTATTTAAAGAAATCACCCATGCCAGCAGGCAAACCTTGCGTGAATTTAGACATGCGTTCAGAAGTGGTGGCTTCACCTTTTTGGTGCGCATCGTTCAACGCCGCCAAAATCAAATCTTCCAACATTTCCGCATCATCAACCGCTTGTTCAATCAGTTGCGGGTCGATGCGGACTTCGCGCACTTCATGGCTGCAAGTGGCAACCACTTTCACCAAACCATTACCTGCTTGACCTTCCACTTCAGTTTGCGCCAATTCTGCTTGCGCTTTTTTCATGTTTTCCTGCATTTTTTGTGCTTGCTGCATTAAGCCGCCTAAACCTGCTTTGCTGAACATCTATTTGTTACTCCAAAAAGAAAAAATAAAACAACTTTCAGGCTGCGGTAAAACCAAAATGCAGCCTGAAAACAAAATTTTGCGGATTATAACACTATTTGCCCACGCGCCAACAAAACCCGTTTCGCAGCCTGAACACCCCACCAAGCCGCCTCCTCAAACACCGAATAGCCACTAAAATCCCCATGCGCAAACACAATCTGCGAATCATGTCCACGCAGTTTCAGCAACAAATCATCAGCCAAATAACCTACCTTCGGCACAGCCATCGCATGCGCCCGCACCGTCATATCCACATGCTCCACAAACTGCCAAAACCCCTTCCCATAAACCGCCAACAAATCCTGCGCCGCATAACCCAGCAAATCCTGCGGTTGCGCTTGCAACAACTCACGGCGCACATTTGCTGGCGCATCATGGTTCAACGCAGAATACGCCGTAAAAATCGTCCGCTCAGGTTTTGCCACATTAATTTGCTGATTCGTCGCCACCACATAGCCCAACCCACGCGAACCATACACCACATTATCCCAAGCCAACTCCGAATGCAGCCGCTCTTTTGGAAAACCACGCAACACAAAATTGCTCACCAACCAAGGCGCATACTCAGGCAGCCTGAAAACATCAAAACCATATTTTTCAGGCTGCGCCAACACTCGTTTCGCCACAAATAACGGCATCGCACAAATCACATTTTTCGCCCGAACCAACCGCGTATCGCCCGACACCACATCACGCAGCACCACCTCCACCCCGTCCGCCGTTTCCAGCACACGCGTTGCCACCGCCGCACAACTTGTGGGACGCGCAAAAACCAACTCCCCATTTTCAGGCAGCGACTTTATCGCCCGCATACCGCAAAACGCCCGAATCCCCTCAGAAATATGGTTCAGCCCATCTTGCCACGTCAAAACTGTCGCATGTTCATTGCCACGCGCCGCAAAATAATGCAGCCCAGCAAACGCCGACACCTGCTCAATCCCCTGCCCATAATCATCGCGGCAACAATAATCCAAATACCACAGCAAGCGCGGCGAACGATAACGCTCACGCCGCAACCACTGCGCAAACGTCAGCGAATCCAGTTGCCGCCACAGCTTATCTTGCGAAGACAACGCAATCGGAATCGCAAAAATCTTGCGCCCGTCCGAACCACGCGCCTGTTTCAACTGCCCAATCAACTGAAAAAAACGCCGCGTATCCCCATCATTTTCAGGCGCAAGACCATATTGCCAATCCCCGTCCCGAAACAGCCGCTCTTCAGGCGCAAAAACCAAATCCGTTTCCCTGTAAACAGGTTTACCCAGCGCGTCAAATCCCTGCAAAATACCCAAATCCCCCAGCAATTCAAGCATATGTGTACTTTCCGCAGACGGCAACGCCAAATAATGCGCCCCACTTGGCGCGTTCAGGCTGCCTGAAAACGCATACGCCGCATTATTGCCATGGCGCTCAAAGCCGTCCGCCAACAAAATATTGCGATAGCCATTTTTGACCAACGTCCACGCCGCACACAACGCTGCCGCACCGCTGCCTAAAATCAGCGTTTCGCAGACGTGTTCACGGCTAGGCAGTGTGTTCAGTTCCCCGTCGCGTAGCAAATGCGCCAACGGCAAACCCACCTTATTCAGCGTAAGACTTGGCGGGCGTGAAAGATAGCGATAACCGAGCATAGACGCGGTTGCTGTGGCAGTTAGCGTGGCGGCATAACAGAGAAATTGGCGGCGATTCATAAGATTTTCAGGCTGCATTTACAAGTAAAAGAAAAGCTATTATAAAGCAGCCTGAAAACCATCAGTTGTAGGTCGTGCATTCATGCGCAACAGTTTTCAGGCTGCAAATGTTGCGCATAAATGCATAACCTACAATTACCGTCCAAAAGAAAGAACGCCCATGCTAAAACAAAAAGACCTCCACGCCCTAATCCAACAACACATTCCCCAAATCCACTATTTAGAAGTAGAAACCACCGAATCTGCAGAAGGCGAATGCACCCTGTGGGAACGAGACGACTGCACCATTCTGCTAGACCTCGCCATCCCTGAAATGGCAAATCTTCCTACCGCCTTAAAAAACATCTCAGCCAAACTCACATGGCTCAACGAACACCGTGCCGACATCATCGCCCAATTATTCGCCGAACCCAAATTTTCAGGCAGCCTGAAAACCGAACGCGCACAAGTTGAACCCAAATTACACATGGTGTACTGCTCGTTTTTCGTAGGAAGCACAGAAGAAATTTTTTGCGATTTCGCCGTGTCCGCCGAAGACAATTTGCTGAACAACCGCTTTGCCGATTGCTCATTAGAAGAAGACAACGAGTTCACATTCAACGGCATGGAACAAGATTAACCCCGTAGGTCGGATACTTGTATCCGACCTACAAACCACCAACACGCAGCCTGAAAACCATGAAACGCACCCCAATACTCCCCCTAATCGCCACCTTTATCCGCGACCACTTCAACACCCCCAACTTCCCCACCTACCCCCCAAGCGACCACTTCAACCCCAAAACACGCCAATTCTTCAACACCCCAGCCACACGCCCACTCAAATCAGGCGTACTGCGCGAAATGTGGCGTTTAGCCGCCGAAGAAGAGCAATTCCACCCACCACGCCCCCTGCCCACCGTCCAACCCGATTGGCAAGCCTTTCACGCCCCCAGCGAAACCGCCCGTTTCATCTGGTTTGGACACTCCACCCTACTCATGCGGCTCAACAACAAAACCATTTTCATCGACCCCGTTTACTACGAAAGCGCGTCCCCAGTTGGCTTAATGATGCACCGTTTTCAAGCCCCACCAGTCGCGCTAGCAGATTTACCGCCGATTGATTTCATCGTATACAGCCACGCGCACTACGACCATTTAGACCACAACGTCGTTGATTACTTTGCCAAAAATCGCCCCCAAGCCCAATTCATCGCACCGCTCGGCTTAGGCGCGTATCTGCGAAACTGGGGCATTGCCAACCAGCAAATCCAAGAGCTAGACTGGGCGCAATCCACCGAACAATTCGGCATCACATTCCACGCCGTACCAGCGCGACACGACGCATCACGCACCGCGTTTGACGCGAAAAAATCGCTGTGGGCAGGCTGGGTATTTGAAACGTCGCAGCAAAAAATCTATTTTTCAGGCGACAGCTCTTACGCAACGCATTTTCAGAAAATCGGTGAACGCTTCGGCGGCATAGATTTAGCGTTTGTAGAAAATGGGCAATACAATCCGCTTTGGGAAGACAATCACATGTTCCCAGCGCAAACCGTTCAGGCTGCATTGGACGTAAAAGCGAAATGCTGGATGCCGATTCATTGGGGCGCATATCCACTTTCTACGCACCAATGGGACGAGTCTGTGCGTGAAAGTTCGCAGATTGCCGCAGAGAAAAATTTGCCTATGCTCACGCCGATGATGGGGCAAGTGTTTGACATCAACACACCAACAGAAAAATGGTGGGAAAGCGTGAAATAGCATACAAAAAAGCAGCCTGAAAATATTTTCAGGCTGCTTTTGGTTTGTAGGTCGGCGTATTTATGCCCGACTTTTCAGGCTGCATTCACACAAACGCAAAATGTGCCGCAATCGCCACCAACCACAAACACCCAATTTTATTATTGCTCAAAAACATCTCAAAACACGCCGCGCGGTCTCGCGACAAAATGCGCCAATATTGCTGCGCTTGCCAAAAAAACACCACGCACCAAGCCGCCCAAAACACCCAAGCTGCGTCCAACAGCCAACCCACTTGCAGCATAATCAAATCAAATATTCCATGGCTCACCATCGCCATTTCCGCGTCCCAATCGCCAAACGTAATCGCTGACGTTTTCATGCCGATTTTCAAATCATCTTCCTTGTCCGCCATCGCATAAATCGTATCGTAAGCCAGCGTCCAAAACACATTCGCCGCAAATAGCCACCACGCAATCACAGGCACAGTTTCCTGAATCGCCATAAACGCCATGGGAATGCCAAACGAAAACGCCAGCCCTAAATAAAACTGCGGAATCGGAAAAAAGCGTTTCATTAGCGGATAAGTGAACGCCAAAAACAGCGCAGGAAACGCCATCAGCAAAGTCCCAAAATTAAACGGCAACAAACACAACGTCGCCAGCGCACACAGTACCAAAATCAACGCTTTCGCCTCTTTGCCCGAAACCGCCCCACGCGCAAACGGGCGATTTTTCGTGCGCTCAACGTGTCCGTCAAAATCACGGTCAGCCCAATCATTCGCCACACAGCCCGCGCTACGCATTAAAAACGTGCCAGCCGAAAACGCCAGCACCGTTAAAATTTCAGGCTGCCCTTCCGATGCAATCCAAACCGCCCATAAAGTGGGGTACAGCAACAAAAACGTGCCAATCGGTTTATCAGCACGCATCAGTTGAACATAAACGCGCCATTTTTCAGGCTGCAAAATGTGGTTTAAAAACATAATTTCCCCTTGAAACACAAATATTGAAGCGAATTATAGAATTTTTCAGGCTGCGTGAAAACGTGCGTAGGGTGCGCACGGCATACCCTACACACTGGAACATCGGCGGCTCACAGACATCTTGCCATTTTGAAACACATTCAAGGCTTTTGTCGGCGAGCTGCCGACGCTCTATTTTTCAGGCTGCCAACAAATCTTTTACACGCCCACAACTCCTATCGTTTAAAATACTTTCTTTTTGCACACAATCCCTATGCCCATTATCCAATCCCTCCTCGACACCGACCTATACAAATTCACCATGCTCCAAGTGGTGCTACACAAATTCCCACAAGCACACGGCGTGTACGAATTTCGCTGTCGCAACAAAAAAACCGCCTACCCACTTGCCGAAATTATCCCCGATTTAGAGCGCGAATTAGACGTCCTCTGCGAACTGCGTCTGCAACAAGACGAACTAGACTACCTCCGCCAACTTCGCTTCATCAAAAGCGACTTCGTGGACTATATGGAACTGTTCCAACTCAAACGCCGCTTCGTCAAAGTATGGGGCGACGAAGACGGCAAATTGCACATTCGCATTGAAGGGCCAGTCATTCAAGCCATGTTCTTCGAAATTTACATCTTAGCGATTGTGAACGAACTCTATTTCCGCCGCCTAGAAACCCCCGAAGTGCTAGCCGAAGGCGAACGCCGTTTGCAAGAAAAATGCAAACACATCAACCTATTGCAAGGCAGACAACACCCAGACGACCCACCATTCTTAGTGTCCGACTTCGGCACCCGCCGCCGCTATAACTTCGCATGGCAAAAACACGTTGTTGAACAATTCGTCCAAGCCGCGCCCGATGTCTTCCGCGGCACAAGCAACGTCTATCTTGCCAAGCAACTCAACATCACTCCCATCGGCACTATGGCGCATGAATTTATGCAAGCCTTTCAAGCGTTGGACGTAAAACTGCGCGACTTCCAAAAAGCCGCATTAGAAGCATGGGTACACGAATACCGAGGCGACTTAGGCATTGCGCTCACAGACGTAGTCGGCATGGACGCATTTTTGCGCGATTTTGACCTCTATTTCGCCAAACTGTTTGACGGCTTACGCCACGACAGCGGCGACCCATACGAATGGGGCGAAAAAGCCTACGCCCACTATAAAAAGCTCAAAATCGACAGTCGCACCAAAATGCTCACCTTTTCAGACGGCTTGAACCTAGAAAAAGCGTGGGATTTACACCAATATTTCAAAGGGCGTTTCAAAACCAGCTTCGGTATCGGCACAAATCTGACTAACGACATGGGACACGAACCGCTCAACATCGTGTTAAAACTCGTAGAATGCAACGGGCAATCAGTCGCCAAACTGTCCGACAGCCCAGGCAAAACCGTTACCGACAACGACACCTTCCTCGCCTATTTGCGCCAAGTGTTCGATATTCCACCCGAGCAATAACCATGTTTACCGACACGCATTGCCATTTAACCGACGTGGCTTTTGCACAAACGCAGCCTGAAATCATCGCGCAAGCCCAGCAAGCCAACGTTTCAGGCTGCATTGTTCCCGCCGCGCAGTTCACCGATTGGCAAAATATTCTTGCATTAAAACAAACCTTTGTGCGCCGAAAAGCGATTGGCATTCACCCATGGTTCGCCGCAGAATGGAACGAAACTGTTTCACGCAGCCTGAAAAACACATTGGCGGAAAACCCAGAATTGTGGCTAGGCGAAATCGGTCTGGATTTTCATCGAGCCACCACGCCTGAAGCGCGTGAACAGCAACAACACGTTTTCAGGCTGCAAATAGAAATCGCGCAGCAATTTCATCGCCCCGTGATTTTGCACAATCTCAAAAGCACACAAACGCTGGTGCAGATTTTGCGTGAGACAAAATTTGCGCACGGCGGCATTGCCCACGCATTTTCAGGCAGCATGGAAGAAGCGCGATTGCTCACGGGGCAAGGCTTACTGATTGGGCTAGGTTCGCTGCTGCTTAATCCTAATGCAAAAAAAGTGCGCCAACTTGCCGCGCAGTTGCCACTTGAGCAGATTGTGCTGGAAACCGATAGCCCGTTTATGCTGCGCGACACGCTCAACACGCCTGCGAATACGCGAAAAGTAGCAGAAATTGTGGCGGAATTGCGTGGGATTTCGTTGGTAGAATTGGCAGCGCAATGTGAGCGGAATTTGCAGCGATTGGGTTAAAAAAGCAGCCTGAAAACTTTTTCAGGCTGCTTTTGTTTAGTTTTCGCGTGGAAAATCTAGTAATTGCTCTCTGTAGTATTCGTATTGTTTTTGGCGCAATTCGATTTCTCGTGGTAAACCTTCGCTGATGGAATTGACCAGCGTGTCGAATTTATCCAAGATTTCTACGATTTTTGCTTGGGTTTCTAGTGGGGGGATTGGGATTTTAAGTTTTTCAATAGATACTCGCCCCAATCTTGGAACACTGGCTTTTCTGACTTGGTTTTTAATTATTTTTTGTTGGGAAATTAGAATGTAATACAAAAATCGTTCATTCAAATTTTCTGGGCATTCAAAATGATAACAATCGTCAGCAGCCCAAAAATCTACATAACTAAATCCAATATCACCAGCAGCACCTGCTGAAATCACAAAAGTTTTAGAACCTGTATTCACAAAAATGATAAAATATCTTTATGACTAGAAAATCCTACCCAACAGACTTAACAGATGCCCAATGGCAAGCGATTGAGCCACATTTTAACCAGCTACGCCACTACAAATGGGATAAACGTCAATTAGTGAATGCCGTTTTGTACATCACCAAAACAGGTTGCCAATGGCGTATGCTGCCCAATGATTTTCCACCTTATTCAACCGTATGGAGTTTCTATCGCAGAGCCAATCAATCAGGCTTATGGGATAGAATTCTTTTGGCATTGGTTCAAAAAAACGTTTAATCCATCAAAAACAAGCAATGCCAACTTATGCCATTCTTGATTCACAAAGTGTCAAAACAGCTTCTAGCGCACATGATAAAGGTTTTGATGGAGGTAAAAAAATCAAAGGTCGTAAGCGACATATAGCTGTTGATACGTTGGGTAATCTATTGTCTGTTGTGGTTCATGCAGCCAATATTCATGACACAAAAGCAGGTATTTTTGTAGCAAAAAAAGCGTTTGAGACCTATCCGAGTTTAAAAGGTTTCTGTGCGGACGCAGGTTATCGGAATACATTTGAGCGTGAAGTATCAGAGCAATTGGGTTTAACTGTTGAGATTTCAAAGAGAATTCAAGATATTTCTTGGCATATTCTGCCCAAACGTTGGATTGTAGAACGAACGTTTGCATGGTTAGGTTGGTCTCGACGTTTAGCAAAAGATTTTGAGCAGACGAATTTATCTGCTGAAAATTTTGTTAAACTAGGGTATATTTCACAAATATTAAAATTTATCAAATAGTTGTTTGTGAATACGGGTTCTTATTTGCGTTGCAATTTTTTTCATTAAAAAATCCCAATGGTTGCAAACTATTTTGATAAACAGGAAATGGACTTTCTGAATCTAATTGGCTACGAACTAATCTTTTTCCTCTACAAATTTCAACAGTTTCCCCCAACGTCTTCTATTCCACTTGCAGGCTGCCTGCAAACGGATTTTTCGGGTTTTCGCAATCCAGCAATAAATCACGATAATATTGATATTGCTTTTTGCGTGCTGTAAGCTCCGTAAAATTGTCAAGCAAGTTGACAATTTTACGTTGAACGTGAAGCGGTGGAATGGGGACTAAAAATTTATCCGTGTCAGGTGTGGCAATTTGCGGCATTTGCATTTTGGAACCCAATTTCTGAAAGTGCGGTTCATGTTGCTTCAAAAAATAATAGATAAATTTAGTGTCAATTTGTTCGTTTGTTGAGTGATACGCCCACATTTCGCTTTTGTGTGAAAAAGGTCGATCGTAATACTCAAATTCAATAAAACCACGCGATTTCACAATGATAGACGGCTGATTTTGAATGTCTTTGCTGGGTATATCCGCGTAGTCCACAAAAGCAACCGTTTTGCCGCCCGCAAAAATTTTAACGGGTGCGTTCTCTTTGTGCAGTTCCTTCATTTGTCCCGCCGTGATTTTTGTCCCTTTGCTGCGTTTCAATACCTCGCCCAACGGCTTCCACACCACTTTCTCACCTTGCAAAAATTTGTCTACAATTTTTCTGTTGCTTGTCATCACTCTGTCCTTGTTTCCTATTTTCAGGCTGCATTTGAATACGCAAATATTCTGGCGTAGGGTGCACGCGGCGCCCTCTACAATTATTTGGCAGCCGAGATTGTCGCGCATAATGATGCCCGCTACAACTTTTCAGGCTGCTTTCAATGGAGCGATGGCGGCTCGCCGTCATTTTGCGCCATTGGAAAATCAGCTTTTACGCCCAACGTATCGGGCTTAGCTTTACCGTCCACAATTTCTTGCGCGTTGGCGACTTTCACATCAACCAAATAGCTAGGCTGGGTCAGTCAAACGGCGGAAGCTGTAAACAAAATCTTCTGCGGTAACTGAGTCGCCATTGCTCCATTTGGCATCGCGCAAGTGGAATGTCCACAATTTGTATCTGCACTATCCCATTTTTCTGCCATGCCGCCAATGGTTTTGCCGTCGTTGTCGGTAGTCGTTAAACCAAATACCAAACCAAGTGCCAATAATAATGGGGTAGTGCGTAATTTCATGGGGAAAATCCTTTGTTGTTTGTGTTGAACGCACCGCTTCTGAATGGGCGCTACTTTATGACTAAAGAAACAATATTTAATAAATCTAAACAATCTATCAAGATTTTTTTACGTTTACAATGTAAATTTCAAAGGTCTTTACATTCTTTCCCACCCATTTTCAGGCTGCATTCCATTGCTTTCCTTGCAAAATTTAACACAATAGGCATAAAATCCCTTCCATCTTTTTTTACAAGACAAGGACATCATCATGCCAAAAATCTACAATTTTTCTGCCGGCCCAGCCGTGCTGCCTGAAAGCGTGTTGCAAACCGCCCAGCAAGAAATGCTGGACTACAACGGCACAGGTTTTCCCGTGATGACCCTATCGCACCGCTCCGATATTTTCCTGAGCATTTTGCACCACGCCGAACAAGATTTGCGCCAACTGCTGAACATTCCCAATAATTACAAAATTCTCTTCATGCAAGGCGGCGGCAGCACCCAATTTGAACTCGTTGCCATGAATTTCGCCAACGGCTTCAAACGCATCGACAGCGTGATTAGCGGCAACTGGTCGCGCATTGCCCACGAGCAAATGATGAAAGTAACCGACTGCACCATTCACACCGCAGCACACGGCGGCGAGCAATTCAATTACACCGATTTACCGCAGCCTGAAAACTGGGACATCAGCCCCGATTCCGCCTTTGTGCATTATGTGAGCAACGAAACCGTACACGGCTTGCAATATAATCCCGTGCCAAAACTCAGCGCAGACTCACCGCCCATGATTTGCGACATGTCTTCCGATATTTTGTCGCGCCCGATTAATGTAGCAGATTTCGGCGTGATTTACGCAGGCGCACAGAAAAACGTCGGGCCAAGCGGCGCAACCATTGTCATCATTCGCGAAGATTTGCTGGAACGCTGCTCCGACAAATTGCCCAACGTGTGGAATTACCAGCGCTATATAGCCAACAACGGCATGTATAACACCCCAGCCACCTACCCAATTTATATGGCAGGACTGGTGTTCCGTTGGTTGCAAACGCAAGGTGGTGTAGCAAAAATTGAACAGTTCAACAATCTCAAAGCACAAACGCTATACGACACCATCGACCAAAGCGGCGGCTTCTATCGCAACAACATCGCCCCACGCGCACGCTCCAAAATGAACGTCATCTTCAACACAGGCAGCGAAGAGTTAGACAAAAAATTCATCTTTGAAGCAGACTTGCGCGGCTTGAAATCACTCAAAGGCTACAAAACGCTCGGCGGCATGCGCGCGAGTATTTACAACGCCATGCCATTAGAAGGCGTGCAAGCGTTAGCAGAATTTATGCAAGAATTCCAACGAAAACACGGTTAGGAAAAATATGTTTACCAGCAAACCCACCCTTGAAACCACACTCAACCACCGCTCAATCCGCAAATTCACTGCGCAGCCAATTGCGCCCGAATTGCTCGACACGCTGATTCAGGCGGGGCAAATGGCATCATCGTCTAACTTTTTGCAAAACGTCAGCATTATCCGCGTAACCGATTTGGCAAAACGCGCTCAAATTCGCACCATCTGCATGGGCGGCGGCAAAGGCGGTCATGCTTATGTGGAAGCATGCGCAGAACTGCTGATTTTCTGCGCCGATGTGTCGCGCCATTTACAGCTTGCACCCGAAGCGCAAATTGACTGGATAGAAGTGCTGCTGATGGGCGCGGTTGATGTGGGGATTTTTGCGCAAAACGTGTTGCTCACAGCGGAATCGCTGGGCTTAGGTGGCGTGTTCTTGGGCAGCATTCGCAACGATATGGCGCAAGTGGCGCAGATTTTGACGTTGCCGCGCGGCGTTGTGCCGATTGTGGGCATGAGTTTGGGGTATCCCGACCAAGAACCGATGCAGCGTCCACGTTTGCCTGCGCGTATGATTGTGTCTGAAAACGCTTTTCAGGCTGCCAATACAGATGATTTGAATGCCTATAATCAAATGGTTGCGGATTATTATCGTGAACGCAGCCAGCTGGATTTGGATTGGGCGAAACAGATTAGCGGTGCACTGTGTCGCGAAGTTCGCCCTGATGTGTTGGCATTTTTGCAGCAACAAGGTTTTGCGAAACGATGAAAAAAGCAGCCTGAAAGTGTTTTCAGGCTGCTTGTGTTTTATTCCATGTGTTCTTTTTTAAACGCCTCTTCAGCTTGCTCAAAGCGTTTCTCAACTTCCGCATTTGGCTTAGTTGCCAACGAAACCGCAATCGCCACAATCACGCCAACGATAAAGCCTGGCACCATTTCATAAAGTGCGCTGCCCGTCATCGGTTTCCAAGCCACCACAGTAACCGCTGCCGCCAGCATACCTGCCAACGCGCCCTGCTCTGTCATGCGTTTCCACACCAAAGACAAAATCACAATCGGGCCAAACGCTGCGCCAAAACCTGCCCACGCATACGAAACCAAGCCCAGCACTTTGCTGTTTGGATCGGACGCGATAATCATCGCAATGCCAGCCACCGCCAACACCATTAAGCGGCCAATCCACACCAGCTCTTTTTGTGGCGCATTTGGGCGCAAGAAACCTTTGTAGAAGTCTTCCGTCACCGCACTTGAGCAGACCAATAATTGTGCCGACAAGGTGGACATTACCGCCGCCAAAATTGCCGACAAAATCACACCTGCAATCCAAGGGTTGAACAAAATGGTTGTCAGCGCAATGAAAACACGCTCGTGGTCGCCTTTCATGAAAACGGCATCTTCAGGGCGCATGCCGAAGTAGGCAATCCCAAAATAGCCCACCAACACCGCGCCGCCCAAGCAAGCAATCATCCAAGACATACCAATTCGGCGCGCTTTCACCAAAGATTTCACACTGTCAGCCGCCATAAAACGCGCCAAAATGTGCGGTTGTCCGAAATAGCCTAAACCCCACGCCACGCTGGAAATAATGCCGACTACGGTTGTGCCGTGCAAAAAGTCGCTGTAAAACTTGCCGTTAGCTTGTGCCGCAGCCTGAATCGCGGCTGACATTTCGTCCGCGCCGCCTAAGTTTAAATACACCATCACGGGCGTTAAAACGAGGGCAAAAATCATCAAAGTGGCTTGAATAGTATCTGTCCAGCTTACTGCTAAGAAACCGCCGATGAAAGTGTAAATAATTGTGGCGGCTGCACCGAGCCACATCGCTTGGGTGTAGCTTACTTCAAACAGGCTTTGGAACAATCGCGCCCCTGCCACGACACCTGCCGCACTGTAAACTGTAAAGAAAAACAAGATGATAGATGCCGACAAAACTTTAATGCTGTGTCCTTTTGCGCCGAAGCGGTGGTAGAAATAATCGGGCAAAGTCATGGCGTTGTTGCAATATTCGGTATGCACGCGCAGTCGCCCTGCAATCAATCGCCAGTTGAGATACGCGCCCAAAACTAAGCCGATTACCACCCAAGATTCGCTCAAGCCTGTGAAGTAAATCGCGCCAGGCAAACCCATCAACAGCCAACCTGACATATCAGACGCACCTGCGGACATGGCGGTTACGAATGCGCCTAAGCTGCGTCCGCCAAGAATATAATCGTCAAAATCGCGCGTGGAAAAATACGCGGCTAAACCAATCAGCAGCACGGCAATTAGGTACACGCTGAATGTGATATACATAGGATTGAAATTACCCATGAATATTTCCTTTCGTTAAATACGCTGAGAAACTTAATACGTAGGTTGGATACTTGTATCCAACAATTATCCAATCTGGCGAAATGTTGGATTCGAGAATCCAACCTACAATAAAAATTTCACAGACAAGCCATTATTTTCAGGCTGCATTTCACACGCAGCCTGAAATATTATAAAAGCAGCCTGAAACTTTATATTTCTGTTTCAGGCTGCGGTTGATTGAGTTTATATATGATTTTACAAAATCTTGCAAACAATTTAACCCACGCGATAAAACGCCAAACTGCCGAGCAAATTCGGCAAATATTCCACGCGTTTACCGCCAGCCATTACGGTGCGTTCAAGCACATTGATGTTGTTTTGCGCGCACAAGCGGTCAAAATCTTGCAGCGTACACCAATGAATATTGGGCGTGTTGTACCACTGATACGGCATGCGTTCGCTAACGGGCATGTGTCCGAGCAGCGCAATTTGGAAGCGGTTGCGCCAGTAGCCGAAGTTCGGGAACGACACAATCGCTTGTTTTGCCACGCGAGTTAAGTCGCGCAAAATGGTTTCGGTGTTTTGCATGGCTTGAATGGTTTGGCTCAGCACAATCACGTCAAAACTGTTGTCGCCAAATGCGGACAATCCTTGTTCTAAGTCTGCTTGAATCACGTTTACGCCACGTTCTATCGCAGCCTGAACGCCATCTACGGCAATTTCTACGCCGTAGCCTGTGCAGTTTTTGTTGCGCATCAGGGCTTCTAATAATTCGCCCTTGCCGCAGCCCAAATCTAGCACATGGGCGTTTTGCGGAATCCAGTCGTAAATCAGTTGTAAATCGTCTCTTAATTTCATGGTTTTTGTCTTTTTTAATTAGTTTGTTTTCAGGCTGCGAAATCGGGCATAAATGCACCGACCTACACGTTACTTAACTAGCACCCAGCCTTCTTCACGGTTTCGCCAAGTTAAAAACGGCGGCGTGTAACCATCTTGAAAACGGATTTCATATTGATTGTTACCAATGGGAACAAAATTCGGCTGCCAACCTTGTTGATTGTGATGAAAACCAAGCGGTAATAATTCCGCTTCCGTGTTGGCAGGCAAACGCCCGTTTTTTTGCTGAAACTGCTCAATATTGGCGATGATTTTATTGCCCATTTCAATGTCTTTTTGTCGCCGCCATTCCATTGGGATATGGATGTACGCCACAGCAATCAACACCAGCGCAGTCAAGCCAATCAGCCACTCTTTCATACGCTCACCTGAATATTTTTCATATACGCGCGGACGGCGTTCATATAAGCCGCGTCGTCCATCAAAAAGGCATCATGCCCAAATTGTGATTCCACTTCCACATATTGCACGGTTTTGCGCGATGCCACCAACGCTTGTACGATTTCGCGTGAACGCTCGGGCGAAAAACGCCAGTCGCTGCTGAAGCTGGCGATGAAAAATTTGCTTTTCACATTCGCTAACGCAGCCTGTAAATCGTCGCCGTGTTCCGCCGCAGGGTCAAAATAATCCAAGGCTTTGGTCATCAATAAATAAGTGTTCGCATCAAAAGTTTCGGCGAATTTATTGCCTTGATAACGCAGATAACTTTCTACTTCAAAATCAATATCATAATTGTATTGATATTCGCCGTTTCGCAGGGTACGACCAAATTTTTCGCCTAAACCGTGTTCGGCTAAATAAGTGATGTGTCCCATCATGCGCGCAATTTTTAAACCGCGACGCGGCTTGGTTTCGTTCGCCAAATAGTTGCCTTCAAAAAATTCGGGGTCTGTGAGCATGGCTTGACGTGCCACGTCATTGAACGCGATGTTTTGCGTGCTTAATTTGGGTGCGGACGCAATCACCAGTGCGTGTTTGACGCGTTCAGGAAAATCAATCGCCCACTGCAAGGCTTGCATGCCACCCAGCGAACCGCCAACTACCGCCGCCCATTGCTCAATCCCCAAAGTGTCGGCGAGCATGGCTTGGCTGCGTACCCAGTCGCGCACGGTAACTAGGGGAAAATCTGCGCCGTAAATTTTGCCTGTTTCGGGATTGATGCTGGTTGGACCTGTACTGCCTGCGCAACCACCTAAATTGTTCAGCACGACGACAAAAAATTTATTGGTGTCAATCGGTTTGCCTGCGCCAATCATGTTGTCCCACCAGCCTGCGTGTTTGTCGCTTGGACTGTGGCGACCTGCGGCGTGATGTGTGCCTGACAGGGCGTGGCAAATCAAAATGGCGTTGTCTTTTTGGGCGTTCAGGCTGCCGTAGGTTTCGGTAATCAAATCAAAACGGGGCAAGGTTTTGCCGTTTTGCAGCGTAAAAGGTTGCTCAAAGGCAATGGTTTTGGGTTGGACAATGGTGGTGCTGGTTACTGACATAATCTGTGTTTCATTTGTGAATTTTTGATAAGAGATTATAACGCTGTTTGGGTTTTCAGGCTGCCAAATGCGTTTAAAAACGTTTACAATGGTTGAATGATGAGTCAATTTTTTCGTACGGTTAAACCGCTTGTTTTTCATACTCTTTTAGATACGTTGTTCTTTTATTTGATGTATTCGCGTATTACGGAAAATATTTTTGCGATTGCGCTGTGTATTTTCGTGATTTACGCAATTTATCAATTTAACAAGTTTTTGTTCTTGCTGACGTATCTTGTTTTTTATGCAGCCTGTTTGTTTTTTTAAAACGGTTTTCAGGCTGCGATTTATCGTGTCAATTCATGCCAATTCAGGCACATTTAACAATTCTGTCAAACTATCGCACACTAAACGCAAATAATGCGCGTCCGTGTCATCAAACGTAGCAATTTCCGTGTGGTCAATATCCAGCACGCCCACAATCTCGCCGCGTTTATTGTAAACAGGCAACACAATTTCTGATTGCGACAGAGCCGAACATGCAATGTGGTCTGGGTGTGCGTTCACATCTTTCACGACCATAATCTCATTTCGCGCCCAAGATTGACCACACACACCACGCCCTTTCGCAATGCGCGTGCAAGCAATTGTCCCTTGAAATGGCGCAAGAATCAGCTCGTCGCCTGTCTTGTTTACCAGATAAAAGCCCACCCAAAACCAGCCAAAATGCTCTTTCAACACCGCGCAAGTGTTCGCCAAAGTGGCAATAAACAAATCAGAATCCGCCGCCATTACCGCGCGTAACTGCGGCAGCAATTCCTCATATTTTTCTGATTTAGATTGAACCGAAGAATGAATTTCATACATAATAATACTCCTAAATAACTAGGCAGCCTGAAAAAGCAAATTCTAACCTAACTTCACAAACTATGTTCCCCATTTTCGCCCTCACACGCCCCAGAACCCTACCGCTTGCCGTCGCCACCGTCATCAGCGCACACGCATTAGCCTATCAGCAAAACCACTTTAACTGGCACACATTCGCCCTATCCCTACTCACCGTCCTACTGTTGCAAATCACATCAAACATCGCCAACGACTACGGCGATGGCATACGCGGCACAGACACCCACCGCGCCGCCCACGCCCCAAAACGCTACAGCGTTGCCAGCGCACAGAACGCACACGCCGTCAAACGCTATCTCATCATCGCCGTTATCGCCAGCATAATCAGCGGCATCGCCCTATTAAGCAGCAGCCTGAAAACCACCCACGACTGGTTCATTTTCCTACTGCTCGGCGCAACCGCCCTCATCGCCGCGCTCACCTACACCATCGGGCGATACGCCTACGGTTATTATGCACTCGGCGAAGTTGCCGTATTTCTCACATTCGGCTGGCTCGGCACACTCGGCAACTATTATCTGCAAACCCACAGCTACCACCCCAGCCTGCTTCTCCCAGCCACAGGTAGCGGATTACTCGCCGCTGCCGTGCTGCACATCAACAATATCCGCGACCGCCAAAGCGACCTCATTGCAGGCAAACGCACACTCGCCAACTATTGCAGTTTTTCAGGCAGCCTGAAACTGCAAAAAACCTTCTTGCTGACCGCATTCGCGTGTTACGCACTGTATGGTTTTATCGCATGGCAAAGCGCGTTATCGCTTGCCAGTTTGCCTTTGGTTTGGCGACATATTTGCCGATTGAACCACGCAAACAATGAAGCACAAGCAGGGCAAGAACTCGCCGTAGTCGTCAAAATTCATTTTTGCGCGAATAGCTTGTTTGCGGTTGGGCTAATTCTGTTTTCTTAACCGTGTCCAACAAAGGAACCACCATAAACAAATCCCTTATTCAAAAAATGCGCTCACACACCACCAAACCGCACAATTTACTGGCGATTTCCTTTATGGTATAGGAGCTAATTGCCATTGAAGGCGCTTGGTTCACCGAAATTTTCATCAAGCCAAAAGTATCAACCGAAGATTTCCCCACCATAGACATGATTAACCAAGCCATTCATTTTCTGATTTTATATCCCAGCATTATGAAATTTTTTGGTATGGATTTTTCATTCATCGCCCAGTTTTTCAAGCGAAACAAATCATAAACTTTCAGGCTGCGTTTTCTATTACAATCGCAGCCTGAAAAATATCCAATAAAACTTTTAGGCTGCAAATCCCAAACGCAGCCTGAAAACGCAACAACGAAAGCCCCAAATGACCCCAACCAAACCCCAAAAACGCCCCATTAACGGCGTATTATTGTTAGACAAACCCATCGGCTTAAGCAGCAACACCGCCCTGCAAAAAGCCCGCCGTCTCTACCGCGCCGAAAAAGCAGGACACACAGGCGTACTCGACCCACTCGCCAGCGGCTTATTGCCCGTGTGTTTTGGCGAAGCCACCAAATTCGCCCAATATCTTTTGGACGCAGACAAAGCCTACACCGCCACGATCAAACTCGGCGAAGCCACCACCACAGGCGACTCAGAAGGCGAAGTCATCGACACTGCCCGCAGCGACATCAGTGCAGCCGAGTTTCAGGCTGCCTGTACCGCGCTCACAGGCGATATTCGCCAAGTGCCACCCATGTTTTCCGCGCTCAAACACGAAGGCAAACCACTTTATGAATACGCACGCAAAGGCATTGTGATTGAACGCAAACCGCGCGATATCACGATTTATTCCATTGAAATCACAGAATTTTCCGCGCCAAAAGCAGTGATAGACGTGCGTTGCAGCAAAGGCACATACATTCGCACACTCAGCGAAGACATAGCCAAGCACATCGGCACATTTGCCCATTTAACAGGCTTGCGCCGTACGTCCACCGCAGGGTTTAACATCGCGCAAACACACACGCTAGAAGCCATCGAATCGCAGCCTGAAAATAAACGCGACAACTGGCTTTTGCCGTGCGATGTATTGGTGCAACATTTGCCGCGCGTGGAACTGGACGGCGAAAGCGTCAAAAAACTGCGCTTTGGGCAAGCCGCGCCATTTACAGCAACTGATTTACCCAGCAACACGCCGCTTCGCGCTTATGCAACTGACGGCGAATTTATTGGTTTAGTGGAATATTTCAGTCATCATCAATGCTTGAAAGTGGTGCGTTTGATGAATACCAACGCAACCTGAAAAACAAAGCAGCCTGAAACTATTTTCAGGCTGCTTTTTTATTCATTTGTCAAAAAAATATCCATTCCCATCTTTAACTAAATAAAATCAATACTTTTTGATAATTTATGTAAAATTAACTGAATTACTCTACAACAGCGTTATACTGTGGCAAAATAATATTAATTCCCTACAACCTTTTGGAGAAACAAAATGAATAAAAAAACAATTGTACTTGTGTGTACGACTTTATTTGGCTTAGCAGCATGTGGCGGAGGCGGTGGTGGTCACCATACACCAAACGTAAACACAGGTAATAGCCAACCATTAAACAAACAAGGCTTAACCAATAACCAGACGAATAATCAAAATTCGTCTACCAACCAAACTTCGCCTAAC
Organism: Kingella negevensis; assembly: GCF_030177895.1. Classification (NCBI taxonomy): domain Bacteria; kingdom Pseudomonadati; phylum Pseudomonadota; class Betaproteobacteria; order Neisseriales; family Neisseriaceae; genus Kingella; species Kingella negevensis. The sequence goes on from NZ_CP123448.1 coordinate 794,374, forward strand.
AATCAGACGAATAACAAAAACACAAGCAACAACAGTAAACCCACTTACACGCCAACTTCAGAATACAAAGGTAGTGTTACGGTTTCCAACGAACCAGATACCAGCAAAGCAACGATTAAATCGATTACCAACCCAAATCTAGACAAAATCGTTGTGGATGGACATGAAATTGTTATCAACTACCCAGGAATCGTGTCTGGCACGTTTACCACCATCCGCAACGGAAACAGAGAAACCATCATCAGCGGCAAACAACTCAAATACGCAAAATTTGGTTTGCATGAAATACATGAAAGACGTGATTCTAAAGTGTACACATTTGCCATCGGCGAAGTAACACCTACTACAGGTGAAAATGCTGTTCCCCCAACAGGTAAAGCCACTTATAAAGGTTCAACCGTGATGAACGTAGGTGGCGGCTCATTTATTATGAAAGACCCTTCGCTGGCTAAATCGCACTTTGATGTGGATTTTGGTAGCAAAACAATTTCCGGCTATACGCAAATCACCACAGAAGCTGGCAATACGCTGCACAATGTGCCGTTGGAGGGCAAAATCAACGGCGCAACATTTAGCGGCACAAAAGACAAAGTAAGCATGCAAGGTCATTTCTTTGGTCCGAAAGCGGCAGAATTAGGCGGCGTGTTTAAAGGCACAATTGCTGAGAAAAATGAAGAAACTAATAAAATGATAGATGTTCCTGTGCTGGGTTCATTTGGCGCGACTAAACAGTAATAAAAGAAAAACCCTATCTCAGTAAGAGATAGGGTTTTATTTTTCAGGCTGCCATTAGAAATTATACGTTACACCAAACATTACAACAGGCACCACTTTGTATTTTTGCAAACGGTCGCGCAGTTTATTTGTTTCATCATCTACGCGTTGCGTAATCATATTTTGCGCTTTTTGTTTGTCTTCATCGCTGATTTTAATGCCAGAGCCATTCAACTTCGCTTGCGCCTCAACCAGTTTTTCATTCAATGTACTGCTAAGCGTTACATTGGTTTTAGGTCTGCCCACATACATACCCAAATCAGCCGTAAAGCCCCACGTGCCTGCTTTTCTTTGCGCCACATTGTGTCCCCAACCAATGCCCACATAAGGGGAAACTTTTGGGTAATGCATTTGCACGTGAACATTGTCTTTACCGTCCAATTTCACTGAATACGATTTACCACCAATTTTAAACGTTTGTTCTGCCGCAGAAACGCTATAACCACTTGCTGAAATTTTGGTGCGACCAAATCCCAAACCAGCCGTTAAACGGAAGCTGTTATTCATTGGGAAAAAGTCGCCCTGAATATTAAACTTATCGCTGCGCGCATCAGCAGAATAAGCAATGCCTCGTTCAGTGAAATCACGGCTTACACGCCCAATCGTCATCGTATCGGCACGCAACGTAAATTTTTCATTCACGCCATAGCCAACCCCCAAACCCACACCAGGGAAGCCTGCTTTGCCATAAACTTCCCATTTCGCAGGGGTTTCTGTGCCAGAGGAAACCGACTCAGTGGCCATTTCCTCCGCAAATGCAGAACCAGCCATTAGCATGCTTAACACAATAGCTGAATATTTCACCGTTTTAATACACTTCATTTCCATAATAAGCTCCTACACTTTCAAAAATTTACCACACAAATTTAATGATGAAAAATTATAATTCATTTGCCATATTTTTGTTAAAAACAGTAAAAATAATCACAAGTATTTGACTAAAATCAAATTCACCTTTGACATAAAAACAACGTTAATTTTCTAGCTTTTGTGCTACCAACCCAACAGGCGGACAATTTCGTTGATTGATAAATTCATAACGCAGCACGCGGAATTTTTCCTGCGGCAACTGCGCAGCAAAAGACACAATTTCCCGCATTTCATCTTTACCTGCTTCATGCCCGTGATATAAAGCTGCCGTTACAATCCCCTGCACTTTCAGCAACTTTAATGCAGCCTGAAAGGCCTGCAAACTCGTTTCAGGCTGCGTGGTGATTTCGTGATTACCACGAGGCAAATAGCCAAAATTAAACATCACCGCAGACACTTCTTCCGCTACAAACTCCGCCATCTGCTCATGACCTGCATGAATCAACGATACGCGTTGTGCTACACCATTTTGTTGCAGACGCTGTTCCGTTTGCTGCAAGGCTGCTGTCTGAATATCAAACGCAAACACGCGCCCTGTTTCGCCCACGCATTGCGCTAAAAATAATGTGTCGTGCCCGTTGCCAGCCGTTGCGTCTATCACACAATCGCCAGATTGAATGTGCGCACGGATTTGGTCGTGCAAAAATGGGAGGATATTGCGATACATTTTCAGGCTGCCTTATTGTTTAACATGGTTTTTAATTGCGGTGCGACTTTTGTCTATTTTCGATATAAGTTGCATGTAGCTTCCTTTCAGGCTGCCTGAAAAGTATCTTGCAACAGATGCTGAATAATCGGTGTCATTGACATACCTTGTATGACTTGCATGGCACGCCAATCACGCCCATTCGGTAAGGTAGAAAGATGCATGGGACTGTTGCTTTTTTCAAATGCTAATAGGGGTTCGCTGTTGATAATAATCGTTGTTTCAGGCTGCAAATGGGCTAAATTGCTGGGTAATAAATAATGTGGCGTTAAGATGATATTGATTGCGCCTTGAACCATGCAGCTATACAGCAGGTAATCTCTGATTTGTGAAATTTGTGAATGGCAGTTGCTGTCTAATAACGCATGGTGCAGCAAGTTTGCCATATCGTTAAAAATAGGGACGTTTGCACGCTCTAAAATGCAAATGTTGGTGTTTAAAACAGTCATCGTTTTTTCCTTATGTTTTCAGGCTGCTTTGAGAAGCTGCTGCATAATGTTTGCTTGTGGTAGAGCTTGCATCGTTTGCAACGCTTCTTTTTGTTGTGCCAACCGTGTTTCAGGCTGCGTGCACAAGTTCACACAAGTTTGCACCAGCTGTTCATACGGCGTAGCAACAATACCATTTAAATACGCAGCCTGAATGCTGGTGTTGGGATTTACTTCGGAAACCACTGCCACGCCGTTGGTCATCAAATAAAAGCAACGCACAATTTCAAAAATCTGGCTATCAAAATAGTGCATATTTAAAACGACTTTGCTACGGGCAATCCATTTATCGCGCTCTTTGCCGAAGACATCTTGCAGCACTTCAACACGCAAACCTTGTTTCGGCAACTGATTCAAAATATTCACACGACGCTCATTCAATGAGCCATAAAACAGCACATCAATATCAGGCGTTGATGATAATTCAATGCGTTTTAATGCAGCCTGAAAAATGGTTTACAGTCCCAATTCATTCAAGAAACGAATATCGTCCGCCCAACCCGATTTCACTTTCACCCAAACTTTTAAAAACACCTTGCAATCAAACAGTTTTTCCATATCCAAACGCGCTTCGGTAGAAATTTTCTTCATTTTCTCGCCGCCTTTGCCGATGACAATCGGTTTTTGATTTTCTTTGTCCACCAAAACAGCAACATAAATGTGATACATACCATTTTCTTTTTTAAATTGCTCCACTTCCACATTCATCGCGTACGGCAATTCTTCGCCCAAATAGCGGAACAATTTTTCGCGCACAATTTCCATTGCCAAGAAACGGCTGGATTTATCCGTAACCATGTCTTCGGGATACATCGGCACGCTTTCAGGCAAAAATGGCTTCAGCGTTTCCAATAAATTCGCAATCCGCAAGCCGTGTTTAGCACTCACCACTTCCACCGCCGTAAAGTCAAATTCCGCGCGCACTTCATCAATAAACGCATTCAGCGCAATTTTGTCTTTCGCCTTATCCTTGTCGATTTTGTTCACCACCAAAATCACAGGCGTGTTTTTTGGCAACTGTTTCAGTACCGTGCGGTCGGCTTCCGTGAATCGCATCGCTTCCAACACAAACGCAATCGCATCAACGCCGCTCATCGCTTCGGTTACGTTCAAATTCAATCGGTCATTCAACGCGTTGCGGTGGTCTGTTTGAAACCCTGGTGTATCTACAAATACAAATTGCGCCGTATCATCGGTGTAAATGCCTGTAACTTTATGGCGCGTGGTTTGCGCTTTTTTGCTGGTAATGCTGATTTTTTGTCCGATTAAATGATTCATCAGCGTGGATTTACCCACGTTTGGGCGACCCACAATCGCGATAAAGCCACAACGGTAATTCTGCGCGGCGGCTTGTTCTTTTGCTAAAAATTCTTCTACGTTCATTTTTTACTTTCTATAGTAGGTCGGATTCTCGAATCCGACATTTCTCAATATTTTATTTTTCAGGCAGCCTGAAACCGCTTTTGCAACTTCGGCAACACCCACCCAAAAATCCAACCATGCCACGCCAAACAAATCAACGTCGCCGCAAACAAATCAATCGGAAAGTGCATACCCAAGCGCACACGGCTAAATAACATCGCCGCCGCCCACACACTTAACGCAGCCTGAAAACCCCAAGCCACCACACCCATTTGACCACACAGCAAACCTGCAAACAGCAACACCCAAGACACCGCAAAACTCGTATGCCCAGACGGAAACGAATAGCCCAGTTCATCTTGCTGATAATCCGCCACCGTGCGCGTGTCGTCATCAAACGCCGTTGCGCGAATCATCTCACGCTTTGTATCTTTCGTTTGCGCATAAAACGAATCAGGCGCGTAGCCCAGTTGCTCAGGCACATTCGCCTTGTGCAACGCCACCACATACGGGCGCGGCTCTTTCACCAACCGTTTCACCCCCGACTTAATCGCCTGCGTCCCCACCTGCGAAACCGCGCACAAAAGCACCACCACCCGCCAATCCACGCGCCCACGCGCCAATCCTATAGCACACAATGTCAAAATCGCCGCCGTTATCACACCATAAGGCACGGACGACATATAAGTCAGCCCAATCCATGCCTGATTTGCCGCCGTTTTGCCCACCATATCCGACATCGTCCACACGCTGCCAGTCGCCCAAAAATAGATGGGCACAAGCAACATCAACGCCGCATAAACCACTAATTTCACATACACATTTGTTTTCAGGCTGTCTGAAAGATTATTGTTTTGTAACACGTCTAAATTTCTTCTTATTCGTTAAAACAGGTTCAATCTGCCCCATTACCACAGGCGGCAAACCCCAATGTTTAATCAATTTATTCAACTGCTTAATTTTCGCCATGCGAACAGGTCTACCCAAAAACATCGGCGCATTGAGTGCAAATTTAATTTTCGTGCAGAGAAAATTCACCGTTTCCTGAATGCACATTTCATCTTGTTCAAACCACAATTCTGTGGAACTTGTCAGCCAGCCGCGTCCTTTGATGTAACGCCCGTTGCCTTGTCGCTTAAACTGGTTTGCATCGCACCACGCCTGAAACAAGAAATCTTGCTCGGCATTTTTGGGCGCAGGTAAACGCAAAACAGGGTATTTTTTCGCCGCTTCGTTGCTGCTTGTCCATGAATACAGCATACCAATTACCGCGCCAATCATTGCGCCAATCATCACATTAGACATTGTTTTTTTCTCCATAATTTGCAGCCTGAAAACAGAGTCATTGCCATTTTCAGGCTGCAAATACATTTCGCTAAATTTTACCGTTGAACATGGCGTTGCGCCGCCATACCCATGCTTTAGGTTTGTGAAGTTTTATCGTTTGCAGCCTGAAAAAGTCGGGCATAAATGCACCGACCTACATCGCAGCCTGAAAACGATAGTTGATTGAAATAAAAATGAGACAAGGCGACAATGCCTGCCGTGTGCGCGTGGCACATAAAGGCGTTGGCAACGCCGTATCATTGCAATTTCAATCAACTATCATTTCTTCTTCGCAAATTTCTCTTCCAACCACGCCAACGCCTGTTGTGCACATTCCTGTTCTGCCGCGCGGCGACTGTGCGCTTGAGCATAAAAAATTTGCCCCAACTCGCCCAAATCGCAAGACACATCAAATCGCGCATCATTGCCTTCGCCCGTTTGCTTTTCAATGCGATATTTCGGCAACGCAAACCGCTTGCCTTGCAGCCATTCTTGCAAACGCGTTTTCGCGTCTTTCGCTTGCGTGTTGGTGTTCAAATGGCGCACTTTGTCGGCAAACAAACCGCGCACCACGTTTTCCGCCGTGTGAAAATCCGCGTCAAAACTAATCGCTGCAAACAGGGCTTCCATCGCGTCCGCCAAAATAGATGCGCGGTCATTGCCGCCGCTTTTCAGCTCGCCCATGCCCAAATACAGCGCGTTGCCCAAGCCTAATTCTCGTGCGATTTCGGCTAATGTGGCTTCTTTTACCAACTGAGCGCGTAGGGGCGACAAGCGTCCTTCTGGCAAATTGGGGAACGCGTCATACAGCATTTTGGCGACAACATAGTCCAAAATACTGTCGCCGATAAATTCAAAGCGTTCGTTATTTTGCGCAGAATAGCTGCGGTGCGTGAGGGCTTGTTGCAGCAGTTTGATATTTTTGAAGGCGTAACCGATTTTGTCTTGAATCGGGCGGAAATATTGAAGACGAATGTCAGATTTCATGGTTAAAAAAATCAATCAGATAAAAGTGAAATTATACGCGAAACTGGTTTTTCAGGCTGCCGTGTTGTACTCAAAAAAAAGAGCAGGCAAGAATCCTGCTCTTTCTGCATTATTCAATATTTTGTACTTGCTCGCGCATTTGCTCAATCAGCACTTTCAATTCAACCGATACTTGTGTGCATTCAGTCGCAATCGCTTTGCTGCCCAATGTGTTCGCTTCGCGGTTCAACTCTTGCATCAAGAAATCCAAGCGCTTACCAATCGTGCCGTTATGTTCGTCTACAATGCGACGCACTTCCGTGATATGCCCATGCAAGCGACTAAATTCCTCGTCCACGTCCGCTTTTTGCATAAATAGCGCAAATTCCAATTTCAAGCGGTCGTCATCAATATTGCTCACGGCTTCAGCCAAACGGTGGCGGCTGCGTTCCATGTGCGCATTCAACAAACTTGGGAACAGTTCTTCCAAAGCCGACACAATTGAATCCATCAAATCCAAGCGTTCCACAATGTGCGCGTGCAATTTTTCGCCTTCACGTTCACGCGAAGCCACAAAATCGTCTAAAGCCTGTGCCAGCAAGCGCATTACTGCGTCTGCTAATTCATCGCCGTCCACATCTGCGCTAGCAATCACACCTGGGAAACGCAAAATATCTGCCACGCTCAATTTGGCTAAATCATCGTGCTTTTTGCGCCATTTTGCGTTTAAGTCCGCCAGTTCTGCGACTAAATTGTGATTGATGTGCAAACTTGCCGCGCTGTTGGGCAAGTTGTTTAACTGAATGCGACATTCCAATTTACCGCGCGATACTTTGCTGCTAATCAGCTCGCGCATTGCACCTTCCAAAGAACGCAAGTCATCAGGAATTTTGAATTGTGTGTCTAAAAAGCGGTGGTTTACGGAGCGAATTTCCAAGTCAATTCGTTTGCCCGCGCACTCGCCTGAGGCGTTGGCGAAGCCTGTCATACTGCGTACAGTCATGTTTTTTTCCTTTAAAGTGAGTTTCAAAAAAACGGTGTTATCTTAACAGATTTCAGGCAGCCTGAAAAAGTGATAAATGCTATAATTCACTCTATTATTTCACTTTTTTTGAAGGATTTTTATGGCTTACCAACGCACTTCTCGCGCGGCAAATGAAACGCGCAAAATCAAAATTACCCCAAATTTTTTGCCACACGCAGACGGTTCGGTATTAATTGAATGTGGCAACACGAAAGTGATTTGCACGGCGACGATTGATGAAAATGTGCCACCTTTTTTGCGCGGTAAAAATCAGGGTTGGGTAACGGCGGAATACGGTATGCTGCCTGCTTCTACGCAGTCGCGCATGAAACGCGAGGCGGCGGCTGGCAAACAATCTGGTCGCACACAAGAAATTCAGCGTTTGATTGGGCGCAGTTTGCGCGCTTGCGTGGACATGGCGAAACTGGGAGAGCGTCAAATTTTAATTGATTGCGATGTAATCCAGGCAGACGGTGGCACGCGCACGGCGAGTATTACGGGAGCGTTTGTGGCGTTGAAAATTGCGGTGCAAAAATTGTTGAACGATGGTCGTTTGTCTGCAACGCCTTTGATTGGCAGCGTGGCGGCGATTTCGGTTGGCGTGGTGGGCGGTGTGCCGTTGTTGGATTTAGATTATCCTGAAGATTCAGGCTGCGATAGTGATGTGAATTTGGTCATGCTGAATGCGGAGAAAATCATTGAAATTCAAGGCACGGCGGAAGGTGCAGCGTTTGGGTTGGACGAGTTGCAGCAGTTGATTGCGTTGGGGCAAAAGGGGATTGCTGAATTGACTGAATTGCAAGAACAGGCGTTTCAGGCTGCCTGAAAAATGAAATCGATGTTTCAGCAATGTGTGGCGTTTATTGTTTTGGTTGGGTTTGCTGTGTGTTTTGCTTTATTTGCAAGCAATCAGCAAGCGCAAACAATTCAAGAAAATGCGCTATGCGCTGCACGTATTCGTGAAGAATTGCCAGCGATTATTCAGCCGTTTACGATGTGGGAAGCATCATCTAGCACTCATGGCACAACGATAACTATTCATTTTAGAATGAAAGGCAGTTGGGCTGAATTGAAACGGTTGGAAGTCATTTTGAAACAGCATTTACCTGAATTTGGATTTCGTGGTGTGTGCAGAAATGGGGAATCGCTGATTGAAACCAGTCCACAAAATATTTTGGGCGTGGATTATGTAGAGCTATAGTTGATTAAAATAAAAATGAGACAAGGCGACAACGTCCGCCGTGTGCATATAACACATAAGGACGTTAGCAACGCTGTATCATTGCAATTTTAATCAACTATAGTTTGGCAGTATCCCAATCAATCTTGTTAATTATTGATATAAAAACACCTTTCAGGCTGCCTGAAAGGTGTTTTGTTTATGAAGGGGATTAACCACCTAATTCATCTAACAATTGTTTTGCTTGGTCATAGAACTCGCCGCTACCTGCTTCTACAAGCAATTCACGCAGAGTTTCACGCGCTGCAACAGCATCATCAATTTCTAAGTACATTTTTGCCAATTCCAATTTTGCTTCGTGCGGTGCTTCAGAGCTTACTGATTCTGAAACAAAACCTGCATCTTGCGGTGCTTGTGTGGTTTCAAATGCTGATAAATCGATTGACAAATCATCTACAAATTCCATTGGTTCAGCAGCTGGTTGCGCTGGTGCTTCAAAGTCGTCTAAAGCAAAATCCATGCTTGGTTCTGTGGCTGGTGCTGCTGGCGCATCCATTGCCAAGTCAAAGTCTGCCAAGCCAGCTTCCACTGCTGGAGCAGCTTCTTGAATAGGTGCGTCAAATGACAAATCATCTAATGCAAACTCTGGCGCATCTAACGCAACTGCTGGCTCTTCAATTGTTGGCATATCTAAACTTAAATCGTTCAGCGCATCGATTGCTGGTGCGGCTGGCGTATCCAAGTCGAGGTTATTCATTGCCAAATCTGCTACTGGTGCAGCAACTTCTGTTGGCAAATCTAAACCGAAATCATCTAAAGATACTTCTGCATTGGCTACTGGCGCAGCAGGCTCACTAGGCATATCCAAGTTAAAATCTGCAAATTCATTCACTTCTGAAACTGCTGTAGCCTGAGTCGCAATAGTATCAGTTGAGAAATCCAAGCTGCTGAAATCATCTAATGACAATTCTGCTGGTTCTGACTGAACGCTTGCAATCGATGCACTTGGCTCTTCGCTTGGTAAATCAAATGACAAAATATCTTCATTTGATTGCGCTGCTACGGCTGTTGTTGCGGCTACAGTAGTTGCTGCGGTTGCGGCAGTCCCTGCCAAATCAAAATTCATTAATTCATCGAATTTTTTGCTGGCTGGTTTAGGGTCGATTGCTGCCGTAGGCGTTGCTGGTTCAGAAGAAAGACCTAATGCGCTTTCTGCCATATCCAAGTCAAAATCATCTACTGGATTAGTATTTGTTGTGGGTGCAGATACCGGTTCAGCAGGCAAATCAAAGTCAAACAAATTACTGGCTTCTGCAGATTCGGCAGCCTGAACAGCTGGCTCGCTCACGGTTAATGTATCGTCTAGCAACCATTCGTCATCATCTGCGCTGGTTGTTTCAGCAGGCGCTGATTCTGTGCTAAATGTGTCATCAGCCAACCAGTCGTTAGTAGAGGCATCACTTGCAGGTGCTGTTTCTGTAGTTGCCCACTCAAAATCATCTTCTTCTACTGCTGCGGGTGCAGCAACAGGTGTATCAGCTAAATTGCTTGGTTCAAAGTCATCTAAGTTAAACGATGGCGTGCTGTTTGCAGGTTTAGCTGGCGCTGACTCTTCCGCAGCAGGCAAATCAAAGAAATCGTTGTCATCTGTTTGGAATGAGCTATTTTCTGGTGCTGCTGGCGCTGTATCCCATTTAGGAGCTGTATTATCAGCCGTATCAAATTGGTCTACTTCCCAATCATCATTACTGTCGCCGCTGTTTTCTGAATCAAATTCCACGTCATCATCTTCGAATTCTTCATCATCAGCATCTTCAGCATTGGCTTTGCGACGACGGTTCAAGAAATAAGCACCACCGCCCAATGCAGCCAAACCAGCCGCAGCAGGAACACCTAAACCCAACCAGTCAAAACCTTCTTCCTCAACAGGCTCTTCCACTGGCATTGGAGGGCGTTTTTTAGGTTTTGGTGCAGACGCAGCTTGTGAAGCTGGCACAACAGCAGCACTTGCACTGCTCGCAGCTGCTACTGAAGCCGCTTGTGCTGCTTCAGGTTGAGATGTTGTCGCAGGCACCAGTTCTGTTGCTGATGCCACTTTTTCCTCTGCAGCAACGGCTGTTGTTGAAGCTGCTGGAGCAGAAGCCACTTCAGATGCTTTTACAGCTACAGCAGGTTTTTCTTCAGGTTTCACCGCCTCAGGTTTTACTTCTGGCTTCACCTCAGCTTTTGGTGGCGTTGGAGGTGTAGCGTCTTTAGCTGGAGCTGGTGGAGGCGTTACAGGCTGCGTTTGAGGTGCTGATGGTGTAGCAACTGGCGCAGTATTAGCTGCTGGTGCCGCATTATTGTTCATGCCATCATCTACCACATTATTGATAGATGGACGGGCTACTGAACGCGGATAAGAACTACGCACTTTGTAAGAATTTGAATACGCATACCACTGAGACGCAGAAGGAATATACAACGTTACATTGCGATACATACGACCATTACGGAACGCACGTGGATTCGCAGCCACCAAAGCACGCATCGCACGTTGAACGCTCATGCGATGTGGACGGTAACGCGCCGCGATAGAAGCCAATGTTTCGCCGCTATGCACACGATAATAACGTGGTGCATAACCCGTTTCTGCACGACGATAAGCCGCTGCTGGGCGCGCACGTTGAGCAACTACCTCATCAGATGCTTCAACATCTACAGCCGCAAAATCTTGTTGATTTTCTGCAGGTTGCTGAACAGGCACATTGTACGCAGCTTGTTTGCGCATACGACGACTGTTGCTATTGTTTGCTTGCTTTGGACGATAGTTAGATGGGTTCACCATCACCGTGTACTGACGCGTTTGATTACCTGCTTTAACAGAAAAATCTAAAATCGGCTCATTCACAGGAGATGAAGAACGCAAATGAATCAGAGCTTTATTTTCGCCTTGAGGCACAACAGTACCATGCACACCGCCGCCCGATACACTCACTGAACCGCTTTTAATCAACGCCTCAGCTTCGCGACCAGTTACAAGAATGCTGCCTGAAAATGGCTCGCCCAAATTAGATTGCACGTTCAACCCACCCACGCCAGCCATAGCGTAAGTTGTCATCAAAGACAAAGAGGTTGCAATCACTTTTGTATGAGTTTTCAAAATTTATCTCCCTGATATCCGTCATTCTCAAACCTGATGTGCGGATAGTGTTGTCTTAGCAATATAAAAATAACCGATATAATAGCCTTTTACGCCCCTATTTGCCAATAAAAAAACACTATTTCCCTTAAGGTTTATTATAAAAAATTTACAATTTGACACAATAGAAACAATCAACCCTTTTCAGGCAGCCTGAAAACGTATTACCATACACTTTTTTTCAACCACGCACAAATCAAAGGCAGAAGTGATGAAAGCATTATTATTGGGCGCACCAGGCGCAGGTAAAGGCACACAAGCACAATTTATTACACGCGAATTTGGTATCCCACAAATTTCCACTGGCGACATGTTACGCGCCGCCATCAAAGCAGGCACACCATTGGGTTTAGAAGCCAAAAAAATCATTGACGAAGGCGGTTTGGTACGCGACGACATCATCATCGGCATGGTAAAAGAACGCATTGCCCAAGCAGATTGCGCCAACGGCTTTTTGTTTGACGGCTTCCCACGCACATTGGCACAAGCCGAAGCCATGGTAGAAGCAGGCGTGAACTTAGACGCAGTTGTGGAAATCGACGTGCCTGATAAAGTGATTATAGAGCGCATGAGCGGTCGCCGTGTGCACTTAGCTTCAGGTCGCACATACCACTTGAAACACAACCCACCCAAAGTGGAAGGTAAAGACGACGAAACAGGCGAAGACTTAGTTCAACGTGATGACGACAAAGAAGAAACCGTTAAAAAACGCTTAGACGTGTATCACGAACAAACAGAAGTTCTGGTAGATTTCTACAGTAAATTAACTGGCGACAACGCGCCACGTTATATCAAAGTAAACGGTACTCAAGCTGTTGAAACAGTTAAAGAACAAGTGATTGCTCAACTGAAAAAATAACAAATACAAGCAGCCTAAAAAATATTTTTTCAGGCTGCATTTTTCCAAAGAATACCCATGAAAAAACTAATATTCACCGCCCTATTTTTCTGTTTTGCCAACCCCGTCCACGCAGAATCTTCAATGGAATTTGCCGAAAAACTCCAAGATTTATCCGACCGAGTTTTTGAAGAAAGCAAAGTCCCCTTGCCAGCCGTACCCAATGCACAATCAGGTGACTGGTTCAACTTATACGTAAACAACCAGTTCACAGGCAAACCGCGCATTTTACTCAGCAGCATCACCCAAGCACCAGACGGCAGCGTTCGTTATGTGTTCAATAATCGCTCCGCAGGCGGCAGCGACAACATCACCGCAGAAGGCATTTATTGCGTAACAGGTACAAAACTGTTGGATTCAGAAGGTTCACGCATCAAAACATTTGGTTATGCAGACACCGTAAACAATCGCTGGATTGAGCCACGAAATGCACAATGGCAAATGCTCGGCGGCAAAAACAACAGCCGCGACAAAATCCGTCGCGTGTTATACAACGCATTCTGCACACACGGCTTTTTATCACGCACCGATGATGACTTACGCACATGGGTCAAACAAGAAGGCGCAGCATTCGATAAGAATGATTACAGCAAATAAAAAAGCAGCCTGAAAACTTTTCAGGCTGCTTTTTTTATTGAATTACTCAGTATCTGCCAAAGCGTTAATACTGTAGCCACCGTCCACGTAAGTAATTTCACCCGTGATACCAGAAGCCAAGTCAGACAACAAGAATGCTGCTGCATTGCCCACTTCTTCAGTGGTTACATTGCGGCGTAACGGATTTTGTTCCGCAACGTGGTTCAACAATTTGCTGAAATCCGCAATCCCAGCCGCCGCCAAAGTTTTGATAGGACCTGCAGAAATACCATTGCAACGGATACCTTCTTTGCCCAAGCAAGCCGCCGTGAAACGAACACCCGCTTCCAAGCTCGCTTTTGCCATGCCCATCACATTGTAGTTTGGCACTGCACGAACCGCGCCCAAGTAAGTCAAAGCCAAGATAGAGCCATTGCGACCTTGCATCATCGGGCGCGCCGCTTTTGCCAATGCTGGCAAGCTGTACGCAGAAACTTCATGCGCTGTATTGAACGCTTCGCGCGAAATGCTATCCAAAAAATCGCCGCTCAAAGCTTCTTTTGGCGCAAACGCAATCGCGTGAACCAAACCATCTAAACCGTCCCAATGTTTGCCTAAATCCGCAAAAGTTTGCGCGATTTCTTCATCGCTTTGCACATCGCAACGGAACACCAATTCTGAACCAAATTCCGCCGCCAATTTGCGCACGCGATCTTCCAATTTATCTACCACATAAGTGAACGCCAATTCTGCGCCTTGTTCATGGCATGCTTTTGCAATACCGTAAGCGATTGAACGGTCTGAAATCATGCCTGTAATCAAGATTTTTTTGCCTTTTAAGAAAGCCATTTCATTGAGTCCTTTGAAATTTTCAAAACACAGTATTATAGCAGATTGAACTATAATACTATCTTTAAATTATTTTCAGGCCGCAACACATGACACAAGCACAACCTATCCCCGATTATCTCGCCAATATCCGCATCGTCTTATCCCGCACCAGCCACCCAGCCAACATCGGTGCCGCCGCGCGCGCCATGAAAACCATGGGTTTGAGCCAACTCGTACTCGTCGCGCCCAACATCATGGAAACGCCGATGACACCCGAACCGCCCGTGTTTAATCCAGACGATGTCGCCAATTTCAGGCTGCCTGAAGAAAGTTTCATTCTCGCGTCAGGCGCAGTAGATGTGCTGGAAAACGCCAAAATTGTCGCCACGCTGCCTGAAGCCTTGTACGGCACAGTTCTAAGCTGCGCACTCACCAGCCGTCGCCGCGAACTCACCAGCCCATTGAAAACCCCACGCGAACTCACACCAGAATTGCTCGTCGCCGCGCAAGCAGGGCAGCAAGTCGCTCTGGTATTTGGCAACGAAACTTTCGGCTTGAGCATTGACGAAGTGCAAGAATGCAACCGCTTGATGACGATTGCAGGCAATCCCAACTACTTCTCACTCAATCTCGCCCAAGCCGTGCAAGTGGTTTGCTACGAAATTTTCAGCCAAACCCACGCCGATTTGAGCCATCTGATTCCTGAGCGCAATCTTGCCACCGCCGACCAAGTGGCAGGCATGGTTCAGCATTTGCAAAGCGCCATGGAGCAAATGGATTTCTTCCGCAAACGCAACGCCGAACGCATGATGCGCCGCTTGCATTCTCTGTTTAACCGTGCCAACACGACTACGGAAGACATTGATATTCTGCGCGGTTTTTTCAATATGGTTCAGACCAAGTTACCTAAAGACAAATCTGACACATAAAAAAGAAGGCAGCCTGAAAAGCCGCCTTAAAACTTGTGTGTGTTTTGGGGTACCGAGGTTGTACCATAACGGTTTGCACACAAATTGTGAAAGATTGTGTGCTTCTTTTCCATAGAACAGAAAGTTATTTACCCTTTCAGGCAGCCTGAAACACCACAGTTGTCCTTATTCCAAAACCAAAACCGCTTCAGCTTCCACCGCCGCACCGCGTGGCAAAGAAGCCACACCCACCGCCGCACGAGCAGGAAACGGTTGAGCAAAATACTCTTCCATCACACGGTTAAACGTTGCGAAGTTCGCCAAATCCGTTAAATACGCATTCACTTTCACAATATCGTTCAAGTTGCCACCTGCCGCTTCGCACACAGCGCGTAAATTTTTAAACACTTGATGCGCTTGTTCCTCAAAATCATCAGAAACCAGTTGCATCGTTTCAGGCACAAGCGGAATTTGACCGCTCACATACACCGTATTCCCAGCGCGAACCGCTTGGCTGTACGCACCAATTGCTGCAGGGGCTTTGTCTGTATGAATAATTGTTTTGCTCATCTTAAAATCCTTATAATAAAATGGAAAAATAACATTATAGTCCTGAATAAATTTTCAGGCAGCCTGAAACCTTTGCAAAACTTCAGATTTGAGCAGTTTTCAAAGCTATAGCAGCACAGCAAGCGAATACGTACATCAAGTACGTTGAGCTTGCGAGCAGTGCATGCTAGATTTTGTCCAAATTTTAATTTGGCAACAAAATCAGTCCGCATAGTGCGGCGAAGAAAAATGCCAAAGATGAAGATTTTGCAGAGGTTTCAGTCTGAAAAACACATCACAAGGAAACTTATGAAACCCCTATTTTTCGCCCTACTCTGTTTCGCCACCGCCACCCAAGCCGCCGCACCTAAAATCATACTCGCCAACCACTATAACAAACAAAACATCACAGGCTGGGCAATGAGCGAAAAAATGGACGGCGTACGCGCCTATTGGGACGGCAAACAACTCATCAGTCGTCAAGGCAACGTGTTCACGCCACCCGCAGGTTTCACGCGCGATTTTCCACCCTTTGCGCTAGATGGCGAACTTTACGCAGGACGCGGCACATTTGAACGCGTATCCGCCGCCGTCCGCTCCACACAAGGCAACTGGCAAGGCATCCGCCTACACGTTTTTGATGTACCTAATGCCAAAGGCAACTTATACCAGCGACTTTCCCTAGCCAAACAACACGCCGCCAAACACCCCAACGCGCAGTTTGTTGTTGTGCCGCAAATCACGGTGAAAGACGAAGCCCACGCACGACAATTTCTGCGCCAAATTGAACAAGGTGGCGGCGAAGGCGTGATGTTGCATAACCCAAACGCGCCGTACACCTCAGGTCGCAGCAATGATTTGCTCAAGCTGAAAACCACGCATGACGCAGAATGCACCGTTACGCAACACCACCAAGGCAAAGGCAAATATGCGGACACACTCGGCGCGGTTTCCTGCAAAAACGAGTTGGGCGAATTTCGTATCGGTTCAGGTTTCAAAGACGAAGACCGTGATAATCCGCCACCCATTGGCAGCGTGATTACTTATAAATATCGCGGATTTACCGCCAAAGGAACACCTAGATTTGCCACCTTTTTGCGCCGCAGAAACGAGAAATAATAAACGCAGCCTGAAAACGAAAAATCGGCTCGGAGAAGCGACCTACAAACATAACAAGTCTTGTAGGTCGGCTTTCCAAGCCGACTTTTTATCAATTTCAGTAAACTTAAAATGGAACACAAATAAATTTTGTCTCATCAAATAACAGTTTTGCAAATATTTCAGGCTGCGTCTTCGTAGGTCGGATACTCGTATCCGACAATTCTTGAAACTTGAACAATGTCGGATTCAAGAATCCGACCTACAATTTCTATTTTTCAGGCTGCATTCAACCCAACCAACACCCAAACCACCGCAATCGCAAAAAACGCTGCAATCACATCGTCCAACATCACGCCAAAACCACCGCTCATGCGCTGGTCAAACCACTTAATCGGCGGCGGTTTCACGGCATCAAAAAAGCGAAACGCCACAAACGCAATCGTCCACCAGCCCAAACCTTGCGGCACACACGCGTAAACCAACATCATCGCCACAATCTCGTCCCACACAATGCCGCCGTAATCATGCACGCCCAGCGCATATTCCGTTTCGTTGCAAATCCAAATCCCAATGAAAAACAAGGGAATGCACAGCAACGCCAAACTCAGCTTGCTCACACCGCAACCCAGCAGCAATCCTGCAATCAACACCGCTGGCAACGTGCCAAACGTACCGGGGGCTTTGGGCGCAAGTCCCGTCCCAAAACCAAAGCCCAAAAAGCACACAGGTCTTTTGATTAACCACAACCAAGTCGGTTGAAAAATCGGTTTTTGTTTTGCCATTTTATTCCTTTCAGGCTGCGTTATTTTGGTTGGCGATACGTTTGATGGCACGCGCTGCAACGATTCTCAACCGTTTGATATGCCACGCGAATATTCTCTAAATTCCCCGTTTTCGCTGCCGCATTTAATTGCGCTACGGCAGCCTGAAACTTTTCTTGTTCCGCTTTAAATTCCGCAGGTTTCGCCCAAATCACAGGCAACGCGTCGCCATTGCCTTGCGGGTCGTTTTGAAAATAATTGAACGGTTCTTTGGCTTCATCTTGAAAACTGGCGGCTAAGGCTTTGAATTTTTCTACATCGTAAGCATCGTCGCCTTTTGCCACTTTGCCCATGCTGGAAAACGTGGGCATAAACGATTTGAATGCGCTGCTGCGGTTTTGCGAAATATCGCCTTTTGTGGCAGAAACGCCAGCCGCGCCATTGTCGCCACACGCGGCAAGACCGAAAGCGGCAAGCGCGAATAAAGTTATTTTAAAATTCATGGTTGTCTTCCCGTTAAAATGATATGATTTTAAGCGAATTTTTTTCAACCAGAAAGGACTTACCATGGCTATTTTGATTACAGGTGCTTCGGCAGGTTTTGGCGCGGCGATGTGTCGCCGTTTTGTACAAGCAGGTTATCCCGTAATTGGCGCGGCGCGTCGTTTGGATAAATTAACGGAATTGCAGCAAGAATTGGGAGGGCTGTTTCTCCCTCTGGAAATGGACGTTTCCAGCAAGGAATCTGTGGACAATGCGCTGAAAAGTTTGGCAACGCAGCCTGAAAAATTCCAGCAAATTGATTGTTTGATTAACAACGCGGGTTTGGCTTTGGGTTTGGACAACGCGTATGAAGCGGACTTTGCGGACTGGGAAACGATGATTCACACAAATGTGATTGGTCTGACGTATTTAACGCGCCAAGTGCTGCCTGAAATGGTTGAACGTAATGATGGGTATATCATCAATTTAGGTTCGGTTGCTAGCACTTATCCTTATCAAGGCGGCAATGTTTACGGGGCGACTAAGGCGTTTGTGCGTCAGTTTAGCTTGAATTTGCGTGCGGATTTGCAGGGGAAAAATATTCGTGTAACCAATATTGAACCAGGCTTGTGCGGTGGCACGGAATTTTCAAACGTGCGCTTTAAAGGCGATGATGAACGGGCAACTAAGTTGTATGAAAACGTGGATTTTATTCAGGCTGATGATATTGCGCACACGGCTTTGTGGCTGTATCAATGCCCGAAACACATGAATGTAAACGCGATTGAAATCATGCCTGTGGCGCAAAGTTTTGCGGCGTTGGCAGTTACGCGGAAACCGCAACCGCAACCTGAAAATGTGGCGGAAGTGGCAACGCAGCCTGAAGAAACGGAACATAAAGGGTTCTTTGGAAAACTCTCTTCGCTGTTTAAATAACGCATAATGCAGCCTGAAAATTGCTTTTCAGGCTGCATTCTATCGCTGTAGGTTGGATACTCGTATCCAACAATTTTTCCAAGCATTGCAAATGTCGGATTCAAGAATCCGACCTACAAAAAGCAGCCTGAAAACTTATTTTCAGGCTGCTTTTTGTCTTGCAAAAATTAGAACCAGTAACCCATATTAGCTGTAAAGCCTTTCGAGCCTTTGCCGTGCATATAAGTTACGCCAACGCGAATATTAGACAATTTTGGATTATTCTCCGCTTCGTCTTTATGCAAACCAACGGTTACGCCATATTCTTGCATATTGCTCATAAATGGCTTGTTACTGCCCACATAACGTGTGTCAATAACAGAGTATTCAGCTGCCAATTTTTTGCCTTTCAAATAGAAAGGTTGCGACAACATCACACCATTACGCAAAATGGTTTCTTTGATTTTTGGGTTGAACGAATATTCGCCCGCTTTGAATTTACCTGTTGAGTAGTAGCCAACCATGTTCGCAACCGTCAATTCAAATTGGTCCAACGGAATGGTGTAGGTGCTGGTTAAAGAGCCGCTGATAACAGAAGCCACCGTTGCGCGGTCTACCGAACCTGTCACAGCATAACGTGCAGCAGGTGTTAAAGTCCAACGGTCGTTCACAGGGAAGCGATACGCCAAACCTAAACCCACATGGTAACCTTTCGCACTACCCACTTGATACATGCTGATTGGCACAGTGAAAATCAATTGTTTGCGTGGGTCGCTTGCCATTTTTTTGGTGTATGACAATGGCAAAGTCGCTGTATCCACTTTTTCACCGCCAGCGATGCTGTACGAACCTACGTTCAAGCCCAAGCCCACCAAGTTGCCTGAAACGGTTTCCATTTTGGAAGTGTTGGCTACATTTGACGTACTTTCTGTTGCCGTGTCAAAATCGTTACGCGCTAAAGTAGGCATTAAACCTGCGCTGCCTGTAATCGGGCTGTTTGCGCTGTTTTTAGATTGGTATTGCATCACTTGCGTGATAATGCCGCTTTTTTTCAACCAATCCACAAACATATCTTGCGATTCTTTACGTGTCGCGCCTGTAAATGTTTGTTTTTCCACGCCCAAGTCAGGAGAAGAAAATTCAAGCGTGGTTGAACTATCGCGATAATTCATGGTGATATCTGCATCATTAAAACGACCCAACACTTCAGTCACAGCGGTTTCATTATAGTTAGGGTTTGAGTCTTTCAACTTTTTCACCAAATCAATAAACGTTTGCGAATTGTTGTCGCAATAAGTTTGACCCACGATGCCATTTACAGTGGATTGAATACCGTAGCTTTGTGAACAGTTTACTTCCGCAGCATAAGCATTGTTTACTGCGAAAACAGCCAACAAAGCGGCTGATAATTTTGCCAAGCGCATTTTCATAATTTTTTCCTCTTACACAGAGAACACGTGAAACAAATTGAATGTAAAAAATTATAAAACAACGCAGGTTTGAGTAAAACATAAATGGAAAGAAAACCGCCTTAAGCCATTTTCAGGCTGCCTGAAACGTTGTTTTAAAACAACAAATCACGCAGCCTGAAAGATTAACAATGCTTCACAATGTAATTTTGCTTCAATCGCACTACGCCCATTCGCCACCGCCATACACACGCCCTGTTCGTCCACAGCCACCGCCCAAAATTCACGCGCAAACGGCGGCACACCCATTTCCTGCAACACCTGAAACACCGATTTGCGCCCCGATTTCATCAACATCACATCATCACGCCGCGCCGCCCGAATGCAGCCTGAAAACTCAGACGCGTCCCCAATCCAAACGCAGCCTGAAAAATCCAGCGCAAAATCCTGCCGCCACGCAAACAAAACCCCACGATACAAAATCGCCTTACCACGCGGCAGACCCCAAGTTGCCGATTCGGCTTCACTCAACACACGCGTAAAATCCCACACCGATTGTTTACGCGGCACACCCAAGCCATGCACACGTGCAAACTGCACCAACATTTGTCGCCGCCGCGCCGCACTCAACGCCAACCAACGCTCACGCAAAAACTGCCCGTTCACGCACACAAAATCCCAATCCGCCGCCACAATCTCGTCCAAAACCGCCAATTCATCTTGCAACGATTCCACCGCCGACAACACCTGTTTCCCACTTTCAGGCAGCCTGAAAACCAATTCAGGCAGCAATTTTCCACGCAACCAATTTCGCAGCAAACGCCCGTCATCATTGCTCGGGTCATGCACAAAATCCAAACCAAACTCAGCCGCGTAATTCAGCAAATCCTGTCGCCCAAAATTCAGCAACGGGCGCAACAAAACCGCCCCATTATCCAGCGCACGACTTTCAGGCATCGCCGCCAGCGCACGCAATCCGCCCCCACGCAAAGCCGCCAACCAAAACGTCTCCACTTGGTCATCACGATGATGCGCCAATGCCAACACATCGCAATCCAACCGCTCGTAAACCGCATAACGCGCCAAACGCGCCGCCGATTCCAGCCCCTTGCCTTTCGTCTGCACCGACACGCGTTCCGCCACTAAACGCACGCCCCAATCCGCGCAAATCTGTTCACAAAACGCCCACCAATCATCAGCCAAATCGCTCAAGCCATGATGAACATGCACCGCAAACAATTCCGCCAAACCGCACGATTCACGCGCACGCGTCAGCAAATGCAGTAGCACCACCGAATCCACGCCGCCGCTCAAGCCTACACAAACTCGTTTTCCGCGCAAATCAGGCAATGATTTTGCAAATTTTGCTAATAAATCCACTTTTTCAATCCGTTTAATAAAACAGAAATTGTACTGTGATTTTCAGGCTGCGTTTCATACAGATAAAAAAAGCCTCGTGCAAAATCCGCACGAGGCATAATAAAAGGAACACAAACCACTACCAAAATAGGCTGCATAACAACAAGTTATCTTTCAAACTGCTGCTGTGCAGTTGGTATGTCGCTATATTACCCATAATCTTTCTTATTTGCAAATAATAATTATTATCAAATTGTAAAAATATTTTAAACGACTGATTTTAAAAGAAACAAAATTCGTGCTATAGTTTTAGTTTCACCAAAACGCAGCCTGAAAGAAAAATAAAAATGTACCAATGGATATTATTTGACGCAGACCAAACCCTCTTCAGCTTCAACGGTCATCACGGTTTAGAACACCTACTCACCCACCACAAACAAACCTTCACACCCGAAGAATACAGCCACTTCAAAACCCTAAACGACCACCTATG
The DNA here is from genome assembly GCF_030177895.1 of Kingella negevensis. Lineage (NCBI taxonomy): Bacteria > Pseudomonadati > Pseudomonadota > Betaproteobacteria > Neisseriales > Neisseriaceae > Kingella > Kingella negevensis. The sequence goes on from NZ_CP123448.1 coordinate 816,534, forward strand.
GAACGACTACCAAGACGGCAAAATCAACCTAGACCAACTCAACGCCACCCGTTTCGCCCAGCTTTCGCAACGCACAGGCATCTCCCCCAAACAGCTCAACAACGAGCTACAGCTTGCCATGTCCACCATCTGCCAACCGCTAGATGGCGCAACCGAATTGCTGCACACCTTGCGCAAACACCAAATCAAAATCGGCATCATCACCAACGGCTTCAACATTTTGCAACGCCCACGCCTAGAGCACCACCGACTTTCAGGCTGCATTGATTTACTGGTAACATCAGAAGAAGCAGGCGTTGCCAAACCCGACAAACGTATTTTTCAATACGCATTCAAACAAATGCCCCACACGCAGCCTGAAAACGTTTTAATGGTTGGAGACAGTCTCACTTCCGACATCACAGGCGGACACAACGCAGGGATTGCAACGTGTTGGTACAATCCACAGCAAAAACCCCTTTCAGGCTGCGTGAAACCCACATACGAAATTCGCAGCCTGAAAGAATTGTTGGATTATGTGTAACTATTAAACTGTAGGTCGAATTCAAGAATCCGACCTACCTTTTTCATTCCACTCTACATAAGGCAAAAAAAATGACAGCTCAAATCCTTGACGGAAAAAAAGTCTCAGAAGAATGCTTGCAACGCATTGCCGAACAAGTTTCCCAACGCCAAACGCAAGGCAAACGCGTACCAGGTTTAGCCGTGGTTTTGGTTGGTGACAACCCAGCCAGCGCCGTTTACGTTCGCAACAAACAACGCGCATGCGACAAAGTTGGCTTCAAATCGTTCTCGCACATCTTGCCCGAACACACCAGCGAAACCGAGCTACTCGCGCTGATTGACACGCTCAACACGCAGCCTGAAGTTGACGGCATTCTGGTACAACTGCCCCTGCCCAAACACATCAACAGCCAAGCCGTGTTAGAGCGCATTCATCCCAATAAAGATGTGGACGGTTTTCATCCGTATAACGTCGGGCGATTGCTGCAACGCATGCCTACTTTGCGTCCTTGCACCCCCAAAGGCGTGATGACGCTGCTCAACGCGTATCAAATTCCCATCAAAGGCAAAAAAGTAACCATCATCGGCGCGTCCAATATTGTGGGGCGACCGATGGCGTTGGAAATTTTGCTGGCTGGCGGCACACCCACCATTTGCCATAGCGCAACGGAAAATTTAGCAGCAGAAGTGGCAGCAGCGGATATTGTGATTGCAGGCGTGGGCAAACCAAACTTCATCAAAGGCGAATGGATTAAGCCAAACGCAACGGTGATTGATGTCGGCATTAATCGCTTGGAAGATGGCACTTTGTGCGGCGATGTGGCATTTGCCGCAGCAAAAGAACGCGCGTTTGCGATTACGCCCGTGCCAGGTGGCGTGGGTCCGATGACGATTGCGAGCTTGTTGGAAAATACTTTGCAAGCGGCGGAAACAATTGCAGCCTGAAATATGGCTGATTGCCGATACTTCTTTCTGTATTTATCAGAATATTTGTCGGCGAGCCGCCGACGCTCCATTTTTACCCAAATTGCAGCCTGAAAACAAAAAACAGCACAAATTTCTCGTGCTGTTTTTTGTTTTCAGGCTGCAAATTATTGCGCTTGATGTTCGTAGTCTTCCATAATAGACAAACCGTCCAGCGCGCCATCTTCGCCCGCCGTGCCGTTTTTCTTACTGTTCAATTTAATTTGCAAACGCAAGTCGTTTTCAGAGTCGGCATTTTTCAACGCATCTTCAAATGTAATCATATCGTTTTCATACAATTCAAATAACGCTTGGTCAAATGTCTGCATACCCAAATCACGCGATTTCGCCATGATTTCTTTAATGCCATGCACTTCGCCTTTCAAAATCAATTCTGAAATCAATGGCGAGTTCAGCAAAATTTCCACCGCAGCGGAACGACCTTTACCTGTTTTGCGCGGAATCAAGCGTTGCGAAATAAAGCCTTTCAAGTTCAAAGACAAGTCAGTCAGCAACTGCGTGCGGCGTTCTTCTGGGAAGAAGTTGATGATACGGTCAAGTGCTTGGTTGGAGTTATTCGCGTGAAGCGTTGCCATACACAAGTGACCTGTTTCGGCAAACGCCAGCGCGTAGTCCATGGTTTCGCGGTCACGAATCTCACCAATCAAGATAACGTCTGGTGCTTGACGCAGTGTGTTTTTCAGTGCGGCAAACCAATTTTCTGTGTCCACGCCCACTTCACGCTGCGAAATGATGCAGTTTTTGTGTGGGTGAACGTATTCAATCGGGTCTTCAATTGTGATGATATGACCGAAGCTGTTTTCATTGCGGTAGTCAATCATCGCAGCCAAAGAAGTAGATTTACCTGAACCTGTACCGCCCACGAAAATCACCAAACCGCGTTTTTCCATCACCACATCACGCAATACTGGCGGCAATTTTAAATCTTCAAATTTTGGAATATCACTGGTAATTACACGGCAAACCAAAGCTGCCGCGCCGCGTTGAATCATCGCGTTGATACGGAAACGTGATACGCCTGCCAAGCTAATCGCAAAGTTACATTCGCTTGTACCAAAAAATTCTTCGGCTTGTTTGTCGTCCATGATAGAACGGGCGATTTGTGCGGTGTGTTCGGCGGTTAAAGGTTTGTCGCTCAAGCGTGTAAGTTTGCCGTCCAATTTCATGGCTGGTGGAAAACCTGCGGTAATAAACAAGTCAGAACCTTTGTTTTTTACCATGTGAGTTAATAAACCGTGAATGAATTTCCGCATTTCTTCATTTACTGGTGGGATATTCATGTATTTTCTTTCCTTTAGATATAAATAAGGTGTGTCAAACAACCGACTTATTTTATCGCTTTCAGGCTGCTTTGTCGTGTATTTGCATCATTTTATCCATAATATTTCAGGCTGCCTAAAAACTGTAAAATAATGTAATAGTTGAATTTTATTTTTAGGAATTTGACTGGCGTTAAATTTCAATAAAATAAGTTTTTGAACAGTATTGTGCTTTAAACAGGCGTAGATTATGATGAACTAGACTATTCAATCCACTCAAGAATACAACACTGTTTTATCCAAATAAAAAAGGAATCCATCATGACAACAGAAATCGTTTTAGACAAGACAGACCTCAAGATACTTCAAGTGCTGCAAGAAAATGGACGATTGAGCAATGTGGAATTGTCAGAGCGTGTTGCGCTATCTCCATCGCCCTGCTTGCGCCGATTGAAGCAACTGGAAGACAATGGCGTGATTCAGCAATATGCCGCATTATTATCACCAACCGCATTGGGATTGGGTTTGCAAGTGATTATTCGCGTAACCACCAACAAAACCGCCGAAGCGCGCGCCGAATTTTCAGAAGCCGTGCAAACATGGTCTGAAGTCTTGTCTTGCCTTGCACTCACAGGCGAAGCCGATTATCTGCTGCATGCGTTTTTCACCGACATGAACGCATTTTCTCATTTCGTTATGAATGTGTTGCTGGCGCAGACGTGCGTGTTGGACGCAAAATCTAGTTTCGTATTGAAAGAAATCAAAAATACAACCGCTTTGCCGTTGAACCATTTAAGCTAATCTAATATCAATCGCAGCCTGAAAACTTTGCAAAGGTTTCAGGCTGCCTTTATACTTTGCAGCCTGAAAAGTTTATTGCTGAAAAAAGAAAGACCCAATGAAAAAACAAGAACGCACTTGCTCATTTTGCGGCAAACACGAAGACGAAGTAAAACACCTGATTGAAGGAGACAACGAAGTCTATATCTGTAACGAATGCGTCGCCTCATGCGGCACATTGCTCACAGAAAACCACACCAAAACCGAAACCGAAAAAACCGTTTCATTCAACGAACAAGAATTGCCCACACCAGCCGAATTGGTCAGCCAATTAAACGACCATGTTATTGGGCAAGATACCGCCAAAAAAGCCCTAGCCGTTGCCGTGTATAACCACTACAAACGCTTGCGCCAACCCAAATTCGACAACAACGTAGAATTATCCAAATCCAACATTCTGCTGATTGGTCCAACAGGTTCAGGCAAAACCTTGCTCGCCCAATCATTGGCGCGCAAATTGAACGTACCATTTGTGATGGCAGACGCAACCACCTTAACCGAAGCAGGTTACGTTGGCGAAGACGTGGAACAAATCATCACCAAATTGCTGGGTAAATGCGATTTCAACGTAGAACAAGCGCAGCGCGGCATTGTGTATATTGATGAAATCGACAAAATTTCACGTAAATCCGACAATCCATCTATCACGCGCGATGTGTCAGGCGAAGGCGTACAACAAGCCTTGCTGAAACTGATTGAAGGCACCATGGCAAGCGTGCCACCACAAGGCGGTCGTCGCAATCCAAACCAGCAATTTATTGATGTGGATACGACCAACATTCTGTTCATCTGCGGCGGTGCGTTTGCTGGCTTAGAAAAAGTCATTCGCCAGCGCACCGAAAAAGGCGGCATTGGCTTTGGCGCACAAGTCCACAGCAAAGATGACGACGCGAACATCACCGAATTGTTTGAAACCGTTGAGCCTGAAGACTTGATTAAATTTGGTTTAATTCCTGAATTGATTGGTCGTTTGCCTGTGATTGCCACTTTGGCGGAATTGGACGAAGCGGCTTTGGTAAACATCTTAACTGAGCCGAAAAATGCGCTGGTGAAACAATATCAAGCCCTGTTTGCCATGGAAGAAACCGAGCTGGAATTTGAAACAGACGCGCTACACGCCATCGCCAAATTGGCAATGGAACGCAAAACAGGTGCGCGTGGTTTGCGCTCAATCGTGGAACGCGCTTTGTTGGACACCATGTATTTGCTGCCTGATTTGAAAGATGTGGCGAAAGTGGTGGTTACGCGTGATGTGATTGAAAACAACGCTAAACCTAAAATGTTCAAAAAAAACGACAAACCTGTCTAACCATATAAAAAGCAGCCTGAAAAATTTTCAGGCTGCTTTTTATTGGAACTCCGCCGCAGGTTTTGCAGAAGATTTCTTTTTCAACAAAGGTGGGCTTTTCAACTTACCTTCACTTTTCGTTTCTTCATCGTGTTTAAACTCAATTTGTCTCGCCAGAAAAGGCGGCAAATACGGTTTTCCTAGTGATGCCGTGCTTTCAAAAAAAGATGAAGTCATCGCATTTTTCCATTCTGGCGTACTCGGCAAATCGCTAAACGAACAAGCCAACGTGCCAATGCTCACCATAATCACCCCTTTCGCCGCACCCAGCGCACCGCCTGCAATGCGATTGATTGAAGACAGATGCGCTTTCTTCACAAACATTTCCAACACTTCACGGATAAGTGCCACCGCCACTCTTGCCACCACATAAGTAATCACAAAAGCGAACACCACCCCAATTTCGCGCGGATTCATGTTAGGAAACACCAAATCAGCCACTTGCACCGAAAAGATTTTGGCAGCCAATAACGCCACGATAAAGCTGGCAAAAGAGAACACCTCTCCCACCAAGCCGCGCAGCACAGAAATCACCACGCAGCCCAATATTGTGCCTAATGAAAGCAAGTCAAAAGTTGTAAATTCCGTCATTATTTATGCTCAACAATCATACTCGCTAAACCGCGACCTTTAATTTTCTCTGCCGCTTTATTAGCTTCTTCACGGTTCGCAAAACTGCCCGTTTGCACGCGATACATCGTGCCTTTGCTGGTTTTCACTTCCTCAATATGCGCAGAATAATTCAGGCTGCGTAATTTTTGTTGGGCTTGCACCGCACGATTTTTATCGCTGAACGCACCCACTTGAATCGCTGCTTTAACACTTGCTTTTTCTTTCGCTTTTTCTGTCGCAGCCGCCTCCGCTTTTACTTTCGCCGCTTGTTCCGCTTTCGCTTTTTCCGCTAACGCCGCTTGGCGTTTTTGCTCAGCCGCTTTGTCTGCCGCTGCTTTACGACGCGCTTCATCAGCCGCTTTGCGTTGTGCCAACAATTTTTCACGTTCTGCTTTACGTGCTGCTTCTGCCGCCATTTGTGCTTGACGCGCACGCTCCGCTGCCGCTTTTTGTTCTGCTGCACGTTCTGCTGCCGCTTGCGCCACAATCGCTTGCGCTTTTTGACGACGAATTTCATCTTCTTTGGCTTTGGCAATGCGCTCTTGCTGCGCTTTCAAACGCGCTTGTTCGCGTTCTTTGCGCTCTTGTTCTCGTTTTTGCTCCACTTCTTTGCGCGCTTTTTCTCGCTCAATGCGGCGTTGCTCTTGCGCTTTTTGACGCTCTTCACGCAAACGGCGACGACGTTGTGCTGGCGTTTCGCCTGTGTCGGTTGTTGCATCTACTTGCGCAGTGCTAATGCTTGGTTTAGTGGTTGGTTTCGTCAGTGGTGCAGGTGAAGCAATGTCAGTTAATTGTTGCGCCACTTCAGGGATTCTTTTGTTTTTGCTGCCTGAATTTTTGGCAGTTTCACTTTCCGCTGAAGCCTCAGACGCTGCGGGTGTTGAAGCCATTGCACCAGCAGGACGCAGAATTTCTGTATGCGTGGTTTGCTTGGGTACGCTGGTTTCTACTGCTTGCGGCGTTTCTTGAGGTCCGTTATTCGCCACACCCAAAAACAACCCGCCTGCTACCAATGTAATAGCAGTCGCGCCAATCAAGCGGCTGCGATTCTGACTCTTAAGCAATTCGTATCCATCGGTGATAGGATTTTGCTCATTAGGTGAATGGGGTTGTTGATTGTCCATGGGTAATTCTTTCAAAAACGGTTTTCAGGCTGCAACGCCTTGTTTAAATAAAGTAATAGTTTCAGATACGGTATGGAATGAACCAAAGACCACTATTCTATCATTTTCCTCTGATTCCGAGAATGCAGCTTGATAGGCAGCCTGAACGCTGTCAAATGCGTGAACGTTTTGGATTTGGTGCGTGACTAATTTGTTAGCAAGTTCGGCTTGGGTCATGCCGCGCTGCAGGTGCAAGGGGGCAATGTACCATTCATCAAATTCGTCGCGCAGGATTTCTAAAACGCTGTCGCTGTCTTTGTCTGCCAAAATGCTGAACACGGCGCGGCTTTTGCCTGACACGGCGTGGGTTTTCAGGCTGCGTTTGAGGGCACGTGCGGCATGTGGGTTGTGTCCTACGTCCATAATCACAAGCGGTTTTTGCTGCATGATTTGGAAGCGTCCGATATTGCGGGCATTTTGCAAACCTGCATTGATAGCGGCTTCGCTAACGGGAAGTTGGTCGCGCAAACATTCTATGGCGGTGAGGGTGCAGGCGGCGTTGTTGAGTTGGTAATCGCCTTGCAATGTAGGTTTGAATAGGTTTTTCAGGCTGCCTGAAAATTGGTATTGCCATTGGGTTTCTTGGTCTTGGTAAACAAAATCTTGCTGCACGGTAAGCAGTTTTGCGCCGATTTTTTGGGCGTGTTGGACAAGGCTTTGCGGCGGTGGATTTTGTCCGCAAATGGCGGGTTTGTTGGCGCGGAAAATGCCTGCTTTTTCGTGGGCGACTTGTTCAATCGTGTTGCCCAAAAAGGCTTGGTGGTCTAAGTCCACACTTGTGGTAATGGCGCAATCGGTATCAAAAATGTTCACTGCGTCTAATCGTCCGCCCAAACCGACTTCTAAAATCATTACATCAACATCATGCAGCCTGAAAATATCGACGGCGGCGAGTGTGTTGAATTCAAAATAGGTGAGCGAAATGTTGCCACGCGCGGCTTCTATGCGTTCAAAGGCGGCGATGATGGTTTCATCGCTGACGGGTTGGCAGTTGATGGCGATGCGTTCGTTGAATGTGAGTAGGTGTGGGCTGGTGAGTGTGCCGACTGTGTAGCCTGCTTCGGTGTAGATTTGTGAGAGAAACGCGCAGGTTGAGCCTTTGCCGTTTGTGCCGCCAACGGTGATGACGGGGCAATTAGGCGTGAGATTCATGGCGTTTTTGACTTGGGTGATACGCTCTAATCCCATGTCGATTAAGCCTTTGCTGTGGGCGGTTTCTAGGTGGGCGAGCCATTGAGAGAGTGTTTTTTTGTTCATGGTGTATTTGCAGCCTGAAAACTGGTTTTCAGGCTGCTTTTTTGTGATTGGAAATGGGATTTATTTTAACGCAGTTTAACGAGCTTTGTATTTGAAAATAAATGTTTGTTTTGATTTTCACACAGGCGTTAAAATTTACACAATCTAACTATTGCTTACAAATAGAGAATAGCAATGAGGTGTTTGCTTTTTCAGGCTGCCATTTTCTGGTAACGCTAAAGAAATGCCCCGCCCTATTTTCTAACTTGATTTTTGAGGTATGTAATGGAAACGCAACTTAAATTGGTAACCGTTTCCGTATTAAGCGTATTTGTCTCTATTTGTCTCTATTTGTCTCTGCCAGCGGCAGTGGTGGCGTGAATGCGTCTTTAACGTTAGGACCTGGTACAAGCAACGTTCTAGGCGGTAAAACAAACAACAAATCTAATCAATCAGTAGATGAAACAATCACCGCTAAAGGCAGCTATGCGCAAGCGGCGGCTGATAAAAAAGCAGCCAAAACGGGTTAAGGTGTGTTTATTGGTTTGGTGGATACAGGCTTAGACCCAGATGGGACAGGGTTGAAAAATCGAAATAGTCAAATCAGGTCTTGTTGAACATTAGGCGAGGCATGGCGAATGGTAAGGTTTTTTTGTGAAAATTGAATTTTACTCATTCGCCATTTTTTTATCTAATCAATTATGGATACTCATTTTTTTAAATGAAATGTCCACACGACCTAGCGTAGGGTGCACCGCGTGCACCATTTTTCAAGCTGCGTTTCACAACCATTTTTTCAAACTGCTCACAGGAATATCCCAAATCCAAACCCCATTATCATTAATCCCATTCAACCCACGTAAAAACAGATAACGCACAAAAATCGTTTCAGGCTGCATATTTCGGCTACGCAAATAACGCGCTGTTGCAATCGCATAAATCAAGGCTTGCAAATAATAGTGATGTTCCGCAATCGCCTGATTGAGCACGGCTGGCGTGTAATCATCAGGCGATTCGCCCAACCAGTTGGACTTATAGTCAATCACGCAAATCTTGCCGCTCGGGCTTTGCGCCAACATATCAATAAAGCCACTCACAAACCCATACACATCACGAAAACTCAATTTTTTCGCCGCCTGAACCATGTTTTCAGGCAGCCCAGATTGTTCCGCAAACCACGTTTGCAAATCACGCAGCCTGAAATTGTTAGTGTGCAACAAAAAGTCCATTTCAGGCAGCAATTTGTCGGCAGAGACGCTGTGCAAAGTTAAATCGGGCAACAGGGGCGTGTGGCGCGTGTCGTCAATCATTTGCTCCACCGCTGGCAACCATGTTTCTGCGGCAAACCCGTGTTTTTCCAGCACATCGCCAATGCGCTGCGCTTGGCTTTCTGGCGATTGGGCAAAGCAGTATTTTTCCAGCACTTCATGCAAACACACACCAGCCGCCGCGCCTTGTGGAAACGCGGAAATATCATTCGGGCAGCCTGAAAACGGCTCGGCGGTTTCTACTGTTGGCGTTTGTTCGCTGCTGTCTAACGCGGGCAAAAGTTCATCGTCAAACGCGTTTTGCTCGGCAGCGTGGGCGCGTTCGGTTTGGCGACTGAGCGATGTGAAACTGGTGTGCGTGGTGAAATAGTATTTGCGTGGGGCGTACTGTGCGGCGGTGTATTCAGTTGGGGCGGCGTTTTCAGGCTGCGTTTGGGTTTTCAGGCTGCCTAAAACGGGGTTGGGCTGAAATTGGGCGTTCCACGCGAAGTCGGTTTCTTCGCGGTTTTGTTGGTTGATGAATGCTTGCCATTTTTCGCGGTAAATGTCGGGCTTGCTGGCGGTGTCTTGGCAGCCGAGCAAATAGGCAAATGGGCTGTGTTTGCTATCGCGATAGCTACCCATATAAATGTTGAGCTGCTCTTCGGCGCGTGTGAGCGCAACGTACAACAGGCGCAAGTCTTCGGACAGGCGTTCGCGTTCAATTTGCGCTTTGTCGCTGTCTTGGATTTGGTCTTTGTGCAGCAATTCGCTGCTGCCGTTTTCGTGATGAATGATGAACCATTTTTGGCGATTGTTGTCGCTGCTTTTCCATGCAAACGGGCAGTACACAATCGGGTATTGCAAGCCTTTGGACGCGTGCATGGTAACGATTTTCACGAGGTTTTCATCGCTTTCTAAGCGCAAAATGGCGTTGCCTGCGGCGGCTGTGCCGTCTTTTGCAGCCTGAATGTTCTCGCCCAGCCATTGATATAGGGCGACTGGGGTGCGTCCGTTTTCGTCTTCCGCAGCTAGGATTTCCATGATTTGGTGCAGGTTGGTCAGCGTGCGGTCGTTGCCTTGGGCGAGCAGTTGCTGTTCGGTTTTGTGTTCGGCTAGAAATTTTTGCAGCGCGGTAAACACGCCGTTAATTTTCCATTCTTCGTAGGCGCGTGTGGCTGCGTCTGTCCATTGGGTCATGGCGTGTTCGTTTTCGTTTAGCTCGGTGAGTTGCGCGGCAGTGTAACCAAATAGGCAGCCTGAAAGCACATAGTTGAGCTGTTGGACGCGTTGCGGCTGAATGAAAAATCCGAGCAAGGCGTAAATGGCTAGGGCTTCGTCTTCGCCAAATATGCTGTCACGGCTGAGCAGCACGCTTTGTACGCCGTGTTTTTTTAGCTCTTGTTGGACGCGTGCGCCGTCTTTTCGGGCGCGGACTAATACGGCGATTTGCCCTGCGTGTAGGGTTTTTTCGCCGTTTTCGGTTTGCAGCCTGAAACGCCCTGCGGCGGCGGTTCGCAGGGTTTGGGCGATTTCATCGGCACACCATTGGGCGGCGCGTTTGGTTAATACGTCTGAATTTTCGGTTTTGGGTGCGTCTGGGTCGTTTAACCATGATACGCGCACGGCGGCGTTGCCTTGCGGCAGGTTGTTTTGTTCGCGGCTAGCGTTCACGGAGGTGTAGTCAATTTGCGACAACACAAACGGGGCTGGGTGGGCGAACAATGCGCTTATGCTGTTGATTAACTTGCGGTGGCTGCGGTGGTTGGTTCGCAAGGTGTAGCGGTTTTTGGCGTGTTGCGCGGCGGTTAGGTAGGCGAAAATGTCTGCGCCGCGAAAGCTGTAAATGGCTTGTTTTGGGTCGCCTACCATGAATAATGTGGGGCGCAATTTTTCAGGCAGCCTGAATGCGGATTGGATAAATGCAGCCTGAAAAATGTTGTATTGCAGGGGGTCGGTGTCTTGAAATTCGTCAATCAGAGCGACACGCCAGTTTTGGGCAATGGCGTTGGCGAGTGCTTGGGCGTGTTCGCGGTTGTCTTGCAGGGCGGCGAATACGTCTAGCAGTAGGTCGTCAAATTGGCGCGTGGGGCTGCTTTTTTTGTTTTGTTCGTGGGCTTCGCGCAAATAGTGGGCGAGTTCGTGGGCGATTCGGATTAACTCTTGGTCTTCTGCGGTGGCGACTTTCAGGCTGCATTGTAAGAGTTCGCCCAGTAATAACACTTGGTTGAGCTGGGTTTCATCTAAAATTTGTTTGCTGCGCGTGCGTTTTTCTAACAGAAATTGGCTGAATGGGTTTTCTATCCATTTGCGTGTGATGCCTGTTGCTTTGTCTTTTTCAGAAACTTCTATGGCGAACATTGCCCATAAATCGCTGGCGCGTGGGCAGCCTGAAAATTGGGTTAATTTGGCGAATTTGTCGCGGTATTGGGCTTCATCGTAATATTTTAATTGGGGGTGCAATGCCCAGAATGCGTCTGTGAGTGCAGCGAATTGTGGCGCGGTGTGTTGCCATGCGCGTTCAAATTCGTCTTGTGCGTCTGCCAATAAAAAGGCGTTTTCAGGCTGCCTGAATTGTAGATAAGGTCGCCCCACGAAGCTGGCGAGTTGTTTTGCCATGTCTTGTGGGCTGACGTTGCGGTGGTATACCAAGTCTGCGCGTTGGGCGTGGTGGGCGATTTGGCTGCGCCAGTAATCTTGGGCAAATGTGGGGTCGTTTGGGGCGTTGTCTTCGTCTAGTTCTATGCTGAATGGGACTTGGCAGTAAAAGGCAAAGTCTTGCAAGATGCGTTGGCAAAAGCCGTGAATAGTGTAAATGGCGGCGTTATCAAAATTGCTGATGGCGGCTTTTAGGCGCAGTTGGATTTTGGTTTGGTCGGGTTCTTGTTCTAATGCTTGTTGCAGGAGTTGGTAGAGAAAATCGTTGGGGTCGTTGTGGCAGTTGGCAAGCAAGGTTTCTGGATTTTCAGCGGCGTTGGGCGTTTGCAGCAACACGCGCAGGGCTTCGTCTAGTCTGTCGCGCAGACGGGTTTTGAGTTCAGCGGTGGCAGCTTTGGTAAACGTAACCACTAGCACGTTGTCCACGCTGAGTTTTTCTAACACAATCAGTCGGGTAAACAGAGCGGCGATGTTCCATGTTTTGCCTGTGCCTGCGCTGGCTTCAATCAGGTTGGTTTGGGAAATGGGGGCTTTTAGGGGGTGGAATTCGTTTGACATGACTGGGAATTTTTAAGATTTTTTGTGATGTGGAATGATACCATTTTCAGGCTGCATTTTTTGCATTACATACTTTTACAAAACGCTTTTAGTGCTATAATCCTCGCACCCTTTTATCTTTAAAACTATTACCAAAAGGAAAGCATAAAATGGCTTTAATCGTACAAAAATACGGTGGCACATCGGTTGGTTCTGCAGAACGCATTAAGAATGTTGCCAATCGCGTGAAAAAAGCGCGCGATGAAGGACACGATGTGGTTGTGGTGGTTTCAGCGATGAGCGGCGAAACCAATCGCTTAGTTGCTTTGGCGCACGAAATGCAAGAGTTCCCAGACCCACGCGAATTGGACGTGGTTTTAGCAACAGGCGAGCAAGTTACCATCGGTTTGCTGGCAATGGCGTTGAAAAACATCGGCGTGGACGCGAAAAGTTACACAGGTTGGCAAGTTGCCGTGAAAACCGATACCGCACACACCAAGGCGCGTATTGAAGATATTGACGGCGACAAAATGATGGCTGATGTGAAAGCTGGCAAAGTTGTGATTGTGGCAGGTTTCCAAGGCATCAGCAGCGAAGGCGATATTTCCACGCTCGGTCGCGGCGGTTCAGACACTTCAGCCGTAGCACTCGCTGCCGCGTTAAAAGCCGATGAATGCCAAATCTACACTGACGTGGACGGCGTTTACACTACAGACCCACGCGTTGTTCCAGAAGCGCGCCGCATGGATACCATTACATTTGAAGAAATGTTGGAACTAGCGAGCTTGGGCAGCAAAGTGTTGCAAATCCGCTCTGTGGAATTTGCAGGCAAATACAAAGTTCGCCTACGCGTTTTAAGCAGCCTGCAAGAAGGTGGCGAAGGCACATTAATTTCTTTTGAGGAAGACGATAATATGGAAAAAGCGGTTGTATCAGGCATCGCCTTTGACAAAAACCAAGCGCGTATCAATGTTCGTGGCGTGCCAGATAAACCAGGCATTGCCTACCAAATCTTGGGCGCAGTTGCCGATGCCAACATTGATGTGGACATGATTATTCAAAACGTGGGCAGCGAAGGCACAACTGACTTCTCATTTACCGTGCCACGTGGCGATTTCAAACCAACTTTAGATTTGTTGAGTAGCCTGAAAAGCACCATCGGCATGGCAGAAATCAGCGGCGATGACGCGGTTTGCAAAGTGTCTATCGTGGGCTTGGGTATGCGTTCACATGTGGGCGTTGCAGCGCAAATGTTCCGCGCCTTGGCGGCTGAAAGCATTAATTTGCAAATGATTTCTACATCTGAAATCAAAGTTTCTGTGTTGATTGATGAAAAATACATGGAATTGGCAACGCGTGTTTTGCATAAAGAATTTGGTTTAGATAAAGCATAATCGCTTTTTCAGGCAGCCTGAAAAACTAAATTTTATTTCTTAACAATAAGTTAAAAATAATTTACGAATAGTGTTTGACAGGTTTCAGAATTCGTATATAATTCAGATTTCATTCCCTGATAGCTCAGTCGGTAGAGCGACGGACTGTTAATCCGCAGGTCGCTGGTTCGAGCCCAGCTCGGGGAGCCAAATTTAAACCGTCTAAACAATCGTTTAGGCGGTTTTCTTTTTGCGCCACAATTTCGCTTGTGTCCATTTTGTGCCCCAAAGTGTAAATTGTGTCCAGAATATCCGCATGACTTTGCAAATGTTCGGTTGCTAAATGCGCGTATCGCATCACCATATCCAGCTTCTCCCAACCACCCATTTCTTTTAATGCCAAAAGCGGTACACCACTTTGCACCAACCAACTTGCCCAAGTATGGCGCAAATCATGCCATCTGAAATTTTTGATGTGCGCCTTTTTCAGGCTACGTTCCCATACGCGGCTATCCAGTTCGCAGATTGGATTGTTCACGCTATTGGTAAAAACGTAGGTTTGATGAATACCAACCCTATCTGACAAAATCTGAACCGCTGTTTGGTTCAGCGGTACACCTATTGCTTTTGCCGCTTTGGTTTCATCAGGATAAATCCACGCAATGCGCTTAGCCAAATCCACCTGTTCCCATTTCAGCCCAAATACATTACTTTGCCGCAAACCTGTACATAAGCTAAATATTGCCATTTGCCGCCAAAAGTTTTCAGGCAGCGCAGCAATTAATCGCTGTGCTTCATCAGGTTTGAGCCAACGAATGCGTTTGTTTGGCTCTTTATATTGCGTGAGTTTTGGGGCGGTATCAATCCAGTTCCATTCATCACGCGCTTTATATAAAATCGCCCGAATCAATGCAATATAGCGGTTTTTTGTACTGTTACCACAAGGCAAATTACCAATCACCGCCATGATAGTTTCGCGGCTCAATTCGTCCAAAAAAATACCCCTGAATTGGGGCAAATTTCGCAAGCGACTGATGTCATCTTTAATGCTTTTTTTGTCATGCTCCTTTTCTTTTAGCCATTGCAGAGCAGCTTCGTCCCACAATTTTTTGGGCTTTACGCCTAAACGGCTTTGTTGCCAAAATTCGTGTTCTAATTTCGCGCGCAATTCTTGGGCTTTTTGTTTGTCTTGTGTGCCAAGAGAGCGTCTAATGCGCTCACCACTTGGCGATCTGATATCCATGTACCATGTACCATTACGTTGGTACAATCCGTTTGAATTTTTTGACATTTTTGTTTACTCCGTTTGATGAGTGATGCCTGTACGGTATCATTTTCAAGTTGTGCTAAAAATTCGTCAAGTTTTGTTTGACGAATACAATAGGCTCGCCCTACTTTGCTGGCGACCAGTTTTCCTGCTCGTATGTATTCGCGCAGGGTTTCGGGGTGGCAGCAGCAATATTCGGCGGCTTCGTTTACGGTGTAGGTTTTCATGATTACTCCGTTTCAGGCAGCCTGAAACAAGCTGCCTGTTGTTATTTCAACAAAAAAATCATCACAGCAAAAATCAGCATTTGCACCACCGCCCAAACCATCACGCCCATTTTCAGGCTGCCAGAAATGTGTTTGGCTAACTCGGCAGCTTGTGCCTGAAATTGTGTTTGAATGCGCTGACTGATGCTGCCAAACAATTTCTGTTCTATTTCGGCGCGGTCGTTGGCGTTGGCTTGCATCAACTCTGCAACCATTTGTTGCTTTTGATTTTGCAATTCGGCAGCAGCAGTGATGATGCCGTCTGAAAGCGTTTTGAAATCCGCTAAAAAGCGTTGATGTTGCGCGGTTTGTTCATCGCTGGATTGCTGCAAAAACTTGGCTAATTCACGCTTTTGAGCAAACAGCATGGCAACAATCGGGTCGTCAGCATCAATGCGAATACCAGTATCGCGCATCACATCGGCAATCAGTTGGCGGATTTCCGCTTCATGAACTTGGCTCATCATCATCTTTCAGGGTGGCGATGAATGAGATTTTGTCCAAATCTTCAAACATTTCACGCGCAAAATGTTTCAGGCGGTTGCGTTCCATACCTTTGAAGATTTTGGATTCTTGCACTTCATCAAAGGTTAAATTCATTTCGGTCATGCGTTCCAAATCTTTGCCGAATGTATCAGAATCTTTGTTCTGAATTTCCATGATACCAATGATGCGGTCTTTGTATTCTTTGTAAACCTGTGTTTCTTGGAAATTTGTGATTTTCCCCTGAAAATGGTTTAACCAAATCACGACATCGCAACCCATGCTACTCAAAATTTGGTCTAGCACTACCAAGCAATCATTGAATGCTTGACCGCCGACAATCGGCACATGAACCACCAAATTGACTTCACAATCAAACAAATATTCAGCAATATGGTTTTCAGAAAAATAATACATCAATGGTACGAATGTCCCTGCGCCTGTATCTACTACGCCGATGCCATCTTGCGCTTCAATGATTTCCATGAGTTCGTCAAAATGGCGACTGTTGATTTTGCCATCTTCCAACAAGTGAATAATGGTGGGATTGAGAGCGGCATAGCGACTCAATGTCGGGTTAATCGGGTCGGTGTCAAAACAAGTAACGTTTTTATCGCCGATGCGTTTTTTTAGATATTGCGCCAAAATAGAAGTGATAAACGACTTGCCAGCACCGCCTTTGCCTTGCATGGTAAAATGTACTTCTTTCATAATCATCTTTCTTCAATGAGATTTAACTATTCAGGCAGCCTGCACTTTATTTTGCAGGCTGCCTGAAACGCATAAAAAACCGTCCAATGCGAACGGTAAAACTGCCATCAAGCAGAGTGAAACTATTGGACATCAACCCATTTTTGCCCACATTGGTATTTTTCCACACGTTTTTTCCGCCAAGGTGTGTCACCTGTGGTGTAATTACAGTAAATCGGTTCTAATTTAGTAGTCGTAACACGCGTCCACGCATGATTTTCATACGCTTTGCAATAATCAGGTTTTTGCGTATTGACAATAAAACGGCGTGTACCATCACGGCTACTGCCTGTGTAATGCCCCCTACGATTGAGAGCAGCCGCATCACAACGCCCTGCACCATTGGCAATCGCATCAATCAGTTGTGGCATTCCTTGAGCATTACCCGATGGACATAAATTTAAAAAACTGCGGCGAGCATTGATAGTATCGCTCAATTTCTTATGATTGATAGAGAAATAGCGTTTGATAGACGGCGCACATTCACTTGGGCGATTACCACTAGACAAACACAGCACCGCTTCACACGCCAAGCGAACATCACCTGTCAGCAAATTATCGTCTGCGCTGGCGGTCATAGGCGCAAGCAGCGCGGCAGTCAGCGCGGAAACCGCTAAAAATGGTTTAACTTTCATTTTTGAAACTCCCATTGTTTTTTTCAGGAAAAAAAAGCAGTCTGAAAATGGATTCAGGCTGCCTGAAACTAAATTTCTAATTCATTGACGTATTCAATCGCCATTTGCAAATAATCGCGGTCAAGCGCGAGCAGAAAATCAATTCACGCATCATCAACGCGCCCTGCGTACATCGGTTTGACCGTATCGCAAAGATATTCGTTGTAAAACAATTTCAGCAGCTTTGGCTACTTTCTAAAAGTAGCCTGAAACACCCAATCACACAAACAATAATCCGATATAAACACATCAATCCGCCTAAAACACCAAATAAACCAAATAGATACAAAGGTAAATTTGTTGCAAATGTTATTAACGATGGTGGCACTTGGCGAAAATCCACCACTCCATTGATTTGCATAGACAAAGGAATGGCACAAGGCAACAAAGACATTAAAACAGCTTGTAGTTCGGTTTTTAGGTATGCTGTAATTTTGTTGGTTTTCATATTCAGGCTGCCTGAAAAAAGGTGGGCGTTTTTCTCTGTGTTATGATTGAGTTACCACACCTTTTCATAACTTATCAAAGGAAAACGCCCATGAAACTTGACATTGATACCGCAACTTTAGCTCTCATTGTTTCTATCATTGCACTGATTTTGAGCATTATTCCATATCGTCATAAAATTAAACCTCAAATTAAAGTTAAGTTATTAACAGATAATGAATTTTATGATATAGCTTTGATTGAAATTCAACGACAAAAACACGGATTTTTGTTTTATCACGCTAAAATTATTGGAATAGAAGATTACCGTTTTTTTGCTTATGGCACTGGCTTATATGATGAAAATTATCGCTTTCCTAAAACGCCAACACGAACTATCCATCTAGATTATTGGCTAAATCCAAATTTTTCAGATGAAACGCCAACCGTTCATTTTTGGTTTGCGCTTTCTAAATCCAAGCAAGAAAAACGTTTTATTCGCTGCAAATTTCGCAGTATTTGTTTTCCATACTGGTCTAGTTGCCTTATTCCAATCTCAACATACACACATGAACTTATTTAAATTTCTGTTTTGAATAATCAAAATGAACTCATTTAACTAAATTTTGATATTCTTCGTGCTGTAAACATTTATCCATAAAATCTGCATAATCTACTTGATTTTGTTGGCTAAATTTTTCAAAGCAATGACGAACATCGTGATTTTTTCCGTCAAATTGGTAAACATAAAAATATGTAGCTGTTGGCGTTTTTAAAATCTCATTTTGGAAGCGAGCCAATGATAGCGTTGCCGTCAGAGCAATAACTGCCAAACCTACATACCAAAAATAACACGCGATATATTGCGGATAACGTGCTGTCGTAAAACTGTAACGTATTGCGATGACGCCAACGGCAAGCAAAACGTAATAAATTTCAGGATAATCAAATAGCAATGATGGAAGATAATACATCGCAGCCCTTTCTGTGATACTCATGTAGCCTGAAAACATAAGTTTTACATGGTGTTCAGGCGATATTCCCACAAAGAAACCTGCTCATAGCGAACAGGTTTGATTTTGGAAACATGGGGCGCACTGAACGTCTCATAACCGTCCATTGCACCCGATTTCCGACACGTTTCAGCGCGGAGTAAACTCAACGCTGCCTGAAACTGTGTATTCGCCACCGCAATTTTTGTGGCGTTAGGATTTGTCCGTAGATAATCCCAGCATCGGGGATACGCCCCGATTAACAAGATACGTTCAAATTGCCGCCTGTTCACGGACGCACAACGCGCTACCCGTATGCACGACATTTGTATTTGGGCGGATTGAACGCCGCCTGCAACCGCTTAACGACTTGCTCGCCTGAAACCAATCAGGCTAGTGGGTTGCTGCGCTACTAGATTGTTAAAGAACTTAAATTTATTAACTGAAACAATTTTAAGATAACTTAAAATAAAAGACAAGAATTTTTTTAAGTTTTCTTAAATTAAAGATAACAAAAAACCTGCTGCTTTGACTTTAAAGCAACAGGTTTCAATAATAATCAATGGATTACTAACGTTTTCTTCTGTAAATACGGTGTTCCACCATTGTACCAATAATGAGCAACTCTACATTTACAGAATGCAACCTACCATAATCGTCATTCAATGGAATTAAGATGAAATTATTTGATTTCATTGAATTATCATTATCTAATTTGAATTTACGGAAAATAAAATCGTCTCCATATTTTGCGATTACAAATTCTCCTGCTTGTGGTTCTACATCAGGGTCAATAATAATGACGTCGCCAATTTTAAATTCAGGCGACATTGAATCATCTTTGATTTTCAAACCAAAGGCATTTTTAGACTTTTTAAAATCGGTCATAATGTACTCTCTTGTTAAATCAACAAGTTGAGTAGTATCACATTCTTTTAATTTATCTAATGACTGCCAATCATAAATAGGTAATTTCATCTCATCAAGAGGCGAATATGGGATTACAGATAGAGATTTATTTGGGTTAGGAGAACCACGCAATAACCAGCCAAATTCGCAATTTAAGATTATAGATAAATCAAGTAAATTTTCTGCATTTGGTTTTGTGGTGTCATTTTCCCATTGAGAAATAGCAGCATGGCTAACTCCTTGCATTCTTCTTGATAAGTCCATCTGCGTGAGTTTTAAGGCTTTTCTACGCTCCTTAATTCGTTGTCCGAGTGTTTCAATCATAAGACCACCTAAAATTTAAGTTTTAGCAATCTTAAAACATATTGATTTAAGAGTGCTTTCAACCTATAATTTTAAGAAATCTTAAATTTTATGGAGAAAGGCTATGTACAAAGAAGATGTCTTAAATTACTACGGAACACTTGTCAAACTAGCAGAAGTTCTAAAAATATCGCCATCGGCAATTAGCCAATGGAAAGAAATTATCCCCGAGAAACAGGCATATAAATTACAGCGTATCAGTAATAATGCCTTAATTGTTAATCCAGAATTATACAAACGCTAAAATCATGATGCTAACCGCCGACATTCGCCAACATCTCACGCCCAACTTCACAGCAATTTATGTGGAGTTTTTTGCGTTGTGCGGTCAAAACAGCGAAGCCGCGCTTGTGCTGGCAAACCTGTTCGGCTGGTCTGAATGGCTGGACAATCACCGCCCCAAAAAACAAGGCTGGATTACCAAAACCGCCGAAGATTTCGCCAACGAACTCAAATTAACACGCCACAAATATGAAAAAGCGCGTGAATGCCTATTGGAAATGGGCTTGATTGAATACAAACGCGCTGGCGTGTTTGGCAAAATGGCGTACCGTCTTTGCCGTGAAAAACTGTTTGAACTGATTTACACCAAAGTTCGCGGTATGTCGCAGCCTGAATTTCAGTCGGCGTTCCATACCGATAAAGACGGTTATCACGTTCCCCGATTTATTCCGTTGCACGAATGGAATGAATTTCTCAAAATGCGCGAAAACAAAAGTAAATCTAAACAACCACTTGGCGCAGAGCAAAAGAAACAGCTTATTCAACAATTAACCGATTTACGCGAAAAAAAATTTGATTTGAAACACGTGATGCAAAAATCGCTGATTTCGGGTTGGGCTGGTTTTTACCGCCCCGATAAATCCGCTCCGAACCATGCCCCTGCTCCGACTAGCTCCGTAGCCGAATACGAAGCGTTTATGAAGCAGAAGCAACAAGAAGCCGAGCAAGAGCAGCAACAACCTAAAAAGCCACGAGATTTGAATACAGCAGGACGTTTAGACCTGCTAAAAAATCTAGGGTTGAGTAAAAAATAGCAGCAAGTGAATAGCTTGCTGTACTTAAACACGTCTATACATTGAATTTTGCGCGATTTTGGCGCATTTTTTGGGCTTTCGGGCTGCCTGAAAATGTGTTTGCACCCTTTGGGGTGTTTTTTTTCGTCTGATGATTGGTTTTGCCTATTTTTTAGGTAGAATTTGACGTTACAGAGCAGTTTCAGGCAGCCTTTTTATCAAGAAAAAAGTTTTTTAAAAACTTATGTTTGCTGATTTTCGGCGGACTACTTCGCTGATAAACCACAGATTAGATTGCACCAAATCAACGCGCTATATACAAAGATTACAAAATAAAGATTACACTCAAAGAAATTTTATTCGGCTACGCCGAGCGGTGTGTTTTTTTTAATTTTTTCTTTTTTTAGAGATGGTAGATAGTGAACTGATTGATTTATCAAGAAAAAAATTGTGGTATGATGACTATTGTTGATGATATTGCAGGCTGCCTGAAATGGTTTAGTTTATTGAAAATTTATTTTTAAAATTAGGCGAAAAATGCTTGATTACTCTCTAAAAGAGAGTATAATGGGCAGCAGTTAAAGGAAAGCACAACGCTAAACCTTTCGTAAATCAATACAAGGAATTGAGATATGAATGAAGCCGAAGAAAATAAAATCAATGCCGAAGCAATCCAAATTCTCATTGATGCTTTGATTAAATATGAAACGCATCAGCAACAACTCCAATTTAATCAAGAAAAGCACAATGCAGACATGGAAGCGCAAAAAATCAAAAATGCTGTTGATAAAAAATTAGCCTTTTGGCAAGCATTAGCAGGGTTACTGATGATGATTTTAAGTAGCTTGGCAGTTTATTTAAAATAGTGGTTATTGGTGGGTTTTGTAAAAGAAACCTACCCAACGGCTTATCTTGTCTCAATTCCTTGACGTATATTTTGGAGTATCAATATGAAAGTTAATGACAAATTTTATGAAACTGGTGCAAAAGTATTCACTATTTTGAGCGTAATTGTATTTTGCATTACAATGATTTTATTCTTTTTGAAATAATAGGTTATGAAATGGAGAATTTTCCTGATGTGGGTTATACCCAAGATAATTTAAGGCATTTGCTGAAATTATTGAATTTGAACCAACGTGAAGCCGCTGAACAATTAGGCTGCTCGGTGCGTAATGTGCAAAATTGGCTCATGGACGATGATAAAAATGGACATCGTGATATGCCCTTACATCATTGGAAAGCATTGTTTTCTATGCTGGAAGATAAAAATAGGCAAAGTGAATAAGTAGGAATATTGCGTATTGAGAAATTCCCAAGAATTGATTTTCTTGGGGATTTTGCTATTTCAGGCTTTCGGGGTCGGGTTTATCTTCCCAGTTAAATTTTTTAGTGGGTGTTGGTCTTCGTAAACCACGCCGTACAGGTGCATTTTCTGCTTGATTTTGGGCTGTTTCAACCGTTTGAGTGGTTTGTATTGCTGCAACGCTATCTGTTGCCATAATCGGCTTGATTTGCGCCGTGTTGTGCATTTGAGCCGAACGTGAGCGGATAAATTGATTAACGGCTTGACGGCTGACATTTACGCCTTTCATTTCAGATAAAAATTCAACGATGATTTTTTCTGCGTAGCCCATATTTTTCAACTGAAAAATTTCGTCTTTGTACGGTTCAAGAACAGAAACCTTGTCCGATTTCGCGGCATGATTTCGCTGATTTAAAAAAGTCTCAATGTCGTTCATGGCGTGAATCCCCTTTTTCTTGAAAAAAATGATTATGCAACATTTAGCAAGCAATAAGCAAGATATTTTCTGGTATTAGCAAGTTTTGGGAAATGAAAAATAAAGGTTATCAATCTATTTGCAATATATAGCAAGTTTTTGCAATCAAATTTAAATAGTCTAGCAAGGTTTGAGCAATATTTTTGCTTGTTTTTAATTTTTACCCCCTATAAAATCGTTTAAACCCATTTAAAAACTAGAACGCAGGAAAATTTGAAAATCATCAAGAAAATGGCGGACTTCATGCAACTGAACGCGGATAATGGGCGTTTTGCTCAATGGGATGCAAAACCACATCGCCACATCATGCAGGGTATTTCAGGGAAGTAGATTATGGCAAGAGTATCCAATATTGGATAGTTCCTGCGGTATTTGAACAGGAAATTTTTCAGGGCATTGATGTTCAAAAAGCGTGTCAGGTTTTGTGTGATTTGGGGTGGTTGAAACGATTAGATGAAAAGCGCTGGAAATACCCAAAACGTGATAAAGGGCGTTTTTATGTTATCAATGGAATTGAAATTCCTGAAAAAACATAAATTTATAAAAAATTCGTCAAATCTAGCTTAAAGATTTGGCGACTTTTTTGTGAATACTGTAACCACCATAACCACTATGGGAATAATGTGTAACCAGTCAATTTTAAATTAAATTCATTAAAATTCAAATAATTATATATTTGTAACCATTGTAACCACAAAAATTTATCAGAATATTTTTCTGATGAAAGGTTTCAGATAGCTTGAAACAACATAAATATGTTTCTTTTGATAATTTTTTTCTTATTCGGGTGTTACAAGATTGTTATATTTGATTTTTCAGGAAAAAATTCATCAGAAGAAAAAATGCTCTTTGGTGGAGTTTGGGGCGTGGTGGGTAAGTCTGTTTTCTGATGATTATTTCATTGAATTTAAATGAAAAAAGTTTAATTTTTTACGAGAAAATGCTTGAATTACGTCTTTAAATAACGTGTAATTTACCCATAAATTAAGCAAAGCTACAGGAGCTAAATATGAGTAACAATCAAAAAGACCTAGACCTTGAATTTAAGAAAGCCGAGCTAAAACGCAAACAGCTTGAAAATCGTAAATTTGAAGCCGAAGTCAGAAGTTTGGAATTGGACGTTGAATTGAAAGCCCAAGTCCAAGAGTTTGAAGTAGAAAAGGCGAAAGCCGAAGCCTTAAAACAACAAGCCATCGCAAAGCGTGAAAGCAGTCGTTCTAATTGGTTAATGGTTTGGGTGGTGTTCTTTACAGGGGTGGTAACTTGGTTGGATAATGTGGTTGCCTTGATTAAAAAGATTTTTGGTTTTTAAATAAAGGGGTTGGGAAAATGGATTTTCCCAACCTACCCACTTAAAATTATTTTGGAGTATTAAAATGAAATCATTTCAAGACAAAGTGAATGAACAAAATGAACAAATTGAAAAAGAAATTTCTTTACAGCATAAATTATTGAAATGGGGGGTAATTTTGCTGGTTACAGGTTACATTTTCCGTTTGTTTATTTCATAAGGATAGCATAATGGGTTTTCCTGATGTAGGCTATACGCCCGATAATCTCCGCCATTTATTGCACGAACTCAATTTAAATCAACGTGAAGCCGCAGAAAAATTAGGCGTACAAACCCGAGCAATGCAACGCTGGCTTGCGTCTGTTGATTTGCCCACTCATTCAGATATGCCATTGAAAAAATGGAATGAATTATTGAGTTTATTGAGTTAGTTGGATAAAAAATCCCCAAGATGGTTTGTGTGCCATCTTGGGGATTTTTTATTTCAAAGTTTCGGGGTCGGGACGTTCGTCCCAGTTGAATTTTCGGGTGGGTGTGGGTTTTCGTAAACCACGCCGAACAGGGGCGTTTTCCGCTTGATTTTGGGGTATTTCGGTGTTTGTGGGCGGTGGTGGGGTTATTTGGGTGTGGCTAACGTTGTTTTTGGCAGGTTGAACAGTTTGATTGCGTGTTTTTCTTTTGATAAATTCATTGAGTGTGCTTTGGGCTACTCTGACCCCATTCATTGCTAAAAATTCTAAAACTTGGCTATCGGTATAGCCGTTTTGTTTCAGAAGCAAAATGTCATCTTGAAACGGCGTGAGTTTTGAACGTTTTGGTATGGTGTTTTGTTGCATAAATTCGGTTGCGGTAATCTTTTTTTCCATGATGACTCCATTATCGCTAAAAAATTGTATTTTATCGTAAAAAATCTATTATGGAATAAATTTTATCGTATTTAAAATGCATCTTTATCGTATTAAGTTGAATTTAACCTGCTTTTTATTGCATATAAATCGTATTGTATCCGTATTTATCATTTTTCATCGGTAATTTATCGGTTTTAGGTATTTTTCTTTATTTAAAAACCTTAAAAATTTAGAACGCAGGATAGGCACAGTGTGCCAAAAAACGGACTAAATCGCCGTTTTTTTACATTCCGCTCGTGCGGAAACGCCGCGATGCGGCTATTTTTTTCATGAAGAATAATTTATCCGAATGCGCCGTAAAACTTCGCCGTTCACGGCACAGATATCAGGCGCGGACTGCGAAGCAGTCCAATCAATGTTAAAATTTAGCCAATTTTTTAAAACTGAAACCTAAAAATGTTGATACTCAAAGCGTTCAAATTTGAACTCATACCAAACGGCGAGCAAATCCGCAAACTGAAACAATTTTGCGGCTGTTCGCGTTTCGTATTCAATCGGGCTTTGGCGTATCAAAATGAACAATATCAGTTAGATAAATCATTCAAATTTAGCTATTCAAAACTAACCGCATTGTTGCCTGAATGGAAACGTGAGTTAGTTTGGCTCAAAGACTGCCACAGTCAGGTTTTGCAACAAAGTCTAAAAGACTTGGAAAGTGCATTCAAAAACTTTTTTGCCAAACGTTCGGACTTTCCAAAATTTAAACGCAAGGGAGAAAAAGACAGTTTCAGATTTCCGCAAGGTTGCAAATTGGAACAAGGAAATAACCGCATCTATTTGCCTAAAATAGGATTTGTGCGTTATCGCAATAGCCGAGCTATTTCAGGCTGCCTAAAAAACGTAACCGTCAGCCAAAAATGCGGTAAGTGGTATGTTTCTATTCAAACAGAGTTTGAGACAGAAACGCCAAAACCCAACGGCGGAGAAATCGGTATTGATATGGGCATCGTTCGTTTTGCTACTTTGTCCAACGGCGAATATTTTGAACCGATTAACGCTTTCAAAGCCTTAAAAGGCAAACTAGCGAAATTGCAAAAGCAGTTCAAACACAAAACTAAATTCAGCAAAAATTGGCAAAAGCTAAAAGCCAAAATTTCAAAATTGCACCACAAAATCAGCAATATCCGCAAAAACTACTTGCATCAAATCAGCAGCAAAATCAGCCAAAACCACGCGATTGTGTATGTTGAAGATTTGCAAGTGGTGAATATGTCTAAATCGGCAAAAGGTAATGCTGAACAACATGGCAAGAATGTGAAACAAAAATCAGGCTTAAATCGGGCGATTTTAGACCAATCTTGGTATGAATTTAGGCGACAGTTAGCATATAAATTGGCTTGGAATAGTGGTTTTTTGTTTGCTGTTCCGCCACAAAATACCAGCCGATGTTGCCCGAATTGCGGATATACGACAAAAGACAACCGCCAAACGCAGGCGAATTTTGAATGCGTAGAGTGTGGCTATCAAAACAATGCTGATGTTGTTGGTGCAATCAATGTGTTAAAACGTGGGCAAGCCATTCAGGCTGCCTGAAACGAAGTTCAGCGAAGCTAAAAACAAAAATCAGGGCAGGACGTGTCCGTAGTGCGTGTGAAGTGAACAATGCAGTCAGGTTGTCAGCAGCACGAACCCACCGAAGCGAGTCAGCAAAACATTGCTGGCCGCAGTAGGAATCCCCTTGCTTTAGCAAGGGGAGGACGTCAACAAAGAGAGAGTAGGGGCAATTTTCAGGCGTAAAAAAAACCTACGGCTACCTGATATTTTTCAGGCAGCCGTAGGCTTTTTAGCGTTCTATTTCGGGTTCATCATGAGAAAAATGTTGGGATTGTCTCTGATTGATTTCATCTAGCTGATTCTGATACAAATTTGAACGTGTTTGCAGTTGGGTTTCGGGCTGTAAAACGTGAGCATTTTGTTCAAAAACGGCAGCAACTTGTTTTTGTTCAGGTGTGAGCAGATTTTGTTTAGCTTGGTATTCTTGTGATAAGGCAATATGATTTGCCATTTCATTCAATTCCAAAGCCATTGTTTCCAAATCTGTGTTGATTAAAAGTGGGTCGCGTTCTGCATCAGTTTCATACGCGCTGACTAATTTATCAGGGTCTTGTGAAAAGGATTGTAGGCGTTGCGCTAGATTCTCGTTGAAATTATCGGGAAAGTTTTTAGCAAGATAATGTAAATCAAATAAATCTCGTGCTTTTGTGCGTGTATTATCGCCGTCAAAAGCAGCGTGTAATTTATTGTCAATAATCCGTTCTATTGATGAAAAGCGAATGCCATCTTTAACCGTAACCTGTTCTTCGGGAACAGGTGTACGGTAAGAAATTTCCATTTTCAGCGCATCTTGTAAACCAATTTTAGGTACGGAATACTGGATTACATAACGGCTAACTGTTTCAGTATCTTTTTTAACATTGATATTATCAATCTTAAAACCGACAGGTGTAGATTCTTTTATTTTGTTCAATAAATTCAATTTCTTATTGGAATCAAAATCCAAATCTTCTGAAAATCGGTTTAGACCATAGCCCAAATATAAAGCCGTGCCGCCTTTGAGTACCAAAGGAGTATCAGAAAGATTTTGCAGAATGGCAACCATTAACTTTTCATGGGCGGCATTCCGCTCTTCTTGTGAAATCAGTTGATTGGATTTTTCTGTTTCCATGTGGCTAATCTTTCTTTTTGTTGATGATTTAAATAAGGTTCGGCAGCCTGAATCAGCGCGTACACGGCTCGCTTGTCTTCGGGTGCTGGAAACCAATCATCTAAAATTACGCTATTGATTGCGCCTTTTTGCAAAACAACGGTGTAAAGCAAATCAAAACAGGCGCGTGGGTGGTCGGCAATGAAAACTGGGCTATTTTCAGGAAAAATACCCATGCTATTCAATCGTTTTGTACCGTCAATAACACCTTTTGCGCCTAATAGTTGATTGGTGTTGTATGGTTGATTATCGCCATAAACAAAAACACGTTCAGGTAGCGCACTGGCGAATGTTGCGGCTGAATGCCAATCACCTGTACCTTGTGGACTGCGAATATTGAGCGCGACCATATCACTGATGTAACGCTGTTTGCTGGTTGGGGGGATATGTAAAGGCATGATTATTCCTTTTTCAACAGTTTATTAAATTGTACCAAAAACGCCTATGACTACCTGAATTTTTTCAGGCAGCCATGGGCGTTTTTTCATTTTGATGCGTTTATCTGAATGCGCCGTAAAACTTCGCCGTTCACGGCGGAGATATCAGGCGCGGACTGCGAAGCAGCCCAATCAATGTTAAAATTTAGCCAATTTTTTAAAACTGAAACCTAAAAATGTTGATACTCAAAGCGTTCAAATTTGAACTTATACCCAACGGAGAACAAATCCGCAAACTGAAACAATTTTGCGGCTGTTCGCGTTTCGTATTCAATCGGGCTTTGGCGTATCAAAATGAACAATATCAGTTAGATAAATCATTCAAATTTAGCTATTCAAAACTAACCGCATTGTTGCCTGAATGGAAACGTGAGTTAGTTTGGCTCAAAGACTGCCACAGTCAGGTTTTGCAACAAAGTCTAAAAGACTTGGAAAGTGCATTCAAAAACTTTTTTGCCAAACGTTCGGACTTTCCAAAATTTAAACGCAAGGGAGAAAAAGACAGTTTCAGATTTCCGCAAGGTTGCAAATTGGAACAAGGAAATAACCGCATCTATTTACCCAAAATGGGTTGGGTACGCTATCGCAATAGCCGAGCTATTTCAGGCAGCCTGAAAAACGTAACCGTCAGCCAAAAATGCGGTAAGTGGTATGTTTCTATTCAAACAGAATTTGAGACGGAAACGCCTACGCCAAACGGTGGAGAAGTCGGTATTGATATGGGTATCGTGCGCTTCGCGACTTTGTCCAACGGCGAATATTTTGAGCCGATTAACGCGTTTAAGAACCTAAAAGGCAAATTAGCGAAACTACAAAAACGTTTCAAAAACAAGACCAAATTTTCTAAAAATTGGCAAAAGTTAAAAGCCAAAATTGCCAAATTGCACCATAAAATCAGCAATATCCGTAAAAACTACTTGCATCAAATCAGCAGCCAAATCAGCCAAAACCACGCGATTGTGTACGTTGAAGATTTGCAAGTAGCTAATATGTCTAAGTCAGCAAAAGGCGATGCTGAACAGCATGGCAAAAATGTGAAACAGAAATCAGGCTTAAATCGGGCGATTTTAGACCAGTCTTGGGCGGAATTTAGGCGACAATTGGCGTATAAATTGGCTTGGAATGGTGGTTTTGTGTTTGCTGTTCCACCACAAAATACCAGCCGATGTTGCCCGAATTGCGGACATACGACAAAAGACAACCGCCAAACGCAGGCGAATTTTGAATGCGTAGAGTGTGGCTATCAAAACAATGCCGATGTAGTCGGTGCAATCAATATATTAAAACGTGGGCAAGCCATTCAGGCTGCCTGAAACGAAGTTCAGCGAAGCTAAAAACAAAAATCAGGGCAGGACGTGTCCGTAGCGCGTGTGAAGTGAACAATGCAGTCAGGTTGTCAGCAGCACGAACCCACCGAAGCGAGTGAGCAAAACATTGCTAACCGCCGTAGGAATTCCCTTCGTTCACGGAGGGAAGGACGTCAATTTTTACTACATTGACTGATGTATTTTTCGCTAATTGCTTTGATATTTGCGCTTGCTTGTTTAAATTCATTACTCAATGCGTTCAGTGGTAATTTTCCTTGTGCAGTTTGCAATTCTGCAATCAACTGTTTACAAGATTCATCTTCCACTTTAAAAAAACGGTTGCTACCGCTTGAATACAAATTAGCTGACAGCGTTTTTCTATCGTCAGACAGCGTAAATGGAATTTCTCCCAATCCTGTGTTCAATACCAATTCCCCATTCTTTTCAGAAAAAGTGTAGTTTTGTGTTTCTTGTGAAAATAGGTAATTGCCACCGTCTTTTTTGATTTCTACAAATTGCAAAAATTCAGCATCATCACGTTGCCAAACACCGACATAATCATCTGTGTTTTTACCGCCACACGCTGCCAACATCAAAACAAGAACCGATAAAGTGATGCGTTTCATTTTTGAAACTCCGTATAGGGTTGAAAAAATAGGCTATCAGCATAGGGGTTTTCTTGGTACGTTGTCAAATTGAAACAGGCAGCCTGAAAATATTTCAGCGTTCCATTTCATTATCGTGTGAGCGGTCGGGCGATTTTTCAGGCTGCCTGATTTGTATCTGAACCTTGTCAAATTCCTGTTGCGCTTGGGTGGTAAATCCTTTTTCAGACACTTCTTGGGCAAATTTGCTCATGGCTTTGGCTTCGGTTTTGTAGCCATTCATGTACAGTTCACGCGCAATCATTTTGTATTCTGCAACAATCTTTTGGCGCGTTTTGTCCGCTTGATTCAAAAATGGGTGTTCAGGGCGTTTCCCTGACAAAATAGCTTGTGAAATGGCTAGTTTCTGCTGCAACTCTGCTTTGCTGCTTTGTCCACGTTCACGCATGGCGCGGATTGTGCTGTTTTCAGGCTTTTGGGTTTTACCACGATGTACGCGCTTGGTGGCGGCGCAATCAACGCCATTTTCACGCAACTTTTCGGCAAAACGGACACGCCACTCAAACAAATCATTTTTGCGTGGATTGAGTCGCTGACCGCGTTCATCTCGCATCAGTACGCATAGATGAACGTGTGGGTGTTCGGGTTCGTCAGGGTCATGGCTGTTGTGGTGCAAGCCTAGAAAATATTGGTGTCCTTGAAATTGCTCTGCGGCAAAATCACGCGCTGCCTGTAATAGGGCATCGGGTGGCGTTTCTTTGGGCATGGACAAGACAATATTCAGGGCTTCTTTGTGTCGTGTCTCATCGGCGATACCGCAATGGCTTTGCCAGTCGTTCAAAAATTCTTTTACCGCTCGTTTACCATGAAAAATTTCGCCGTCTTGGTTTTCCAGTGCAATTTCTCCATTGCGTGAAACATAATCCGCATGGTTGCGTATCCCTTTCATGCCTTTGGAATTTTTGCTGTGGCGTTTGGGAATTTTTACCATGACTTCGGGCTTTTTTTGTGCGGCGGCACGTAGATTGGTTAAACCTGTACCTGTTTTGAGTGGTTTGGACGAGTGGCGACTACCAAAATTCAGGCTGCCTGATTTGGTGTGAACGCTGCGTGTGTAGCCAAGAAACCAGTTATCAATTCTTCTATCTATCTGTTTCATTTTAAATATTTTCAATAGGACGATATTTGAACGGTTTATTTTGCTTGCGTAAAACTTTACCGACTGTTTCAGCGTGTTGCTTTAAAAATGCTGATAATTCAGTTAATTGCTGACTTGTCAAAGAATTAGGTGTAATGCTATTGAGTTGTCGCGCAATTTGATTGATGTTGCGCCCCAAACGCAAAAGTTGGTAATTAGACTGATATAGAGCCTGTACTTCGTCATTACTCAATACAGGATTTTGCGTAATGTACTCAGCGATAATATCGCGTACTACATCGTTTAAACTACTGTATTGCAGTTGGGCTTTTTGGTTTAGGTAATGTTGCTGCTGTGGTGGCAGGCGTAAAGTTAAGCGTTGATTTTGCTTGTTTTCTTGATAATTTTCAGTAGGAATATTTTCAGGCTGCCTGATTTGTTTCTCTGCCAGTTTTCGTAACATTAAAGATGCGCTGGCTTTACCATAGCGTTCTAATGCCATTAGTTGAAGCTGATTGATGACATCATGACTTAAACCAAAAACACGGATTTCTTGTTGTTTCATCATTATTCCTTTTATCAAAATAAAACCCTGTTTAGCGCAATGCTAAGCAGGGCTTTTTGTTGAAAAAAATCAGCGTTCCATTTCAAAATCTTGGCTGTTGGACTGTTGCGGTTCATGTGCCTGATGATGAGTGGGGGCGCGGTTTTGCATTGGTTGTGGCAAATTCAATTCTGTGCCGTTCATGGCATTGGTCGTGTATTCATAGTAATTCCTTAACGCATGATTACGCGCATCGCCCTGAACATCGCGCAGCACGTCCATTGTGTTGCGCTCGTAGGCTTTTAGCCGCGCTTGGTTGGGTTCGCTTAACTGTTGCGCTTTTTGGTCGTAGGCGGCTTTGGCGTTTGCCACTTCGGGCGACAGGGCGGCGGTTGTCATTTCTTGGCTACTTCGTAGCACTTCGGGCTGAATGGTTTTGTTACCCAAACTCTCTATTTTTGGCGCGGCTTCGGTGTCGGCAATCGGAGATGAATTGATTTGGCGTTCATCGGGCATCGCGCTTTGTGTTTTGAGTTTATCAGCAGCAGAAAGCGCGGCAACATCGGGCTTTTCAGGCTGCTTGCTCGGGTCAAGCTCGGGTTTATGGGTGCTTTGAATACCATTCAAGGAACGGTCTTCACGCAATTTTTCTACCATTGCTAAATCCGCAGGAGTGGGTTTGTAGCCTGTGGTTTTGATGCCCTGACTTTCAGCAGCAACGTACATCATGGATTTAAATTCAGGGCTGCCTGAAATTTTGATGCTATCCCAACCTTTGGCTTTGGCGACTTCCAACATATCCTGAATGGTTTGCTGGTCGGATTTGGCGGTTTTGAGCGCGTTACCTTTGTCTTCAAACAAAACAGTGGTGTGATTGTCGGCAGACAAATATTGCCCATTCTCCGCAACGATGTAGCGCGATTGCAGATGTTTGGGTGGTTTCTCATACGTTAAATCCAAAATCGGCTGTGGTTGTTCCAATGTTTCGGGGCGTGATAATTCAGGCTCTTCCACATCGGGTTGTGGGGCTGGCTGCACTTTCTCGGCTGTGGGTGGAGTGGGTTGAACTGGTTCTGTGGCTGGTTCAGTTTGTGGCTCTGGTTGTAATTCGGGCTGTTTTTCAGGCAGCCTGATTTCGCGCTGGAAACCACCGTATTCAATGCCGTTGAACATTTCAGGTTGCTGTTCTGTTTGAATTTCAGGAGTAGTTTCTTGCTGCTCTGAAACGGGAACAGCCACATCTTTTTCTGATGTGGCTGTGGGTTGCGCCAATTCACTTTCAGGCTGCCTACGTTGTGGCGGCTCGGGAATGGTGGTTTCGGGGGCTGGCTGTACAGATTGATTGCGTTGCTGCAACGCTATTTCCACATCTTGCGGACGGATATGTTCGCCTTGTGCGTAACGGTCGGCATATTGGTTAAACACATCAGCCGCCAACTGCGGCGATGTTTGCTGTGTGTCCACGCTGTACACAATATCCCGACCACCGTCCACATCGTTTTCGCCCAACGTCAAATATTGCTCATTGGCGTATGCTACCAAAGTGCGTTCATCGTCCACATTTTTGTAGGCGCGGTCTTCTCCGCCTTGTGTCCAGCCGTGTTGCTGCGATAATTCCGAAATCATCTGTTTGGCGTATTCCGAAACGATTTTTTCAGGCTGCTCTTCCTGCTCTGAAACGGAAACAGCCACATCTTTTTCTGATGTGGCTGTGGGTGGTTCAGTAGATAATTGTTCAAAATATTCAGGTGGATAATAGGGTGGTAACTCGTTATCATCAGATGAATATTCAGGCATATAATCGTATTCAGGTGGTGCATTTTCAGGCTGCATTGCTTCTGCTTGCATTTTCAAATCTTGCTCTTTAATCCATTCTGCTGGATTTTGTAAAAAGTCATTGGCTTGTTGAAGTGCATCATCAAGATGATTGGTGTAAACATAGTGGACAATTTCATCATTTTCATGAAAAGACATCGTAAAATCATGGGCAGCTTCATAAGTAGCCATAGAGCCATGATTTTTAAATTGACCGTCAATTTCTACATGATAGGTTTCATTGACCCATTTATCCGCCTGAAAAACGCCCAATTCTCCACTACTGCTTTCAATGCGCGTAGTAAAACCGTATTGCTCGGCTTGCTGATTAAAATGAGCCAATCTCTCATTGGTTAAAGGTGTCCGCATTTCCCAACTATCTGCATTATGACGAACTTCATCATCATGTTCTGCCCATTGTGCATAGGGATTGTCAGCAGAGTAGGTGGTTTGCTCGGGCTGTTGGTCATTTTCAGGCAAAGGGTCGTAGCCATTTTGGACACGCCAGTAATTGTTTTTCAGCAACTCTTCGCGTGGTACATCGGGTTTATCGTGTTCTTGCATGATGTCTGCTCCATGTTGTTCAATTTCAGATTTAATTTCACTTTCAGGCTGCCTGTTAAGTTCAATATCCGTTTCTGTTTCAATGATATAAGGTTCAGGCTCAATGCCAAATGTCTCGCGCACCGCTTCAATACCAGCTAATTTGTGCAAGTCGTTAAAATCAGTCGGTACGTTTTCATTGCCATGACTATCAAATTTGCCATGTTCTGCTTGATATTCATCAATCTGTTTAGCAGAAAATGTCGGCATGGCAATTTGAGCGCGTTCGCCCCAAATTTGCGCGGCAGCTTGTGCTTTCACTAAACCTGTTTCTTTCGGGTCGTTGTCGGCGGCAAAATAAACAGGCACGTTTTCAGGCAGCACGTTTACCAATTTTTCCGATACCGCTTTCAAATTGCCAGCATCAAACGCCACAATCACAGGTTTACCAGTTGCCTGATGAACGCTTGCGGCGGTCGCATAACCCTCCGCCAAAATCACGCCGTTTTGATGCTGCCTGAAATCGCCGATGACCGTGTACGCGCCTTGCTTTTGTCCGCCGCTCAAAAAACTTTTGTTGCCGTCTTCGTCAATGGTTTGCACGTTTACCAGTTTTTTGTCTGAATACAAAGGGATAATCAACTGCTTTTTGCCGTTGTATTCATTTTGACGAATGGCATTCATCGCAGCTTCACTCAATCCCAAGCCTTTATTTTTTGCGTAGGCATGATTGGGGTCAGCAGGGCTGGCGTTTTTCCAAATGCCATAAGCGGTTTTTGCAGCTTTGGCGTGGTCTTTGGCGATGCGTTCGGCTTCGGCACGTTGTTTTTCTTGCGCGGCTTGGGCGCGTTTGGCTAACTCTTCCGCGCTTGGTGGCGTGTAGGGCTTGTCGGGACGGTAGCCGTTTTCACGCGCATGATAAAACAGCGTTCCGATATGAATATGTCCTTGTTTCAAGGATTTCCAAACGGCTTTTGCATCATTGGGCTTGTAGGTGTCCGACTGGCGCGACCATTCGTCCCACAATTCAAAACCATCTTCGCCCAATTCATCTTTCACGGCAGCACCCATTCTGACCCAAAAATCACGGTCATTCGCATCAAGATGAGTTAAGGCTTTGCGGATTTCTTCGTAATCACTCATTTTGTTTTTTCTCCCAAAAATTCAGGCAGCCTGAAAAACACAACTTTCAGGCTGCCTTGTTCACAACATCATCAAACGAATAATTTTGCCAAGACTTGCTCGCTGTCTTTGCCCCATTGTTTTGCCATACCTGCCACAATTTGCTTGATGTATTCAGGCGGACTGTCGGGCGTAACCAACGCACGAGCCATTGTGTAAAACAATTCATCGTTGTTGGCACAGGTTTTAAAATCGGTTTCAGGCAGCTTTTCATCGGGAACAGGCTCGGTTTTGGCGGTTTGAGCGGTGGCAGATTTCGGCTGACTGCGGTGGGTTTTGATTTCAAGATTGGGGACATCGGGGCGCGGTAAATTGGCGCGAACTTTGAACACATCATCTTGCCAATACACGATTTTTTGCGCGTAAATGGCACGACTGCTGCCCAAATTGATGATGCAATCCGAGTTCGGCATCATCTTGATTTCATCGGGGTTCATCACGGCACGTTGTTGGTCGCTGATGCTGGTGCTACGGCTGCCGCCTTTGCCTTGCGAACGCGATGTAGAACGCGCTTTAAATGTTTCATAACCGATTGATTTACTGTACTCTTCGGCATCTTTCTGAACGCGTGGCGTGTAGAAAATCCGACAAGTAAAGTTGGTAAAAAACGTTTCCATGTTTTCACGTCCGTAAATCGCTTCCACTTGGGACGGAGCTTGAATAATGATGAGTAGCCGCAATTCGTAACCTGCAATGTACGACACGCCGTGTTGCACGGCTGGAATCACGCCGAGCGCGGTAAATTCGTCCATCAACAATAAGCATTGGTATTTGAGCAATGCTTTGTTGTCTTGTGGTAAACCTTGTTGCACGTTCACGTCAATAATTTGCGAAAACAACAAATTAGTTAAACGGCTGAATGTTTCGGTTTCGGTCGGCACAACGCCAATGAAAATTGTCATGCGCTTTTTGCGGAGTTCATCAAGACGGAAATCATCGCCCGATGTTGCCGCTTCGCAAACAGGGTCAAGGAAAATGCCGAGCGGTGCGGTCAGCGATGCCAAAATATCCGCGCCTGTTTTCGGGCTGCCATTGGCAAAACCGAGCAACAGCGTTTTGCATTGACTGGATAACGGCGTTTTTTCAGGGTCGTTATCGCGTTCGGCGATTTCAGCCAACAACCATTCATTAAGCGGTTTGCCGTCAGTCGGCGCGGTTAAACGGAACAAATTTGCCAATGTGGTGCGTTGCGTGTAATCGTCTAAATCGCGTTCACGTTCGGTTTCAATCATGTACAAACCCAAGCCGACAAATAATTTCCGCGCGCTTTCCACAAAAAATGTACCGCTGCCGTTGTCTTTGGCAGGTTTGGGCAACAAAATGGCTGCCATATTGGACAAATCTTTGTAGCTGTATCGCGCATCACGGCGAATGTAGGTCATCGGATTCCAGCGATGGCTAACAAGCGGCAACATCGGATTGCGTTCATGTTCGGGCATACGTCCACCGGGATTGAACAAGAAAACCTGTTGCCCCAATTTTTGCTGCCTGAAACCGCCTGTGATGATGAAATTTTCCAATTTCGGGTCGTACACCACCATAGAATCACGATAATGCAAGCAATTTGGAATAACCACGCCCACGCCTTTACCCGAGCGTGTCGGTGCGGCTAAATACAGAAACTCGTTACCAGCCCAACGCAAATATTTGTTTCTGTATTTGCCGATGAGCAAATCGGGTTTTTCTTTGCTGTAATCGGCTTTGAGTAAGCCAGCTTGTTGTACTTCAACCGCGTTGGCAAAACGTGAAGAGCCGTGTAATTCGCGTTTGGGTTTGGCGAACACCGCCGCCAACATAATCAGCGTAGGTAAAATGCTGATTAGCAGCGCAATCATCACGCTGATTTTATATGGCATCAGCAACTTGGCAGACAGTTTGTCCAAATGTTGCGCGTATTCGTATAGCAAAAATACGGACGGTTTGCTGTTCAATTTTTGCCAGCGCACAAATATCATACTGCCAACATAACCACCGCCAGCCATTGCGAGCGGTAGCGTAAACAAAATAAATAAAACAATGGGTAGTGCTTTATTTTTCATGATGAAATTCCCAAAAAATTCAGGCAGCCTGAATTTATCCAAGCTGCCTGAAAACTCATTATTTTTTACGCGGCACAAAACCAATCTTCTTATTCACTTTGTCCACGCACAATGCCGCATCAAATGTGCTGCCGTCTTTTCGGTTCAAGCCTTTAATCAAACCGCTTTCGCCTTTTTCAATCAACGATTTAAGCTGATTTTCGGTCAAGCGTTTGCCAAATTGCGTTTTCCATAATTTGAAACCACATTCACATTCGTACAAACCACCTTTGTCGTGCAGGCTGCCTGAACAACACGGACAGGTTTCCGTTTTGCGTTCGGGAAACGCCATGCCGATTTTCAGGCTGCCTGTATCATCGCGTTCCAGCTTTAAGACAGCAGCGTATTTTGTGCCTTTTTCTTTGGACACAAAATCTTGCAGCAAATCGGTTTTGCCGTGTTCAATCAGTTGGCGCAATTCATCTGCCGACATGGCACGACCGCGCTGTTCTTTGTAGAGTTTGAAACCGCATTCACAATGCCAACTGAATTTTTGGCTTTGCAGGCTGCCTGAACCGCAATTCGGACACGCACACAAGATTTCTGCTTGATGTGCGTTCGGACGATGCGGCAACACCGTTGCTACAAATTTTTTCACGAACCCATGAATTTCCGCACGAAAATCATCGGCAGCAAATTGACCGTGTTCTATTTGATGCAATTTGTCTTCCCATTCAGCAGTTAAAATTGGGTCGGCGGTTTCAGGGAAAAACTGGCGGACGTGGGCAATCGCATCAAGCGCACGTTGGCTCGGGATTAACTGGTTCTTTTCCAGCAACAAATAGGCTGATTCATGTTCGGGCGGCGTTTTCAATTTTTTGATGATGGGCGCGCGTGTAGCAGATGTGCCGATGCCTTTCACGTCTTTCATCACGTCTGCCAAATGCTTGTCGTCCAAATCGCGCCCTGCGGTTTTCATGGCTTGGATTAAACGGCTTTCGGTCATGAGCGGCGGTGCTTTGGTGGTTAATTTTTTGGCGGACACGCTGTCCAGTTGCGCGGTTTCATCGGGCGACAACGGCGGCAATTTATCCGACTGCTGCTTGTCTTCGTCATCATCAATGCCACCGTACACGTTCAGCCAGCCTTGTTTTTGCAACACGCGCCCAGTTGTCCGCAGTTTCAGGCTGCCTGAAAACGTGATACGCGTGGTTACGGCGTATTCGGCAGCAGGATAAAGTGCGGCGAGCGTTCGCAACGCCACCAAATGAAACACGGTATATTCATCAGCCGACAAAGTTTCGTGCAACACATTGGGCGGACAATCCGACAAAGCGCGTTCGCCGTCTGCCGTCTGAATGAAACCAGTTGGCACAATCGCATAGTGTGAGCCGATGCGCTTGTCGTCAAAAACACGCGGATTGTGTTTAATCAAATCATGGGCTTGCATATCATTTACGATGTTACTGTATTCCGCCAACGCGCCTAATCCTGCAATCGTGGTGCTTAACGTGGGCAAGTAATCGTCAGGCAGCGCGTTAAAATCGGAACGCGGATAAGTCAAAACTTTGTGCTTTTCGTACAAACTTTGCATGATAGACAAGGTTTTATCGGCAGCAAAACCAAGTTTTTTATTGGCGATTTTTTGCAATTCATTGGCATCAAACAAATACGGCGCGTGAGCGTATTCCGTTTCGGCAGCATCGTTCACAGCAAATCTGTTTTGATTGTGGATGTGTTCACAGGCAGCCTGCGCGGTTTCGTCATCGGCAAAACGGGAGATTTTGTCGTTTTTGTCCAATAATTTTGCGGTATAACTGCCTGATTGAATAGCAAATTGCGCCGATACTTCCCAATAGTTTTCAGGTCTGAAATTTTTGTTGGCGAGATAAGCATCAACCACCATCGCCAGCGTAGGGGTCATCACGCGCCCAAACTGATTGCTCAATGCGCGAGAGCCGTTCATGCCGAGCAGCCAATCGGCTTCGGCGCGGCATTGTTCGGCAGCAGCGAGATTATCGTAATCTGTGCCGTTTTTCAGATGGTCAAACGCTTGGCGTAAACCTTGTTGCGTAGTGGATTGAATCCACATACGTTTTACAGGTTTCAGGCAGCCTGAATGTTGGTAAACCAACCGAAAAATATGTTCACCTGCACGGTCGGCATCGCAAGCGTTTACGAGCGTGGACACGTCCGCACGATGAATTAAACCGCGCAAAAACTGATAATGTTGCGCGGTTTGTTCTTTGATTTTCAGGGAAAAAGTTTGCGGAATAACAGGCAATGATGCGTTCTTGTCGCGCCATTCGGGAACATCAAATTCAATCAAATGCCCGATGCAGTTACTGACGATGAATTGCTCGTTTTCGTAGCAACCTTTGGTTTTGGGGACATTCAGCACGGCGGCGATGGCTTTTGCCATATCGGGTTTTTCAGCGATGATTAGGGTTTTGGACATGGGATTTTTTCCTTGAAAATAAAATGATTACATTGGCAAATCTTCGGGTAAATCCGCCATTTCAGGTTCGGCGGATTGGCGCGTTTTAATCATCAAAAATTCGTTGGCGTGGATTTCGTACACGGTGCGGTTTGCGCCGTCTTTGTCGGTATAATGGCGCGACAGCAGCTTGCCAGCCACTTGAACGGTATCGCCTTTGTGCAAATATTTGGCGGCGGTTTCGGCTTGTTTTTTGGTTAAAAGCACAGTAAACCATTCGGTGCGCTCGTGCTGCTCGCCGTTTTTGTCGCGCCATTTTTCGGAGTAGGCAACGGACAATTTCGCCGATGCTGTGCCGTCAGGGAAATAGCGAATTTCGGGGTTTTTGCCCAGATTACCCATGATTTGAATACGGTTGTAGTACATAATGTTACCTTTTCAGGAGAAAGTTAAATGAATGAATTTAATGAAAATTTAACGGTAGAAGATTTAAATACCGAAACGCTAGGCTTTCTGTTTATGGAAAAAGGGGCGGTTAATCAGAAGTTTGATTGATGCCTAATTCTTGTAAAACTGATGCCATTTGTTCATGCCATTCTTCCCTTGTGTGTGAACCTGTTGCCATTAACAGGCTGAATTGGTTAAATAAAATATGCTTTTGCGTTGGCGTGTAGTCGTGATTGGGAAGCACACCAAACCGTATTAAACGATTCACACATTCATCATATTGCGCCAACACGCGCTGATTGAGTAATGTGTTCATGGTTTGTTGTTGGCGATTTAAAATATTGATTTCGTTTTGGTTCATATCCAATTCCTTTACAAATTTCAGGCTGCCTGAATGGTTTAACAATCTTTCATTTCGTTTTGAATACATTTACGACCGTCCACTTAACGCCCGATACTTTGCCACAGGGTCAAAATACAGTTCAGTCATGCGCGTTCGGTCAAAAAAGCACACAATATCAATGGTGGAACGGACAGTATTCAAAATGAAATCATAGTCCATTGTGCGCCCTGTGGCGGATTCTTTCGCCAGTTGTGCGATGCGGTAAAACACCGATTGGGCATCGTTGGCATGGACGGAAGTTAAACCGCCAGCGTGTCCAGTATTCAGCGCAGACAAATAATCCCACGCTTCATCGCCGCGTAGCTCGGTCAGAAAAATGCGGTCGGGTTTCAGGCGCATACAGGCGGCGATAATTTGTTTGGCTGTGATGTGTTCTTTGTAGAACAAGTGAACATGGTTCGGGTGTTTAGGCAAATCCAGCTCGTGCGTGTCTTCAATCGTGATGATGCGCGTGGTCGGGTCAATCATATCTGCCAATGCTTTTGTGAACGTGGTTTTGCCCGAACCTGTACCGCCGACCATGCAAATATTCAGCTTGTGGGCAATCGCTAATTCAAAAAAGGCGTTCAAATCACGGTTAGCTTTGTGGTTTAACATTTCGTATTGCCAATTTGCCAACGGTATATCGTGCGGTACGTTCATTTTGTCGGCAATATCATGGAAATGTTTACCGTCAATTTCGGTTTTCAGGCTGCCTGAAACGCCGTATTGTGCGCTGTCGCGGAACTGGCTCAATCGCCCTGTATTGATGTAATCATCAACCGAAAAACGTGTTTTAGACGGTTTGCGGAATGCGTACACGATGGTTTTGTCTTCGCAAGACGGCGGTATCATGATGTGTCCGCGTTCGCCATTGGGCAGCGTTACCGAATGAATGGGGTTGGCGGCGGAAATATGCTTGCTGTTAAACACGCATAAGGTGTTGGCTAAATGTTCCAATGCTTTGAAATCTAAACGGTTGTCGTCAAAACGTTGCCAGCCGTTTGCGCTTTCAATAAACACTTCATTCGGGCGATTGATGATGACTTCGGTAACGCCGTCTTGGTTCAAATAATCGCTGATGCCCAAGCGGTCTAGGGCGTTTCGTGCGCTGGTATCGGCGCGGATGGTTTGGTTTTCCATTTTTATTCCTATCAAAAATTCAGGCAGCCTGAATAGTGTTTTCAGGCTGCCTGTAATCTATCATTAACCAAAAAGTTCTGAATGTGAACCTAATCGTGCAAGATGAACTTCATCATCATCTGATGTATAAAGCAACAGTAGGTCAGGTTTAACATGACATTCACGAAAGTTGTTTAAATTTCCTTTTAATTCATGGTCTTTAAATTTTTCTGGCATAGGTTGATTGTTGATGAGAGACCAAGAAACGGTTGTCCATTCAGAAGTAAGCAATAAATCCAATCTATTTTTAACATCTCGTTTGAATTGTTTGCTTGGTACAAGTTTTCTAGTCATTCATCAAACTCCGCGATGTCATTCATCATTTCTTCCATGCTGCTGTATCGCTTCAAATGCCGTGTTTCCTTGTCTTCAAGAATTTCTTGAATAGCGGCAAGCGTTGTTTCATTAGGAATACGGCTTGTACCATGATGATTGAAAGACAATGGCACAGTTTGCGTATCTGCTACTTGTTTTAAAAATAGCTTAATGGCTTGTGCAGGGGCTAATCCGTAGCTTTCTAAAACAGAAAAGG
Source organism: Kingella negevensis (assembly GCF_030177895.1). Lineage (NCBI taxonomy): Bacteria > Pseudomonadati > Pseudomonadota > Betaproteobacteria > Neisseriales > Neisseriaceae > Kingella > Kingella negevensis. The sequence continues at coordinate 858,694 of NZ_CP123448.1, forward strand.
CTTTGTCGCGTAAATCTTGCTCAATGCGAATATTATAATTAGTTGTTGCCATTGTTTTACTCCTGTACATTAAATGTAATGCTTATTGTATTTCAGGCTGCCTGAAAACACAAGCTGCCTGAAATCATCAAAACATTTCATACGGTTTGACAACTTCATACACACCGCCAAAGTCCACATCACGCGCCACCATCACATTGATGAGCGTACCGTGATTGATGAAACCAGTTGGCGGAATATTGATGCTGTTTTTGAGTGCTTCGGTTGCCATTTCTTGCGCGGCTTCGGACGAATTTTCAAAAGAAATATTTTGCCCATTGCTTTGTGAGCGGTTGCTGTAATAATCGCCCAAATCGCCGATTAAACTAATCATAACCGCGCCGCCAAAACGTTGCCAAAAATGATATTTCATGCGTGCGCCATGACCCGATGCGCCCAACTGTCCTGCACCGCCGCTCGCTAATGATACTTTCACGCCTTTGGGGGTTTCGGCTTCGTTCCACAACACAAATACACGCGCTTGACCGTGTAACATCGCGATGGTTTGTTCGCCGATGATTTTTGTGCCGCGTTCCAATAACAACACTTTGCCGTTAGCAGAATACACGTCTTTTGTTACCAAACAGCGCGTAATGCCTGCGTGGGTCGTAATGATTTGCGTGTCCAATGTACACGGAATACTTGTGCCTTTTGCCAACAAGTACGTTACATCGGCGCGGCGTTGTGCTTTTACGCTCGGCGTAACCGTTGGATTTAAACGCGCTGCAAAACTGTTTTGCGCTGGCGGATTGTCGCTGCTTTCTGATGAGCTTTCAGAAAAAGAAACATTTTGTGTTTCGCCTTGTTCAAAGCTGCCTGAAACCGTTTGACCGCTCATGTCTGATGACTGATTACTAACCAATACATCGCCCAATAATCGGCTATCGATTGGTGGTTCTTTGGGTTCGGCAACAGGTGCGGCTTGTGTTTCGGGCGTGGCTTCAACCGTGTTCGTGGGCTGTGGTGGCGGTGCTTCTACCGTATCAATCGGCGGTACGGTTCGCGGTTCGGGGGCAGATGCTGCCGATGCCGCAACAGGTGCAGATGCCGTAGCGATTTCTTCTTGTCCAAAATCCAGTTTTTCAGTAGAAAAATCTTTGGATTGGGTGTTTTTCACGCGTTCTAATTCCTGCTGTTTGGCAGCGACTGCTTCATCTTCATTGCTGCTGCCTGAAAACGCAATTAAACCAGCCACCGCCATACCCACGCCCAATAGCCCAACCCCTACCACCACGACTTTCGTCATATTGTTTTTGCCGCCTGATGAATTGAGTGGCAAACCAGCTTCTACATTTACATCATTGATTTGTTCACTCAACGGCATGGGTTCGGTGTTTTCAATGCTGTTTTCTGCATTTTCAGGCTGCCTGAAATCAGGCTCGGGCAAATTGGACACTTCTTTTTTGCGGTTTAAAAATTTTTTTAACATTTAAAATCCTTTCAGTAAACGAACAGATGAATTGTCGTCTGTGCCAGTTTGATTGAATTGACCGTTGCTGTTAAATCCTCGATTTTCAATACCCAAAACTTGCTTGTTCAAACGCAAAATGAAATGTTGCGCGGTTTCGTGAACAACAACTGTGTCGCCGTCCATGTGTGTGTTCAGCAGAACTTCGCTGCCATCGTCCAATACTTTGTAAATGGTCGGTAAGTCGCGCCCATTATTGAAACGGAAGTAGGTAAATCGTCCGTTGTCGTAAATGTGTGTCGGTGCGAGATGTTTGTTGCCAAGTCCCCAATAATTGGTATTGGTGTTAAGCGGTGGCGCAGATTGTGCTTGCCCGAATACTTCGGCTGACTGAATGCGTTTTTGTGCGGCGGTGCGCCGTTGGGCAAATGCGGTATCAGGGTAATTGAAACGCAGAATGTATGTTGGCGTCGGTGTGCCGTTGGTGGATTTCAGGTCAAAGGCATAGGTGCGTTTATTGGTGGTAATCAGCAAGTTGGTATCGGGGTGTTCGGCGGTGGGTTTGAAGAAAATATTGTTGCCGCGAGCGGTCATTTTCCATGCTTCGGCATGACCGATGCCCATTGCGCTGCTTTCGCCGATAATGCGTTCATCGCTTTCCAACTGAATAACGGTGGCTACGCCGACTTTGGTACGAACCACAAATACATCATCAGGCGTATAAACAGCCGTCTGAATGCGTTTGTCTTTGGGCGAGCCTTTTGGAATATTGGCTGCCTGAACGGAAAATGGCAGCACAATGGCTGCCATAGCGAGATAAATCAATTTATTTTTCATGAGATTATCCTATTGGTTCGGTGTGTTTTCAGGGTCTACGCGATAGCTGGTAATCTGAAAACCCAATGGATTGATTAAACGGTCTTTTTCTTCCTGTGGCTGATTTTTATACGCATAGCCAACGGTGGCAATATAACGTTGTGGCGGCAACGGCTGGTTCACGCTGTTTACAGGAATGGTTTGTTTTTCAAAACGAATTTGTGCGACTTCGTTACCCAAAAAACTGATGGCATTCACTTTCACAATAACTTTGTATTGGTCGCGCAAGATTTTGTGTGGCGCGGCAGTTGGGTTATTGTAGAGTTTGGCAAATTCTGCCTGAATGTTTGGGTCGCTCAACAACATGGCGGCATCATAAGTAGATTGAATAGTTTGCCAATCGTAGCTTTCACGATGGCGGACGTATTGCGCCAACCAAAATTTGTCCACGACTTCGCCGTAACTTTTTTCAGATGTTTTGAGTGTGGTAACAATATCGGTTACGCCTGTATTGTTGTCTACACGCACTACAAACGGTTGTGTGGTTTTAAGCGGCGTTAAACCAGCCACCGCACCAACGGCAAGCCCTGTAATCACAAGGCATACGCCTGAAATACGCCAAGCAATGCGGCTGTTTTTGCGGACACGGTCTAGTTCGGCTTTGTGAAATTCTTTGGCTTCTTGGATAAATTTCAGCCCTTGTTGGCGTGGATTGGGGGCTTTGGGTGTGGGATTGGTTTTCATGGATTAGCCTTTTCTGTGGTCATGGTAGGTTGTGGGTTAATTGGAAAAGGTTTGCCGTAAGGCTTGGGTGGATTGTGCGAGCAAGCAGCGAGTAGAGCGGTTGTCGTGAGCATGATGAGCAATTTTTTCATGATAAAAGTTCCATAGAAAAAGGCAGCCTGAAAATAGATTTCAGGCTGCTTGTGGATTGAAAAATAGGCTTTTTGTGTTAAAATTTAATTGAAATTTCTTTATAAAATAAGGGGTTTAAGATGAACAATCAAACCATTCAGTATAAGAACTATACGATTGAAATTGATAGGGGTACGGTGGCAGATATTCAACAAAATTCGCAAGTTGAAGTATCAGGAAGTGGGAGCTTTGGACACGTTACAGTAAACAGCACAACAACCCAGTACACACAATTTTTTCTGACTGATGAACAGGGTACAGAAAAATGTTTCCATTTAACAAATTGGTCTATTCCTATGCGTATAGGTAATGAAATTTTGGTATTTTCTATTGTTAATCAATATGGTAAATCCATTATTGGTCTTAAAAATAAAACATTAACCAATGCTGATTGGAATTTAGAAAACATGAAGAAATTTGCAAAATCTCAATATTCACGATACTTGCTTTTTGCACTCATGCTATTTTTATCTCCTATTTTATTGTTTATTTTCAAATTTATGATTGAATGGCTATTTACTACTTACATTGATATTCCTACTTGGCTTGATACATTATTTGACAATACAGTTTTGTTTGGCTGTATTGGTCTAGTTGCTTTTTATCAAATTCAATGGCGTAGGTTGTTTCATTCAATGAAAAATCATTTAAATAATGCCATGTTTGCATAAATAAAGGCTGTTTGAATAATAATTCAGACAGCCTTTATCTTATTTTGGTTTAACGCTATTACCTTGTAATCGCTGATAAAATCGTTGTGCTGCATTCCACCCACGCGCTGGCATTCCTGCTCCAACGCTAGCACCTTTGGATAGTCCTACCATGCTACGCATCACGCCACTAAATCCACCAATAGTTGCCCCACCAGTTAAAGCTGTTGCAATAGACGGTATAGAGAGCGTAACCACTAGAAAAATCATGGTAGCTGTAAAATACATTGCAGCAATAATTAATAGCGTAGTCAGTCCAACCCAATCATCAGTAATTTGATTTTTTAAACTGGATTCAAAAAAGGTTTGCTGAATTGCTCCTAGTGCAATGTAGAATGTAACCATAAGTGAGTAACTCATAATCTGTCCAATCCAATTCATGCCCCATTGCCGTGTTGCTGGAAATAGCATTGAGCCGATGAAGATTGGACCGACTAAAATAACCATAGCTAATGAGATTTTAGCAACCAAATAAAATGCAGCAACAATCGTCAAGAAAATAATGCCACACAATAAAATAACTAAAACCATTATTTTTAATGCAAGCCTATCTCCTACATTTAAAGGCGGTATTTCTTTTTGACCATAGGCTTCTACACGCCCCATTGATGCTAATAATTCATTGAAATTAGCATCTAATTGATTTGCTGAATATGGTGCGCCTGTAATGAGTGATGCCATTTGTTCGGGAAATTCATACAGCATATTTGCAATTTTTAGATACTGTGTAGCATTAAACGCGCAAGAAATAATAATCAACCAGCCAACTACCTTTTTTGTCAAATCCAATACATTACCATCTAAACCGCGATTGTATGCGTTTAAAGCGACTATCATAATGTAAATGCCAAATCCTGCGGCAAATAGTGGCGATAATTCAGCAATCAGTTTGGTGGTTTTTTGAAATAAATCAGTACCGAGACCTGTCAAAAGAGATTCAAATAGTGATTCAAACATGGTTGCACTCCTAATTGTGATATTCAGGCAGCCTGAAAAATTATCTTTTCAGGCTGCCTATTATTATTTACAAGCAGCGTAATTTTTATCTACCAAATGCCGAGCCAAACACGCTTCACGATTTGAATACTGGCGAGCCTGAACTTTCTCCTGCAAATCATACATACGCGCCATTTGGTCTAACATGGTTTGCTGGTTTTGAAATTTAAGCTGTTCTGCCGATAAGCGGTTACGCAAATCGCTAGATGCTTTGATGTCGGTTGTGGTATTGATTTGGTTAATCAAACTATCAATCGTATTCAAACGTTGCTGATTTTCTGACGTAAATTTAGACAACATGGTTAAATTTTGGTTCAGCAAATTGTCGGATTGAGCCGCATCGTATTGATTGCCTTTCAAACGTGCCTGTTGTTGTGCGCTGGTTAATTTGTGCAAATCGCCCCATTCACTCGGTACGTTCAAATCGTAATTAATAGCTTTACGCGCCAAGTCGCCCATACCGCGTGAGCCTTTCATAGCAGCCAATTGGTTTCTCATTTCCTGAATTTGGGAAATTTGGTTTTCAATCTGTGCTTTTAATTGTTTGCCGCGTTCAATAGATTCCAGCACCGCTTTTACGTCATAAGTTGGAATACCTTGTGCAAATGCAGGTGTTGAAATAATCAGGCAGCCTGAAAGCACAACGGCGGCAATTTGAGTTAATTTTGTTTTCATGGTTGAAAAGTCCTTCTCAAAAAGAAAAAACCGCATTAAGCGGTCGGGTTGCAGCTATTATCATTACGACAACAGCAATTTCAATTAAACACGTTTTTTCATGGCTCTACGTTCACGGACAGCCTGAATAAACGGTTCGTACCAAATTTCAGAGCTTTCGCTACCACATTCCGCCATCACACGATGTAACAATTCCACGTTATCCGCCGAACCCGACAACACCGCCATTTCATCTGAAAAACCTTGTAGATTCAGTTTAGCAAAAGCAGATTGTGTGGACTGCTTAACCAAAAACATGCGACTATCCACCGATAATTCCACCAGTTCGCAGTATTCTTTTTCGGTAATGCCGCAGCGTTCGTAGCTGTTTTTGTATTCCGCATCGGGATTTGGCAGAAAAATTTTGGTCGGCGTTTGTTGCACAATCGCAGGAAAAATCGGGCAAGCAATCGCATCTTCGGGCGATTGTGAGACCAAAATCAGCCAACCGCCCAATTTGCGGTCGGTTTTCAGGATTTTCAGCATCAATTCCTGTAAAACTGGAAAACGTGCTGCCCACCAAAATTCTTCAACGATACTGGCAAGAATGCCGTTTTTCTCCGCCACGCCTTTCATCATAATGCCGCGCAAATGGAACATATATGCCATGACAGGCGCAGTCGGCGGATAGTCTTCTTTCAGAATATCGGTTAAATCAAATCCCACACGATAAAACTGTTCGGCATCAAACAGATTGGTATCATTGTCCAAGCACCATGCAAACCGTCCGTTTTCACTCCGACACCAACGCCCCAAGCGTTCACGCAAACTATTTTCTTGATTAACCATCGGAATGTTTTGTAACAAATGGCTGAAATTGCGTAATTCGTGGTCTAGTCCCATCAACGTATCAACGGCGACTTGAATTTGCTTTTCTTCTTCGGCGGTTAATGTACCGTTGTGATTTGCGCCACACATACCCACGAGCGTGTACAAAAATTCACGGTTAGACGGCGTATCAGGCAGTTGGAACGGATTTAAACCAGTTGGCACACCTGCTTCCAATGCAAAATATTGACCGCCCAACACACGGATAAAAATTTCCATACCCCTATCTAAATCCAGCGCGAAAATGTAAGGGTCAAACCGCTCCACAAACGCCATCAGCGATGTTTGCAAGGTGGTTTTACCTGTGCCTGTCGCTCCTAAAATCAGCGTATGTCCTGCGATTTTTTCGCCTGTGTTGTCTTCTTGTGGATTGGAAAAGTGGAAATTGAAATCGTACAAAGTGCGTGATTTGGTTTGCAACGGTATGACCGCCGAACCATCGCCAATCGGGTTGCCCCGACTTTTACCGCATGAATAATTGTGAATGCCGAATGTGGTTGCTAAATTGGTTGTGGTTTTGGGAAACGAACGCGGACGTTCGCGGCTGCCTGCAATTTGGCTGAAATAAGTGGACAACGCCGATGCGCCAGCTTTGGTAAACCGATAACCACCCGAGTTCATAAATGCCGCATAGGCTTTTGAACCGTTGGTGGCGGCTTCTTGCGGTGTATCGCCATACACAACCAATGCCGCATGATAATCGCCGAACATCAAATCGCCAGCCGTTAATTTACCCATACCACTATACAACTCTTCTTGCTGTTCTATGGCTTGGTCGCCAACCGATTTCAAATTGTTCAGTTGTTTACGGATTTCAGCCTGCATGGTGTGCGAATTGATGTAAATCAGGCTTTGCGTGAGCGTAAATTCACACGGCAACGTCAAAATATCCGTGAGAATTTTAGGCTTGCTGATGCCAAAATCTTTCAAATCGTAGCAAGTAGCAAATTTGCGTTGTCCGTGCATCGGGCGGATTTCGCCAATATCGCTGCCAAAATGCAAATACGCGCTGCCGAGCGTTTGATAAGTGTCTACAAACGACAAGGGAACTGGCTCATCTTGACCGTTTATCAGGCTGCCAAAAAAGCGGTACACATCAGAAAAAAGTACGCCGTTTTGATTTTGGTACGCGGTCAGCAACGTGGGTTCATACGGCGTGAGTGATGACATCATGCTGGCGATTAACTCTTCGGCTTCTTTGATACCATCGTCTATGTCGCTGTTTTTAATCAGAACGGTAATATGGAACACGTTTTCAAAATAATTGTCATTGTGAAAACGCTGTACATATTTTTCGGCAAATTGTTGGCAAAAACGCGTTTTGAAGTTGTATTCACGGTCAAAGTTGATTTTTTTGCGCTGTAACGTTGTCCATACGGCTAAACGGTTGCCCAATGTTTTGCCGATGCCTGCCAACATATTTTTTAAACCGACAAATTGCGTGTACAAATAACTGTCTTCTACGCCATCAAAAGGCAAGCCATTCATTCTGATGACAAAAGCAACATGACCTGTTTCATACCAAACAATATTATTGGTAACGTGTTGGCAAATTGGCGGCAGTAAGTCTGAATGCGCTGGCTGCTGATTGAATGTCTTGCTGAAAAAATCGCTGGTAATCACTGTTTTGTCTCCCATATTTGGTCGGAATAACGGTGGTGGTATTGTTGAACATTTTGGCGTTTCTTTTTCTGAAAAACCATTTAATTTCATACACATAAATGCGTAAGGCTTGGTCGTCTGTTTCACACACCGTCCGTAGACCAATAAAAATCGGTATCAGTAAGGCTAATATCAGCAATGCCCGACCTTGCAGGAAAGGCATTGCCAACATTGTTGCCATTACCAAAACAAAACTACTCATCGCCAATGCAACGACTGGTACACCCATAATCATGGCTTGTCTGCCGAGCGCGTTGTAAGTGGCGTATTCTGTGTTAATGTTTTCGTAATCGCTCATGATTGAAACCCTAGAAAGTCATTGAGCCGCCTTTGGTAAACAGCCATGTTGCCAATGCAATACCAGCACCTGCGCCAACAATCCACATAGATGTTTCTAAAATGTCGCCCCACGTTTTACGCCCCATAAAGCCTTGTGCGAATTGCCACAACAAAGCAATGGTTGCGACCACACCCACAATGATGTTGATGCCATCACGAATGCTTTCCACCATCGTTTTTGCTTCGCTGGCGAAACCACCTGCTGCCATTGCGGATTGTGTCGCCAAACCCAAAGCAACCATCAGAGCAAATTTAGCTGTTTTGCCTTGCGCGATACGCGTTAAAGTATTTGTTTTCATATACAAAGTTCCTTAAATTTAAAAAAGAAAAAACCGCCATTTGGCGGTATCGGATTGCTGCCATCAGAAATCGGCGAATACGTCCCAATCGGCGGTAGCCTTTGCGACTTTCACGGGTTCTGCTGACGAAACGGCAACTGTTTGTTCAGTAACCGAATGGGGTTGCGCCACTTGCTGTTCTGCTTGTGGCATCGGAATATATTCAGGCTGCTTGCTGTTGCTCGGTTGTGGCACATAACTGGTTTTGAGTAAATGAGATTGTGCCGAATAGTTGTTGCTGGCTTTCAGGCTGCCTGAAAAATCAATGGTTTGATTCGGAGAATTATCCATCGCTGCCAAAATGATTTTGGTAACGTAAGGCGGTTGTCCTTTGAAATCGCTTTTGAAACCAAAGCGAAAATTCCCCGAGTAATAACAAGAAAATGCTTTTTGCAATGCGGTTTGTCCGTTGCCACCTGTGCGGTCAAAGCAAGATTTCAAGATTTGTGCGCCAGCGTTAATGTTTTTGCACGGCTCAAACACGGTTTCATAATTCAAGCCGTAACTTGCCAAGTTGTAACGGTTAATCTGCATCAAACCCATGCTGAAATTTTTGCCCTGTGCGTGTAATGATTTGGCGGTAGCGACCGCTTCGGCAAGATTGCGCGGTTGGCGTATCAGGCTGCCTTTAACAACGCCGATGGCGTAGGGATTGAAATGGCTTTCCACACGAGCGACCGCTTGCAATGTGTTGGGGTGGACACCTTTACTGCATTGTTGCGCCAAATCGTTAAACCGCATTTGTGAATAATTGATTGGTGGCGATGGTGCAGCAAAAGTTGGCAGCGCGGTTGCAATAGCTGCCGTCATCATCAAAAAATGTGCTGTGTGCATAGATTTTCCTTTTATCAAAGTGAAAAAACACACTTTAAAAAGCGAGTGAACGCGGTTTTAAGTGTGTTTTCTTGTGTGTCCAATTTGTGCTAAAATGCGATTGTTATGAGACTTTATGTGATGGTATGTGCAGACACCACAAAATAAATAATCTATAAAAATCAGTTAATTGAATTTTTTAAAAGTGGGCGATTACGGACTGTTAATCCGCAGGTCGCTGGTTCGAGCCCAGCTCGGGGAGCCAGATATAAGCCCAAACAGAAATGTTTGGGCTTTTTCTCTAATTAGTTATTCAGACAGCCTGAAAAATGCAAGATACTTATCAATATTTAGAAAATCTCCATTCTCCCGAAACGCAAAAATTCCACCAATCTGCCCACGCCAAAACGCTGGCGAAATTTTGCCAATCCGAAAATTTCCACAAAACAAAACAACAAATTACCGAACAATTACAAGACGAGCGACAAATCCCATTTTGCCAAGAACACCGCGCCCGAATGTACCATTTTCATCAGTCGGCGGATTTGCCCAAAGGCGTGTATCGCGTGTGCAGTGCGGCAAGCTATCGTGCTGGCATTCCCGATTGGGAAATTTTATTTTCAGTTGCGGATTTTGATGAAATTTTGGGCGATGATGTGTATTTAGACGGCGTGTCGCATTATGTGGAACGCCCTGAATTAGCGTTGATTTCGCTGTCTTCACAAGGTTCGGATAGTGCGTACACGATTGAATTTAATCTGAAAACTAGCGAAATTGTATCGGGTGGTTTTCATTTTCCATTGGGCAAAAATCATGTGGCTTGGCGCGATGAAAACAGCGTTTGGGTTTGCCCTGCATGGGACGAGCGGCAGCTCACGACTTCGGGTTATCCGCGTCAGGTTTGGTTGATGCAGCGCGGTCAGTCGTTTGACGAAGCCACGCCTGTTTACGAAATGGACGCGGACGGCGTAATGGTCAGCGCGTGGCGTTATTTGGACGCGCAGGGTGCGCCGTTGGATTTGATTGAAGCGAATACGTCTTTCTTTCAAAAGGATTATTTTTATGTGAATGCGGATTTGGCAGCGGTGAAATTGGCTCTGCCGCGTGATTGTGAAGTCGTGGGTTATTTGGCTGGGCAATTATTTTTGCATTTGAAATCGGATTGGCAGCGCAGTAAGCAAAAATATGTTTCAGGCAGCCTGATTGCGGTGAAATTGAATAAGGGCGAGTTGGGCGAAGCGTTTTGTCTGTTTGCGCCAACGAGTTCGCAAGCGTTGGAACTGATTGAAACGACACGGAAATTTGTGATTGCGAGTTTGTTGGACAATGTTTCAGGCAGCCTGAAAGCGTGGAAATGGGAAAATGGCGCGTGGGTTGAGCAGGCGTTGCCGCGTTTTCCGAATGGCGCGATTGAGCTTGCCGACCAGCCTTGGGGCGGCGATACGGTTTACTTGGCGGCGAGCGATTTTGTTACGCCTTTGACTTTGTTTGCGTTGGATTTAAATGTGATGGAATTGACGGTTTTGCGCCGTCAGCCGAAGCAGTTTAACGCGCAAGATATTGTGGTTACGCAGAATTTTGCTACTTCGGCGGACGGTACGCGCATTCCGTATTATCACGTTGGCAAAACGCAATCGCCCGATACGCCGACTTTGGTTTATGTGTACGGCGGTTTTGCTGTGCCTGAATTGCCGCATTATATGGGCGCGATTGGGCGGCATTGGTTGGAGCGTGGCGGTGCGTTTGTGTTGGCGAATGTGCGCGGCGGCGGCGAGTTTACGCATTGGCACACGGCGGCGCAGCGTGAAAATAAACATAAGAGCGTTGATGATTTGTTATCGGTAATCAATGATTTAGTGGAACGCGGGTACAGCAGCGCGAAAAAAATCGCCATTCAAGGCGGCAGCAATGGCGGTTTGGTTGTCGCGTCCGCATTTTGCAGGCTGCCTGAAAATTTGGGCGCGATGATTTGCGAAGTGCCACTCACGGATATGTTGCGCTACACGGAATTGTACGCAGGCGCGAGTTGGATTGACGAATACGGCGACCCAGCCGACCCAAAAATGCGCGAGTATTTGGCAGCGTTTTCGCCGTATCATCAGCTTTCAGGCAGCCTGAATTATCCGCCAGCGTTCATCACGACCAGTTTGTCAGACGACCGTGTCCACCCTGCTCACGCGCTGAAATTTTATGCGAAATTGCGTGAGAATCCGAATGCGAAAGCGTGGCTGTTTGCGCCCGAAAAAGGCGGACACACAGGCAACGGCACGCAAGCGGAAACGGCGGAAGAGTTGGCGGCGGTTTTAGCATTTTTGCAGCAGACGATTGTTTTGTAATATATAAAAGCAGCCTGAAAAATGTTTTTCAGGCTGCTTTTTGTTTTTTAGCTATATTAATACCTCATCTGTAACCCTCCGCCGTATCATCTTCAGGCACGCAAACCCGAATAATCTCCGCCAGCAATGACCATAGGCGAAACGTCAATATTAGATTGCAGTAATTTGATGATTTTCTCGGCTATCGGTTTGCGGTTGAAATCATCTTGAGCGAAAGTTTGCGTCATATTAAATCCTCACATTTATACAAATGCAGCCTGAAAACATTTTCAGGCTGCTTTCTAATCAAAATTTACTGTCCCGTTTTCTTATTCAACATATCCAACATACCGCCCAACCTCGCCCGACCCTCAGCTTTAGACACAATCGGCGCACCACCCTTACGCCCCAAAATTTCCAAATCCTGCTGCGGCATTTCATCAATAAAACGGCTCGGCTCAGGAAACTGCCACACCCCTTGGCGTTTGCGTTTCACACAATGCGTCAGCGTTAATTGCTGTTTCGCACGCGTAATCCCCACATACATCAACCGCCGTTCTTCTTCCAAGTTCCCCTCTTCCACACTATCCGCGTGCGGAAACAACCCCTCTTCACAGCCCACCAAATACACAAACGGATATTCCAACCCTTTAGACGCGTGCAACGTGGACAACTTCACCGCGTCCACTTCTTCTTCGTCCTTGCCCTCAAGCAACGTCATCAACGCAATCGTTTGCGTCAATTCAATCAAATTTTTCTCGCCGTCTTCGCCCTTGCGTTCCAACCAGCCAGCCAAATCCTGCACGTTTCGCCAACGCATTTCCGCCGCACGCAAATTTTCATCTTGCCCATTCAAATGCGCTTCGTATTGAATATCCGACAGCAAATCCTGCACCACTTCCCCAGCCGCGTCCACCGTAGCCCGTTCACGGTAATCATGCAGCAACGCCATAAATTGCTGCACACTTTCACGGCTTTTTGTGGACAAGGATTCCATCGCTTTCAGACTGCCAGCCGCTTCAAACAAACTGCATTCGTGCTGTTTCGCATAATCGTTCAATTTGCCCAAAGTCGTGTCGCCAATGCCGCGTTTGGGCGTGGTTGCGGCGCGTAAAAATGCAGGGTCATCATTCGGATTCGCCAACAAACGCATATACGCCAACACGTCTTTAATTTCCGCCTTGTCGTAAAAACTTTGTCCGCCCGAAATCTGATACGGAATCCGCGCCGAGCGCAACGCGTCTTCAAACAAACGCGCCTGATGATTGCCGCGATACAAAATAGCAAAATCCGCAAAATCCGCTCCGTAAACCACCTTGTTTCGCGCGATTTGATTCACGACAAATTCGGCTTCATGGTTTTCATCTTTGCACGCAATCACGCGCACCACATCGCCCTCGCCAAATTGAGACCACAATGTTTTTGGGAACAACTTGGGATTATTCGCAATCACATTATTCGCCACTTTCAAAATTCGCGCCGTTGAGCGGTAATTCTGTTCCAACTTGATGATTTTTAAGGCTGGGTAATCTTCTTGCAAACGGCGCAAGTTTTCCATATTTGCGCCGCGCCATGCGTAGATGGATTGGTCATCATCGCCCACGGCTGTGAACATGCCTTCAATGCCTGTGAGTAAACGCATGAGCGCGTATTGGCAAGCGTTGGTGTCTTGGCACTCGTCCACCAGCAAATAGCGCAGACATTTTTGCCATTTCAGGCGCACGTCTGAATTGTTTTGCAGCAACAAGGTTGGCAAGCGGATTAAGTCGTCAAAATCTACGGCTTGATAGTGTTCCAGCGTGGCTTGATAGGCGGCGTAAACTTGTGCGACTTGTTGCAGCCATTCGTCATCGGTTTCTCTCGCAGCCTGAAAAGCGTCTTCGGGTGTTTTCAAATCGTTTTTCCACAGCGAAATTTGGTGTTGTGCGCGAAAAATCGGCTCGCGCCCTGAACTGCCCAGCAATTCGCTGATAATTCTGCCGCTATCGGAGCCGTCTAAAATGGAAAAGTTTTTTTTGTAACCGATGTGTGGGGCTTCTTCGCGCAGAATTTTCATGCCCAAAGAGTGAAACGTGGACACGGTTAAGCCGCGCGTTTGGTCTTTGCCGAGCCGTTGGGCAATGCGTTCTTGCATTTCTTTGGCGGCTTTGTTGGTAAAGGTAATCGCGGCGATGTGGTGCGGTTTGTAGTGCGCTTGGGTAATCATGTAGGCGATTTTTTCGGTAATCACGCGCGTTTTGCCGCTGCCTGCGCCTGCGAGTACGAATAATGCGCCGCCGAGATATTCCACGGCTTCTTGTTGTTGGGGGTTGAGTTTCATGGGTTTCAGGCTGCCTGAAAGTTAAATCAAATAAAATATAGTGTTGTAAATTTGAACGAGTACAAGGCGACAACGCCTGCCGTGTGCGCGTGGTACATAAAGGCGTTGGCAACGCGGTAATCGTTCAAATTTAAAACACTAGAATTATAAATTTTGTGGTTTATTCTGTCATTTTCAGGCTGCCTGAAAAAATATAGTTGGTTATTTTGGTTAATTCACGTTAAAATCAACACTTGTTTTACCGCCAGTTTTTCGCTGGCAACATAATCATAACCATAATGGAGTTTCAAAAATGACAGCCAAAGGACAATTATTACAAGACCCTTTCTTGAACGCTTTGCGCAAAGAGCATGTTTCTGTTTCTATTTACTTGGTAAACGGGATTAAATTGCAAGGGCAAGTGGAATCGTTTGACCAGTATGTTGTGTTGTTGCGCAACACTTCTGTAACGCAAATGGTGTATAAACACGCTATTTCTACGATTGTTCCATCACGCTCTGTTAGCGTTCAACATGATAGCAAACCTGCTGCTGCCCCACGTCCTGCGTTGCAACAAGTGGAAACCAATCCAAATCCTTTTGAAGATGCTGTGGCTGAATAAGTTTCAGGCAGCCTGAAAAAAATATAAACCGTTATCTTGATGAAGATAACGGTTTTTTTGTTTTCAGGCTGCGTTTTATCGTAGGATGCGCCCCACGCACCAACAATCAGGCAGCCTGAAAATCACACCCGAACAACCTTACGCACCTGCACAATCTTATGCAACCGAGCCATCACAGCCTGAACATGCAACAAATCACGCACAGTCAGCGTAAACTTAAACTCAATAAAGCCTTCTTGCGCCTTAGACAACGTATCCACCGAAACAATATCGCAGCCCGTTTCCGAAATCGCGCTTGCCATATTCGCCAGCAAACCATGCGAATCTTCTGAAGACACCACCAAAGCTGTCTGATAAATCTTTTCCATGCCCTCAGGCAAAGCCGCCCAATCCGCGTCCAGTTGATGTTCCGCGTCCGTTTTCAGCAGCACAGGGCAAATATCGCGATGAATCATCAAGCCCTGTTCAGGCACAACCACCGCACGAATACTATCCCCAGCCACAGGCAAACAACATTTGCCCAAATGCACACGCGCCGTTTCATGGCTGTTTACCTGAATCGGGCTCAGTTTCACTTCATCGCCAAAATGCTCGCCAGCCATAGTTGCAATTTCCATCGCCACTGCCACAGGCATTGTGCGCCCAATGCCCACGTTATACAGCACATCTTCAAACGATAACTGCTTGTCCGCCAACTGCTGAAAATACTTCTCTTTCAGTTCATCAGATTCCGCCACTTTCTTCGGCAACAAACTGCCCAAAGCCGTTGCCAACAAACGCTCGCCCAATGCAATCGCGTCCGAACGGTCAGCATTTTTAATGTAACTGCGAATGGCACTACGCGCACGGCTAGACGCGGCAAAATTCAGCCACGCAGGATTCGGTTTTGCGTATTCAGATGTGATAATTTCCACCGTGTCGCCTGTTTTCAAGCGCGTCCGCAAAGGCACAGGAATTTTGTTTACACGCGCGCCCACGCAATGATTGCCCACATCGGTGTGAACCGCATACGCAAAGTCAATCGGCGTTGCGCCGCGTGGCAGTGTGATGATTTTGCCTTTAGGTGTGAGCATATACGATTCATTCGGGAACAAATCAATTTTCACGTGTTCCAAAAATTCAATCGCATTTTCACTACGCGCTTGCAAGTCCAAAATATTTTTCAGCCATTGATTGGTTCGGCGCGTAGTTTCATCTTCTTGACTACCTGAATCGCGCCAATGGCTCGCCAAACCCACTTCCGCAATCATGTTCATTTCACGCGTGCGGATTTGCACTTCAATCGGCAAACCGTAAGGTCCGCTCAAAGTGGTGTGCAACGATTTGTAACCGTTGGATTTTGGAATGGCGATGAAATCTTTAAATTTCCCAGGTTTTGGTTGATACAAACCATGCAACGCGCCCAAAGCGGTGTAACACTGCGACACACTGTTCACAATCACACGAAAGCCATAAATGTCCTGCAATTCTTCAAACTTCACTTTTTTCGTCAGCATTTTTTGATGAATGCTGTATAAATTGCGCTCGCGCCCACGAATTTGCGCTTCAATATTTTGCCCCACTAAACGCAAGCTCATCTCACGCAACACGCGTTCAATCACATCATGGCGATTTTTTTTAAACGTCGTCATCGCACGCTGCAACACGCCGTAACGCGCTGGGTGCATGGCAAAAAACGCCAAGTCTTGCAGCTCACGGTAAACGTGGTTCAAGCCCAAACGGTTGGCAATCGGCGCATAGACTTCCAGCGTTTCTGTGGCAATGCGGCGGCGACTGGCTGGTTTTTTCGCGCCCAATGTCCGCATATTGTGCAAGCGGTCAGACAGCTTCACGATAATCACGCGCACGTCTTTGGTCATCGCCAAAATCAATTTGCGGAAACTTTCGGCTTGATGTTCTTCTTTGCTGTCGTATTTCAAGTTTTCCAGCTTGGATAAACCGTCCACCATTTCAGCAATCGTGTCGCCAAATTCTGCGGTCATTTGTTCTTTGGTTACGCTGGTGTCTTCCAAAACATCGTGCATCAAACCTGCGCTTAAGGCTTGAATATCCATGCGCCAGCGCGCCAATTCTGTGGCAACGGCAATCGGGTGCGTGATGTAAGGTTCGCCGCTTTTTCGGATTTGGCCATCGTGTGCATGAAACGCAAACGCGCAGGCTTTTTCTAACTGCTGTTGTTCATCAGCAGAAAGATAACGGGCTTCGCGGAGGAGTTGCTCACGATAATCGGCGGTGAGTGAATCGTATGGGGCTTGGGGTTGTGGTGTGGGCATAGTGGTATTTATGAGGAATGGAGAATGTGTGATGATGTTTTTTTCAGGCTGCGATTGTTTGTTGCAGCCTGAAAGATTATTTCTTTTATTTTATGGCATAACTATGTTTTATAGTTAATTAAAATAAAAATAGGATAGTAGCGCATCTGTGAAATTATCATAACTAGGCAAAATTGAACGCATATATTTCTTAATATTTGCCCATGTTTTTTCTATTGGATTTAATTCAGGCGAATAAGGTGCAAGCGGGAGCAACTAAACATTTCAGCCATTTCATAGAGATAAGCATCAGGATTTTGTTCAATATATTGTTTGAGTGCTTGCGTATCCAATTTAGTGGCATTTTGCCCTTTGACTTGATGTTTCAGGCTACCTGTTTGTTCTTCTAATTTAATCTAAAGGTAAAGCGTATTTCTTGAGATACCATAGGTTTTGGCAACTTTACTTGCATTGTTACATTGCTTGTAACAATTTAATGCTTTTTCTCGTAAATCAATTGAATATGCCATTTTATGCACCTTAAAGATAAAATTAGAATTGCACTATTTTATTTTAAATTTACTATAAAAAACAATATTATCAAAAAAATTTCAGGCTGCCTTTATAAAAAAGCAGCCTGAAAATTCATCATTAGAATTATTTATTGCGCGCCAAAATTTCTGCGCCCACTTGGCCTGCTGCGATTTCACGCAACGCGGTTACTGTTGGTTTGTCATTGCGAATATCATCAACCAAAGGCTGTGTACCGTTTTCTAATTGACGTGCGCGACGAGCGGCTGCCAAAGTCAAATCAAAGTGGTTAGAAATTTGTGGAAGACATTCTTCAACCGTAATACGAGACATATTGCTTCTTTCTTCAAATAAACAAATAAAGTTTTCAGACTGCCTGAAACTGTGGAGTTTTTGGATTTTACTGATTTTGCAACACTTTTTCAACGGCTGTACGTTGATTTGCCAAATTTAGGCGGCTGGCTTTAAAAATGTGCAGCAAATCGCTTTCGGCTTGCACTAAATCGCGGTTGGTAACGATGTAGTCAAACGCAAAGGCGTGTTGAATTTCTTGTTCGGCTTCTCTCAAGCGACGTGCAATCACTTCTTTGCTGTCGGTTTGGCGGTTGCGTAAGCGTTCTTCCAGCACTGCCATTGACGGCGGCAAAATGAAAATACTGATGGCTTCAGGCATGGCTTTGCGGACTTGTTCTGCGCCTTGCACGTCAATTTCCAAAATCACATCGTAGCCTTGTTCGCACATTTCGGTTAAAGCGGCAGAGCTTGTGCCGTAGAAATTGCCAAATACTTCGGCGTGTTCTAAAAACGCGCTTTGTTCAATCAGGCTGCTAAATTGTTCACGCGTAACAAAATAATAATGTTTGCCGTGTTGCTCGTTTTCACGCGGTGCGCGTGTAGTGTGCGAAATGGAGACGCGAATATTGTCGTTGTGATTAACTAGGCGTGTTACCAACGTGGTTTTGCCTGTGCCTGATGCGGCGGAAATGATGAATACATTGCCTTTTTGTGAGGTTGTCATGGCGCATGTCCGATAGAATGTAAAGTTATGTATTATGCCATTTTTCAGGCTGCCTGAAAACTGGGCTGACGGTTTCAGGCTGCGTTTTGAAAGATTGCAGGGGTTCGTTATTTTGCGTTAAAATTGCACATTCCAACACAGGTATCACAATCATGACAAAATTTATTTTCGTAACTGGCGGCGTTGTATCTTCATTAGGCAAAGGTATCGCCGCCGCTTCTATTGCTACTATCCTTGAATCGCGTGGTTTGAATGTAACCATGCTGAAACTTGACCCTTATATCAACGTAGACCCTGGCACAATGAGCCCATTCCAACACGGCGAAGTATTCGTTACAGACGATGGCGCGGAAACGGATTTAGACTTGGGTCACTATGAACGCTTTATTCACGCAACTTTGACACGTGCGAACAGCTTCAGCTCAGGTCAAGTGTATGAAAATGTGATTGCAAAAGAACGCCGTGGCGATTATTTGGGCGGCACAGTGCAAGTGATTCCGCACATCACGGACGAGATTAAACGCCGCATTCACGAAGGCGCAAAAGGTTACGATGTGGCGATTGTGGAAATCGGTGGCACGGTGGGCGATATTGAATCGTTGCCATTTTTGGAGGCGATTCGCCAAATGCGTAGCCAACTGGGTCGCGCGAATACCTTATTTGCGCATTTGAGCTATGTGCCGTATATCGCGGCGGCTGGCGAAATCAAAACAAAACCAACGCAACACACAGTAAAAGAAATGTTGAGCATTGGTTTGCAACCTGATATTTTGATTTGCCGCATGGACAGAGAAATGCCAACCGATGAACGCCGCAAAATCGCCTTGTTCTGCAATGTGGAAGAGCGCGCGATTGTGGGCAGTTATGACGTGGGCAGCATTTATGAATGCCCTGAAATGTTGCACAATCAAGGTATTGACACAATTATTTGCGAGCAGTTGCAATTAAATGTAAAACAAGCTGATTTAACCGACTGGAAAAAAATCGTTCACGCAATTCAAAATCCACAGCACAAAGTGAAAATTGCTATGGTCGGCAAATATGTGGATTTGACTGAATCATATAAATCACTGATTGAGGCTTTGAAACACGCCGGCATTCACACGCAAACGGACGTTCAAATCACTTATTTGGACAGCGAAAATATTGAAAAAGACGGCGTGGATTACTTGAAAGGTTTTGACGCGATTTTAGTACCAGGCGGCTTCGGTTCTCGTGGCGTAGAAGGCAAAATTGCGGCAGCACGTTTTGCGCGTGAAAACAAAATTCCATATTTGGGCATTTGCTTGGGTATGCAGATTGCGTTGATTGAATACGCGCGTGATGTGGCAGGTTTGACTGGCGCAAATTCTACTGAATTTGATTTGAAAACACCGCACCCAGTGGTTGCGTTGATTGATGAATGGCAAACGGCTGACGGCAGCGTAGAAACGCGTGATGAAAACGCAGATTTGGGCGGCACAATGCGTTTGGGCGCGCAAGAAGTTGAGCTAAAAGAAGGCAGCTTGGCGGCGAAAATTTATGGCGCGAACCAAATTCGTGAACGCCACCGCCACCGCTATGAAGTGAACAACAATTATGTGGCACAACTGGAAGCGGCTGGTTTAACGATTGGCGGGGTGTCGGCTGGGCGTGAGCGTTTGGTGGAAACGATTGAGATTGCTGACCACCCTTGGTTCTTCGCGTGTCAGTTCCATCCAGAATTTACGTCAAATCCGCGTCGTGGACATCGCTTGTTTGAAGCGTTTGTGAAAGCGGCATTAAAACAACACGGTTAATAACAGAAAGCAGCCTGAAAATCGTTTTCAGGCTGCTTTTTTTTGAAAGGAAAATATAATGTAAGAATGGCGACAATCTTTAACTGAAATCAGCCAAAGTATTTTAAAGCAACGCAACAAGGCAGTGCGTTTCACGCAGACTGAACCGAACACGATTGTGGCACAATATGATTTGAATTTAACCACCGTAAATCTAACCTTAAAACTGGTTGGCAACACGCAAAACACGCTGACATTTCAATACGTGTTCCCGTTCGGCTTAGGTTTTGTTGCCAACATAGCACTTGGCAGCCCGAAAATGAAAAAACTTACCGTGGACACGTCTAACAAAACCATTCGGTTGAATTTAGCGGAATTTGCCTTATTCCGCCCGATGTTGAAACAGCATACTATTCAGGCTGCAAAAATTGAAAATAACGAAGTGATTTTGCAGTTAGCAGAAATTTAAAACACCATAAACAAAAAAGTCAGCTCAAATTAAGCTGACTTTTTTGTTATTTTTTTGGTCGGAGTGAAAGGATTCGAACCTTCGACCCCTTGCACCCCATGCAAGTGCGCTACCAGACTGCGCCACACTCCGAAAGGAAGAGATTATATTAAGAGCTTTATTCAGGAGCAAGCACTTTTTGAATACTTGCTAGCATATCTTTCAACTCGCTACGCATTTCATCATTAGAAATAGCAGGATTACCAAAAGAATCCATATTGGTAACCGAAAGAATTGCATAACGCATTTGACGCAACTTCATCACATCTGAGCGCGTCAAAACATTTGCGCCCTTCCCTAACACCAAGCATTCCTGAAGTTGCCATTCAGTAAGCTGCTGGGTTGTAATCCCAGCTAAATCACATGCTTCTTCAATTGTGAAATACCGTTTTGCAGGGATAACAGATAAATTATCGTTGTTTATCATAATGATGCTCCACCATGCCTTTAAGTTTTTGGCTTGCGTGGAACGTTACAACACGGCGCGCAGAAATAGGCACTTCTTCGCCAGTTTTAGGATTGCGACCAGGGCGCTGCGGTTTATCACGCAATTGGAAATTACCAAAACCAGAAATTTTAATTTCTTCGCCACGCTCTAAAGTTGTGCGAATTTCTTCAAAGAACAGTTCCACGATTTCTTTAGCGTCATTTTTGCTTACACTGCTTACTTTTTCAACCAAAATATCAGCCAATTCTGCTTTGGTAAGAGTCATTTTTTTATTACCTTCAATGTTTTAAAAATAAGCGCGGATTATCCTAAATTATCCGTTACAAATCAAGATAGTAGTGCCCAAAAATAGCAATTTTACAAAAAAATCAGCAAAAAGCAGCCTGAAAAGATGATTTTTATCTTTCAGGCTGCCTGAAAATTATTTTTTTAATTGCTGTAAAAATTCATCTATGGAGTCGTTGCCATACAATGCCTTAATAACCAACTCTTCTTTATCGGCATACATAGTGTAAATATCATCAATAGGTGTAATGAGTTCATTATTTTTATTCAATAAAACAAGCAAATTTTGAGCAGGTAAATCATATTGTTGCTGCCATTTCTTTTGCCCATCTTGATTTAAATTTAAGACAATCGTTTCTCGATTGCCTGCTGCACCCTGTATTGTTTTTTGTTTTAAATCATCAGCATCATTAGGCGTAATTGCCAAACGAGTATTGACCCATGCAGCATGCGTTGCCCATTTCTTTACGATTGCACTAGGTATTTGTTCATGAGTTTTAATTATTTGCCAATCGGCCATATTAGTTGGCTGTTTGTCCCGAGAAACTAGGCGAAACTCAATTTCATGATTTTTAATCATACCCTGTAATATTTTTATATCACTTAAAGAACCAGCATCGGAAAGTTGAAGTGTGTGAATCATTAAGGGTTCATACACATTGGCAACCATAATTTGTCGCTTGGTTTTAAAGTGAAAAATACCGACAGCATAATGATTTTTTGCTGCAAGCGTGGTCATTTCAGCAATTTCTCTTTGCGCGACTGGTGATAATTTAAGACTTAGAACCCGTATTCACAAACAACTATTTGATAAATTTTAATATTTGTGAAATATACCCTAGGGGCTATTGACAATTCAAAAAAAGAGGCAAAGGATTTAAGATATTGTTTCCATACAACCATCCTAAACCTTTGCCATGTCCCGAAACACGCTTACAAATGAAACATGGTCAAGACTGTTGCCTATTTTGAAACAGCTTGGCATTTATCGCAAGAAAAATTTACGCAAAACAGTAGAAGGTATCCTGTTTCGCTTACGTACAGGCTGCCAATGGGCTGATATACCTAGTTATTTTGGTAAAGCAAACAGCCTTTACCAAAGTTTCAATCGCTGGTCTAAACGCGGTATTTTTACCAAATTATTTAAACATTTGGCAGATACACCCGATATGGAATGGGTCTTTATGGACGGTAGTCATATCCGTGTTCATCAACACGGCATGGGTAAAAAATCCATTGTGCATCAAGCTGTCGGTAAGAGTATCGGAGGTCATACGTCTAAAATTCATTTAGCGGTTGATGCTTGTGGTAATCCAATTGAATTTATGATTACAGCTGGTAATGTAAATGAGATTGTTGTTGCGCCTGATTTATTGGCACAATTGGACTTAAGTGATAATGAAACCGTGTGTGCTGATAGGGGTTTTGACAGTGATACTTTTCGTCGGTTAATTCATTCTAAACAAAGTAAAGCCAATATTCCATATAAGAAAAATAGAGAACATCTTAATGTGGACACAGATTGGTATTTATATAAAATCAGGCACTTGGTAGAAAATGCTTTTGCACGATTAAAGCATTTTCGTGCACTGGCAACACGGTACGATAAATTAAAACGTAATTATGAAAGTACCGTGTCATTAGCTTGTGCTTTGATTTGGTTGAAATTATAGCTAAAATGTCATTAGCCCCTAGTGGCGTAGCTGGTTAAAATGTGGCTCAATCACTTGCCATTGGGCATCTGTTAAGTCTGTTGGGTAGGATTTTCTAGTCATAAAGATATTTTATCATTTTTGTGAATACAGGTTCTTAATACAAACCGTTGTAGAGAATCTAGCGCGATTTCTGTATGGGTTATGCCATAATCTTTTTGCGTTAGCCATTTCTTTTTACTGACCCACATCGGATAATACTGGGTTGTATCCATTTCATTTTCAGCAATTTGAATATTGATTGCTTGATAATCCGTTGCAGATTGAGCAGGAATATCTTTTTCTGAAAAAACAACAGGCACAATTTTGAAATCTAATTGATTTAATGTGGGATTCGCTGCATACACAGCAGCAGTACATAATGCAAAAAATGAAATTAACCATTGTCTCATGAACATATTTTATCCTTTCAGACTGCCTGAAAACTCATTCCCCCAATTCCGCCAACACACGCCACATCATCTCCGCGCGTGTCCAATCTTCCAACGTATCAATATCTTGCACCCGATAACGCGGCACAACACAGGCAACGCTGTGGCTATTAAAAATCGGTTTTTGCGCCAACCAAGCTGCCGCCGTTCCCCAATAAAATTGTCCTGCATCGTGCCACGCTTCGGGCAAATCTTGCGAGCGCACCGCAAACAAATCAGGCTGAAACATGGAAACAGTGCCATTTTCTGCCAATTTCAAAGCGCGTTGAATTGGAAACGGAAAACTGGTAACACTAAACGCAAAATCTGCCTGATTGTCGCGCAAGGCAAGCAAACCACTTTGTAAATCATTGGCTTGCACAAATGGTGCAGTTGCGTACAAACAACACGCGCTGTCGCCTTGCCAGCCGTGTTGCTGCATAAAATCAAAGGCATGGGCAATCACCGCGCCTGTGGTGGCGAAATCGTCCGACAATTCGGCTGGTCGCGTAAATGGCACAGTTGCGCCATATTGTTGCGAGATGTCGGCGATTTCCGCGTCATCGGTGGAAACGATGATTTGCTCAAAGCAGCCTGAATCTTGCGCAGCTTGAATGCTGTGGGCAATCATGGGTTTGCCGTTGAATAATTTGATGTTTTTGCGCGGAATGCGTTTACTGCCGCCACGCGCTGGGATTATGCATAAGGTCATTTTTATTCCTTTCAGGCTGCCCTTATTTTGTAGGGTGCGCCCCGCGCACCATTTTCTCAAATGAAATTAATTTTTCAGGCTGCCTGAAACGCTTGTTTCAATGTATTAACAACCACATCTTGCTCGGCTTCAGTCAAACCAAAATACAACGGCAAACTAATCGCTTGCGCGTAATATGTTTCCGCGTGGGGGAATGCACCAGCCTGAAAACCAACAAGTTCGCGGTAATACGGCTGCGTATGCACAGGAATGTAATGCACATTCACACCAATGCCGTGTTCACGCAAATAATCAAACACTTGACGGCGATTTTTGCCGCTTTCAGGCAGCACACGAATCGGGTACAAATGCAGCGCAGACATATTTTCAGGGTTGCGATACGGTGTCGCTACAGGCGAATCCGCCAATAATTCATCATAACGCGTCGCCAATTCCTGACGACGAGCGACAAATTCATTTAAGCGCGTCATTTGGCTTACACCCAATGCTGCCTGAAGTTCCGTCATGCGATAGTTGAAGCCTAAATCCACTTGTTGATAATACCAAGAGCCGTCTGATTCGCCGACCATTTCATCAGCATTGCGCGTGATGCCGTGTGAACGTAACTGCGCGATTTTATTGGCTAATTCCGCGTTATTCGTTAAACATGCGCCGCCTTCTGCGGTTGTGATGATTTTGACTGGGTGGAAACTGAAAACGGTAATATCACTGTATTCGCAGTTGCCAACGTAGCCATTTTGATAACGTGCGCCAATCGCGTGTGATGCGTCTTCAATGATTTTGAAACCGTATTCTTTTGATAATGCGTGAATTTTTTGCATATCGCACGGTTCGCCACACAAATGCACAGGCACGATAATTTTTGGTAAGCTGCCTGAAATTTTGGCGGCGGCTAATTTTTCCGCTAATGCGTCCACAGACATATTCATGGTTTTTGGGTCGATGTCCACAAAATCAACGCTTGCGCCGCAGTACAAACCGCAGTTTGCCGAAGCCACAAACGTGATTGGGCTTGTCCACAAAATATCGCCTTTGCCCAAACCAAGCGCGAGACAGGCGATGTGCAGGGCAGCGGTGGCATTGCAGACGGCAATGGCGTGTTGTGCGCCGCAGTGGGTTTTCAGGCTGCTTTCAAATGCTGGGACTTGTGTGCCTTGGGTTAAATAGTCGGATTTTAAAACGCTGACAACGGCGGCGATGTCGGCTTCTGAAATGGTTTGTTTGCCGTAGGGAATCATGATTTTGCTTTCGGGATTTTTCAAGCTGCGTTTTGTATTTGCAGCCTGAAAATGGAAAATTGAAAAATGTCATTTTAACGCAAAACGCAGCCTGAAACTTTTTTCAGGCTGCTTTTATATGCGCATTTTTTCAGGCAGCAAACTGCTATCGGCGGGGTTGTGTAAAAAGCGCTGTAACACGGGTTTTAAAGCTGGGTCTTCTATGCCGTGCTGAAATTTGACGGTGAAGTATTCGGCGATGATTTCGGCTTGTTGTTCCATGTTGAACTGGGCGATGTCTTGGCGGTCGCGCAGCAGGTGGCGATAACGGTAGGCGCGATTTTTGTAGTAGCCGCCTTGCAGGGCGAGACAGATGCCGCAGCGTAATACGGGGTAGCCGAGCCGATGTTGCCAAACGTGGGCGCATTCGTGAATGAAGAGTTGGCGCAATGTCCACGAGGATTGGGCAAAATCGGGGGCGTAGAGATTTTGTGGGAGGTAGATGATGCCGTTTGGGGTTATGGCGGTTTGGGCAGCCTGAAAGGGCATGAAGCATTTTGCGGCGACGCGCATGGCGGCATAATCCAGCGATTGTTTGAATATGGGGCGCAGTAGGTTACATTCGTTGGCGGTGAGATAGCGGCGACGGAGATAGCGGGTGATGAGGGGTTCGGGTTTCATGTTGTGATATTTTTTCAGACTGCGTTTTCTATCGCAGCCTGAAAATGGGTTTACAAAAAGAGTTCAATTAAATCATTGAGAAAACGCTGCCCTAATTCGGTGGGTTTGAGTTTTTCAGGCTGCATTTCTAATAAGCCTTTTTGTTGCGCGAGCTGGATTTGCGTTTGAATGTGGGCGATGTCGCAGCCTGTTCGCTCGGCGAATAATGCGCTTGGCACACCGTCTATCAGGCGCAGGGCGTTCATCATAAATTCAAATGGTACGTCTTCGGACGCAACGGTTTTTCGTTCGATGGCTTGCTGTGGTTGGCTGTGCATGGCGGCTAGGTATTCGCTGGGGTGGCGTTTGCGCGTGGTGCGTTCAATGTAATTGCGGTGTGAAATTTTGCCGTGTGCGCCTGCGCCAATGCCGATGTAGTCACCGAATTGCCAGTAGTTGATGTTGTGGCGGGCGCGGTGTTCGTTTCGTTTGGCGAATGCGCTGGTTTCGTATTGTGTAAATCCGTAGGCGGCTAATTCGCTGTGAACGGCGTCTTCTATGTCTTGCGCGGTGTCCATCTCGGGCAAGCCTTTGGGCGGCGTGTGTCCGAATGCGGTGTTGGGTTCGAGCGTGAGATGATACGCGCTGAGGTGGGTTATGCCAAATTGGGCGGCGGTGCGCACGTCGTTTAACGCAGCCTGAACGGTTTGGTTGGGCAAGGCGTACATTAAGTCTATGTTTACGCGCTCAAAAATGTTTTGTGCGGTTTCTATGGCGGCGCGTGCTTCGTTGGCATTGTGAATGCGTCCCAGTGCGGCGAGCTTTTGGTCGTCAAAACTTTGTACACCGATGGATAGGCGATTCACACCTGCGTCTTTGAAACCTTGAAATTTAGTGCGTTCAAATGTTCCTGGATTGGCTTCTAGTGTGATTTCGGCTTGTTCACTAAGGATTACGGTGTTGCGGATGTTGTCTAATAATTGCTGAATGGCGTTTGCGCTGAACACGCTGGGTGTGCCACCGCCGATGAAGATGGTTTCTATCGAGCGGTTGTTGATGTGGGGTAATTCGGTTCGCAAGTCGGTGAGCAGGGCTTGGATATAGCTGTTTTCGTCTAGCGTGGTTTTGATTTTGTGTGAGTTGAAGTCGCAATAGGGGCATTTTTGTATGCACCATGGAATGTGGACGTAGAGCGAAAGTGGGGGTAATTGGGCTAACATTTTTCAGGCTGCGTTGATTTTTTGGACGAGTTCAGCAAGGGCTTTGCTGCGGTGGCTGATGGCGTTTTTTTGTTCGGGCGATAATTCGGCGGCGGTGCAACCGTATTCTGGGACGTAAAAATGGGGGTCGTAACCGAAACCGTTTTCGCCTGCACTTTCAGGCTGCCATTGTCCGCGCCAAATGCCTTCGGCGATGATGGGTTGTGGGTCGTTTTCGTGGCGCACGAACACGAGTACGCAAACGTAATAACAGGATTTGTCGCTGTGTGTGGCAAGGTCGGCGGATAATTTGGCGTTGTTGGCGGTATCTGATTTGGGGTTTTCGCCTGCGTATCTTGCGGATAACACGCCTGGTGCGCCGCCTAATGCGGTGGCGCAAATGCCGCTGTCGTCTGCCAATGCAGGCAATCCGCTGGCACGACTGGCGTTGCGTGCTTTGGCAAGTGCGTTTTCTACAAAGGTGTGAAATGGTTCGGGGCATTCTGGGGTATTGAATGCGGATTGCGGCAAAATTTCAATATTTTGCGCGGCGAATAAGGCGGAAAATTCGCGCAGTTTGCCTGCGTTGTTGCTGGCGAGTACGATTTTATTCAGCATGATTTTGTCCTGTTTTGGCTTTGAGATACAGCATGAGGCTGGTGAATTGTGCGCTGGCTGCGCCGATGGCGAAAAGTATGGCGGCAATGCCGTATTGTTTTTCAGGCTGCGTTTTGAGGGATAGGAGATACACGCCTGTGCCGATGAGTAGCAGAAAAATAAACGAAAATAATAGGGTCAAAAAGAGAAATAACTTTTGTTTTTCCATATCATTATCCATAAAAACAGCGTTTCAGGCAGCCTGAAAACTGCTTGAAACGCGTGTTGTGTTACATCATTAAAATAACCCAGTAGAACAGTTGCACGATTAAAACCATCAATGCAGCAATGGTTGCAACCGTCCAGTTCATATCGTTTTGTGTGGCAACTGCGGTGCTTGCTTGAACTTGTGTTTGTGTAGCCGTGTTGGGTTCATCGCTAGACACGTAAGCATTATTGGCAGGCAATGCGTTTGCTGGAATTTGACCGTCGCCAATCAAGGTAAACACTAGGCTATCTGTGTGGATAGTGATGTTATTTTGTTGGTCGCTGCGCTGCGCTGCTATGGCTGTTGTGCCATTTTTTTCTTTCATGGTTACTTGTGGCAGCTGTGAAGCGATGCTGTCTCGGTCAAGCATGGTGAAAGTGAATGGGTTATTTGCCGTCTCATCTTCCGCAAACATTTCTGCTGCTTTGGGGATTCGGTAAGACAATGGGTTCTTGGTTTGACGCTTCAGAATATTGTCTTCACCATTATCTTTCACTTCATGAAAAGAAGGAACTTGTTTATTGTCTTGCTCATCAACGTCTGCAAAATTATCAAACATATTTTGCAGGGATTTTGCTACATTGGTTTCATCTACTTCTTTAAAATCTGGTACTGGAGGAGAAGTAGGTTCTTCAATTTCTTGGAAACCGTTTAAATCCAGCGTGATTTCTTCATCAGTTTTTGAATTTAATTTTGCCACGCTTGAGTCTTCATCAAATGCTTGAAACGTTAATTTATCGTTCATCAAGGCATCGTAATTTTTACTTGGCGTATTCGCTGATTCATTGCGAGGCATTGGACTAGGTGAACTGATTTCTGCTGGCGTAGCATTTGCAGGTTTTTTCTTGGATTTTTTAACCAAATGAAAGACAAAGCCACAATGCGGACAATCAGCACGACCCTGAGTCTTGTTCAACATGGCAGAATCAAGAGAAACAGGTTGTTTGCATTCTGGGCAACTTACTTTAATTTCGCTCATAATATTTGGTATGTTTTCTGTCTAATTTGGAATGAAATGTGGCAGCCTGAAAAATCAGCGTTTTACGCCGCTTAAGCAAGCCCAGCCGTTGTCAGTAATGGCAGGTGCAAGGTCGAACCATTGTGAGTAAATACCGCTCATTTCATCAATTTGTTCAGCCAAAATGCCTGATAACACAATGCGTCCGCCTGTTTTGGTACGCGCTGCCAGCATTTCGCCGAGCATACGCAAAGGGTTTGCCAAGATATTGGCAACAACAACATCAAATTGTCCTTCTGGCAAACCGTCTGGCAAATAGAATGCAGCCTGAACATCATTTTGTACTGCGTTATCGTTGCTTGCTCTAATCGCTTGTGGGTCAATATCCACGCCTGTGGCGGAACCTGCACCCACTTTCAAAGCAGCAATCGTTAAAATGCCTGAGCCGCAGCCGTAATCCAAAACACTTTCGCCGCCTTTCAGATTATTGTCCAACCATTGCAAGCATAAATGGGTGGTTGGGTGGCTGCCTGTGCCAAATGCTAAGCCTGGGTCTAAGCGCAAGTTAATGGCATTAGAATCTGGCGATTCGTGCCAAGTGGGGGTAATCCACAAACGGTCTGAAATTTTAATCGGGTCAAACTGAGATTGTGTTAAACGCACCCAGTCTTGTTCTTCCAAAGTTTCAATGGTGTATTCAGGCTGAGGTAAATTAATGCTTTGGGCGGCTTGCGCGATAATGCTTGCTACATCGGCTTGCTCATCAAACAAGGCTACAATTTTGCTTTGTTGCCACAGTTGTTGTTCTGGCATACCTGGTTCGCCGAAAATGGGTTGCTCATTGTCTGTTCCTGCAAATGCGTCTTCAATGGCTGTGGATAATGCACCGCAATCCATAAGTGCGTCTGAAAAGGTTTCGGCGATGGCTTCTTGAACGGGAATGTTGGCTTGTTGATAAGACATAATATGATTACTTTAATAATGCAGCCTGAAAACAGCAAAGCAGTGGAAACAAAATGAGGTATTTTATCATTATTTTACGAATATGTTGTAAAGACCGTTATTTTTTTCAGGCTGCCTGAAAAATGCGTTTTAGCATTGAAAATACTTGCATTTTACCGACTTAGTGTTTAGAATGGCGCGTTTTACGAAATCAACTAATCCCTAATTCAGGAGTATTTACAATGGCAAATAGCGCACAAGCTCGCAAACGCGCCCGTCAATCTTTGAAAAACCGTGCACACAACGCAAGTCTGCGTACTGCTTTCCGTACTGCAGTGAAAAAAGTGTTGAAAGCTGTTGAAGCTGGCGACAAAGCTGCTGCTCAAGTAGTTTATCAAGAAAGCGTTAAAGTTTTGGACCGTATCGCTGATAAAGGCGTATTCCACAAAAACAAAGCTGCACGTCACAAAAGCCGTTTGTCTGCTAAAGTAAAAGCAATGGCTTAATTTTTAGACTGATTAAAAAACCTGTTGTTATTTGAAACAACAGGTTTTTTTGCGTCTTTTAGATGAGTGTTATAAGAAGAATACAAAACTTTCTTGATGTACATCAAAATAATGCAAATATTACATGATTATTTTTTTACAATTCTTTGTTGAGGAAACAAATACATTATGAAGAAAAGCTATTTAAGAACCTGTATTCACAAAAATGATAAAATATCTTTATGACTAGAAAATCCTACCCAACAGACTTAACAGATGCCCAATGGCAAGCGATTGAGCCATATTTTAACCAGCTACGCCACTACAAATGGGATAAACGTCAATTAGTGAATGCCGTTTTGTACATCACCAAAACAGGTTGCCAATGGCGTATGCTGCCCAATGATTTTCCACCTTATTCAACCGTATGGAGTTTCTATCGCAGAGCCAATCAATCAGGCTTATGGGATAGAATTCTTTTGGCATTGGTTCAAAAAAACGTTTAATCCATCAAAAACAAGCAATGCCAACTTATGCCATTCTTGATTCACAAAGTGTCAAAACAGCTTCTAGCGCACATGATAAAGGTTTTGATGGAGGTAAAAAAATCAAAGGTCGTAAGCGACATATAGCTGTTGATACGTTGGGTAATCTATTGTCTGTTGTGGTTCATGCAGCCAATATTCATGACACAAAAGCAGGTATTTTTGTAGCAAAAAAAGCGTTTGAGACCTATCCGAGTTTAAAAGGTTTCTGTGCGGACGCAGGTTATCGGAATACATTTGAGCGTGAAGTATCAGAGCAATTGGGTTTAACTGTTGAGATTTCAAAGAGAATTCAAGATATTTCTTGGCATATTCTGCCCAAACGTTGGATTGTAGAACGAACGTTTGCATGGTTAGGTTGGTCTCGACGTTTAGCAAAAGATTTTGAGCAGACGAATTTATCTGCTGAAAATTTTGTTAAACTAGGGTATATTTCACAAATATTAAAATTTATCAAATAGTTGTTTGTGAATACAGATTCTAACTTCGACGCTATTCGTCGCAAAGCCGTATTGCTAGGCTTGATGGATACAGCAGAAGCTGAATCTATGGAACAGCGTCAAATGTTAAGCCTGATGTTCAGCAGCGGTTTCTCAACTGCCACCTCTGAAACAGAAGATGCAGGTCGCGGCGTAGGCATGGACATCATCAAAGAAACCGTGCAAAACATGGGCGGTCGTATCAGCGTAGCAACAGACGCAGAAAGTTACACACGCTTTAGCTTAACTTTCCCAAAAGCCTAATTTAACGAAAGAAAACTATGTATAAACTAATGATTATCGATGATTCCAACATCATCCGTAACCGTATTGAACGCAGCCTGAAAAACTTGTCTGTGGAAATAGTAGCCACCGCTTCTAATGGTGAACAAGTGTTGCAAATGTTCAAAGAACACAAACCTGAATTGATTACCATGGACTTAACCACGCCTGAAATGGACGGTTTGGAATGTATCCAACGCATTCGCGAAATCAGTGCTGATACCAGCATTTTGGTGGTTTCTGCCTTGTCTGACCGTCAAACAGGTTTGAAAGCCTTGCAATATGGCGCACGTGGTTTTCATTTGCAAACCATTCACTGACGAACAGTTGGTAATGGCATTGGGCAAATTGATTACCCATCAGAAGAAGTAATTTGTAAACAAAATAACCCTTTGGTAACATAACCAAAGGGTTATTTTTCAGGCAGCCTGAAAGTTTCAGGCTGCATTTTATAGTGGATAAACATTCATGAGCAATTACGAACAAATTTATCAAGAAGCCTACCAATTATGGCAAAGCGGATACAAAGCAGAAGCATTAGATAAAATTCTCCCTTTAACTGAGCAAACAAACCAAGATGCCATTTTCAATTTAGCCGCCGTTTTACTGTGTGAAAACAACCGTATTGACGAAGGCATCACCATGTGGCAACGCTTGCCTAACTGGGAACAATCCACCACCATGCTCAGCAATATGGGCAGTGCCTATCACAGAATGAATCGCTATGAAGAAGCATACGATTTCTTTCAACGCGCCTTGCAGGTAGATGAAAAAAATGTAGACGCATGGTTCAATTCCAGCGTTGTGTTGCGCAAATTAAAAAAGCATGATGAAGCCACTCAATGCTTGGAACGCATTTTAGAAATTGCCCCTGATTATGTTGACGCAAAATTCAATCTTGCCCATGAATACCGCAATCATTTCAAATTACCCCAAGCCATTCAGTTATACAGAGAAATCTTAAACACGCAGCCTGAAAATGATGAAGCCAAATTTGGTTTAGCCGTATGTTTGCAAGGCAATCACGAAGGAGAAAGCGCCCTTCCCTTTTATCAAGATTTGCTAGAAAACCACACAGGTTATGCCAAAGCCTTTCCCAACATGATGTTCAGCCTGCATTACATGACACACATGCAGCCTGAAAACCTGTTTGCAGAAGCCAAACATCATGGCGACAGAATTGTGCGTACCCTATGCAAAAAAACCGCACCCAAACCCACTTTAGAACAACAAAATAAACGTTTGCATATCGGTATTTTATCTGCCGATTTATGTTTACATCCCGTTGGCTATTTCGTTTCCAGCCTACTCAAAAGCCAAGCAACCGAACAATTCGACTGGTCAGCCTATGCTAACAACGAACCAGACCATTTCGACACCTTAAGCGATTACATCAAACCCAGATTTAAAAACTGGCATGCTATTCACGATTTAACAGATGAACAAGTCATCAAAAAAATCCAAGCAGACAAAATCGACATTCTGCTGGATTTATCAGGTTTAACTAAAGGACACCGCATCGGCGTAATCGCCGCACAAGCTGCACCCGTGCAAATCAACTGGTTAGGTTATTTCGCCACCACAGGCTTATCTACCGAACAAGCCGTCATTGCTGACCCCTATTGCGTCCCAGAAGGCGAAGAAAAATGGTTTGTCGAAAAAGTTTGGCGCATGCCGCATACACGCTTGTGCATGCACGAACCACCAGAAGCAGGAGAAATCAACCCATTGCCTGCGCTAAAAAACGGTTACATCACATTTGGCTGTTTCCAAAATATCCAAAAAATCAACTTATCCGTATTATCCACATGGGCAGAAATCGCACGCACTCTACCCAACGCACGCTGGCGCATTCAGGCAGATAAGTTAAAACCCAACAGCCTGCACATGCAAAAATTTAAAGAAACCCTACGTCAAAGTGGCTTAGACGAATCACGCGTAGACATTCACGAAGCCACCGATTTAATCGATTATTTCAAAGCATACAATGAAATCGACATCATTTTAGATACTTTCCCCTACCCTGGCGGAACAACCACATGCCAAGCCCTATGGATGGGCGTACCCACGCTCACCCTCACACAGCCAGGCATGTTAGCCAGACAAGGCGAACAACTCATGTCTGCCGCGCAACTGCCCGACTGGATATGCCACAACGAAGCCGAATATTTAGGCAAAGCCATCTATTGGGCGAACCCAGCCCGTTGGGGCATGCTCAACGCCATGCGCCTAGGCATGCGTAAACACGTCCGCAAAACCCCATTGTTTGATTACCAACAATTTGGTTCAGATTGGGCAGACCTAGTCAAACAAATATGGCAAGACGCATGTCAAAGTAGCAATGAATAAGCACTGCTACCCAGCATTTTCAAAACTTAACAGTAAACCATAAAAAATTCGTGTGAGTAGAAATTGAAAGGTGTAAAATCCAGCAACTAACATACAGAAAGGGCTTTTACCATGAATCTCCAAAAAATGACTGAAGGTTTAGTCACACTAAAAGGAGCAATAGCAGCAGCAATTGTCGATTACGAAAGCGGCATGCTGATGGCATCTGCCAACAACGACCCAAGCTACGATTTAGAAGTGGTAGCAGGACGAGGCAGCGAAGTGATTCGAGCCAAACGCCGCATTATGGACAGATTAGCGATGGACGATGAAATCAACGATATTTTGATTACATTAACCACGCAATATCACCTGATGTGTCCATCAAAAAAATACAAACATATGTTTATCTATCTCGCCGTAGATAGAAAAGAAGCCAACCTCTCGCGTTGCCGACAAGCCATTTTTGCGCTTGAAAAACAATTAGCCTAAACTTTCAAAAATCCCATTGCTAAATCAATGGGATTTTATTTTTCAGGCAGCCTGAAAAAGCAGTTTAGGAAAACAAGGATTTGCGTTAAAATAAGTCAAATTTTCCTATTTCCGCGCGTGTTTGCACGACATTTCAAACACGCGCCAAACTATTTTTATCCGATTGAATTTACTATGCAAAACAACGCTACTCAAATCACACAAAACGGCTTAACCGCCATCGCCCAAGCCACCGACCAACAAGCCCTAGAACTCGTCAAAGCGCAATATTTAGGCAAAGCTGGCGAATTAAACGCGCTGCTGAAACAACTCGGCGCAATGTCGCCTGACGAACGCAAAACTGTTGGTGCACACATTAATGAATGCAAACAACAGTTTCAGGCAGCCTACGATGCGAAACGCGCCGAAATGGAAGCAGCCAAATTGCAAGCGCAATTAGCCGCCGAAGCCTTGGACGTAACGCTGCCTGCGCGTGGTCAAGACGTGGGTGGTTTGCATCCTGTAACGCTGACATTGCAGCGCGTGGTTGAGCTGTTTCACGGCATGGGTTTTGAAGTGGCGGACGGCCCTGAAATTGAAGACGATTTCCACAATTTCCAAGCCTTGAACATTCCACAAAATCACCCTGCGCGTGCCATGCAAGACACGTTTTATGTGGAAAATGGCGATGTGTTGCGTACGCATACTTCGCCGATTCAGGTGCGCTATATGTTGGACAAGAAAAATCCACCAATCCGCATTATCGCACCAGGGCGTGTGTACCGCGTGGACAGTGACGCGACCCATTCGCCGATGTTCCACCAATGCGAAGGTTTGTGGGTTGAAGAAGGTGTTACTTTTGCCGATTTGAAAGCGGTATTTACTGATTTTATTCGTAATTTCTTTGAACGCGATGATTTGCAAGTGCGTTTCCGTCCGTCATTTTTCCCATTTACCGAGCCATCTGCCGAAATTGACATCATGGGCGACAACGGCAAATGGTTGGAAGTGGGCGGCTGCGGCATGGTTCACCCTAACGTATTGAAAAATGTAAATATTGACCCTGAACAATACACGGGTTTTGCGTTTGGGATTGGTTTAGACCGTTTCGCGATGTTGCGTTATGGCGTGAACGATTTGCGTTTGTTCTTTGATAATGATTTGGCGTTTTTGAATCAGTTTAAGAAGTGATTTTTCAGGCTGCCTGAAAGGAAATCTAAATGGCAGAATTATCTATCCAACTATTTAGCGACATCGTTACCCGATTGCAAGAAGGCTGGCAGCGTTATTTGCAAGACACCAGCGACACGCAAATCCGCGATGGATTGATTCAACGCTTTGAATTTACCTACGAAATCAGCCATAAAATTTTAAAACGCTATTTAGAAAACACGTCCGCCGACTCCACGCAATTTGATTTGATAAGTTTTCAAGACATCATTCGCACCGCCAACGAGCAAAATTTATTGCTGGGAAATTGGGCGGATTGGAAACAATACCGCGATATGCGCGCGCGGACGAGCCACACTTACGATGAAGAAACCGCGATTGCTGTGGTGCAAGGCATTGAGAAATTTCTTGCGGAAGCGCAATTTTTACAGCAAAAACTTCAAGAAAAATCATGCCAGTAGAATTAAACATTTCGCCCGATGAATGGCAAATTGTGCAAACGATTTTGCAGCAACACATTTCGCAACGCACGGTGTGGGCGTTTGGTTCGCGCGTAAATGGCAAGGCAAAGCCGTATTCGGATTTGGATTTAGCAGTGCTGGGCGACACGCCGCTTTCTTTGGCGGAACACGCGGATTTGGTGGGCGCTTTTTCGGAAAGCGATTTGCCGTGGAAAGTAGATTTGGTGGATTGGTGTTTGATTGGCGATGAGTTTCGGGCGATTGTGGCGGTGCGGTATTTTGTGGTGCAGGCTGCCTGAAAATTTGAAGGAGTAGAAAAATGAATAATGTTCACTATACATTTCAATTAGATAATCATTTGAAACAGGCATTTTTTCAGGCTGCCAAGGAATCCAATCGCAGTAGTGCGGAATTATTGCGCGAATTGATGCGCGAGTTTGTGCAAAAGCAGGCTGCCACGCCAAAGAAAGTCAGTTTAGCTGAAAAATTAGGCGGTTATCATCCAGCAGCAGAAGTAAATTTTGAGTTTGAGCGAGAAATGGACGAATTTCGCGCAGCGGAGTTTGACTAATGTATCTGCTTGATACCAATATTGTTTCTGAATTACGAAAACTAGACAGCAATAAAATCAATCCAAACGTGCAAAAATGGGCGGAACAAGTTGATTTTGATAAAACATTTATCAGCGTGATAACAATTAGCGAAATTCAAATGGGTATTTTACGTTTGGCGCAAAGTGATAAACAGCAAGCGAATATGTTGGCGGATTCGTTTGAAAATCAGGTTTTACCCGAATATCAATCGCGCAGTATTTTGATAAATAAAGAAATTGCTTTGCGTTATGCTACTTTACACATTCCCAATAAACGCCCTGTAAATGATGCCTTTATTGCGGCGACTGCATTGGAATATGATTTTGTGTTGGTTACGCGCAATATTAAGGATTTTCAGGGTGTGGGACTGAAATTGCTTAATCCG
Source organism: Kingella negevensis (assembly GCF_030177895.1). Taxonomy (NCBI): domain Bacteria; kingdom Pseudomonadati; phylum Pseudomonadota; class Betaproteobacteria; order Neisseriales; family Neisseriaceae; genus Kingella; species Kingella negevensis. The sequence goes on from NZ_CP123448.1 coordinate 896,181, forward strand.
TTTGAGTTTCAGGCTGCCTGAAAAAGGAAAATCAATGAAATATGAAGATATGAAACGATACGACCAACGCAGCATTTTAATGCCAATTTTAATTAAATTGCTGCAAAATCTTGGTGGTAAAACAACACGCAAAGAATTGCGAAATGAAATTAAATCGTCAGTAAAAGAAATTCCAGAAGAATTTATTGATGAAACAAGACCTGCAAAAAATGGGGGGACTTATCGTCCTTTTGATTTTGTATTTAATTTTGGAGTTGCCAATTTAGAAATGGCAGGCTTTATAAAACGTCCTAACCGTGGCGAGATTATTCTTACCGAAAAAGGTAGAGCCTGTAATAGTGAAGATATTGATGTTGAAAGAGATATTTACGCATTTTCTGACCCAATGTGGAAAGAACGCCGTGCAAATAAGAAAAATAGTAATAAAGTAAAAATTGAAGAAGAAGACGAAGAAGAAAATAGTATTAAAGAAACAGAAGAAAATGATGTCAGTGAAAATTGGAAAGAGCAATTAAAACAAGCTCTTCTTAATATGTCGCCCAAAAAATTTGAAATATTTTGTCGTGCATTGATCAAAGCCATGGGGGTAGATATAGACGATAAAAAAGGCGTTTCTGAAACGAGAGACGGTGGATTGGACGGTTTCGGCTATATTGTTTCTGATGATTTTCGGACTTCTCGTGTTGCTATTCAAGCTAAACGTTGGACGAATACGCGAGTAGGTTCTCCTGAAATTAACCAATTTGCAGGGGCAATGGATCTTCACAATGCTGAATTTGGTATTTTTATTACTACTTCTGATTTTTCACGAGAAGCGATTGAAAATTCTCGTAATAGAAAAAGAGCTATTACCTTAATCAATGGCGATAAAATCATTGAATTAGTTGAAAAATATCAGTTATACGTCAAACCAATCACAACCTTTCAGCTTGAAGATTTCTATTTTGAAGAAAACTAATTTTCAGGCTGCCTGCCCCCCATTTTAATTTTAGAAAACAAAGAGATTTTAAAAAATGCAATTCTCCTACACATGGCTAAAAACCCAAGCCAACCCCAATTTATCCGCCGACCAACTTTCCCACTTGCTGACCATGGCAGGTTTGGAAGTGGAAGAACTCAACGCAGCCGCCCCCGATTTTTCGGGCGTGGTGGTGGCGGAAGTCAAATCCGTTGAAAAACACCCCGACGCTGACCGCCTGAACGTAACCCAAGTGGACGCAGGCACAGGCGAGTTAATCCAAATCGTGTGCGGTGCGCCGAATGTGAAAGTGGGCATTAAAGTGCCGTGTGCTTTGCCTAACGCATTGTTACCAAACGACTTTAAAATCAAACCAACCAAAATGCGTGGCGTGGTGTCCAACGGTATGTTGTGTTCCGCCAAAGAATTGGGTTTGGAAGACAAGGTGGACGGCTTGCTCGTGCTGCCTGAAAACGCGCCAGTCGGTCAAAATATCCGCGAATTTTTGGATTTGGACGACGCGATTTTTACGCTGAAAATCACGCCAAACCGCACCGATTGTTTGAGCATTAAAGGCATTGCGCGTGAAGTGTCGGCTTTGACGCAATGCGAATTTAATCCTATTCAAATCAATCACATCGCCACGCAAACCACGCAAAAACAAGCCATACAAATTGACGCACCAAACGACTGCGGACGTTTTATCAGTCGCGTGATTTTGGGTGTGAACGCGACCGCCGCCAGCCCTGATTGGTTGGTGCAACGCTTGGAACGTAGCGGCATTCGCAGCATTTCGCCGCTCATGGACATCGGCAATTATGTGATGTTGGAAATCGGGCAGCCGATGCACGTTTTTGACGCGGATAAAATTTCAGGCAGCCTGCACGTTCGCCGCGCGAAAAATGGCGAAGTGCTTGATTGTTTGAATGAAAAAACGGTTACGCTGGCGGACAATACGCTTGTGATTGCCGATGAACAGCAAGCCTTGTCTATCGCTGGTTTGATGGGCGGTGCGGCGAGTGCGGTTTCTGATGAAACGAAAAATATTGTTTTGGAAGCGGCGTGGTTTAATCCGTTGATTATTTCAGGAAAATCAAGACAATACGGTTTTGGTTCGGACAGCTCTTTCCGTTTTGAACGCGGTGTGGACAGCGAATTACAACGCGATGCGATTGAACGCGCAACGGAATTGGTCGTGCAAATTTGCGGCGGTGAAATGGGCGAAATCATGGAAGTGTTGGGCGATTTGCCTGCCGCGAAAACGGTGGAAGTTCGCACGGCTCGCGTGGAAAAAGTGTTGGGCGTTTCTATTGAAAATCAACGCATTGAAACGATTTTGCAGCATTTGGGTTTGCAGCCTGAAAAAACGGCGGACGGTTTCCGCGTTACCGCACCAAGTTTCCGCTATGATATTGAAATTGAAGCGGATTTGATTGAAGAAATTGCTCGCGTGTATGGCTACGAGAATATTCCTGATGATTACACGTCGGGTAAATTGGCGATGTTGAAGCTGCCTGAAAACCGTCATTCGCGTTTTGGCGTGTATCAAAAAATGGCGGCTCGTGGTTTCCAAGAAGTCGTGAGTTATGCGTTTGTAGACGAGCAATGGGAACAAGATTTTGCGAATAATCAAGACCCTATCCGTTTACAAAATCCGTTGGCGGCACAATACGCGGTCATGCGTTCTACGTTGATGGGCGGCTTGATTGAGATTCTGCAAAACAATTTGAATCGCAAACAAAATCGCGTGCGTGTGTTTGAAATTGCGCGTATTTTCCGTAAAGAAAACAATCAGTTTGTACAAACGGAACGTGTGGGCGGTTTGGTTTACGGCTCGGCGTTACCTGAACAATGGGGCGAAAAATCGCATCCTGTGGATTTTTACGATTTGAAAGCGGACGTGGAAACGCTGTTGCGTGGCAAAAACGCGGCGTTTGTGAAAGCGGAACATTCGGCGTTGCACCCAGGGCGTTGCGCGGCGATTGTGGTTGATGGCGCCAATGTCGGCATCATCGGTGAGTTGCACCCGAAATGGACGCAAAAATACGATTTGCCGCAAGCGCCGTTGTTGTTTGAATTGGACATGGACGCAGTGCTGGCGACTGAAAAAGTGCGTTATCAGGCGGTGTCTAAATTCCAAGCTGGGCGACGTGATTTGGCGTTTGTGCTGCCTGAAAATGTGGCGTTTGCGGATTTGCAGGCTGCTTTAGGTCAAGTAAATAACCCGATTATTCAAGGAATTGAGTTGTTTGACGTGTATCGCGGTGCGGGGCTGCCTGAAAATCATAAATCTTTGGCGGTCAAAATTTCGCTGCAAGATATGAACGCGACTTTGACTGATGAAACGGTTGAGCCGATTATTCAGGAATTGATTGCACAAGCGGAAACGGTTGGGGCGAAATTGCGTTAATCGTGTAAATATTCAGGCAGCCTGAAAGGGGATTTTCAGGCTGCCTGAATCGAAAAAAACAGCCTGAAAATAATCTTTCAGGCTGCTTTTTCTTATAAATATCCTAAATGTTCCAACAAAATAAACGTGCCAATCCCAATCAACACCAAACCACCAATAAACTCTGCTCGTTTGCCTACAACATCACCCAACACGCCGCCTAATTTCACGCCAATCGCTGCCATCAATGTGGTTGCAGAGCCAATCGCCAGCGCGGTTAGCCAAATATTCACGTCCAAAAATGCCAGCGTTACGCCCACAATCATGGAATCAATACTGGTTGCGATGGCTGTAATCAACAAGAGCCATTTAGATGGCATGACTGCCGTTTCAGCCTCGTCTTCATCATCGGGCGAAAAACTCTCCCAAATCATTTTTCCGCCCAACACCAGCAGCAAACCAAACGCAACCCAATGGTCAAACGCTTCAATATACGGCGCGGCGATTGTGCCAGCTCCGTAACCAATCAGCGGCGTAATGGTTTCCACAACGCCAAAAGTCAGCGCAATTTTTACGATGTGTGAATTGCTTGGTTTGCCCATACTTGCACCGCGTGCGATTGCTGCCGCGAATGCGTCTGCCGACATGCTGAACGCCAGCAACACTGTAGCCACTAAGTTCATTGCCTTAATCCTTTATTCAAAAAGGGGCAGATTATACTCATTTTGATTTCAGGCTGCCTGAAAAAGCTCAAGATGCGCGTTCACGTATTCACACACCGCCAAAATGTCTTCATCAGAACATTCAAAATATTCCGCGTCCAGCTCTTCAAAATCGGCAAAACGCTGACGCAAGGTATCCAAATCCACTTCAGGATTTTCGTCCACAGCCGCTTCAATTTGTTCACCAAATTTTTGGTACAACGCACGTGCTTTGTCCAACACTTTGGGCGTGGACTTGATTTTCCAACGGCGCAAACTATCGGCAACTGGGTTCAGCAAAATATATTCGCCGTAGCCTGATGCAATCAGTTGCACAAAACCGCCCTCTTGCACTTCACTATCCAGCCAGCAATACGCCAGCAAGGTGTGCTGTTCATCGCTCAAAGCCTCGCTGCCTTGTGTTTCCAGTTTGTCCAACAAACGCGCAGCCAGCGAATACAATTCTTCAATCGTCATTTTTTCCATTCCATTTGATTGTTCAAAACACAGCCTGAAAATCAGGATTCGGGACGCTCAGGCGCGCCAGCAGGCTGTTTATACCGATTATAAGCAAACAAATATTGCTCTGGGAAACGGCGCACCCAGTATTCCACATTTTCGTTCACTATCCGCGCATCGTGCGTTTTATCGCCGTTCAGGCTGCCTGAAAGTGGCGCAATATGCAGCGCGAAACCCTCTCCATTGGGCAACCGTTCGCCCACAAAAAACAAGGTCTTCACATTTTTCACTTGAGCCAACTTGGCTACTAAAGTCATCGTGAACGCAGGTTTCCCAAAAAAATCCGCCCACACACCATCGCCGCCCTCTTCAGGCGCAGGCACATGGTCAGGCAGCACAATCGTTGCCTCGCCAGCGCGTAGGGCTTTCATCACTTGCTTCACGCCGTGCAGATTGGTTGGCGCGGTTTGACCTTTGCCGCGCACCCTGCCCTCTTGCATGATTTCATCGAACACTTTGATTTTGGGCGGTTTATACATGGCTGTGAGCGGAAACGGCAGTTGCTCGCTGATGTATCGCCCAGCCAAATCATAACTGCCGATATGCGGCGTAATTAGCAGCAAGCCTTGTTTCTCGTCTAACGCAGCCTGAATATGTTCCCAGCCGTGAATTTGTGTAAACATTGCGGCGATTTCTTCAGGCTGCCTAAAAAATGCTACGGGCAATTCCAAGCCGCCTTTAATGGTTTCTTGGCACACGCGCAAAACCATGTTTTTATCGTTGGGCAGTTGTGCGGTGCGTAGGTTTTGACGAATGCGGCGGCGGTCGCTGGGGCTGCAATAATAAAGAACGCGCCCCAGCCGATTTGCCAAACAGTGCAGTTTGGACAAAGGCTGTTGCGCCACGTATTGAAAGATTTTTCTTAGCATTTTCAGGCTGTGTGTGATTAAAAAAACGAAATTATAGCATTGAATATTAAAATCGCTTTTTACAGAAAAAATAAATGAAACAATGTCTTCCAATAGTTATTTATTGCGCAATTTTGTTGCTTATTTAACTTGTGTCATCTTTTACACATTTAACCTTTGTCAGCGTATACTATCTCTTGTAAACTTATTTTTACCAAGTTTTAACCATTTCAGGCAGCCTGAAAACGCGCTGCTGTTATCTTTCTTTACTAACCTTAACTTTAGGAGTTCAAAATGAGAATTGCCATTCCCAAAGAATCACTGGCAGGCGAAACTCGCGTGGCGTGTACGCCCACCACTGTGGCTCAATTGCAAAAATTGGGCTTTGAAGTAGCGGTGGAACGTGGCGCAGGGATTGCGGCTGGTTTAACCGATGCGGCTTATGAAGCGGCTGGCGCGGTGTTGGTGGACGCGAAAGAAGCGTGGAAGGCACCGTTGATTTACAAAGTGAATGCGCCGACTGATAAAGAATCAGGCAGCCTGAAAGCTGGGCAAACACTCGTGAGCTTTTTGTATCCGCGCCAAAATGAAGAGCTGGTTCAAAAACTGAACGCGAAAAAAGTGAATGTATTGGCGATGGACATGGTGCCGCGCATTTCTCGCGCTCAGGCTTTGGACGCGCTGTCATCTATGGCGAATATTTCGGGCTATCGCGCGGTGATTGAAGCAGCGAATGCGTTTGGGCGTTTCTTCACGGGGCAAATCACGGCGGCGGGTAAAGTGCCGCCTGCGCAAGTGCTGATTATTGGAGCGGGCGTGGCTGGTTTGGCGGCGATTGGTACAGCGAATTCGTTGGGCGCAATCGTGAAAGCGTTTGACACGCGCTTGGAAGTGGCAGAACAGATTGAGTCGATGGGCGGCAAATTCTTGAAATTGGATTTCCCACAAGAATCAGGCGGTTCGGGCGATGGTTACGCGAAAGTGATGAGTGAAGAATTTATCGCGGCGGAAATGAAATTGTTTGCCGAGCAAGCACGTGAAGTGGACATCATCATCACAACGGCGGCAATTCCGGGCAAACCTGCGCCAAAATTGATTACCAAAGAAATGGTGGAATCAATGAAAGCTGGGTCTGTGATTGTGGACTTGGCGGCGGCGACTGGCGGTAACTGTGAATTGACGAAACCTGGGGAATTGTTCGTTACCGATAACGGCGTGAAAATCATTGGTTACACTGATATGGCGAACCGTTTGGCTGGGCAATCTTCGCAACTGTACGCGACAAATTTAGTGAATTTAACCAAATTGTTATCGCCAAATAAAGACGGCGAAATAGAGTTGAATTTTGACGATGTGATTATTCGCAATATGACGGTTACGCGCGACGGCGAAGTTACATTCCCACCGCCAGCAATTCAGGTGTCTGCTGCGCCACAACAAGCAAACAAGCAGCCTGAAAAAATCGCGAAACCTGAACCGAAACCTACGCCTTTGTGGTTGAAATTTGCTCCTGCTGTGATTGGTGCGGCGTTGATTTTGTGGGTCGGTGCGGTTGCGCCTGCGGAATTTTTGAATCACTTTATCGTGTTCGTGTTGTCGTGCGTGATTGGCTATTATGTAGTGTGGAATGTGAGTCATTCGCTGCACACGCCGTTGATGGCGGTTACGAATGCGATTTCGGGCATTATTGTGGTGGGTGCGTTGTTGCAAATTGGGCAAGGTCATGCGTTTGTATCGTTCTTGGCTTTTGTGGCGATTTTGTTAGCGAGCATCAATATTTTCGGCGGCTTTTTTGTGACGCGCCGTATGCTAAATATGTTCCGTAAAGGGTAACTGAGTTTTCAGGCTGCCTGAAAATATCTAGGTAGGGTTGGTATTATTGCCCACGCGAAATCACAAATTTTGGTGAGCAAACGAGTTACCCACCCTACCGTGAAAAAAATTTTGGAGAATAAAAATGTCCTTAGGTTTAGTTACGGCGGCATACATCATTGCTGCGATTTGTTTTATTTTTGCGTTGGCTGGTTTGTCTAAACAAGAAACGGCGAAACAAGGCTGCTATTCTGGCATCGCTGGTATGGCGATTGCATTAGTGACAACGGTATTCAGCGAATCGGTGGCTGGTTTGGGTTGGATTATTTTGGCGATGATTGTCGGCGCGGCAATCGGTATTTACAAAGCCAAAAAAGTGGAAATGACCGAAATGCCTGAATTGATTGCCTTGCTGCACAGCTTTGTCGGCTTGGCGGCGGTGTTGGTGGGCTTCAACAGCTTTATTGACGCTGGCGACGTGGCGGAAGAAATGCACACGATTCACTTGGTTGAAGTGTTCTTGGGCATTTTCATCGGCGCGGTTACGTTCACAGGCTCTATCGTGGCGTTCGGTAAATTGAACGGCAAAATCAGCAGTAAACCCTTGCAATTACCGCATAAACATAAATTGAACTTGGCGGCGTTGGTCGTGTCGTTTGTGTTGATGTTGTGCTTTGTGTCGGCTGGCGGTAGCTGGTTTGCGTTGATTGTGATGACGTTAATTGCGTTGGCGTTTGGCTGGCATTTGGTCGCGTCAATCGGTGGCGCGGATATGCCTGTGGTGGTGTCTATGCTGAATTCGTATTCAGGCTGGGCGGCTGCGGCGGCTGGTTTTATGTTGTCAAATGATTTGCTGATTGTAACTGGCGCGTTGGTGGGTTCTAGCGGTGCAATTTTGTCTTACATTATGTGTCAGGCGATGAATCGTTCGTTTGTGTCTGTGATTGCTGGCGGTTTTGGTTCGGACGGCGCGGCGGCTTCAGGCAGCAGCGAAGAAGTGGGCGAATACCGTGAAGTGCAAGTGGCAGATGTGGCGAATATGTTGAAAGAAGCCAGCAGCGTGATTATTACCCCTGGTTACGGTATGGCGGTGGCGCAGGCGCAATATCCTGTGGCAGAAATCACCGATTTGTTGCGTAAAAATGGCACGGAAGTGCGTTTTGGTATTCACCCTGTGGCTGGGCGTTTACCAGGGCATATGAATGTGTTGTTGGCGGAAGCAAAAGTGCCGTATGACATCGTGTTGGAAATGGACGAAATTAACGATGATTTCGCGGAAACTGATGTGGTGTTGGTCATCGGCGCAAACGACACGGTAAACCCTGCCGCGCAAACTGACCCAAATTCGCCTATCGCGGGTATGCCTGTTTTGGAAGTGTGGAAAGCGAAAGAAGTGGTCGTGTTCAAACGCTCAATGAATACGGGCTATGCTGGGGTGCAAAATCCGTTGTTCTTCAATGAAAACAGCGTGATGTGCTTTGGCGATGCAAAAGCGAAAGTTGATGAAATTTTGGCGGAATTGAAAAAATAATTCGCGCTAAATCATTCAGGCAGCCTGAAAATATTTTTCGGGCTGCTTTTTTGTATTGGAATATAAATGAAGAATTTTGTTTTTTTATTTAAAACGCTGGCATTGGCAGCGGTATTTGAAAGCGTGCTTATAGTAGATTAAATTCAAATCAGGACAAGGCGACAACGCCCGCCGTGTACGCGTGGTACATAAGGGCGTTGGCAACGCTGTACTGGTTTGAATTTAATTTACTATACATTGTTGCTGATTGGAATAGGTCATCAATTACATACTTTTTTTGGAATTTTTATTTCTATTGTTTTTCTTAGCTTTTCTAATTTTATGTTTCATGGATTATTTGCCATGATTTTTATCCCTATTTTTGTATTATTCAAAAAAATGAATCATTGGGGCTACATTGGCTTATTTTTTGTGGCGGCAATTTATTTTAATGGGTTATGGCAATATCTCTTTCCGTCTGCCAATAGAGCAACGGTTGAAGCGGAATTTATAGTTTATGCGTGGTAGTGGTCTAACTTTTTTCAGCTTGGTTTTATCGTATTGCACATGGATTTATTTAGCCAAACGCAAAAAAGCAGCCTGAAAAAATTATTTTCAGGCTGCGTTCTGATTGCTTTTCAATGCGTAATCAACCATTCACGCAATGCCGCGTTAATGCGCGGATAGACATCTGCATGTTCAAAAAAATCATCGGTTAATTCAGGCACATCATCAAGTAAGTGCGCGTTGGAGTTTAGCTTGTTCTCGTTCATCATATTTTCCTCTAATTAAATATTTTCAGGCTGCATTTCCCTTACATCCACCAAAATCTTCCCACCAAATTCCGCCGACTCCACCCACCGCACAATTTTCTCCGCCACATTTTCAGGCTGCGTCAGCGCATTATCCTGCTTCAACGCCACAAATCGCCCCAACATCGGAAAATCCTGCGCCGCCGCACCGCGAATTTCCGCCTGCATATCCGTATCCACCACCCCCGGCGCAACGCTGCCCACCAAAATATTCCCATGCGCTTCGTCCGCCATGCACAGCGCATGCTGGTCAAGAGCCGCTTTGGTTGCACCATACACATTCCAACCCGCAAACGGTCTGCGCCCTGCCCTGCTGCTAATATGCACAATTTTCAGGCTGCATTTTGGCAATTTCTGCTGCGCGACAAAGTTGCTCAAAATCATCGGCGCAGCCACGTTCAACGCCACCGCACGCGCAATATCCGCCGCGCTTTGTTACCCCAAAACCGCATTGGGCGCAACCGTTCCCGCGTTGTTAATCAGCACCAATTCATCGGCAGCCTGAAAAAACGTCTGCCAAATTGGTTGCGACAACGCCGCCAAAACGGCTTGCGTGTCCGACAAATCCAACGCAATTTGCTGCAAATTGTCGTGCGCCAAATCTAACGGCTTGCGCGATACACCCAGCACATGATGCCCGTGCGCCAAATAATGTTGCGCCAACGCCTTGCCCAAACCGCGAGAATGCCCAGTAATAATGATGTATGCCATAATGTGATTATCCTTTTTGTCTATTAAAAGCCACTTTATCATACGCTATAATTTGCAGCTTGAAACATTCTCAAAGGCAATCCATGAAAACCAGTGCAAGAAACCGCTTTGGCGGCATTATCCAAGACGTTCAAACGCTAAACGGCGTGTGCGAAGTAACCGTGCAATGCGGCGACACGACAATCATCAGCCAAATCAGCCCGCAAGCTCAAGCGCGGTTGCAGCCGAAAGTGGGCAGTGGCGCGGTGGTGATGGTGAAAGCTCCGTTTATTATTTTGATGACGGAAATTGAACCGTTAAGATTGTCGGCGGAAAATGTGTTGCATGGCACGGTTGTTCGTTTGGAAAAAGGCGCGGTTAATCAAACGGTTATGCTGGAATTGTTTGACGGTTTAACCGTTACTGCCACGATTACTCTACACAGCAGCGAAAATTTGGATATTCACATCGGGCAGAAAATGGCGGCGGTGTTTAACGCAGCAAATACGATTCTGGGTGTGATGTAAACATAAAAGCAGTCTGAAAATATTTCTTCAGACTGCTTTTGTATTCACACAACCGTAGGGTGCGCCCCGCGCACCAATTTCAGGCTGCCTGAAGCGTCAAAACACCCTGCTCCATGCGCCACACTTCATCTGCCAACGCGTCCGCGTCTGCTTTATCATGCGTAATCAGTAACATAGGAATATCCAATTCCTGCTGCAACGCCGCCACTTCCTGCCGCATTTGGGCGCGTAAATCCGTATCCAACGCAGAAAACGGTTCATCAAGCAACAAGCAACGCGGCTGAACCACGCACGCTCTTGCCAATGCGGTGCGCTGTTTTTGTCCGCCTGAAAGCTGGTGCGGATAATGGCTGGCTAGGTGCGTTAATTGCATTTTGTTCAGCCATTTTTCTGTTTGTTCATCAAAGGTTAGCGGCGGATTGCGCCAGTTTTGGTGCAATCCAAAGGCGATATTCTGCACAACAGTTAAATGTGGAAACAGCGCGTAATCTTGAAACATCAATCCAACGCCACGTTTTTGCGTGGGCAACCATGTTTTTTCGTCTGCAAAACAGGTTTCTTGAATAACGATTTTGGTGGCGCGTGGGCGGATTAGTCCTGCCAACACTTGCAGCGTAAGGCTTTTGCCTGAACCGCTTGCACCCACAATCGCCAGCCGTTTGGCTTGGCTTTGGCATTGAACGTTCAGCGAAAAGGCGTGGTTTTTGTTGCGGATTTCGGTTTGAATGGAAAAATCAAAAATCATGTTTTCAGACTGCGTTTATTGGGATTGATAACGTGGTTTGCTGAGATATTGTGTCAGCCATAATATCGTTACGCACACCACAGAAATAATGATAACCAATTGATTTGCCAACGAATCATCGCCAGCTTGCACGGCTTCGTAGATGGCGATAGATAGGGTTTGAGTTTCGTTGGGAATACTGCCTGCAATCATCAGCGTCGCACCAAATTCGCCGAGCGCACGAGCAAAGGCGAGCAGCAATCCCGACAAAATGCCGCGCCATGCCAAAGGCAAGGTTACGCGGAAAAATACGGCTGTGCTGGACAATCCGAGCGTTTTGGCGGCTTGTTCTAGCTGTGGGTTCACACCTTCAAAGGCGGCGCGAGCGGGTTTGGTTATCAGAGGGAAAGTGACCACGGCGGCAGCAATCGCTGCGCCTTGCCATGTGAAGACTAGGCTGATGTCAAACGTGTTTTGCAGCCATTTGCCGATTGTGCCTTCTCTGCCGAATAAAACGAGCAGGTAGTAACCCATAACGGTGGGCGGCAAAACCATGGGCAAGGTGAGCAGCGTGTCCAGTAAGTCGCGCCCGATAAAGCGGCGTTTGGCGAGTGCGTAGCCTGTGAGCATGCCTAAAATCAGGTTGATAATTGTGGCGCAACTGGCGACTTTGAGCGAGAGATAAAGGGCTGGGGATAGGGTTTCCATTGGGGTTTTCAGGCTGCGTTTGATGTTTCATGCAGCCTGAAAATGTTGGATTCAAGAATCCAACCTATGTTTTTATGATTTTTTCAGGCTGCGTTTTGGAATTTTTTGAGAAACTTGTAGGTTGGACATTTTTGCCCAACATGATATTTTCAGGCTGCATTTCAATACACGATAGAACTTTTACAATGGAGCGTCGACGGTTCACCCACATATTTTTAAATAACAGTAATCAGAGATTTTGTCGGCGAGCCGCCGACTCTCCATTTTTGTCGTGTATTGAAAGGCTGCATGAATTTTACAGGTTTCTGAATATTATCAAATGTCGGGCATAAATGCGCCGACCTACTAATATTTTCAGGCTGCGTTTGATTTCTCACGCAGCCTGAAAATCGTTCAAAAATTAAGGTTTGCTAAACCCATAGCGTTGCAACACGCTTTGAGCTTCTGGCGACAACACAAAATCGGTAAAGCGTTTGGCTTCAGCGGCGTGTTGGCTACGTGTTGTGGTGGCGATTGGGTAAATCACGGGCTGCACGGTTGGCACTTCGCCTGTGATGTTCAGCGCAAATTGTTTCAGTTGTGCGTCTGTGCGGTAAACAAAACCTGCATCCACTTCGCCACGGAACACATAATCTAGGGCTTGACGCACATTTTGCGTGTAAATATATTTGTTATTCAGTTGGTTAAACAAATTGTTCTTTTCCAATGCAGCTTTGGCATACGCGCCTGCTGGCACGCTTTCGGGTTTACCAACCGCAATGCGTTTCACGTTGGCTTGACGCAAATCGGCTAAAGTTTTCACGCGAACGGTGGATTTTTTTGGCGTAACCAACACCAGCGAGTTACGTGCGAAATTTTTGCGTGTGTGGGCGACAATCAGTTTTTGGTTATTGGCTTTGTCCATAGTGGCGGTGTCAGCAGTCGCCAAAACGTCCACAGGTGCGCCTTGTGCAAGCTGTTGCAACAATACGCCTGATGCAGCGGTGTTCAATTTGATTTTGTCTTGCGGATTTTGTTTTTCATACAATTTGGCGATTTCTGTGAACGCTTCTTTCAGGCTGGCGGCGGCGGAAACGGTAATATCCGCAGCCTGAACACTTTGCATGGCAAATAAAACAGCGGTGGCTAATGTGATTTGACGCAACATGGTTTTTCTTTCGGTTTCAGTAAAAATTCATGGTAACAAAGCGGTTTTGTTTTGCCTAATCGTCAAAGGGATTAAACGCAAAAACTATACTAAAGTATTAGTCCTCCAAAAAAATTTCAGGCTGCATTATAAAATGCAGCCTGAAATTTATTTTTGCACTGCAGAAACTTTAATTTCCACTTTCCATTCAGATTTAGCTAATTTCGCTTCCACACACGCACGAGCGGGCGAATTTTTCGTATCAACCCAGCTATCCCACGCAGCGTTCATGCCATCGTAGTCCGCCATATCCGTTAAGAAAATCGTCGCTTCCAAAATGTGCGATTTATCTGAACCACATTGCGCCAGCCAATGGTCGATTTGTTTTAACACATCAGCCGTTTGCACCGTAATATTGCCCGAAGTATCTTCAGGTACCATGCCCGACAAAAATACAAATCCATTAGCCATAACCGCCTCTGAAAGGCGTTCATAGCAACCAAATCTCTGAATTTTACTCATCGCTTTCTCCATTAACTTACCAAAACTTTGATACCCAAAGCCGTCATTGCCACACCCAGCACACGGTCAATCCAATGCCCTGCTTTTTGGAAACGACTGTTCACCGCAGGCATAGACAGCAACAATGTTACTGTCGCAAACCATGCAAATTGAATCACCATCATCCACACGCCGTAAATCGCCAGTTGCCAAGTGGGCATATTGGGCGACAACACAATCGTGAAAATAGACACAAAATACACAGGCGCTTTAGGGTTCAGCACATTGCATAAAAAACCGCTTCGCAATGCAGACATCGCCGACTGCTGCTGTGCTTTTTCTGCATGAATTTCCGTTACTTCGCCTTTCGCTTTCGCACGGATACCTTTAATCCCCAAATAAATCAAATACGCACCGCCCACAATTTTCACCGCAGTCAGCAACCAAGCCGCCGATGCAATCAAAGCCGCCATACCCAGCACAGAGTACAAAATATGCACGCCCAAACCCAACGCCATGCCCAAGCTGCTAATCAAGCCAATGCGCTTACCTTGGCTCAATGCCTGTTGCGACACAAACACAAAGTCTGGGCCTGGAGAAATCGCTCCCAATAAATGAACGCCCGTAATCAATAAAAAACCGTGCCAAAATTCCATTATATTCCTTTCTATATTGAGGCAGCCTGAAAAAAATTTAACGCATAAAATACCACACAATATAGCCAATAAATACGCCCAACGGCACAAACTGCCACAACGCATGTTGTTTATTGCGCAAATCACGTTTTAAGTGCGACCATATCGCCGCAAATAAAACATATTTGAACAAAAATGCGGCAGCGCATGCCATCACAATGCCGTTAATCAGATAGTCCGTTGGCGTTTGCGCGGGATTTATGGCGAACCAAATCACTAATAAAAGTGGTGTGAGACAAACAATCAACCATCGTTTTAACATAGTCAAAATCTCGTGATAAAAAATGCAGCCTGAAACTATTTTTCAGGCTGCATTTATTTTGAAAATTAACCCACTTTATCGCCAGGCTGCGCACCTTCGTGGACGGTCAGCAATTTCAAATTATGGTCTTTATCTGCCGCGCTCAAAATCATACCTTCTGACACGCCAAATTTTGCCATTTTGCGTGGCGCGAAATTTGCCACCGCAATCACCATTGTACCGTTCAATTCCGCAGGGTTCGGATAGCTCGCAGCAATGCCCGAGAAAATCGTGCGTTGCTCAAAACCAAAATCCAAGCTAAATTTCAACAACTTCGTGCTGCCCTCAACCGCTTCGCAATTCAACACTTTCGCCACGCGCATATCCACTTTCATAAAATCGTCAAAGCTGCATTGCTCGGCAACTGGTGCAAATTCATTGTTTGCGGCTGCTGGGGTTTCAGGGGCTGCCTGAATCGTTTGTTTGTTCGCTTCTACTAAATCGTTCACTTGTTTTTCCTCAATACGTTGCATTAAATGTTCATATTTGTTGATGATGTGGTTTTCAGGCAGCGTGGAAACCGTGTGCGCCCAATCCAATTTACCCGCATTCAAAAACGCCGCCGCTTGCGTTGCCACATTCGGCAAAACAGGGGACAAATACGCCGTTAAAATCTTGAATGCGTTAATCAATTCGCTGCACACTTCGTGCAAACGCTGTTCCGCGCCGTCTTGTTTTGCCAATTCCCAAGGCTTGTTCGCGTCTACATATTCATTGACCAAATCCGCTAAACCCATGATTTCACGCAAGGCTTTTGCGTATTCGCGGCTTTCGTAATCGTTGGCAATGGATTCCGATTTTTCGGTTAATTGGGCAATCAATTTGCTGCCTGAAACATCTTGCAGGCTACCTGAAAAGCGTTTCGCAATAAAACCACTTGCACGAGCAGCGATGTTTACATATTTACCCACCAAATCGCTATTCACACGCGCAATAAAATCTTGTAAATTCAAGTCAATATCTTCAATTTTGCTGTTCAATTTCGCGGCGATGTAGTAACGCATCCATTCAGGATTTAAACCTTGTTCCAAATACGATTTCGCGGTAATAAACGTGCCGCGAGATTTAGACATTTTCTGACCGTCCACCGTCAAAAAGCCGTGCGCGAAAATGCCAGTCGGGGCGCGATGTCCACTAAATTCCAGCATCGCCGTCCAAAACAGTGCGTGGAAATACAAAATGTCTTTGCCGATGAAATGATACATTTCGGTTTGGCTATCTTTACCGAAAAATTCGTTAAAATCCAAGCCGATACGGTCGCAAAGATTTTGGAATGAAGCCATGTAGCCCACAGGTGCGTCCAACCAAACGTAGAAATATTTATTCGGTTGGTCGGGAATTTCAAAGCCGAAATACGGCGCATCGCGTGAAATATCCCAGTCGGACAATTCGCCGTCTTTGAGCCATTCGTTCATTTTGTTCAAGGCTTCAGGCTGCAAATTGGCTTTGCCGTTGGTGCTGCCTGAAGTCCACGCTTTGAGAAAATCGCCGCATTCGCTTAATTTGAAAAAGAAATGTTCGGTTTCTTTCATGATGGGCGTTGCGCCTGATACGGCTGAATACGGTTTAATCAATTCGGTTGGCGAGTAGGTTGTGCCGCAGACTTCGCAGTTGTCGCCGTATTGGTCTTGGGCGTGGCATTTTGGGCATTCGCCTTTAACAAAACGGTCAGGCAAAAACATTTGTTTTTCGGGGTCAAACAGTTGGTTAATGTATTTGCTGGCGATTTTGTTATTCGCTTTCAACGCCAAATAAATTTGTTCGGAATATTTTTTGTTTTCAGGCGAATGGGTTGAGTAATAATTGTCGTAGCCAATGCCAAAGCCTGTGAAATCCGCCAAATGTTCGGCGTGGGTTTTGTCAATCATTTGTTCGGGGGTAATGCCTTGTTTTTCGGCAGCGAGCATGATTGGCGTGCCATGCGTGTCGTCCGCGCAGCAGTAATAGCATTCGTGTCCGCGTGATTTTTGGAAACGTACCCAAATGTCGGTTTGGATATGCTCAACCATGTGTCCTAAATGGATTGAGCCGTTGGCATAAGGTAGGGCTGAGGTTACTAAGATTTTGCGTTTTTGTGTCATGATTTTTATGCTTGAAATGTAAAGTCATTATTATGCCACACTATTAAAATATATAGTTTTCAGGCTGCCTGAAAAATGCGGATATATGGCATAATCCTTTTCACTATTTTTTGATAACGAGGTTACCCATGTCGCTACCCTTAGCGCAGTATATTTTGTATTTGCAATATATGTTTATCGGCTCAGTGATGGTTATCATGCACTCAGTCGTTTACATGAAAATCACGCCTGTAAACGAGTTGAAAGAAATCCAAAACGGCAATATCGCCTGCGCCCTATCGTTTGGTGGCACGTTGATTGGCTTTTGCCTTGCACTCGCGTCCAGTATTACGCACAGCTTGGATATTCTCAATTTCATCGCGTGGGGCATTGGCGCAGGGATTGTGCAAATTTTGACCCACTTCACTACCACGCGCCTTATTCCGCAAGCTAATCAGCATTTAGCAAACAACAATATTGCCGTAGGGATTTTATTTGCTGCGTTGTCGATTGCCATTGGCTTGATTAACGCCGCTTGTTTATCCTAATTTTCACGCAGCCTGAAAACCCAACCCATTCACACAAAGGAAACCAAAATGTTCGATTTTATCCGCAAGCAGTTTATTGACGTCATTCAATGGGAAAGCCCAAGCGAAGAAACCCTAGTATGGCGTTTCCCCGTTGCCGACCAAGAAATCCAAAACGGCGCAAGCCTTACCGTGCGCGACAGCCAAATGGCAATGTTCGTAAACGAAGGCGTAACCGCAGACGTATTTGGCGCAGGACGATATACACTCAACACCCAAACCCTGCCTATTTTAACCAATCTGAAAAACTGGGATAAATTCTTCCAATCCCCATTCAAATCAGACGTTTACTTTTTCAACACACGCCAACAAATCGGCAAACGTTGGGGCACAGCGCAACCCGTAACCGTCCGCGACAGCGATTTTGGCATTGTGCAACTGCGCTCGTTTGGCATGTATTCCTATCGCATTGCTGACCCAGCCCTATTCTTCAAAGAAATCGCAGGCGTGGTAGAAGCCTACACGGGTGAGCAACTGGAAGCGCAATTGAAAAACATTGCCATGACACAACTTGCCGCCGCATTCGGCACATCAGGCGTACCGTTTTTGGACATGGCTGCCAACCAAGTTTTGTTGTCGCAAAAAATGAACGAATTGCTGAAACCAGAATTTGCCAAACTCGGTTTAGCATTGGAAAACTTCACTGTAGAAAGCGTAACGCTGCCTGAAAATATTCAGGCTGCATTAGATAAACGTATGTCCATGAATATTATTGGTGATTTGAACCAATACACCAGTTATCAAACCGCAGAAGCCATTCCCATGGCAGCGCAAAACGAAGGCGGTTTAGCTGGCATGGGCGCAGGAATGGGCGTGGGTGTTGGCGTAGGTCAAGCCATGGCAAGCGCAATGGCAGGCGCAGCGCAACCGCAAGCAGTCGCCCCAGCAGCCGAAGACCCACAAGCGAAGTTGCAAAAATTGAAAGCCTTGCTGGACGGCGGTTTAATTGCGCAAGCCGATTATGACGCAGCCAAAGCAGAAGTTTTGAAACAACTGATTGGCTAAATAAATGCAGCCTGAAAACCTTTCAGGCTGCCTGAAATCCGTTATAATTCGCCCCGTTTTACTTTTACGCACACCAACAAAAATGAACCGCCTAATTACTCAACTTCGCCGCGCCACGCCAGCCGATTGCTTCGACATTTACACCGTCCACCGCCTTGCTGTGCGCTACACTTGTCTAACCAGTTACACGCCCGAAATTTTAGAAGCATGGCTGGCTCTGCTCGACCAAGACAGTTATCAGGCTGCGATTACATCTAAAGATAAAGAATTGTGGGTGATTGAATACAAAAACAAAATCAGTGGCTTCTTTTTGCTGGATTTGCAACGAGCGCAGTTGGACGCGTTGTATGTTCATCCGTTTTTGCATCATTTGGGGCTGGGAACGGCATTGTTGCAACGCGCAGAAGCGTTGATGTTGAAAGCAGATTTGAGTATTTTGAGTTTGTACGCTTCCGCTAATTCCACTTCGTTTTACACGCTCAATGGCTATGAAACTTTGGGTGAAGCTGTGATGCCGTTTAATGCAAAAATTTCGGCAAGTTGCACGTTAATGCGAAAATTTTTACAGTAAAAACAAAAAAGTAAATTTTTACTAAATTTGAAATATTGACGATGAGTTTATCCATCTATATAATTCGAGTCTTTCCTGAAACGGAGTAATGGCTGAGAGGCTGAAGGCACACCCCTGCTAAGGGTGCATCTGGGCTATAACCTGGATCGAGGGTTCGAATCCCTCTTACTCCGCCAAATAACTAAAAACAACCTAAATATTTATATTTAGGTTGTTTTTATTTGCGCATTTTACTTATCAACTTTTATCTATCAGAATAACAAAAACGGTATAATTAAAGATATTTAACAATTAAAGGTCTTTCCATGAACAACAAACAGACTTCACGCTTATTTAGTGCAAGTGCCGTTTTGATTCTCACCGCTTGCGCTACACCTACCACAGCACCTATTTTTTCCGGCACAGCAGCACCTGTAACTGCTGCCACCAGCACCGCAACCCCCGCAATAAACAACACCCATAGCACTACTCAATCAACAACACCAGCAACCAATACCACTACAGTCAAAGATTCAGTCAATATTGACCTTAATAACCCTTACGGTGCTGTTGTAACAGATTTAAATGAAGAGTTAGATACCAGCAAAGCAGAAGTATCAGAAAAAATCAAAAGCATGCAGGCTGAAGTTAAATCAGAATTAAAAGAACCTTTAAATCAGCAGAAAGAAACCATCAAATCCACTACTGAAACAGTTTACCAACCCAGCAGCACCAATAGCACAGGATTATTAAAAACAGCTCACCATCCTAGTAATGCTACAGTTAATCCCAATGCAGCAACCCATTCCGTTGTTTCTGGCGATACCGTTTACAACATTTCAAAACGTTACGGCATTAGCCAAGATGATTTGCGTGCATGGAATAACTTATCAGACAACAATATTAGCGTAGGACAAGTATTAAAAGTAAAGCCAGCAAGCACCAGCAAAAAGGCAACTACTTCTAGTACACAAACTTCAGCCTCTGGCACAAGCCACGTAGTTGTTGCAGGCGATACCTTGTATAACATTTCTAAACGCTACAACGTTTCTGTTAATCAATTACGCGAATGGAATAATCTGCCTAGCGACACAGTCAAACTAGGGCAAGTTTTGCAAGTAGGCAGCTCAACCAACAAATACGCCAATGTTACCTCCAAAAGCACTAAAACCCAAACAACAAAAATTACTTCAACGCCATCAACTTACACTTCACCGAATCCCTCGATTGCAGAAACAGTAACACGTTCAGAAGTAACCAAGACTTACAGCTCATCAACACAAAGCTCAAGCAATGTAAGCACCCAATCTAAAAATGGTATTAATTGGCAAAGCCCTGTATCCAACGGACAAATCGTTAAAGCCTACTCAGCTATCACTCACGGCATTGATTTATCTACTAGTAGTGGGCAATCTGTCGTTGCTGCAGCAGATGGAGAAGTTGTATATAGCGGTATTGGTCCTGAAGGTTATGGCAATTTAGTAGTAATAAAGCACAGTCAAAACTATTCAACTACTTATAGCAATGTTGCCTCTCTTGCCGTTAAAGAAAAAGCTATTGTTAAACGTGGTCAAAAAGTAGCAACTATGGGCAGTAATCCATTGCATTTTGAAGTTCGTTTAGACGGTTCACCAGTCAATCCAAATAGCTTCGTTAATATCAAATAACAAAATAGCCCTTTTATAGGGCTATTTTTTCAGGCTGCCACTTAATTCAGGAGATTCCATCATGATTATCGTCATGCAAGCCCACACTACCGATGATTCTATCCAAGCCGTTGTTCAATTTATCAATCAAAAAGGATTAAAAGAACACATTTCTCGCGGGACAGAGCGAACCATTATTGGCGCAATGGGTGATGTGCGTGTGGTTGATGCAGCAGAAATTGAACAATTACCACAAGTAGAGCGTGCGATTAATATTGTGCACGAATGGCGAATGGTTAGCAAAGAAGCCGCGTTGCAAAATACAGAAATCACTGTTCGAGGGGTAACTTTTGGCGGGAATACGCCGATTAAACACATTGGCAGCCTGAAAACAGATGATGCTATTTTACTCGACCCTTTTTACTTGCCCAGCAATCCTTATTTATTTTCAGGCTGCAAAACTGAAAAAGAAATTAGCAATCAAATTAGTCTACATCATCAAAACAATCAACCTGTTATCATAAAAATTCACGATAGCAAACACATTCAGGCTGCTTTCAATATGCAGGCAGACATGATTTATATTGGTGGGGATTTGGTAGAAAATCGTTACGTTTTACATGAATTAGGCAGCCTAAATATTCCTGTTATTGTGTGCAAGCATGCCACTCATACAGTCAAAGACTGGCTATTAGCGGCGGAACAGATTGTCTTGCGCGGCAATCAGCATGTGATTTTGGGCGATGCTGGGACGCTAAATCCAACCAGTGAAATGTTACGCTTAGACGTTGATGCGACTGTTGCGGCTAAGCAACTGAGCCATCTCCCTGTTTTGGCGGATATTCGATTGCTTGCTCATCGCTTTATGCCGCAAGAAACGCTTATTCAACTGGCTACTATTGCGGGTGTTGATATGATTGCAAAATAGTCAATAAAAACGCAGCCTGAAAGTTTCAGGCTGCGTTGTTTTTTGATTAATCGTACAAATCACTTGCACTAACTGGGTTTGCTTGCAATTCTGACGGAATATCAGATTCTTCTGCTTGAGTTGCCTCTTCTTCTTTGGCATTTCCTTTAGTGGTTGATTTAACCGCTTTAGGCTCTTCCGTTGAGTCTTCAGTTGGAATAGCAGGTTTAGCTGTTTTCTGCTGCTTTTGAGCATCTGCTACAGATTTTTCAGAACTTTTTGCATCAGGTTTATTCAACGCATAACGCATGTAATCTACCCAAATTGGTAAAGCTAATGTACCACCAAATGCTTTTTTATCAATGGTTCTTGGTGTGTCATAACCTACATAAATCGCAGTTACAATTTTTGGAGAATAACCTACAAACCAAGAGTCTTTAAAGTCGTTTGTTGTACCTGTTTTACCAGCGATGTCTAAGCGTCCCAGAGCCATGGCACCTCTTGCTGTACCATGTTGCACCACATCGCGCATGATAGAAGTCATCACAACCGCATTGTTTTTATCGATTACTCGCGGTGCGCTTTTCTCTGCGACTAATGGTTCCATTTCCGCAAGTAAATTGCCTTTGGAATCATAAATCTTATCGATTACATAAGCTGATACCTTGTAACCGCCATTGGCAAATACTGAATAACCTTCTGCCATTTGCAAAGGTGTTACGGAGCCAGTACCCAAAGCCAATGCTACTGCTGCTGGAATTTGCTCTTTTCTAAAACCAAATTTTTGCAAATAATTGAGCACATAAGGTACACCCATTGCTTGCGCAATGCGCACTGATACAGTATTACGTGAAGCGGTTAATGCTTGACGTAAAGTCATCATGCCGCGGAAGGTACCATCTGAGTTTTGCGGCGACCATTTACCAATGGTAATTGGCGCATCATTCACCATAGTGTCCGCCGTCATACCTTTAGATAAGGCAGCGGAATAAACAAATGGCTTAAATGTTGAACCTGGCTGACGCATGGCTTGTGTCGCACGGTTAAAGGCTTTGGCATGGAAATCATAGCCACCCACCATCGCACGAACTGCGCCTGTTTTCACATCTAATGAAACCAGTGCACCTTGCAAGGCGGGTTGTTGCGTTACATTCCAACGGCTACCATTTTTTATCACTCGAATAACAGAGCCAACTTTAATTGCTTTATCGCCTAATTTTTTATTATTTAAAGCAAGCGCACTTTTAGCAATGCCTAAATCATTAATACTTAACTCAGCTTTTTGCCCTCCTTGCATAGCAATCGTAATGCCTTTTCTTGTTGTTTCTAAAACAACTGCCGGCACCATTTTTTCCACTGTGTAAGTGTTCGCTAAAAACTGTTCTGCTTCTGTTTCAATATCATCATCATCTGCAAAAGTTAATTGTTGTTCTACACCGTGATAGCCTCCACCATCACGATTCCGCAAGGCTTTACGTAAGGCGTTTGTAGCTACTTTTTGGTTCTGACTATTCACAGTTGTGTAAACGTTAAAACCTCTGGTATAGGCTTCTTCACCATAGCGCTCAAATAATTCTTGTCGTGCCATTTCTGCAACGTATAAAGAATTCTGATCAATAGGTAAGCTATAGCGCTCATACATCAATTCTTCGTTATATGCTTCATTAGCTTGAGCAGCTGTAATAAAACCCATCTCAACCATATTGTTCAAAATATATTTTTGACGCTCTTTGGCACGAGTTGGATTCACAATCGGGTTAAACGCAGAAGGGGCCTTTGGCAAACCTGCCAAAATAGTTGCCTCAGCCAAGCTCAAATCATTAACGTTTGAATTAAAATAAATTTTTGCTGCTGCTGCAAAGCCATAAGCACGCTGACCTAAATAGATTTGATTGAAATACAACTCTAAAATTTGGTCTTTGGTTAAGTTGCGCTCAATTTTATAAGCTA
This sequence comes from Kingella negevensis, assembly GCF_030177895.1. NCBI lineage: Bacteria > Pseudomonadati > Pseudomonadota > Betaproteobacteria > Neisseriales > Neisseriaceae > Kingella > Kingella negevensis. The sequence goes on from NZ_CP123448.1 coordinate 919,707, forward strand.
AAAGTGCTTCGTTAAATTTACGTGTATATGTTCGCTCATTAGTCAAATAAAAATTACGAGCAACCTGCTGCGTAATGGTACTTGCACCTTGTTTATGCCCACCTGCTAAATTGCTAACAATCGCTCGCGCAACACCTACAACATCCACACCCCAATGCTCACGGAATCTTTTATCTTCTGCTGCAATCACAGCATTTTTTAAATTATCGGGAAATTTATCAATAGGCATAAATTCACGGCGTTCATCTCCGTATGAGCCAATTACTACTCCATCAGCTGAATAAATTGTTAAAGGTTCATGCGGTTGATAATTTCTGACATTATCTAACGCGGGTAGTTTTGGATAAGCCATCAAAATAGCAATTGATACAGCCCCAACACCAAATAAAAACAAACCCAAAATTAGCCCAAATAATGTGGCAATGAAATTTTTAATCATAATTTCCCAAAAGTATTTTCAACAAAATTACCATTTGTTTTTTAAAATAAAGTAAAATATCGCTTGTATTTGTTATTACAACAAACTTGATTGATAGCTGCCATTATAAATGTTTTAGCGAGAGGTAAGGATTTTAAATTATGGGCTTTGGAAAAACCAAAAAAAATACAAGCAATAATGCTTCAGTTGCGACATCTGGACACAGTGTAATTGGGGTAGATATTAGCCAAAATAATATTCGCATGGTTCAAGTATCTGGACGCCAACTATCGCAAGTTCAGCTTGAAAAATATGCTATTTTGCCTCTTCCGCAAAATGTTGTTTTGGGTCATGAAATCAATGACTATGAACAGTTTGTATCTATTTTACAACAATGCTATGAAAAATTAAAAACGAACTGTAAACAAGCTAACATTGCACTACCTACTGGTTCTGTAACTATTGAAGAGAATCTTGTTTTCTCAAAAAATAATGAAGAAGAACTCTCTTTGCAAGAATTTGTGGAAGTAACCGTTTCTCAAATCGGCGATTTAGATGAAATGAATTACGATTGGCAGATTTTATCTGAGCAAGGTAATGACCAAAATATTTTGATGGTTGCTGCAAAAACTGAAGCTGTTGATAAATGCTCTGACTTACTAGATGAAATAGGTATAACAGCTTCTAACGTAGATGTGGATTTATTTGCTATTGCAAATGCGTTTATTTTTGCTGATGCTAAAGAAGGTGGTGAATTCGCACATGAGCGTATCGCTGTTTTTGATGTTAGCGACATTTCATTAAAAGCGTTAATCATGGAAGGTAGTCGCATTCTGTACAAGCAAGAAAGTAATTTCGGTTTAGAACAACTTGTACAATTAATTCAACGCAACTATCAAGTTCCTGATGATGAAGCGCTTGCTATGATTTTTGGTGAAGCGGCTCGACCAAAAGACTATAAAGAGTTGATTACTGATAGCTTTAATATGCAAATTGCACAAGAAGTACAGCGTACTATGCAATTTTTCTATGCAACACAAAGCATGGACAGTGGCTCAGATGTAAAACATATCTTCATTAGTGGTAGTGGTTGCACACCTAATTCAGGCGTTGCAGAGGTTATTTATTCTCAAACTAACATACCTACTCAACAATTAAACCCTATTTTGTTAGCAACAAACAAAACAAAAATAGAAGAGGAACAACTGAATAAAGATGCTTCTTCTTTGACAACTGCTTTTGGTTTGGCTTTAAGAGGACTGATATAACATGAAATTGATTCAAATTAACTTACTTCCATATCGCGAAATGGAAGAGCAAAAGAAAAAGAAAAAATTTCAATTGATTATGGCTGCAGGTGCTTTAGCTGGCATTGGAGCATGTGCTGCAATTTATCTAGGCTTGACAGGTCTGATGGTTAGTCAAGAAAGTCGTAATGAAAGCTTGCAAGCAGGAATTAAAGAACTAGATAAGCAACTCACTGAAATTAAAGAGTTGAATAAGCAAAAACAAAGTTTTTTGGCTCGTAAACTAAAAGTTGAAGAATTGGATCATAAGCGTTTTGAAGGTGCTTATATTATTGATACATTGAATCAGCTTGTGCCTGAAGGAGCTTATTTAGCAAAAATTCAAGCGACAGCGGCTACAGGAAAAAATAGCAATACGTATAGCATTACAGGTAAAGCCATCAGTGATAACAAAGTAGCGATGCTTATGACTGCCTTACCAAGTACTGGCATATTCGAAGCCCCTAAATTAATCAGCATTAAAAAAACTGATAATGGTCAAGAATTTGTTTTAGAAGCTGACTTGGTAGAGCAAAAAGTAGCTTCACAACCTACCGAACCTGCGGTTGCTGCAGCTTCTCAATCAAAAGGAAACTAAAATGAATTTAAATGAAATTGATTTTAAAAAACTTCATTTACAAAATAAGCCTATACAATTTTTAATGGCATTGATTTTGGCTGTTGTCATTGTTGTATTAGGATATTTTGGTTTATTTCAAGCGCAATGGGAAGAGTATCAATCAACCGTTGCAAAAGAAGCTGAATTGAAATCAGACTATGAAAAGAAAAGTGCTCAAGCAGCTAATTTGGATAATTTAAAGAAAGAATTAGTTGATATTGAAGCTTCAATTGAAGTCTTGATTAAGCAATTGCCTACAAGTGAAGAAATTCCAACATTGATTCAGGAGTTGCATCAAGCAGCAGCCAAAAATGGCTTAACAATGAACAGTGTAACTCCAGAAGCAAAAGTAATCGAAAAACCGATTGAACGTTTACCTTTCGCAATATCAGTAACGGGTAATTACTCAAACGTTGCTCAATTTGTCAGAGATGTTGGTTCTATGTCTCGTATTGTTACTTTATCAAATATTAATATTACAAAAAGTGAACAAAACGGAGAAGGTAGTAAATTGACTTTTACAGCTACTGCAAATACATATAAAGCAATGAATCTAACTGATACTGCTTCTTCCGCATCAGCTGCTAGCAAACCTGCAAACAATGCTGATGAATAATTTTGATTTATAGAATCTTTAGGAAGCAATAATGAAAACAATCTCTTTAATAATTGCATCACTACTTGTCTTATCTGCATGTTCAGAAGAAGAAGGAGATTTACAAGTATGGATGAAATCAACTCAAGCTAGTGCAAAATCCAAAGTTAAACCTATTGCACCTCCTGAAAAAGTTGAGCGAGTAACCTACTACGCACCTCAAACATCAGGCCCTAATGCATTCAATGAAGATAGAATGCGTGCAGCTTATCAAAGCACTAATATGCCAGACTTAAATAGAAGCAAAGAACTATTAGAAAATTATAGTTTAGAAAGTCTGAAATATGTTGGTTCAATTGGCTCTGGTGACAACTTATCAGCAATGATTGAAGTTGATGGCTTTGTGTATACAGTAAAACCTGGTAATTATATTGGTCAAAATCTTGGTCGTATCACATCCATAAAACCAGAAGTAATTACTATCCAAGAGAATGTTGAAGATGTCTATGGCAAATGGAACCCACGAAACGTAGACCTACCTCTATCTGATTCAGATAGCCCTTCAAAATAATTAGCAATTCAAATAATTTTTACGAGGTTTCATGACTATGAAAGTAAATTCAATTAAAACTTTATCTGCTATAGCATTAGGCTTATTTATTCAATCTGCGCACGCAGGTAACATCACAGACATCAAAGTTTCTGTATTACCCAATCAACAACGTGTTATTAAATTGCAATTTGATGAAAATGCAGTAGAACCAAGCGGATTTATTACTGCAACACCTGCGCGTATTGCTTTAGATTTTCCTTCTACTGACATTAAAGTTGCTCAATCATCACTTTCATTTAACGACCAGCTGTTAAATCAAATCATTGCAGCACAAGGTAATGGGCACTCACGTGTATTGTTAGGTTTATCGAAAGAGGGTCAATATAATACTGAAGTGAAAGGTAATGAAGTATGGGTATATCTAAGTGAAGCAGAATCAACCAATTCTGCTGCATCTGCAATTTCTTCACCTGTTACAAAAAATACCACAAGCACAGTAACAGCTCCTGTAGCCTTTAACATTGATTTCCATAAAGGTTCTGCCAACTCAGGTGTGATTGAATATGCATCTAATTATACTGGACAGCCACAAATTAAACGACAAAATGATCGCTTAATCATCACATTAAAAAATTACGCATTATCTACGCAAGACCAAAGAAATCTAGACGTAACAGATTTCTCTACACCTGTGCGTACTGTTTCTGCTAAACGTATTGGTAACGATACTCAAATTACCATTCGCAACCAAGGTACATGGGAATATAAATTAACAGGAAAAGCAAATCGTCAAACTGTTCAAATTATTCCTAATAAAAATATTGCGTCATCAGGCATTGGGCAGCGTCAAGAAAATAAAACCTTTACAGGTAAAAATATTTCTTTAGATTTCCAAAATGTTGATGTACGTACAGTATTACAAATTTTAGCTACTGAATCTGGCATGAACATTGTTGCAGGTGATAGCGTTCAAGGTAAAATGACATTATCTTTAAAAAATGTTCCATGGGATCAAGCATTAGATTTGATTTTGGATGCGCGTAACTTAGATATGCGTCGTGTAGGTAACATTATTAATATTGCACCACGTGCAGAATTATTAGAAAAAGATAAAGACGAATTAAAAGCGAAAAGAGAATTAGATGAATTAGGTCCATTGATTTCTCAAAGCTTCCAACTGAAATATAAAAATGTTGAAGAATTTAAAACAATCCTGAAGCTTGAAGATTCTAATAATAGAGATGGCAAATCTATTTTAACTAGCCGTGGTAGTGCATTAGTTGATCCAGCAACAAATACTTTGATTATCACAGATACTCAATCTGTTATTCAAAAATTTGTTAAATTAATTGAGGAATTGGATGTTCCAGCTCGTCAAGTAATGGTTGAAGCACGCATTGTCGAAGCTGCAGATGGTTTTTCACGTGATTTAGGTGTTAAATTTGGTTTCTCTCGTGCAGGTAACACGGGCTGGGGCTCAACTTGGGGAAATGGTTTAAATAACGTGAATGCAGGTACTGGTAGAGGAGCTAATAGCGGTATCATTACTAGCCCTAATATTTCTATGAGCGCAGCTTCTCCAACTAGTTCCATCGCAATTGTGAAAGCAGTTGCATCTGGAGCATTAGGTTTAGAACTTTCTGCTTCAGAACAAGATAACCGTACCAAAACAATTTCAACTCCACGCGTTTTAACGCAAGATCGCCAAGAAGCTGAAATTAAACAAGGCTATCAAGTTCCTTATACTACTCGTCAAGATAATACAGTAACAACAAGTTTTAAAGATGCTGTATTAAGCCTAAAAGCAACGCCACGTATCACACCGGATAATAAAATTATTTTGGATATTGCTATCCAAAAAGATGCACCAAGTGATCGATATCAAAGTGCTCAAGGTGAACCTGGTTTAGAAACTAAATCACTTAAAACCCAAGCAATGATTGAAGATGGTGGTACCTTAATTGTAGGCGGTATTTATGTAGAAGAAGCATCAAATACTATTAAGAAAGTTCCTTTATTAGGTGACTTGCCAGTAGTAGGTAACTTATTTAAAGCACGCTCTCGCAGTGACAGCCGTAGTGAACTCCTGTTCTTCATCACCCCACGCATCATGGGCAGTGAAACTAGCGTTCTTCGCTACTAAAAAACCTTAAACTAGGTTAGAATGCCTACCATGAAAAACATGGTAGGCAATTTTTTTTTAATCGGATTGATGGGTGCAGGCAAGACTACACTCGGACATCAACTCGCTGATACATTAGGCTATTCATTCCACGATAGCGACCAAGAAATCTGCGAGCGAACAGGCGTGTCCATTCCAACCATTTTTGAGCGAGAAGGCGAACAAGGTTTCAGGCTGCGAGAAGCAACTGTTATCCGCGATTTATGCCAACTCAACAACATCATCTTAGCCACAGGTGGTGGCGCAGTTTTACGCGAAGAAAACCAACAATGCCTCAAACAATCAGGCACAGTTATCTATTTACACGTGCAGCCTGAAACCCTATTTGAACGTATTCGCGGCGACCAAAATCGCCCACTGATTCAAGTAGAAGACCCATTGCAAAAGCTGCAAGACCTCTACACCCAACGCGACCCCATCTATCGCCGCACCGCACACATTATCCTAGATATAGAACTTTCAGGCAGCCTGAAAACCTTTAACCAACTATTAGAAAGCATTGAAAATTATGCGCCAGTTAATCGTTGATACCCCATCACACGCCTACCCCATTCACATCGGCAACGGCGTACTCAACAACTTCTCACTCTTGCAACCACACATCAGCAAAAAAGTAGCGATTGTCAGCAATACCACCGTAGCCCCGCTCTACATCGAATCCCTACACACCGTCCTAAAAAACAACCAAATCGAATACTTTGACATCATTCTGCAAGACGGCGAACAATACAAAAACCACGAATCACTCAACCAAATCTACAACAGCCTACTGCAAAACCACGCCGACAGAAAAACCACCATCATCGCATTAGGTGGTGGCGTGATTGGCGACATGGCAGGATTTGCCGCCGCCACCTATCAGCGCGGCATACCATTCGTGCAAATCCCCACCACATTACTCAGCCAAGTTGATTCATCAGTAGGTGGCAAAACCGCCATCAACCACCCACTTGGCAAAAACATGATTGGCGCATTCTATCAACCCCAACTCGTATTAGCCGATTTAGACACATTAGACACGCTGCCTGAACGCGAACTCTCCTCAGGTATGGCAGAAGTCATCAAATACGCCATTTTAGACGATGCAGAATTTTTAACATGGCTAGAAAACAACATGGCAGCCCTGATGCAGCGCGACAAAGCCACACTCACCCAAGCCGTTTACCACTGCTGCCAAATGAAAGCCAACATCGTCGCACAAGACGAAACCGAGCAAGACATCCGCGCCCTACTCAATCTCGGACACACATTCGGACACGCTATAGAAACCGAAATGGGCTACGGCATATGGTTACACGGCGAAGCAGTCGCCGCTGGCACAGTATTAGCTTGCCAACTTTCTGAACAATTAGGCAGCCTGAAAACCACAGACACCGAGCGCATCAAAGCCATTTTGCGCCAAGCCAAATTGCCCGACACACCGCCCGTCTTCCCATTTGAACGCTGGTTAGCCCATATGCGCCACGACAAAAAAGTTGCCAGCGGCAAAATGCGCTTCATCACATTAGCAGCATTAGGCAAAGCACAGCTCACCACCATTGAAGACGAGCAAATTTTAAAAACCGTATTATCAAATTATCTTCCCAAATAACGAAAGCTAGGACAAAACCATGACACAAGAAACCGCCTTAGGAGCAGCCTTAAAAAACGCCGTGCAAACCATGAGCAAGAAAAAACAAACGGAAATGATTGCCGACTATATTTATAGCAAATACGAAGTTTTCAGCCGTTTCAAACCCCTCTCTATCGGCATTGAAAAAGACCTAGTAGAAGCCTTGCCACAGTTCGACCCAACACTGATTAATCGCGTGTTATCCAACCACTGCCGCCGACCAAAATACATCAAAGCCGTTGCGCGTGGTGGCAAACGCTTCAACTTAAACAATCGTTTCCACGGTGAAGTGAGCCCTGAAGAGCAACAACACGCCTTGTCGCACGAAGGCATTAAAGAAGCGATTGAAAAACAAGACGCTCGCCGCGCAGAAGCCGCACAAGCCCGCGCAGCCAAACAACAAGCCAAAGCAGCAGAAAAACAAGCTGCTGAATAATCAAAACGCAGCCTGAAAAATATTTTCAGGCTGCGTTTTGATTTCATTTTACAGTTGCTTACAACAAAACTTGCTAAAATTACTCTTCCTTATTTAGACAACCAACAGGAAACCTCAATGAAACAAACAATCAAAAAAATCGTTTTAGCCACCGTAATGAGCACCACCGCATTTGCTGCTCACGCCGAAACTCACGCTGTGATTGAAACAAACATGGGCAACATCGAATTATCATTAGACGAAACCAAAGCCCCAAAAACCGTAGCCAACTTCGTGCAATATGCCAAAAGCGGTTTTTATAACAACACCATTTTTCACCGTGTGATTGACGGCTTTATAATTCAAGGTGGCGGTTTCACACCTGATATGCTAGAGAAACCAACCGCCAAAGCCATCAACAACGAAGCAGATAACGGCTTGAAAAATACCGTTGGCACGATTGCCATGGCGCGAACCGCCGCCCCAAATTCAGCAACCAGCCAATTTTTCATCAATACAGCAAACAATGATTTCTTAAATCACACTAGTAAAACCACGCAAGGTTATGGCTATGCTGTATTTGGTAAAGTTACCAAAGGCATGGACGTGGTTAATAAAATTTCAAAAGTGCGCACAGGCAGCAAAATGATGCATCAAGATGTGCCAACGCAAACAGTGTTAATCAAACAAGTTCGCATTGAAAAATAACACTCACGCAGCCTGAAAGACTTGAATTTTTTCAGGCTGCCTATATTTTGTAACCTATCTTTAACCTGTCTATAAAGGACTCAAAATGATTAAATTGCACACCAATTTTGGCGTAATCGGTATTGAATTAGAGCACGAAAAAGCCCCAATCACAGCGGCAAACTTTGAACAATACGTCAAAGATGGTTTCTACAACGGCGTGATTTTCCACCGCGTTATCAAAGGCTTCATGATTCAAGGTGGCGGCATGGACGAAAACATGAACGAAAAAGACACCCGCGAATCGATTCAAAACGAAGCCAGTAATGGTCTGAAAAACGACAAATACACTATCGCAATGGCGCGTACTTCTGCACCCCACTCTGCCAGCGCACAATTTTTCATCAACACCAACAACAATGATTTCTTGAACTACCGTTCAAAAGAAATGCACGGTCGTGAAGTGGTACAAGAATGGGGTTATGCGGTGTTTGGTAAAGTGGTTGAAGGTACTGACGTTGTGGACAAAATTGAAGGCGTGAAAACAAAAAGCCACGGTTTCCATGATGATGTGCCAACTGAAGCAGTAGTCATCACTAAAGCAGAAATCGTATAAATAGTTGATTAAAATATCAATGATACTGCGTTGCCAAAGCCCTTATGTGCTACTTGCACACGGCAGGCTTTGTCGCCTTGCCTCATTTTCATTTTAACCAACTATAAAAAAAGCAGCCTGAAAACTTTTCAGGCTGCTTTTTTATTACAACTAAATTACAAAACTTGCAAATCACGAACACGGTTAAAAATACCGTCTCGCTCTTTGCCATCTTCCCAAAGATTAATTGCCAAGTTCAAATCGTTTACCGATTCGGCTTGTCTCAAGGCTTCTTCTTTGGTAATCAAACCTTCTTTATACAAATTCAACAAATCTTGGTCGAATGTTTGCATACCATCGTTTTGAGAACGCGCCATTAAGTTGGAGCACTCCATCAATTCGCCTTTGAAAATAAAGTCTTGCATCGCAGGTGTATTCACCAACAAATCTACCACAGCGCGGCGACCGCCTTCTTTCAAACGCGCCAAACGTTGCCCAATAATCCCCACGGTATTCAACGCCAAATCCATCAAAACTTGTTGATGACGCTCTTCTGGGTAGAAGTTCATAATCCGTTCAATGGTTTGCACGGCGTTGTTTGCGTGAATCGTGAAAATACACAAGTGCCCTGTTTGCGCCAACTGCAAGGCGTATTCCATCGTGTGTTCATTACGCACTTCACCCACGCACACCACATCAGGCGCTTGACGCATAGCAGACTGAACCGCCATTGACCATGAATTGGTATCAATACCCAACTCGCGCTGTGTGAAAATACTTTTGATTGGCTTGTGCAAATATTCCACAGGGTCCTCAATGGTAACAATATGACCTGCCGCGTGTTTATTGCGCCAGTCCAACATCGCTGCCATAGAAGTGGATTTACCCGAACCTGTCGCACCAGCCAAAATCAGCAAACCGCGCGGTTGCATCGCTAAATCTTTCAAGCCTTGTGGCAAATGTAAATCGTCCACAGTCAAAATTTTAGTAGTGATGCGTCGCCAAACCATACCCATGCGACCTTGCTCGTGATAGGCATTCACACGATAACGCGTTCCGTCAGATGATGAAACGGAATAGTTTAATTCCAGTTCTTGGTCAAAACGAGCGCGCTGGTCGGCGTTCATAGTTGAATACACCAAAATTTGCGTATCTTGCGGCGTGAGTGGTTTCAAAGGCACAGGTGTTAATTCACCGTTGATTTTAAAAGACGGTGGAAAACCTGCACTGATAAAAATATCAGAAGCCTGACGTTTTTCACACTCTAACGACATGCGTTCCAGCAATGGATGCAAGCCTTTTCTCTGCGCCACTTCTGCTGTTGAAGCTGCAGCCGCTGCTTTTGCTGCTTGCGGATCATTTGGGTGCTGCTGCGCGTGAACAATCGCTTTACCTGCCGCGTGTGGCACAGGCTTTGGACCATTTTCGGGCGTAACCTGATAAGTGTTTACAAAGCCTTCCAACAATTGGGCTAACTCAGAAGAGGGATTTGAGTTTTGTTCTGACATGGCAACGCTCCTTTAAAAGAGAAAACGATTAGTTAATCATATCTGGGTTTTGTGCTTTAGAACGTGCGTCCGCCAAAGAAACGATGTTGCGGCGCACCAAGTCTTGCAAACATTGGTCAAGCGTTTGCATACCGTAGTTTTGACCTGTTTGAATGGTTGAGTTCATTTGCGCAATTTTGTTTTCACGAATCAAGTTACGAATCGCAGGCGTTGAAACCATGATTTCATGCGCTGCCACACGGCCTTTGCCGTCTTTGGTTTTCAGCAGCGTTTGCGCGATTACGGCACGCAATGATTCTGACAACATTGAGCGCACCATTTCTTTTTCGGCAGCTGGGAACACGTCGATAATACGGTCAATCGTTTTAGCGGCTGATGTGGTGTGCAAGGTACCGAACACCAAGTGACCTGTTTCGGCTGCAGTCAATGCCAAGCCGATGGTTTCAGGGTCACGCATCTCGCCCACCAGAATAATATCTGGGTCTTCACGCAACGCTGATTTCAATGCGTTGGCAAAGCTGTGAGTGTGTTCGTGCAATTCGCGTTGGTTTACCAAGCATTTTTTAGATTGGTGAACGAACTCAATTGGGTCTTCAATCGTCAAGATATGACCTGCGTGATTGTCGTTCACATAGTCCATCATCGCCGCCAAAGTGGTTGATTTACCAGAACCTGTAGGGCCTGTTACCAACACCAAACCGCGTGGGTTATCAGCAATTTTTTGGAAAATGCGCGGCGCTTTCAATTCTTCCAAAGTCAATACTTTGCTCGGAATGGTACGCAACACGGCTGCTGGGCCACGGTTAGTCGTAAACGCGTTCACACGGAAACGCGCCACGTTTGGCAATTCAAACGAAAAGTCGGTTTCCAAGTTTTGTTGATAGTTTTTGCGTTGCAAGTCGTTCATGATTGAGCTAATCATGTTGCCAACATCTTCTGCGCTCATTTCTGGCAAGTTGATGCGGCGCACGTCGCCGTGGACGCGAATCATTGGAGGCAAACCTGCTGACAGGTGCAAGTCTGATGCTTTGTTTTTCACGCCAAATGCGAGAAGGTCGGTAATTTGCATGCTCATTGGGGTAAACCTTTTATTTTTAAAATGTTGTTAAATAAACCAGTATTTTAATCAACTTTCAGGCTGCATGAAAGCGGTTTGCTTAAGAAAAACCCATGTTTCAAATAGAAACATGGGTTTTGTTGCTTTTCAGGCTGCCTGAAAAATTAACCTACGTAAGTCAGCCAATGTTCATAATCCGCATTGCGACCTTCTACAATATCAAAGAATCGTTTTTGGATTTCAGTTGTCATTTCGCCGCGCTCGCCGATACCGATTTGGCGATTGTCAATTTCACGGATTGGAGTAACTTCTGCCGCTGTGCCTGTGAAGAATACTTCGTCAGCAATATACAATTCATCTCGCGTAATGCGTTTTTCTTGCACGTCCACGCCCATTTCACGCGCAATCATCATCACAGTTTTGCGTGTGATGCCATCCAAAGCCACGTCCAAAGCTGGTGTGTATAACATGCCATCTTTCACGATAAAGATGTTTTCGCCAGAACCTTCAGTTACATAACCAGCCGCGTCCAACAAAATCGCTTCATCAAAACCGCCTTGTTTCGCTTCAGTATTTGCCATGATTGAGTTCATGTAGTTACCATTGGCTTTGGCTTTAATCATGGTTACATTTGGGTGATGGCGTGTGAAACTGCTGATTTTGCAGCGAATGCCTTTACGCATACCTTCTTCGCCCAAATAAGCACCCCAAGCCCATGCTGCCACAATCGCATTCACATCATCTTGTTGTGGCGCAACGCCCAATTTTGCAGAGCCATAAAACGCCATTGGGCGGACATAGCAAGATTTCAAATTATTGGTTTTCACAACGTCTAATTGCGCTTGGTTGAACGCTTCTTTGGTAAATGGCAAGTGAATGCCCACAATTTTCGCAGAGCTGAAAAAGCGGTTTGTGTGGTCTTGCAAACGGAAAATCGCTGTGCCTTTTGGCGTTTCATACGCGCGTACGCCTTCAAATACACCCATGCCGTAATGCAAAGTGTGGGTTAAAACGTGGGTTTTTGCTTCGCGCCATTCAACCATTTCGCCGTTATACCAAATTTTACCGTCGCGGTCGTCCATTGTGATTGCCATGATTTGAGTCTTTCTTAATGTGTTGATTAGAGAATAATTTAGGCTTTTCAGGCAGTCTGAAAAGGAAATAAAGCGTTTGATTATACACTTGCAAAACGATTAAACAAGTATCAAAACAGCTTTAAATCGTTTAAACTTATACCTATTTGAACGCAGCCTGAAAAAATAATTTCAGGCTGCCAATCTTGTTTTTCAAAGGAAACAAAAATGAAACTTTTTGCCAACATTATCAAATTCATCATTCTGATTATTTTCGTGATTTTCGCCTTAATCAACACCGACAAAGTCCCTTTTTCTTACCTGCCGTCTCAAAAAATTGACATTCCTTTGATTGTTGTTTTATTTGGCTTTTTCGTATTAGGCGCGATTGTCGGTGTATTTTCCATGTTTGGACGCTTGTTGCGCTTACGCAATCAAAACACCCGTTTGCGTAGCGAAGTGCAAAAATCCGCACGGTTAGCCACCCAAGACATCGCCGCACCAGCCCCAGCGAAAACCGAAAGCAAATAATCATGGATAGTACAGAAATTTGGTGGCTAATTATCCCCATTATCCTACTGCCAGTTTTTTTTGCTATGGGTTGGTTTGCCGCGCGTGTGGACATGAAAACCGTGCTGAAACACGCTAAAAAAGTGCCAGCTGGTTTCTATGTGAGTTTGGACGCGCTGGTGGACAAAAACACAGGCAAAGCCGTTCACAATCTCACGGAAGTGATTGACCAACAACAAGGTTCTTACGATTTGAGCCTCACGCTGGGCAAACTCTACCGCCAACGCGGCGAAAACGACAAAGCGATTGCCATGCACAAAGCCCTGTTGGATTCGCCCGATACAGTCGGCGAAAAACGTGAACGCGTGTTGTATGAACTGGGCTTGAACTATCAAAGCGCAGGTTTGGTGGACAGAGCGGAACACATTTTCCTTGAGTTGCAAGACGGCAATATGAATAAGCAAGCGCGACAAGTGTTGCTGAACATTTACGAACAGGACCGCGACTGGGAAAAAGCCGTAAACGAAGCGCAACAACTGGCGCACAATGAACAAACCTATCAATTTGAAATTGCACAGTTTTATTGCGAAATAGCACAAACCGCGTTATTCAAAAGCGATTTTCAGGCTGCGCGTGAACACATTGCCGCAGCGTTAGACGCAAACAAAAAATGCACTCGTGCCAATATGATTTTGGGCGACATTGAGCAAAAACAAGGCAATTTTCAGGCTGCAATTGATGCGTATTCAGCGATTGAAAAGCAAAATCACGCTTATTTGAGCATGATTGGCGAGCGTTTATACGATGCTTACGATGCGCTGGGCAAACCGCAAGACGGCTTGAACGTATTGATTGGTTACATGAAAACCTTTCCAGAGCTGGATTTGGTGCAAGTGATTTACGATAAATCGCTGCTGCTGAACGGCGAAGAAAAAGCCAATCAAATAGCGATTGACTTAATCCGCGCGAAACCTGATTTGAACGGCATGTATCGCTTACTTGGGTTTCAGATGGCGGATTTGAATCCGCAATGGAAAGCAGATGCAGACATGATGCGTAGTGTGATTGGTCGTCAGTTGCAAAAAGCTGTGATGTATCGCTGCCGAAATTGCCATTTTAAATCACAGGTTTACTTCTGGCATTGCCCTGCTTGCAATAAGTGGGAAACCTTTACACCAAATAAAATTGAAGTCTAAAAAAGCAGCCTGAAAACTTTTTCAGGCTGCTTTTTTGATTTAGAACAAATATTTCCTACTTATCAAAATTTAACAGTAGCTTTTACACATGTTAAAAAAGATAATACGCCCTCAAATTTTATCAACTCACTTTTTGGAGAAACACTATGCTATCCCTACTCGCTTCCAAACCTGGCAAGCCAGTCCCTGATGCAGAAGTCCTCGACCGTTACAATCGGTTGCGTTGGCAAGCATTATTTGGCATTTTCATCGGTTACGCCGCTTACTATATTCTGCGTAACAATTTCTTGCTTTCATCACCCGATTTGATTCGTGATTTCGGTTTCACGAAAAAAGACATCGGCTTTGTATCCGCAACCATGTTGATTATTTACGGTGTCAGCAAAGGTTTTATGTCTGCATTAGCAGATAAATCCAATCCAAAATACTTTATGATTTTTGGCTTGGTGATGTCCGCTTTAGTCAATCTGATGATGGGTTTCACCACTTCATTCTGGATTTTCTTTTTCTTGTGCATGCTCAACGGTATTTTTCAAGGCATGGGCGCAGGTCCTGCTTATGTTGTGCTAGCAAGCTGGTTCCCACGCAAAACACGCGGCACAACCACAGCCGTGTTTAACATTTCACACAACGTAGGCGGCGGTTTGGTTGCACCGATTGCAGGTGCTTCTGTGGCTTGGTTGGGCGAAACGCACTGGCAATCAGCTCACTTCATCGTGCCAGCCGTGCTTGCTTCTATTGTGGCGACCATTTTCTTCATCTTCGGCGCAGGCAGAACATACAACGAAGGTTTGCCGCCAATGAACCAAATCTTGAACAACGCCGATGAAGAATTGATTGCCACCAAAGAAGAAAACGTGAACTTAAGCACATGGGAAATCTTCCGCGATTACATTTTAAAAGACATGAACGTTTGGTTCGTTTCGTTTATTGACGTGTTCACCTATATGATTCGCTTTGGTGTGCTGACTTGGTTGCCATTGTATCTTTTGGAAACCAAAGGCTTTTCTAAAAAAGACATGCACGTGGCATTTGCGATTTTTGAATGGGCAGCGATTCCGTCCACTTTATTGGCAGGCTGGGTAACAGACACCTATTTCAAAGGCAAACGCATGCCATTGTCTATCATCACACTGGTTGGAGTGGGCGCATCTATCTTCTTGTATCGCAATGGTAACGATTTGGTTACGGTTACGATTGGCGCAGGCTTCGTTGGCTGCTTGATTTACGTGCCGATGTTCCTGTCTTCATTGCAAACAATTGAGCTAGTGCCTTCATTTGCGGCTGGCTCTGCAACAGGTTTGCGCGGCTTGTTGAGCTACGTTTTGGGTAGCGCAGGCGGCACCGCTCTGTTCGGTATCTTGGCAGAAAAATTCGGCTGGGACGCTGGTTTCTATCTATTGCTGTTTGCCGTTGCAGGCTGCATTTTCTGCTGCGCGATGGTTCACCGTGGCGTATTGAAATTGGAAGCGAAGAAAGCTACTGCACAAAAAGCGTAATCCTTACAATAAAAAGCAGCCTGAAAACTTTTTCAGGCTGCTTTTTTTATTGTTTACGCACGCGCCAACACTTCATCTGCCAAACTCAAATAAGCCAAAGTTCCCTTGGCTTTCGCATCATAAGCCAACGCTGGCAAACCATGGCTTGGGGCTTCTGCCAAACGCACATTGCGCGGAATCACCGTCTCAAAAACTTTGCCTGAAAAATACTGTTGCAACTGCGCACTCACTTCTTGCGCCAAACGATTTTGGTTGTTAAACAACGTGCGCACAATGCCAAAAATATCCAATTTTGGGTTAATCGCCGTGCGGATTTTGCGGACAGTCGCTACTAAATCGCTAATGCCTTCCAGAGCATAATATTCGCACACCATCGGCACTAACACGCCCTGCGCGGCAACCAAGCCGTTTAAGGTCAGCAAAGTCAGCGTGGGCGGGCAGTCAATCAGCACAAAATCGTAATCCTCTTCCACCAACACCAGCGCGTTTTTCAAGCGCATTTCTCGTGCGATTTCTTGCACCAGCTCTACTTCTGCGCCTGCCAATTCACGGTTCGCCGCCAATAAATCGTATTGTCCTGCATCGCTTTTTACACGCGCAGCCTGAATATCGGTGTCGCCTAACAAAACGTGATACACGCCCTGTTCTATTGTGGTTTTGTCCACGCCGCTGCCTGTGGTGGCGTTGCCTTGTGGGTCTAAATCAATCAACAAAACGCGTTTGCCTTTTGCTGCTAAACTTGCCGCTAAATTTACCGCCGTGGTGGTTTTGCCTACGCCGCCTTTTTGGTTGGCAATCGCTAAAATTTTTGCACTCATTTTGTTTCCTCGTGTTTCGGTCTCAACAGCACCATGTGGCGTTCTGCGTCCAAAGTCGGCACGGTAAGCGAATCAATTTGATACGCTTCCACATTTTCAGGCAGCCTGAATAATTCTTCGTTGGGATACACGCCTTTCATTGCAACCCAATGTCCGTTCTCGTTGAGTAAGTGGCGCGTGAGTTGCACGAAATTGCACAATTCAGCAAAGGCGCGGCTGGTTACGATGTCGGCGCGTTTGTCCAAAATATTTTCTACTCGACTGCTGCTCACGGATAGATTTTTCAACCCTAATTCAATCGCGGCTTGTTGCAGAAACGTGGTTTTCTTGCTGTTAGAATCAATCAGCGTAATCTGTAAATCTGGGCGACAAATAGCGGTGGGAATACCTGGCATGCCACCACCTGAACCCACGTCAATCATGGTTTGCGCGTGTTCCGCGTAGGGCAGCAGCGTTAAGCTGTCCAAAATATGGAGGCTAACCATTTTGCTGTCATCGCGCAGGGCGGTGAGATTGTAGGTTTTGTTCCATTTTTTGAGCAGCTCGAGATAGTGAAGTAATTTTTGTTGTTGGGCGTCGTCAATCGATAAATTCATGGCGGCAATGCCGTTGGCAAGCTCGGAAGCAAAGTGGTTCATAGTGATTTTTTGTAATGATTAAAAATGGGCGGATTATAACATTTACAAGTTGCAGCCTGAAAAAAAGCAGCCTGAATTTCAGGCTGCTTTTTAGTTATGCAAAAAACACGGGCGCACCGCGATAACAAATTTCTCGCCCACGCAAATTAGTGGCAATCATGCTTTCTTGTAACACTTTATATTCGATTGCGCTGAGTCCACCTTGCAATTCTTCGCGTACATCTAAACGCACGATTGTTGCCAATAATTTGCCTGTGATTTGGTTAAACGGTGTGTAATACCCTTTTGCAGCTGCTTGTTCCAATACTGCTTTTAACGCAGCCACAAACGCGTTGAAATCGGAAACAATTAGGCGATTATTGCTGAACGTGGCTGAAAATTGGATAGGCTCGGCGTTTTCTTGTTCATCTGTTGTGACAATAATTTGATTAAAGCGAATATCAAGTGTGAGCATAACAATTCCTTAAAGGTGAATAAAAAGAAATTTCAGGCAGCCTGAAAAGTGTATTTACAACATTGGTGGAACAAAGCGGTTAATCGTATCGCGTAGGTGAATTAGTTTGCCATGAAAGAAGTGTGAGCTTTCGGGGATAACAACCACAGGCATATTTTGTTCTGCTGCCCATTTCAATGGTCGCGCCAATTCCACTACTTCATCATCTGCACCGTGAATCATCAAGGTTTTATTGATATTGGGTACATGAGGGGCGGGTACTTCATAAAAACCTACTGCTGCACCAATAAGCAATAACACATCAGGTTCGCGCTGCTGCGCTGCAAATGTGGAAACATAACCGCCAAATGAGAAACCTGACAGAATGAATTTAGGGGCGTTAGGATGTTGAGCGCGTGCAAAGTCAATCACGCGTACTAAATCTTCACTTTCGCCTTTGCCATAATCATGTACGCCTTCGCTGTTTCCTGTTCCGCGTGAGTTGGGGAGATAGCAATGAAAGCCCATTGTGGTTAAGCATTTTGCTGCGGTTTGAATCACCTTATTAGTGAATGTGCCGCCTTGAGTGGGGTTTGGGTGGTGAATCACGGCAACCCCTTGTTCTACGCCTTTCGCAGGTAAATAAATGGTTTCTAATTTGCCAACTTCGCCTTGAATGTGGATTAATGCTTGTTGATTGTTCATGTTGATATTCTTTGAATTTTAAAAGGGGCTGTCCTAGATAACTAGAATAAACTCGATTTTACTAATGGTTTTAAAATGGAAATTTTAACTTTTATCTCACTGTTGTTAAAACGCCATTCGCACTCCTTAAATACAGCTCAAAATGCTCTTTGGGAATGCCGTTAAACTTGCGTAAATGACGTTTTGCTTGGTTCCAAAAGTTCTCAATTCCATTGATATGGTTTTGTCGTTCAGCAAAATGTGTACTGTGATTGATACGAAAACGAAGTTTCAGCGAAGCTAAAATGGCTTTATCACTCACATCTAATACATCACAGCTACGATAACAATCCGTATAAACAATGCTGTCAGGTTTCACTTGTTCACGGATTATAGGTAATAAAGTAGCGGTTTGAGTGTTCGGTACAGTAACCGTATAAACCTTACCATTTCGCTTCAAAAGCCCGAATACAGCGACTTTGCCAGCTGAACCACGACCGTGCTTGCCTTTACGTTGTCCACCGAAATAACTTTCATCTGCTTCTACTTTGCCATCAAACATTTCTCAATGTGGACTGTTTTGATAGATAAGTAATCGTAAACGATGAAAATAATAGGCTGCGGTATTTTTATTGACACCTACTAAGAATCTGTATTCACAAACAACTATTTGATAAATTTTAATATTTGTGAAATATACCCTAGTTTAACAAAATTTTCAGCAGATAAATTCGTCTGCTCAAAATCTTTTGCTAAACGTCGAGACCAACCTAACCATGCAAACGTTCGTTCTACAATCCAACGTTTGGGCAGAATATGCCAAGAAATATCTTGAATTCTCTTTGAAATCTCAACAGTTAAACCCAATTGCTCTGATACTTCACGCTCAAATGTATTCCGATAACCTGCGTCCGCACAGAAACCTTTTAAACTCGGATAGGTCTCAAACGCTTTTTTTGCTACAAAAATACCTGCTTTTGTGTCATGAATATTGGCTGCATGAACCACAACAGACAATAGATTACCCAACGTATCAACAGCTATATGTCGCTTACGACCTTTGATTTTTTTACCTCCATCAAAACCTTTATCATGTGCGCTAGAAGCTATTTTGACACTTTGTGAATCAATAATGGCATAAGTTGGCATTGCTTGTTTTTGATGGATTAAACGTTTTTTTGAATCAATGCCAAAAGAATTCTATCCCATAAGCCTGATTGATTGGCTCTGCGATAGAAACTCCATACAGTTGAATAAGGTGGAAAATCATTGGGCAGCATACGCCATTGGCAACCTGTTTTGGTCATGTACAAAACGGCATTCACTAATTGACGTTTATGACTTTACAAAAAAACAACGGCAGCAACCTGAAAAAATCCAAGAAACACCTAAAACGTCCCCCGAACCTGACTTGTTCGCGGACTTTTCAGACGTTGAGCGCAAAGCCATTCAATCCCGAATTGATGAGTACATCAAACATCAGGAGCAGAAAGGCGAGTTAATTAGCGACTTTTACCGCACCAATATCACGAAAAAAGCCATTTCTGAACGCTGGGGGCTGGATATTTTGGTTAAGCAACAAGAGAAAGCCAAAATCGCCAAAGCTGAGCGTGAACGTAAGAAAGCAGAAGAACAGGCAGAGCAACTCAAAAAAGAAAATGAACAAAAAGAGATTGAAAAACAAAGAAATTTTGTAATCAAGAAATTTGAAATGTTATCGTCTGAACAGCAAGAAACGGTTATTCAGATGATATTTAAAGAAGTTGGACAAGGTGCATTCAAACAGATTTTTCAGAATGCACAAAAGCAAGGAACGGTGCATACTGATGTGCGATTTGTCAAAAAATTTTATGAGTATTTTCAAAAAGAAGAATGTGCTAAAAGAGCAAAAAAACTGACTGATTTACCAGTTCGCGACACGGAAAAAGAGATTAAGCAGGAAGATTTGCACCCACCTGTTCAAGGCACAATTTCTTTTAGAGATGATTGGAAAAAACAAGTTGAAAAACAATTGATTATGTATAGAGATTTCAAAAATATGATGAATGATGATACGGTTAAAGAAATGGAACTTGTGATGAGAATGTTTAAAATAACAGATGATGATTTGAAAAAGCTCTAATCTTTTTGAGATATAATCACATCATTACCAATTCTTTTTTGAGAATTTATTTAATAAAATGCGTGGGTGCAAGCAATCACACTACGCTTACTCTACACTTGACAGATTTAGAACCTGTATTCACAAAAATGATAAAATATCTTTATGACTAGAAAATCCTACCCAACAGACTTAACAGATGCCCAATGGCAAGCGATTGAGCCATATTTTAACCAGCTACGCCACTACAAATGGGATAAACGTCAATTAGTGAATGCCGTTTTGTACATCACCAAAACAGGTTGCCAATGGCGTATGCTGCCCAATGATTTTCCACCTTATTCAACCGTATGGAGTTTCTATCGCAGAGCCAATCAATCAGGCTTATGGGATAGAATTCTTTTGGCATTGGTTCAAAAAAACGTTTAATCCATCAAAAACAAGCAATGCCAACTTATGCCATTCTTGATTCACAAAGTGTCAAAACAGCTTCTAGCGCACATGATAAAGGTTTTGATGGAGGTAAAAAAATCAAAGGTCGTAAGCGACATATAGCTGTTGATACGTTGGGTAATCTATTGTCTGTTGTGGTTCATGCAGCCAATATTCATGACACAAAAGCAGGTATTTTTGTAGCAAAAAAAGCGTTTGAGACCTATCCGAGTTTAAAAGGTTTCTGTGCGGACGCAGGTTATCGGAATACATTTGAGCGTGAAGTATCAGAGCAATTGGGTTTAACTGTTGAGATTTCAAAGAGAATTCAAGATATTTCTTGGCATATTCTGCCCAAACGTTGGATTGTAGAACGAACGTTTGCATGGTTAGGTTGGTCTCGACGTTTAGCAAAAGATTTTGAGCAGACGAATTTATCTGCTGAAAATTTTGTTAAACTAGGGTATATTTCACAAATATTAAAATTTATCAAATAGTTGTTTGTGAATACGGGTTCTTAATATTATATGAAGGAAATCTTTAGATTATTATCATTAATTTTAATTGGGACATCTATATATGTAATTTTAAATACAGGAACTATATTTTCCTTGTTTAATAAAAGTAACAAAGATGAAGATAGAAAATTTGATAGAATAAATATTATAATTTGTTTAACTATGCTGATTTTTGCAAGTATCTTATATATAATTAGTTTCTTATTTTAATTAATTTTTTTGTTACAACTCAAAGTTTGGATATTATTATGAGCAAACAATGCCATTCAGGAACTGAAACTGCTGAAAACTATGCAGGCGCAGTAAGTTTTTTTGCAGGTATGATTGGAAAAGCTGTAGGAGGTGCAAACCCAGGAGTAGCAATAGCTAATGCTCTAACAGGTCAAGGGACATGGGTAACTCGTACTGCTGATTTATTTTATAAAATTCATAATGGTACAGCAGAGCCTACGGATTATGCGGAAGTAGCAGCATCAACTATGTCGTTATTGGCTGGTTTTGGGGTATTAGCAGGTCTGGCAAATCCGTGAACATTAACAGCAGCAGCAGTTGCTAATGGTGCTCTTTTTACATATAACTTTTTTTTAAAAGAATCCCCATTATGTGAAAAAGGTGCACATGATTTTAATAATATCAACCGAAATGGCAAAGCCCACGGCTACGACCCATTAATCCTAAACCTAGACGGCAACGGCATTCAAACTCTCGCCCCCTCTTCTATCAGCGCACGCTTCGACCACAACGCAGACGGTATTGCAACCGCCACGGGTTGGGCAGCAGCAGGTAACGGTATTTTGGCATTGGATTTGGATAACAACGGCAAAATTGATAGCGGTAAAGAAATTTTTGGTAACCATTCTGTTTTGTCTAATGGTGCGACAGCAGCTCATGGTTATGCAGCATTGGCTGAATTAGACAGTAATCACGATAATCTCATCAATCAAGCAGATGAATTGTTTAGCAGCCTGAAAGTATGGCAAGACATCAATCAAGACGGCATCTCACAAGCCAATGAATTGTTTACATTACAAGCATTGGGTATTCAATCTCTTAATTTAGAATATCAAGAAAATAGCAAAGATTTAGGCAATGGCAACCGTTTAACCCATATTGGTAGCTACACTAAAATAGATGGTACAACTGGTGAAATGGGCGATGTAGAATTTGCTAGCAACAGTTTGTATAGTCGTTACACAGATACGGTAAAGCTGACACCTGAACAATTACAAGCTCCTAATTTACAGGGTTTGGGTCGCTTACGTGATTTATGCTTGGTTACGCTGAATTAACCAGTAATGTTAAATAGTTTTGATATTTCAGGCAGCCTGAAAGCTGATTGATATATCAGAATTACGAAAAAGAAAATAAGAATAATTCGTAAAGCTATTGACTGTAAGTTTAAGTTGTGATAACTTTTGTAAAATTTCTATCACACAGGGTAAAAGTTAAAATGATGGGCTGATGAGCAACTTGAAAATGCGTGGGTGTAAGCACCCGCCCTACGCTTGCTATCAAATAGACAGTATTCCCAGTAATACCAATGCTAAATAATGAAATAAGTAGTTTAATTATTAAATCATATCCAAACAACCCATTATATATAAAGCAGATTATTCGAGAAAGAGTACAAAACACCAATGACGTACATGAATTTGAAATAATCTAATATAGGTATGAAATGTTTAAATAATATTTACAATTATAAAGGAATTGTAAATCAAAAAATCATATAGATGATAATAATTTATAGTGAATTATATTTGAAATGGAAATAGATTTAAACAAAGGAATAGAATCTTTTTCTAGCAAACAAATTATTAACCATAAATCTATATTATAATGGCAAGGATTTTTTCAATGAAAAAAATATTATTTAGTTTATTGGGATTAACTATACTCTTATGCGGATGTCATTATGAAAAAAGTTATTTCTATGAGTTAGGTGATTTAAATAATAAAATTGATGTTTATTATTTTATAGATATTGACAAGAGCGATACTTATTCAATTTATATTAAT
This sequence comes from Kingella negevensis, assembly GCF_030177895.1. Classification (NCBI taxonomy): domain Bacteria; kingdom Pseudomonadati; phylum Pseudomonadota; class Betaproteobacteria; order Neisseriales; family Neisseriaceae; genus Kingella; species Kingella negevensis. The sequence goes on from NZ_CP123448.1 coordinate 943,155, forward strand.
TACTTTGTGGATGACATAAATAAGTGGGGAGAAACAATAGATCTTATAAGAACCGAAAGTAATACAGGAAAATATAAATCATCAATTTCAATATTCGATGAAAACAATAAATTAATTTATTCCATAACTGAATACCCCATACGGTTGCATCACCATAGTTCTAATCCAGCTGACAGAGTCATTTCTGTGGATGCATTTCCTAAATATTTTTATTTAGAAAAAGGGAGAAGATATTACTTTAAAATTAATATTGATAATATAGACTTAAGCTCTCTTGGTAATTATCGAAAACAAATTGAAATTACTCTTTTATACAAAGCAAAGTAACGAGGTAAATGATGACTTATTCAGTAACCATCCATATTGCAAATAGAGGAACACCTTTGAAAAAAGGCGGAACTTCTTCAGTTGGTCATATGTGGTATGAAATCAATGATTATAAATCCAAACCCAAAAGTTACGGATTCGCACCTCTTGAACATGGAAAAGCATTTGGAAAAGGTCATGTATACGATGATGACAGTGACAACTACTTATCGACTTCTTATTCTAGAACAATAGAAATTACAAAAGAACAATATGAGCGATTAAAAGACTTTGGAGAACATTCCTCTAATTATGGTTTTGATGGAGACTATAATGGGTTATGGAATAGTTGCATTGATTTTACTTGGAGAGCATTAAATGTCGGGGGTATTAATCCTGTTAAAGATTTTGATGGAATGTTATGGCCAACATGGAATGAGTCTCGGTCTAATATGTTACCTGGAAGTGAGCCACTTTTCCCATATGGAGATGATGGTTACCAATGTTTAAAACCTTGGGTGGAACAGCCACCACGCACTAACAAAGCCCACGGCTACGACCCATTAATCCTAAACCTAGACGGCAAAGGCATTCAAACTCTTACACCATCTTCTATCAGTGCGCGTTTTGACCACAACGCAGACGGTATTGCAACTGCTACAGGCTGGACGGCAGCAGGTAACGGTATTTTGGCGTTAGATTTGGATAAAAACGGCAAAATTGATAGCGGTAAGGAAATCTTTGGTAACCATTCTGTTTTGTCTAATGGTGCGACAGCAGCTCATGGTTATGCAGCATTGGCTGAATTAGACAGTAATCACGATAATCTCATCAATCAAGCAGATGAATTGTTTAGCAGCCTGAAAGTATGGCAAGACATCAATCAAGACGGCATCTCACAAGCCAATGAATTGTTTACATTACAAGCATTGGGTATTCAATCTCTTAATTTAGAATATCAAGAAAATAGCAAAGATTTAGGCAATGGCAACCGTTTAACCCATATTGGTAGCTACACTAAAATAGATGGTACAACTGGTGAAATGGGCGATGTAGAATTTGCTAGCAACAGTTTGTATAGTCGTTACACAGATACGGTAAAGCTGACACCTGAACAATTACAAGCTCCTAATTTACAGGGTTTGGGACGTTTGCGCGATTTGCGCGAGGCTGCCGCATTGAACGCTGAATTAGCAGATACGTTAAAAACCTATGCTGCTGCTCAAACCAAAGAAGAACAAACAGCATTGTTGAGTGAGTTGGTTACTAAATGGGGTGCAACTGACCCATTCAAATCCAAAACAGATGCGTTTACTTTATCTAGTGATTTGATTTTGACTGATAACGAGGGCATTGGGTTGACACCCACTCAAATCGCAGAATGGCGCAAAGGTATTGTGTTAGATGCTCAAACCAAAGCCGATTTTGAAGCTGTACGCAGCAAAATTGCCGTTCTTGATGCGTTTACAGGCGAAAAATCTGAAACGCTCTACTTTGGTACGCAAGCACAAGCTCGTCAAATTATTGATACGGTTAATCAAACTTATGATTCATTGGCAAATAATATCTATCAGGGTTTGTTATTCCAAACACGTTTACAGCCTTATTTGAATGAAATCGGCTTTAAATTAGATGATAAACAACAATTTACGTTAGATTACACCGATGTTCAAACCAAATTTCAAGAAACTTTTGCAACCAATGCTCAAAAAGCCTTTGTAGATTTAGGCGAATTTTTGGCTTTTGGTAGTGCAAAAGATTGGACTGCTGGAATGTCGTTGCTTTCTGATTTCGCTAAACAGGGTAAAGAGAGCGGTCAATTACAAGACTGGCTGAATGTACTAGGTGATAAAGCAGCTACCATTTTGGCAGAACAAAATGGTGATGCTGCTAACAATGTCTTACAAGCAGTTGGTTTGCTCGGTCGTGATGTATTGAATGGTAATGGGGGCGATGACCGTTTAATCGTAGGTTCTGCTACTGCTGTTGTGAATGGTGGTAATGGCTCTGATGTGTACGAGTTTAATAAAGGTTTTGGTGCAACCACGATTTACAATAGCGATACATCAGACAAACGTCATGATGTGGTACGTTTGAACGGTGTGAGCAAAGATGCCATTTCTTATAAACGCAATGGTAATGACCTAATTATTCGTGTATCTGGTGAGCAAAACAGTATTACTGTTAGCAATATGTTTGCTGGCGATGTTTTAACTCAACACATTGATGCGATTGAATATGACGGTGGTCAAATCAGCCTAGCAGAAATCAAAGAAACGCTGTTACGTGGTACAGATGGTAACGATTTCTTACAGGGTTATGGCGATGATGATACGGTTCATGCAGGGGCAGGAAATGACCGTATTGAAACCTACAATGGCAATGACACCATTTACGCAGGGTTAGGCGATGACAATATTGATGCGGGCGGCGGTAACGATAGGATTTACCTAGAAACAGGAAATAATCGCGCTTATGGTGGAGATGGGGACGATACCATTGTTTCAGGCAGCCTGAATGATACGTTAGAGGGTGGTATTGGTTCGGATACTTATGTTTTCGGGAAACAATTTGGTCAAGATACGGTTTTGAACTTCAATCCACATCAACAAGATAAAGATGTGCTGAAATTTACCCATACACGATTAGACGATGTAATCATTCATCGCAATGAAGCTGATTTGTTGATTACACAACAAGACGGTCAGCAAGTTACCGTTCAAAATTTCTTTGAGAAAGACGGCAAGGGCGATTACACGGTTCAAAGTATTGAATTTGCTGACGGTCAGCAACTGAATACCGAGCAACTGCGCCAATGGGTCATTAGTCCTACTCGTGGCGATGATAAGCTTTATGCTTACACAGACGGTGGCAAATTGCATGGTGGTAGTGGTAACGATACCTTAATCGGTAATGTTGGCGTTGATTATCTTGTGGGTGGTTGGGGCAACGATACTTTATCAGGTGGGCAAAATGATGACCGATTAGAAGGTGGTGTCGGCAATGATACTTACACATTCAATCTTGGTAACGGCAATGACCGCATTTATGACAGTTTTGGTAATGATACGCTGTTATTGGGTTCAGGTATTGCGAAACAGGATTTATGGTTTAGCCGCAATGGTCGTAATTTGACAGTTCAAGTATTGGGTCAAACAGACAGCGTAACCGTTGAAGATTGGTTTGGCATTATTCCGCGTAGGATTGAGACCATTCAAACCCATGACGGCTCACATCTTGATGTTAGCGCAGTACAAAAATTGGTACAGGCAATGGCAGCATTCGCACCACAACAAGGAAGTGGCTTAGGTGTTCCTGAACAGATGAAAGAGTATGCACAACAGGTATTCGCTGCGAACAATCTGTAATTCTTTGTGTACAGTTTGATTAAAACCGTCCCATAATATGGGGCGGTTTTTTGTTCTATTTCATTGAGTAAATGGTATACTGGAAAAATGGAACTTAAAGGAAATCATAAAATGGATTACGTTATTCATCAAAATGAGATTTTTTCGCCAATGCATAGCAGCTCTGCATTAGCACGAAAGGCTGAACAGAATTATCAAGAAATGATTGATGCCCAACTACTCAATACATTGGAGCGTATGAATATACCCAACTATCAAGCAAAGCCAATGCCCGATGACTTTCACAATGCTGTGTTGCAAAGAGTTTTAGCAAGAATGGATAAGTGAAATGTATCAAGTGGAATATGACCCATTTTATGAGCTAGAACTAGAACAAATTTTAGCGGATATTGTGAGCGATTATACGGTGGATTTTGCTCATCAAGTTATTGATGAAATCAATTATCATATTGAAAAAATTAGGGGCTGTCCTAGATAACTAGGATAAACTCGATTTTACTAGGTCTTGTTGAACATTCATAGCTTGGGCCATTGATACGCAAGGGCTAGAGCGACATTATTTTCATAATTTCGCTTTAGTTTATCAAACCGTGTAGCAATAGCTCGGTAGTTTTTAATTTTGTTAAATTGGTTTTCTACAACATGGCGACATTTATCTAAATGCCAGTCCATGTGATGATTACCTTTTTTCTTATTATTTGATTTTACTGGTATATTTGCATGAGTATCTTCAGCTTCAATTTGTTCACGCAAAGGTTCTGAATCATAACCTTTGTCTGCACAAACTATTGATGTTTCACTTAAATCCAATTTAGCAATCCATTCAGGTGCAACTTTAACATCATGTACCGAACCGTCAGTAATGATAAATTCCAAAGGATTGCCATGTGCATCTACTGCTAGATGAATTTTACTCGTGTGGCCACCAACACTTTGACCAATTGCTTGTTCTTTAGGATTGGCAACATTGCTGTGTTGATGTGCTTTAACGTAAGTCCCATCAATCAATATCCATTCCATATCAGGATAATCAATAAGTTGCTTAAATATGTCCATAAATTTATTAGCAGCAGACCAACGGTTAAATGTTTTATAAATCGTGTTAGATTTACCAAAATATTTTGGCAAATCTCGCCAAGGAATGCCTGTTCTCATGTGGTATAAAATACCTTCGACGGTTTTACGCAAATTTTCTTTGTCGTAAATACCTTGTTTGAGTAAAATAGCTTTCAGTCTTGTCCATTGTTTATATTGAGCATTAGGTGAGGCATGGCGAATGGTAAGGTTTTTTGTAGAAATTAAATTTTACTCATTCGCCATTTTTTATCTAATCAATTATGGATACTCATTTTTTTAAATGAAATGTCCACACGACCTAGTAGCAGCAAAAACCAAAGCTGCAAACTTTCGTAAATTGTTGGTAACAACTTTTATTGAAAAATAGGCAAATTAAATTATATTTAATTTGCCTATTTTTATTCAATCCATACGAACATTTCTATTTATGACAATAAAGAAGCTGCCAAAACTGGGGTTGAAGTTTGTTGATCAATATTATTCAGGCTGCTTGATGTGCCAGTTGCTACACCAAATGATGCCATTGCATGCACCATTTGGTTAGACGCGCTTATATAGCTTGCTACTTGATCTGCTGTAGCTTTTTTGCCATTGGCAAATTCAAATGTTTTTAATACATCTCGCCCACCTTGGAACCAATCTTTAATAGTTACACTGTCTCTGCTATTGCTTACAGATAAGACTAAGTCGTTACCATTTTGTTTCACGCCGCCTGTTTTATTTAACACAGCATCCATATTAATGCCTGCAAAACGCAAGGTATCATTGCCACCACCTCTAGTAATAATAGTATCGTGACCGCCTGCTTTGCTAAACACATAGGTATCGTTACCTTTACCACCAATCAAGGTATTATTACCACGGTTGCCAGTAATTACATTATCTAAATCATTACCTGTGCCAGAAAGATTTGCTTTACCAACTAAAGTCAAGTTTTCTACGTTGGCACTTAATGTGTAGTTTACGCTGCTAATAACAGTGTCTTTGCCTTCGTTAGCAACTTCGGTTACAGTGTCGCCTGTGTTATCAACAATATAAATATCATCGCCTTTACCACCAGACAATTGATCTACTCCTTCACCACCATCCAAAGTATCATTACCTAAATCACCAAAAATAGTATCATTGCCTTTGCCGCCAGTAATGATGTTATCAGCATCATTACCTCTCAAAGTGTCATTAAACGCAGAACCAATCAAATTTTCGATTTGTGTACCATAACCAATAAACGATTGACCTGTTACTTTGTGACCTAATGTATCTGTAATCAAATGGCTGGTTTTTGATCCGATATAGTTCCAAGAACCTGGTGTTAAATCCACAGTCACTTTATCTTTAGCATCAGATGCATCGAATGTATCAATACCCGAACCATCCCAAATATAAATATCGTTACCGACTTTATCTTTGTTGTATGCTTTAAAGCGATAAGTATTGTTACCACTATTTTCAGCTTTATTCACACCATAGCGATAATGCAAAGCTGCTAAGTCAAAAATTTGTAAACCTTGACCTGTTTGAATAACATTCTGATTACTATCACGAAGGTCTTTATACGACATGACAGAGTGTCCAGAGTTTTCTTCACCGTCTGGCAAATATGGACCTTCCGCCTTACCGTTTTGGCCATTGTAGTTACCCGTATGTTTAAAGCCTAAGCTATGACCAATTTCGTGTACCAATGTGCCGTATCCGCCATCAAACCAACCATTGCCATAAGGTACTTTTAATGTGCCTTTGCTTAAAGCTTTATCACCTGCATACAACAAGCTATTGATATGCACATCACCACCATAATAAGCATAACCTGCAGTCATACTGACGCCTGCATTTTGTGCTTCTTCTGAGCCAATAGCAGTAGTTTTATTATGTCGTGCTGTGCGGTGGAAACCACCACAACATAAACACATATTTTGCGTGGTCGGCATTAAGTTTGGCTGGCTAGATTTCACAGAATTGTAAACAACTGTACCAGGTTCATTATGATTTCTCAAATCATCAAAATAGAAGCGGAAATCGGCATTACCTTTATCTAATTGATCACCTGAATCTAATACTTCTTCAAAAGTGATATTGGCATATTTTGCATATTCAGCCAAAGCATCTCGAACAGCTTGTTTTTGTGTAACCGAGAATTCTTTGAAATTAGTTTCACCATTGTAGTTTCTCAACGCGAAACTATAGCGCACAACAATACCTTTACCTGGCCCTGCCCATTTACCTTGCAATTTTGGACCTAGTTGGTCATCGCGCACATAATAGCTTGTTCTTGGTGCTCGAGCATATGTTTTCGTGGTTGGATATAAATATCCACGGCGATTATCATCAGAAATAGAAATTGAATCCACAAAATAAGGCGTTACTACTTGTCCTTTATCATTAGCATGCTTGCCGCTTACGTCATGAATAGCAGTAAAATTATAAATACTTGATAATGTTACAGGTTTATCACCATTCTTAGTGGTCAAAATCACTTCAATTGCGCCATCTTTATCTGCTGCTAGCTCGCTCCCTTTAACCGTTAACGAGAATTTATTACCTTCACTAACTGTAACTTTTTGTTTTTTATTGTTGATATTCAGCTCAACAGTATCGCCTTTCTTAGCTGAACCACCCACACTACCAGTCAATTTAACATCGCCTTTAGTTTCGGCATAATTCAATAAGTCATCACCTGTTATTGCATCCAATGTTAACGTTGCTGTACTCACGGTAGGTTTAGGCATTATAGATGCAATGGGGACTGCAGTTTCAACTTTATACGTATCAGTTGCTTTTACGCTTACTGCTTTGCCTGTGCTGTCTTTGCTGTTCAATACAGCTTCAATTGTGCGGTCTTTATCTGCTGCTAAATCTGAACCGTTTACCCCAATTGAGAAGGTGTTTTTGTTGTCAACTTTGCCTGTGTATTTTTTGCCATTGATAATTAAGGTTACTGTATCGCCTGCTTTAGCACTTCCGCCTACTTTACCTGTTACATTCAATTTTCCTTTAGCTTCTGCTAAAGATACGAGGTCATCACCAGCAACTTTGGCATCTAAAGTGATGATTGGATTGATAACTGCTGGTTTTGGTTTAGTTATTATAGCGGTAGTGTCTACTTTAAACTGAGTTTGTTTCGTATAACGATATGTTGTATTTCCTACTTTGGTTACAATGGACACCTCAATTAATTTATCTTTATCTTCAACTAATTGGTTACCCGAAACACTAATAGAAAAAGTTTTATTAGCAGCTACTTTACCAGTATAATTTTTACCATTTACAGTAACTGTTACCACGTCGCCCACTTTTGCGGTACCACTTACCATACCAGTAATGGCAATATTGCCTTTGGCTTCTTCTGCAGAAATAATATTATCCGAAGTTAAATTATTTAGCTTAAATATTGGGTAATTACTTGAAATACCTAATGCTTTATTAGAGGTACTCATAAATTCTTCCTTATTCAAATGTTTCAAAAAAATCCTTAATAGAACGAGTCAGAGAATCATGCCTATTACATTAGACTAATGTGTATGTAATATACGTACATGAGTATAACATACTTAACTAAAGAGTATGTCGAGTATGTCAAATTAGCACTCTTTTCAAACAGATTTATCCAAGTAAGAACCTGTATTCACAAAAATGATAAAAATTTAGAATGACGATACAAGCCTATCATATCGCCATTTAAACAACTATTTATTAGCAACAAACCAACGGTTAAATGTTTTATAAATCGTGTTAGATTTACCAAAATATTTTGGCAAATCTCGCCAAGGAATGCCTGTTCTCATGTGGTATAAAATACCTTCGACGGTTTTACGCAAATTTTCTTTGTCGTAAATACCTTGTTTGAGTAAAATAGCTTTCAGTCTTGTCCATTGTTTATTATTGAGCATTAGGCGAGGCATGGCGAATGGTAGGGTTTTTTGTAGAAATTAAATTTTACTCATTCGCCATTTTTTATCTAATCAATTATGGATACTCATTTTTTAAATGAAATGTCCACACGACCTACTCGGCAAGCAATTTTTCTACATCTGCCGCAATTTGTGGGGCTTCCATGCCGTAGCGTTCCATATAAGCTGGCTTGCCTGTTTTGTCCAACAAGAACGTGCCTGATGAATGATCTACCACATAAACGGTGTCGGACTGAATCGCACTTTTCGCAGAAACCACTTCATAAAGCTGTTTAATCACAGCCAAATCGCGCCCTTTGGTGGTATCGGTTAAACCGATGAATGATGGGTGGAACTGTTGCACATATTTGCCAACCACTTCTGGCGTGTCGCGTTCTGGGTCTACGCTGACAAACACAACGGCAACATCTTTAGCTTTGTCGCCCAGTTGCGCCAAAACGTCTTTGTATGTGAGCAATTCGGTTGGGCAAACATCAGGGCAGTTGGTGTAGCCAAACGATAAAATCACAACTTTACCTTTCAGGCTGCTAAGCGTGAACGGTTTGCCATCGCTGCCTGTGAGCGTGAAATCGCCACCCAAGTTGTCTTTGCGAATATCTAGGCTAATAATCGCTGGAGCAGAAGCGGCAACGGGTGCGCTGGCGGTTGGGGCATTATCAGCAGACTCAGCTTTGATTTCTTGTTGTACTTGCGATGCGATTGAGCTGACTTCATTGTTGTTTTGCTGACCGCAAGCGGTGAGGGCTAGGGCGGTTAGCACGCTGAGAAAAACTTTTTTCATTTTGGTTTCCTTGTTTTTCGGAGGTTGAGAAATGTTTTCAGGCTGCGTTTGTTGCATTTGTTGGCAGCCTGAAAACGCTGAAATTGAGAGTGCTAAAAATGTAGGTTGGATACTCGTATCCAACAATCGTTCAATTTAGCGAAATGTTGGATTCGAGAATCTAACCTACTTTGTATATGGGCAATAAAACGCTTTCTTCAAGCCCAAAAAGCATAAACTTCCCTAAGCATAACCGCCACGGGGTTGCATAGCAAATCTTTATTTTATAAAGAAATTTTATGTTGTATATTTGCAACAGAGCATAAAAAACCGTCTTCACTCAGGCTTGAGCGAAGACGGTTTTCAAATAGATAAAATGCCATTTTCAGGCTGCGTTTGAGTGGATTGTGTACGGGTTTACCCAAATTGCGGCTATTTCATTGCGCTGGCAATTCAGCCGAACCCATGCGGCGCAAAATCACACGAGCTTTTGCGCGTAAACCCCTGTCGTTTGGGTGGTCAATATAGAACAAGGGTTTGGGAACGCGAGCGGCTAACATGGCGGCTTGTCCTGCGCTTAAATCGGCGGCTGGCTTGCGATAAAAATATTGCGAAGCCGCTTCCGCACCGTGTACGCCATACCCCCACTCAATCACATTGAGATAAAGCTCGTAAATGCGGTCTTTGTCGGTAGTTGCTTCCAGCATGGACGTGAGTGCGGCTTCTTCGGCTTTGCGAAAATAGCTGCGGCTTTCGTTTAAAAACAAATTCTTGGCAAGCTGCTGACTAATCGTTGAACCACCTGCCTTGATTTTGCCGCCGCGTTCGTTGCGCTGAATGGCACTTTTGATGCCGTTCCAGTCAAAACCGCCGTGTTCGGCAAAATTGGCATCTTCTGACGCAATCAGGGCTTTTTTGAGATTGACCGAAATTTTGTCGTAGGCAACCCATTGGTAGTTCAGTTTGGTATCGGGGCGACTTTCGGCGAACTCGTCCATACGCATGGTCATGAATGATGTGCGGTGCGGGGCGAGTGCACGGTAGCTGATGATTGTGCCGTATGCGTACACGTTAAACAAAACGAGTGCGGCAAACGGGGCGGTGAGCAGCCATTTTAGGTATTTCATGCGTGTAATTCCTTGCGTAATGCGGCGATAACGGGCGCGGTTTGTGGGGCGAAATTGCGCCATAATTGGTAGGATGCGGCGGCTTGCCCAACTAACATACCCAGCCCGTCTGATGTGTGCGCTGCGCCATTTGGGGCGGCGAACTGCATAAAGGCGGTGGGTTGTGCGCTGTAGAACATATCGTAGGCAAGTTGGCAGCCTGAAAAAATTTGCGGTGGCACTTCGGGAACGCTGCCTGAAACGCTGCCTGATGTGGCGTTGATGATTAGGTCAAAGCAGCCTGAAAGTTCGGCGAAAGTTTGCGCTTGAATGTGAAATTGCGCGGCAAGTGCTTGGGCTTTTTCGGGACTGCGGTTGGCGATGATGAATTGTGCTGGTTGGCATTCTAGCAAAGGCAAAATCACGCCACGCGCTGCGCCGCCTGCGCCGAGTAGCAAAATGCGTTTGTCTTTTAATGAAAACTGGAGATTTTGGGTGAGGTCTTGCACCAAACCTAAACCGTCTGTGTTGTCGCCCAATAATGTGCCGTCTGCTTGGGAGATTAGGGTGTTTACTGCGCCTGCGGCTTGGGCGCGTGGGCTGTGGTGTTGCGCGAGTGCGTAGGCGTGTTGTTTGAAGGGGAGGGTTACGTTTGCGCCGCCGCCGTTTTGTGCGAAGAATTGTTGCACGGCAGCCTGAAACGCTTGAGGATTGTCGTCCACAAGGGTGCGCGTGTATTCAATGGTGGCGTGTTCTTGCGCGGCGAAAAGTTGGTGGATTTTGGGGGATTTGCTGTGGGCGATGGGGTTGCCGAAGACGGTGTAGTTCATGGAGGTTTCTTTGTGTGGTTTCAGGCTGCGTTTTGTGGGGTTTCACGAACCTAAAGCGTAGGTGTGGAGGCGCAACGCCACGTTCTGTTAAAAACAACGAAATGGGTTTTCAGGCTGCAATTATAAAAGCAACCTCGCTTAGAGTATAATTCGCGTTTTGATTTTTTTGTAAGTTTACCCAAATGAATATTTCCGATTTTGACTTTCATCTGCCCGAACACTTAATCGCGCAAAATCCGCCAGCTGTGCGCGGCAGCAGTCGCTTATTGGTTGCGCTGCCTGAAAGTCCGTTGCAAGACAAACATTTTACTGATTTGCCTGATTACGTTGCCGCAGGCGATTTGATGATTTTCAACAACACCAAAGTGATGAAAGCCCGACTGTTTGGGCAAAAAGCAAGCGGCGGCAAAATTGAAGCTCTGATTGAACGCGTGTTGGACGCACACACGGCTTTGGCGCACATTCGTTCTTCCAAATCGCCCAAAGCAGGCGCGGAACTGATTTTTGAAGGCGACATCCGCGCGACAATGGTGGAACGTAAAGAAGAATTGTTCAAGTTGCATTTTTCAGGCAGTGAAACGGTTTATGAATTGTTGGAACACAATGGACACATGCCGTTGCCGCCGTATATCGTGCGCGATGCGAATGACAACGATGATTCGCGTTATCAAACGGTGTACGCCAAACATCAAGGCGCAGTTGCCGCACCAACGGCTGGTTTGCATTTTACCGATGAATTATTGGGCAGCCTGAAAAACAAGGGCGTGGATTTTGCGGAAGTAACGCTGCACGTTGGCGCAGGCACGTTCCAGCCTGTTCGTGTGGACAATATCGCGGAACACAAAATGCACAGCGAGTGGTACAGCGTGTCGGAAGAAGCGGTGGCGAAAATCGCGAAAACCAAGGCGCGTGGCGGCAAAGTGTGGGCGGTTGGCACAACGTCTATGCGTGCGATTGAATCGGCAGCACGTTTAGGCAGCCTGAAAGCGGGGCAAGGCGATACGGATATCTTCATCACGCCAGGCTATCAGTTTCAAGTGATTGACCGCATGGTTACGAATTTCCATTTGCCGAAATCGACTTTGCTGATGTTGGTGTCTGCGTTTTCAGGCAGCGAGCATATTCGCGAAGTGTACCGCCATGCGATTGAGCAGGAATATCGCTTTTTTAGCTATGGCGATGCGATGATTTTAGAGAGAATTTAAAAGATAAATGCAGCCTGAAAACGGTTTTCAGGCTGCATTTTTTAGACACATAAATAAAAAAGTTCTGCTAAAAAACAGAACTTTTAAAAAATGGCACGCCCACGGGGAATCGAACCCCGGTTACCGCCGTGAAAGGGCGATGTCCTAACCGCTAGACGATGGGCGCGGAATAAAGGAACTCTTACTGGCGCACCCGGAGCGATTCGAACGCCCGACCCTCTGGTTCGTAGCCAGATACTCTATCCAACTGAGCTACGGGTGCCGTGTAAGAAAGATTTGAATTATAGTAACCAACCCAAAAACTGTCAATACTCTATTTCACAAAATTTATCAAAAATCGTATAATTCACGAAAATTATTAAAGAAATTTTTATCATGCTTTCATCTTTTAATGAACTAGCTGCACATTTTGCCCACTATCCTACCCCCGTTGTGATTATCGATTTAGAAACCACGGGCGGAAATTTAACCACAGACAGAATCACGGAAATCGCTTTCCTGCATTTTTGGCAAGGCAAAATCACGCCCATTCAACAACTGATTAACCCAACGACTCCCATCAGCAGCTTTGTGCAAGACTTAACAGGCATCAGCAACGAAATGGTTGCCACCGCACCACAATTTGCCGATTTCGCTCCCAACATTTTACCCCTGTTGCGTGGCAGTCTGCTGATTGCGCATAACAGTAAATTTGACTACACCATTCTGCGCCATGAATTTCAGCGCATGGGCGTACCATTTGCCACGCCAGCTTTATGCAGCGTGCAACTATCACGCAAGCTGTACCCCGAATTTTACAAGCATAATTTAGACACGATTATCGAACGCCACAACATCGCCGTGGAAGACCGTCATCGCGCGATGAGCGATGTGTTAGCGTTAGCAGAATTTTTGCAGCTTTCAGTGAAAGAACGCGGCGAAAGTGCATGGTTTCAGGCTGCGAAACAATTATTCAATCCCCCAATGCTGCCTGAAAACGTCAATCCAAGCATTTTTCAGGCAGCGTTTGAATTGTCTGACAATTTTGGCGTTTCGATTTGGTATGATGCAGCAGGGCAAACTTTCGCGTTACACGAGCATGAACACGCGTTTCGTGAAGTGGCGGTTTTGTTGCGACAAAGTACTTACGCGCGCGCGGCAAAACTGGTTTTCGTACCAACGCTAGGCGCATTGCATAACGTGCAAACTCGCGCGGAAATCATGGCGGAACATGGTTTGCTGCCAGCCGATGAAATCGTGCGTCATTCCATTTTGGTGCAGCAAGACATCGTTTCAGGCTGCCTGAAAACGCGCATTCGCCCTTTGCGTGCAGGTTTTTATGATAAACCGCCGCGCGGCTTGTTTTTGAACACAAAAGCGGCAAAACGCGCATTATCCGCATGGGCGAAAGAGCAGGATTTGTGCCCGAATATGCTGGGCATTTTGCCTGACGAGTTGCCAAAAGGAACGCCTTGCCCTGTGAGCGTCGTTGGTAAATGCTCGGCGGCATGTGAAGCGCAGGACGTAGCGGCGCACAATATGGCGGTTCAGGCTGCGCTAGTATATTTGCCTGTTTGCGATTGGGGCAAATCCAAGCGCGTGTGCGTAACAGAAGTGGATAAACTGAGCGGTCGTGCAGTTGTGATTGTGTGTGATAGCGGCGCGATTTTGCTGTCTGACGGACGTTGGTTTGTGAGCGCGGACGCGTTGGCTGTGATGAAACAAAAATTCAAAACGGCGAAACATGAAATCAAAACTGCTCAAAAAATAGGCAGTCTGAAAATATTTTGATACTTCAGTGAATTAGTTTACTTATCCACAAGTTATCCTGATGTTTACACGCTATTTGTGTTTTAAACTTTTAGGCTGCCTGAAAATGCAGTGGTTTAAATTTCGACAACGCTCACAGTATTGATTTAAATTCAAATCACTGCATTTAAATCTGTTATAATTCACGCCCTTATTTTTTCAGGCTGCCTACTTGTAATTAGCCTGTTAAACCCTATATTTCATCTACAATTTATTTCTTGGTCTGAAAGCCATTTTGAGCTATTGCAGACAAAACCAGCACATCTATTGCAACGCGTTGCCCAACGATAGGCAAGAAAATCATTCATTGCAACCATGTGTTTCTTTTCATTACGAGTTTCTACAAATGTCTGAACGAATTATTGACAACGATAACGAAGAACAAAACGAAAATCGCGCCTTAACCCCCGAAGAGCAACGTGAACGCTTGCGTCGCCTGATTATTTTGGGCAAAGAACGCGGCTACATCACTTACGCTGAAATCAACGACGCGCTGCCTGATGATATGTCAGACGCAGAGCAAATCGACAACATCGTCAATATGATTCAAGGCTTGGGTATTCAAGTAACCGAAGAAGCCCCTGACGCAGATTCTTTGTTGATGAGCGATAACAGCGCAGCCGTTACCGATGAAGACGCGGTTGCGGAAGCCGAAGCTGCTTTGTCGCAAGCTGATTCTGAATTTGGTCGCACCACAGACCCTGTACGTATGTATATGCGCGAAATGGGGCAAGTGAACTTGCTGACACGTGAAGACGAAATCAAAATCGCCAAAGAAATTGAACATGCGTTGAAAAACATGATTCAAGCCATTTCAGCCTGTCCAGGTTCAGTTGGCGAAATCTTGGCGTTGATTGACCAAGTGAAAAAAGACGAAATTCGCGTTGATGAAGTGGTGGAAGCCATTATTGACCCGAATGAAGTTTTGCTGAACGAATTGGGTTTGGGACACTTGGAAAGCAGCCTGAACAGTGCAGATGAAGCCAGCGATGAAGATGAATCTGATGAAGATGACGAAGATGATGGCGGCGATGTTTCAGGCGGCATGGACAACCAACAAAACTTGGAAGAATTAAAAGCCCAAGTACTGGAACACTTCAAGCAAATTGAAAAAAGCTACGGTTTGATGAACAAAGCGTTGGATAAACACGACAGCAAACACGCGAAATATTTAGAACACCGCGATGCGATTGCGCAAAAATTGTTGAAAGTACGTTTCTCTACTCGCCAAATTGAGAATTTGAGTGCCAACTTGCGTGGTCGCGTGGAGCAAATTCGCAAATTAGAACGCGAAATCCGCGATATTTGCTTGGAACGTGTCCGCATGGACAGACAATATTTCATTGATAGTTTCTTGCCAAACGCGACTAACTTGGATTGGCTGGAAGAAGAAATTGCGAAAAAACGTGTTTGGAGTGAAGCACTTGACCGTTTCCGTCATGCGATTTTGGAAAAACAAACTGAAATGGCTAATTTGGAAGCGCATGCGCGTATTTCCATTACTGAGCTGAAAGAAATCAGCAAAAACATGTCGGCAAGCGAGCGCGAAACGGCGCAAGCGAAACAAAAAATGATTCAAGCGAACTTGCGTTTGGTGATTTCGATTGCGAAAAAATACACCAACCGTGGTTTGCAATTCTTGGATTTGATTCAAGAAGGTAACATTGGATTGATGAAAGCTGTGGATAAATTTGAATACCGCCGTGGTTACAAATTCTCCACATACGCAACGTGGTGGATTCGCCAAGCAATTACACGTTCGATTGCCGACCAAGCGCGCACCATTCGTATCCCAGTTCACATGATTGAAACGATTAACAAGATGAACCGCATTTCGCGTCAATATCTGCAAGAAACAGGAGAAGATCCTGATTCTGCAAAATTGGCGGAATTGATGGAAATGCCTGAAGACAAAATCCGCAAAATCATGAAAATCGCCAAAGAGCCAATCTCTATGGAAACGCCTGTGGGTGATGACGATGATTCGCACTTGGGCGACTTTATTGAAGACGTGAATAACGTTGCGCCGGCAGAAGCGGCGATGTATTCAAGTTTGCGTGAAGTAACGGCAGATGTGTTGGAAAGCCTGACACCGCGTGAAGCAAAAGTGTTGCGTATGCGCTTTGGTATTGATATGAATACTGACCACACGTTGGAAGAAGTGGGTAAACAGTTTGATGTTACGCGTGAACGTATTCGCCAAATTGAAGCAAAAGCGTTGCGTAAATTGCGCCATCCAACGCGCTCTGATAAGCTGAAAAGTTTCTTGGATAGCGAAGAAGGTAAGTAATGATAAAAGCAGCCTGAAAAGTTTTTTCAGGCTGCTTTTTTATAAACTAGAAAATTAGCAGATGTGAAAAAAGCAGCCTGAAAAGGCTGCTTTTATAATTTGGTGCCCGAGACCGGAATCGAACCGGTACGCTCGGTTTAGGAGCGACGGATTTTAAGTCCGTTGTGTCTACCAATTCCACCACTCGGGCACTCTTTAGAACTGGATTTTGGAGTCGATGGCGTGGATTCACACCAGCCTATATAAAGGCTGCACCCTTTATCGCATAAATTCTCTGCCACCCCGCCATTTATAAATAGCTGGAGGCGAAAGCCAGAATCGAACTGGCGTCCACGGATTTGCAATCCGCTGCATTACCACTATGCTATTTCGCCATTTATACCGCATAAATGCAATATAAAAAATGGAGCGGGAAACGAGTCTCGAACTCGCGACCTCAACCTTGGCAAGGTTGCGCTCTACCAACTGAGCTATTCCCGCATAACGAAATTTAATCAGAGTGGAGCGGGAAACGAGTCTCGAACTCGCGACCTCAACCTTGGCAAGGTTGCGCTCTACCAACTGAGCTATTCCCGCCCTGATTAAATTATTTTAAATTATGGAGCGGGAAACGAGTCTCGAACTCGCGACCTCAACCTTGGCAAGGTTGTGCTCTACCAACTGAGCTACTCCCGCGTTTCACTTCTTGCTACAGCGAAGAAGTAGACATTATAACAGCTTGAAATTTTCTGTCAAGCATTTCTCGAAAAATTTTTACTGAAATTCTTTCCATGCCATTTTCAAATAATAAAACATAGACCATACGGTTAAAACTGATGCTATAAACATCAATAAGTTACCAATAAAATGTAAGCCAAAATTGCCAACTGGCGATGTATGCAGCAATAATAAAAAAATAGCAGCCATTTGCGCAGCCGTTTTCAATTTACCGATATAAGCAACAGCAACACTATTCCTTTTTCCCATTTGCGCCATCCATTCACGCAATGCAGAAATGGTAATTTCACGCCCAATGATAATCATGGCATACAAGTCTAATGTTCGATTGAGCTTAACCAGCAAAATCAACGCAACAGCTACCATTAACTTATCTGCAACAGGGTCAAGGAACGCGCCAAAATCAGATGTTTGCTTCCAATGTCGCGCCAAAAAACCATCAAGCCAATCTGTTATTCCTGCCACCGCAAAAATAGCAGCAGCAGTAATATTAACTGTTTCTTCCGCTATCCACGTATTCGGTATATAGAACAAAGCGGTAAAGACTGGGATAAGCGCAATCCTCATCCAAGTTAATCCAATAGGTATATTCCACTGCATAATGATTCTTTCCTCATTTTTTCAAGTAGTCTGAAAACAAAATTCGCAAAATTGTAACGAGTTATATTTTTTTTAACAAGTAAAAAAGGTCGTCCTTGTGAACCAAATACAAGAACGACCATTCTTTAGCACTTAAAATTATGACAATTTAATTTTTTGTCCAACCTTAATTGTGCTTTCACCATTATTAAAACGTTTCAAATCATTCACTTTTAAGCCATAGCGCGCAGCTAACCCTTCTAACGTCTCACCTTTTTTAACGGTATGCGTTGCTGGGATTATAGATTTCGACGCATCAGATTTACGGCTATCATTCTCTACTTTTGTTGTTTCTGTGCGTTTAGCACTATTCTTAACAGTAACCTTTAGCTTCTGACCAATTTCAATATGATTGCCTTTAATATTATTTGCCGCAATCAAATCCGCAACGCTTACATCATAACGGCCAGCAATATTAAACAAAGTATCTCCATTAACTACTTTATGTATCCCTTTAGCTTGTGCCAACTCCAATTCAGCTTTCTTCACTGCTGCCAATTCTGCCGCTTTTGCACTATTTCTCACATTGATTTTAAGCGTTTGCCCTGTTTCAATATGATTAGCCTTAATATTGTTGGCAAAAACCAAATCGGCTACGCTTACATCATAACGAACAGCAATGCTAGATAAAGTATCCCCGCTGCTTACTTTATGAATACCTTTCGCTTTAGCCTGAGCCAACTCCAGCTCTGCTTTCTTAGCAGCCACAGCTTCGGCTTTAGCCTGAGCTTCGGCTTTAGCTTTTTCAGCAGCCGCAATTTGTTGCTGACGCTTACGCTCTTCAGCAGCACGCAGTTCCGAAATGGCACGAGCTTTAGCCTCTTCAGCATCAGCTTTTGCCAGTGCAACACGAATACGCTCTTGCGTTTCAGCACGTTCTTGAGCTTCTTGAGTCAAACGAGTAGCTTCACTTTCTTCAGGAATAACTGGAATATTAATTACTTGAGTTACAGTTGTTTCAACAGGTGTAGACGCTTCAACAGTATTGGCTTGAGCCACTTCTGCTTTTGGGGCAGGCTGTGCAACAGACGTATAAACAGCCTCAGTTACTACTGAAGTAGCCACAGATGTAGTCGCAACAACCTCTTGAACAGGTGCTTTAATTTGATTGCTAGTAGCCACAACTGGTGTAGTGCGAGCAACAGGAACAACCGTATTCAAAGCACCCGCTCTTAATACAGGTTGCTGCTCAACAAATGTATCAGGCGTATTGTCCACATCCGCTTTAGCAAAATCTGCAATAGAACGAATGCCCGATGCACGATTCTTAGCCACTAAAATACTACGACCCGCATTAATATGCGTACCACTCACACCATTCAATTGCTTCAGTTCAGACACACTACTACCCGTTTGATTAGCAATATCCGTCAATGCCATACGCGAATCAGGTGTAAACACATCCCAAGACAACAACGCCTTTTTATCCGCATCTTTATAATTGCTTTCAAACGTACGCACAGAATCCACAGGCAATAACATGCGGCGATTGTCTTTCGGAATAAAAACAGGCGTTTTAAAAGCAGGATTCAAACGCAAAAACTCATCTTCAGAGATATTCGCCAAATGAGCCGCCGCCATAATATCCATCGGCGTTTTCACTTCAACCGCCTTAAAATACGGCTCAGATTTAATATCAGGCAAACTCAAACCATAAGACTGCGGATTGCGAACCAAATTACGTACTGCCAACAATTTAGGCACATAATTACGCGTTTCATTTGGCATACGCAAATTTTCATAAGTAGGCGGCAAACCAGCAGCCATTGCACGGTTCACCGCGCGGCTCATATTGCCCTCACCCCAGTTATAAGCTGCTAGAGCCAAAGACCAATCGCCAAACAAACCATACAAATATTGCAAATAGTCCAAAGCCGCGTCAGTCGCCGCATACACATCATGACGACCATCATACAAAGGCGTTTGCTCCAAACCATAATGGCGACCCGTAGCAGGCATAAACTGCCACAAACCAGACGCACCCACATGAGATTTAGCCTTCGTTACATACGCACTCTCAATAAACGGCAACAAAGCCACTTCCGCAGGCATATTGCGTTTATTCACCTCATTCGCGATGTGGTACATATAAGGCGTACTACGCTGAATCGTCCGATTAAAATAAGCACTGTTATTCACAAACTTACTTTCATGACTACGAACCAACGAAGAATTCACCTCATTCATACGGAAATTTTTACGCAAATTTCCCCAAATATCGCCAGAGCCAAACAAGCTACTGACAAAACCAGTCGAGCTAGAAGACGCACTAAAAGGAAAAGTTTGCATGCGCATCATCGCAGCACTCGTTTGCGCAGGCTGAAACTCTTTACCATAAGCCAAATTAGGTAAAATAAACAAGCCGCTAATCGCCAGCGCAATGGTTTTCGTGTGTTTCATAGAAAAAGTATCGTAATAACAAAAAAATAATCCATAATCGTAAAGCCATTGCCCCCTACTGTCAAGTTACAGCCAACTAGCTAAACATTTAAAAAAACGAAAAAAATTCACTAAAATCATCGTGTAAAAATCCCAAACAAGCAGCCTGAAAAACACAAAATCCACTATAATTTTTTCTCCACCGCAGTCCAAGAGAAAACCAAAATGCTAGACAAACAATTCCTATACGACTGGTTTACCCACGACACACTCGGCAGCTATCTCATCATACAAGAGCAAGACTTCATTCAAACCGCCCTCAGCAAATACCGCCCCTATCGCACCCTATGGCTTGGCGACCTATCCACCCACATCGCCCAAAAAATGCAGCCTGAAAACAGCATCACCCAAAGCGAATATCTCCCTGCTGAAATCATCGCCAGCGCACAAACCCTGCCATGGCGCAGCAACACTTTTGACTGCATCATCACCGCTCACCTACCCGAAACCGAACCCCAACTCACCCAAATCCTAGCCGAACTCTACCGCATTACTACCCCACAAGGACACTTATTACTTACCAGTTTCAATCCCTATTCCCTCTGGCGATTTTGGCGCACAGCCCAGCTACCCAACGTCAGCAAAAGCCTGTCACTCAGCCACATACAACAACACGCCCAATCCGCTCAATGGCAAATAGAAAAAGTCAAATTCATCAACCACCTTCCCCCATTCAGGCAGCCTGAAAACTGGCAACTGATTGAATATGCAGGAGAATACCTCTGGACACAAGGTGCAACCATTCACGGTATTGTGCTAGCCAAACAAGTTGCCCAAATCACACCCACCACCCAAACACAAACCAATATTGATTTTGACGACCTAAACGCGCTAAGCATTGCCAGATTAAATAATCAATAAAAAAGCAGCCTGAAAACGTTTCAGGCTGCTTTTACTCAATTATAGTTAATTAAAATAAAAATAGGACAGTAATGGATCTGTGAAATTATCATAACTAGGCAAAATTGGGTGGTATCCTGAAAAGTGTGCTGTAAAAAATAAGCAATAAAAAAGCAGCGAAAACAGAGTATATTTGAGTGTGTGAAAACAGAAATAACTCTAATTTGTCCTCGCTGCCAAGGACAAAATATAAAGAAAAATGGCTACTCTGGCAATCGTAAACAAAAGTATTTTTGTAAAGATTGCTGCCGTAATTTTATTGGCGACCATAACCTTACCTATAAGGGTTGTCATTCCAAAGCTGATGAACAGGTTTGGAGAATGACCGTTAGAGGTTGTGGCATTCGCGATATTGCAGCAATTACGGGTTACAGCAAAGACAAAGTTCAGGCTGCCTTAAAACGCCATGAGTTTGAGCCATTTCCTAAACAAAAACATTACTCTACACTTGAAATAGACGAGTTTTGGACATTTGTCGGTAACAAGTCTAATAAAGTGTGGCTAGTCTATGCCTATCACAGAGAAAGTGGCGAAATTGTCGCTTACGTTTGGGGTAAGCACGATTTAGCAACAGCGCGAGCACTCAAACAGCGTTTAAAAGAATTACGCATAACTTACGACAGAATGGCGACCGACGACTGGGCTGCATTTTTAAATGTCTTTTCAAATGAAGAATGGCATCTAGTTGGTAAGCAACACACAGTTGGCATTGAGGGTAATAACTGTCGTTTACGGCACAAAGTAAGGCGAGCGTTTAGAAAAACGTGTTGCTTTTCTAAAAGTATGTTTTATCATAAGAAAGTTTTTGATTTGGCTTTCTTTGATATTCACTTTGGCATTGTTTAGTTTTACAGCACACTTTTCAGGACACCACCAAATAACTTTCATCTGCTTCTACTTCGCCATCAAACATTTCTAAATGTGGACTGTTTTGATAAATTAAGTAATCGTAAACGATGAAAGTAATAGGCAGTGGTGTTTTTATTAACACTTACTAACTCTGCTGCTGTTCTTGCAGTTACACCTGCAACAAATAGCTCAATGAGTTTGTTTTGTTTATACTGGCTTAGACGACTTTTTCTCATAGGGATAATTCTAACTTAATTTGAATTTCCCTAGTTATCTAGGACAGCCCTTTTTTATTTATCGCTGTCAATTGTGCATATTTTATATGCAAGCAGCCTGAAAAATCTTTTCAGGCTGCCCTATTTTTAAATTACGTAATTAATCTTTTCTTTTATAGCGGGTATCACGGTTGAAATCATATATTCTCAATACTTTCTACACCCAATCCACTTTCTTTCACTAGCGTTAAATAAGCAATCAAAAAACGATAGCGAACTTGTGCTAACTTTTGTTCTGCTTGGGCAACTTCTTGTCTAGCACGAATAACTTCTAAACGATTTCTCATACCATGCTGCTGTCCAGTCTCGGTAGATTTTAGTTTTAATCGGCTGCTTGCTAATACGCGTTCTTGCGCTAGAATTTGGTAATGGGTAGCATTTCCTTCTGTATGGGCTTGGCGAACTGCTAGTTTAATTTTACGTTCCATCTCAATTAATTGAGCATTTTCCGATTCATAGCGTGCACTATTTTCTCGGATTTTGCTGCTTAATTCGCCACCAGTATACAAAGGGAGGCTTAATTGTACAGAAACAACAGGTCCTTCACCGTGATAGCGATAATTACGGCTTTGGTTAGATGACTTTTGAGTGAGGCTTTGATAACCAACATTAGCTGTAACTGTTGGAAAACGGCTATTTTTAGCGACATTTATAGCCTCTTCCGCACTTCGCACAGTCAATAATTGCGTTTGATATTCAGGATTATTGAGAAGAGCCATTTGTTGCCATTCTGCCAAACTGTATTGCTGAAATTTTGGCAAATACTGCTCAATCAAATTTTGAGTGTGAATGGGTGAAATGGTTTTGCTATCTAAACCTGTGTAGTTATTTAATTGATTTTCTAAAACCTGTTTTTCTGCAATAGCGGCAATTTCTTGTGCCAACGCATTATCATAACCTGCTTGCGCTTCGTGAATGTCTAGTGCAACAGCTGCACCACGTTTAAACATTTCTTGTGCTTGTTTAACCTGTTGAGCATAAGCGGCTTTTTCAGAAGCGTGTGCTGAAACAGTATCTTTGCTTAGCAATAAATTAAAATAAGTTTCGCTTACTTTCAATAATAAATCTTCACTTTTAGCATTGAATCGTTGTTCAGCTGCTTGGCTGTTATATTTGCTTTGACGATATTGTGCCATTTTACTGGCATCAAATAATGTTTGACTCAGTTGTATATTCCAAGTTTTAGATTTTTTTGTGCTAGACACAGAAGGGGGCTGATGCTGATAATTAGCATTTGCTGCAATATGTGGCAAAAAAGCAGCTCTTGCTTGTTTACGTTGCTCCATACTGGCATCACGTTGAAATTGAGCTGATTGATAATCTGCTGAGTATTCCTTAGCTGCTGCCCACGCTTCTTGTAGTGTAAATGCATTGACAGATTGAGTACAAAATAGACTAAATATCAAATATAAAGGTGAAATTTTTTTCATATTGAGTTTGTTATTAATGGTATTGATATTTCAGGCAGCCTGAAAATAAATGGTTGAACACAAAATTATCATTTGCCCATTTTCGTAAAATGAAAATGGGCAAATGGTGCTATCGCATTATTTACACTGCGCTAGGTGCTAATACATTTTGCGGTGATTTGTGCGCAGGCTGCAAATAATTTGAAGCCGTTGCACCACGTGAACCAAATGAAGCCATAGATTCAATCAATTTATTCAATGTGCTCGCAAGATTACCAGAGTCAATAGATTTGCTCTTATTCTCTTGCGCTAATTGTTGCAATTGAGCGGAAGTAATGGTTCCAGTTTGCTTATCTTTTAGCAATTTATCAATTTGTTCTGACGTAATATAGTCACCGTTTTTACCGATGATTTGTTCGATTTTGTCATCAGTCGCATTGCCATGATAATTTGGTCGAGATAGTGTTTTATACCATTCAGCCATATTGATGCTGCCTGAACCATCATTGCGTTTAATCATGATACCTTGCGCAGTGCGCTCAATAGTCAATTCAGATAAATCTGCATCAGCAAACGCTAATTTATCACTACCATGTGAGTCATACAGCGTGTCATTGCCATCACCTTTACGAGAAATGTAGACATCATTGCCGTCCCCACCATTTATTACATCATTACCTTTACCGCCATCTAATAAGTCATCCCCGTTTCCGCCATATAAATGGTCATCACCATTACCACCAAATAAACGGTCATCGCCATCATTACCTTCCAGTGTATCATTACCATCGCCACCATGGAAGATATCAGCAAATTTAGAACCTTTGAATGTATCACTAAATTGACTACCTACAATCTCTTCTACTGATTTTAATGTATCAGTTGTTTGATAGCCATGTTCAGGACGTTTTAATTCAAAATCGCGATATTCCAGCGTTTCTGTACGTTTACCAACTTGTGTAGTTTGGCGTTTAATTACTTCGTGGTAGAACGACCCATTGTTAATCGAGCGGTTTACTGTGTAGCTGCCAGCTTCTGTAGCTTTAGTACCATCCACATTAACTTGCCCCAAACCACCATCTTTACTGTAAAACACGCGGTCGTGACCAGCACCGCCGTCCACATTCATTTTACCTTGACCAGCAAAAATATCATCATTGCCCGAACCTGCATTCACATTCAAAGCAATTTCCTCTGTTTTACCGTTTAAACGTCCATCTTCATCATTAAAGGCAACGTGTTGAATAACTTTTGAGAAATCCAAACGTGAATTAGCTTCACCATCTTTAACTGTCCACGATTTCACACGGTTAAATTTTAATTGATTGATGTAAGAATATTTACCATTTTGAACACGCTCACGAGTTTCAGTACCCGCTGTCAGTAATGGTGATGTGAAATGCAAAGCTTGTGTTTTTTTACCATTAGCATTGCTAATATCAACCACACCTGTTCTTGTGTCCACAGTAACATTTGAAGCGCCATCTAATTTTTTGCCATCTTCAAATGCATCAGCATAAGCTTTACCACTGCTTACACGGTCGCCCAATTTGGTGATGCCAGCTAATTCGCCAATATTTGCATCCCAACGTTGTTGCGTAATCGCAATAACACGTTCAGCCTGCAATTCTTTATTCAATTCAGACAGTAATTTTAAATTGCGTTCTAAATAATGCGCGTGACGGGCATCATATCCATTTTCAAAATAGTTTTTACCACCATTTTCTTTTTCCCAAGCCAAGATTTTGCTTTGTAAACGATTCGCAACGCTTTCAAACATTGCTTGTTTAGAAGCTTCCAAAATGCCTGAAATCAAACCTGTTACACCAGCAACCAACAAAGCAACAGGAGAACCTACAACTGAGCCTACTGCCGCAGCAGATACACCAGCAGATACTGCACCCAATGCTGTATTAATTGCAGTCAAAGAAGCTTCAATTGTACCAGCCCCGCGTTGGTATTCAGCTAATAGACTATCACCATCGTAACCAAATTTTTTGAATTGTTTAGCAAATTCATCAATTAGAGAAGCATTTTTAAATTTATCTGCGGCATTCATAAACGCCAATGGGCTGATTGCCAACATAATAGAAGCAGTAATTAGACTGGCAACTGCGCCTGTGGTTGATAAGCCCGCAGCAGCACGTTGTGCCAAAACATAAGATGAAATGGCTTTGGTAACATTACCAATTACTTGATTGCTTAATTCAAAGCCTGCTGCTACTTTTTTCTCAGTAGAGGCGTTTTTATCTGCCAAAGTAAAACCAGCTGAAATGCCTGACAACAAACCGCTAATCATTTCTAAGCCCAAATTTGCTTTGCCAAAATTAGGTAAGTTTTGCAATTTGTTGCCCAAACCTGATAAACCTTTGGTTTGAGAAATCGCTGCTCCCAATCTGCCCAACTGTTCAGAAAATGCTTCTATTGATTGAACGCTATTTGAAATGTTATTGACCAATTCATTAATCAAGTCAAGGCTTGCTTTTGCCAAGTCAGTTGCACTGGCATCACCTTGTTTTACCAGTGAATCCAAATCCATACCAGCCAAAGCAGTACCTAAGAAAGAACTTAAAGTAGATAAAATCTGATTGGTTTTGGTTAATTTAGAATCAATATTTGCTGAACTGCCTAGGCTTTTTGCTAATTGACTTGAAGAATATTTTTGCAAAAGTTCATCCAATTTTTTAGCAGAAACGGCTACACCAGTTTGAGTAAAGCTTAAAAGTTTTTCTACTGTATCAATTGATTTTTTAGCACTTTCAATATTGTTAGCATCTTCTTGTAATCGAGCAATCCCTAGTTCATCTGCTGCTTTTATAAGTTCGTTCAGACTGCCTACTTTTTCAATGTCATAATCTTTAGGGATGGTAAGATATAAAGATTTTGCACCTGCTACGGTTGCTTTACCTGCTGCTACTGTACCTGTTTTAGCTGCGTGTCCAGCTTTGTTCAAAGCTTGTACACCTGCTTGTGCGCCAGATTTTAATTTAGCTTTTGTTGTTACTAAGTTCATAATTCACCTCAATTTTCAAATTTGAATAGACATTATTAAAATGGTTTCAGGCAGCCTGAAACCATTCAAGCTGTTCTATCCATTTGTTGTTAAAAAATTATTTTGATGTACTGATGATAAAATTATCCTGTTGAGATAATGCATTCATCAGCTCTTTTTGATACTGTTCAAAAGATTGCATAGCTAATTTTGCATCAACATTTCTCCCATAAAATTCAGAAATCTTCCCATTCGACGAACCTGCGTCCACTCGAATAGCCCTAAACAAACCATCAGAAAATAACTTTCTCATATGTTTTGTTAAAAGATAACTATCGCCAAACGGTGCAATCCAATCGATAAACCAATATCGGTCGCCAGATTGCCAATCTTCCAATTTAAGAGAAGTAACATCATTGATGTATTTCACTTCCGTTTCTAAATTCAACCTTGCCCAACTGCAATAGGCAATAGGCATCCCATCTCGAACCAACAATACATACTGTTGCGTTTCAATAGCTGGAATAACATTGGTTGAAAAAAGCGATAAAGGCCAATTTTGGTGTAATTCTGAATTTGTCCATAACCACGCGATGCTGCCTAGTTCTGAAAATTTATCCATTTGTAGACTCCTAATACTATTTTTTTAATTGATAGATTGTATCAAAAAGTTGAGTCTCTATTCTACTTAATCCAACATATTGATTAATATAAATCAAAGTATTTTATTTTTTCTAAAATAATTGCTTAGATGCGCATTTTTATTTTAAAAAATAGAAAAAAATGCATAAATAATTTCATGAAATATAAATCCTATTTGGATTTTTACTGTCTCTTATTGAAAATAAGAGAAAGCAACCAAAGAATTTTGGTTGCTTTTTTGTTTTCAGGCAGCCTGAAGAATCATCAAATCATCGTTCTCTGAAACTTTCATCTATCTTAGTTTGCAATGGACTCAACAAGTAATCCAAAACGCGGCGTTTCCCTGTTTTAATCTCCGCACTCACGTTCATACCTGCGGTCAGGTTTACCGTTTTCCCATCAATATTCAAATGATTTTTATCCAGCGAAACAATCGCGGTATAAACCAAACCCAGTTGCTCATGCGTGGTCGCATCGTGGCTGATGCTTTTCACTTTGCCTGTCAGATAGCCATAGCGTGTATACGGGAAACTCTCAATTTTAATCACAGCATCTTGACCTTGTTCCACAAAACCAATGTCTTTGTTTAAAACAAGAGCCTCCACTTCCATTTTTTCATCATCAGGCACAACCACCATAATTTTTTGTGCAGCCTGAACCACTCCGCCAATCGTATAAGTTGCCAACTCTTGAACCGTACCATTGACAGGCGATTGTAACGTCATCAGTTGCTTGCGCTGCTTGGCCTTATCCGTCTGGCTGCGATATTGGTCAATTTGTTCATTAGCTTGACGGAGCGCGTCCAAAGTATCACGTTTGAGATTTTGCGTGTTCAAAGTGCGATTTTGCTCCGCTTGCGCGATGGCAGCCTGAATTTGTTGAATTTGACCGCGCGTGCTGCGTAAATCATTTTGATTGCTGACAGATTTACTTTCCTGCTCCAAATAAGTGTGTTCCGAAATAAAATTTTCAGCTTTGAGTTTTTGATAATCGGCAGTTTTTTGCTGCTCAATCGCGCCCACCGAAACCAATTTTTGCTCTTGCGCTCGTGCTGATTGCAATTCTGCTTGATGCCCTCGCAAGACGGATTGTAATTGTTCGTCTTGTGCAGCCCACGCTTGATATTGGTTTTGCGCGAGAATTTGAGCAGCCTGAAAATCGGTTTCTGAAATATGAAACGTTTTGGCAGTAGCCCAGTCCATACGCGGCGCAGTATGTGTTTGCAGCGCGTTTAATACGGATTCATAGCGCAATTTAGACAACTGCGCCGCTTGCAAAGCCTGCTCCGATTGCGCCACATCGCTATCCGTGCCGACTGCTTCTAATTCAAGCAGCGTTTCATTCGCTTGAACGTGTTGTCCATCACGAACGTGAACCGCTTTCACCACAGCCGTTTCCAAAGGCTGAATGATTTTACTGCGGCTGCCTGAAGATGTTTTACCCGATGCAGTGGCGACAATATCAATATGACCAAACCAAGACCAAACCAGTGCCAATACGGTAAACAACATAATCAATCTTGCCGCTACTTTAGGGGCAGCAGAAAGCGGCGTTTCAGTCAGCTCCAAATGAGCAGGTAAAAAAGCACGTTCATCTTCACTACGTGGCGGCGGGTCAAGTTGGTCGCGTACCGCCCATACGTTACGCCATACGGTTAGATAACGAGAGAAAAAGTCTTTTAGTGCAGAAAACCACATTTTGATAACCTTTTGATATTTTCAGGCTGCATTTTTCAGGCAGCCTGAATATTGATTTCTTTTCAGGCAGCCTGAAAAACTTACCCATTCTGTAAATCATACAAATAACGATAATATCCATCTGCTTTTTGCAATAAAGCCTGATGCGTTCCTTGTTCCACAATCTTGCCCTTATCCATTGCAATAATCCGATGCGCGTGGCGAACCGTAGATAATCGGTGCGCGATAATCAGTACCGTCCGTCCCTGACAAATCGCTTGCATATTTTGCATAATCGCACGTTCACTTTCATAGTCCAGCGCACTGGTTGCCTCGTCAAAAATCAAAATGCGCGGATTGGTAATCAACGCACGAGCAATCGCAATGCGTTGGCGCTGTCCACCCGATAAACCTGCGCCTTGTTCACCTACCATTGTGTCGTAACCTTCCGACAATTCCATAATGAAATCGTGTGCGCCTGCTAATTTGGCAGCCTGAATAATCTGTTCCAACGGCATACCTGTATCGGTTAGCGCGATGTTGTCTCGGATACTGCGATTGAGTAACACATTTTCTTGTAGCACCACGCCCACTTGTCGGCGCAACCACGCAGGGTCTGCCAATGCTAAATCGTTACCGTCCACCAAAACACGTCCGTTTTCAGGTGTGTATAAGCGTTGAACCAGTTTCGTTAGCGTGGATTTTCCCGAGCCTGAACGCCCAACAATCCCTAACACTTCGCCTGCCTGAATCTGTAAATTCAAATCCTGCAAAATCAAACGCCCATCGGCTTTGTATCTAAAATCAACGTGTTCAAAAGTAATGTCGCCTTGAATATCGGGCAACGCCAAACGCGATTGCGGATTTTCAGTCGGTGCATTCAAAATATCGCCCAAACGCGCCACCGAAATCCCCACTTGCTGAAAATCCTGCCACAACTGCGCCAAGCGAATCACAGGCGCAGCCACCTGTCCTGCCAGCATATTGAACGCAATCAGTTGCCCAACAGACAATTTTCCTTCAATCACCAATCGCGCCCCAATCCACAAAGTCGCCACCGAAACCAATTTTTGAATCAGTTGCACGCCTTGTTGTCCAATCACGGCGAGTTTGGTTACTTTAAAACTGGACGCAACGTAAGCCGCCAGTTGATTATCCCAACGGCGCGTCATTTGTGGCTCAACTGCCATTGCTTTAATTGTGCCGACCGCTGTCATACTTTCCACTAAAAACGACTGATTATCGGCATTTCGCGCAAATTTGTCGTTCAATCGTGTCCGCAAAATCGGGCTGATAAATGCCGACCAAAACGCATACGCTGGCAACGATGCCATCACGACTAGCGTGAGAGTCGGGCTGTAATACCACATCACTAGCAAAAAGATAAACGAGAACACCAAATCCAATACTGAAGTCAAAGCCTGACCCGTTAAAAAATTGCGGATTTGCTCCAACTCGCGTACACGCGCTACGGTGTCGCCTACGCGGCGATTTTCAAAATACGCCAATGGCAAGGCGAGCAAATGGCGGAATAGTCTCGCGCCCAGTTCCACGTCAATCCGTGAAGTGGTGTGCGCGAAAATGTAGGTGCGCAAACCGCCTAGCATAATTTCAAACAAGCTAACCACCAACAGCGCAACAGCGACCACGTCCAAAGTAGAAAAGCCGCGATGAACCAATACTTTATCCATCACAATTTGGAAAAACAAAGGTGTGATAAGCGCGAAAATCTGCAAAACAACGGACACCAGCAGCACTTCTAAAAAAATGCGGCGATATTTAATCACGGCTGGGATAAACCAAGTGAAGTCAAATTTTGCCAAGCTGCCCAACACGGATGCGCGAGATGCGACAAAAATCATTTTGCCTGAATATCGTGCGGCAAATTCGCTGGCATTGAGAATGATTGGGCGGCTTTCGCTTAAATCGTGAATAAGATATTGCGTAGCTTCGCCTGTGCCGTCTATTTTGGCGAGTAAAAAATGGTCTCCATCTTCGCGCCAAACAAGGGCGGGTAGTGAAGCCATAGGTAAGCGTGAAATGGGTTGTTTCACGACTTTGGCTTTGAGTTCCAGTTTTTTGGCGGCTAAAAGCCATTCGGTTTCGCTTAAATCATTGTTCAGGCTGCCTGAAAAATGATGAGAAATGTCAGCTGGATTGGCGGCGATACCGTGATAGTGCGCAAGGATAATTAACGCAGATAGGGCGGGTTGAGAGGTTTTATCCATATCAGAAATATTTGTCAAAAAAAGAGATAATTTAAAGTTATAAGAATTCTAGCAAGTGTTGGAGATAAAAAATAGATTAAATACGCTAATTATTGAGATAGATTAATAGAAATATCTGTTTTGGAGCTATTTATGGAATTTATCCGAATGCGCCGTTCACGGCGGAGATATCAGGCGCGGACTGCGAAGCAGTCCAATCAATGTTAAAATTTAGCCAATTTTTTAAAACTGAAACCTAAAAATGTTGATACTCAAAGCGTTCAAATTTGAATGAATGCCCAACGGAGAACAAGTCCACAAAATGAAACAATTTTGCGGCTGTTCACGTTTCGTATTCAATCGCGCTTTGGCGTATCAAAATGAACAATATCAAAAAGATAACTCTTTCAAATTCAGTTACGCCAAAATTGCGAATTTGCTGCCTGAATGGAAACGTGAGCTAGTGTGGTTAAAGGATTGCCACAGCCAAGTTTTGCAACAAAGTCTAAAAGACTTGGAAAGTGCGTTTAAAAACTTTTTTGCAAAACGCGGCGACTTCCCAAAGTTCAAACGTAAAGGCGATAAAGACAGTTTTCGCTTTCCTCAAGGCTGCAAATTGGAACAGCACAATAACCGTATCTATTTGCCAAAAATAGGTTGGGTGCGTTATCGCAATAGCCAAGCTATTTCAATAGCCGAGCTATTTCAAGCAGCCTGAAAAATGTAACCGTCAGCCAAAAATGCGGTAAGTGGTATGTTTCTATTCAAACAGAATTTGAGACCGAAACGCCAAAACCCAACGGCGGAGAAATCGGTATTGATATAGGCATCGTTCGTTTTGCTACTTTGTCCAATGGCGAATATTTTGAGCCGATTAACGCATTTAAGAACCTAAAAGGCAAATTAGCGAAACTACAAAAACGTTTCAAAAACAAGACCAAATTTTCTAAAAATTGGCAAAAGTTAAAAGCCAAAATTGCCAAAAAACTAGCAGAGAAGTTTTGGTCTTGTGCAATAGCATTTAAAATTTCTACGTCAAAGCCTGCAATACTGCCATCTTTTTCTTTGAAGTCAAATGGAGGGAAGCTAGCATCGGTACCACCGATGTAATGCTCGGCTTTTTTCTCTGCATCAGAAGCAGTCGCGGTATCGCTTGCGGAAGCACTGCTTGCTTGCGCTGCAGGAGTTTGATTGGCAGACTCTTGACCACCACAAGCTGATAAAGCCAACAAGATAGACACAACAAGTAAGGATTTTTTTGATGGAAATAACCTTTTTATTTTAATTAAAAGTGAATAACTAAATTATTTTAGTAGCTAGCCAGAAATTGACATATATCAATACATTTTAACAATTGATTTACGTTTTTAACAAGACTGTAAGTTAAAAAAATGAATCGTGAAATAATGTTAATTAATAAAATAAAAATAATTTATTTTTCAGGCTGCATTCGCCAATTTCAATAAATACGGTTTCAACGAAGCTAATCCAGCAGAAGCAGTATTTTTCACAAATTCCACATTTGCCATCGCTGCTTGTTCCATAGGCGCAGGGTCAATCACAAAAATCGGCACGTCTGGCGATACATAATTGAGCAACGTATTCGCAGGATACACTTGCAAAGACGTGCCAATAATCAACATTACATCAGCTGTTTGCGCCCATTCAATTGCGGTATCCAAAAGCGGCACGGATTCGCCAAACCACACAATATGCGGACGCATGGCAAACCCATTCGGGTCTTTGTCATCACGTGTGATGTCTTTTGTACATGGCACAATATAATCCGTGTCCACCGTACTACGCATTTTGTTCAGTTCGCCATGCAAGTGCAAAACTTCGCTGCTGCCACCGCGCTCGTGTAAGTCGTCCACATTTTGAGTAACAATCTTCATTTCAAACACGGATTCTAGTTCTGCTAACAATTTATGCGCTGCGTTGGGTTGCGCTAACTCCGCTTGCTGATGGCGAGTGTTGTAAAAATCCAGCACTTGTTGTGGGTCGCGCTTGAAGCCTTCGGGCGTGCAAACGTCTTCAATACGATAGCCTGCCCACAAGCCACCATTGCCGCGAAATGTGGATAAGCCACTTTCCACGCTAATCCCAGCTCCGCTTAATACTACGCAAATTGGTTTCTTCATTGTTCAATCCATTCAAAAAAAGTTTATATTGCAGCCTGTTAATTAGAGCATGATATAATCCGCACTATTTATGTAAAGCGCAACCATCATGCAGCCTGAAAAAAATCTACTCGCCATTGATACCAGCACCACCTTCCTATCCCTTGCCCTGCAAGCCAAAGGCAAGTTGTACACGTATCACGAAGAAGTAGGCAATCAACAATCCAGCTATATCTTGCCACAAATCAGCGCATTGCTCGCGCAAGCACAATGCATCGTAGCCGATTTAGACGCGATTGTTTACGCACAAGGCGCAGGCGCGTTCACAGGATTACGCATTGGCATTGGCGTGGCGCAAGGCTTGGCAACGCCATTCAACACACCGCTTATCGGCATACCCTGCCAAGACGCAGTTGCCTATTTGCAGCCTGAAAACGAATGCGTATTAGCCGCCACAGACGCACGCATGAACGAAGTGTTTTACGCCTTTTTTGACACCAAAAATCACAAACGGCTCAGCCCCTATCAAGTGGGCAAACCCGAAGATATCACGCAGCCTGAAAACTATCGTGCCGAGCAAGTGATTGGCGTAGGCAACGCATTTGCCTTACCCAACGCCCCACAATTTTCAGGCAGCGCACAAATGCCCACCGCAGCCGATTATCTCGCGCTGGCGCAAACCGAGCGATACACCGCCACCGCTCCCGAACACGCAGAATTATTATACGTCCGCGACAAAATCGCGCTGACGGCTGCCGAACAATCAGCTAAAAAATTTCAGGCAGCCTGAAAATATGAAACTCACGCACCCCAAAGGCAAAGTCGCCGAAGACCAAGCCCTGCAATTTTTGCAAGCAAACGGCTGTCAGCTCATCACAAGAAACTGGCATTGCCCTTATGGCGAAATCGATTTAATTATGCTTTCAGGCTGCATTTTGTTGTTTATAGAAGTAAAATACCGCAAAAATAAACAATTTGGCGGCGCAGCGTACAGCATAACGCCCAGCAAGTTAAACAAAATACAACGCAGCGCAGAGTTTTATTTACAGCAAAATCCCCACAACGGAGCTTGCCGACTCGATGCCGTGTTGATAGAAGGCAACGCCCCACCGCAATGGATAACCAACATTACAGGATAAACAGATGACTACTTTAAACGAACGTGTCGCCGCGCACTTTGAAGAAAGCATTAAAACCAAACAAATCGCGCAAGAAGTGATGACGGAAGCCACTGCCGAAGCCGCCATGTTGCTGTTTAACGCATTAGCCAATGACGGCAAATTCCTAATTTGTGGCAACGGTGGTTCAGCCGCAGACGCGCAACACTTCGCAGCCGAAATGACAGGTCGTTTTGAAAAAGAACGCATGGAATTAGCCGCGATTGCGCTGACAACCGACACTTCCGCACTCACAGCCATCGGCAATGATTACGGTTTTGACCATATTTTCAGCAAACAAGTTCGCGCATTAGGACGCGCAGGCGACGTGCTGGTGGGCATTTCCACATCAGGCAACTCTGCCAACGTGATTGAAGCCATCAAAGCCGCCCACGAACGCGACATGAACATCATCGCCATGACAGGGCGAGACGGCGGCAAAATCGCAGCCATGCTCAAAGATGGCGACGTTTTACTGAATGTGCCTTATCCACGCACCGCACGTATTCAAGAAGTGCATATTTTGCTGATTCACGCGATGTGTGATTGCATTGACACCATGCTAACCGAAGGCGTTGCCTAAATCAGGCAGCCTGAAAACTGGAGGTTATTTAATGAAGCAATTACCGAAAAACTTAAAAGTACTCACTTTAGCGATTGTTGCGGCTAGCGGTTTGGGTGCGTGTACCACAGCAGCTGTTGCCACTACAGCCACAGTGGCTGGAGTAGGTTCTGCAACCGATTTTGCAGTAGACAGAAGAAGCATGGGCAGCAAAATTGATGACGAGGCGTTGGAACTGCGTATTAAAAGCAACGCCAGCAGCTTAGTGAAACAAGCCAATTCAGCCAGCACCACAACGTTCTCAGTTATCAGCTATAACCATAACGTGCTGCTGATGGGGCAAGCAGCAAATGATAACGAATATGCACTGATTGAACGTGCAGCACATTCAGAACCTGCTGTGAAACAAGTTTATAACTATGTGCAAGTGCTGCCTGCAAAACGAACGCTGGCTAATATCAATGCGGATACTTGGATTACTTCTAAAGTACGCGCACGATTGTTAGGCTTAAGTTTGAAAGTTTATCCAGGTCATGTAAAAGTAGCCACTTTTAACGGAACAACTTATGTGTTGGGATTGCTCACTCCAGAGCAACAAGCAACTGTTACTGAGATTGTTCGCACCACATCTGGCGTTCAACGTGTTGTTACTTTGTATGAAAACTATTCTTCAGGTAGCGACAACAAAATAAGTTATTAAGTAGGAATCAAGCATTCAGGCAGTTTTCAGGCTGCCTGAAATTTGGAACACTCATGGCAAAATTAAACAAAAAACAAAGCGGAATAACATTTGGCAACATTTTGATGTCGCTATTAGTATTGGGCTTATTTATCGTTATCGGGCTAATGGCGGTGCTATATCTGGAAATTTCCAAAACACCTGAGAGAACAGCCGCTAATTTTCAGGCTGATAGTACGCAGCCTGAAAAAATTAAAGTAGAAAAGTTATCACCAACTAATCGTGGTAAAGGTGAAGTGGTTGAGAAAGAAGCAGGTGAAACTCCTGTAGCTTCTAAGGAAAATGCAGAAGCTCAAGCAGCTTCAGTGCCGGAAGAATCAGATAATACTAAAATCAACAAGGCAATATTGTCAGGCGGGGCAAATATACAGCCTAAAAAACCTGCGCCTAAGTCAGTTAAACAAAATGCTGATGTTTCAAAAACTCACCCAGCGAATGAAACAACTGGTGAACGTGAGTTAATACCAACTAATGTACCATCAGGTAATAAGCAAGAAAGTAAGCCTAAAAATGATGTGCCAACAGTCGCTAAGCCAGCTCGTCGTCCAGAAAGAACTATTGAATCTAAACAAACGGGTGAACGAGAATTAAAACCTGTTGAACGCCCAAATCGAACTAAATCAAACTCTGAAAGCGATAGTATTAGCAATTTATTTTAATTAAATTCAATGATTTAAAATTTATTTATAATAAAACGCTTGCGGAATTTAAATTTAATCTGTATTATTCGCGACTTCGGGTCGTTAGCTCAGTCGGTAGAGCAGCGGACTTTTAATCCGTTGGTCGAGCGTTCGAATCGCTCACGACCCACCAGATAAATCAAAGAGTTAGGTTAAATACCTAACTCTTTATTTTTTGCCGTGTACGTTTTGTGGACGTATTTTGTATGAATCAAACTAATCCACAGTGGACGATTTTGTCCAAAAATGAACTGTTGTAAAAAATATACAAATCAACGGTTTTATAGTTAATTAAAATAAAAATAGGATAGTAACACATCTGTAAAATTATCATAACTAGGCAAAATTGAACGCATATATTTCTTAATATTTGCCCATGTTTTTTCTATTGGATTTAATTCAGGCGAATAAGGTGCAAGCGGTAGCATTTTATACCCCAAATGATGCCCCATTTCTTGCAGAATACCCATTCTGTAAAATCTAGCATTATCTAAAATAATCAATGACTTTTCAGGTAAATTGGGCAATAGCATAGTTTCAAACCATGCTTCAAAAAAATCGCTGGTCATTGTATTTTGATAAATCATTGGCACAATTAAATTGTGCCCAATTTGCGCTGCAACTAATGATAAGCGTTGGTATTTTCTACCGCTTATCTTGGTTTTAACGATTTCCCCTTTCGGACTACGAGCATACGGACGAAAGAAATAGGTATCCAATCCTGTTTCATCCAAATAAACAAGCGGGTAGTCCGAAAATTGGGCTAACTGAGCTAAATAATGAGCTACTTTTTCTGGGTCTTTTTTTTACGCGTGATACCTAATTTTTTGAGCGCATAAAAAATAGTTGATGTGGAGCAACTAAACATTTCAGCCATTTCATAGAGATAAGCATCAGGATTTTGTTCAATATATTGTTTGAGTGCTTGCGTATCCAATTTAGTGGCATTTTGCCCTTTGACTTGATGTTTCAGGCTACCTGTTTGTTCTTCTAATTTAATCCAAAGGTAAAGCGTATTTCTTGAGATACCATAGGTTTTGGCAACTTTACTTGCATTGTTACATTGCTTGTAACAATTTAATGCTTTTTCTCGTAAATCAATTGAATATGCCATTTTATGCACCTTAAAGATAAAATTAGAATTGCACTATTTTATTTTGAATTTACTACTTCCAAATTTGCGTTTCAGTGTGCGTTTCAGACTGGCGCGTTTCCGTCCAACCATCATGCTCAACCACCACAGGTTCAGCCACATGCACATCAGTCTGGCGGTCAATCAACTTAGGTTCAGCAGAAACCACAGGTTGCGTTTGCGTAACTGTTTCAGGCTGCGAAACCACTTTTTCAGGCTGCGACACTTCCACAGCTTTAGGCACAGTTTGCACCGTTTCCTCTTTTTTCTTAGACTTCTTCTCATCCTTATCGCCATCAGGAATCATTGCACCAATCACCGCGCCCGTTCCTTTAACCGCCAATTTGCCAGCCGTTACCACCGTAGTCGCCGCCAAATCCGCCACCGCGCCCACCACACAACCTTGCAACAATAAACATAAAATCACCAAAGCAGGCAGTCTGAAAATTGCCTTATTCATTTTTATTTTTTCCTTTGAAAATGCAGCCTGAAAACTATTTTCAGGCTGCGTTTGAGATTAAACCAATTCGCCGCTCAAAGAGAACGTACGCGCGTCCGTAATTTCCAATTCTACCATTTGGTTAATCAAGTCAGGTGTGCCGTAGAAATTCACCACGCGATTGTTGGTGGTACGCGCTTGCAGTTGGTCAGGGTCTTTTTTGGATACACCTTCCACCAAGCAGCGTTGGATTGTGCCAAGCATCGTTTGGTTAATACGCGCTGTTTCCGCTTCAATCACTTCATTTAACGCTTCCAAACGACGCACTTTTTCTTCGTGTGGCGTGTCGTCTGGCAAATTCGCGGCTGGCGTACCAGGGCGCGGACTGTAAATAAACACGAAACTCAAATCAAAGGCGATGTCTTTAACCAATTTTAGCGTTTGTTCAAATTCGCGCTCCGTTTCGCCGGGGAAACCAACAATAAAATCCGAACTCAAACACAAATCAGGGCGAATGGCGCGTAATTTGCGAATAATGGATTTGTATTCCAACGCCGTGTAACCGCGTTTCATCGCGCTCAACACGCGGTCAGAACCGCTTTGAATTGGCAAATGCAAATGCGAAACCAATTTCGGCAAATCGCGATAGCATTCAATAATCGCGTCCGAAAATTCGCGTGGGTGGCTAGTTGTGAAACGCATACGTTCAATGCCAGGGATTTCATGCACGATACGCAATAAAGTCGCAAAATCGCAAATTTCGCCGTTGTCCATTTCGCCGCGATAGGCGTTTACGTTTTGTCCTAACAGATTGATTTCTTTTACACCTTGTTGCGCCAAGTTCGCGATTTCCGTCAGCACATCATTGAGTGGGCGTGAAAATTCTTCGCCGCGCGTATAAGGCACAACGCAGAATGAGCAATATTTTGAACAGCCTTCCATAATGGAAATAAACGCACTGCCGCCTTCCACACGCGCTGGCGGCAAGTGGTCAAATTTTTCAATTTCGGGGAACGAAATATCCACTTGCGACAAGCCTGTGGTTTCTTTGTCCACAATCATTTTAGGCAAGCGGTGCAAAGTTTGCGGCCCGAAAACGACATCCACATACGGCGCACGTTCAATAATCGCCTCGCCCTCTTGCGAAGCCACGCAACCTGCCACGCCAATGATTAACTGCGGATTGTCTTTTTTCAAATGTTTCACGCGACCCAAATCAGAAAACACTTTTTCTTGTGCTTTTTCGCGCACCGAGCAAGTGTTAAACAAAATAATGTCTGCGCCTTCGGGTTCGGCAACTTGTTCAATACCGCCGTGTTCTTCGGCTAATACAGCAAGCATTTTTTCGCTGTCGTATTCGTTCATTTGGCAGCCAAAGGTGCGGATAAATACTTTTTTCATGGTTTGTATAACTTTATTGTCAGGTAGCCCGTAATTGCGGAGCTGATTGATGAAAATATTTTCAGGCTGCCTGAAAATACACAAGCAGCCTGAAAATAAACGAACGCGCATTATACTGATTTTTCAGGCGTTCTGAATGACTTTTTAGTGATGACAACAGCCACCGTTACCGTTTTTGCTATCCAGCACTTCATGCGCTTGCATATCCGCGTGGTAACTCGAACGAACCATCGCGCCAATCGCCGCGTTAGTAAAGCCCATTTCATACGCTTCTTTTTCAAACTCTTTGAACTGCTCTGGCGTTACATAGCGCAAAACAGGCAAATGGCTATCAGACGGTTGCAAATATTGACCGACCGTAATCATCTCAATATTGTTTTCACGCATATCGCGCATGATTTCGCGCACTTCTTCGTCCGTTTCGCCCAAGCCAACCATAATGCCTGATTTCGTTGGGATATGCGGCATCATTTCTCGGTAACGGCGCAACAATTCCAGCGAGTGTTTGTAATCCGCCCCAGGGCGCGCTTGTTTATACAAACGTGGGTGCGTTTCCAAATTGTGATTCATCACATCAGGCGGATTTTTCGCCAAAATTTCCAGCGCAATATCCAAGCGACCTCGGAAGTCTGGCACAAGAATTTCAATTTTTGTGTTTGGGCTGGTTTTACGGATTTCGTTAATGCAATCCGCGAAGTGTTGTGCGCCGCCATCGCGCAAATCATCGCGGTCAACCGAAGTAATCACAACGTATTTCAAACCCATTGCCGCAACGGATTCCGCCAAGTGTTTCGGCTCGTTCGCGTCCAATTCATTTGGGCGACCGTGTCCCACATCGCAGAACGGACAACGGCGCGTACAAATATCGCCCATAATCATAAAAGTGGCTGTGCCGTAGCTGAAACATTCGCCAATATTCGGGCAAGATGCTTCTTCGCACACGGTGTGCATTTTTTGGTTACGCAAAATATCTTTGATTTCAAAGAATTTTTTGCTTGTCGGGATTTTGGCTTTAATCCATTCAGGTTTTTTGATTTTTTGCTCCAATGGAACGACTTTAATTGGAATGCGTGCGGTTTTTTCTGCGCCTTTTAGTTTGACGCCTTGCATATTGGGTTTGGTTTCTGATGACATCTTTCTTCTTTCATAAGTGCGTTTTCAGGCTGCCTAAAAACGGTTTTGGGGTTAATTTTTGGTTTTCAGGCTGCTTTTTTAATGGATAACAATATCCTGCGTAGGGTGTGCCATACACACTATTTTTGCACAATAAGCAAATTTTTAAGTTGTTTAAAAATGCTGGTGCGCGGGGTACACCCTACGACTATCTATCCATTTTCAGGCTGCCTGAAAACTACAATCCTTTTCGCATAATCCTTTGACCCAAAGTCGCAGAAATACGGTTAATCCAGTATAAAAGTTTGGTTTTACCAGCCATGATTTCAAAATGATTGCGTTCAAAATCACGCCAAAATTCGTCTGCCAATTCATCGGGAGAGATTTTCAAATTCGCGTGTCCTTTGCCTTGCGACATCGGCGTGGCAACCATCGGGGGCATAATTTCAAACACGCGCAACGATGTGTTTTCCATTTGCCAGCGCAACACTTGCGAAAAGCTGTGCAACGCGGCTTTGGTCGCGCAATACAGGGCGCAGGTTTCTTTTGGCACAATCGCCAAACCTGACGATACGTTAATCACGGCGGATTCTTGTTTCGCGGTTAAAATCGGCAGAAAGGCGCGTGTGAGCTGGGCGGGCGCGGTTAAATTGATGTTGATTTCTTGGGCGATTTCATCATCGTTTTGCGCGTCCAAGCGTTTGGTGAATTGGATACCTGCGTTGTTTACCAACACGCTGACTTCGGGAAAATCACGCACCAAGCGTTCGCGGTCTTCGGTTTTGGAAACGTCTGCAACGGCGATGCGGCAGCCTGAAAGTTGCGCGGCAGCTTGCTGCAAAACGTCTTCGCGTCTGCCCACCAAAATAATTTGGTTGCCTGCGGTGTGGAATTTTTTGGCAAGCGCAAAGCCAATACCTGTCGCGCCGCCTGTGATTAAGACGGTGTGTCCGTTTAATTTCATTCTTTATTTCTCTTCGTTTTTCAGGCTACGTTTAGCTTACGATTTTACAAATTGCGTGAAATCTGACCATTGTTCAATTCTGAACACCCGAATATCTCGCACAGAAATGGGAAACCAAGGTAACGTTTTCAAGGCTTAAATAGCGGTAAACAAGTTCGCCATATCTTCATTGTTGTTGATATACAAGCTGCCTTGTACGCGCTGAAATCCATATTGCGACAAGGTTGTCCCCATGTCTTGATAGGCTTGACTCACGCCTTTTGGGTGGGCTTGCTGCGTTTCGGAAACGACTAAATCAAAGGAAATTGCGTACATTTAATTGGCTTTCGGGTCATTCAATAAGTTGGAAAGCGGATAATACTCGCGCTCACCTCTTTCCAATAATTCAATCTGCACCAAAATATCGCCATTAGGCAATTCTTTTTCAGGCTGCCCTACCAAATAAGGAACGCCCATTGTGCCAAATGTGCGAACTTAGCCAGTTGGAATATATTTTTGATTTTCCATGATTTTATCTTTCACTTGGGTTTTCAGGCTGCCTGAAATCACAATTTCAATTTTTCGTAATCCAATTCGCTAAGCAAATGCTTGCTCAATTTCTCTGCCACTTCGTCCCAAGTGGGGCAAGGATTCAAATAATCGCGGATTTGTGCCATTTCCAAGCCTGCGTAACCGCACGGGTTAATCTGATGAAACGGCTCTAAATCCATGTTCACATTCAACGCCAAACCGTGATACACCGAACCATCTTTAATCCGAAGCCCGAGTGATGCGATTTTGCGATTGCCAACGTAAACGCCTGGACGGTCGGGGTCGTTAGCAGAATCAATGCCGTATTCTGCAAGCGTGGCGATAATGCTGTTTTCCAACGCGGACACGATTTTGCGCACGCTTGTGTGGCGGCGTTTGAAATTTATCATCGTGTAAACCACCAGTTGCCCTGGTCCGTGATAAGTGATTTGTCCGCCGCGGTCGATTTGCACCACGGGAATATCGCTTGTGAGCAAAAGGTGTTCGGGTTTACCTGCCAAGCCTTGCGTAAATACAGGCGGATGTTCCACCAGCCACAGTTCATCTTCAGTTTCGGGCGTGCGCTCGGCGTTAAATTTTTTCATGGCTTCAAACGTGGGCTGATAGTCCACCAAACCAAGTTTGATAATTTTCATTTCAGGCTGCCTTAGAATACGACTTTTACCATGTGATGCGAGGTTACTGCGCGGTAAATATTGTCCAAATGCTCTTGGTTTTCGGCGTACACGGTTACGGTTGCGCCAACGTAATTGCCTTTTGAACTTGGGCGCAGTTTGATGTGTGCTTCTGTGGTGCTTGGTGAATGTTGTTGCACAGTTTTCAAAATTTCACTTGAAAAATCAGGGTGTTGCGCACCCATAATTTTTAAATCAAAATGGGTTGGAAATTCAATTAACGGTTTTTGTTCTGTTGTGTTAGACATAGTTTTTTCCTACAAAATAGCGCGTATTTTAACGCAAAAATAGGGTTTTCAGGCTGCGTAATTTTCAGGCAGCCTGAAAAACGGGTTATGGCAGAATCAACGCAAAGAAAATGGTTGAACCTGCGCGCTGCACCAAAATCGGGATATTTTTGCCTGATTTGGTAACGGCTTGGACAAATTCTTCTTGGTTGTGAACGGGGATACCTGCCACTTGTTCAATCACATCACCACGGCGTAAACCTGCGCGCGCGGCAATGCCTTTCACATTGCGAACCACCAGCAAGCCATCATTTTCCACGCCAATGGTTAAGCCAGCATCAACAAATTCAAAACTACTCACATCGTGCGCGCT
The DNA here is from genome assembly GCF_030177895.1 of Kingella negevensis. NCBI lineage: Bacteria > Pseudomonadati > Pseudomonadota > Betaproteobacteria > Neisseriales > Neisseriaceae > Kingella > Kingella negevensis. Next base: position 986,650 of record NZ_CP123448.1, read on the forward strand.
AGGTTGATTAATGTTGCTTTCTGCGCTTTCATTATTGGCATCTTTTTGTTCATTCAAAACGGCGGTTAATTCAATCAATTTGCCCTCACGCCACACACCCAACTTGATTTTTTTGCCAGGCGACATGGAACCAATCATAGCGGGCAAATCACTAGATGATTTTACGGTTTCGTTATCCACGCTGCGAATAATGTCGCCCAACTGCAAGCCCGCTTGAGCAGCTGGACCGCCTTCCACCACTTTCACCACCAATGCGCCCGTTGGTTTATCCAAACCAAACGATTGCGCCAAATTATAAGTAACCTCTTGAATCACCAAGCCTAATTGACCACGCTGAACGCGTCCTGTCGTTTTCAGTTGCTCAGCCACATTCATCGCCACATCAATTGGAATGGCAAACGAAATGCCCATAAAGCCACCGCTTCGGCTGTAAATCTGCGAGTTAATCCCGACTACTTGCCCTTTCAAATTAAACAATGGACCGCCCGAATTACCAGGGTTAATCGCCACATCAGTTTGAATAAACGGCATGTAATTATCAGCAGGCAAGGTGCGGTTTTTTGCCGACACAATCCCTGCAGTTACGCTGTTTTCAAAGCCAAACGGCGCACCAATCGCTACCACCCATTCGCCTGATTTCAATTCATTCGGGCTACCAATTTTCGCAGCAGGCAAGTCTTTTGCATCAATTTTCAGCAAGGCAATATCTGATTTTTCATCAGAACCCACCAATTTAGCAGGATATTCACGCTTATCATTCAAGACCACTTTAATATTGTTCATGCCTTTAATCACGTGCGTGTTCGTCAGTACATAACCGTCCGCGCTGATAATCACGCCTGAACCGAAATTGGATTCCTCTTCTGATTGTTCGGGCGAATCAGGCTGATTTGGCACAATGCGTTTGAAAAATTCTGCAAACGGGTCTTCTGATGAATCTTCTTCTATTTTGTTTTGAGCGGTTTGTGCTTCAGGGTCGCTGTCTGCCTGAATATTGACAACGGTGCTGCCTTCACGTGCCACCAATTCCGTAAAGTTTGGCAACAACATGCCCACCGTGCCGTCTGCTTGAGCAGGTTTCGCCTCTTTCACAAACGCTTGTGAAGCCGCTTGATTGTCTGTTTCTTGTTTATCGCCGCAAGCAGAGACCGCCAAAGCTGTTATCACAGCTAATGAAATCAACTTTTTATTCATGTTTCTTTAAATCCTTTGTTTACTGTTTTCAGGCTGCGTTTGAGTACGCAATAGAGCGTCGGCGGCTCACCGACACATTTTCAATTTAATTATCAAAGATTTTGTCGGCGAGCCGCCAATGCTCCATTTTTCTCGTATATTTTCAGGCTGCCTGAAAACACCTATATGGGGAACGCAGCCTGAAAATCAACCAAGCACAAACAAGGTTTTCCCCTGCTCTTTCAGCCACGCCTCCGCGCTATCCATTTGCGGAAATTCCTGTCGCAGCAACGCCCAAAAAGCCGCGCTGTGATTGGTATGTTTCAAATGGCACAGTTCATGCACGCACACACAATCTTGCACAAATTCAGGCGCAGCAATCAGCCGCCAGTTAATCCGAATCCCTGTGTGCGGACGGCAGACACCCCAAAACGTCTTCGCGTTGGTTAAGCCAATCGCCACAGGTTTCAACTTCGTCTGCCCAATCCAATATTCCAGTTTTGCCAACAAATGCTTTTCCGCAGCCTGAAAAAAATATTCACGCAACAAATCAAATTGTTGCGTTTGCGATAAACTTTCAGGCAGCCTGAAAACCAAGTTTGCCTCATCACGCTCAATTTGCGAAACAGGCACAGACACCAGCGCATAAGTCTTGCCCATAAAACCCACATTTTCAGGCTGCGACATCGCAGGTTCAGGCGCACGCTTCGCCAGCAAACGCTGCAAAACCGCTTCATTTTTATCCAGCCACGCCAACAAATCTTTTTGCGTGAACCAGTTCGGAATCCCAATTTTCAGGCTGCGATTATCATTCGGGCGCACGATAATGTTTTTCTTCGTATTGCGCTTAATGTGCAACGTAATCGCGCAGCCTGAAACCGTGCAAATCATCGTATTCATTTTTCAGGCTGCCTTTTTCGCGCACGGGCCTTTTCCTGAAATTTCAACTTGTTGCGTTTCAATCCAGTCCTCGCAAGCCGCCATCAATGCCACTTCATCGCCCGAACCGTGCGCAATCGGTTTGCCTATGACCACTTCAATCGTTCCGGGGTATTTCAAAAACGCATTACGCGCCCAATATTCGCCACTATTGTGCGCCACAGGCACCAAATCCATTTCAAACAATTTTGCCATGCGCGCGCCGCCCAATTTATAGCGACCGCGTTCGCCAGCAGGCATGCGCGTGCCTTCAGGGAAAATCGCAATCCAAAAGCCCTCGTTTTTACGCGCCATACCTTGTTCCAACAACATTTGCGTGGCTTTCGCACCTGCTTTGCGGTCGATGCCGATGGTTTTCGCCAGTTTCAAGCCCCAGCCAAAAAAGGGAATGTTGAACAATTCTTTTTTGGCGACATAGATTTGCAATGGGAAAATTTCTTGCAACGCCAGCGTTTCCCAGCCGCTCTGGTGTTTCGCGCAAATGATAGACGGCGTGCTGGGGATATTTTCTGCGCCGCGCACCACATAGTTCAGCCCCACAATGTTTTTCAGCACCCACAGCAGCATTTTCACCCATGCCAAGCCGACTTTGTTCACGCCTTTGTCAAACGGCAGCGCGAAAATCACGCAGATGAACATAATGGGCATGGAAAGGGTGAGAATAATCCAATAGATTAAGTTTTTGATGTATAACATATTTATTGATTTCGTGTTTTCAGGCTGCCTGAAAATATCAAGCAGCCTGAAAGTGTTTTATGGACGACCTGTACGCGGAGAAATCGTCAAAATTTCGCACCCTGTTTCGGTTACCAAAACTTCGTGTTCCCATTGTGCGGACAATTTGCGGTCTTTGGTAACAACAGTCCAGCCGTCGTCCAAAATGCGCAGGTGGCGTTTACCTTGGTTAATCATCGGCTCAATCGTGAAAATCATACCGGGTTTCAGCACCAAACCTGTGCCTTTGCGACCGTAGTGCAGCACTTGCGGTTCGCAGTGAAATTCGCGCCCAATGCCGTGTCCACAAAATTCCTGCACCACAGAATAACCTGCGTTTTCAGCCACTTGCTGACACGCGTAACCAACGTCGCCCAAAGTTGCGCCTGCTTTCACAGCGGCAATGCCTGCCATCATGGATTCGTGGGTTACGTCAATCAGGCGTTGCGCTTGTGGGCTGATTTTGCCCACTGCAAACATACGGCTACTGTCGCCGTGGAAACCGTCTTTTTTGATGGTTAAGTCGATATTGATGATGTCGCCTTCTTTGAGCGGTTTGTCGTCTGGAATGCCATGGCAAATCACGTGGTTCACTGATGTGCAGCATGATTTTGGATACGGCGGATTGCCGTAGTGCAAAGGTGCTGGGTAGCCGCCTTGTACGTTTACATGGTAATCGTAAACCAGTTTGTCAATTTCGTTGGTGGTGATGCCTGGTTTGATAAAATCGCCAATATAATCCAATGCTTCGGCAACCAAACGACCGAGTTCGCGCATTTTGTCTTGTTCTTCTGGGGTGGTGATGATAACTGCCATTTTTTAAAAGTCTCTTTCTGTTTTTAAATTAGTTAATAGGTGGATTTTAAATTATCTGAACGTCTGGTTCTAACAAAATATCATCGTCAGAACCTGAAAATAATTGGTTGATTTTATCATTCGCCAAATTATCAAAATCATCAGGTACATCAAACGATTGATTTAAAAATCCAATCCATTTTTGGATAATTTGCATGATATTTTCCTTTCAGGCTACCTGAAAAGCTAATTTCCCATTATTGGCAATTCAGGCAAAACTCTATCATTTGCCAACGCATCGCATAATTTAGCGAAAAATTTTGCAGTCTTTTGATGATAAATTTTTTGCATATTTTCATTATCAATAAACATTTCTATTTCGCTACGCACCAATATCATGCTATATAAATTTTCTTGATATTCAGTAGAAAACGGCAAAATTTCCCAAACTGGACTATCTATTTTCAAATAATCTAATTTATTTGCTAGTAAATCTAGCATTTCTCGGATAACAAGCATTTTTTCATCATGCCCATATTGATTACTAATTATTTGAAGAATATCATTTTTCACTTGATTACCACGATAATTCACCCACCACAATTTTGTATAAATTTCATCAGGAAAATGATTTTTCGCGCAATCCGTATTTAGCCATTGTTCAAAATCGGCTGCCGATTGGCGACCAGTTAAAAACGGCAGCAATTTCCAAAACCATTTGGGTAATGATGAATTTTGCATGATATTCCTTTCAGGCTGCCTGAAAATTATTCCATATCATTGAACAGGCAATTTTTGCAAAACCGTTTCGGCTGAATCCGATTTAATGGCTAACCAATTTGCTTTAAAACCAAATGCAATCGGATTATCAGGAATTGTGGATATTTCAGGCTGCTGAATGGGCTTTTGCGCCAACGCAGAATTAGGCATCAATAAATGCCAAATTGCCAAGCATAATCCAGTCAAATATTTCTTCATGATTTTCCCTTTCAAAGCAGCCTGCATCAAATGTGCAGGCTGCTTTTTGCTTTAATCCCCCATTGCCGCCAACAATTCCGCCTGATGTTCCGCAATCAACGCGCTGGTAATTTCTTCCATATCGCCGTCCATCACAAAATCCAATTTATGCAAGGTCAAATTGATACGGTGGTCGGTTACGCGCCCTTGCGGATAGTTGTACGTGCGAATGCGCTCGCTACGGTCGCCGCTACCAATCAACGATTTGCGCTCAGCGGCTTCTTTGGCTTGGGCTTCGCGTTTTTGCTTGTCGTTCAAACGCGCCGCCAAAACTTTCATCGCTTGCGCTTTGTTGGCGTGTTGGCTGCGACCGTCTTGGCATTCCACCACCATGCCTGTGGGCAAGTGGGTAATGCGAATCGCGGAATCCGTTTTGTTGATGTGCTGACCACCTGCGCCACTTGCGCGGAATGTATCAATGCGTAAATCATTGGGATTTAACTGAATTTCTTCCAATTCGTCCGCTTCGGGCATCACAGCAACGGTACACGCGGACGTGTGAATGCGCCCTTGGCTTTCGGTTGCTGGCACACGCTGAACACGGTGTCCGCCCGATTCAAATTTCAATTTGCTGTACGCACCCAAACCGATTAAACGCACAATCACTTCCTTATAGCCGCCCAAATCGCTTTCGCTGGCGGACACGATTTCCGTTTGCCAACGATTGCGCTCGGCAAATCGGCTATACATTCTCAATAAATCGCCTGCAAATAATGCCGCTTCATCGCCGCCTGTGCCTGCGCGAATTTCAATGAAAATATTTTTATCATCGTCCGCATCTTTTGGCAGCAGCAATTTTTGTAATTCAAAATCAAGCTGTTCAATTTTGATTTTGGCGGCTTCAATTTCTTCGGTGGCAAATTCTTTCATGTCGGGGTCAGACAACATTTCTTGCGCGTCCGTCAAATCGCTTTCGGCTTGGCGATATTGTTGGTAGGTTTCCACGATTGGCGTGAGTTCCGCGTGTTCTTGGTTGAGTTTGCGGTAGTTATCCATATTTGCTGTGGCTTCTGGCGAGCCGAGCAAGGCGGTTACTTCTTCTAAACGCTCTGATAGGGTTTGTAATTTGGCTAAAATTGATGGTTTCATAAGATTGGATTTTTCAGGCTGCGTTTTGAGTAGGCTGGGTTATAACCCAGCGAAATAATTTGTTGTTAGCTGGGTCACGACCCAGCCTACTTTTCAAAATGCAGCCTGAAAATAAAAATGGTTATAAAAATGCGTGAATTATACGGGAAAACGGGGTTTCAGGCAGCCTGAAAACGCTATTGGATTTGTTACTTTATTTTCAGGCTGCACAACCAATCATTGCCGATTATGGCGAAACTAACACCCCTGAAAACGGTGTCCAAAATCGTGCTGGCAAACCGCTATTTTTGAACTGTGAATTTGTCCAAGTGTTGCACGTTTTGAATGCGCTGTATCGCCCATTAGCTTCGTAAAACGCGTCTGTTTCGTGATAATGCGCTCCTGTGATTGGCTGCGTTTTCCCTTGTTTTGTGGCGAAACTTTGGGAAATTTGCTGCGCCAAACGCTGATATTCTTCAGGCGATACGATGATTTTCAGGCTGCGTTTGGGTTCTTCAAGCGGTTCATGCGCGTAAAAGGTAACATGCATGGCGGTTTGGTTTAACCCCGAAATGGCTTTGAATGCGGTACTGGCTTTTAAGTCTGCCCAAGTAGGCGTTTCCAAATAAAATCCACGGTCGCCCCAACCTATGGCGACATATTGGGCGACAAGTTGCAGCTGGCGTGTGTCGGTTTCGCGTACCCAATCGCGCCAATGCCATTGGGGTGTTTCGATGGGCAGGGCAATATCGGTGTGTACGCCGTTGCTGATGATGTAAACCGCAATTCCTGATTGCAGCGGTGCGCGTTGCTGCACTTTCCAGTTGCCCAATCCCCACGCTGCCGCGCCATACAGCAGCAACAATGCAAAAATCGCCGCGCACGTTTTCCATGCGGCGGCGAATGCAGTTTTCAGGCTGCGTGGAAAGTTAGCTAAGCGACTATACATGGAAACTTTCGCCGCAACCGCAACTTTCTTTCACATTTGGGTTTTCAAATTTGAAACCTTCTTGCAAACCTTCTTTGGTGTAATCAACTTGTGTGCCGTCCAAATAAACCAAACTTTTTGGGTCGATAAACACTTTCACGCCGTCTTGTTCAAAAACGGTGTCTTCAGGCTGCACTTCGTCCACAAATTCTAATGTGTACGCCATGCCTGAACAGCCGCTGGTTTTCACGCCAATGCGGATGCCTTCGCCTTTGCCGCGTTTGGTTAGATAATTACGAATGTGGGTAGCTGCATTTGATGTAACTGTAATCATCGCTAATCCTTGGTCTTATAAATAAAATGCAGCCTGAAAATATGATTTCGTTTTCAGGCTGCCTGAAAAATTATGCGCCTTGTTTTTTCTTGTAATCCGCAACGGCGGCTTTTACCGCGTCTTCTGCCAAAATTGAGCAGTGGATTTTCACAGGTGGCAATTCCAATTCTTCTGCGATTTCGCTGTTTTTGATTGCCAACGCTTCGTCCAAAGATTTGCCTTTTACCCATTCGGTAATCAAGCTAGAAGACGCAATCGCTGAACCGCAACCGTAGGTTTTGAATTTTGCGTCTTCAATCACGCCTTGTTCGTTTACCTTGATTTGCAATTTCATCACGTCGCCGCAAGCAGGTGCGCCAACCATGCCTGTGCCGACATCGTTGTCGTCTTTGTTGAATGAACCGACATTGCGTGGGTTTTCGTAGTGGTCAATCACTTTATCGCTGTATGCCATGATGTGTTTCCTTGTGGTTTTGTTGTTAAATAAATGTTGTTAAAAAATATGGTGGTGTCCTGAAAAGTGTGCTGTAAAAAATAAGCAATAAAAAAGCAGCGAGAACAGAGTATTATTGAATGTGTGAAAATACAAATAACTCTGAAATGTCCTCGCTGCCAAGGACAAAATATAAAGAAAAATGGCTACTCTGGCAATCGTAAACAAAAGTATTTTTGTAAAGATTGCTGCCGTAATTTTATTGGCGACCATAACCTTACCTATAAGGGTTGTCATTCCAAAGCTGATGAACAGGTTTGGAGAATGACCGTTAGAGGTTGTGGCATTCGCGATATTGCAGCAATTACGGGTTACAGCAAAGACAAAGTTCAGGCTGCCTTAAAACGCCATGAGTTTGAGCCATTTCCTAAACAAAAACATTACTCTACACTTGAAATAGACGAGTTTTGGACATTTGTCGGTAACAAGTCTAATAAAGTATGGCTAGTCTATGCCTATCACAGAGAAAGTGGCGAAATTGTCGCTTACGTTTGGGGTAAGCGCGATTTAGCAACAGCGCGAGCACTCAAACGGCGTTTGAAAGAGTTGCGTGTAACCTATGACAGAATTGCGACCGACGACTGGGCTGCATTTTTAAATGTCTTTTCAAATGAAGAATGGCATCTAGTTGGTAAGCAACACACAGTTGGCATTGAGGGTAATAACTGTCGTTTACGGCACAAAGTAAGGCGAGCGTTTAGAAAAACGTGTTGCTTTTCTAAAAGTATGTTTTATCACAAGAAAGTTTTTGATTTAGCTTTCTTTGATATTCACTTTGGCATTGTTTAGTTTTACAGCACACTTTTCAGGACACCACCAAAAATATTTTCAGGCTGCCTGAAAATTATGTCAATGCCGACAAAATCAATGTTGCCAACAATCGCGTATCTGTTGTTTCAAACGCTGTTTTCATTGCTGCATACCACGCGCCCTTATCCGCTTCTAAAATTTTCATGGAAACCGAATAACCATTTGGCGCGGCTAAATCTTGCAAAAACAAGCGCGTAATTCTGCCATTTCCTTCAATAAATGGGTGTACCGCATTCAATTCGCTGCAAAAATACGCGCTGCGTTCGGCAAATTGTTCACGGCTCAAATCGCGTAAAAACTGTTCGTTTTTCAATTTTCGCCACACATCGCCATAAAACGAAACGATAAATTCAGGGCGACAAAATGGAATTTCTCCGCGACCTGTCGTGTACTGGCGCAACTCGCCAGCCCATTCGTACAAATCGCCCAATAAATGTTTGTGCAATGCTTGAATTTCAGGCAGCGAAAAAGTTTGCAAAATTGGGCGCGTAATGCTTTTGACAGCAAATAATCGCGCTTCAAATGTTTCCAATTCAACGCCTTGCAAATTCAATTTATTTTTGAAATAAGGCGTTCCTGCAATAATCAAACGGTCATAAACCGCCTGTTCATGCGCCAATCTTGCGTTATACATGGTTTTGATATGGCTGCATGAGTTTTGCCATTGCAATGCGTTCAAACTCTTGATTGCTAATGTTTTGTTTGGCTAATTCAAGCAATTCATTCAAATAATCGCTGCCCATATCCAAATTTTCAATTAAATTGCTGGCATGGGCTTCTAATATAGTTTTTTGGCGTTGTTCTAAAATATGTGGAGGCATGGGGTTTTCCTTGTTTCAGGCTACCTGAAAATGAAATATTAGCCTATTCAGTTTGACTACTTTGTTTATCATAACAAAAGCACTCACTCAAATGTTCTAGCCATACTGGGCTTGCAATACACGTTATTCCATTCGTATCGAATTTAAAAACAAAACCAATATTAAATGCACCATTATTACTAGGAACGGAAAAGACGTAAGGTTCGTGTCGCAACCAACCGTCAATACATTTCCAATCGGTTCGTTCTTCTATCGCTTGTTTAGCAGCATTAAAAGCTTTAACAAATTCCAGTCTCTTTTCAATAAATCCAATTTCAGCATCGCTATACATGGCAATAAATTGCCCTGGCATCATTGAATTTTCCCCTGTTGATATTTCATCGTTCAACATTTGAATAAATTTGGATAATTTGATTGCACCAGTAAAAAAATCAATCGGTTGCTCTAATTCATAGACGTAATACATTCAATTTACCTTTTTAGGCTGCCTGAAAATATCACTTCAAGTTTTCAGGCAGCATTATTTGTATGAAATTTAGTGTTCCGCCCACTCCACAGTACTCAAATCAATCCCATCTTTAAACATCTCCCAAAGCGGCGATAATTCACGCAATTTACCGATTTTAGACTTAATCAATTCAGCCGCAAATTTCACTTCTTCTTCAGTCGTCATGCGACCAAACGTAATGCGTAGCGATGAATGCGCCAATTCGTCATTGCGACCCAAAGCGCGTAAAACATAGCTCGGTTCAAGGCTTGCCGATGTACACGCCGAACCGCTAGATACCGCCAATTCTTTGACCGCCATAATCAAACTTTCGCCTTCCACAAAGTTAAAGCTCACGTTCAAATTGGTTGCCACGCGGTTTTCCAAATCGCCGTTGATGTACACTTCTTCAATACCATTAATACCTTGCAAGAAAATTTTGCGCAATTTTAAAGCGTGTGCCGTGTCTTTTTCCAATTCCAATTTTGCCAAACGGAACGCTTCGCCCATGCCAACAATTTGGTGCGTTGGCAATGTGCCTGAACGGAAACCGCGCTCGTGTCCGCCGCCGTGCATTTGCGCTTCCAAGCGAACACGCGGTTTACGGCGCACATACAACGCGCCAATGCCTTTCGGTGCATAAATTTTGTGTCCCGACATAGACAGCAAATCCACGTTTGCCGCTTCCACATCAACAGGCGTTTTGCCACAGGCTTGTGCCGCATCTACATGGAATACGATTTTGTTTTCACGACAAATTTTGCCGATTTCTGGGATATTTTGGATTACGCCAATTTCATTGTTTACCCACATCACAGAAATCAAAATCGTGTCGGGGCGAATGGCGGATTTTAATTCTTCCAAATCCAACAAGCCGTTTTCTTGCACATTTAAATAAGTTACTTCAAAGCCTTGACGCTCCAACTCGCGCATGGTGTCCAACACAGCTTTGTGTTCGGTTTTCACGGTAATCAGGTGTTTGCCTTTGGTTTTGTAGAATTGCGCTGCACCTTTGATTGCTAAATTATTGGATTCAGTCGCGCCGCTTGTGAACACGATTTCTTTGCTGTCGGCGTTAATCAAATCGGCGATGTGTTTACGCGCTTCTTCTACGGCTTCTTCGGCTTCCCAACCAAATGCGTGGCTGCTTGATGCTGGATTGCCGAATTTTTCACACAAATACGGAATCATTTTTTCGGCAACGCGTTTGTCTACGGGTGTGGTTGCGGCGTAGTCTAAGTAAACTGGGATTTTGATGGTCATGGTTTAAGTCCTTGTAATATTTATTGTTAATGAATATGTGTCAAGCTCACAACGTGTTCGCTGTTTTTATTTTGGTTTTCTTGTTCCAGCAAACTTGCCAGCGTGATGTTGCTTAAATAGTTATCAATGGTTTGATTGAGGTTTTCCCAAAGGCTGTGTGTGATACAAGGCGCACCACCGTGGCAGTTGGCTTTTCGGTTGCACAGCGTGGCATCTAATTTATCTTCTGCTGCGGTGATGATTTGGGCAATATTGATTTGATCGGCAGGCTTGCCGAGTATATAACCGCCGCCTGGTCCGCGTATGCTTTCAACCAGTCCTGCGCGGCGCAATTTGCTGAATAATTGTTCGAGATACGACAGGGATATTTTCTGACGCTCGCTGATGGCGTTGAGTTTGACGGCGTTGTATTGCGCGTTCATCGCCAAATCTATCATGGCGGTAACGGCAAAACGCCCTTTTGTGGTGAGTCGCATGATGTTATTTTGTTTGTGGTTGTGTCTTCTTGTGAAGACGAAATTGTCTAATATCCTAGTAAACCAGTCAAGTATTTTATACAGTTAAAAAATACAGCCTGAAAGATTGCTTCAGGCTGCGATTGTGTTTATCAATGTAAAAACGCAGCCTGAAAACCAAATTTTTAGGCTGCATTCTATTTATTTACAAAGGTTTCGCAGGTTCACCAATCCCTAATTCATTCCCTGCTTTCATACGATTGATGTTATCGCGATGACGGTAAATCACTAAAATCGCAATCAACGTAATCGACCAGCCCCAAGTGGGTTGCGGAATAATGATAAACGCCGCAAACGGTGCAGCCGCAGCCGCTACCAAAGCCGCCATTGATGATTTTTTAAACTTAAACGCTACCACCGCCCAAATCGCCACAATCCACAAAGTAGTCACCAAAGACATACCGAGCAACACGCCCAGCGCAGTTGCCACGCCTTTGCCACCACGGAAACCGAAGAAAATGGGGTACATGTGTCCCAACACCACCGCAATCGCTGCCAAGCCCGCCGCACCAGCAGGTAAACCCACTGCCGCCATCAAGCAACGCGCAATCGCCACGACTACCAAGCCTTTCAACGCATCACCAAACAACGTCCAAGCCGCCGCGTCTTTGCGACCGCTACGCAACATATTACTCGCTCCTGGGTTGCCTGAACCGTAAGTTCGTGGGTCGGGCATACCGAATTTTTTGGAGACAATCAGCGCAGCCGAAAGTGAACCAACCAAATAAGCGACAACTACTACCATGATTTCCAATAAGAACATATAACCGCTCCCAATATTTTCGTTTACAATAACAGAATCAGACAAAAGCAGCCTGAAAGAAAACCTATTTTAACGGAATTTTAGATAAATGGACAAAATTTTCCTGCACGGCATGAAAGCCGAAACCCTGATTGGCGTGTACGACTGGGAACGCCAGCATTTACAACCCCTAATCTTGGATTTAGACATCGGTTTACCCAAGCGCGAAAACGCTTCAGACGATATCGCCACCACCATTCATTATGGCGAAGTTTGCCAAACCATTCGCGAAGAATTGGCGCAATGCCAGTTTCAATTATTGGAAAGTTTAGCCGAATTTATCGCCAACTTAGTGCTGGAGCGTTTTCAGGCTGCATTTATCCGCGTACGCGTTACCAAACCAGGGATTTTGCCCAATGTTCAAGCCGTGGGCATTGAAATTGAACGTGGCACAATTTAACCATTCAGGCAGCCTGAAAACGATTTCATCATGTATAAAAAGCCCCCTCTCCTAATCCACCTTTTGCTGCAACAATATCGCTTTGTTCGCGCCAAAATTTTGCGTCTGCTCGACATCAAAGGACGCACAGCGTGGATTTACGCACCCGAATGTTTAGCACATTTTGTCAGCGTGGAACATCCCGAAAGTCCGCGCCGCATAGAAGCGATTGAACAAGCCTTGCGCAAATCAGGTTTGTGGCATTTACTGCAAAAAATTGAAGCCAGCGAAGTAACCGATATTCAGCTTTCACGCGTCCACACACGCAGCTATTTAAGCAGCCTAGAAAGCCAAGTCCCCGTTTCAGGCAGCACCAAAATCAACGAAGACACCTATCTTAGCCGCGACACGCTCAACGCCGCCAAACACGCCGCAGGTGCAGCGATTAAAGCTGTGGATATGGTAATGAAAAAACAAGCGAAAAACGCCTTTTGTGCCATTCGCCCCCCAGGTCATCACGCCGCATCAGACAAAGCCGCAGGATTTTGCTTCATCAACAACGTTTCAGTTGCCGCCATGCACGCGATTGCAGAATACCGCTTGGAACGTGTAGCGATTGTGGATTTTGATTTGCACCACGGCGATGGCACTGAAGATATTTTCCGTGATGACCCGCGTGTGATGTTGTTATCATCGTTTGAACATCCGCTTTATCCGTTTTCAGGCGTACCATTTTCAGGCAGCAATCCGAATGTGATTAACTCGCCTTTGAAAGCAGGCGATGGCAGCAAGGAATTTCGTGAATTGGTCCGTGCGCAATGGTTGCCGAGATTGGCGAGTTTTCAGCCGCAAATGATTTTGTTGTCCGCAGGATTTGACGCGCACTGTGATGATGATTTGGGTCATTTGAATTTAACGGAAGCCGATTTTGAATGGCTAACTAAGAAAATTATGTTGATTGCCAACCGACACGCGCAAGGGCGGATTATTTCGGTGTTGGAGGGCGGTTATAAATTGAGCAGTTTGGCAAGTAGTGCCAAGGCACATATTATGTGTTTGGTAAAAGCCAGTCCGTTTGTGTAAACAAAAAAAGCAGCCTGAAAATGTTTTCAGGCTGCTTTTTCTATTTCTCAATACAATCCCAGCTAGTTTTCGTATTCGCCACAATATCTTGCGACACATGTTTGCCAATCAATTCATCATAAAATTTTGGCGGCAAACCAAACCCAGGGCGCACGCTGCGGATACACGTTTCATCAATTACATCGCCCGCTTTCATGTCTTTCACAAAATACAGCGAACGGCGGAATTGCGCATTCCCCTGTTCACTCGATTTCAGCGCGTATTCCACATTCCCCAACGCTTGCCAAGCCGTTTTGCTATCGCGGCAAAGGGCTTGCAAATCAGCAGGTTCAAGCGAAAAACTATCGTCCGCGCCACCGCCATTTCGGTCTAGCGTGAAATGTTTTTCAATCGCACACGCGCCCAAAGCCACGCTGATAATCGCCGTCGTATTATCCAAAGTATGGTCAGACAAGCCCACCAATGTGCCAAAACGCGCTGCCATATCAGGCAAAGTGCGCAAATTATAATCTTCCGCAGGCGCAGGGTAGCCGCTCACACAATGCAGCACGACCAATTCTTTGTTGCCCGCTTCTTTCGCCGTTGCAATCGCTTCGGCAATTTCATTTTCGTCTGCCATGCCAGTGGAAATAATCATCGGCTTGCCCGTCTGCGCGACATAGCGAATCAATGGCAAATCAATCACTTCAAACGATGCAATCTTATACGCAGGCGCGTCCAAACTTTCCAGCAAATCCACCGCACTAAAATCAAACGGCGAACTAAAAATGGTAATATCTTGCTCTTTTGCAAATTCAAACAAAGGCTTATGCCAATCCCAAGGCATATGCGCTTTCGCATACAAATCATGCAGCGACTGACCGTCCCATAAACCACCTGTTTGAATCATAAATTCAGGGGCGCGGCTGTTGAGCGTAATCGTGTCAGCGGTGTAGGTTTGCAATTTCACTGCGTCCGCACCTGCTTTTTTCGCTTCTTCAATGATTTTAAACGCAGTTTCTAGACTGCCATTATGGTTGGCGGACATTTCTGCAATAATATACGGTGGTTGGTTGGCACTGATTTCGCGCCCGTTAATATGAATTTTTTGCATAACTTTTTCAATCAGATAGAAAGGTTGAGGAACGAGGATTGTAGCGTGTTTTAAAGTTCTAGGCTGCGTTTTCCTGTTTCCGATACTGCCCAGGTGTCATCTCATACTGTTTCTTAAAAATTTTCCCGAAATGTGTTTCCGACTGAAAACCAGAATCCAGCGCAATTTTCAAAATACTGTCCTGTGTTTTGCGGAGCAACATCGCCGCTTTTTGCACGCGAATATGGTTCACAAACGCATGCGGACTCATGCCCACGTGCTGCTTAAACAATCGCATTAATTGCGCCCGCGACACATTCGCCAACGCAACCATCTTTTCAACAGCCCACGGTTGCTCAGGCGCATCCAGCACCACTTGAATCAAGCCGCGCAACCGCTTGTCTTGCAGACCCTGCAGCACGCCATTTAAATTTTGCTCCGTTTCAGGCTGCGATAAATACGCGCGCATCATCGACACCAGCAACACATTAGACAGCGCATCAATCACAGAAGCTGAACCTTGCCCGCCCTGCTCTGCCTCGTTTTGCAGCATTTGCACCAACGGCTCTAATACCGTTTGCTGCATCGATAAACACACCGTTTCAGGCAGCCCTGTCAATAAATCTGCATGTTTGTTGTATTCAAATCGCGCACAAAACAGCGTTAAATCCGCTTGTTTATTGCCGATGTGCTTCAGCGTAAACGCGCCTTGTTGCGTGGACAACGGCGTGTCTTGCGTATTATCACAACCCGTTTCACTACTCAACGTATGCGCTGCCAGTCGCGGGAAAAACAGCACATCGCCCGCTTTTAATTGACGCGCTTGTGGCTCGCCGTCCACTTTCAGCCAGCCTGAACCACTGGTAACAATATGCACCAATGCCTGTTTTTTGCGCGTTTCATGTCGCACAAACCATTTGCCTTGAAAGCGACAATGAATGTCTACACATCCGCGAATCTGCGCCCATTCAATCAATTTATCCAGAATATCCATTTATTTTCCCTTGTGCGTGTTTTCAGGCTGCATGATAACCTAAAGAGATTCTTTCGCAATATTCACAAACATGAAACCAATTCATGTGCATCAACAAAATTTAACATTTGTCGGTAATCGTCAAAAAACGTAATATAACCCTATCCATTCAATCAACCAAAGGAACACATCATGACACAAACATTCCCACGCCGCGCCGACACCGTAGGTAGCTACTTACGCACACCAGAATTAAAACAAGCGCGTGCTGATTTCGCAGACGGCAAAATCAGCCGAGAACAACTCACTCAAGTAGAAGACCAAGAAATCGCCAAACTCGTGCAAGCCCAATTAGACGCAGGTATCAGCGTGCTGACAGACGGCGAATTCCGCCGTTCATGGTGGCACATCGACTTTTTGGAAAACCTAAACGGCATTGAAGGCTTCATTCCAGAACAAGCCTACGCATTCAAAGGCACAGAAGTTCGCAAATACAACACACGCTGCTGCGGCAAAGTGTCTTGGAACGAAAATCACCCATTCATCGCGCACTACAAAGCCTTAGCAGAAATCGTTGGCGACCGCGGTACAGTAAAATACACCATTCCAAGCCCTAACCAATTGATGTACCCACTCATCTGGGACACAGGCGTGTATGAAAACAAACAAGCCTATTGCGAAGACGTGCGCCAAGCGTACAAAGACGCGATTAAAGCATTCTACGACGCAGGCTGCCGCTACTTGCAAATCGACGACGTTTACTGGGGTACATTGTGCAACAACCACGATAAACCAGACTTTGAAGAAAACAAAAAATTCGCCTTGGAAAATATCCAAGCGATTTTGGCAGACAAACCAGCCGATTTAACGATTACCACACACGTTTGCCGTGGTAATTACAAATCAAGCTATTTGTTATCAGGCGCATACGACCCAGTAGCCCCAGAATTGTTCGGACAAACCACGTATGACGGCTACTTCTTGGAATACGACACCGAACGCGCAGGCGGTTTTGAGCCATTGAAATACTTTAACAACAATCCACACAAAGGTCGCATTGTATTGGGTTTGGTAACATCAAAATTCCCAGAATTGGAAGACAAAGAAGCTGTGAAAGCACGTATTGCAGAAGCCGCTAAAATCGTACCGTTAGACCAGTTGGCATTAAGCCCACAATGCGGTTTCGCCTCTACTGAGGAAGGCAACATTATGACTGATGCCGAACAATGGGCAAAAGTTCGCTTGGTGGAAGAAATCGCCAAAGAAGTTTGGGGCGAAAACTGATTTAGAATATTAGCACCTGACAAATTTAGTCAAACAAAAAAGCAGCCTGAAAACAAAATCCGTTTTCAGGCTGCTTTTTTTATGGGTTATTTACTAATCACAATTGCATCAACATTGCGAGAATGCAAGCGATTTTGCATTTCCTGCGCACGATTCTTAGAAGTAGAAGGCGTATGCACACGGTATAAAGTTGCGCCATCTTTCAATTTTTGCGTAGTAATTTGCGTTTCCACGCCCACTAAAGCCGCTCTTGCTTTCTGTTGTTGTGCATTTTCTGATTTTGGAAAACGCCCACTTGCACGCTGCTATCAGCCAATGCCCACGACTGGGCCGCCATTAATACGGTCGCTAAATATAATTTTTTCATTTTGAAACTCCTAGAGTACTACTTAATTGTTATAGATGTACTCGTTATCAAGCATATTTCATACCAAGTAAAACGTCTTCACCCTTGGTTCTACTAGATATTTATCCCAAAATAGAAAAGCACTTTACAAAGATTTCAACTAGTTAAACGTGCTAAAATAAGCCCATTTTACGCCTGAAAATGTTTTCAGGCTGCATTGATAAATTTACCTAAAGATACCCAAATGGCAGCATACCAAGTTCTCGCCCGAAAATGGCGACCCAAAACCTTCGCCGATTTAGTCGGACAACAACACGTTGTCAAAGCCTTGCAAAACGCGCTAGACAAAGGGCGATTGCACCATGCCTACTTGCTCACAGGCACACGCGGCGTAGGCAAAACCACGATTGCGCGGATTTTGGCGAAAAGCCTAAACTGCGAAAACGCAACCCACGGCGAACCGTGCGGTGTGTGCCAATCCTGCCGTGATATTGACGCGGGGCGATTTGTGGATTTGCTGGAAATTGACGCGGCGAGTAACACGGGCATTGATAATATCCGCGAAGTGTTGGAAAACGCGCAATACGCGCCAACTGTCGGAAAATACAAGGTTTATATTATTGACGAAGTGCATATGCTGTCAAAATCGGCGTTTAATGCGATGCTGAAAACGCTGGAAGAACCGCCCGAACACGTTAAATTTATTTTGGCGACCACCGACCCACATAAAGTGCCGATTACGGTACTAAGTCGTTGTTTGCAATTTGTTTTGCGGAATATGACCACGCAGCAGGTTGCCGACCACTTGGCGCACGTTTTGAAAACGGAGCAGATTGTGTTTGAGCCTGCCGCTTTGACCTTGCTGGGACGGGCGGCGAATGGTTCGATGCGCGATGCGTTGAGTTTGCTTGACCAAGCGATTGCAATGGGTTCAGGCAGCGTGAAAGAAGTTGATGTCCGCCACATGATTGGCGCAGTGGATAAGCGTTATCTGTATGAATTGCTGACGTTTTTGATGGAGCAAGACGGCGAAAGTTTGATTGCGAAAGCGCAGGAAATGGCGGCGAATGCGATTGGTTTTGATAGCGCGTTAAATGATTTGGCGATGCTGTTGCAGCGTTTGGCGTTGCTGAAAACCGTGCCGAGTGCGATTGCGGCGGACGACCCTGAACGTGAGCGTTTGTTGCTGTTGGCGCAATATTTTAGTGATGAACAAATTCAGTTGTATTATCAATGTGTTATTCACGGAAAGCAGGATTTGCCTCTTGCGCCTGATGAATACGCTGGTTTTGTGATGACGTTGCTGCGGATGTTGGCATTTGCGCCGTTTGCTGCGAAAAATACGCCTGTGGATAGCACAATTGAAGGGACGCAGCTGCACAATCCTGTGGAAAAAAAAATGGCTGAATCAGGCAGCCTGAAAATGCAGCCTGAAAAAGCGGTTGAGCCTGTTTCGCAGCCTGAAAAAATTGTAGAACAATCGCAGCCTGAAACCATCGAACCACAAAACAGCGAAGATTCGCCGCCATGGAACACATCTGTAACCGAGTCGCCACAGCAAACGCAGCCTGAAAACATCAGCGAAAAAGTAGAAACGCAGCCTGAAACCCCTGCGCAACCCTTTTCAGGCAGCGAACCCAACGAATGGCAGCCCAAACCCGACTACGCCCCGTATCCCGAATACGATTATCCCCCGTTTGACGACCTGCCGCCCGAGCCATACACGCCCGAACCGCAGCCTGAAAACGAACCCGAGCCAATCGAAGAAGAAGCGATTGACCCAAGCGAACCCATGCCCGAATTTACCGCCGCCAACTGGGCAACGATTACGCGCAGAATTGGCGCACAAGTGTCTGCCGCGCAGATGTCGCTGAATCACATGGCGTGGATCGATTTTGCCGATGGCGTGCTGCATTTGGCGATTGACTACGCCCACACCACGCGCGACACGTTGCAAAAAACCTATTTTGACCGCATCGCCCACGCGCTCACTCAAGCATATAACACGCCCGTTCACATTCAAACGTGCAGTTTTGAGCCGAACAAAGGCTGGGAAACGCCTGCCATGCACCGCGAGCGCATTCAGCTAGAACGCCGTGAACAAGCGCGACAAGCATTGCAAGCGGATAAAGCCGTGCAAGATTTGCAGCAAATGTTTGGCGCAAAATTTTTGGATAACAGCTTGGTTTTGAAAAAATAAAATGCAGCCTGAAAAACTTTACAATACCTCGTAGGGTGGTTCTACTCACCATGGAAATAGCCATTTTGGTGGGTAAAACCTCCAGATCTGACAAGTTTTAAAAATCGGTAAATTTTAATACTTGTTGTAGGGGGTGTACGGTACGCACGCACCAAACAAGCTTTAGCGACTTTTAAAATGGTGCGTGAACAAGTTCACACACCCCACAAAAGAACTTGTCGGGTCTGGGTAAAACCCACTCTACAGCGCGTTTACAAAAGTTTTCAGACTACAAAATAACGAATTGAAATACTATGTTACAAACCGACAACCTCACCGCCGCCGCGCCCACTCGTATCATCGCACCGCAAACCCAGTCTAGCCAAGAAGAGCAACTGGAACGCGCCTTGCGTCCCAAATTTTTGGACGAATACATCGGGCAACACAAAGCCAAAGAGCAGCTAGGCATTTTTATTCAGGCAGCCAAAAAGCGCAGCGAAGCACTCGACCACACTTTGCTGTTTGGCCCGCCAGGCTTGGGCAAAACCACGCTCGCCAATATTGTCGCGCGAGAACTCGGCGTGAATTTGCGCCAAACCTCAGGGCCAGTGCTGGAACGCGCAGGCGATTTGGCGGCGTTGCTCACCAATCTTGAACCGCATGACGTGTTATTTATTGATGAAATTCATCGCCTTAGCCCCGTCGTGGAAGAAATTTTGTACCCCGCCATGGAAGATTATCAGCTTGATATTATGATTGGCGAAGGTCCAGCCGCCCGCAGCGTCAAAATTGATTTGCCGCCGTTCACCCTAATTGGCGCGACCACACGCGCAGGCATGCTCACCAATCCCTTGCGCGACCGTTTCGGCATCGTTGCCCGTTTGGAATTTTACGAAACGCAAGATTTGGCAACCATCGTCCGCCGTTCCGCGCAATTACTGAACATGGATTTGGACGAGAACGGCGCGTGGGAAGTAGCGCAAAGAAGTCGTGGCACGCCGCGCATTGCCAACCGTTTATTACGCCGCGTGCGCGATTATGCCGATGTGAAACATTCAGGCAGCATTGGCGCAGAAATTGCCGATGCCGCGCTGTCGATGCTTGATGTGGATAAAATTGGCTTGGACATGATGGACAGGAAATTTTTGGAAGCCGTGTTGCAGAAATTTTCAGGCGGGCCTGTGGGTTTGGATAACGTAGCTGCCGCGATTGGCGAAAGCACGGACACGATTGAAGATGTGATTGAACCGTATTTGATTCAACAAGGTTTTTTGCAGCGCACACCACGCGGACGCATGGCGACGGCAAGTGCGTTTGAACATTTTGGACTGAATCAGCCTGAATAGTTTTTAGACTGCCTATATTTTAAGCAACCTGAAAAACCATTTCTGAAACAAATAAATAAACTGCTTATCCACAGATTATCCCTGTGTAAAACACAAACTGTGTGTATTTTCAGGCTGCGTTTTATACACAGCGAAAAACTGGAGCGTCAGCGGCTCACCGACTCTCCATCAAATTCACGCAACCTGAAAAAGGATTTATCCATGCTCCTATTCCTAGACTTTGACGGCGTACTCCATTCCGCCTATTCCTTCAATACCAAACAGTTATACAGCCAAATCCCCATATTTGAGCAATTTTTCAGGCAGCCTGAAAACGCCAATATACAATTCGTGATTTCGTCCACATGGCGATACGGGCGCGATTTGCACGCTTTGCGCCAGCCCTTTTCACCCGACATCGCCGCCAGAATCATCGGCAAAACACCCGAAGATGTCGCCACCACGCGCATCGGTTCACGCGAACAAGAAATTTTGCAATACCTGCACGACACGCAGCGCGAAGCCGAGCCGTGGATTGCGCTTGATGATGTTCGCAGCTATTTCAGTCGCCATTTAGACCGCGTTTATTTGTGTAAGCCACACACAGGTTTAACGCTGCAGGATTTGCCTAAATTGGCGCAGTTGATTAATGATTTTCAGACTGCTTAATTTTTAAGCATAGTAAAATTTACATTTTAAAACAAATAGTTTATCAACTTATCCACATATTATCCTTGTAGCAAAACACAGCCTGTGTGTATTTTCAGGCTACATATACAGATTTATTTTTATTGAAGGTTACTTTTATGCTTTCTCGTTTCTTTTCCAAAAAATCACTCCATGCACCAGCAATCATTGCAGCACTCTGCATTTTAGTGTTGCCGAATATAATTTTTCTAGCAGTCGCTTCTTACACAGGAACAACCAGACCTATCCTAAATATGGATTATTGCTGGCTGTTACTACTGCTAGCCATTTGGTTAAAATTTCCCAAAAAACCTATTTTTATCATTACAGTAGCTTGCCTTATTTTAAGCAGCAGTATTGACAGCTTTCAGTTTATCCAGCAAATTTTCCCATTTTTAAATCTAGAAAGTGTCTTATATTTACTCCCATTTTTACCGACTGCACCCACTACTTATATCATGCTATCCGCTATTTTTGTGGTGTATTTGATTGTGCTGCCTTTTGTTATCATAAAAATCACCAAACGAAGCACAAGCGAAAGTTTAATCGCGGTGTTTACCTTAGGCTTAATCACCACATTAACTTTGAATAACCTCCCATTAGCAGATAAATCAAAATATGTGTATAGCAAAAGCCAAGCAAATGCATTATGGACTCACGAAGCGGCTCTACAAAAAGAATATTCAGAAATCCCAACTTTTACCCCATACCCAATTAAACCTGCCTCCGCACAACTTAATCCACAGCAAAACCGAATCTTAATGATAACAGCCGAATCATTAGGCTCAACCAAAGATGAAGTATTGCAAAAAGACATTGCTAAACTACTCCACAAGCAAGCAGCCGAAGGTAAAATCAAATCCTTCAGCACAGGACATATGCCTGTGGATAGTTCAACCGTAGAAGGTGAAATGCGCGAAGTGTGCCACGTCAAAATCAGCTCTATTCAAATCACACGTGCACCAAAATCACAATATGCCAGCTGTTTGCCTAACCAATATGCACAAAAAGGTTTAACCACCATTGGTATGCACAACGCAGACAGCGCAATTTATGGGCGTTTATATTGGTACCCAAAAGCAGGTTTTCAAAAAACTTTATTTGTAGACCAATTAAGCAAATATAAACAATGCTCACTTTTTGACGGCGCATGTGATTATGAATTAACCCCAGAAATCACCCGCGCATTTGCACAACACGATAAATTATTCTTCTATTGGATGACATTGAACGGGCATTACCCTTACCAAACAACCGATATTATCAATCATCGTTTTGACTGCGCGCGCTACCCTTCCCTAACCGAAGAAGCCTGCCACAATTTACAACTCCAAGCCCAACTACTCGACCAAATTGCCGACATCAACACCCGCCCAGAAATGAAAGGTGTAGAAGTGGTGATTGCAGGCGACCATATGCCACCTTTTGCCCAGCAAGACAAAGCAGCAGAAGTGTTTAACATGGGACACGTTACTTGGTATCACTACATAATTCCATAAAAAAACCCTTTCAGGCTGCTTGACAAATCTCAAGCAGCCTGAAAGTTTAAAAAAACTGCACAAATTTTAAGCAAAAACAAAATAACCATAACAAAACAACCTATTACCCCAGTTATCCACACCCCATTCACACACTCTATCCACCTAAACCGTGCATAATGTGTCAAAAAATGGCAGCCTGAATTTTCAGGCTGCCTAAATCTATTTATAATCCTATTCCCCCAAAAAAACGCAGCCTGAAAAACCATGATACCCCACGACTTCATAGACGAACTCCTAGCCAAAACCGACATCGTAGACGTGATTGACCAATACGTCCCACTCAAAAAAGGCGGCGCAAACTACATGGCATGCTGCCCGTTTCACAAAGAAAAAACCCCCAGTTTCTCCGTCAGTCCCAGCAAACAGTTTTATCACTGCTTCAGTTGCGGCGCACACGGCTCAGCCATCGGCTTCATCATGGAACACCAAGGCTTAACCTTTCCCGAAGCCGTGCAACAACTCGCCGACCGCGTTGGCATGACCGTGCCACGCACCAAAGGCAGCCTGAATGACAACCCCGAAGAACGCACACGCCGCAAACAGCAACAACAAACCCTAGAAAGCACCGTCCAAACCGCCGCAAGCTATTACGCCGCGCAACTCAAAATCCACGCCCAAGCCCAAGCCTACGCCAACAAACGCGGCTTATCCCCCGAAATCATCGCCCACTACGGCATTGGCTACGCACCCGAAGGCTGGACACCGCTCGCCCAAGTTTTCCAACCCTATCCCACCGCCGAACTCATCACCAGCGGCATGGTGTTAGACAACGAAGGCAAGCAATACGACCGCTTCCGCCACCGCCTCATGTTCCCCATTCGCAACATTTCAGGCAACATCATCGGCTTTGGCGGACGCGTATTAGACGACAGCAAACCCAAATACCTCAACTCCCCCGACACACCCTTGTTTGACAAAAGCAAAAACCTCTACGGATTATGGGAAGCCCGCGCCGCCGTTAAAGACGCAGGACGAATTTTAGTCGTAGAAGGTTATATGGACGTGGTTGCGCTCGCCCAATTCGGCATTGGATACGCCGTCGCCGCGCTTGGCACAGCCACCACCGCCGAACACGTCAAACTACTCATGCGCCAAACCGACAGCATCTATTTCTGTTTTGACGGCGACAGCGCAGGCAAAAAAGCCGCGTGGAGAGCATTAGAAAACGCCCTACCGCAGCTCAAAGACGACAAAGCCCTACACTTTCTCTTTTTGCCAGCAGAACACGACCCCGACAGCTACATCCGCCAATACAGCAAAGACCAATTTGAACAAGCCCTGCTGCACGAAAGCAAACCCCTATCGCAATACTTTTGGGACGCGCTCACAGCCGATTTAGAGTTGAACACACAAGAAAGCAAAGCCGAACTCGTCAAACGCGCCACGCCATTATTGGCACAGATTACCGCACCCACGCTCGCCTTTTTGCTCAAGCAAAAACTCAGCGAACTCGTTGGGATTGACCCAGCCAATCTCGCGCATTTAATGGGACAAGCTGCACCACAACGCCACGTTAGCGCGAAAAATTACCGTTTGCCGCGCGAAAGTTTCAGGCAGCCTGAAAGCACCACACTGGTGCAAAAACAAATTCGCACGCTGCTGCTTAATCCCGAATGGGCGCAGTTTGTCGTGTTTCCTGATTACTTGCCCGCGCACGGCGATTTTGCCTGCCTGATTGCGCTGGCAGACGTGTATCGCGCACACCCCACATTCACCGCTGCGCAAGCCATGGAACATTTCCGCGATAGCCCATTTGCCCACACGATTGAACACATTTTCTTGCACAGTTTGAACAATGAAGAATTGGAAGATTGCAGCGAAGAAAAGCGCACCGAGTTTCAAGACGGCGTTTCTCGTTTAATGCGCGATGCAGCGCGTGAACAAGTGCAAATTTTGCGGCAAAAAGGCAGCGATTTAACCGCCGATGAAAAACGCTTGTTGATGATGTTGCTGACAATGAAGTGAAATACAGCCTGAAAAAAAGCAGCCTGAAAACTTTTTCAGGCTGCTTTTTTATCACTAAATCAACGTTTTTCTTTCTTCTGGCATTTCCCACACACGCCATACATATACAGCGCATGGTCTACCACACGATAACCATTTTCTGCTGCAATTTTGTCTTGCAACTTCTCAATCTCTTCATTATGAAACTCAGACACCAAGCCGCATTTCACACACACCAAATGGTCGTGATGACCGCCCTTGTTCAGCTCATAAACCGCCTTGCCCGTTTCAAAATGGTGGCGCAACAAAATGTCTGCCTGTTCAAATTGCGTCAGCACGCGATAAATCGTTGCCACGCCAATTTCAATGCCCTCGTCCAACAAAATCCGATACACATCTTCCGCGCTCAAATGCTCATCAGCATGTTGCTCAAACAAATCCAAAATTTTCAGGCGCGGGCCCGTAACCTTCAAACCATTGTCTTTTAATTGCGAAATATTTTTCATGATTTTCCTATTGATATTGATGAACACAGATTGCGTATATAATAGCACTTTTCCACTGGTCTAAATAATAAAAGTTTTCAATAAACTTTTTTGGTGGTATCTTTATTTTTATCTGATATTTACGCGAAAGGCAGCATCTTGAAACCATTACTTTTAGCCGCAAGCATCTTAGTTGGATTAAACGCTTGCACCCCCGTTTTAGTAGACAAACTGCCCTACTACAAATTAGACGTGGTGCAAGGCGTGCCATTTGACCCGCAACCCGTTTTGTCTATCCAGCCAGGCATGACACGCCAACAAGTCGCCCTAGAATTGGGTACGCCACTGCTTAAATCCGTATTCCGTGAAAACCGTTGGGATTATGTTTACGAAATTGTGCGCGGCGGCAAAATCAAACAGAAAACTTCTCTAACCGTGCATTTTAATGGCGACGTTGTAAGCAGCGTGGAAGGCGACGCATTGGAAGCAGCTCGCCAACAAATGCAAGGCAAAGAGCCTGCTCAATCATCACTTTACACGCCACAAGCTGCCAGTACACCAGCACAAATGCAGCCTGAAACGGTATTGACTCCAGTTCAACAATAATTCACAAGGATTTCATCATGACACAATTAAAAGTAGCCATTGCAGGCGCAAACGGTCGCATGGGCAAAACTTTGGTGCAAGCCGTAGCAGCCAACCCAAACACCGTATTAGTCGGCGCGTTGGAACACGCTGAATCGAACGCTTTGGGCTTGGACGCTGGTTACGCAGTGGGCGTAAAAACAGGCGTGGCAATTAGTGCAGACGTGGACGCTGTGTTGGCAAACGCAGATTTGATGATTGACTTCACACGCGCCAACGTGTCTTTGCCATTGATTGCCAAATGCGCAGAAAAAGGCGTGAAGATGATTATCGGTACAACAGGTTTTGACGCGGACGGCAAAGCGGCGATTCAGGCTGCGGCTGAAAAAATCGGTATCGTGTTTGCCGCAAATTACAGCTTGGGCGTGAACTTGACGTTCCATATTTTGGACACCGTTGCGCGTGTGCTGAACGAAGGCTACGACATTGAAATTTTGGAAGCGCACCACCGTCATAAAGTCGATGCGCCAAGCGGCACAGCGTTGCGTATGGGCGAAGTGATTGCCAATGCGTTGGGACGCGATTTGAAAGAATGCGCGGTTTATGGTCGCGAAGGACACACGGGCGCACCTGAAGCACAAACCATCGGTTTCGCGACTGTTCGCGCAGGTGATATTGTGGGCGAACACACAGCGATGTTTGCCACTGAGGGCGAGCGTGTGGAAATCACGCACAAAGCCAGCAGCCGCATGACGTTTGCCGCAGGTGCGGTTCGTGCTGCCGTTTGGTTGCGCAGCCAAGATAAAGGTTTGTTTGACATGCAAGACGTGTTGGGCTTAAAAAACCGTTAATCATATTTTTCAGGCTGCATGAATGTAGGTCAGATACTCGTATCCGACAAAAATAGCGAATGTTGGATTCAAGAATCCGACCTACAAATCTATATCGCAGCCTGAAAATCTAAGGAGAATAAAATGGAAAACAAACCCATTGAAGAACCTGAAATCACGCAGCCTGAAAACAATTTGGTTGATGAAAATCTAGACGATACGGAATGTGAAGAGCTAATCAAAGAATGTGAGAAATTAGCCCAAACCAAACAGCTCACCAAACGCCAGTTAATCCGCCAAAACAGCATTTATTTGCTGCCCAACTCGTTCACGATTGCCGCACTGTTTTCCGCATTTTATGCGATTACGCAATCCATGCACGGACGCTTTGAAAGCGCAGCGATTGCCGTGTGTTTGTCCATGATTTTGGACGGCTGCGACGGTCGTGTAGCACGGTTAACCAACAGCCAAAGCGCATTTGGCGAACAGTTGGACAGTTTGGCGGATATGGTCAGCTTTGGTGTTGCGCCTGCGTTGATTGTGTATAACTGGCAGCTTTATAACTTCGGCAAACTGGGCTATTGCGTGGCGTTTATTTACTGCGCGTGTGCCGCTTTGCGTTTAGCATTGTTTAACACGCTGATTGGTAAAGTGGACAAAAAATGGTTTATCGGTGTGCCAAGTCCGTCTGCTGCCGCGTTAATGGTCGGCATGATTTGGCTAGACCGCAGCTTTGACGGCGTGTTTGATGAAGCGAGCGTTTGGGTGTTGTTGCTGACCTTGTTTGCTGGCTTATCTATGGTGGTGCAAATTCCGTTTTGGAGCTTCAAGGAATTCAACTTGCGCCGCCGCGTTTCATTTGCTGGCATGATTGGCTTGATGTTGCTGTTTGTGTTCTTGATTTTGCAACCTGCATTGGTTTTGTTTGTGTTCTTTTTGGGATACAGCTTGTCTGGCTATGTGATGTGGGCTTGGAAGAAATATGGGGCGAATGCAGCCCGAAAAGAGATTTGATGGGCTGAAGCCCATTCTACGGTATTTAATCTTTATCGCAGCCTGAAAACATATAGTTAATGCCCTTATCTTTTAATACAGCGTTGCCAACGCCCTTATGTGCTAAATGCACACGGCAGGCGTTGTCGCCTTGTATTAACATCAACTATAAAACAGCCGTTATTCTTTGATGAATAACGGCTGTTTTTTCATGCTACAGTTTTACCATTGATACTCTGTTTTGAAACCGCCAAAGCGTTTTTTAGCGGATTCGCTGCCTGTGCTGTAACCGCCATACAGCGTGTTACGCCAGCCGCCTGAGTAAATGCCAAAGCCCAATTCGTGCATAAATTGTCGGTTGAATTTTTGCGTTAATTGAAAGTATGCGTTGCGGTTGAATTTATCGAGCCTGTTCGGCTTTGACGGCTTCTTCTCGTTTGTGGGCTTCTTCAGCTTTTTTAGCCTCTTCTTGTCGTTTGGCTTCTTCCTCTTTGATTTGCTCCTCTGCTTTTGGATTGTATAGTCGGTAATCATTATTCTCGTTTAATAAGGTATAACGATAAGTACCTAAATCCACATCTTTGCCGTTGTTCAACTTCACGCTAAGGTCATTGCTGGTTTGCGTAGCATTTTCCAATTTCAACAAAGATAAACGTGCATTGACCACTTCTTTGCCGCTATTTTCCACCACCAAATTATGAGAACCGTTAGGTTTGCTGGTGTTAGTTTCGCCTAGAACGCCGTTGAAAGCAGTATGAGCAGCATGATAAGTATTTACTTCATTTTGTTCTTTTAGGCGTTGAACATACAATTCTTTTGCTTTTTCATATACTTGCTTATATTCATCACTATCATCAGATGCTGCAGTTTTTGTTAAATAAACAAAGTCAAGCATACACCCATTTTTACAAAACGTAATCAAATCCAACCAAAAACTTAACAAATTTAACAAAAATACAACACTCAAAAAAAGCAGCCTGAAAAATACTTTTCAGGCTGCTTTTCACATCACAATCCACGATTAATTTTCGCCAACAAACTACTCTTCTCCAAATACCAAACCAACGCCACCGCAGCCGCCGTTAGCGACACAATCAACGCCGTCCAAAAGCCATAAATGCCCATACCAAACGGATACGCCAACACATACCCTGGTAGCAACCCCAACAACCAAAACGCCACCGCATGAATACACATCGGCACACGCGTCAATTTATAGCCACGCAGCGCATAAGAAGCAATCGTTTGCGTGAAGTCCACCACCTGATAAGCCGCCGAAAACAACATCAACACCACCGCCAATTTCGCCACGTCCACATCACTCGTATAAGCCCCCACCAAATCAAATCGCCCAAACGCCATAAACAGCACCGTCCCCACAGAAAGCAGCCACCCAACCACCAAAGCCACGCCCGAAATATAACGCGAACGCGCAAACTGCCGACGCCCAATCGCATAACCCACACGCACCGTCGCAGCCGCACCCACCGCCTGCGGAATCATATAAATCGTGCCACTAATGCTCATCACCACCTGCTGCGCCGCCACAAAATTCGCCCCCAAAGGCGCAATCAGCCACACAATAAAGCTAAACAAACTCACTTCCAAAAAGTAAGAAAACCCAATCACCCAGCCCAAATGCCAAAACGATTTCAACGCCGCAAAATCAGGGCGACTAAATCGCTCAAACAAACCAAATTCACCAAACTTCGGCGAACGCGCAATATGCCACCACAGCGCAGCCAAACTAAACCAATACACCACCGCAGTCGCCACACCCGTACCCGAACCGCCCAATTTTGGAAAACCCAGTTCCCCATAAATAAACACATAATTCAACGGAATATTCAGCAACAACGCCGCCCAACTAATCCACATAATCGGTTTAGGCTGATTCAGGCTGCTTGCATACGCATGCAACGCCCGATAAAGCAACGCCGCAGGCATACCCAACGCCACATAAAACAAATAATCGCCCAATTGCTGCTTCACATAATCATCAAGCTGCAAATAATTCTTCATTGGCTCAATCAACACGCCCAGCAAAGCCGCGCCCACCACGCCCCAAATCAAGCCAAACCAAAGTCCTTGCCGACCGCATTCGCCCACTTCCCCTTTTTTGCCCGAACCATGCAACTGCGCAATAATCGGGTTCAACGCCGCCATCACACCCAACAGCGTGATAAACACCGTAGAAAACACCGAACTGCCCAAGCCCACCGCCGCCAAGTCCGCCTTACTCGCGCGACCCGACATCACCGTATCCGCCACCCCAATCGCCAGCGTCGCCACTTGTCCAATCATCATCGGCAAAGCCAAACTTAACAACTCACGCATTTCATGTCGCCAATCTTTCCAAGAATAGCGGTTTAAATCAAAAATCATCATATTCCTCTCAAATAATCGCAGCCTGAAAAACATTTTTCAGGCTGCCACACAAATCACAAAATCATCGGCGTTTTCCGAATAGGCAGCAACTTCGCCATCACCTCATCAGAAAAATAATGCCGCACAGCCGCCTTTTGCTCATCATTCAAATGCACATAACAACGGTCGTAAATATCCGAATATTCCACCAACATCGTCATATTGACCAATTCAGACAACGCTTGATAATACCCCACCCATTTCACATTTTCAGGCTGCTTATCTCTTTCTGCCAACGCCGCTGCCCGTTGTCCCAAAATTTTTGCCGCTTCACAACGCGAAACAAACGCCTTCAAATCGTTCACCGTAGTAGAAGCACTGCCCGCATGATGACAATACGCATACCCTACCAATTTGCATTCCAACACCAGCACTTCAGGACTACGCGTCAGCACGTCCACCATAAAAATCCCGTCTTCACTATTGCTGATGGATTCCTCAAACCCAATATCATGCTCACGCAGATATTCCGTGCGGAATAAACCATTCCAAACAGATGGAAACCAATTTGCCAGCAGCGCAATCAAATACTGCTGCCCTGAACAAAAAAAGCCATCTTGCGATAAAGCAAAATGCGTCAGTGGCAACATCGTCATATAAGGCATACCTTCAAGACTCACGCTGGTTATCAACGTTTTCACCACGTCCACTTTTTTGCTATCAGAAAACGCAATCAGTGAAGGATATTGATGTTGCCCCAGCAAATAATCATCGCTGTCCACAAACTGCACATAACGCCCGCGCGCTACGCTCAAGCCACGATTTCGCGCCGCCGAAACGCCACAATTATGTTGCTGCAAAAAAATCACTTCAGAATGCAGCCTGAAAAATTCACGCGCAATTTCTGCCGAATTATCCGTAGAACCATCGTCCACAATAATAATTTCCTTGTGAACAGGCACCGCCAGCACACTTTCTAAACACTTCGCCAAATAACGTTCCACATTGTAAACAGGAATAACAAAACTAATTTCAGGCTGCATCATCAATCTCCAAAATAACAGGCAAATGGTCGGAAGCCGTAAATTGGCTCACTTGGCAACGACCTTTCAGTCTGCCTTTCACAAAAATATGGTCAAGCGTGCGCTGCGGTTTCCAACTTGGATACGTTGGCAAACCATCGCTCAAACGCGTGTAATCATAATCCGTCAGCAAACAAAGCTGTTCTGCTTCGGGCGGACAATTAAAATCGCCCATCACGCACACATTGTCAAAATCCGCCAATTTCTGCCGAATAAACCGCATTTGATGAAACTGGTCTACCGCGCCCAAACTCAAATGCACATTCGCCACCACAAAATCGCCGTTTGGCGTTTGCACCTGCGCCGCCAACATTCCGCGCCCTTTGATTTTGGACGGCAACGGCTCATTCACCACTTCGCGTAACGGCAATTTACTCAAAATCAAATTGCCGTGAACGGATAATTTACCCACCACGCGGTTGGTCTGACAAATATGGTGTGAAAATGGTGTTTGTGCCAAAAGCTGTTGCACTTGGTTTTGAAAGCCGTTGCGAAAGCCGCCCAAATCGATTTCTTGCAGGCAAACCACATCAAAATCGCTGATATATTTCGCAATATTTGCCAATACTTGCGCTTTGGCAGGACTGGGCATCACTTGGCGGTGCAAGCGCGAAACGTAGCTAAAATAACTGTCCGACGCAATCGCAGCCTGAATGTTGTAGCTCAAAATACGCATTTTGCTTACCAACGCCAGCCTGAACCGATTGCACCTGATACGCCGCTATTGTTGGCGTTGATGGCTGCGTGGGTGTTCGCGCAGCCTGAAAGAATGGCGCAGAATGTGGCGATAAAAAATAGTTTTTTCATGTTGATTATTCCTGTTTTCAGGCTGCATTTTGTGTGTGAATGCAGCCTGAAAGTGTATTTTTTTAAAAAACGGTCCGTGTGGCACACCCTACGTTTACGGTAACATTTTGCCCAATCTCAAAGCAATTTCAATGCAAATTGCAGCCTGAAAAATGGTGAAGTGGTGCGCGTGGCACACCCTACCGTTTTCAGGCTGCTTTTTTATTCGCCTGTTTCACAATATGCTCAATCGCGGCGGTCGCACAATGCAAACCAAAACTGGCTGTTACCAGCATACTCGCACCATACCCTGCACACGATAATCCTTGCGGTGCGGCGTTATCCACATCACACGCAGCCTGAATTTGCGGCGGCGTAATCTGTTCACGCGAATACACGCACGGCACGCGCATTTTGCCTGTTCGCGCAAAACCGTGTTTCTTGCGCAAGGTGTAACGCAGATTAGACAATAACGGGTCGTGCGTGGTTTCGCTCAAATCCGCCAATTCAATCAAGGCTGGATTGCGCTGTCCACCTGCGCCGCCGCTCATAATAAACGCTTGTTTTTTGCGAACAAAATGCGCCACCATGGCAACTTTCACACGCACTTGGTCAATCGCGTCAATCACAAAATCAAAAGGCAGCCTGAAAATCTCTGCCAAGTTGTCTTCATCAACAAAATCTTCTATCTCATGCACGACGCAATCGGGGTTGATTTCGGCAATTCGCTCGCGCAACGCGGTTACTTTGGGTTTGCCAAAATCGGAGGTTAGCGCGTGTAACTGTCTGTTTACATTGGAAACAGCGATGTTATCCAAATCAATCAGCGTGAGTTCGCCCACGCCACTTCGCGCCAGTGCTTCCACCGCCCACGAACCAACACCGCCCACACCCACCACGCAAACGTGGGCTTTTTGCAGGGCTTGTAATCCGTGTTCGCCGTATAGTCGGGCAATACCTCCGAAGCGGCGGTTGTATTCTGTTGATGATGTCATGTTAATCCTTGTGTATGGGGTTTCAGGCTGCGTTTATTTGCTGTTTGTGAGATTGTCGGCGAGCCGCCGACGCTCCATTTTTGTTAAATGTTAAATGCAGCCTGAAACCTAAAAAATTTGCTGAAAAATGATTTGAGTTGGATTATACTTCAAGCACAAAGTAAACCTTTGCAAACAAATTTTAAATTTGCAATTTCAATCTATTTCTCAACCCGTTCTGGTAAGGAGCGCATTATGTACAAACATATCGTAGTCGCTGTTGATGGTAGTAACACTTCTTTAAACGCTTTGCAACACGCCGCTAGTTTGGCGATTGCTGGCGATGCTAAACTGACTTTGGTAACCGTTGCCAACCCAAGCGAATATATGACGCTTGCGCCTGAGTTTTTGCAACATGAAAGCTATGAAGCTGCAGCAATTGCTAGCGGTAATGAAGTTTTGGCTGAAGCTGGCGTGGCAGCAAAAGCGGCTGGCGTGAAAGAAGTGAATATGCATCTGCTGGTGGCAGCTAAAGGCGCGAAAGAAATGGCGCAAGGTTTGGTGGATTATGCGGATAGCCATGGCGCGGATTTGATTGTGATTGGTACGCATGGTCGCACAGGTTTGATGCACTTGCTGATGGGTAGCTTTGCGGAAACGGTGATGCGCCAAAGCCATTTGCCTTTGCTGGTGATTCGCAGCGTGTATCGTGAAGAAGATGATGAAGATGAAGCTGTTGCTGGCGAATAAGTGATTTGAAGAATGCAGCCTGAAAATGGGTTTTCAGGCTGCATTTTTATTTGGGTTTCTTTGGCAAATGCACCATTCGTCAGCAATAAAGTCAGCAAAAATACCGTTTTTTTCATTTTGCACCTTTCAAAAAAAGGGCAAGACCAACGCCTTGCCCTTTTCATCAATTTTGTTTACACACCGCGCAACAATTCGTTCACGCTGGTTTTTGCACGTGTTTTCGCGTCCACTTTTTTCACGATAACAGCGCAATACAAGCTGTGCGAACCGTCTTTGCTCGGCATGCTGCCTGAAACCACCACAGAGCCAGCAGGTACGCGACCGTAGAAAATTTCGCCAGTTTCGCGGTCTAAAATTTTGGTTGATTGACCGATGAACACGCCCATAGAAATCACAGAGCCTTCTTCCACAATCACGCCTTCCACGATTTCAGAACGCGCACCGATGAAGCAGTTGTCTTCAATGATTGTTGGCGCAGCTTGCAATGGCTCTAACACGCCGCCAATGCCCACGCCGCCGCTCAAATGCACGTTTTTACCGATTTGTGCACAAGAGCCAACGGTTACCCAAGTGTCCACCATCGTGCCTTCGTCCACATACGCACCGATGTTCACATAAGATGGCATCAACACGGCATTTTTAGCGACAAAGCTACCGTAGCGAGCAATCGCACCTGGCACAGCGCGGAAACCTGCATCGCGGAAGTTTTCTTCCGTCCAGTCAGCGAATTTGGTTGGCACTTTGTCAAAATATTGGTTCACGCCGTCTGATTGTTTCACGTTGTCTTGAATGCGGAACGACAACAATACGGCTTTTTTC
This sequence comes from Kingella negevensis, assembly GCF_030177895.1. Taxonomy (NCBI): domain Bacteria; kingdom Pseudomonadati; phylum Pseudomonadota; class Betaproteobacteria; order Neisseriales; family Neisseriaceae; genus Kingella; species Kingella negevensis. The sequence continues at coordinate 1,021,293 of NZ_CP123448.1, forward strand.
GCCCACTCGTTCACTTTCCATTTGCCAACGCTTTCGCGTTCTGCCACGCGCAAAGTGCCGTTGTCTAACTGACGCATGGTTTCCAAAACGGCTGCTTTCACTTCAGGGGTTACAGTTGTTGGTGTGATGTTTGCGCGGTCTTCAAATGCCGCTTCAATGATTTGTTGCAAAGACATGATTTATCCTGTTTTGTCGGTTGAAAAAACAATGATTGTATATCAAAAAACATTTTCAGGCTGCGTTTTATCCCTAAAACGCAGCCTGAAAATTTATTCTCTCGGCAATAAACCGCTTGTGTCCAAATTGTCCTGAACCACGTCTACACGCAGCACATCAGGATTCTTCAAACGCACCCCGAATTGATAGTGAACCACCTCTTGCCCTTTCGTTTCCACGTGCAACATCAAATCAAACTCACTAAAAAACGCAATGTGCAACGAACCACCTAACCATTCGCCGTGTTCGTTTTGAACAAACTCGCCGCCCTCTTCTAGCTGAAATTCTTGCCCAGCCACCATAATCGGAAAAACACCGCCGTCTTTTTCCACCACATTCAACGCAATGAAACCACCAATCACACTCATGATACACCTCCATAAAAGTTGAAATAAATTTCAGGCTGCCTGAAAATATAATTTCATTATGTAACAACTTAAAAAAACACAGAAAGACCCAGTTATGAAAAAAATCCTCTTCATTTGCCTCGGCAACATCTGCCGTTCCCCCATGGCAGAATACATCTTCCGCCAAAAAGCCCAAGAACGCGGTTTAAACGTCCAATCAGACAGCGCAGGCACCAGCGGCTGGCACGATGGTGAAGCCATGCACTGCGGCACCGCCGACATATTAGACGGCATGGGCATCGCCTCAAATGATTTCGTCAGCAGCAAAGTCCCCAGCGATGCGCTGCAAACTTACGATTACTTGATTGTGATGGACAGCAACAACCTACGCGATGTTGAAAAACTGTTCGGCAAACACCCCAAACAAATTTTCAAAATCACAGACTTGCTGCCCCAACCTGCCGCCTACGACCATGTTCCAGACCCATGGTACACAGGTAATTTTAAAGAAACCAAAGATATTCTCACCCAATGCTGCGATATTTTGGTTGAGCGATTGGCAACAGGTGAAATGTAATTTTCAGGCTACTTTTTAATACACGACAAAAAGTGGAGCGTTGGCGGCTCGCCAACGCTCCATGTTTAAGAAATCTTCCCAAATAAACTTTCAGGCTGCATTTTATCTCTGAAACGCAGCCTGAAACTTATTGTTTACCAGTTAGTAACAAACTCACTCACGTCCCAATTCTTCGGCTCATCAGACGCATTTTCTGCCGTGCCAATCATAATCAAACCAATGATTTTCTCTTTTTCCGTGCATTCAAATTCACGTTGCAAAACAGGCGCGTTTGTCCACAAGCCCGTAATCCACACATTATCAAAGCCTTGCGCTTTCGCTGCCAACTGAATCGCATACGCTGCACAAGCCGCGCTCATATGTTGTTCCCATTCGGGTTTACCCTCTTTTGGACTGGCAATCACGCCAATCACAAGCGGCGCAAATTTACCGATACGTTCCGCTTTTTGCAGTGTTTTTTCGCCCATGTTTAAAGTAATCGCCGTTTCACGCAACGCAGCCTGAAAACGCTGCATACCTTCTTCGCTTTGAATGGCGACAAAACGCCACGGTTTCAAATCGCCGTGGTCAGGCACTTGTGTTGCAGCCTGAAAAATCGTGTCTAATTGCAATTCATCAGGCGCAGGCGCAGACAATGTTTTGCATGAACGGCGTGTGGTTAATAATTCTAAAATGTCCATAAAGTTTCCTTGTTTTAAAAAGTGATTTTTCAGGCTGCGATTATATTTGCAGCCTGAAAATTGATTAACTGTGTTTTCAGGCTGCATATTCCGCCAAAAGCGTTTCCTGCAAACCAATTTCTTCTTCATCTTTCTTCGGCGTAATCCGCGTGTAAGTGCCATCGCCGTGCATTTCCCAAGCGCGGATATTGTCCGCCAACGCCAGCGTTAAACCCTCACGAATCACACATTTTTTCAGGCTGCCTGTTTCAATCGGGGTGCACACTTCAATTCGGCTGAAGAAATTGCGTCCCATCCAATCCGCGCTGGCGATGAACACATTTTCTGCGCCATCGTTATAAAAATAATAAACGCGGGAATGCTCCAGCAACCGCCCAATGATGGAGCGCACGCGAATATTCTCTGATAAACCAGCCACTTGCGGACGCAACGCACACATGCCACGCACAATCAAATCAATCTGCACACCTGCCGCGCTAGCTGCGTACAAGGCTTCAATCACTTGCGGTTCAACCAGCGAATTCATTTTGGCGATGATTTTGGCAGGTTTGCCTGCTTTGGCATTTTCCGTTTCGCGCTGAATATTGTCCAGCACCATTTTGTGCAACGTGAACGGGCTTTGATACAGTTTTTTCAACTTGTTGGCTTGACCTAAACCTGTGATTTCCATGAACAAAGTGTTCACATCGCGCGTCATCGCTTCGTTTGCGGTGAACAAACCGAAATCGGTGTAAATACGTGAAGTGCCTTGATGATAGTTGCCCGTGCCTAAATGCGCGTAGGCTTTCAGGCTGTCTGATTCGCGGCGGATAACCAATGCCATTTTGGCGTGAACTTTGTAGCCAAACACGCCATAAACCACGTGTGCGCCTGCTTCTTCAAGCTGTTTTGCCCAGTTCACGTTGTTGGCTTCGTCAAAACGCGCCATCAGTTCCATGACTACGGTTACTTGTTTGCCTGCCAACGATGCCGCCATAAGTGCGCGAACCAGCTCGGAATTGCTGCCTGTGCGGTAAATCGTCATTTTAATCGCGACAACATCGGGGTCGCGTGCAGCATCGCGGATAAAGCGGACGACGGGTTCAAAAGATTGGTACGGGTGGTGCAGCAAAATGTCTTGCTTGGCAATTTCGTCCAAAATGCAACGGATTTTGCGGAGCGGTTTAGGGTATTGCGGCGCGTAGGGTTTGTCTTTCAAATCTTTGCGGTCGAGCATATCAGGGACGGAATTGAGTCGTACTAAATTCACAGGTCCGTGAACTTGATAGAGTTCGCTGCGGGTTAATTGAAATTGGGCGAGCAAAAATTCACTGATGTGGTTGGGGCAACTATCGGCAACTTCTAGGCGCACGCCGTCGCCATAATCGCGGTCGCGCAATTCGTTTTGAACGGCAGTGCGTAGGTTGCTCAAATCGTCTTCATCGACTGTGAGTGCGCTATCGCGTGTGAGACGGAATTGGTGGCAGCCTTTGACGGTCATGCCGCGGAAGAGTTTGTAAACGTATTCGTGCAGAATGGACGATAGGAAGACGAAGCCGCTTTTGCCGTTGCAGATTTCTTCGGGCAATTTGATGGCGCGTGGCAAAATGCGCGGTGCTTGCACAATCGCCATGCCTGAGGCGCGTCCGAATGCGTCTTTGCCGTCTAGCTCTACGACAAAGTTGAGTGATTTGTTGAGCAGTCTTGGGAATGGGTGCGATGCGTCTAAGCCAATTGGGGTGAGAATGGGCAGCAGTTCGCGGTTGAAGTAGTCTTCAATCCATTCGCGTTGAACGTTGCTCCATGTGCTGCGGCGATAGAAAACGATGCCTTGCGCTTCTAATTCGGGCAGCAAGGTTTTGTTTAATATGGCATATTGTTCGGTAATGAGTTTTTGGGCTTCTTCGCTCACTCGGGAGATGGTTTCGCTGGGGGTGAGCCCTGAATCGAGTATGTGGTTGGGACGCGTGCGCTGTTTGCGTTTGAGATGTGCCATGCGCACTTCAAAAAATTCGTCTAAATTGGAAGAGACGATGCACACGAAACGTAAGCGTTCGAGCAGGGGAACGCGTTTGTCTTGTGCTTGGGCGAGTACGCGGCGGTTAAAAGCTAACAGGCTGAGTTCTCGACACAAAATTCGGTTGGATTGTGGCATGGCGTTGTCCTTTTTCTATGGGAATGATGTGTGATTATAACGCGCTTTTGGGATTTTTCAGGCTGCCTGAAAACATTGTTCGTATAAGGGTGTGAGTGCTTGAATTTGTTTGGTTATCCATTCTGCGCTGTCGTATTGTTGGATTGTGTCGCGCTCTAAATGTTTGCCTATGCAGTAAAAATCTTCGGCATTTTGTGGGACGAATGTGTTTTCAGGCTGCATTTTTAAGGTTTGATAATCTGCGTATTCGTCTTCGCTGCCCTGCCATATGTCAAAATCGGCGTATTGTTGGCGGTTTAGGTTGTCTGTCCATTGGTTGTATTGTTGCAGGGCAATGGTGGAGCGGTCGGCTTTGTAGCAATGCCAATCCAGCGAAACAGTAAGTCGGCGGCGATTGAGTAGCACTGATAAAATGGCTGCGTCATTGTGGTGTTGCTCGTATTTGAAGTAGGCGAAAAAGTGGGCGCGAACTTGCCAGCCATTGCACCAGCGTTCAATATGTGGCGCGGCGAATTGGGGATTTTCTTGTGCAAGATTGCCGGAAACTTGTTTGATGATGGCTTGCCAGTCTTGCCATGCGCTTTTGTAGTCTTCTTTGAGTTGCGTAATGGTTTCGGGTGCATATTTTTTGAGTTGTGAGAATTGGAAAAATGGGCGGTTGAATAAATCGCAATGAGCTGGGGTGAGTATCATAATAGTGTTCTTTCAGGCTGCGTGATGAATATGTGAAAAAACCGCATTAGTAAAAACTAATGCGGTTTTCATTTTGGGGTGGCTAATGGGGCTCGAACCCACGACAACCGGAATCACAATCCGGGGCTCTACCAACTGAGCTATAGCCACCATAAAACTGGCACACCCGACAGGAATCGAACCTGTAACCCCCGACTTAGAAGGTCGGTGCTCTATCCAGTTGAGCTACGGGTGCATACTGTCGGTCGAATAATCTGTATTTTCAAAATGGTCGGGGCGGTGGGATTCGAACTCACGACCCTCTGCTCCCAAAGCAGATGCGCTAACCGGGCTGCGCTACGCCCCGACGTCTTGAAAGATTTGAATTATAGAGATTACTTTAGTTTCAGTCAATCGTTTATTTTATTTTTTTACAGCCTGAAAACTAGATAGCTGAAATTTAATGAAATATTTTTTCAGGCTGCTTTTATTCTCTTTTCTCAACTCAACAACATCTCTTTGCACATATTTTCTATTATTGCACATTTTTTTATTGATTTTCTTGCGATAATCCGCACAATAATTTCAAAATTGGAACACAATCATTATGAAACGCATTTTTCTTTTTCTCGCTACCAATATGGCGGTGCTGCTGGTTATCAGTATTTTGATGAATTTTCTGGGCTTGAACCACGCAAATGGCGGCATGGGTAAGGTTTTGGCTTCGGCGGCTGTTGTCGGTTTTACAGGCTCAATTATTTCTTTGCTAATGTCTAAAACCATGGCGAAGGCTTCGGTGGATGCGGAAGTGATTACGCAACCTCAAAATGAAATTGAAGCGTGGTTGGTTGGTACGATTGAAAGCCAAGCGCACCAATGGGGCTTTGATATGCCTGAAATTGCGATTTATGATTCGCCTGAACCCAACGCTTTTGCAACAGGCGCAACAAAAAACAGTTCTTTAGTCGCAGTCAGCACAGGCTTATTGCGCAGCATGACACGTGATGAAGTGGAAGCCGTTTTGGCGCACGAAATGGCGCATATTGGCAATGGTGATATGGTTACACTCACGTTAATTCAAGGCGTTGTAAACACATTTGTGGTGTTTCTATCGAAAATCATTGCAGGCATGGTGGCGCAAGGTCTCTCTCCGCAACATGATGAAAATGGTGAACAAACTGAGAATACAAGCAATAGCGGCACATATTTCTTGGTTTACACGGTCTTGCAAATGGTGTTCGGTTTCCTTGCCAGTATTATTGTGATGTGGTTCAGCCGTCAGCGTGAATATCGCGCAGACGCTGGCGCTGCAAGATTAGTTGGCGCAACCAAAATGATTGCAGCATTGCAACGACTAAAAGGTCAAGGTAGTCAGTTGCCAGCCAATATGGCAGCGATGGGCATTGCCAGCGAAGAGCGCGATTCTTTATTGAGTACGCATCCAAGTTTAGATAGCCGCATTGCGCGTTTACAAATGATGTGATAATTTCAATCATTCAGGCAGCCTGAAAGATATTTTCAGGCTGCCTGAAGTTTATTTTAAGCGTACAATCTCGCCTACTTTTTGTTACAAGAGGAACACACTCATGCAAATCTCAACTATTCCTGAAATTTTGGCAGACATCAAAGCGGGCAAAATGGTCATCATCACCGATGCTGAAGACCGTGAAAACGAAGGCGATTTGGTGATGGCGGCGCAATTTGTTACGCCAGAAGCCATCAACTTTATGATTAAGCACGCACGCGGTTTGGTGTGTTTACCGATGGAAAGCGCATTGATTGACAAACTGGGCTTGCCGATGATGACGCAACACAACGGCGCACAATATGGCACAAACTTCACCGTTTCCATTGAAGCGGCAAACGGCATCAGCACGGGCATTTCCGCTGCAGACCGCGCCCACACTATTCAAACCGCCGTTTCAGCGAATGTGCAGCCTGAAGACATTGTGCAACCTGGGCATATTTTCCCACTTCGCGCCCAAAAAGGCGGTGTGTTAATGCGTACAGGACACACGGAAGCGGCGGTAGATTTGGCGCAAATGGCAGGTCTATCAGGCGCAGGCGTGATTTGCGAAATCATCAATGATGACGGCACCATGTCGCGTATGCCTGAATTGCAAGAGTTCGCCAAACAACACGGCTTGAAAATTGGCACGATTGCCGATTTGATTGAATACCGTAGTCGCACAGAAAGCCTATTAGAAGAAATGGGCGATACGATGATTCACACCGAATGGGGCGATTTCCGCCAACGCGTGTATGTGGACAAACTGAACGGCGAAACGCATTTGGCGTTAGTGAAAGGCAATCCAACCGAAGCCACTGAAACTTTAGTACGCGTTCACGAACCATTCAGCGCAATGGACTTTATCCAGCCCGACTCAAGCCACTCTTGGTCGCTGCCGCAAGCCTTGCAACGCGTTCAGGCTACAGAAAACGGTGTGGTTATTTTGTTACACAGAACAGAAGACGGTGCGGCTTTGTTATCCCGAACCGCGCCAAAAAAACCATCGCAAACCAAAAAATGGGACAGCAAAATGTACGGCATTGGTGCGCAAATCTTGGCTAATCTGAATGTGAAAAAAATGCGCGTTTTGGGTACGCCTTCTGCATTGAATGGCTTAACTGGCTTTGGCTTAGAAATTGTCGGTTTTGAAGAAGTTAATCAATAAAATCAAATGATTAAATGCAGCCTGAAAAGTAGTTTCTTTTCAGGCTGCATTTTGTTTTGTAGGAAAACACAAATCCCATATTTCCCTCTTGACACAAATCAAAAAATTTTAACTTTTACACTTTTTTTGTGAAATTTTGTTTGACAACCGATGTCATGAAGCGCAATATACATGCATACAAAAAACATGGGAAACAGAAATAAGTTATTCTTATATAACGGTATTTTTTGATTTTTAGCTTGTATTTTGTAGTCTCTAGCGTATCTCTAAAACACTAGACTTCCCTTAGTGCTGTATCAAATATGTGTAGTATTTTAAGGAGAATTATCATGACTAAAATCGTCAATTCTTGGAACGACTTTGACCCTCTGAAACGCATCATCGTTGGTGTGGCAGACCATAGTTGTATTCCTCCAGAAGAACCTGCAACTTCTGAAAAAGTGCCTGTAGATAGCAAAATGCGCGGCATGTGGGGTCCTCGTCCCCTAGAAACCGTTGAAAAAGCTAACGAACAATTGAACTACTTGGCTAAAGTTTTGGAAGACCGCGGTGTCATCGTTGACCGTCCAACTCCATTGCAATGGAACCAACCTGTCATCACTCCAGACTTCCGTACTGGCTCTATGATGACTTGTATGCCTCCACGCGATATTCTTTTAACCATCGGTAATGAAATTATGGCTTCTGCTAACTCATTCCGCTGCCGTTACTTTGAATATTTGGCATTCTGGCCTCTGATGAAAAAATATTTTGATGAAGACCCAGAATTCAAATGGACTCAAGCACCTCGTCCACGTTTGACAGATAAATCATATAAACACAATTATTATGATGAAAAAATCTCTTTGGAAGAACGCTTAGTTCGTACTGCGAACAAAGACTTCGTTACAACTGAAGAAGAACCAATGTGGGATGCTGCTGACGTAATGCGTGTTGGTAAAGACTTGTTTATCCAACATGGCTTGACTACCAACCGCACTGCAATGGAATGGTTCAAACGCTACTATCCAAACTTGACAGTTCACGCCGTTAACTTCCCAGGTGACCCATATCCAATCCACATTGATGCAACATTTGTTCCATTGCGTCCAGGTTTGATTATCAACAACCCCGTTCGTCCATTGCCACAAGAACAACGTGCAATCTTCGAGAAAAACGGTTGGGAAATTGTGCCTGCTGCTCAACCTGCTCATAAAGAACCTCCTCCACTATGCTACAGCTCAGTATGGTTGTCTATGAACTGCTTGGTAGTAGACCACAAAACAGTGATTTGCGAAGCTTCTGAAGTGAACCAACAAGAGCAATTCGACAAATTAGGTATGAACGTAATCCCAGTTCCATTCCGCGATGCTTACCCATTCGGTGGTGCATTACACTGCGCTACTGCCGATGTATATCGCGAAGGTGGCTGCGAAGATTACTTCCCAAATCGCAACTTCAATGACTTGACTTTGGTTTAATTTAAAACTCGCGCTGATGTAAGATGAAAAGATAATTCGCTTGATGCCTCCTTTTGTTTCGCATCAGCCTGTATCAAGTTGTCCAAAAATAGGGGGCAGTCATTTACGACTTGCCCCCTTAATTTATGGAGAGTTACGCTATGAGTACCCCTACAACAACTAGCGCTCCCATCAACAAAAAAGTTGGCTTTATCAATGCCTTCATCGCAGCAACTCTGATGGGTTTTGTTGGTTTCTTCGCTCGTCATATCAACGCTCAAGGCGACTTTATCGCGTCATCGCGCATGATGTGCGGCACAATCGCATTTTTCGCTATCTTGGCATACAAAGGTAGGTTGCACGAACTCAAATCGTACAAACTGTCTTTCCCCATGATTTTAAGTGGTTTTTTCATGGGTAACTGCTTATCGGCTTATGTGATGGCGACTAAACTGACTTCCATTGCCAACGCTGTGTTTTTTATTTACATCGGTCCGATTATTTCCACTTTGCTCGCCGTGATTTTCTTGAAAGAAAAAATGAGGGCAAGCACTTGGGTATCTATGGCAGGTGTATTTATCGGCATGCTGCTGATTGTGGGCTTGGTAAGTTTTGAAGGTGGCAGCCTGAAATTCGGATTCGAATTTAAAGCAGAAACATTCAAAGGCGATATGCTGGCATTGTATTCTGGTGTGGGTTATGGCTTGTTCTTATTCTTCAACCGCTTCCGTACTGAAGTCCCTGGTGATACACGCGCATTCTGGAATTTCCTGTTTGCCTTGCTAGGTATTTTGGCTCTGTTCCCTATCACACAACCAACCATTGCTCAAATGGGTTCTTCCGACTGGATTTGGTGGATTGCGATTGGTTTCGTGTGCGGTTTTGGTGCATTAGGCACTTGCTCTATCGCCACACGCCACTTGAAAGCCTCTGAATTTGCTTGCGTTTCATACTGGGAATGCGTGGTTGCGCCAGTCTTCGTAGGTTTGCTGATTTTTGGCGAAGCCATGAGCATGCCACAAATCATCGGTGGCGCACTGATTATTATCGGCGGTATGAGTGAAGTGGTTGTGAGCCTGTTCTCTCGCAAAGGCAGCAATGAAACCAATGATGGTTCTGCTCCCCCTGCTCAAGCAGCCTGAAAACCTAGTCATCAAGTTATTTAAAACATTGGCGATAAGTTATAGTTTCCTTTTTTAGGCTGCAATCTGAAAAATACTATCGCTTATCGCCAATCTATCTTTTTATCAAGATGTTACACCACTGAAATTTTTACAAAATCAAGTTGTACGCATCATCAAAACCTATCTGTCTTTCCGAAAATCTTTCAGGCAGCCTGAAAATGCCGATTTTGCAAAAATTTTAAAATATTCAATAAACTTTTGATTGGAGAGAATTATGTCCACAACCACCACTTTTTTCCATTCATCAACGCCAGAATTATCCGAGCAAGAACGCCAAGCATTACGCAAAGCCGCCACATCCAGTTTCATTGGCAACTTTGTCGAATGGTTCGACTACGCCGCGTATGGCTATCTAGCCGCCATTATCGGCAAAGTCTTCTTCCCCTCAAGCGACCCACAAACTGAGCTGATTGCCACATTCACAGTTTTCGCCATTTCCTTCATCATTCGCCCATTCGGCGGCATTGTATGGGGCTATTGGGGCGACAGATACGGCAGGCGATTTGCCTTATCATGGTCAATTCTCGTCATGTCCGCTTCTACTTTCTGTATCGCCCTTATTCCGTCTTACACTAGCATAGGCATCGCCGCGCCCATATTGCTGCTTCTCGTCCGCATGGTACAAGGCTTCTCCGCATCAGGCGAATACGCAGGTGCGTCCGCATTCCTAGCAGAATACGCCCCCAAAGGCAAACGTGGTTTATACACCAGCCTAGTCCCTGCCAGCACCGCCACAGGTTTGCTGATGGGTTCACTGCTCGCCGCCCTACTCTATACCGTTCTCAGCCCAGAACACTTGCACTCATGGGGCTGGCGCATTCCCTTTCTCATGGCTGGACCTTTCGGTTTAATCGGACGCTATATCCGCTTGCATCTTGAGGACTCCCCTGTCTATCGAGAAATGGAAGCCAAAATGGATAAAAGCAAACGCAGCAGCAATTTACCCATTCAAATTTTGCTGACCAAATACCGCAAAGAAGTTTTGATTGCTTGCGGTGTCGTGTCGCTCAACGCCGTAGCGTTTTACACCACACTCAGCTACATGCCCACTTATCTCAGCTCAGAACTGGGCATGAGCGAAACCTACTCGTTTATGGCGTCCAGCGTCGCCCTGTTAGCCTACATCGGATTCATTTTTGTCATGGGACATTTCTCCGATTTATACGGACGCAAAACCATGCTAACAGGCGCGTGCGTTTTGTTTATCCTGTTATCCGTTCCCCTGTTTGCCTTGTTGGAACAAAATCACTTTGCCGTTAGCCTGTTTGTGATGATGAGCTTTGGCGTTATTCTTGCCATGAATGACGGCACGTTGCCGGGGTTCTTAACCGAGGCTTTCCCAACGCATTTGCGCTTTAGTGGTTTTGCCCTCTGTTTCAACATGGGTAACGCATTACTGGGCGGCACATCGCCTCTGCTTGCCACACTTTTGATTAAACACACAGGCAGCGATTTAGCCCCAGCATGGTATTTATCTGGCATCGCCGTTATCGCTTTGATTGCGCTGCGATTTAGCCAAGAAACCGCTAATAAAAAATTGTGATAAACAAAAAGCAGCCTGAAAAATATTTTCAGGCTGCTTTTATTAGACTTACTACGAAACTTGTAGGCTGGGTTATAACCCAGAAGTTTTCAGGCTGCATGAATTTGCTGGGTCGCAACCCAGCCTACGGATTTCGCAGGAAGTCTATTTTCAGGCTGCAATAAAATTAATCCACTTGCGAAACCATCACATCTAAACCACGAACCGACTTCATAATCTCATCTGTTTTCACACGATATTTCTTCAAAGCCGCCAAATCCGTCGCCGACAATTTAGGTGTAGGCAAAGCTACAGAAGCAGGGTTCACATGCTGACCGTTAATCCGCACTTCATAATGCAAATGTGGACCAGTAGAACGCCCCGTAGAGCCCACAAACGCAATCACAGAGCCAGCACCCACAGAAGAACCCACATTCACACCGTCCACAAACGCACTCAAATGCCCGTAAAGCGTTTCCATGCCATTGCCATGCGTAATCATCACCGCGTTACCATAGCCGCCTTTCCAACCACGGAAACTCACCACACCATCGCTCGGCGCAAGCACTTTTGTCCCCATTGGTGCAGCATAGTCAATCCCCGTGTGCATGCGAACTGTGTGCAAAACAGGGTGAACACGAATCCCATAAGGCGAAGAAATCCTCGTGTACGTTTCCACAGGCAAGCCATCAAAACCCTTTTTCAGAGCCTCGCCCTTCTCGTCATAATAGTTACCGCCGCTATCTTGGTCGCCATTCTCAAAATAATAGCCATAATACGTTTTACCGCCCATTGTGATTTCCGCCGCCAACACATTACCCGTCGCCACTTCCTGACCACGGAAAAACAAACTTTCATACAACACGCGCACACTATCGCCAGCGTGCAAATTATCCAAGTCAAACTTATCCGCAAACACCTCTTTCAAAGCCGTGCGAATTTCAACAGGCACGCCAGCACGCGCCAACGCTCCAGAAGACGAAGTTGTTACCACCACCGAGCGCAAAGACGGCAACGTTTCCGTATCCACCGCACCAGCGTGTAACTGCCATTTGCCATTCAATTTCTCAATCGCCACCAGATTGCGTTCACCGTCATCATCAGCGTTGAAAAATTGAATATCCGTTACTTCATTGCTCGAATCTACACGCGCACTGATAATCTGCCCAGCACGCAGTTGCAACATCTTCGTATCAATCGGGCTTTCTTTCAAAAACGTTTGAATACTGTGTTCACTCACACCCAAACGCTCCAAAACAATGCTCAGATTATCGCCCGTTTGCACTTCCTCATCATACCAATAACTCACAGGGACAGATTGTTCGCCTGTTTTGGGCAGCATTAACTTTTCCACCACCTTATGCTGCTGAAACTGTTTCTGCTCCACAGCACGCACACCAGCCCAACCAGCCGCCGCCAAAGCTGCCAACACAGCTACTGCAATACAACTGTTCCTGACCACATTTTTCTTCATGTTCAAATCAAATTCAAATAACAAAATAGGCACGATTTTATCACTTTTGCCACAACAACATAGCCCAAAAAGCAAAACTTCACAAAAATCCACCAGAATTTGCTTGACGAAAAACTACAATCTCACTACAATGCGCATCTTAAGTCGGGGCGTAGCGCAGCCCGGTTAGCGCATCTGCTTTGGGAGCAGAGGGTCGTGAGTTCGAATCCCACCGCCCCGACCAAAAATTTAACCGCATTGGTTTTTAGCCAATGAGGTTTTTCATTTGTCGTTTGAGAACAAAAATGCAGCCTGAAAAACTTGTTTTTCAGGCTGCATTTTCACATTCAGCAATTAAAACGGAATGTCATCATCAATATCATCAACAGGCGCAGCAGGAGCAGTTGATGCTTGACGCTGTGGCGCAGCAGGCGGTTGTTGAGATTGTTGCGGATACGATTGCTGCTGTGGTGCATTGCCATAATCAGGTTGATAACCACCATTATCATAACCTTGCGCACCACCTTGTTGGCTATTGCGCGAATCCAGCATCTTCATTTCACTGCAAATAATATCGTAAGCCGTGCGTTCCATACCCTGCTTGTCAGTATATTTGCGCGACTGAATGCGCCCTTCCAAATACACTTGGCTACCCTTTTTCAAATACTGCCCAGCAATTTCGCCTAATTTACGATAAATCGTAATATTGTGCCATTCCGTGCGCTCTTGGCGTTGTCCGCTATTACGGTCAGTCCACGTTTCGCTGGTTGCCACCGAAAAATTGCACACCGCCTCACCATTGGGCATATAACGCAATTCAGGGTCGCGCCCTAAGCGTCCAATCAAAATCACTTTATTCAACATACTTTCATACTCCTGTTAAAACTTGTTTCACATATTCTTCATCAAAACCTTGCTGCAAGGCTTTTACAAAAACGGTTTTATTATCCGCGCTCAATCGCACTTCTTCCACGCCAGACGCAGCCTGAATTTTTGCCGTTAATCCCGCCAAATCCGCCAGCCAACTATCAGGCACAGCAAACATCACATTTTTCACAGGACGCGGCGCAGGTGCAGACATCGCCATCAACAACCACACGCCAATAATCACACAGCAAAACCCAAACACGCCCGAAAAACCATAAACCGCATACATTCGGCTGCCAATCATACCTCCCGTAAACACGCCCAGCGATTGCGTTGTGTTATACACACCCATCGCCGTGCCTTTCAAATCAGTCGGCGCAATTTTAGACACCAAAGACGGCAAACTCGCCTCCAAAATATTGAAGCCGATGAAATAAACCACCAAAGTCAGCCCAATCAGCCACGCAGACGACACGCTAAAAATCAACGCAAACTGCGCCAACAACACCAACGCAATCCCCAGCACAAACACCTGTTTCAATTTATTACGCGTTTCGCCAATCACAATCGCAGGCACCATCAGCACCAAGCCAATCACAGTCGCAGGCAAATAAACCAGCCAATGCTCTGACTTATCCCAACCCAAGTTTTTCAGCGCAAACGGCAACGCCGTAAAAATCGCCATCAACCCAGCTTGCAGCGCAAAAATGCCATAGTTCAAACGCAATAATTGCCCATTTTTCAGCACTTCGCCAATTCTGTGAACCGACACTTGCGCGTCTTCATGGTGTCGTGATTGTTCAGGATTGGGCGTGTAAAACCGCACCAGCGCAATGCTCGCCAAACTCAGCACACCCGTCAGCGCAAACAAACCTTGCACACCAATAAATTGGCTCAACACAGGCGACAGCACCAAGCTCACCGAAAACGTTAGCCCAATGCTCAAGCCAATCAGCGACATCGCCCGAGTACGCACTTCTTCGCGTGTTAAATCCGCCAGCAAAGCCGTTACCGCTGCACTCACCGCCCCCGCGCCTTGAATCGCCCGCGCCACAATCAGCATATAAACATCATTTGTAAACGCTGCGATAAAACTCCCCAGCGCAAACACGCCCATGCCCAAGTAAATCACTTTTTTGCGACCAATCTTGTCGGACAACATACCCAGTGGCAGTTGCAGCAAGGCTTGAGTCAGTCCGTAAGCCGCCATTGCCAGCCCTACCATTTTCAGCTTTGCGACTTCGTCCGCGCCCGATAAGCTGTGTGCATGAAGCGACAAAACAGGCAGCACCAAAAACATGCCCAGCATTCGCAGCGCATACACACCAGCCAAAGACGTAGCCGCACGCCATTCATGCGCCAACATAGGAATTTTTATTTTTTTAGACATTGTCTTCCCACATATTCAAGCTGCGATTTTCAGGCAGCCTGAAAGAAATAAAATGGCTGCGATTATAGCATTGATTGGATTGTTTTCATGTTGCTAAACCGATAGATATTTTTTCAGGCTGCTTATTGTCATCATTTGGCAGAATAAAGCGAAACTGCGAAAATACGCAGCCTGAAAAAATACAAAACCACACACAATGATTATTGCCAAAACCCCCTATCTCAATACAGAAGTCGATTTCAAAGCCCTGCTGTTCAACCAAATCGCCCTGATTGCCGTATCCCTTCCCTTGCTGAAAGAACTGCCCACGCCCGTAACCGCCGTATTTGCCGCATTTGCATTGGGACGCGTTGCGCTGATGAAATTCGGCGTGAAAAAACTACCCAAATGGCAACTTATGCTTATGCTGCTGGTTGTAGGCATGCTTGTGTTCGCGGAAGTCGGCACATTTATCGGTTTACAAGGCGGCACAGCGTTTTTACTGCTGCTGTGCGCCCTCAAATCCTACGAAGGTTATTCGCGCCGCGACAGACAAGTGTCCGCCCTATCCATGATTTTCTTGCTCTCAGGCGCAGTGCTGTTCAATCAAGATTTAGCCGTTGGTTTATGGGTACTCGTTTGCCTGATGCTCATCAGCGTATCGCTCGCCATTTTGAACGATGTCAGCATTAAAAACGCCATCAAACAAAGTGGCATGGCATTTTTGCTCACATTACTGCCAACTGTGTTGCTGTTCATCACCATGCCGCGACGCGACGCACCACTTTGGGGCTTACCACAAAATCCGTCTGCCCAATCCACCACGGGTTTATCAGAATCCATGAAACCTGGCAGCATTGGCAACTTGGTGCAAAGCAACGAACCCGCGTTTTCCGCCACTTTTGATGACGGTTTTACCCCTCGCCCTAAAGATTTGTACTGGCGCGTGATGATTATGTCCGAGCAAAACAGCTCTGGCGAATGGCAAGCGGTGAGAGGTTTTGTAGACAGCGCAGTCCCTGTTTCCACGCCGAAAAATCCAACTGTACGCTATCAAGTGGTTTTGGCAGATGAAAAGGGGCGTATTCCCGCGCTGGATTACCCAGCCGACCGCCAACGCCATGGCTTAATGCGCGAATTGGGCGACGTGATGCGCGTGTATAGTCGCCAAGGGGTGCGCGGTATCAACTTACGTTCCGTTATCACAGACGAATTGCCGCAAAAATTGCGCGAAAACGAAATCCGTGAATACACCACGCTGCCTGAAAAAACGAATTTGCGGACGCGCATATTTGCCAAACAACTTTTTGAACAAAATGGCAGTCATGCAGAAAATTTCGCCAATGCCGTTTTGCGTTATTTCTCGCAACAAAAATTTGCTTACACACTCAAACCGCCCGTTTTATTGAGCAGCAGCCCCACCGATGAATTTCTGTTCAAAACCAAACAAGGTTTTTGTGAGCATTACGCCGACGCGTTTGTGGTGATGATGCGTGCCGCAGGTGTGCCAGCGCGTGTGGTTACAGGCTACCAAGGCGGCGAATGGAACGAGCAAGGCAACTTCTGGCAAATCCGCAGCAAAGACGCGCACGCGTGGGCGGAAATTTGGCTGCCTGAAAAACAAGTGTGGAAACGCTACGACCCAACCGCCGCCGTGTCCATCACGCGCGTGGAAGGCGGTTTGGACAGCGCGTTGCCTGCCGAAGAAATCAATGAACTAGTGAGCAATCTGGGCTTGTGGAGTCAGCTCACAGGCAAAAGCCAAGTTTATTGGGAACGCTGGGTAGTCAATTTTGACGGCGAACAGCAGAAAAATTTGTTTTCATGGTTTGGTTTCAGCAAAGTAACAGGCGGCGCGTTGCTGACTGTGTTGCTGCTGGGACTTGTGCCTGCGTTAATTCCTGTTTTCTTGTGGTGGAAACGCTCGCGCCGTGAAGATATTTCGCCGTTGGCAGACGGTTTTATGCTGCTGAAACATCATTTGCTCAGCGAAAAATTTGCCAATTTGGGCGCATTGGGCGCGGTGGAATTGAAGCAAGAATTGCAATCGCAGCAACGCTTGTCGCCTGATTTGGCGGAGTTGATTGATGATTATATTCGCTTGAATTACGCCAGCAGCCAGTCGCCCAGCAAACGTGTGGCGCAAGGTTGGTATCGCCGCGCACGGAAATTGGCGCGGAAATATCGCTTGAAAAATGCAGCCTGAAAACGATTTTTCAGATTGCGTTTTTGTTATGCCACAAATCAAAACCATTTTCAGGCTGCCATAAAACCAAAGCATGATAAAATCCGCCAACACCTTATTACACACAAAACGCCATGACACAAATCAACGAACAAACCATTATCCAACATACAACTAACTGGTTAGAAAAAGCCGTGATAGGTCTCAACCTTTGCCCATTTGCCAAAGCCCCACACGCCAAAGGGCAAATCCGCATCGCCGTTAGCCACGCCAAACATTTAGATGCATTTTTGGAAGACTTAGACCGTGAATTGCAAACCTTGCTGAACACACCAGCCAGCGAACTGGAAACCACCCTGCTCGTCCACCCCAACCTATTTCCCGATTTCAGCGTATTCAACGACGTGCTAGACATGGCAGACAACGCCCTTGTAGACAACCACGCAGAAGGCATTATTCAAATTGTCCCATTCCACCCTGAATTTCAATTTGAAGACACCGAACCAAACGACATCAGCAATTACACCAACCGCAGCCCCTACCCCACGCTGCACCTCATCCGCGAAGACAGCATTGAAAAAGCCGCTCAAGCCTTTCCAGACCCAGCCGTTATCTTTGAACGCAACATCAAAGTGTTAGAAGAAATGGGGCACGAAGGCTGGGAAAAATTAGGCGTTTCAGGCTGCCCGTTTCATCACAATAAGGACTAACCTATGACCCCCATACAACGCGAATGGCTATTCTGGGCAATGACTGCACTCATGCCCGTATTGCCAGCCCTGTTGATTTGGACCATGCCCCCCAGTCGCACACGCGAAATTTATCTCCGCAGCTTGTTTGGCATCGTCCTGCTTGCCGTTGGCACATTATGCCTACTGATTGCCGTGCTGCCCCAATACCTGCCGCATTCCCAATCGCTCAGCGCATGGACATTCGGGCTGATGACCACGCTATTATTCGGCATACCCAGCGTAATGATGTTTTTCCTGCCCAAAAGCAGCCTGAAAACCTTGCTAATTAACGGCTTACTCTGGATCGCAGGCGCAATTTCCTTGATACTTGGCATTATCGGTGCATTTTTGCCCGTGATGCCCACCGTTCCCTTTATCCTACTCACCGCCGCCTGCTGGGGACGCGCTTCGCCACGCTTCAGCCATTGGTTGCACCAAAATAAATACTTCGGACCAATGGTCAAAAACTGGGAAGAACGCCGCGCCATTTCCAAACGCGGCAAATACACCGCTTGGACCATGATGAGCATTTCCTCCATCGGCTTGCTGCTGAAATTTCCAGAGCGTTGGTATGTCGGCTTAGGAACAGGTCTCATTTGCCTATGCGTGGGCATTTGGATGTCCCGATTACCCGATGCCTAAATCATTTTCAGGCTGCCTGAAAACCCTTTATAATCCACCCTTTTCATTTTTAAGGCTTCTGATCATGAACACCATTACCACAGAAAAAAAAATGAACGTAGAAAGTTTTAACTTAGACCACACCAAAGTTAAAGCCCCATACGTTCGTTTAGCCAGCGTAACAGATGGCGACCACGGCGACGTGATTTACAAATACGACTTGCGCGTATGCCAACCGAACCAAGACCACATGAAAATGCCTGCCCTGCACTCATTGGAACACCTAATGGCAGAGCTTTCACGCAACCATTCAGACAAAATCGTGGACATCAGCCCAATGGGTTGCCAAACAGGTTTTTACGTTACCCTGCTGAACTTGCCCGAATACCAAAACGCAGTAAACCTAATTGAAGCCACATTAAAAGACGTGTTAGCCGCTACAGAAGTGCCAGCGTGTAACATCATTCAATGCGGTTGGGCAGCCAGCCACAGCTTAGAAGGCGCACAAAAAATCGCTCAATATCTGTTAGACAAACGAAGCGAGTGGGAAGAGGTATTTGCATGAGTCGCGAAATTTTGCACCCAGAAACCGTCGGCATCGTTGGTGCAATGGAAACCGAAGTGCTGACCCTTCGCGATAGTTTGACCCAGTTGCACACGCACAAAATCGGCAAAAACATCACCATGTATACAGGCAAATACGCAGGCAAAGATATTGCCCTGTGCCAAAGCGGTATTGGTAAAGTAAACGCCGCCGTTGCCACCACGCTGTTGATTGAACATTTCAGCCCAGATTGCGTGATTAACACAGGCAGCGCGGGCGGCGTGGGCAAAGGCTTGAAAGTGGGCGATGTCGTGATTGGTACACAAATCGCTCATCACGATGTTGATGTAACCGCTTTCGGCTACGCGCACGGTCAAGTGCCACAAATGCCCGCGTTTTACACTTGCGACAGCACGCTGACTTATGCCGCAGAAGCCGCCGCCGTTAATTTCAAAGACGCGCACATTTTCCGCGGCGTGATTGTGAGTGGCGACCAGTTCATCAATGGGCAAGACAAGATTGCACAAATTCGCCGTCATTTCCCAGAAATTCAAGCCATTGAAATGGAAGCTGCCGCCATCGCGCAAACCTGCTTCTTATTGAAAATGCCGTTTGTGATTATCCGCGCCATTTCCGATAGCGCAGATGAAAACGCCAATATCAGTTTTGATGAATTTTTAGCGACTGCTGCACAGCATTCCGCCAAAATGGTTCATCAAATGATTGAAGCCTTGTAAACAATAAAAAGCAGCCTGAAAATATTTTCAGGCTGCATTTTTATGCACAACAATCAACCCGTATTCCGCAACCCCTGCGCCACACCGTTAATCGTCTGATGAACCATTTGCAAAACGTGCTGATTATTCGGCTCTTGGCGCAACTTCCGCAATAGAGCCACTTGCAAGCCGCCCAACGCGTTCAGATACGGAATCCGCAACGCCAAACTACGCGCCAATGCGCGGTTATCCGTCAGCAATTCGCTGGTTTGCAAAATATCCAACAAGGCTTTCAGGCTGCGTTGATATTCCGCTTTAATCGCCGCAAAAATTTCCGCGCCGTGCTGTTCATCTTGGCTCAACGCCGCGTAGTGTTCCGCCAAAATCAAGTCGGTTTTCGCCATTACCTGTTCCATATTTGACAACATCGCACGGAAAAACGGATTGTTCTGTGCGTGTTCTTGCAAGGCTTTCAGGCTGCCTGAATTTTGTTTACACAACTCTTCCACCGCGCTACCAAAACCATACCACGCTGGCAACATCAAACGGTTTTGCGTCCACGAGAACACCCACGGAATCGCGCGTAAATCCTGAATCCGCGCCAACGTTTTGCGGCTGGCTGGACGGCTGCCTAAATTCAAGCTGGCGATTTGTTCAATCGGGCTGGTTTGCAAGAAATAGTCAATAAAACCGTCTCGCGTAATCAAGGCGCGGTAATGTTTGAACGCGCTTTGTGATAAGGCATTCATCAAATCCGCGTCAGGGTCGGCAGGAGCTGGCAGCAAAGTTGCTTCTAAGGTGGCGGCGACTAAGGCTTCTAAATTACGCCCTGCATTGCTTGGGTCGCCGTATTTCGCTGTGATGACTTCGCCCTGTTCGGTAATACGGATTTGTCCTGCCACGCTGCCTGAAGGTTGCGCCAAAATCGCTTGGTAAGACGGACCGCCGCCACGCCCCACGCTGCCGCCGCGCCCGTGGAACAAGCGCATACGAATGCAGTGTTCTGCAAACAATTTCACTAAGCCTTGCTCGGCTTGATACAAGCCCCATGTGCTACTGATGTAACCGCCGTCTTTGTTGCTGTCTGAATAACCTAGCATGATTTCTTGAATATTGTCGCGGCTGCTCAAAAATGCACGATACCATTCATTGCTGAATAATAATTCCATAACAGGGCAGGCGTTTTCTAAGGCTTCAATCGTTTCAAATAATGGCACGATGTTCATGCGTGAAACGGGTTTGCCGTTTTGCAAATTCATCAAGCCTGTTTCTTTTAAAATCAAGGCTAAAGCCAGCAAATCGCTTGGGCGTTCGCAGTTGGAAATAATGCTTTGTGAAACGGCGCTTTCGCCAAATTCGCGTTTGATTTTGTTCGCTTCAAAGAAAATATCTAATTCATGGCGACACGGTTCGCTGTATTCAACATATTGGTTGAACAAGGGGCGTGGGTTGCCCAATTCACGCAATAAAACCGCTTGGCGCGTGTTTTCAGGCAGCGATTGATAGTCTTCCAAACCTGCGTGTTGGAGTAATTCTGCGACAACATCGGCGTGTTTATTGGCGTGTTGGCGCAAATCCAACGGCATTAAATGGAAACCGCAAACCGAAACCGTGCGGATAATGTCCGCAATGCGCCCGTTTGCTAAAATTTCGCTGCCGTTATTTTTCAGGCTGCGTTGTAATGTGGTTAAGTCTTGCAGAAATTCATCTACGTTTTCATACGCTTGCCCCAATTCAAAACGATAGCCCAACGGAATGCCCAGCAAATGTGCTTTGGCAACCAAACGCGACATGATGTAAGCAATCGCGCGGCGGTACGGCTCTTCTTGTCGTGCCACTTCTGTGTCGGGCGATTTGGCAGACAACACCAACACGCCATCATCCACTTTCACACGGCGCACGGAAAGCGGCAATTCTTGGTACAGAGCTTCCAGTTCTCGGCGATAATGATGAAACGCTGCGTCTGCATGATGACGGAACGCTTCACGCAAAGTCTGTGCGGATACAAACGGATTTCCGTCTCTATCGCCACCAATCCAGCCGCCAATTTGCAAAATATTTGGCACAGAAATATCAGGAAATGCAGCCTGAAAATGTTTTTCTAAATGGCGATACAGTTGCGGAATGGCTTGGAAAAAACTACGTGGGAAAATGTTCACGCCGTTCATGATTTCGCTGGTTACGCTTAATTTGAAATGGCGCGTTTCGCTAGTTTGCCACAAAGTCAGCAGCACAATATCCATTTCGCGCTGCCATTCAGCCAGCTCTTCTGCGCTGCGACAATGCTCTCGGAGTGGCAACAAAGCACGGATTTTGCGGTGCGAAATTTGCGTGGCTTGGCGTTGCACTTCAGTTGGGTGCGCGGTTAAAACGGGGTTGATTTGCGTGTGGTTTAACGCAGCCTGAACGGTTTGGCTATCTAGCTGTTGCGCTTTGAATTTTTGCAGCGTAATGGCGATGTTGCCGTCATAGC
Organism: Kingella negevensis; assembly: GCF_030177895.1. Taxonomy (NCBI): domain Bacteria; kingdom Pseudomonadati; phylum Pseudomonadota; class Betaproteobacteria; order Neisseriales; family Neisseriaceae; genus Kingella; species Kingella negevensis. The sequence goes on from NZ_CP123448.1 coordinate 1,043,698, forward strand.
TGGCGTTGCCTGCGGTTTCGTGTACCAAACGGCGGCGTTCATGGTGTACATCTTCGGCAATGTTCAAAATCTGCGCAAACATGCCCACGGCGGTAATCAAATTTTCGGTTTGCTCATCGGATAAAGACGGCAGCAATTCTGTGATGACTTTGCTGCTGTCTTGCGCGGTGGCTAAAATTTTCAGCGCATTAACCACGATTTCATCTGCATGAATTTCTAGCATTCGATAGAGTGATTCGGTCATCACTTTGGCATCTGCGACCAGTTCTGCGTCTTTTGGGTTGTTGAGTAATGAGAGTTGCATAAAATCTTCCTTGTTGTTCTTGATGATTTTTTACAAAATTAATGGGGAAGATTTTAGCGCGATTTGATGGAATTTTGGTATTTCTATGCCATTTATTTGTTTTCAAACAAGATGATGAATGAAGAAAGGACAAATTGTATAATTTCTTGATAAAGTTTGCGTTTAATCAAGGCATGCAATTTAATGAAACGCTACAATAGCGGAAATTAAAAAAAGGCGCATATCCATGGAGGGATATGCGCAAAGTCTACGAAGGAGAAATAGAGGGGAAATATTCAATCGCTATCGCGTTTGAATGCTCGTATTATGTTGGATTGTTTCAATCCTGTCAAACACTTATTCTTTATGTTTATGTAAAGAATAAGTGTTTTTTCATTTCCAAAAAGCAGAATATTCTTTCCAATGAAAGAAAATAATAAAATCAAAAAGAATTTGCCGTTATTTGTGGTATTTTATATAAACACTTATGTACGTTTGGGCAAATTATTTTTTTATGATGGCACGCCAAATAATGCGTAACCAGTCGCGTTTTTCCAACACGGGACGCTGTGAAAATACATCGTATTGCGCAGCAGCAAGTTTTTGCAAAATGCAGTCGCCGCCCAAAATAATCATGCGCAATTCAAAACCCAATCTGCCGCGCAGAGTTTTTCCCAATGGCGAACCTGCTCGCAGCATTTTGTGTGCTTTGTCACATTCGTAAGCAAGCAGTTTGCGCAGGTTTGGGGTCATCTTATTGGCGGCAATATCGCTTTCTGTTACGCCAAATTTTGCTAAATCATCTTGCGGTAAATACACGCGATTTTTTTGCCAGTCTATGCCTACATCTTGCCAGAAATTGATGAGCTGCAAGGCGGTGCAAATACCGTCGCTTTGGGCGATGGATTGTGCGCTGGTTTCGCCGTATAAATGCAGCATAATCCGCCCTACTGGATTGGCAGAACGGCGCGCGTAGTCAATCAACTCGCCGAAATTTTGGTAACGTGTTTTTTCAGTGTCTTGCGAGAATGCGGACAGTAAATCGTAAAACGGTTGCAATGACAGCCTGAAAGGTTGAACGGCGCGTTCGTTTAATTGGCGCATGAGTTCGGTTTCAGGCTGCGTGTGTGTGGCGATTTTGTCTAATTCAGCAATGAGTTTTTGCAATTCGGCTTGGCGTTCTGCTGTGGTGACATTGCCTTCATCGGCGATGTCGTCTGCGGTGCGCGCGAATGCGTACACGGCGTGAATGGGGCGGCGTAAGCGGCGCGGCAAGATGATTGAGCCGACGGGGAAGTTTTCGTAATGGTTTGGGGTGGTCATTTGGGATTACTCCTTGTTTTTCAGGCTGCGTTTTATCATATCGCAGCCTGAAAATAAAATATAGTTAATGCACTTATCTTTTAATACGGCGTTGCTAACGTCCTTACATACTATTCGTACACGGCGGGCGTTGTCGCCTTGTCTTAAAAAATAATTGCATCAACTATATAAATGCAGCCTGAAAACTATCTTCAGGCTGCATTGTTATTGGATTACTTCGCAACTGAATCCGTTGAAGTGCGTTGCTCTGGCTCAAGATTCACAGCCGCGCCTTGGCTGGGCAGCCATTTTTTCTCAACGCGCCATTTGCCTGCTTCATCTTCCACGCGCACATACCAGTGAATGGCTTTGCCCAACGGTTTCAATACCGCCAAATATTCTGCTTTGTCGCCTGAAGTGGGCGAATTGGCGGCTTTCAAGCGCACAATTTGGTCGAGTGCTTTTTGGGCTGGGTGTTGCATGAGCAGATTAAGCGGCTGTGTACGGTCAAAATCGCCACTCACAAATACTTTCGCGGCTGAGCCGTCATCGTTAAACAACACTTGCGCGGTAATGTGCCGTTTACTGGCTTCCACATCACGCTCAATTTGCATGTTGATGTATTTGCCCTCTTTGTAATAGTCGTCAGTAACCATGTCATCATGCCCGTTTTGCGCTATCCAAAAGGTTACGAAACCTGCAATTACAACAATAATCGGTCCTGTCATCAACATCCAGAAAATGGGTTGCTTAAACCACGGCGCGTTATTATCTGTCATACCTTATTCCCCAATAAAAATCGATTTTTCTGTGATTTCACGCGCTTCGCTTTCAGGCTGCCCTTGAATGCGATATTTAAACGTGAAGACAATCGGGTGGCTGCCTTTGTCTGCATATTCAGGCTGCGTAACCACTTGCACAGGCACGGTTATGATTTCGCCTGCTTTTAGCACCACGCCACCTTCTGGCAAACCTGTTACGGCAATGTCTTCAAAACCTGCCACGCTGGCAGTAACCACTTGCACTTTGTCGCTGGCGTTGCTGATACTTAAGTTATACGCATTTTCCAGCAGACCTTGCTTGTTCTCACGCACCATTACGCCACGATCTTTAATCACGTCAATTTGAATGGTTTGGCGTGTAGCAATGCCAGTAAACAAGCCAATCACGGCAATCGCCAAAAAGCCACCATACCACACCACTTTCGGGCGCGTTAAGCGTTTTTTAATGTCTTTGTCTTCGTATTCGTGTTTCAAAACCGCTTCGGTGGTGTAACGAATCAAGCCGCGTGGATAGCCCATTTTGTCCATGATTTCATCACACGCGTCAATACACGCTGCGCAGCCGATACATTGGTATTGCAAGCCGTCTCGAATATCAATCCCTGTTGGGCAGACTTGCACGCAAGCGGTACAGTTAATGCAATCGCCCATATTGTTTTCGCCGCGTTCTGCGTTTTTCTTACGTGCACCGCGTGGTTCGCCGCGTTCGGTGTCGTATGAAATTATCAAAGTATCGTGGTCAAACATCGCGCTTTGGAAACGGGCATATGGACACATGTGCAAACACACTTGTTCGCGCATAATGTGTCCAAACAACCATGTGACAAAGCCGTAAAATGCCGCTGTTCCCAACGCAACCGAGCCTGCCGTACCGTTGAAAATCGCTGGCACAAATTCACGAATCGGAGTGAACCAGCCTGCGAATGTAATCCCTGTCCACGCAGACACGACAAAAATCAGCAAATATTTCAGAGCTTTGATACGAATTTTGCGCGCATTCCATGGCTCTTTATCCAATTTCAAACGCTTGTTGCGGTCACCCTCAACCAAGTGGTCAATCCACAACATCACTTCTGTGTAAACGGTTTGCGGACACGAATAACCGCACCACAAACGCCCTGCAATCGTTGTCCACCAAAACAAGCCAAACGCGGACACAATCAGCAAACCTGTGAGATACAGCAAATCGGCGGCTTCTAGCACCATGCCGAAAATATAAAAATGCACGTCTTCAAGGCTGAACAGCACGGCTTGGCGATTGTTCCAGTTAATCCACGGCATGCCGAAGAAAAAGAGCTGCGTGGCGGCAATCATCAACACGCGCGCGTTGGCAAAACGCCCTTTTGCCATTTTCGGGTGAATGCGTTTTGCGCCTTGATAGAGCTGAATGGTTTGTTCTTTAACAGGTTTTTTTTGTTCTGTTTTAGACATGGTTTGTGCTCCTGTGTTTTTTAATGTACAAATTATACTCTGATTAAATTGTGTAAAAATAAATTAACTTCATAGCTGGATTACATAACAAAAAACAGTCTGAAATCTTTGCGAAACTTGTGTAAGGTGGGATTTACCCCACAAAAACAATAGCAAAATTTATTTTCAGGCTGCAAAATCGTTCAAAATGGTGGGATAAATCCCACCTTACGAGATTTCGCAAGATTTGCAGCCTGAAAATATAAAACGCAGCCTGAAAACCAAATTTCAGGCTGCGTTTATGTTGGATTACGCCAATTTCTCACGAATAATATTTTTCACAATATCCGCATTCGCATCAATCACTTGCACACGTTGCGGCAAATCTTCCAAACCGTTCAACTTCTCAGGGCGCGGAATGTTCACTTCGCCCACAGCTTCGTGAATCGTTTTATCAAATTTCGCTGCCAACGCAGTTTCCAAGCAAACAATCGTTTCGGCTGTTTGACGTAATTCACGCGCCACTTTCACACCGTCCGCCGTGTGTGGGTCGAGCAATTCGCCGTCTGTTTCGTAAACTGATTTGATGATTGCTAAGCGGTCTGCGTGGGTGCTGCTGCCTGAAACGAAGCCGTATTTTTCACGAATTTCTGGCAACTGGTCTTTCAAATTAAAGCCGTTGCCTTGCGCCACTTGCGTCCACAAATCTTGTACTTTGGCAGAATCACGCGCCATTAAGTCAAACACAAAACGCTCAAAATTGGACGCTTTGGAAATGTCCATGCTTGGGCTAGAAGTGACATAAGTGTGCGCGGTGTCGCGTGGGCTGTATTGCCCTGTTTTGAAAAATTCATCTAACACGTTGTTTTCATTGGTAGCAACGATTAAGCGGTCAATCGGCAAGCCCATTTGTTTGGCGATGTGTCCTGCGCAGATGTTACCAAAATTGCCGCTTGGCACGCAGAAGCTGACGCGTTCGCTGTTGTTTTTCGTGGCGCGGAAATAGCCTGCGAAGTAGTAAACCACTTGCGCGACAATGCGTCCCCAGTTAATGCTGTTTACGGTGCTGATATGGTATTTCGCTTTAAATTCGGCATCGTTTTGCACGGCTTTGACGATGTCTTGGCAGTCGTCAAACATGCCGCGCACGGCGATGTTAATGATGTTTTCGTCTTGCAGGCTATACATTTGGGCTCGTTGAAAATCGGACATTTTGCCGTCTGGTGAAAGCATAAATATGTTCACGCCTTTTTTGCCGCGCAAGGCGTATTCTGCGGCTGAACCTGTGTCGCCGCTGGTTGCGCCGAGAATGTTTAAGGTTTTGTTTTCTTTAGCTAATACGTATTCAAACATATTGCCTAAAAATTGCATTGCCATGTCTTTAAACGCGAGGGTTGGGCCGTTGGACAGGGCTTCGATTTTGATGCCGTCTTTCAGGCTGCGTACTGGGGTGATTTCGCTTGTGCCGAAGGTTTCTTCGATGTAGGTGCGAGCGAGAATGTCGTGCAAATCTTGGGCAGGAATGTCGGTGGCAAATAGGCTGATGATTTCAAAGGCGAGATTTTTGTAGCTTAAGTTGCGCCAGTTGTTCAGCATGATTTCGGAAACTTGTGGATAGGTTTCAGGCATCATTAAGCCGCCGTCTGGTGCTAACCCCATGAGTAGGGCTTGGCTGAAGGTTTTGGGTTCGGTTTGTCCGCGTGTGCTGATGAAGTTCATGGGGTTGTCTTTCTGAAATGGGTTTGAAAATACAGCCTGAAAAGTTTTCAGGCTGCGTGTGGTTTATTTTGTGAACAATTTTTTGTAGCAAGCAGTTACGGTTTTGGTGGTTACGTCTGTGGCTACTTTCACGCGACCTGTCTCAGTCAGCAATTGTGGCAAGTCGGCGGCGGTAATTTGATTAGGTGCTTCTTCGCTCACGCAACCGCAAATTTTGTTTTCCCACTCTGTTTGTTGCGCTTGGCTCATGGCTAGAGCTGCTAAACGCCATTCTGAACGACCTTGCAATTCTGTAGTGCATTTGTTTTGCACGTACATTTGTACGGCTGATTTGCCTAAGCTACTGGCACTCAAGCCGCCCGTGCTACTTGTGTCTGATGTGCCGCTGGCGCATGCTGACAATAAAATGGCTGTGATTAGGGTTGTTGCGATTTTTTTCATGTTTTGATTTCCTGTGTTAAAAAATGGAAATTTTCAGGCTGCCTGAATGGTATGAAGTATATCAAGAATTTCCAAAGGTTTGTTTGCGACAAAATCATATCCCCATGTTTCGGGTTTATCGTCTGCGCCAATATAGCCCCACGCGGCGAAAATGGTTTTCATGCCTGCGTTGCGACCTGCTTGTATGTCGCGCTCTGCGTCGCCAATGTAAATGCAGTTTTCAGGCTGCACTTGGGTTTGTTCGCAGGCGTATAACATAGGCTGGGTGCTGGGTTTGGCTTCGGCGCAAGTATCGCCGCTCACAATCACGGCTGGTGGCGTGATAAAGCCGAGTTTGGGGACAAGGCGGTTGGTGAAATTTTGATGTTTGTTGGTGATGATGCCCCATGCGATGTGTTGTTTTTGCAACTCTGCCAGCACGGTGTTGATTTCAGGAAACAGCACGGTTTCGTGGTCTAAGCATTGTTCGTATTCGGCAAGATAGGCTTGTTTCCATTGCTCAAAATCGGGGTGGCTTGGCGTGATATTTGCGCCAAGTTTGAGAAAGGCGGCTGAACCGTGGCTGGCGATGGGACGGATTTTTTCAATGGACTGTTCGGGAAGATTGTGTTTGCGCAATAAGTGGTTAAGTGCGCCGCCTAAGTCTAATGCGGTGTCGGCAAGTGTGCCGTCTAGGTCAAAAAAAATGGCTTGGATTTGGGGCATTATTATTCCTTGTAAGAGTTTTCAGGCTGCAAAATTGTAGCTTAATTCAAATACTAAACGCAGCCTGAAAACTCTTTTCAGGCTGCGTTTTTCAGACCGCGTTACTTTTCATTCTAATACACAATTTATTCTGCGTTAAGCACAAATTTTCAAAGTGTTGTAATTGTGTTTTGCATTTGATTTTTCTGAAAATTTGTTGGCAAAGTATGTTAAATTTAAATCTTTCAGGCTGCCTGAAAAAATTTCACATACGAAAGGGATAAACATGAAAATTACCAGTCAATGGTTAGAAAAACGCTGCTTTGTGGCGGCAAATGAACACGGCAACAGCATTGTGATGGACGGCACACCTGCCAGCGAAGGGCTGAAGCGTGGCGCGAGTCCGATGGAAGTTTTGCTGATGGGCGCGGCAGGTTGCTCTAGCATTGATGTGATTGGCGCGTTGCAAGAGCAACAGCAAGATGTGTTAGATTGCATCACAACGGTGGAAGGCGAACGCGCGGAAACATCGCCACGCTATTTCACTCAAATTCATTTGCATTTCAAGGTAGTAGGACGCAATTTGCAGCCTGAATTGGTGGCTAAAGCGGTGCAGGAATCGGCGGATAAATATTGTTCGGCTTGCGCAACTTTGGGCAAGGCGGCAAAAATGTCTTATAGCCATGAAATTGTAATAGGCTAATTAAAAGCAGCCTGAAAAGTAGTTCTACAAAATAATGAGGGTATCATCATGGCACTTTGGACAATTTGGTTAATCGCTGCGGCTTTGATTTTCACGGCGGAAATGTTTACGGGGACTGTATATCTTTTGGTGTTGGCTGGGGCTTTGGCTTGCTCTGGTGCGTTGATTTGGCTGCTGGATTTGGGTGTTTCAACGGCTTTGCTTTACACGGGTTTTTTGTCTTTGATGGGCATTTGCTTGGTGCAATTTGGGCGCGGTAGTCGATTGTCTAAACATGGTGATGATTTTGATGTGGGCGAATTGGTGCAGATTGAGCAGCCTTTGGGCAATGGTCGCTGGCGTGTGTTTTATCGCGGCACGACTTGGGAGGCGCGTCCTATTCGAGGCGAGGAGTTTCAAATGGGCGATTCTGCGCAAATTTGTGGGAAAGATGGCATTGTTTTGCTGATTAAAGCGGTTTGATTTTTTCAGGCTGCCTGAAATATTTTTTATTTTTTAAGGAGAGTTTTATGGGATTGTTGCCGTTAGTGATTTTGGTGGCTTTGGTGGTATTGGGTTTCAAATCGTTCAAAGTTGTGCCGCAACAAGAGGCACATATTGTAGAGCGTTTGGGGAAATTTCATCAAACGCTGAACCCTGGGTTGAATATTCTTGTGCCGTTTTTAGACCGCGTGGCGTATAAACATTCGCTGAAAGAAATTCCTTTGGACGTGCCAAGTCAGGTGTGTATCACGCGTGATAATACGCAATTAACGGTGGACGGGATTTTGTATTTTCAGGTAACTGACCCAAAACGTGCGTCTTATGGTTCAAGCAATTATATTTTGGCGATTACGCAGTTGGCACAGACTACTTTGCGCTCTGTGATTGGTCGCATGGAATTGGACAAAACTTTTGAGGAACGCGATGATATTAACCGCACGGTGGTGGCTTCTTTGGACGAGGCGGCGGTTTCCTGGGGCGTTAAAGTGTTGCGTTACGAAATTAAAGACTTAGTGCCGCCACAAGAAATTTTGCGTTCTATGCAGGCGCAAATCACAGCAGAACGTGAAAAACGGGCGCGTATCGCTCAATCTGAGGGTTTGAAAATTGAGCAAATCAATTTGGCTTCGGGTGAACGTGAGTCTGAAATTAAAAAATCTGAGGGTGAAGCGCAAGCGGCTATCAATGCGTCTAAAGGTGAAAAAATCGCGCAAATTAATCGCGCGGAGGGTGAAGCTGAGGCAATGCGTTTGGTGGCTCAAGCCAGTGCGGACGCGATTAAAATTGTGGCGGCTGCGATTCAATCGCCAGGTGGCAATGAAGCGGTGAAATTGAAAGTGGCTGAGCAATATGTGGAAGCGTTTAGCAAATTAGCCAAAGAAAACAATACGATGATTATGCCTGCGAATGTGGCAGATGTGGGAAGTTTGGTCGCGGCTGGTATGAGTATTGTGAATCAGACTAAGCAGTCTTAAACAAATGAAAAAGCAGCCTGAAAAATTATTTTCAGGCTGCTTTTTTTATAGTTAGTTTAAATCTTGTTTAATCAACTAAATTAGATTTTTTTACCGCTTACAGTAGCTACTGCCAAGTTGCTGTTGCGTTTCAATGCAACGCTTTGAACGCCTTCTGGGTAAGTCAAATCAGACAAGTGCAAGATGTCGCCAGCTACCACTTTTTCACAATCCAATTCCAAACCAGCAGGGATTTGTTTAGGATTAACGATTGCATCAACCACTGTTACCAACAATGATACGCGACCGCTTTGCAATTTAACTGCGCGAGATTTTTCTGCATTTACAACGTGCACAGGCAATTTCATGCGTACAGGTTGGTTTACATCAATTGCTTGGAAATCGATGTGCGTTACTTGGCGTTTAACTGGGTGCATTTGGTAATCACGAACGATAACGTCTTGTTCTTTACCATCAATGCTCAATTTCAACACTTGAGTGAAGAATGCTTCTTTTTGCAAAGCGAAGTACATTTCTTTGTGGTCTACTGTAATCGCTTTAGTTTCGCCCAAACCGTAAACAACGGCTGGCACTTTGCTGTCATGACGCAGGCGGCGGCTCGCACCAGTACCTTGCTCTGAACGGATAGTTGCTTGAATAACTGTCATGTTAATTCCTTAAAGGGTTAGTTAAAAAAATGTCGCCACCAAGCTGCGACCAACTCTGCGACAAAGCAACAAACTGCCTGAAAACATTTTCAGGCAGCCTGAAATTTATGAACCGCGCATTATACTACAGAAATAATGGATTAGATTGCATTAAATCTTCATTAAATAGATAAGACACTGATTCTTCGTTAGAAATACGGCGAATTGTTTCTGCTAACAATCCTGCAATTGACACTTGGCGAATTTTTGGACTGGCTTTTGCAGCGTCTGATAACGGAATAGTGTCCGTAATCACCACTTGGTCAATATCAGAAGTATTCAAACGTTCAACTGCACCGCCTGAGAATACTGGGTGTGTAGCATAAGCCAACACGCGTTCTGCACCACGCTCTTTCAATGCTGAAGCTGCTTTGCACAAAGTGTTTGCCGTATCAATCATATCATCCACCAGCAAGCATGTTTTGCCGCTCACATCACCGATGATATTCATCACTTCTGCAACATTGGCTTTGGGACGACGTTTATCAATAATCGCCAAATCTGTATCCAACATTTTAGCAACCGCACGCGCACGCACCACGCCGCCAATATCAGGACTAACCACCAGCAAGTTATCAATGCGTTGAGCCATGATGTCTTGCGTTAAAGTTGGCGTTGCGTAAATATTATCCACAGGGATATTAAAGAAACCTTGAATTTGGTCGGCATGCAAGTCCACAGTCAAAACGCGGTCAATACCGCCTGCTTCTAACATATTGGCAACCAATCGCGCTGAAATCGGCACACGCGCTGAACGTGGACGACGGTCTTGGCGAGCATAACCAAAATAAGGAATGGCAGCGGTAATACGCCCTGCTGATGCACGACGTAACGCATCTGCCATCGTTAAGATTTCCATCAGGTTATCGTTTGTTGGTGCGCAAGTCGGTTGCAAGATGAATACATCGCGACCGCGCACATTTTCCAACAATTCAACAGCGATTTCGCCATCGGAGAATTTTTTTACAGAAGCATTGCCTAGAGTGGTATCTAAGTGTTTTGCCACTCTTGCAGCCATTTCTGGGTTGGCGTTGCCTGTGAACACCATTAAGCTATCGTTAGCCATTTCTTCGTCACCTGAGTGTTTGATTGGGTTTTTAGGATTGGGGAACATTGGTTTCCCTTTCACAACAAATGTTACACACAGAAACCTTTGTAAAACTTCAGATTTGAGCAGTTTTCAAAGCTATAGCAGCGCAAAAAGCGACTACATACATCAAGTACGTTGAGCTTTTGAGCAGCGCGTGGCAAAGAAAAATGCTAAAGATGAAGATTTTTCAAAGGTTTCATACCCTTTTTTTGGGCAGCCGATATTATACGCGATTGTGTGATTGCATTGAAGTAGGAACGATTTGATATTTTCAGGCAGCCTGAAAAAAGAATAAGCGCGTATGAAAAAACATACACGCTTGAATCTGGCTGGGGTGGAAGGATTCGAACCTTCGCATGCTGGAATCAAAATCCAGTGTCTTAACCGCTTGACGACACCCCAATAAGAAAGACGACACCCCAATAAGAAAGGGCTTTGGCTGGGGAGGAAGGATTCGAACCTTCGCATGCTGGAATCAAAATCCAGTGTCTTAACCGCTTGACGACTCCCCAACTTGTTTTCACAAAATTAGTGAAGCGCGAATTATGCTGTTTTTGTTACTTTGCGTCAAGCTTTTTTCTTGAATATTAATTTATCTATTTGATAATAATGGATATAAAGGGTGTTTATCAATCGCTTGCACACACCAGCTTTGTAAACTTTCAGACAACATTTTTTGAATTTCCTGCGTTTGTTCAACGGATTCACAAGGTAAGAACAAACACGCACCCGAACCCGTCATTCTCGGCTCACCATGTTTTGCCAATTCCGCAAACGCAGCCTGAACCTTCGGATAATCTTGTAGAACAACGGCTTGCATATCATTTCGCAAAGGCTGTAAGTTTACCCAAGTAGGATTGGGATTGCTTAGGCTATTTCGTGGCAAATCAGGGTGCGCGAAAATTTTTGGCGTGGCAACATGTGCTTCTGGGCGAACTAAAACATAATGCTGCGCTGGCACATCAATTGCTTGTAATTGCTCCCCCACTCCACGCGCAAACGCAGTCTGCCCGAAGATAAAAAAGGGAACATCTGCGCCCAACGTTACGCCAATGTCAATCAACTGTTGCTGATTCAATCCGCAGCCCCACAAATGATTCAATACCAGCAAAACCGTTGCCGCGTTGGAACTACCTCCGCCCAATCCGCCCCCCATCGGAATGCGTTTTTCAATCCAAATATCCGCACCTTTCAGGCTGCCTGAAAAGTGTTGCAATAATGTTGCAGCGCGAACCGTTAAATCTTGCTCGGTTGGTACGCCAACTGTGGGCGTGTGCAACACAATTTGCGTGTCGTTGCGCGGCTGAATTTTTAGCGTATCGTATAAATCAATCAGCGTGAAAATGCTTTCTAACGCGTGATAACCGTTGGGTAATTTACCGATAATGCGCAAATCTAAATTTAATTTTGCTGGGGATAAATAGATATTTTCAGGCTGCATGATAGATTAAGGGATAATAAAATTTCATAGTATCTTAAATTTATTTCGATACGCAAAATCAAGATAAAGTTTTTTATAAATTTCTATTTATAATGAAAAAAATAGGATAAAATATCCACTTTATCGATTAATATTCGTTGAAAAGTTAATATTTATACCAAGCTGCTGCCATCTTCCAAATATAAGGCAATATTTCTTTCAGGCTGCTTGTTAAGAGCAACATATTTTCTTTCACACAACACAAAGAGGTTTTATTCGTGAAAAAAACGGCTTTATTCGTTTCTTGCTTATTGGCATTGACTGCTTGTGGCGACAACACACAATCTTCAAACAATGCTGCACCTGCTGCAGACAAACCAGCTGCTTCTGCACCTGCTGCCACAGCTTCAACACCAACAGCTAACGCAGAAACCTTAATCGTAGGTACAGACGCAACCTTCCCACCATTTGATTTCAAAGACAACAATGGTCAAATCGTTGGTTTCGATATAGACATCTTGACTGCAATTGCCAAACAACAAGGTCTCTCAGTTACTTTCATTTCTGCGCCACGCTCTGATTTGTTCACCAACTTAAACGCAGATGCGTACCACATTTTGGCGGCGTGTTTGGGCATCAATCCAGACCGCTTGTCTAAATCAGAAATGTCAGACCCTTATATTTTCTCACCAAACGTGATTATGGGTAAAGAAGATGGTGCAAAAGCACAAGTTTTAACTGACTTAGTCGGCAAAAAAGTAGCCATTCAGGCTGGTTCATACAGCACAGAAGCTCTGAAGAAAGCACAAGTAACCGATGTTAAAGAAGAGAAAACAGCTTTTGCTGCTTACTCTGATTTATTGCGTGGCAACGTGGATTACATCGTAGGCGATGCGGGTGTATTGTCTTACCACCACGCAGAAAACAAAGAAGCAGGCAAACCTAAATTATATACTTCTATCTACGACAAAACTGAAGACGCTCGCGTAGGTTTTGCAGTGAAAAAAGGCAATGTTGAATTGCAGAAAAAACTGAACAATGGTTTGAAAGCCATTAAAGAAGACGGCACTTACGACAAAATCTATGCAAAATGGTTCGGCGATAACGATTCATTGCGCGTGAAACAATAAACCACTCAAGCCCCTGAATAAGGGGCTTTTCTATTTTCAGGCTGCATTTTATTAGAACGCAGCCTGAAAACCCGTTTTGCATTAAAATATCCCCTTTTCTCAAAAGCCCACAATGTCCTCCCCGTTCAATCCCCCACCACACAAATTTCTCCCCCTCTTGCTCGCCTTCGCCATTTTCATGCAACTGCTGGACGCAACCATTTTAAACACCGCGCTCACCAGCATGGCAAAAGACTTACACGAATCCCCTTTGCAAATGCAATCAGCAGTCGTGTCTTACTCGCTGACTTTAGCGTTACTCATGCCATTAAGCGGCTGGCTTTGCGACCGCTTCGGCATTCGTCAAGTTTTCTTTGCCGCCATGCTAATATTCGTAACAGGCTCAGCACTTTGCGCTGCTGCCCCCACCCTACCCTTATTGGTTGTCGCACGTGTGGTTCAAGGCATTGGCGGCGCAATGATGACCCCCATTCCGCGCCTCGTTATGGTTCGCGCTTACGACAAAAGCCAATTGATTAGCATGATGAATTATGTCGTGATGCCCGCCTTGGTTGGACCAATTATTGGTCCAATTATCGGCGGTTATTTGGTGGACTACGCTTCATGGCATTGGATTTTTTTGATTAACATTCCGTTTGGTTTGATTGCCGCCGCGTTCACATTAAAAATCATGCCCAATTTTCCGTTAGTTACAGAAAGAAAACCGTTTGATTTGCTGGGATTTTTGTTATTTGGCTGCAGCGTGGTGGGGCTAAGTTTGGCAGTAGAACTGGCGCAACATCCACAATCAGGTTGGTTAGCATTATCCACAGGGATTTTAGCGATTTTGGCGTTGGCTGGTTACGGCTGGCACGCGCATTTATCTGATAAACCCTTGTATGAAAAAGATTTGCTTGATGTGCGTACTTACCGACTGGGTTTAATGGGCAACCTAGTCAGCCGCTTGGGGATGAGTTCCATGCCATTTTTGCTGCCTTTGCTGCTGCAAGTCGGTTTTGGACGCAGCGCAGCCGTAGCAGGTTGGGTACTTGCGCCGATTGCATTCGCATCTATCATCGCCAAATCACTGGTTAAACCCATCGCGACTAAGCTGGGCTATCGAAAAATGTTGATGTGGAACACGTGTGCTGGCGGGTTGCTGATTATGTCTATGGCATTACCCACACCGTCTATGCCATTGTGGACGCTGCTGCCTTTGTTGTTTTTGATGGGCGCGTGCAATTCCGTGCAGTTCACAGGCATGAACACGATTACGCTTGCAGATGTGCGCCCACGCCAAGCAGCAAGTGGCACCAGTTTGATGTCCGTAAATCAGCATCTTGCTGTGGGTTTTGGTACGGCGATTGCCGCCGCGTTGGTGCGCTGGTTTAACACGCAGCCTGAAATCGTGCCAACGGTGCATACAGCGTTCCGTTATACGTTTGTGGCAATGGGCGGTTTAACGATGTTGTCTAGCCTAATTTTTGCACGATTGCATTGGCGCGACGGGGCGAATTTGATTCAGAAATAAAAAAAGCAGCCTGAAAACTGATTTTGTAGTTTTCAGGCTGCTTTCTGCTGTAGGTTGGATTCTTGAATCCAACATTTCACAAAATTCCATGATTGTTGGATACGAGTATCCAAGGAAGTTATCAAACTGTGTATAGTTCAGTATAAAAGCAGCCTGAAAAATCATTTTCAGGCTGCTTTTTGTTTTATTTTTTCAGGCTGCGTTTACCAAAATAGATAAACCCAATCACACCCAAAACAATCATTGGCAAACTGAGCCATTGTCCCATCGACATACCTAACGCCAATTCGCCCAGTTGCGCATCTGGTTGGCGAGCATATTCCGCGATAAATCGGAAAATGCCGTAGCCGCCCAAAAACACCATGGAAACTTGCCCCTCAGGGCGCGATTTTTTGGAAAACAGCCACACAATCGCAAACAGGCTCAAACCCTCCAGCGCAAATTGATACAGTTGAGACGGATGTCGCGGCAGCATGCCAAACTGGTTAAACCATTCTAAATATTGTGGATTGCTGGCGGCAAGTGCTTGGTCGGCTTCGTGCGCTTGAGGAAAACCCATTGCCCAGAAATTGTTTGGGTTGGTTACGCGCCCCCACAATTCGCCGTTGATGAAATTGCCAATGCGCCCAGATGCCAAGCCAGTCGGCACAAGCGGTGCGACAAAATCCAATGCTTGCCAAAAGCGCAAGCCGTGTTTTTTGGCGAACAGGAAAATGGCGCACACCACGCCCAAAAAGCCGCCGTGAAACGACATGCCGCCTTCCCACACTTTGAGCATGCTAATCGGATTGGCAAGGTATTGGTCTAGGTTGTAGAACAAAATATAGCCAATTCGTCCACCCAAAATCACGCCGACTACGCCCCATGTGAGTAAGTCGTCGAGCATTTCAACGGTGAAAGGGGAATTGCCTGCTTTGATGCGTTTGCGCCCGAGCCAGATGAACAGCATAAAGCCGACGATGTAGCTGAGTGCGTACCAACGAATAGCAAGCGGTCCAAGTTGCAGGGCGACGGGGTTGAATTGTGGGTGGATTATCATGGTTTATTCGGTTTCAAAAAGGGAAAAATTATAACAGTTTCAGGCTGCGATTCGTTGGCGCATTTGTTCAAATAGACAAACGGTGGCTGCCATGGCGATATTGAGCGATTCGGTTTCGCCAAGCATGGGGATTTTCACGCTGACGGTGGCGGCAGCAAGCATTTCTGCGGAAACGCCTGCGCCCTCGTTGCCAAATAACCATGCGCTGGGTTGGCGCAAATCGAGTTCATACAGCGAATAGTTGTTTTGCTTGGTGAGCGCGGTGGCTAATACGCGGTGGGAATACTGGCTACGCCATTGGGCGAGATTGACGCGCTCGTGAATATTCAGCAGAAAATGTGCGCCCATGCCTGCGCGTAATACTTTGGGCGCGTATGCGTCGGCACAACCTTCGCCGAGAATGACGGTGCGTATGCCGCTGGCTGCTGCGCTGCGTAAAACTGTGCCGACATTGCCTGCGTCTTGTACGCGTTCTAATACAATGCAATCGGTGTTTTCAGGCTGCGTTTGGGGTGGTAGGTTTATCAATGCCATGATGTCGTCTGCGTTGTCTAGGCTGCTGATTTTTTTCAAGATACCGTCTGATACGGTGGTTACTTGCTCTGTTGGCAGCCTGAAAAGCAGCTTTTGGATTTCAGGCTGCGTTAAACGGGATTCGGGTATGTAAATGCGCTCGGGTTGTTTGCCTGCGTCTAGATAGGCGGTAAGTAGGTGTGCGCCCTCTAAAACGGTTTGTCCGTGTTCGCGGCGGTGTTTGCGCTCGGCTAACAGTTTGGATAGGTGCTTGATTTGTGGGTTTTGTGGGGATTGGATTTGCATAGTGGTTCTTAATGTTGCAGCCTGAAAAATGGGTTTCAGGCTGCGTTTTTGTTTTAGATATTTTCAGGCTGCCTGAAAATGACAGTTTGGGTCAATATAAAAATTTAGCTAATGTGGCTCATTTTGTTCCTTTTATTTTTCAGGCTGCAATCTCTATCGCAGCCTGAAAACAGTTTTATCCAAAAAATCCCATTTTCACTTGAATCAGTTTTTCCAATTCACGCGACACGCGGCGGCGTGAAACAAAGAAAATAATATGGTCGCCGTCTTGCAGCACTTGGCTGTGGTCGCGCCCCATAATCACTTCATCACCACGCACAATCGCGGCGATGTGGCAGCCTGATGGCCATTTGATTTCGTCCACGCGCCGCCCCACTAATGATGATGTTTTGTGGTCGCCATGCACCACAGCTTCAATGGCTTCTGCCGCGCCGCGTCGCAAGGGATACATTTCTGCAATATCGCCGCGCCGAACGTGTGCCAACACGCCGCCAATGGTTAATTGGTGGGGCGACACGATAATATCGATTTGATGCCCTGTGAGCAAGTCCACATAACGCGAGCGGTTGATAATGGAAATGACGCGTTTCGCCCCCAAGTTTTTTGCCAGCAAGGCGGACATGATGTTGTTTTCATCATCGTTTGTCAGCGCGAGGAAAATATCCACTTCGTCAATGTATTCACGCGCCAATAGGTCTTCATCTGTGCCTGAGCCGTGCAATACGAGTGTGTTATCCAAATGTTCAGAGAGCCATTCTGCGCGTTGTTCGTTGTGCTGAATGATTTTGATGTTGAACTGGTTTTCCATTTTTTTGGCGAGGCGATAACCGATGTTGCCGCCGCCTGCAATCATCACGCGGCGATTGCTTTTGTTGTATTCAAACAAAACGTACATCACGCTGGATAGGCAACGGGAATCGACAACAAATGTGATTTCATCGCCTTCTTCTATCACGGTTTCAGGCTGCGGCACAATAAGGCGCGTGTTGCGGTAAATGGCGCAAATTTGGCAATCGGTGTTTTCAGGCAGCCGTGCGGCAATTTGCAGCAAACTTTTGCCGATAATCCAGTCTTCCGCTCGTGCTTGCGCGACAACCATTTTTACTTTTTCATGCGTGAATGGCAGCACTTGCAAGGCGCGGACGTGGCTGAGCAAACCTGCCAAATGCTCTGTAACCAAGTTTTCAGGATGAATGGAATCGGTTACGGAAAAGGCTTTCAGGCTGCGTGGAATGTGGTTGGGGTTGTCTTCATCATCGTCTTCAGCACCAAATTCGGAATATTCTGCGGAACGCACTCGTGCAATGCGTTGCGGTATGTTGAACAAATCTGCCGCCAGTTTGCAGGCGACTAGGTTAGTTTCGTCGCTGCGTGTGAGGGCGAGCAGCATATCGGTATCTTCCGCGCCTGCGTTTTGCAAAACCATGGGCGAGGCGGCATTGCCCACCAGCGTGCGCACGTCTAAACGGCTGCCGAGGTTTTTCAACGCGGTTTCGTCCGTGTCCACAATGGTAACGTCGTGGTTGGGCATGCTCGCCAATTCTTGTGCAATCGCAGCCCCTACTTGACCGCTTCCTAAAATCAGAATTTTCACAGTGTTTTTGTTGTATTAAAATAAGAATGTTGAATTATAGTGGGTTTTGGTTGGAATATGAAAATGCAGCCTGAAAGTTTATTGAGTACAGGGTTTTCAGGCTGCGATTATTTGATTTTCTGCAAAATTGGTAGGTTACGCATTTATGCCCAATATTTGCAGCCTGAAAAAAATGCAGCCTGAAAACCAAATTGTGTTAATAAATGATTAACATACACTTGCCCCCAGCCCCCTAGTCCACTACAATCACGCGCTTTTAAAATTTTCTTGCTGCCCGAACGCCGCTAAACAGCTCCACTGTCCAAAGCAATCAAACAGCACTATTTCAAACCCCACTCATTTGGAGTATTGCTCATGACTACAACCCAACCTTATTTGCAAATCAAAGGATTGGCTAAAAAATATGGCGATAATCTCGCAGTAAAATACATTGATTTAGACATCAATCAACACGAAATTTTTGCCTTATTAGGCAGTTCAGGCAGCGGCAAATCCACGCTGTTACGCATGCTTGCAGGCATGGAGATCCCAACAGACGGACAAATCATTCTAGACGGTCAAGATATTACCAAACTTGCCCCTTACGACCGCCCAATCAACATGATGTTTCAAAGCTACGCCCTGTTTCCACACATGACTGTAGAAGAAAACATCGCCTTCGGTTTAAAACAAGATAAATTACCCAAAGAAGAAATTCAAGCGCGAGTAGATGAAATGCTGCGCTTAGTGCAAATGCCACAATTTGCCAAACGCAAACCACACCAATTATCAGGCGGTCAGCAACAACGCGTAGCCTTGGCACGCTCGTTGGCAAAACGCCCAAAATTATTGCTGCTGGACGAACCACTCGGCGCGTTGGACAAAAAATTGCGCCAACAAACGCAATTTGAATTGGTGAACACGCTGGAAAAAGTGGGCGTAACCTGCATTATGGTTACCCACGACCAAGAAGAAGCGATGACCATGGCAAGTCGCGTGGCGATTATGTCTCACGGCGAACTGCAACAAGTGGGCACACCAGCAGATGTGTATGACTATCCAAACAGCAAATTCACCGCAGAATTTATTGGCGAAACCAATATTTTTGAAGGCAAACTGGTTCACAAAGACGACGCACACGCGTTGATTGAATGCCCTGAATTGCCAAGCAAAGTTTACACCGACCAAAAATTTGAAGCGGAAGACGGTCAAACCATGTGGGTGTCAATCCGTCCTGAAGACATCGACTTGCACAAAGAAAAACCAGCGCACCGCGATACGCACAACTGGGCAAAAGGCAAAGTGAAAGAAATCGCCTATTTGGGCAGCTTTGCGATTTACCACGTTCAAATGGAAAACGGTCGCATTATTAAAAGCCAAGTGCCAGCACCTTATTGGTATGTGCGTGGCATTGAACCGCCAACTTGGGGCGATGAAGTGTATTTGGATTGGCCTGAAAACCAACCTACCCCATTAACACGCTAAAGGAGGCAGCCTGAAAATGTCTTCTGTCAATATTAAACGCCGTAAACGTCCAGGTTCACGGTTTGTGATTGGTGTACCGTTTGCATGGCTGGCGGTGCTGGTGTTAATCCCCTTTTTCATCGTGTTCAAAATCAGTTTTGCAGAACAAGCGTTTTCCATTCCGCCGTTCACGCCATTGTTTGACCCTGAAACAGGCGCGTTGCATGTGGTAACGCAAAACTTCAAAGAGATTTTTAGCAGCGATGACGGCGAAAACATTTATTTGCTAACTTATTGGTTATCCATCAAAACCGCGCTGATGACCACAATCATCTGCTTGCTGGTGGGCTACCCAATGGCATACGCGATTTCACGCGCCAACCCCAACATTCGCAACGGCTTATTGCTCGCGATTATGTTGCCATTTTGGACATCGTTCCTATTGCGCGTATACGCATGGATTGGCTTGCTGGGCAGCAATGGGATTATTAATAACTATTTGATTAAATGGGGTATCATTAAAGAGCCGCTAGAATTATTTTACAACTCGTTCTCGCTGACTTTAGTGATGGTTTACGCCTATTTACCGTTCATGATTTTGCCGTTGTACACCCAATTAGTGAAACTGGATAAACGCTTATTGGAAGCCGCAGCAGATTTGGGTGCACACCCAATCAAAGCCTTTTTAACGATTACTTTACCGATGTCTAAATCAGGCATTATTGCAGGCTCAATGCTCGTGTTTATCCCGTCTGTGGGCGAGTATGTGATTCCAGAATTGGTTGGTGGCCCAAGCAATTTGATGATTGGTAAAGTGTTATGGCAAGCCTTCTCAGACCAAAACAACTGGCCTTTAGCCGCAGCGATTGCCGTGATTATGGTGTTGTTGCTGGTTGTACCGATTGGTTTGCAACAATATTTTGATAACCGTGAAGCAGCGAAAGGGGACAAATAATGCACGGAAATAAAATGTCTCCGTTTTTGAAACTCATGCTGGTGCTGGGTTTAGCGTTTTTGTATATTCCATTGATTATTTTGGTGGTTTATTCATTTAACGATTCAAAACTGGTTACCGTTTGGGGTGGTTTCTCAACCAAATGGTATGGCGAATTGATGAACAATGGCCAAATTCTGGACGCGGCTTGGTTGTCGTTACAGATTGCCGCGTGTTCATCGTTTGCGGCGGTGGTGTTGGGTACGCTGGCAGGCTATGCACTGGCGCGTATCAAGCGATTCCGTGGTAACACCCTGTTTGCAGGCTTGATTTCTGCGCCAATGGTGATGCCAGACGTGATTACAGGTTTGTCCATGCTGCTCTTGATTATTCAAGTGCAAACCATGTTGCAAGGCGCATTAGGCAGCGACATCACTTGGCTAGACCGTGGTTTCTTCACCATTTTCTTGGGGCATACCACGCTGTGCATGGCGTATATCACCGTTGTGATTCGCTCGCGCTTGGCTGAGTTGGACCAATCTTTGGAAGAAGCCGCAATGGATTTGGGCGCACGTCCGCTCAAAATCTTTTTTGTAATTACTTTGCCATTGATTGCGCCAGCGATTATGTCGGGTTTCTTGCTGGGGATTACGCTGTCGCTTGACGATGTAGTGATTGCGTCATTCTTGTCAGGGCCAGGGTCTTCTACTTTGCCTTTGGTAATTTTCTCGGAAATCCGTCGCGGCTTAGACCCACAAATGAACGTGTTGGCAACAATTATCATCGGGGTGGTTGGCACGTTGGTGATTGTGGCAAACTACTTCATGCTTCGCCAAGCGACTAAGCTAGAGCGCGAAATGCAAGCAGCTTACAAAGCAGAGCAAAAAGCATTGGAAAACTTGTCTGCATAACAAAAAGCAGCCTGAAAATATTTTCAGGCTGCTTTTTTATTTTCAGGCTGCATGTCGAATCAACCCATGCTGCATAAACGAAAACGTATCCGCCACCGTTACAATCATATGGTCAATCAGCGTAATATCCAGCAGTTTCAAAGCCGCTTGCAATCGCTGCGTAAACGCCAAATCTTCAGGCGAAGGTTTCAGGCTGCCTGAAGGATGATTGTGCGCAAACAACACATTTGCCGCTTGATGTTGCAATGCCAATCGCGCCACTTCTCGTGGATAAACCACATTCTCCGCCACCGTGCCACGCGCCAATTCTTCACACGCAATCAAACAATTTTGCGTATCCAAAAACAGTGCAACGCTCACTTCCACGCGTTCACGCCCTATTTTCAAGCGCAAATAATCCGCCGCCGTTTGTGGATTATTGAACACAGGCAACTGGCGCAATTCCTCGCTCAACACGCGCCGACCAATTTCCAGCACCGTGGCAAATTGGGCATAAGCCGCCAAACCCATGCCCTTGTGCTTGCTCAGTTCATTAACCGAAGCGTGCATTACGCCGCCCAAACCGCCGTAAGTGTCCAACAGCGACCGTGATAAATCCACCGCGCTCATACCCTGTGTACCAACACGCAACAAAATCGCCAGCAATTCCGCATCACTCAACGCATTTGCGCCGCGTTCCAGCAATTTCTCACGCGGACGCTCACCTGTTGCCCAATCTTTAATACTCATATCGCAGCCTGAAAAATTAATTGTTTAACAATTCACGATTGAGCGCGTCAAATTCCGCCAAATATTGTTCCGCGAAATATGGGCGCAACAAGCTCAATGTACGCGCCACACCACGCGCTTTGATTTGATGACCTTGCGCGTTGTCTGCGCCATAAAGTGAGTTATGGAAATCAAACCAGTATTTGCTGACTAACCAGATGTTAATCGTTAAATCATTCAAGGCGATGTCATCCATTTTGATGATGCCGCTTTCACGCAAATGGCTCAAGACGCACTTCATCATCGGCGAAATTTGTTCGTGGCTAAACAATTTGTGTTCGCCCAGCAAATCTTTGCCGCGTTCCAGCAAGGTATTGATGTCGCTGAACAAAAAGCGGTATTCCCACAAAATATCATACGCACCAGCCATAAACTCAAACGCATCGCGCACAGATTGCGGCTTGTCTTCTTCCGCAACGTAAGTAACCAGTGCTTGCGTGTAGCGTTTGAATAGTTGGACGATGATTTCATCTTTGTTGGTAAAGTGATAATACAGATTGCCGGGGCTAATACCCATGTAGCTGGCGATGTGGTTGGTGCTGATGTTGCGCTCGCCTTGTTCGTTGAACAGCACAAGGCTGGCGTCAATGATTCGGTTGTAGGTGTTTGGTTTGGTTGTTTTTTTGGTCATGTATTATTTCTCTTTTTTTGAGTTGAAACCTTTGCAGAATCTCTATCTTTGGCATTTTTCTTCGCCATGCGCTGCTCGCAAACTCAACGTACTTGATGTACGTAGTCGCTTGCTGTGCTGCTATGGCTTTGAAAACTGCTCAAATCTAGAATTTTGCAAAGGCTTCAGGTTGTAGGTTGGATTCTTGAATCCAACATTCGGGGGGGAATATTGAATTGGCAGCCTGAAAACTGCTTATCAATTTTCAGGCAGCCAATTAGGCTCTGGGTGCAACGTCACTTCAAATTTTTGCCAAACGCTTTGGCAAATGTGGTCTGACAAGGCTTGCACATCGTCTGCTGTAGCGTGATTCTGGTTCACAATCACAAGGGCTTGTTTCTCGTGAACCACCGCGCCGCCAATTGCATAACCTTTCAGGCTGCATTGGTCAATCAGCCAACCTGCAGCAAGTTTCACAGAACCATCTGCTTGCGGATAATGCGGCATATTAGGGAACGCAGCCTGTAAACGCGCAGCGTGTTCGGCGGAAACAATTGGGTTTTTATAAAAGCTGCCCACGTTGCCTAGCACGGCAGGGTCTGGCAATTTGCTGCTGCGGATTTGGCAAACAGCTTGCGCAACATCTTGCGCAGTTGGTGTGCGTTCACCGCAGTTTTCCAGCAAAACGGCTGCCAAGTCGCCATATTTTGCGTGTGGCACAAATTCTGTGGACAGGGCAAAAGTAACGGCGGTAATGACATAGCGTTTTTTGCCTGCGTGTTTGAACAGGCTGTCGCGGTAGGCAAATTGGCAATCGGCGTTGCTAAGTGTGATGAATGTTTGCGTGGCTAAATCAAAGCATTCTACGCTGTGAATGCGGTCTTTCACTTCCACGCCATATGCGCCGATATTTTGCACGGGGCTTGCACCGACTGTTCCGGGGATTAGGCTGAGATTTTCTAAGCCGCTCAAACCTATTTGCAAAGTGGTTTGAACAAAATCGTGCCACACTTCGCCTGCTTGTGCTTCTATCAAAACTTGACTGCCTGAATGGGACACTTCACGAATGCCACGCGTTACCATGCGTACGACTAAATCGGGATAATCGCGCATAAATAAGACGTTGCTGCCGCCGCCGAGCCAGCAGACGGTTTGCGCGTTGAATTGGGGCAGTTGGCAGAGTTTAGGGAGGTCTGCTCTGTCGGTCAGTTCAGTATAATACGCGGCTTTGGCGGGCAGACGAAAGGTGGTGTATGGGACGAGATTGTGGTGCTGTTGTAGGGTAAACATGGGGTTTCAGGCTGCAAATGAAAAGGGGAATTATAAGGGATTTGGGATTTTTCAGGCAGCATTTGAGTACGCTCCATTTGGGCAATTTTCAGGCTGCCTGAAAGTTTTGGTGCACATGGTGCACCCTACGTTAAAATAGGCTTGATTTGATGATTTTAGGTGTTTGTTATGTCTATTGCTTTTGTATCAGAAAAAAATCCGCGGTTTCCTGAATATTCCCCGGAACGTGATGTAAACGATGGCTTGGTGTGCGTAACACAAACTTTGTCGCCTGTTTTGCTGCAAAACGCGTATCGCAAAGGGCTGTTTCCTTGGTTCACGCAAGACGGTTTGTTTTACTGGTTTTCTATCCACCCTCGCGCGGTTTTGCAGCCTGAAAACTTGCATATTCATCGCTCGCTGGCAAAGGTGCTGCGCAATAAATCTTATCGGGTAACAGTGAATCAGGCGTTTGATGATGTGATTGCGGCATGTGCATCTGTGCCGCGTGTTGGGCAAGGTGGTACGTGGATTACGCCCGAATTTCAGGCTGCGTACTCGGCTTTGAATAAGCTGGGAAACGCGCATTCTTTTGAGTGTTGGTTGCCTGATGATTCGGGGGAATGGTGTTTGGTGGGCGGGTTTTATGGAGTACAGATTGGCAGCGTGTTTTATGGGGAATCGATGTTTGCACGGCAGAATGACGCGTCTAAGATTGCGTTTGCGTGTGCGGTGCCGTTTTTGGCGGACTACGGAGTGCAGTTGATTGATTGCCAGCAGGATTCGGAGCATATGAAACGGTTTGGGTCTCAGGTGTTGCCGTTTGGGGTGTTTCGGGAGAAGTTAAGTGTGCTGAATGATGTGGGGTTGCGCCGTGAGATTGGGCAAGGAATAATTGTGGAAAGATAAGTTTTCAGGCTGCGTTTTAGGAATAAAACGCAGCCTGAAACTTTATGTGGAATGACGTAGGGTATGCTGTGCGCACCGATTTCAGGCTGCCTGAAAATATGGTGCGCGTGGCACACCCTACAAGCGCGTTATTTATGCTTAATTTCCCAACATTGATGAATTTTCTTATTGCGGAAATCTTCGGGAACAGATTGTTTGGAAATATCTTTCACGTTGTATTTCGCGGTGATTTCGTCATCAAGCGTGAATGTGCGTAGGTTATTGGAAAAATACAACACACCGTTTTTGTCCAGCAAATTTATTGCGCCGTGAATGAGTTTGCCTTGGTCACGCTGAATATCCAAAATGTCCAACATCTTTTTGCTGTTGGAGAAACTTGGAGGGTCTAGCACGATTAGGTCAAACTGTTTGCGTTGCTGCGCGGCTTCGGCTAGGTATTGGAACACGTCTGCGCGGACGATTTGGTGCTTGTCTAAATCCATGCCGTTGAGCTGAAAATTGCGTTTTGCCCAATCTAAATAGGTGTTGGATAAATCAACGGTTTCGCTGCTGGTTGCGCCGCCTGTGGCTGCGTAAACGGTGAAGCTGCCTGTGTAGGAAAACAAATTCAGAAAGCGTTTTCCTGCGGCGGTTTCGCCCACTTTTTTGCGTGTGTTGCGGTGGTCTAAAAATAAGCCCGTGTCTAAATATTTGTCGAGATTGACGATGAATTGCCGTCCGTTTTCGTGGATAACGAAGTCTTCGCCTGTTGTGCCTGTTTTTTCGTATTGGGCTGTGCCTTTTTGTCGGGCGCGTTGTTTTAAATGGATATTTTCACGCGGAAAACCTGTTACGAATTGAACGGCTTCGCACACGTCTTCTAGCCATGCTTGGTAGTCGTCTTCGTGCATGAGCCAGCCTGTGTCGTATTCTTGCAGGTGGATGTGTTCGCCGTAAACATCTATGGCGAAGGGGAATTGGGGAATGTCTTTATCGTAAATGCGCCATGCTTCGATGTTTTGGCGTTTTGCCCATTTGAACTGGTGTTTGAGGTTTTTGCCTAGGCGGTTAATGAGGTCGGTGGTGTTGGTCATGGTGTCTTTCTGTTTTTCAGGCTGCCTGAATATGAGCTTGTTGCTGCCAACTCTGTGCTTGTTAAACAAATTGTTGCTTTTCATCGGCGGTGTAAATATTTTGCACGCCCTGTTCATTGGCGATGAATTGGTTGCTATTCATAAGATAGCCGCGATGATAGACATGATGCAAATAATAGCGCATGGCTACTTTTTGCTTGATAAGGAAAAAAAACAATGGTGACAGCAATCGTGGGCAGAATACTGTTTGCATTTTGATAAAGTATATCTGCGCAATCAATTAGGTCGGCATCATACAGAACACTAGCCACACCAAGAATTTTCCCTGTTGCAGAGCCAATCACGATAGCGCACACCACGAGAATTAGCGTATGGATAAGCCAAATGCCCCAAATATTGCGCAAGAATTTTTTATCGCTGCGGACAACGTGCTGATTGAATACCGCACTTGCGCGTTGATAGGCTTCGGGGCAAGCGGGGACGGTGTAACGCCATTCGTGCATGATTGTTCCTTTTTCAGGCTGCCTGAAAGTTTTGAATTATTGGTTTTCTAACAACCAATGAACATAGCGGCTCACACCCTCGTCCACGTCAAAGAAGTTGTCTTCATAACCTGCTTCGCGCAATTTGCTAATGTCGGCTTGCGTGAAACTTTGGTATTTACCTTTGAGTGAATCAGGGAATGGAATGTAGCGAATTAGCTCACGGTCAACCAATTCTTCTAAACTCAGAGCTTGCTTACCTTCGGCAACGCGACAGGCGTTTACTGTGGCGGCGGCTAGGTCGTTAAACGGTTGGCTGCATCCTGTGCCGAGATTGAAAATGCCTGATTTTTCGGGGTGGTCGAAGAAGTGCAAATTCACTTTTACCACGTCTTCTACGCTGACAAAATCGCGGCTGTGTTCGCCGTTGCCGTATTGTTCATACGCGCCAAATAAGTTTACGAAGCCTTGTTCACGGTATTGGTTGAAGTGGTGGAACGCGACGGATGCCATGCGTCCTTTATGTTGTTCGCGCATGCCGTACACGTTGAAATAGCGGAAGCCTACAACTTGGGCGGTTAAGCCTTTTTCCATGCGTTGGCGCAGAATTTGGTCAAACAAGAATTTGGAATAACCGTACACATTGAGCGGTTTTTCTAATGGGCGTTCTTCGCGGAAGGTTTCGCCTTTGCCGTAAACCGCTGCGCTTGATGCGTACAAAAACGGAATGCGCTCGTCTTGACACCAGTCTAGCAAGTCCAATGTGTATTGGTAGTTGTTTTCTAACATATATTTGCCGTCGTAGTTCATAGTGTCGCTGCACGCGCCTTGGTGGAACACGGCTTTGATGTCGTCAAACGGGAATTGGTGTTCGCGGATTTGGCGGATAAATTCGTGTTTGTCGAGATAATGGGCGATGTCGCTGTCGGCGAGATTGCGGAATTTGTCGCCGTTGCTTAGGTTGTCCACGGCAACGATGTCGGTAATGCCGCGCTCGTTCAAAGTTTTGACGATGTTGCTGCCAATAAAACCTGCTGCGCCTGTTACGATGATGGTCATGGTGTTTTTTCCTTATTTTGAAATAGCGCATTATATAATTTTTCAAGCTGCCTGAAGGAGTTTTTAGGCAGCCTGAAAATTGTCAAACCATTATTTTACCGTTAAAATTTGTATATCTCTCATCTATATACAAAGAAAAAATCATGACTCAAGCTGCTGTATTTAAAAACAATCAAAGCCAAGCCGTGCGATTGCCCAAAGCAGTTGCGTTTCCTGATGACGTGCAAAAAGTGAATGTAGTCGTGTTGGGCAAATCGCGTTTACTCACGCCAGCGGAAAATTTGTGGGACGATTGGTTTGACCAAACGCCATTAAGCGATTTTCCAGAGCGTGAAATTTGCACACAAGCAGAACGTGAAAGTTTTTGATTATGTTGAAATATATGCTGGATACGAATATTTGCATTTACACGATTAAAAACCGCCCTGCCGAAGTTCGCGAACATTTCAAAGCGAATAGTAATCGCCTGTGTATTAGCTCGGTGGTGTTGTCTGAATTGCTGTTTGGGGCGGAAAAATCGCAGAATCGTGAACGAGCGTTTGCTGATGTGGAAGGTTTGGTGGCACGTTTGGACGTGTTGGATTTTGATGAACGAGCGGCGGCTCACGCGGCAGAAATTCGGGCGGAATTGGCAAAAGCTGGCACGCCAATTGGGGCTTATGATGTGTTGATTGCCGCTCATGCTCGCAGTCAGGGCTTGATTTTGGTTAGCAATAATTTGCGTGAATTTAATTGCGTGGCTGGGTTGCGGACGGAAAATTGGGTGGAGTGAATGGTTTAGACAGCCTGAAATGTGCATTTACCTATAAATATATTATTCTAATATTAGTTATTTATGGAAGAATCCTTATGAATAATTCTCTAAACAATAATACCAAAAATCAATTTGGTCTTTAGCAATTTCTACGAACAACTTTTATTCCTATTTTTTTAATAACTGCTTTTATATTTGCAGCAATTTCTATTCTATTACCACTTGAAATAGGTTTTTCTTTTGCTCCAAGTGAAACACCTCAACAATATCAACTAATTTGCAACTATCCTGTACAATTAAAAGACAACAAGTATAGCTACAACTGTTTTATAGAAGGAAAAGCTACAAAAATCACGCAATATAAAAAGTAATAAATAACTTATATATTTTCAGGCAGCCTGAAAATATTTATTCATCTTCCAAATCCCGACACAACCCCACCGCCGCTTGCAAATTCTCCACCCCATAAATCTGCAAATTTGGAAATTCTTTTAAGTTTTTCGGCAAATTCGCTTTCGGCACAATCGCGCGTTTAAAGCCCAATTTCTCCGCCTCTTTCAAACGCTCCTGCCCACGTGGCACAGGACGAATTTCGCCACTCAAACCAATTTCCCCAAACGCCACCATTTTTTCAGGCAGCGGCTTATTGCGATAGCTAGACAACATTGCCAAAATCACCGCCAAATCCGCCGCAGGTTCGCTGATTTTCACGCCGCCCACCGCATTCAAAAACACATCTTGGTCAAAACACGCAATTCCAGCGTGGCGATTCAGCACCGCCAGCAACATCGCCAAACGGTTTTGCTCCAAACCCACCGTTAAACGCTTCGGCGTGAAACCGTGCGCATCATCAACAAGTGCTTGAATTTCCACCAAAAGCGGACGACTACCCTCTTGCGTAACCAACACGCACGAACCCGCCACATCATCGCGATAGCTCGCCAAAAAAATCGCGGACGGATTGGACACGCCTTTCAAGCCCGTTTCCGTCATCGCAAACACGCCCAATTCATTCGCCGCTCCAAAACGGTTTTTAATCGCCCGAATCATGCGGTAATTGGAATGCTGATCGCCCTCAAAATACAGCACCGTGTCCACCATATGCTCCAACACCCGAGGGCCCGCAATCGCGCCGTCTTTGGTAACGTGTCCAACAAAAATCATCGCAATGCCCATTTGTTTCGCGATTCGCGTCAGTTGCGCCGCACATTCGCGCACCTGCGACACCGAGCCAGGCGCGGACGTGATTTGGTCAGAATACATCGTTTGAATCGAGTCAATCACGACTACAGACGGCTCGTGCTGTTTTAAGGCAGCCTGAATCGCCTCCAAACGGATTTCCGCCAACAAATTCACGCCGTCCGCATTCAGCCCCAAACGCTGCGAACGCAACGCCACTTGTTGCGCCGATTCCTCGCCCGACACATACAACACCTTGCGTTTTTTCGCCATTAAAGCAATGGTTTGCAACAACAAAGTGGATTTGCCAATACCTGGGTCGCCACCGAGCAAAATGACCGCACCGTCCACCAAACCGCCGCCCAACACGCGGTCAAGTTCGCCCATGCCAGTGGCTTCGCGTGGGACTTCCATGGCGGTAACTTTGGATAATTCTTGCACTTGCGTGGTTTCCGCCGCCCACGATTGGAAACGCGCGTTTTTGGGTTCGGGTGCGGTTAGCTGTTCAGAAAGCGTGTTCCATTCGCCACAATGCGGGCATTTGCCAACCCATTTGGGTGTTGTGCCGCCGCATTCGGTGCATTGGAATTGGATTTTTGGGGCTTTTGCCATTTGGTTTTTTCCTTGTGTCGTGCAGGTCGGGTTGGCAACCCGACAAGTTTTTATTCGTGTGAATTTTCAGGCTGCCTGAAAATTATAATTGCAATTCTTCGGGTGGATTAAAAATAGGTTTTGGTTTAGCACGACAAGTTTGTTGTGTAACAAATTGTTCATTGCGTTCTACTGTTAAAAAATAACTCTCTTCATGCTCGTCCGTTAATCTATCCATTGACCAACCTAAACTGTATTGATATTGACCATTTTTCAACGTTAAATTAATCCACAAATTTCGCCCTATACCTTGCCAACGTGGCGAACGTTTAATCGCTTCGGCGCGATTATTTTCAAACACCAATTCAGGTGTGTTTGCCTTGCCATATTGATAACGGTAAACATCGCCACGCTCGCTAACGCGAACGCTTTTGCCGTTGTCAAATGCGCAAGCGAAAACAGTTTTCTCAGCAGCTTTAGCTTGCGCGAAAATGGGAAAACTCAATGCGAGTAATAAAATCCATGTTTTCATTTGTGGTTCCTTTCAGAGGGTGGAAAATAGCAGTGCGGACATTTTTCAGGCTGCCTGAAAGATTGTTTTATTTGAAAAAATGGTGCGCGTGGCACACCCTACAAAAATATTTTCAGGCTGCGATAAAACACAAATCGCAGCCTGAAAACCATTCTAAATCCGCGCCACGCTGCTCACGCCTTTCACATCAGCCAGCGTTGCCAACACGCGTGGCAACTCGTTGATTTGGCGCACTTCCAGCGTAAAACGCATGCTCACTTCCAAATCGCGGCTGTGGGTTTGCACCGAAGTTACATTCAGCTTATGCCGCGCCAATGCGTCCGACACATCGCGCAGCAAACCACTTCTGTCTTGTGCGCGGATTTCAATATCCACAGCAAACATCTGATTTGCGTCCAATTCCGCCCAGCTTGCCGACAAAATTCTATCGGGCGATTGCTCGGCAAGGTGCAGCAAATCAGGGCAGCCTGAACGGTGAATCGACACGCCTTTGTCGCGCGTAACAAAGCCGACAATTTCATCAGGCGGCACAGGTTTGCAGCAGCGCGCCAAATTGGTCAGCAAACCGCCTTCGCCGTTTACCAGGACGCCATTTTGTCCGCCCGATTTGATTTTGGACTTTTTAATAATCGTGGTTTCGCTCACGGGTTCAGGCTGCGGTTCTACCAACGTGCCGCAGGCTTTTTGCACGGTGCGCGGTGTGATTTCGCCTTGTCCAATCGCCGTATATAAATCGTCCAACGTTTTGAAATTGAGTTTTTCGCACAATTTGCTCAAATTTGGTTTCAGGCTGCTTTTTGCCAACACTTTTTCAAACTGGTTTTTGCCCTCTTCGCGCACGGTTTCAGCGTTTTGTTGGCGAATGTAGGCGCGGATTTTGTT
The DNA here is from genome assembly GCF_030177895.1 of Kingella negevensis. NCBI lineage: Bacteria > Pseudomonadati > Pseudomonadota > Betaproteobacteria > Neisseriales > Neisseriaceae > Kingella > Kingella negevensis. The sequence continues at coordinate 1,075,163 of NZ_CP123448.1, forward strand.
GATGGCTTTGGTTGATTTCACCCAGCCTTCATACAACCAACTTACAGACGGTTCGCCCTCTTTGGCGGTGATGATTTCCACGCGCTGTCCGTTTTCCAAAGGGGTGGACAGAGGAATAATTTTGCCGTCAATCTTTGCACCACGGCAGCGCGCGCCCAAATCCGTGTGAATGGCGTAGGCAAAATCAATCGCGGTTGAACCCACGGGCAGAGAAAATACTTTGCCTTTGGGCGATAAAACGTAAATCGTGTCGCTGAACAATTCGGTTTGAAACGCGGACGCTAAGTCTTCTTTGTCGCTTTCCGCCATGTTTTCGCGCCAGTCTAATAATTGGCGCAACCATGCGATTTTTTGTTCATATGCGCTGTCGCCTTTGCCGCCTTCTTTGTATCGCCAGTGCGCGGCAACGCCAAATTCGTTGAATTGGTGCATTTCAAAAGTGCGGATTTGCACTTCAATGCCTTTGTCTTCAGGACCGATAATCACGGTGTGCAAACTTTTGTAGCCGTTGGGTTTCGGGTTGGCGATGTAATCATCAAATTCGCCCGGAATCGGTTGCCATAAGCTGTGAACAATGCCGAGCGTGGAATAGCATTCTGGCACGGTGTTCACCAAAATCCGCACAGCACGAATGTCGTATAAACCGTCAAAATCCAGCTTTTTCTTTACCATTTTTTTGTAAATGGAATAAATGTGTTTGGGGCGACCCGCAACATCGTATTGAATGCCAATTTTGTCCATTTCGCTGCGAACGGTGTTCAGGAAATTTTCAATATATTCCAAGCGTTCCACGCGTTTTTCGTCCAATAATTTGGCGATGCGTTTATATTCTTCTGGGTTTTGGTGACGAAAACCTAAGTCTTCAAGCTGCCATTTGAGTTGCCACACGCCTAAGCGGTTGGCAAGCGGCGCGAACACGTCCAGCGTTTCTTGTGCGATGGCGCGTTTTTCGGGGTTGTCTGGCACATACGCCATATATTGCATGGTTCGCGTGCGCAAGGCGAGTTTGATTAACACAACGCGAATGTCGGACACCATGGCGAGCAACATTTTGCGCATGGTTTCGGATTTGGCGGCGCGTTCTTCGGGGGTTTTAGGGTTGTCGCTGCGAGCAAATTCGGTGAGTTCGTGAATCGTGCCGATGCCTTGTACCAGTTCAAAAATGGCGTTGCCGCATTGCTCGGTGATGATTTCGCCCCATGCCTCGGCTGCCAGTGGGGATTCTTTTTGTTTGGCAATCACGGGGAATTCGGATAGCACGGTGGCGGCTACGGCTTCAGGCAGCAAATCCATGTCGGCAACCATTTTGGCAGACGCTAAAACGTGCGTTAAAACGGGTTCGCCCATGAAATGGGTGCAGTTAGCGTAGTGTTTTTGGGCGTACGCTAGGGCATTTCGCAGTTGTTTTTGTGTGTTTTCAGGCTGCTTGCTGGTGTATGCTTCATAGTCTTGTAGGGCTTGTTGTAAGTCACTGATGTCGCTCATACGTTTGCTCCTGTTTTTTTGTTTAAAAGGTAAAAAAGCATTGTAACCTTATGTAAAGCAATGGGCTAGGGTTTTGCAGCCTGAAATCTTTGCGAAACTTGCGCAAGGTGGGATTTATCTCGCCAAAACAATAGCAAAATATCAGCACAATTTATTTTCAGGCTGCAAAATCGTTCAAAAATGGTGTGGGATAAATCCCACCTTATGAGTTTTGTAAAAATTGCAGCCTGAAAAATAAAGAAACCAATTAAACGAGCTTGTTTAATCGGTTTCTTTCAGGCTGCATTTATCGCAAAAACACCCATTCGTTTTCTGAAGACGCAGCGGCGTTGAATTGATAGCCATCCAAATTAAATTGCTTGAGCTGTTCAGCATCGGTAACGCCGTTTTGCGCGGCATGACGCACCATCAAGCCACGCGCGCGTTTGGCGTAAAACGAGATGATTTTATACACGCCATTTTTTTCGTCTTTAAAGACTGGTGTGATGATTCGCGCATTCAGTTTTTCAGGCTGCACAGCTTTGAAATATTCTTGTGAGGCTAGGTTCACAATGGTGTTTTCTTGCTTTTCGTGCAGCTCGGTGTTGATACGCTCAGTAATGCGGTTGCCCCAAAATTCATACAGATTTTTGCCACGTGAATTGGCAAGTGCGGTGCCCATTTCTAGGCGATACGGTTGCATTAAATCGAGTGGTTTCAGCAAGCCATATAAGCCTGAAAGCATGCGCAAATTTTGCTGTAAATATTGAATTTGCTCAGGTTTCAGGCTGCGTGCGTCTATGCCGTCGTACACATCGCCATTAAAAAGATACAGGGCTTGTTTGGCGTTTTCTGGGGTAAACGGGGGCTGCCAGACTTGGTTACGTTCCACATTCAGCAAGGCGATTTTGTCAGAAACGTGCATGAGTTTGGCGATGTCTTGCGGGGCGAGTGGTCGCACGTCTTGCATGAGAATTTCGGACTGTTCAAGCATTTCAGGCTGTGTGTATTGTGCTGGCAGCGTTTCTGCTTTTTCGTTGAGATTTTTGGCGGGAGAAATTAAAAAATACATATTATTCTTTCAGGCTGCCTGAATGGTCTGGTTGGTATTCTTCTGTTGGCTCTTCGTTTTTTTTGCTGTGTTTGGGCACGGTGGTTTTGGGGAACACGAAGTGCATTTTTAAGCCGTTGGGTTGCACGTTTTCGGCGAACAATTTGCCGCAGTGTTGTTCGGCAATGTGTTTGGTGATGGCTAAGCCTAAGCCAGTACCTGGTTTGTTCGCGCTGCTGTCGGCACGGTAAAACGCGGTGAAAATGTGTGGCAACTGGTCGGGTTTGACGCCTGGTCCGTTGTCAGTGATTTCCACGTGCAAGTTTTTGCGGTCTTCGTGCATTTGGATTTTGATGGTGCTGCCTTCTGGGCTGTAGTTCATGGCGTTGCGGATAACATTGTCGAAGGCGCGATATAAGTAGCTTTCATTGGCTTGCAATCGAGCTTCTTCTTTCAGGCTGCCTGTGTCTAATGTGATGTGGTGTCCGCGTTGTTCGGCAATGGCTTGGCTGTCTTCTACCAACTGTTCCATGAATGGGACGATAGGCAGCGGCTCTTTTTCCATTGCCATGTTGGCGGTTTCTAGGCGCGATAGGGTGAGCAATTCGCCGACTAGGTTATCCATGCGTGTGAGTTCGCTTTCCAGTTTGGCGATGTATTCGTTTTGCTTTTCTGGGCGGGCTTGCATTAAGCCTAACAGGGCTTGCAATCGGGCAAGCGGTGAGCGCATTTCGTGCGATACGTGGTGTAACAAATGGCGTTCTTTTTCAACAAGTTGTTGCAGTTGTGCTGCCATTCGGTCGAACTGAATGCCTAGACTGGCAAGTTCGTCTTTGCGGTCGTCTAACTGGTGTGAAACGCGCGTTGTCAGCTCGCCTGATGCTAGGCGGTTCATACCGTTTTCTAAAATGCTAATGGGCTTGGCGACGTTGTTGGCAATCAAGTAGGCAAGAGTTAAACCAATCACGAAAATCACGCCGACAACGATAAATTCATGCCAAATGGGGGCGACTGGTAAGCCAGGAATCATTAGCGTTGGCATGCGCTCTACTTTTGGCTGGTCGAAATGGCGCACGAACAGCAGGTATTCTTCGCCGAATGGGTCGTAATACACAAAAGCGAGTGTGGAATTGCGATTTTGCAGGGAATAATTGTAGGCTTGGTTGATTTCTTCTTCGCTGATTTTGCGATTCAAGATATTGTGTTTGCCGCGCCCTGAAATCACGATGATGTTTTTAGAAGCGGGTAAGTCTTCCCAGCGTTGAAATAGGCGACGCACACCATCTTCGCCTTGTGCTTGCAGGGTGATGAGTGTGTTGAGCAACAAGGTGCTTTCCATGTTTCGCATTTGGCGCGAGTGGGTTTCGCTCATGCGGGTTTGCACTGCCCACAAGCCAAAGCTGACAAAAAAGACGGTGCAGATGATAACGGTACAAAAGGTAAAAAAGACGCGTTGAAAGAGTTTCATAATGTTTCAGGCTGCCTGAAAAATAAAATCATAATGATACAAAAAATTCAGGCTGCCTGAAATACAAGCAGCCTGAAATTGATGAAGGAAAATTAGTTTTTAACAAACAAATAACCCAAACCGCGAACCGTTTGAATCAACGAAGCGTCGCCCAATTTGTGGCGAATGCTAGAAATATGCACGTCAATGCTGCGGTCGAATTTAGCCAATTTGCGGTCTAACGCTTCTTGAGACAAATTGTCTTTGCTCACAACCTGACCTGCGTGGCGCATCAACACTTCCAACAAGTTAAATTCAGTGCTGGTTAATTCCAAAGTATTGTCGCCAATCATCGCTTGGCGTTTTGATGGGAACAAGGTTACACCGCTTGCAGAAATGCTGTTACCAGCGTTTGCCGCTTCAGGTGCGGTTTGCGAACGGCGCAAAATCGCGTTGATACGCGCCAACAATTCGCGTGGTTGGCAAGGTTTTGGTACATAATCATCTGCACCCATTTCCAAGCCGATAATGCGGTCAATGTCATCGCCTTTAGCGGTCAGCATCAACACAGGGATTTTGCTTTGTGCGCGAACAGTTTTCAACACGTCCAAACCGTTCATTTTTGGCATCATAGAGTCCAACACCACAACATCGTACTCACTGCCATTGTTCAAGATTTCTTGAACACCGCTTTCGCCGTCAGGCATGCGATTCACTTCCAAACCTTCTGCTGTTAAGTATTCAGTCAGCAATTCGGTCAATTCATTATCATCATCTACCAATAACACGCGACTCATTCTGTTTTCCTTTAAATATCAGTGTTGAGAAAGAAAAGCTATCTTATCAGCATCGTCTTTACATTTCTAGCTGTTTGTTTAATGGTTTTGCGCTTTTTTCATATTTGGGCTCAGTCTTTACAATTTAAACCAATGAAAACACAAATAAATAGTAAAAAATGCCAACCCTTTATTTAAACGACTCTTTCACGAAATCACGCAAAGTAGCGCACAAGGCAGCCTGAAAAAATTTAAAAATGCAGCCTGAAAACCATTTTCTCAATTTTAAAGAACGTGGCGTTGCGCCGCCACACCCACGCTTCAAATTCGTGAAATGCAAAAATTTGCAGCCTGAAACTAAATTTATGACTGAAATTATCTGTAGTTTTCAGGCTGCGATTTGTTCCCATACGCCCTAAAATCGGTTATATTTACTCAAAAAAACATATTTTAACAAGGCAATCACAATGCACAATCAATACCCTACTCCAGCGTTTGAAAACAAAATCCTATCGCCCAAACAACTCGCGCAAAAATTAGCAGAATTGCCACGCCCTCTCGTGTTTACCAATGGCTGCTTTGATATTTTGCACCGTGGACACGTTACCTATTTAGCGCAAGCCCGAACATTGGGCGCGTGCATGATTTTAGCGTTGAACACAGATACGTCTGTGAAACGCCAAGGCAAAGGCGAAGACCGCCCGATTAACCCACTGGAAAACCGTGCCGCCGTTGCCGCCGCATTGGAAAGCGTGGATTTTGTAACGTGGTTTGATAGTGATACACCTGCGGATTTGATTGAACTCATCAAGCCAGATGTGTTGGTAAAAGGCGGCGATTGGCAGCCTGAAAATATTGTCGGCGCAAAAGAAACGCTGGCGCGTGGTGGCAGCGTTCACAGCATTCCGTTTTTGCACCAAACTTCTACTACAAAAACTTTAGCGAAAATTCGCGGCTGATTTGTGTTTTCAGGCTGCGATTAATGTAGGGTATGTGCGGTATGCACGCACCGATGAGGCTTTTCAAATGGTGCGTGAACACGTTCACACACCCTACAAGCCACTTTAATGCAGCCTGAAACCGTTACAGTCCTGCAATCAAAAGCGTGGGTATGGCGGCACAACGCCATGCAAACCGTTAAATTTAACAAAATGTAATTGCAGTCTGAAAACTATTTTTTAAGAAAGGAAAAATTTCATGTCCAAACAACCCTCGCTGCTCGGCGGCGCAATGATTATCACTGGAACGGTGGTGGGCGCAGGTATGCTCGCCAACCCCACAGCCACTTCAGGCGTGTGGTTTCTCGGCTCTTTGCTTGTGTTGTTGTACACATGGTTTTCCATGCTCACTTCAGGCTTGATGATTTTGGAAGTGAACACGCATTACCCTAGCGGCGCGAGCTTTGACACTTTAGTCCGTGATTTATTGGGCAAAGGCTGGAATATTGTGAACGGCATGGCGGTAGCATTTGTGTTGTATTTGCTTACTTACGCCTATATTTTCGTGGGCAGCAACTTAACTACAGCCGCGATTGGATTGAACCCTGCCGAAAATTTATGGGTGGGACAAATGGTGTTTTTCCTGATTTTTGCAGGCTGCGTGTGGTGGTCTGCGCGTGTGGTGGATAGATTTACTAGCGTGTTAATCGGCGGCATGATTTTGACGTTTATCTGGGCGACTAGCGGCTTGCTCAGCACCGCGAAAATACCTGTTTTGCTGGATTCTGCCGCGCCTGCCGACACGCGTTACTGGATTTATGCTGGCACGGCTTTACCTGTTTGCTTGGCTTCGTTTGGCTTTCATGGCAACGTGTCTAGCTTGTTCAAATATTTTGATGGCGATGCGCCGAAAGTGGCTCGTGCTTTGTGGATTGGGACGCTGATTGCGCTGGTGATTTATGCGCTATGGCAGTTGGCGATTCACGGTAATTTGCCGCGTTCTGCGTTTGCGCCTGTGATTGCGGCAGACGGCGATATTGGTGTGTTGATTGGCGAATTGTCTAAATTTGCCAGCACAGGCAGCATGGCGAAAATTCTTAGCTTTTTCTCTTACATGGCGATTGCGTCTTCATTCTTGGGCGTAACGCTGGGTTTGCTGGATTATCTGACGGATTTGTTTGGTTTTGATAACTCGCGCTCTGGTCGCAATAAAGCGGCGGCGATTACGTTCTTGCCGCCATTGGTGGCTTGCTTGCTGTTCCCGACTGGTTTTGTAACTGTGATTGGTTATGTGGGTTTGGCGGCAACTGTGTGGACGGGTTTAGTGCCTGCGTTGCTGTTGTACGCTTCGCGCAAAAAACACGGCTTGGGCAAAGGTTATCGCGTGTATGGCGGTACGGGTTTGGTGATTTGGGTGTTTGTGTTTGGGGTGATTAACATTTTGGCGCAGTTACTCAGCCGTGCGGATATTTTGCCGGTGTTTAAAGGATAGAAATAGTAGTGCCTTGCAGCATACCCTTTTATACCCAAATCAGAGATTTGGACAAAAAGGCAAAAGCAGCCTGAAAAATATTTTCAGGCTGCTTTTTTGTGTTCTATAGATAAAAAAATTCCAGCTAAAAAAGCTGGAATATAAAGAATGGTGCCGGCGGCAGGAATCGAACTCGCGACCCCCTGATTACAAGTCAGGTGCTCTACCAACTGAGCTACACCGGCCTTAAAGAAAGGATTATTTGGAATGGTGCCGGCGGCAGGAATCGAACTCGCGACCCCCTGATTACAAGTCAGGTGCTCTACCAACTGAGCTACACCGGCATTCCAAAGAAGAGAGAATTATGCTGTATTTTTTATTTTTTGACAAGACTTGTCTTACAAAAAATCAATAATTCATTATTTATAAAACACATTTATTTTTTCAGGCAGCCTGAAAAGGCACAAGCGAACCTTCTTGTACAGTCAAAACACGATTGAATTTAGTCGCCAATTCATCATCGTGCGTTACGACTACCAACGCCGTTCCCAATTCCGCCTGCAATTCCAACATCATATCCAGCACCACCCACGCATTTTTGCGGTCAAGGTTGCCAGTGGGTTCATCGGCAAGCAAGCATTTCGGATTATTCACCAACGCACGCGCAATCGCTGCACGCTGACGCTCGCCGCCCGACAATTCCGTTGGGCGATGTTCCATGCGTTTGCCCAAGCCTACTTTTTCCAACATCGTTGCCGCTTGTTCACGCGCTTGCGCTTTGGACATTTTGCCAATCAACAACGGCATCATCACATTTTCCAGCGCGGTAAATTCCGCCAGCAAATGATGGAATTGGTACACAAAACCCAAATATTGGTTGCGTAACTGTCCCAATTTCGCTTGCGATAAAGTGGCTAAATCATGCTCCATGAGCGAAATGCTGCCTGAAGTAGGCGTGTCCAAACCGCCTAAAATATGCAGCAACGTGGATTTACCGCTGCCTGAAGCCCCAATAATACTCACGCTTTCGCCAGCTTGAATTTGCACATTTAAATCATGCAAAACGTCCACATTCAGGCTGCCATCACGATACGTTTTGGCAACATTTTGGCAATCAATCACAGGAATATTATTCATAACGCAGAGCCTCCGCAGGTTGGGTACGCGCCGCGCGCCAACTTGGATAAAGTGTTGCAAGGAAAGACAAAGTCAGCGAAATACAAATCACGCTAATCACATCAGACGCGTGAATATCGCTCGGCAAATAGTCCAAAAAATACACTTTTGATGAAACCAATTTGCGCCCCATATTTTGCTCAATAAACGCGACAATTTTGCCCACGTTTGCCGCCAAAGCCAGCCCCAAAATCGTGCCGCTTGCTGTGCCGACTACGCCTGCCACCATGCCTTGTACCACAAACACTTTCATCACGCCGCGTGGTGACATGCCCAAAGTTCGCAAAATCGCAATATCAGATTGTTTTTCAGTAACCGCCATAACCAACGATGAAACCAAGTTGAACACAGCAACCAAAATAATGAACGCCAGCAACAAAGTCAGCAATCGTTTTTCCATTTCTACTGCGTTGAAATAACTGCGATTATTGTCCGTCCAGTTTTGCGCCCAAATGTTTAGGCGTTGGTTTTCAGACAGTAATTTTTCCATAACGGCAGGCGCGTTTTGTGGGTCTGCCAAACGCAAACGCAAGGAAATGGCAGCATCGTCCACGCGGAACAGTTTTTGCGCGTCTGCCATGTGAATCATCGCCATGCTGTTGTCCGCTTCGTCTGCGCCTGTTTTCACGATGCCGACAACGGTAAATTGTTTCAAGCGCGGCACAACACCAGCAGGAGTTACGTTGCCTTCTGGCGTAATCACGGTTACTTTGTTGCCGATTTCTGCGCCTAGGTTTTGCGCCAAACTTTCGCCCAGCACAATATCAAATTCATCGGGTTTTAAATCGTTCAGGCTGCCTGAAACAAGGTTATCTGCGTAATCCACCACTTTGCGTTCTTGGTCTGGCAAAATGCCGCGCAGCTGTATGCCTTGCACTTCGCCTTGGTTGGCGATTAAGCCTTGTCCCGCAATGTAAGGGGCTGTGGCAATCACGCCGTTTTTGCCGTCAAACATTTTTTGCAGGTCTTGCCATTTTTGGTTTTGCTCGCCATCGCCCATCATGTAGCCCACTTCAGCGTGGGGCGCAATGTTGAGCAATTTGCCGCGAATATCTTTTTGGAAACCGTTTACCACAGACAGCACGGTAATCAAAACAATCACGCCCAGCGCAATGCCGATAATGGAAATCAGCGAGATGAACGACATAAAGCCGCTCCGTTTTTTGGCGCGTAGATAACGCAGACCAATCCAAGTTTCTAATGTTGCCATTTTTTTGTATTGTGTTAAAAATAAAGAAAGGCGGATTATAGCAGCCTGAAAGATTTTCAGGCTGCATTGACGTATATCAATCATATTTAACGAGAATTTGCACATTTATTACGACAAGAATAAACTGATAATAGTTCTTACTCGTTTCAAAAAAGGAAAAATAAATGGAGAAATTCGAGTTACATAAACTGCCCAAAAACACCTTGGCAACCATTCAAACAATCGCGCCCAACCCAGAATTTGGCGAACTAGACGTGCAAGTCTCCCAACGCTTAACTGATTTGGGTTTCAACTCAGGCACGAGCATTCAAATCATTGCCACAGGCATTTTTGGCGTAGAACCTTACGCCGTTCGCTTGGACAATCAATCGCAATTTTCGCTGCGCCGAGCCGAAGCGAAAAAAATTTTGTGTTCCGTTTCTGAAGAAAAGGCAGCCTGAAAATGGCAACAGCACAATTTGCTTTAGTGGGCGCACCCAACTGCGGTAAAACTGTTTTATTCAATGGCTTAACAGGCGCAAACGCGAAAGTAGCGAACTACGCAGGCGTTACGGTGGACAAACGTTCAGGCAGCCTGAAAGGTGAACCCAACATCAAAATCATTGATTTACCTGGCACTTACAGCCTGCACACCACTAGCCCAAACGAAGAAGTTACCCGCGATGTGGTGCTAGGCAAACGCGACAAACGCCCAGACGCAATCATCGCCGTGGCAGACGCCACCAATTTACGCATGACGCTGCGCATGATTTTGGAACTGAAACAGCTCAACTTGCCCATGGTTGTGTCGCTGAACATGATTGATGTGGCGCAAGCGCGTGGGCTGAAATTGGACGTGGCGAAATTATCCGAAAAACTCGGCGTACCTGTATTGGCAACAGTGGCAATTCATTCACGCGACATTCAGGCTGTGCGCGATGAAATTGCCAAATTACCGCGACAAAATGGTCAAGTTACCGTCAATCAAGCGGATTTGCAGCAACACGCCGTTTCGCGGATAGACACGGAAAAACTGTACGCGCAAGTTGATGAAATCCTGAAAGACGTGGTTTTGCGCCCCATGCAGTTACCGAGTTGGCACACGAAATTAGACGCGTTATCGCTGCATTCATTGTTTGGCATTCCTGTTTTATTGCTGATTTTGCTGCTGGTTTTTCAGGCTGTGTACGCATGGTCTGCGCCTGTAATGGACAGGATTGAAGGCGCGTTTGGTTGGCTGGGCGAACAAGTCGCCACCAAAATGCTTGAAGGCGTGTTGAACGATTTGATTGTGAACGGCGTGATTGCTGGCGTGGGCGGCGTGTTGGTTTTCCTGCCGCAAATTACGATTTTGTTCGCGTTTATTTTGCTGCTGGAAGACTCAGGTTATTTGCCACGCGCCGCATTTATGTTGGACAACGTGTTGGCAAAAAGCGGTTTATCAGGACGCGCGTTTATCCCACTACTCTCCAGTTTCGCGTGTGCCGTGCCAGCCGTGATGTCCGCACGAACCATCAGCGACCCGCGTGAACGCTTGGTTACGATTGCGATTGCGCCCATGCTGACTTGCTCGGCGCGGTTGCCTGTTTACGCCTTGATTATCGGCGCAATTATTCCCGAGCAAACCGTTTGGGGCGTGTTCAATCTGCAAGGGCTCACGCTGTTTGGGTTGTACGTTTTCGGGATTGTATCAGCAGGTTTAACCGCGTATGTGATGAAACGCTTGGCACGCCGACAAGGCAACGTGCAACAATTTCCATTGCTAATGGAATTGCCGACTTTCCGCACACCCAACTTGCGCCACATTTTGCGTTCATTGTGGGAACGCGTGGCAGCGTTTTTGAAACGCGCTGGCACGGTGATTTTTGCGCTGAGCGTGATTTTGTGGGCTTTGACCACGTTCCCAGCCGCCCCAGAAGGCGCAACGGGCGCAGCGATTGATTATAGTTTTGCGGGTATGTTGGGACGCGCCATTCAGCCGATTTTTGCGCCGATTGGCTTCACTTGGCAGATGTGCATTGCCATGATTCCTGGTATGGCAGCGCGTGAAGTGGTGGTAGCGGCGCTGGGTACGGTGTACGCAGTTGAAGCGGCTGATGAAGATGCGATTCAAAATGCGCTGTCTCCGATTGTGGCGCAAGATTGGGGCTTGGCAACTGCATTTGCGTTTTTAGCGTGGTATGTGTTCGCGCCGATGTGTTTGGCAACGCTCGCTGTGATTAAACGGGAAACCAATTCTGCGAAGAAAACTTGGTTGATTACGGGTTATCTCTTTGCTTTGGCTTACTTTTTTGCCTTTGTGGCTTATCATATTACTTCATGGGTGCAATCATGATTCAGGAAATTATTGTCGGTGCTATCGTGTTGGCGGCGGTGGCTTTTGTGGTGCGGAAATATTTTTGGAAAAGCAAAAAGGCTTCAGGCGGCTGTGGGAACTGCGGTGGGTGTGATAAGGGGAGTTGTTCTTGAGTAACCAAGTTTTCAGGCTGCGATTGTTTGATTGCAGCCTGAAAAACAAAAAGAGCAGAAATGATTTCTGCCCTTTCTTTATTATGCACCGTGATTCGTGTGTTTTTTCACCAACGCATCTAATTCACCGCTTTGTTTCAAATCTGCAATACCTGCGTTGATTTTGTTTACCAAGTCAGGTTTATCTTTGCTCACCATCAACGTCATAGCAAAACTTTCTTCTGTTTGACCCGCGTGGTTGTAGTCCACAATATTAAAAGTATAAGATTTCAAAGTGTCGCCTTTGGAATAGTATTTCAAAACTGAGCAGTCCCCTACCGCTGCATCCGCCTTGTCTTTTACCAAAGCAGTTAAAGTCAAAAAGCTGGTTTTTTCCATGCTGATTTTTTCAGCAGGTATACCATTCGCTTTCATAACTTCCTCTTTCATTGTTTCATCATCGGCTACAGTTACCCGACCTTTTGTCCAATCAGGCAATTTTTTATCATGCAGCGTCGCCACACAGTCACCCGAATGCATATAGGTGCTAGTTGGCACAACCACGCTGGTATCAGCTTCATCGACCGCTGTCCCCATTGCTATCACATCAAATGTTTTATTTTTAACGTCTTGATAAGCTTTGCTCCAAACTGTGGTATTAAATTCCACTTTAAATCCCTGTTTCTCAGCCACTTTTTGCAACAACTCCACTTCAATCCCTTGTGCTTTTTGGCTTTCATAGAAAGAAAACGGACGATAATCGCCAGAAATCGCTACTTTCACCACTGAAGCATCTGTTGCTGTAGGTGCTGCTGAAGGCGTTGCTGAAGACGTTGCTTCAGGGGTTGATTTTGCAGGGGTTTCAGTTTTCGCAGCCTCTTGATTGGAACAAGCCACCAATAATGCCAAAGCTAAAACGCTTAATTGAGTACGAATAGTAGTTTTCATTTTTTATTTCTCGTTATATTCTCTAAGACTTGATAAATCGTTCTCTTAAATGAAGATTTCTTATTGTTTGGTCGTTTGCCCACGCCATGAAATTATCAGCTAAGGTAACAATAAAATCATTCTACGCCTGAAAGTTTTTAATTTTCTAGACGCAAGTCAAATATTGTTAAAGTTTGTAGATTTATTGTATCTAATTTATATAAATACGTATTTTCTTTTTAGATTATGCCTATAAATTGCAGCCTGAAAAATATTTGCGCCTAAATTTTGAACGCAGTACACTTCACTACATCTCACTACAAAGGACAAACCCATGCAAACCTTAAACCAATATCTGCAACAACAAACCGCCCCTGCCGAACTCATCAGCACCTTGCAAACCATTATTTCAGGCTGCAAAACCATCAGCCAAAACGTCCGCTTGGGCGCATTGGCTGGCGTATTGGGCGAAGCTGGCACAGGTAACGTGCAAGGCGAAGCGCAGAAAAAATTAGACCTGATTGCCAACCAAACGCTGATTGACGCGCTGCGCCAAAACCCAAACGTGGCAGGTTTAGCCAGCGAAGAAGAAGACACCTTTGTTGCTGCCAACGAATCGGGCAAATATTTGGTTTTGTTTGACCCGTTAGACGGTTCGTCCAATATTGATGTAAACATTTCTATTGGCACGATTTTTTCTGTTTTAGCCAAACCAGAAGGCAGCCTGAAAACCGAAAGTTTCTTGCAAAAAGGCAGCGAGCAAGTCGCCGCAGGATATGTATTGTATGGCGTGCAAACGCTACTGGTTTTCACGCTGAAACGCGGTGTAGTCGGCTTCACACTGAACAAACAAGGCGAATTTGTGCTGACCCACCCTACTCTAGCCATTCCCAAACAAACCGCTGAATTTGCCATTAATGCATCTAACCAACGCCATTGGGAAGCGCCTGTTCAGCAATACATCGGCGAATTGTTGGCTGGCAAAGACGGTGTGCGTGGCAAAAATTACAATATGCGCTGGGTTGCCAGCATGGTGGCGGAAGTGCATCGGATTTTGGTGCGCGGCGGCGTGTTCCTGTATCCCAAAGATGGGCGAGACCCGAGCAAGGCGGGCAAATTGCGTTTGATGTATGAAGCCAATCCGATGAGTTTACTGGTGGAACAGGCTGGCGGTGCGGCGAATAATGTGCGTGAAGAGATTTTGTCGATTTGCCCAACAGGGTTGCATCAGCGTATTGCGGTGGTGTTGGGTAGCAAAGAAGAAGTGGAATATGTGAAGGAATTGCACAAATAAGAAAAAGCAGCCTGAAAATGTTTTCAGGCTGCTTTTCAATTGTATAGTGAATTAAATTTAGATTAGTACAGCGTTGCCAACTCCCTTATGTACTAGATGTACACGGCGGTCGTTGTCGCCTTGTCCTAATCTAAATTTAATCCACTATATTTTTGTCAACGAGCCGCCGACGCTCCATTTCAAAATGCAGCCTGAAACTTTTGCAAAACTACCATTTAGTAGGGACAGGGTTTATCCCTGTCCTTTTTCACTTTTCAGAAAAATCAAAATTTCCAATAGGTTAAGAATTGGACAAGGATAAACCTTGTCCCTACCAAGTAAAGATTTCTTGATTTTGCAAAGGTTTCAGCCTAAAAAAGCTGCCTGAATCGTAACGATTACAGACAGCTTACCTTACAAGGAACTCTTATTTTTTACCACGTTCTGCAGCGATTTCTTCAGGTTTCACTTCGCCGCCTTTGTTGCCAAAGCTGTTCAACACATAAGTCATCACATTGGCTACTTTTTCATCGGTAAAGCCCAATGGTGGCATCACGTTGTTGTACTCTTTGCCATTCACGGTAATCTTACCGCTCAAGCCATTCACAACAGCACGAATACCGCGTTTAGGGTCTTCGTTCAAGTAGTCAGATTTTGCCAATGGAGGGAATGCACCTTCCACGCCTTTACCTTCTGAACCGTGGCAAGCAATACAGTTGGCTTCGTACAATGCTTTACCAGCCGTTATACGTTCTTCTTTGCTGCCTGCTTTTGGCGCACCTGCGTTCACTTTAGCAGTGTCGCTAGCGTTCAACGGTTGGTCTTGCAACATGCCGCCTTCAGTTTGATAAACCTCTTCTTGAGTTTTACCAGAGAAGATAGTTTTATTTTCAGGACCTTCTGCAATCAATTGACCCAACGCACCTTTGTTGAACGCGCGGAAGATTGAGTGGTCAACCAAAGTATAGCTGCCTGGAACGTCCAGTTTCATTTCAACAATCGCTGCGCCACCTGCTGGAATAATGGTGGTTTGAACGTTTTTGTTGATTAAATCGCCACCTTCAACATAAACCTTGTCGAAAATCTCGCCAATCACGTGGAATGAAGACACTAAGTTTGGACCACCGTTACCCACATACATACGAACAGTCTCGCCCACTTTAGCTTTCAATGCTTTATCGCCTGCAATCGCGCCCACGTGTCCATTGAATACCACGTATTCAGGTTCTTCTCTAACAGCTTTTTCCATGTCAAATGGTTGCAAGCCCAAATCACTGTTTTTACCTTTGGTATAGAAGTCGCCTTGAACAACGTAAAATTCTCGGTCTACTTTTGGCAAGCCTTCTTTTGGTTCAACCAAAATCAAACCGTACATACCGTTCGCAATGTGCATGCCCACTGGCGCAGTTGCACAGTGATAAATGTATAAACCAGGTTGCAGCGCTTTAAAGCTGAATACGCTGGTATGACCTGGCGCCGTGAACGAAGCCGCTGCACCACCACCAGGACCTGTTACGGCATGGAAGTCGATATTGTGCGGAACAGTAGAATCAGAACGGTTAGAGAAGTGGACTTCCACTTCATCGCCTTCACGCACGCGAATCATTTGACCTGGAACATCGCCACCAAACATCCAATATTTGTATTCAACGCCAGCATCAGTCATTTTCATCACTTTTTCTTGCACTTCAATGTTCACTTTCACACGTGCCGCGTGGTTGCGGTTTACTGGTGGAGGAACTTCAGGTGCATGAGTCATCACGGCATCAATCACTGGCAATTCGCCAGTTTGCGTTTCCGTTTCGGCAGCAGCAGAAGCGGCAACAGGTGCTGGAGCTGAAGCAGCAGGTGCAGGCGAAGCGTTAGACTCGTTACCTTTGGGCTTCATACATGCAGAAACCATAAACATCGAAGAAATTAATACTGCTAAAGTACGTACTTTCATGGTTATGTCCTTAAATAGAAAAGGGAGAAAATGGTTTTTCAGGCTGCTTTTATTATTGTTAATAATTTATAAGCCTTTTGTAAGATTTTGTAATCATTATTGTGAGTTAAATAAACTTCGTTTGTTTTGACTTAAGTCAAAATTCATATTAAATAATTCTTTAAAAAAATAAGTTATTGTTAAATAAAATTTTATTTAATTACAGTCTGAAAACCAGTTATCTCAAAAAAGCCACATTATTTCTAATTCATTTAAAAAACAACATACTAACTTAAAAATAAATTTCTTAAAAAAACTATACCTATTTAAAAGCAAGCGTGATACAATTTTTAACATTCAAAAATAATGAATTTTTAAACCACTTCCCTTTATTTTTATCTTTAGGAGCACAAAAATGGGTGAATATAAAAAGTTATGGTACGCGCTGATTAGCGTGTTAATCGTAACCTTTTCATTACTCGGCTACCTTGGCACAGAAGTTTATCGCCAAGCGCCACCATTCCCTGAAAAATACGTTTCGGCAGACGGCACAACACTGTTTACCAAAGACGATATTTTGAAAGGTCAATCCGCTTGGCAAAGCACAGGCGGTATGGAATTAGGCTCTGTATTGGGTCATGGTGCATACCAAGCCCCAGACTGGACAGCTGATTTCTTGCACCGTGAATTAGTAGTATGGTTAGACTTAACCGCACAAAAAGAACACGGCAAAAAATTTGATGAATTGACTTTTGACCAAAAAGCAGTCATCAGCGCACGTTTGAAAGACGAATACCGCAACCAAAGCGCAGTTGATGGCAATGGCGTGGTGAAATTATCAGACACACGCGCCAAAGCGATTGAGCAAGTTTCTCAATACTATATTGATTTGTATGGCGACAAACCTGAGTTGGACAAATCACGCGAATCTTTCGCTATGAAAACCAATACCCTGCCAGATTTAGAAGCGCGTAAACATTTAACGCAATTCTTCTTCTGGACAGCTTGGACAGCATCAGCAAATCGTCCAGACAGCATCGCAACGTACACCAACAACTGGCCACATGAGCCTTTGATTGACAACGTGCCAACTGCTGAAAACTATATGTGGTCGTTTGCATCATTCGTATTCTTGTTGATGGGTATCGGCTTCTTGGTTTGGGGCTACCATTTCTTGCGTACGCACAATGATGAACCAAAAGTTCCAGAAACAGACCCATTAGCAAAAATCGTTTTGACCGACTCACAAAAAGCCTTATGGAAATACGCTGCTTTAACTGTGATTTTGTTCATCGTGCAAATTTTGTTAGGCGGCTTGGTTGCTCACTACACAGTGGAAGGTCAAACGTTCTACGGTATTGAATTGTCAAAATTGTTGCCTTATTCATTGGCACGTACTTGGCACTTGCAATCAGCATTGTTTTGGATTGCGACTGGTTTCTTGACGGCTGGTTTGTTTATTGCCCCTGTATTGAACGGCGGCAAAGACCCTAAATTCCAAGCGTTGGGCGTGAACTTGTTGTATGTTGCCTTGTTCATCGTAGTGGCTGGTTCTTATGCTGGTAACTTCGTTTCTTTGGTATTGAACAAACTTTCAGACAGCGCGAACTTCTGGTTCGGTCATCAAGGTTATGAATACTTAGACTTAGGTCGCTTCTGGCAATTATTGCTGACAGTGGGTTTCTTGTTGTGGTTGTTCCTGATGTTGCGTTGCGCAGTACCAGCGTTCCGTCAAGGTGGCGACAAAAACTTACTGACGATTTTCGTGGCTTCAATCGTAGGAGTGGGCGCGTTCTACGCACCAGGTTTGTTCTACGGCGAACACACGACTTTGGCGGTAATGGAATACTGGCGTTGGTGGGTGGTTCACTTGTGGGTAGAAGGCTTCTTTGAAGTATTCGCGACCGCAGCGTTGGCATTCATTTTCTACAACTTGGGCTTGGTAAGCTACAAATCTGCAACAACCGCTTCTTTGGTAGCAGGTAGCTTGTTCTTGGTTGGCGGTGTACCTGGTACATTCCACCACTTGTACTTCACAGGTACAACCACTCCAGTAATGGCAGCGGGTGCATCATTCTCAGCTTTAGAAGTTGTGCCATTGATTCTGTTGGGTCATGAAGCGTATGAACACTGGTCTTACCAACACAAAGCCCCTTGGATGCAACGTCTGCGTTGGCCTTTGATGTGCTTTACCGCAGTGGCATTCTGGAATATGTTGGGTGCAGGCGTATTCGGTTTCTTGATTAACCCACCAATTAACTTGTACTACTTGCAAGGTTTGAATACATCAGCTGTTCACGCACACGCAGCATTATTTGGTGTGTATGGTTTCTTGGCTTTAGGCTTTGTTTTGTTGGTAGGTTGCTACATCAAACCTGGCTTCACTTACGACAGCAAACAAATGACTTACGGCTTCTGGATGATGAATGCAGGCTTAACCTTGATGATTGTGTCAAGCCTGTTACCAATCGGTATTTTCCAAGCCTACGCATCTATCACACAAGGTTTGTGGTATGCACGTAGCGAAGAATTCTTGCAACAAGGCTACTTGGAAATGTTCCGTTGGATTCGTACGATTGCAGACTTCATCTTCATTGGCGGCGCATTGTTGTTCGCTAATCAAGTGATTCGTATGTCAATCAGCAAAGATAAACAATAATTTTGTTTCAATAAAAAGCAGCCTGAAAACATTTTCAGGCTGCTTTTTATAGTTGATGTAATTATTTTTTGATACAAAGCGACAACACCCGCCGTGTACGCGTGGCACATAAGGGCGTTGGCAACGCAGTAGCAAACGATAAGTGCATTAACTATCAAAGCAACGCGCAAAAATAATGCGGATAAAGCAGCCTTATGATACACTTGCACGTTTTATTTACCCACCCATTTAACTAACGAAAGAAAGAATGCCATGAGCGCAACAGTTGAAACTTTAGAAAATTTGCAACGTAA
This sequence comes from Kingella negevensis, assembly GCF_030177895.1. NCBI lineage: Bacteria > Pseudomonadati > Pseudomonadota > Betaproteobacteria > Neisseriales > Neisseriaceae > Kingella > Kingella negevensis. The sequence goes on from NZ_CP123448.1 coordinate 1,094,199, forward strand.
AATTGTCGTATCAGTATCTTGGTTGGACATCAACGAAGCCACTGATAAAGAATTGAAAAATGCACAAAAACGCGTGAAAGTTGATGGCTTCCGCCCAGGTAAAGCACCTTTGAAAATGGTTGCACAAATGTACGGTGCAAGCATTCAAAACGACGTATTGAACGATTTGGCACAACAAGCATTCAACAAAGAAGCACAAGAACAAAACTTGCGCATTGCTGCCGTTGTAGGTATTGAGCCAGTTCAAGGTGAAGCAAACGAAGACTCATTCAAAGTAGCATTCATCTACGAAACATTCCCAGAAATCACAATCGCTGATTTGTCTGCTTTGGAAATTGAAAAAGTATCTTCAGAAGTGGGCGACAAAGAAGTAGACAGCACAATCGAAATCTTGCGCAAACAACGCACTCGTTTCAACCGTGTTGAACGCGAAGCAAAAAATGACGACCGCGTGATTATTGACTTTGAAGGCAAAATTGACGGTGTAGCATTTGACGGCGGTTCTTCTACAAACTACCCATTCGTTTTGGGTCAAGGTCAAATGTTGCCAGAATTTGAAGCTGGCGTGGTTGGCTTGAAAGAAGGCGAAAGCAAAGACGTTGAAGTAAACTTCCCAGAAGATTACCACGGCAAAGATGTTGCAGGTAAAACTGCAGTATTCACTATCACTGTTCGCAACGTGGCTGAACCAGAATTGCCTGCAGTTGATGAACAATTTGCTAAAGCATTGGGTATCGCTGACGGCGACGTAGCAAAAATGCGCGAAGAAGTGAAGAAAAACGTGGGTCGTGAAGTGAAACGTCGCGTTGATGCACAAAACACAGATGCTGTGATGAACGCTTTGCGCGCTGCTCACACATTTGACTTGCCAAAAGCATTTGTTGCAGACGAATCTCAACGCTTGGCTGACGAAATGAAACAACAATTCGCTCAACAAGGTTTGGACGCGAAAGATTTGGAATTGCCTGCTGAAATGTTCGCAGAACACGCTGAACAACGCGTAGCATTGGGCTTGTTGTTGCCAGCTTTGGTTGAAGAATTCAAATTGCAAGCAACTGACGAACAAGTAAAAGCTATCGTTGCTGACTTCGCAGACAGCTACGAAGACCCAACTGAAGTGATTGATTGGTACTTCGCAGACCGCACTCGCTTGGCTGGCCCAACTAACTTGGCAGTTGAAGCAAACGTGGTTGAATACGTATTGAGCAAAGCAAAAGTAACTGAAAAAGCATTGAGCTTTGATGAAGTAATGGGCGCAAACGCTTAATTTTGTGAATAAGATAAAGCACCAAAGCGATTTTGGTGCTTTATTTTCAAGGCAGCCTGAAAAACTATTTTTGAAAGAAAACCTATGTTTCCCGAAATTCAAAATAACACCCTAATCCCAACCGTGATTGAACAAAGCGGACGCGGCGAACGCGCATTTGATATTTACTCACGCTTGTTGAAAGAACGCATCATCTTCTTGGTTGGTCCTGTAAACGACCAAACCGCTAATTTGGTGGTTGCGCAACTGCTGTTTTTGGAAAGCGAAAACCCAGATAAAGACATCTATTTCTACATCAACAGCCCCGGTGGTAGCGTAACTGCAGGCATGAGCATTTATGACACGATGAAATTTATCAAGCCAGATGTGCAAACTTTGTGCTTGGGTCAAGCCGCAAGCATGGGTGCGTTCTTGTTGTCCGCAGGCACAAAAGGCAAACGTTTTGCCTTGCCAAACAGCCGCGTAATGATTCACCAACCATTAATTAGCGGCGGCTTGGGCGGTCAAGCGTCTGATATTGAAATTCACGCGCGTGAGTTGTTGAAACTGAAAGAAAAATTAAACCAAATGCTTGCCGACCACACAGGCAAAACTTTAGCTGAAGTGGAACGTGATACTGACCGTGATAATTTCATGTCGGCGCAAGAAGCCATGGAATATGGTTTGATTGACAAAGTAATTACCACTCGCGCAGATGCTGCAAACGAAGCGTAATACACTTGCAGCTTGAAAATCAGCGTGTTTGCATTTTAATCACACGAAATGTAAACACGTTTTTTAATGAGAGAAACATGACTTGGCAACAAAATTATCCACAGCAAGCAGAAAAAATTAAGCATTTAGCCACCGCCTCTTCGCTCACTGCCGCTTTATCAGATTTGAACGCAACCTTTTCCGTGAAACTATTGGCTCTGGGCGAGACGCAAAATAGCGCATATTTTACTGATTTCAGGCTGTCTGAAATGCTATTTCAGCGCGAAGTTTTGCTGTGCTTAGATGGAATACCAGTCGTTCATGCGCAGAGTATTTGTGCGGCAGATTCCGCGTGGCGCGAAATTTTAAATTGTGGAACATTACCGCTGGGGAAAATCTTGTTTTCAGGCAGCCTGAAAGGCTTAACACGCAGCGAAATCACTTTCAGGCTGCCTGAAAATGGTGTTGTTTCGCGGCGGTCTTGGTTTGAATGGCAAGGCGAACGCTTGTATTTAATGGAACATTTTTTGCCTGAGATTTTACAATTTAACGCAGCCTGAAAACAAAAAACGGGTTGTTCAGGCAGCAAAACTATAAAAATTCTGCTGCCTGAACAACCCGAAAGTTGTTCAGGGGGATACGCCAGAAAAGGAGGAGAAAACTGTCGTATCCCAAGGATGAAGATGTATTATACCAAATAATTAGGTGGATTATATCACAAATAATTATTTTGCAAAGTATGCTTCTAAATCTTCGCTGCCGCCGATGTATTTACCACCGATAAACACTTGAGGCGCAGTTGCTTTGCCAGTAATTGCACGAACTGAAGTGATAGAAGCATCACGACCCAAAACGATTTCTTCGTAAGCAAAGCCTTTTTCTTTCAACAATGCTTTAGCTTTCGCGCAGAATTGGCAACCAGGTTTCGTGATGATAGAAACAGACTCGTGTGGCATCCAAGTTGGATCAATGTGTTTCAACATTGTGTCAGCGTCAGACACTTCAAATGGGTCGCCATCTTTTACTGGTTCGATGAACATTTTTTCGATTTTGCCATCTTTAACCAGCATAGAATAACGCCATGAACGGTCGCCGAAGCCCAATGCTTCTTTGCTTACCAACATGCCCATGCCTTTAGTGAATTCACCGTTACCGTCAGGTACAACAGTGATATTTTCTGCTTCTTGGTCAGCCAACCAAGCGTTCATCACAAATGTGTCGTTTACAGAAATACAAACAATGCTGTCCACGCCGCGCGCTTTAAATTCAGCAGCCAATTCGTTGTAACGCGGCAAGTGAGTAGAAGAGCAAGTTGGGGTAAACGCGCCTGGCAAAGAGAACACAGCAACGGTTTTACCTTTGAACAAATCATCAGTTGAAACATCAACCCAAGCATCATCTTGGCGAGTGTGGAACACAACTGAAGGAACGTTTTGACCTTCTAATTCAGCAGCAGTTTTAATTTGAACAGACATTTTTAAACTCCAATAAGTTTGGTTAAGAATAGGGCGAATTATAAATCTTGCTGAAAATTCTGCAATTTATATTCTCAATAAGGAAAATTATATAAGTTTATAAATTCTAATTGTGAAAATTTATCAATACCCATTTTCAGGCTGCATTTATTACTTTCCTTCATAATGCAAAGAATTATTTTTCATAGTAATCAACTTGACAGATACCGTTAAATAAAGTTAAATCACATTTACTTCATCACGCCGATTTCATATCGCTTGCGGGCAACAGGACACCTGACCTGAAACAGCTAAGCATACAGAATTGACTGTATTTTTAGCCCGTTGTTTCTCGCAAACATCGGGTTTTATTGTATTTAAAAGAAGCCAAATTATGATTACCTTAGAGAACGTTTACAAAACCTACCAAACGCGCGACAACAAGCAATTTGTTGCCGTTCAGCCAACCAGCCTCACGATTGAACAAGGCGAAGTGTTTGGCTTAATGGGTTACTCAGGCGCAGGCAAATCTTCTCTTTTGCGCCTAATTAACCTATTAGAACGCCCAGACACAGGCAAAGTGTTAATCGATAACCAAGACTTAACCGCCATGAACAAAAGCCAGCTACGCCAAGCCCGTCAAAGCATCGGCATGGTGTTTCAGCAATTCAATTTATTGAGCAACCGCACCGTAGCTGAAAACGTCGCGTTTCCCTTAGAAATTGCAGGTTGGGACAAAGAAAAAATTGAAAAACGCGTGGCAGAATGTTTGGAAATCGTGAACCTAACCGAACGCGCAGGACACTACCCCGCCCAATTATCAGGCGGACAAAAACAACGTGTCGGCATTGCCCGCGCACTTGCCCCCAACCCCAGCGTGATTTTGGCAGACGAACCCACTTCCGCGCTCGACCCAATTACCACACGCAGCGTGTTGCAATGCTTAAAAGACATCAACGAGCGTTTCAAAGTAACCATCGTGATTGTTACCCACGAAATGTCGGTGATTCGCAAATTATGCAACCGCACCGCCCTACTGCACTTGGGGCAATTATTAGAAGTGGCAGAAGTAAAAGACGGCGTGATTTTGGCAAAATCTGAAATCGGTCAAGAATTATTGCGAGACGATTAATTTTTCAGGCAGCCTGAAAATCTTGTAAACCAGAAAAAGAAGAAAAAACATGGAATTTGATAATATCCCCAAATTACTACCCGATTTTAAACAAGCCATTTTGGAAACTTTAACCATGGTGGGTGTTTCTGCCACAATTAGCGTGATTATCGGCGGTTTGCTTGGCGTGTGGTTGTTTACCAGCGGACACGGACAAATTTTTGCCAACCGATTGGTTCATCGCGTATTAGGAACAGCCGTCAGCTTTATGCGCTCGTTTCCGTTTGTGATTTTGATGATTGTTGTGATGCCGCTAACGCGCCTGATTGTCGGCACATCATTTGGACCATTCGCCGCCAGCGTTTCGTTGAGCATTGCAGGCAGTTTTTATTTTGCACGACTGGTGGAACAGAATTTGAAAGAAGTTTCACGCGGTGTGGTGGAAGCCGCGCAAGCCATGGGCGCGTCGCCAGCTACCATTATTTTTAAAGTGTTGCTGAGCGAAGCCCGTTCAGGTTTGGTTTTGAGCATTACCATTTTGCTGATTGGTTTGCTGGAAGCCAGTGCGGCGGCAGGCATGATTGGCGGCGGTGGTATTGGCGACTTGGGTATTCGCTACGGACACCAGCGTTATATGGTGGACGTGATGATTGCCGTTGTCGTGATTTTGACGATTTTAGTGGTGGTTATTCAATCGGCAGGTAACTTCTTGTCAGCAAAATTGAATAAACGTTAATTCAGTTTTCAGGCTGCCAATTCTTATAAAATGCAGCCTGAAAAATAACTCAGTAGTTTCAACTTATCTTATCTTGGGAGAAAACCATGAACACAACATTCAAATTATCTTTGGCTGGCATCATCGCATTGACATTGTCAGCTTGCGGCGGTCAGCAAGAAGCAGCGAAACCAGCAGCCGCATCAGGCGCAGGTTCAGCACCAGCCAGCGCAGCCCCAGTCGTTGAGAAAACAGAAATCCGCTTCGGCACAACCCCTGGCGATTTCAGCGACCAAATCAAAGATAGCATTCAAGCGATTTTGGAGAAAAAAGGCTACAAAGTTACCGTACAAGAATTTTCTGATTACGTCACCCCAAACAAAGCCTTAGCTGAAGACGCGATTGACGTAAACGTGTTCCAACACAAACCTTATTTGGACAACTTCAAAGCCGAACACAAATTGGATTTGGTTGAAGTTTACCAAGTGCCAACTGCGCCATTGGGCTTGTATTCAGGCAAATTGACTTCGCTTGACCAAGTGAAAGACGGCAGCACAGTAGCCGTGCCAAACGACCCATCAAACTTCGCGCGTGCGTTGGTGATGATGGACAGCCTAAAATGGATTAAATTGAAAGACGGTGTGAACCCATTGACTGCCAGCAAAGCAGACATCGCTGAAAACTTGAAAAACATCAAGTTGGTAGAGATTGAAGCACCGAACTTGCCACGCAGCCGTCAAGACGTTGATTTTGCAGTGGTAAACGGTAACTTTGCGATTTCTAGTGGCATGAAATTGACTGAAGCCTTGTTCCAAGAGCCAAGTTTTGCTTATGTAAACTGGGGCGCAGTCCGCACCGCAGACAAAGACAGCAAATGGGTGAAAGACGTTGCGGATGCTTACAACTCTGACGAATTTAAAACTTATGCGAAAACTCGTTTTGCAGGTTACAAATTCCCAGCAACTTGGGGTGAAAGTGCCGTTGAAGGCGCGAAAGCTGAAGCCTCTGCTGTAGCGGTTTCTTCAGCGTCTGCTGCTTCTGCTGCACAATAATCAGCTATAAAAATTTTCAGGCTGCGTTTAGTTATCTAAACGCAGCCTGAAAATTTTTAAACCGCACACCACTCATCTTCATCAGCAGCTTGCGCTAACATATTCGCCTTATTCAACCACTCATCTTGCAGCACAGTTTCCGTTTTCCCACACGCCACTTTTTCACGTGCAATCAAAAACGTATTCGGGAAATACGCGCGAACTTGCTCATAATCATGCAACACTGCCACAACCGCGCGCCCCGCCTGATTTTCCTGTCTCAGTAATTCCAACATCGCATAAGTGGTTTTGGCATCAACCGCATTGAATGGCTCGTCCAGCAGCAAAAACTTTGCGTCTTGCACCAGCATTCGCGCAAACAACACGCGCTGAAATTGCCCATTCGACAGCTCGCCAATGCCTCGCTCTGCAAATTCGCCCATTTCCACACGATTTAACGCAGCCTGAACACGCTCACGTTGCGCTGCGGTTACGCCGCCAAAAAAGCCAATTTCATACCACAAACCCATCGCCGCCAATTCAAAAACCGTCATCGGCTGGCTTCTGTCTACATCGGATTGCTGCGGCAGATACGCAATATCGCGGCGCGTCATGCCTTGCCATTGTACTGAACCTGTGTCGCAACGCAATAAGCCCATAATCGCTTTGAGCAAGGTGGATTTGCCTGCGCCGTTGGGCCCAAAAATCGCATACATGCAATGCTGTGGAAATTCCATGTCCACATGATGAACGGCTGGGCGCACGTTGTAACTCACCGTTAAATTATTGACCACAATGCTCATACGCTCACCTCAGCCGTTGCCCAAAAATAAATGCCCCACAGCAGGGACAGCACCACAAAGGCGATGAGTAAACGAACCCAAACGCTCGTTAGTAACAAAGAATTTTTCATGTTTCAGGCTGCCTAAAAATAATGCAATAATGATACTTTATAACACGCGTGTGAACAAGCTAACGCTCAATCGTGATATTGGGTAAATTCCAGTTTCGATACACTGCCAGCATGCGAATCGCCACAATTAACGCAATGCTGCTAATCCCCAGCAACCAACGGTTCATCTGCGTGTGCGACATCACAATATAGTACAAACTGCCCAGCACGGAAGCGGTGATGTAAATTTCTTTTTGCAACACAAGCGGAATTTGTCGGCAAACAATATCGCGCAACACGCCGCCGCCTGCGCCTGTAATCGCGCCCATGCAAATGGCAATTGGTGCGCTCATGCCACGGCTTAACGCAGCCTGAACGCCAATCACGGTAAACGCGGCTAAACCGATTGCATCAAACCAGCGCAAGGTGTGGTCGATGCGTTCAAACGTGTGATAAAAAATCAACGTGATGATGCACAAAACCAAAATCAGCCCCAAGTAATTCAAGTCGTGCAGCCAAAAAATGGGGTGGCGGTTAATCAGCAAATCACGCAATGTGCCGCCGCCAATGCTGCCTAGCACGGAAATAATAAACGCACCTGTGAGGTCAAAGCTCAGTCGTTTGGCTAACACGGTTGCAGCAATGGTGCACGCGCTCACTCCTACCATGTCGAGCGCGTAAATAATGGTATTGATTTGGGGTAAGGTGTCGTAAATCATGCTTCAGGCAGCCTGAAAAATAAAAGGCGGTATTTTAATGAAAATGCAGCCTGAAAAATAGTTTTCAGGCTGCGTTTGTGTTTTATAACTAGATTTTAAATGCAGCCTGAAAAACCACTTTCAGGCTGCATTTTTCAGACTGCTTACAGTTTCGCTGCTACATCACGCAAAGCGGTACGCAAACCTTCTTCAATCACAGGATGATAGAACGGCATGTCCAACATTTGCGGAATCGTCATTTGCATTTGATGCGCCCAAGCGAGCAAGTGCGCGATGTGTTCTGCAGCAGGGCCAACGGCTTCTGCACCCAAGAAACGACCTGTATTCTTGTCCGCATAAACGCGCATATGACCTTTATTCACCAACATTACGCGGCTACGACCTTGATTTTTAAACGACACTTGTCCAATCACCACATCGCTTTCAAATTTATTGCCATACTGCGCTTGCAAAGTTGCGTAACGCGCACCCACTGACGCAATTTGAGGATTAGTAAACACCACACCAATCATGCTGCGACGCAAACCTTCGGTGATATTTGGGAATTTACCCGCATTTTCACCTGCGATTTTGCCTTGGTCAGCCGCTTCGTGCAGCAATGGCAACTGGTTAGATGCATCGCCCGCAATGAAAATGTGTGGAATACTGGTCTGCATCGTCAAAGGATTGGCAACGGGAACACCGCGAGGGTCTTTTTCAATGTTGATGTTTTCCAAGCCCAAATTATCCACATTCGGGCGACGACCTGCCGCCGCCAACGCGTAATCCGCCACAAAAACGCCGCTTTCGCCATCTTGTTCCCATTTCACTTCCACTTTGCCGTCCGCGTTCAGAGAAACTTCTGTTTTTGCGTCTAAATGTAAAACCAATTCTTCGCTGAATGTTGCAATTGCTTCATCGCGTACCACAGGGTCGCTGATGCCGCCAATCATGCCACCTAAGCCGAAGATTTCCACGCGCACGCCCAAACGCACCAACGCTTGACCAAGTTCCAAACCAATCACGCCTGGTCCAAACACCGCCACGCTTTCAGGAAGCGTTTCCCATGAAAATACATCATCGTTCACGATTAATTTATCGCCTAATACTTCCCATTGTGGGAATACCATAGGGCGCGAACCTGTGGCAATCACAATACGGTCAGCCATGATTTGCGTGTGGTCGTCAATTTGAATCGTGTGTTCATCGATGAATTTTGCCGCGCCCATAATGCGTTTATCCGCGTCCCATTCTTCCACGTCTGACACCACAAAACCGACAAAACGGTCGCGCTCAGATTTCACGCGGTTCATCACTTCTTCGCCGTTTACAGTAATGCTGGATTTGTCCAAATGAACGCCGAATGGGTCAGTATGCAAAGCGTGATGACGTGCTTCTGCGGCGGCAATCAGCAATTTTGATGGCATACAGCCGACACGCGCACAAGTCGTACCAAATACATGGCTTTCAATCAAATAAGCGTTTTTTGTGTACAACAAAGCATTGCGATACGCGCCCATGCCTGCCGTGCCGCCACCAATCACCACTACATCTGCGTTAATTTTTTTCATAATGTTTTCCTATTAAGTTAAATTAATAAAGTGGAACCATTCTAAATGGATTTTTATTAACTTTTAATTAAAAGATTTAATCTGAATTATATCTTGTATTGCAGCCTGAAAAATAGCATGAGCTAAAATCTCAATCAAACAGAATAAACCCTGCGATTTTTGACGAAATGCGTGAAGGCAAAATTTCAGGTCGCATGGTGATTGATATGCACAAAACTTCTTCAGGCTACTGTGGGACTTGTGGCGGTGCAGGACACTAATTATCAATAGATAAATGCAGCCTGAAAACATCTTTCAGGCTGCATTTTTATTGACCCACGTTTCAATACTGTTTAACCTTGCCAACTGTTTTTCATTTGGACAACTTTCATGCCCCAACGCACCTTCCGCCGCGCCGTGTACGCAGGCAGCTTCGACCCACCCACCAACGGTCATCTATGGATGATAACCGAAGCACAACAATTATTTGATGAACTGATTGTCGCCATTGGCGTAAACCCCGACAAAAAAAGCAGCTACACCGTCGCCGAACGCATGGCGTTTTTGCAAGACATGGTTGCCCCGTTTGATAACGTGCGCGTTGCATCATTTGAATACGAGTTTCTCGTGAACTACGCCCACGACGTTGGCGCAACCTTTATCGTACGTGGCATTCGTTCCGCAACGGACTACGAATACGAACGCGCCATTCGCTACATCAACGCCGATTTACAGCCGTCTATTCAAACCGTTTTCCTGATGCCACCGCGCGAAATTGCCGAAATTTCGTCCACTATGGTAAAAGGATTGGTCGGGCCAAAAGGCTGGCGCGACATCGTTCATCGGTATGTCCCAGACCCCGTTTATCAAAAAATATTGGCGGATAATATTCACAAATAAACGCAGCCTGAAAAAAGAGGATTGTCATGAGCATTTCAGAAATAAAAAAGCAAAAAGCCTACGACAAAACCCAAGGGGTGTGCATTATTTGCGGCAGACAAGTGGGCGTCAGCGAAAAATGGTCGGTAGAGCATTACATACCACGCGCCATTTACAAATGGATAGACAATCAAGAGCTAAAAAACAAATTAGAAAGCATTGATAATTTATTCATCGTACACGCCTACTGCAATTTCCAAAAAGATTCCAGCCTGCCCACCAGCAAATTGATTGACGAACTGCCCATCAACGAAGCCCTACGTGCCGATATTCATCAGCTTTATAAAAGCGTAAAAAGTCACGTTTTAGAATACAAAGCCATGAAACAAAGCGTATGGGATTGTCAGCAACACAAATGCGTTTTTTGCCACAAAGAAATCACGCTCAGAAATTCCATTTTACGCCGTAAAAACAACAAACTAACCCGTTTCAGAGAAAACGCCATGTGTTTGTGCTTCAAATGCAGCATCCGCGCAGGCAATCAGCACTATAAGCACCGAATGGTTAAAAAGAAGCAACTGTAAACAAACGCAGCCTGAAAACAATTTTTCAGGCTGCAATTTCTTGGAGCGTCGGCGGCTCACCGACATTTTCCCCTATACCGCTTATTAACTTTTCAAACTACCTAAACGCTTTGTTATCAAGCAGAAAACCCCATTTTCAGATATAATAGCGCGTTCGTTTCAGGCAGCATTTACCCCTATCGCAGCCTGAAAAATCCCACAGCATTTTGAAAGACAAATGATGAAAATCACCAGTTTTGGCAAAGTCCTTTGGGACAACTTTCCCAACTACAAAGTCCTAGGCGGCGCACCCCTAAACGTATTAGTCCGACTCAGCGCATTAGGCGCAGATTGCAGCTTAATCAGCCGCTGCGGCAACGACCAAGACGGCGAAGCATTGCTCAAGCAAGTTCAAAACACCATCGCCACCGATTTAATCCAAGTGGACAACCAATACCCCACCAGCCTCGTAAACGTTCAATTAGACAAACATGGCAACGCCAGTTACGACGTCGTTTACCCCTGCGCGTGGGACAACATCGCCGCCACCGAAGCCGCCAAAACCCGAATCGCCCAATCAGACGCATTCATTTACGGCAGCCTAGGTGTCCACGACGAACGTTCACGCCAAGCTCTGAACGAACTATTGCCACACGCCAAATTCAAAATATTCGACGCCAACTTGCGTAAACCGCATTACGACATCAACCACTTGCACGAGATGATGAACCAAGCCGATTTCATCAAACTCAACGACGACGAGTTATACGAAATCGCCGCCGCACTCGGTTCGCCCTATCACGGTTTAGAACAACACATTCACTATCTCGCCGAACACACGCAAACGCAGCATTTCTGCATTACCTTAGGCGGATACGGCGCACTGTATTACCGCAACGGCGAAATCTTCGCCCACCACGGCTATCGCGTGAACGTTATCGATACAGTCGGCGCAGGCGATAACTTTTTAGCAGGCTTTATCTACCAATTCCTGCAACACAAAGAACCCAAAGAAATGCTTGCCTTTGCCTGTGCATTAGGTGCGATTGTCGCTTCACAGCGCGGCGCAACCCCAGAAGTTTCCATGAACGATATTTTGACGTTTATGAATCCGCAATAATGGTTTTCAGGCTGCGTTTTAACTTTCAGGCAGCCTGAAAACATAAAATTTCACAATTCATTAAAAAGTACCCAAAACATGACCGAACAAACACAAAACCCCCAACAAGAATACGGCGCAGACAGCATTCAAGTATTAGAAGGCTTGGAAGCCGTCCGCAAACGCCCCGGTATGTACATCGGCGACACGCAAGACGGCTCGGGCTTGCACCACATGGTGTTTGAAGTGCTGGATAACGCCATTGATGAAGCACTCGCAGGGCATTGCGACAACATCACCGTAGCGATTAACGCCGATGAATCCATCACGATTGAAGACAACGGGCGCGGCATTCCCACAGGCATTCACCCCAAAGAAGGGCGTTCTGCTGCCGAAGTGATTATGACGATTTTGCACGCGGGCGGTAAATTTGATAACAACAGCTACAAAGTGTCAGGCGGTTTGCACGGCGTGGGCGTGTCTGTTGTGAATGCGCTGTCGGATTGGCTGAAATTGACGATTTGGCGCGACGGCAAAGAGCATTTTGTGGAATTTCATCGCGGTGAAACGGTAGAGCCGCTCAAAGTCGTGGGCGATTGCGACCCGAACAAACACGGCACGCGCGTTCAATTTTTAGCCAGCGAAGAAACGTTTGGTTTGGTGCAATACAAATTTGAAACGCTCGCCAAACGTATCCGCGAATTATCATTTTTAAACAATGGTGTCAAAATTGAATTGTTTGATAAACGCGACGGCAAACACGAAAATTTTGCCGAAAGTGGCGGTGTAGTCGGTTTTGTACAATACACGACTGGCAGCAAAAAACCGTTACATGACAAAGTGTTTTACGCGATTGGCGAAAAAGACGGCATGACTGTGGAATGCGCGATGCAATGGAACGAAAGTTACCAAGAATCGGTGCAATGTTTCACAAACAATATTCCGCAACGAGACGGCGGTACGCATTTAACCGCGTTGCGCCAAGTGATGACGCGCACCATCAACAATTATATTGATAAAAATGAAATCGCGAAAAAGGCGAAAATTGACACATCGGGCGATGATATGCGCGAGGGTTTGACTTGCGTGTTGTCGGTGAAATTGCCTGATCCGAAATTCAGTTCGCAAACCAAAGATAAATTGGTGTCTAGTGAAATCGCGCCTGTTGTGAATGAGGTGTTATCGCAAGCCTTGTTTGAGTTTTTGGAAGAAAATCCGAATGACGCGAAAATCATTTGCGGCAAAATCGTGGAAGCGGCGCGTGCGCGTGAAGCAGCACGAAAAGCGCGTGAAATGACGCGCCGTAAGGGTGTAATGGACGGTTTGGGCTTACCTGGCAAATTAGCAGATTGTCAGGAAAAAGACCCTGCGTTATCAGAACTTTATCTTGTGGAGGGCGATTCGGCAGGCGGTTCGGCAAAACAAGGGCGCGACCGCAAATTCCAAGCGATTTTGCCGTTGAAAGGTAAAATTTTGAATGTGGAACGTGCGCGTTTTGAGCGTATGTTGGCGAGTCAGGAAGTGGCGACGCTGATTACTGCGCTGGGGACGAGCATTGGCAAGGAAGAATTTAATCTGGAAAAATTGCGCTATCATCGCATCATCATCATGACCGATGCGGACGTGGACGGCGCGCACATTCGCACGTTGTTGCTGACGTTTTTCTATCGCCAAATGCCTGAATTGGTGGAACGCGGTTACGTTTATATTGCGCAGCCGCCATTGTATAAAGCCAAGGCTGGCAAAACTGAGCGTTATTTGAAAGACGAGCAAGAGAAAGATGAATTTTTGCTCGGTTTGGCAATTGATAAGGCGCAAATCGTTTCAGGCAGCCGTGTTTTGGAAGGTGCGGAATTGGAACGCGTGGCAAAACAATTCTTGCGCGCGCGAAACACGATTGCGGAAGAAAGCCGCGTGATTGACGCTGGCGTGCTGCACGCGCTGCTGGAAATCGACGCGATTGATTTGTCGTCTGCGGAACACGCGCAAGCGGCTTTGGCGGCGTTGAACAGTCATTTAACGCAAGACAACGATGTTTCTTTGGCATATGTGGCGGGCAATGACGGCGAGCATTATCTGCAAATCACGCGCCAGTTGCACGGCAATGTAGCCGTGTCGTATCTCGACCAAAAATTTGTGGACAGCAAGGCTTATCAAATTTTGCTGAAAACATCGCAGCAACAACGCGAATGGCGCGATTGTGCGGATTTAGTCTTGAAAAAAGGCGACGCAGAAGCGCAGCCAGTTCGCAATTTTGAAGCGGCGTTGGACGTATTGATGACGGCAGCTCAAAAAGGCTTGATGATTCAGCGATACAAAGGTTTGGGCGAGATGAACCCAGAGCAGCTTTGGGAAACGACCATGGACCCAACGGTTCGCCGTTTGCTGAAAGTGCGCATTGAAGACGCGATTGCGGCTGATGAGACGTTTGTTACCCTGATGGGCGATGAAGTTGAACCGCGCCGTAACTTTATTGAAGCGAATGCTTTGGTCGCGCAAAATATTGATATTTAAAAGCGAAATGCAGCCTGAAAACAAAAAACCGTCATTCTGAAATCAGAATAACGGTTTTTCTATTTATTTTTTAATGGAATTACGTTCTGCAGCTAATTGATGCAACGTTTTCTTAGCTGGCGTGATTGGCACATGGTTTTGCGTCCAGCTCAATTGCCAAGGTGGGGTTAAGCTACGGAATGTCGTCGCTGCCCAGCCTAATGTGCGGTAGGCTTTGTTCATACTAAACGAGCCACTGAACACGCGCCAAGCCATGTGTTCGCCCAAACTGTGTGATGCACCCTGCCCTTTGATTGGGTGTTTCACTTCTTCTTTTGGCGAGCGTTGCGCTTCAATACGCAAATTCATCATTTGCTCAGTAATCGGGATTTTCACTGGGCAAACTTCTGCACATGCGCCACACATTGAACAAGCGGTTGGCAAATCACGGGTTTTATCTAAGCCAAGCATATGTGGCGACACGATTTCTCCGATTGGACCTGGGTAAGTGGTGCCGTATGCTGCGCCACCAATGCGCGTGTAAACAGGACAGTGATTCATACACGCACCGCAACGGATACATTGCAAAGTACGGCGCATTTGGTCTTCTGCGAAGGCTTGTGTACGACCGTTGTCCAACAGCACCAAGTGCATTTCTTGCGGACCATCCAGCTCTTCGCTGCGGCGAGGACCTGTAATCATGTTGAAATAAGTGGTGATTGGCTGACCAATCGCGCTGCGTGGCAACAAGCTGAACAATGGTGCAACGTCTGACAATTTAGCCACCACTTTTTCAATGCCTGTGATGGCGATGTGGATAGGCGGGACAGTTGTCGATAAGCGACCGTTGCCTTCGTTTTCCACCAAGCACAATGTACCTGTTTCGGCTACGGCAAAGTTCACACCGCTCAAGCCTACGTCTGCGCTGCGGTAAATATCGCGCAAGGCGTTACGTGCAAAGCCTGTTAATTGGTCCACATCATCTGTTAATGGTGTGCCTAAGTTTTGGTGGAACAATTCGCTGACTTGTTCTTTGGTTTTATGAATTGCTGGCATCACAATGTGAGTCGGTTTTTCGCCAGCCATTTGCACAATAAATTCGCCCAAATCGCTTTCCACAGCGCGTATAGATTTGCTTTCCAAATAATGGTTTAGCTCAATCTCTTCGCTGACCATGGATTTGCCTTTAACCATCAATTTGCCATTATGTGTTTCCATAATGCCGTAGATGATTTGTTGTGCGTCTTCAACAGTTTCTGCCCAGTGAACGCGTACGCCCAACTTGGTTAAATTAGATTCCAGTTGTTCCAACAAATCAGGCAAACGAGCCAATGAACGTTGGCGCACGTGTTCTGCCAAAGTACGCAACATTTGCAATTCTTGTTCGTCTGACAAGATGTTTTTGCGGCGTGTCATCAGCATGTCCATCGCGGTGCGCAAACTTTTACGCAACGGCAAATCGGCTAGGGCTGCTTCTGAATTTTGTTTGAACGTTTCTGGACGGGGATGAAAATGAACGGTTTGTTGGTTCATGATTGTGTTCTTTCTTTTATTATTTTTCAGGCTGCCTGAAAATTATAGTTGTTTAAAATGAAAATGAGACAAGGCGACAATGTCCGCCGTGTGCGAATAGCATATAAGGACATTGGCAACGCCGTATCATTGAAATTTTAAGCAACTATTATTCTGCTAAGTCTTCCGCTTTGATGTGTTTTGGCAACACAGCCAACACCACCAAATCGCGCGGACCGTGCGCACCATAAGCCAGCGTCAATTGAATATCAGCCGTTTTTGACGGACCTGACACCAAAATCGCATTGGTTGGCATATTGTCAGCCAATTTTTCGCCTTGCAACGCAGCGTAGAACGTACCGTACATTTTGCTGGTATCAAACAAGCAAATATGCACAGGAGGAACCAAGCTCAAAGTGCGCGGTTGCTCTGGTGAAGACAACAACATCAATGTGCCAGTGTTTGCAATACCGCAATGCGCTGCGCTGAAACCTGCCGAAATATCCAAGAACATTTCATCTTTCCAGCTATCAATCGCTGTATCAAACGCTTTAGTGGCAATATTTGCAGCCTGAAACGCTTTTTGTGCGCGTGTGCCATCTGCGGTTTGTGGCAACAACACGTTTTTCAATTCTTTTTGCTTGGCAACTTCTACTAAAGCCGTTTCCCAATCGTTTTCATGCACCCAGAAAATCTCTGTTTTCACCGCGCGCATGGCTTTTGCCCAGTGCTTCAAACGTTCAACATCGTTTTCCCATTCAGGCGACATTTCTTGGTAGTACTCTTCAGTTTGTGGTTCAGCCATTGGGTACGCATTCGCTTTACGTAGTTTAGCTAAAATATTATCGCGCGCGCTCATGCTTTACCTCCCGTGCGTTCCAACAAGAATGTGGCAATGTGTTTTGGTTTAGGCATATCTGGTTCATCTTTGGCGATTTTGCCGCCAATGTTCAACATGCAACCGCAGTCTGCGCTCACAATTTCCACTGCTTGCGTGTCTTTCAATGCCGCCACTTTATCCGTAACCATCGCACCCGCAATATCAGGGTGTTTCACAGAGAACGTGCCGCCAAAACCGCAGCATTCGCTTTCATGGTCATGCACCACGCGTTCCACATTTTCCAAGCTATCAATCAATTTCCAGCCTGTGTTATGAACGCCCATTTCACGGCGAGCAGCACAAGAAGTATGCACGGCAACTTTGATTTTATCGCCACTCTTGTCTACAGGCTGATAACCAATCGCCACCAAGAAATTAGTAAATTCTACAATACGACCCGCCACTTCTTTAGCGCGTGATTCGTATTCGCTGTCTTTAAACAGATTTGGCCAGTGGTGTTTCATCATGCCGCCGCAAGAGCCAGACGGTACAACAATCGGATAGTTTTCAGGGAACAAGTCCAGTTGCGCTTTCGCCACTTCAAACGCTTCTTTTGGGTGTCCAGAAGAATACGCAGGCTGACCGCAACAGCTTTGTCCCATTGGGAAATGCACGGTAATGCCTTGTTGCTCAAGCAACGTCATCGCGTCCATGCCTGCTTCGGGCATAATCATGTCTACTACACATGTACCGAAAAAATACACGTCGCTAGGTTTGTCCATTGGGGGAGTGTTTAGATTATTCATTTTGATTATTCTGGGTGGTTTATGTTTTGGGGAAAATGCCTGATTAGGCGTGTAATTTTGCGCTACTTTATGTAATTACGTGTAAGGTGTCAAGGCAGAATAACCTTATATTTAATAGCGCAATAATAAAGTCATTTTAAATAAATCTATTTACGCAACAATGAATTAGTTATAAAGAATTAGATTGGAGATAATTACAATAGTCGGTTGTTTTGTAATTTCGTTTCAATAAAAACAAGTATGTAGTTGGAATGAAATTTCAGGCTGCAATTTAAAATTTGCATTTAAAAATTAAATCTTACAAACCAAATCATTAGCCACGATTAAAAACAGATTTTAAATTCATCAATATTAAATTTACTACATTGCCTGTTTTCTTGTGATATTAAACTACAATCAAAACACGGTTTTCAGGCAGCCTGAAAACCGTGCATTTTTATTTTTCAGGCTGCGATTTGAACACAAATTTCAGCCCCACCAAAACCAACACCAGCAAGCCAATCAACGGTAAACTTCCACCCAATTTCATATACAGCGTTTCCCCACTTCGCCCCTGCACCGCGCCCTCCAAAACCGCTTCCGTATCAGGCTGCGCTTGCGCCACCACTTCCCCTTTGTGCGACACAATCGCCGTTGCCCCCGTATTGGTTGCGCGAATCATCGTGCGCTCCAATTCCAACGCCCGCGTTTGCGATTGCTGCAACTGCTGCCACATCGCATTAGACGCGCCATACCAAGCCATATTGCTCGCATTCGCCAACAGTGTCGATTCACGCGCCGAAGCAATCAATTCATCGCCAAACCCGTCTTCATAACAAATATTAAACGCCACTTTCTGCCCAGCCATTTCAAACGGCTTTTGCCCCACGCCACCGCGCTGAAAATCCGCCAACGGCATGTTCATGATTTTGTATAACGGATTTGTGAGAGCAGGCAACGGCTTGTATTCCCCAAACGGCACCAAATGATTTTTCGCATACAACGCCATTTTTTCAGGCTGCGTTTCATCGTATTGCGACAACAAAACCATCGCATTCAAATAATTCGCCTCGTCCGCTGTAAACACAGGAACGCCCACCGCCAACGCGCTGCTATTTTGTTTCGCCGCTCGCGCAAACGCATTCAAAATTTCAGGCTGCGTGTTTTGCAAAAATTGCGGAAACGCCGTTTCAGGCAGCACAATAATTTGCGCCTTGCTCTGTGAAACTTGGTTGTAATAACGGCGATACGTTTCAGGCAGCGCGTTTTCATCAAATTTTAATTGCTGCGAAATATTGCCCTGCGCCAGCGCGACTGTCGTTGTGTCGCCAATCGGTTGCGTCCACTCCACCGTTTTCAAAATGCAGCCTGAAAACAACACACCCACAATCGCCGCAGCCGCCGCAATACGCTGTTTCACAAAAGAATTGTCCACAAGCAAAACCAACCACGCACTCACGGCAGCGGTTAGCAACGTAACCAAATGAATGCCACTCACTGGCGCAAATCCTGCCAACGGGCTGCCGCTTGCGATTTGCGAATAACCCAACGCGCCCCAGCCAAATCCTGTTAAGACACGTTCGCGCGCAAATTCCGCCAACGTCCAAATCATCGGCAGCGCAACGCCAATGCGCCAACCGCGTGGCAAATGGTCAAATTTTCCCAACCCCCAAAATGTGGCGGCTGGGTACAACGCTAAAAACATCGGCAGCAAAAATGTAAGTGGAATGGCGAAGACGTTGGATAAACCTGAAACATCATGCAAAGCCGTGTGAATCCACCAAAATTGTGTCGCGTAAGCCACCACGCCAAACCAATATGCAGACGATACGCGGCGATGCGGTTTCAGTTCCGTCAAACGAATCAGCGCACCAAACAACAGCGGCATGAGCCAGAATTGGTAATACGGTGCGAAGGTAAACGGTGTAGCGGCGGCGATTAGCGTTAGCACGAAGAAATAAACTGGCGGTTTTTGCCAAAAGGAATCTAGTTTTGCGAACATGGTTTTTAGGCTGCGTGAGGATTAAAGAAAAGAAGAAATTATAGCGTGAATATAAAAAATGCAGCCTGAAAATAGGTTTTCAGGCTGCAATAAATGCTATCTGCCTATCCAAAATCCAAACTATAATATGAGCTTAAATTTTTACTCACTTTAAGGATGTTTCATCATGTTTTTTGACCATATTCAGGCTGCTCCAGCTGACCCTATTTTAGGCTTAGGCGAAGCATTCAAAGCCGAGCAACGCAGCGAAAAAGTAAACTTAGGCATTGGCGTGTATAAAGACGCGCAAGGCAAAACCCCGATTTTAAAAGCCGTTAAAGAAGCCGAAACACGCCTATTGGCACAAGAAAACACCAAAAATTATTTAACCATTGACGGCGTGGCTGCTTACAACGCCGCGACACAAGTTTTATTATTTGGCGAAAACCACGAAATCATCGCCAACAAACGCGCCAAAACTGCGCAAAGTTTAGGCGGCACAGGCGCATTGCGTATCGCAGCCGAATTCATCAAACACCAATCAGGTGCGAAAAAAGTGTGGATTTCCGCCCCAACATGGCCAAACCACAACGCCATTTTCAAAGCGGTTGGCATGGAAATTGCCGATTATCGTTATTACGACAAAACCACTCATAGCCTAGACTGGGACGGCTTATTGGCAGATTTGGCACAAGCAGAACGCGGAGATGTGCTGTTATTGCACGGCTGCTGCCACAACCCAACAGGCATCGACCCAACGCCTGAACAATGGGAAAACTTAGCAAAAATGTCCGCAGAAAAAGGCTGGTTGCCATTGTTTGACTTCGCCTATCAAGGTTTCGCCAACGGCTTGGAAGAAGACGCATACGGTTTACGCGCATTCGCCCAACACAATCCAGAAATGCTGATTGCCAGCTCGTATTCCAAAAACTTCGGCATGTATAACGAACGCGTGGGCGCATTCACTTTGGTTGCCGCCAACGAAGAAACCGCCGTTCGTGCATTCAGCCAAGTAAAAACCATTATCCGCACACTGTATTCCAACCCAGCTTCACACGGCGGCACAACCGTTGCCATAGTGTTGCAAGACGCTGAATTGAAAGCGCAATGGGAAGCTGAATTGAACGAAATGCGCGCACGAATCAAAGCCATGCGCCAAAAATTTGTCGATTTGCTCAAAGAATGCGGCGCGGAACAAGATTTCAGCTTTATCGTGCAACAAAATGGCATGTTCTCGTTTAGCGGTTTGACTGCGGAACAAGTGGACAGACTGAAAGACGAATTTGCGATTTATGCCGTACGTTCAGGACGCATTAACGTGGCAGGGATTACGGATGACAATATTCGTTATTTGTGTGAAAGCATTGTGAAAGTGTTGTAAGAAAAAGCAGCCTGAAAAACCATTTTCAGGCTGCTTTTCTATTTTCAGGCTGCAACAGCCGTTTTCTTACGTGGGCGTGATTTTCTAAACGACAATTTCGCTTTCTGCGTCTTCTCGTCCCAATCCACCAACACAAAACCACCGTCCGTCAATTTGCCAAACAGCAACTCATCGGCCAACGCCTTACGAATTTGCTCTTGAATCAAACGGTGCATAGGACGTGCGCCCATTTGTGGGTCAAAACCTTTTGCCGCCAAATGTTTACGCATCGCGTCGCCAAATTCTGCCACCACTTTTTTGTCCGCCAACTGCGCTGCCAACTGCGCCAAAAATTTATCCACCACTTTCGCAATGATTTCAGGCGACAACGGCGCAAACGGAATAATCGCATCTAAACGATTGCGAAATTCAGGCGTAAACAATTTTTTGATGTCCACCATTTCATCGCCGCGCTCGCGTTTGCTGATAAAACCAAAACTCGGTTTGCTCAACGCTTCCGCGCCTGCGTTGGTTGTCATGATGATGATGACATTGCGAAAATCCGCGCTGCGTCCCGTGTTGTCCGTCAATTTGCCCGCGTCCATCACTTGCAGCAACACATTGTAAATATCGCGGTGCGCTTTCTCAATTTCGTCTAGCAGCAAAACACAATGCGGCTGTTTGTTAATACATTCCGTCAGCAAACCGCCTTGTTCAAAACCGACATAGCCTGGTGGTGCACCAATCAAACGCGAAACCGCATGCGCTTCCATATATTCAGACATATCAAAGCGTTGCAACGGCACGCCCAATTCCGTCGCCAACTGTTTCGCCACTTCCGTTTTGCCCACACCAGTCGGACCGCTAAACAAAAAACTGCCAATCGGTTTTTCAGGCAGCCCCAAACCTGAACGCGACATTTTTACAGCAGAAACCAGCGCTTCAATCGCATTATCCTGCCCAAAAACTTTGCGTTTCAGCGTATCGGCAAGCGTTTTCAAAACCTGTTTGTCATCGTGCGAAACCGTTGTTTCAGGGATTCGGGCGATTTTGGCGACAATGCGTTCAATTTCCGCCTTGTTGATTTGCGTTAAACGATTTTCAGGCAGCGCGATTCGTTGCGCCGCGCCTGCTTCGTCAATAATATCAATGGCTTTGTCAGGCAAAAAACGCTCGTTGATGTATTTTGCCGACAATTCAGCGGCTGCCTGAAACGCCTCGTCCAAATATTCAACGCTGTGATGTTGCTCAAACATCGGGCGCAAACCTTGCAAAATTTGCACCGTTTCCGCCACAGTCGGCTCAACCACATCAATTTTTTGGAAACGGCGACTCAGCGCGTGGTCTTTGTTGAACACGGTGCGATATTCTTCGTAAGTGGTCGCGCCAATGCAGCGCAGTTGCCCTTTCGCCAACGCAGGTTTGAGCAAATTACTCGCGTCCATATTGTTGCCTTGCGTGCTGCCTGCGCCGATAACCGTATGAATTTCATCAACAAATAAAACCGCGTTTTCCACTTTCGTCAATTCTTTCAGCACCGCTTTCAAACGCGCTTCAAAATCGCCACGATATTTCGCGCCAGCCAACAACGCGCCCATATCCAACGCGAAAACAGTTGCATTTGCCAACACGTCAGGTACTTGTTTTTGTTCAATTAAATACGCCAAGCCTTCCGCCAACGCCGTTTTGCCCACGCCAGCTTCGCCGACCAAAAGCGGATTGTTTTTACGGCGGCGACACAAAATTTGCAACACGCGTTCCATTTCCATTTTGCGCCCGATTAAGGGGTCAATGCGTCCCGATTGCACTTCTTCGTTTAGATTCACGGTGTAGGCGGCTAATGGGGCGTCTGCCAGCGCGTTATCTTCTTCCTCTTCTTGCGCATTTTTCAGGCTGCCTGAAAGGGGTTTGCCGTGCGAAAAATAACGCAGCAAATCTAAACGGTTTGCGCCGTGAAGTTGCAATAAATACACTGCTGGGCAGTTTTCTTCGTCCAGCAGCGCAATCAGGGCGTCTTCAGGCAGCACTTGGTCTTGTGATGAATGCTGAACGTGAATCATGGCGCGCTGCATCACGCGCTGAAAGCCTAATGTGGGCTGCGGTTCAAAATGGTCAAATTGCTGTTTATCGGGGAAAACGGGGGTGTTTTCGTCAATGTTTTCTTGCAATTGCACGGCAAGCAGCGCGGTTTCGACTTCGCATTGGCGCAAGGCTGCGTCAATGGTGGGCGAGTGTTGAATCAGTGCCAGCAATAGGTGCTCTAAGCCCACTAATTCGTGGTGCATATTGCGCGCTTGCTCATACATGATTTGCAAAATGTGTTCTAGTTCGCGTGAAATCATAGCGATAGTTCCTCGATGGTGCACATCAGTGGATAACCTGCGTCTTCGGCGAGCAGGTTTACTTGATATTGTTTGGTTTCGGCGATGTCGCGCGTGTATGCGCCACACAAACCTTTGCCGTTGTGGTGGACTTCTAGCATGATGGCGGTGGCTTGTTTTTCAGGCAGCCCAAACACATCGGTGAGAATGTTCACAACAAAATCCATGGGTGTGTAATGGTCGTTTAACAAAAATACGCCCCAGCGTTTGGGTGGCGTAAGTTTGTGTTTATTTGATTGGCGAGTTAGTTGTGATTGGCTCATTTTCTTGCTTCTGTGGTATTTATATGCGCATTTTAATGAAAAAACGGCGTTTTCCTAAATAAAACTTGACTACAAATTTTAACACAGTCAAAATAACACCAGCGTTAATCGTGCAATATATTAAATTGTGTTAATTTTTGCAGTAATCCAAAAACCCTTTTTGATAACTCACGTTACGCTGTATTATCAATTTTTTAAGAAAGTAAGATTTATGGCAACTGGTACTGTTAAATGGTTTAACGACGCTAAAGGTTTTGGTTTTATCACTCCTGATGAAGGTGGCGAAGATTTGTTCGCTCACTTCTCTGCGATTAACATGGAAGGTTTCAAAACATTGAAAGAAGGTCAAAAAGTTTCTTTTGATGTAACAACTGGTCCTAAAGGTAAACAAGCTGCTAACATCCAAGCAGCTTAATCCTAAAACCTTTATCGGTTTTTACCAAACAGCTAAGGCGGATTAATATAATCCGCCTTTTTTATATTTTCAGGCTGCCATAATAGGCAGCCTGAAAAATAACAGGATTATTTTCAATATGTCTGCAAAAGTTAAATTCTTTTTACTGTTTTTGCCTTTGGCTGCGATAGGCGTGGCGGCAACTTTGTTATTTTATCCGAAAAACAATGGATTGCCTTACAGAATTGTGGTTGAAAAAGGGCAAGGGATTTCTGCTGTAAGCCGCAAATTGGCTGATGACAAAAAAGTGTATAGCCGCCCCGTATTAATGGCAGCCGCTTATTTTTTAGGCGTACATGACAAATTAACCAACGGCAGTTATCGCTTGCCAGCACGTGTTTCGGCTTGGGAAATTCTGCAGAAATTGCAGAAAAACAGCCCCGATTCCGTGCGTGTGCAAATTGTAGAAGGCATGCGTTTTTCACAAATGCGCCGCGTGGTGAACCAAATGGACAATATTCGCCACGACACGAAAAACATGACAGACGAAGAATTGCTGCACAAAGTTACCCCCAATCCCCTTTCAGACAACCCAGAAGGCTTGTTCTTCCCAGACAGCTACGAAATTGCAGCAGGCAGCAGCGATTTGCAGATTTTCAAAGCATCGTACAAAGCCATGGAACGCGAATTGAAAGAAGCATGGGACGACCGAGATGCCGCGTTGCCCTATAACATGCCGTATGAATTGCTGATTATGGCAAGCCTGATTGAAAAAGAAACCGCACATGAAGATGACCGCCGCGATGTTGCCGCCGTATTCCGCAATCGATTAGAAAAAAACATGCGCTTGCAAACCGACCCGACCGTGATTTACGGCATGGGCAGCGCGTACACAGGGCGTATTCGCAAAGCCGATTTGCAGCGCGACACGCCGTACAACACCTACACGCGACACGGTTTACCACCTACGCCCATCGCCTTGCCGAGCAAAGCCGCTTTAGAAGCCGCCGCCAGTCCAGCCAAAAGCGATTATTTGTACTTCGTTTCACGCATGGATAACACAGGCAAAAGCCAATTCAGTCGCACGTTAGACGAACACAACCAAGCCGTTCGACAATATATTTTGAAGAAAAAATAAATTTTCAGGCTGTGTTTTAGTAAACGACGCTCCACTGCAAAAATTTCTGTCGCGTACTGAAAGGCAGCCTGAAAAATGTTAAAATCTTTGTTCCATTGAATTTTTTTGAAAGACACAAACCATGTTACTTCCAGAACAAGTAAAAGAACTGATTGCCAACGTAACCCCTTGCGAACACATTGAAGTAGAAGGCGACGGACACCACTTCTTCGCCAAAATCGTATCATCATCATTTGAAGGAAAAGCCCGTTTAGCGCGTCATCGCCTGATTAAAGACGGTTTAGCAGAACAACTGGCAAGCAATGAATTACACGCCTTGTCGATTTCCGTAGCTGCTACCCCAGCAGAATGGGCAGCGAAACAATAATATTAAGGCAGCCTGAAAAACAATCTTTCAGGCTGCTTTTTGCTAGAAAACATGAACCCATTTTTTACCCACCTATCCGCGTATTTGCTAGAGCAAAAGCAACTCAACCGCTCCCCCAACACCTTGCAAGCCTACGAAGCCGATTTGCAAGAACTCGCCGAATTGCTGCCTAAAAACCCCACGCGCCCCGATTTTATCGCCGCATTCAAACGCCTGTCCCAACGCGGACTCAGCGAAGCCACACTCGCCCGAAAACTCTCCGTATGGCGACAATATTGCGCCTATTTACAACGCATTGGCAGCCTGAAAACCAATCCCACACTCGGCATCAAAGCCCCCAAAATCCCAGAACGCCTCCCACGCGCTATCGACCGCGAAGTCCTCAACCAACTGCTCGACCAAGGCGACCCAGATGAACAAATCCTCTCTCTGCGCGACCAAGCTGTTTGCGAACTGATGTACGGCAGCGGCTTACGCTTAGCCGAACTTTGCAGCCTGAACGTGCAAGACATCTATTTAGACGCAGGCTGGGTAAACGTCATCGGCAAAGGCAGCAAACAACGCCAAGTGCCACTCACACGCCACAGCATAGAAGTTTTGCAAAAATGGCTCGCCGTCCGCCCCGAATTAACAGGCGAAACCGCCCTGTTCACAGGCATACACGGACGCAGAGTGGGCGCGCGCCAAATCGCCAAACGGCTAGAAAACTGGGCAAAACGGCGCAGCAGTCCGCAACACATATCGCCGCATATGTTACGACACAGTTTTGCAGGACATTTGCTGCAAGCCTCCCGAGATTTACGCGCTGTGCAAGATTTGCTGGGGCATGAAAATTTGTCCACCACGCAGATTTACACCAAGCTGGATTTTGACCATTTGGCGGAAGTCTACGACCAAAGCCACCCACGCGCTCATCGCAAAAAGAAAGAATAAAAAAGCAGCCTGAAAAGTTTTCAGGCTACTTTTAACTGGAACGTCGGTGGCTCACCGACACATTCTCAATGAAAAATAAAATCGTGATGATTAACGATGATGTCGGCGAGCCACCGACGCTCCATGTTTTATCGCGCATTTTCAGGCTGCCTGAAAATCAAAACAACCCACTAATCACCCCATTTTCATCTACATCAATCCGCTCTGCAGCAGGCACTTTCGGCAAGCCCGGCATTTTCATCATCGCGCCACACAACGCCACAATAAACCCAGCCCCAGCCGACACCGTCAAACCGCGCACGCTAATCGTGAATCCAGTCGGGAAGCCCAATAGTTTCGCGTTGTCACTCAACGAATACTGCGTTTTCGCCATACAAATCGGCAATTTATCTAAACCCAAACGCTCTAAATTCGCGATTTCCGCCGCCGCTTCCGCGCTAAATTCCACACCAGCCGCGCCGTAAATTTTCGTGGCAATCGCCGTGATTTTGTCGCGGATACTGTCGTTTACATCGTAGGCGAATGTGAATGGCTGTGCGTTTTGCTCAATCGCCGCCACCACTTTTTGCGCCAAATCCGCGCCGCCTGCGCCGCCTTTCGCCCACACTTCCGTTAGCGAAACTTCCGCGCCTGCCACGTTGCAGGCTGCCTGAATCGCCGCCAATTCCGCATCGCTGTCCGACACAAAACGGTTAATCGCTACCACAACTGGTAAACCGAACACATTTTTTAAATTGCTGATGTGTTTCAATAAATTCGGCAAACCGCGTTCCACAGCCGCCACATTTTCCGCGTTCAAATCGGCTTTTTCCACGCCACCGTTGTATTTCAACGCGCGAACCGTTGCCACGACTACGGCGCAATCGGGTTTCAATTTCGCCAAACGCGATTTGATGTCGCAGAATTTTTCCGCGCCCAAATCCGCGCCAAAACCTGCTTCCGTTACCGCGTAATCGCCCAAATGTTGCGCCAATCGTGTCGCTAAAACGGAATTGCAGCCGTGCGCGATATTGGCAAATGGTCCGCCGTG
The DNA here is from genome assembly GCF_030177895.1 of Kingella negevensis. Lineage (NCBI taxonomy): Bacteria > Pseudomonadati > Pseudomonadota > Betaproteobacteria > Neisseriales > Neisseriaceae > Kingella > Kingella negevensis. Next base: position 1,121,608 of record NZ_CP123448.1, read on the forward strand.
AACAAAGGCTGGGCTGCCTGAAATCGTTTGCACCAAATTCGGTTTAATCGCATCTTTGAGCAATGCCGCCATTGCGCCGTTGGCTTTCAAATCTTTGGCGTAAACGGGTTGATTATCAAAGGCATAGGCGACCAAAATATTGCCCAAGCGCGTTTTCAAATCCGCCAAATCTTTCGCCAAACAGAACACCGCCATCACTTCGCTGGCAACGGTAATATCAAAACCGTCTGGGCGGATGACGCCATCTGTCGGCTTGCCTAAACCGTTGATGATGTTGCGTAATTGGCGGTCGTTCATGTCCATGACACGTCGCCACATCACACGTTTGGGGTCAATATTCAGCGCGTTGCCTTGATAAATGTGGTTGTCCAACATCGCGGCAAGCAAATTATTCGCCGCGCCAATCGCGTGAAAATCACCTGTGAAATGCAAATTGATGTCTTCCATAGGCAACACTTGCGAATAGCCGCCGCCAGCTGCGCCGCCTTTGATGCCGAAAACGGGGCCTAAAGATGGTTCGCGCATGGCGACAACCGCTTGTTTGCCAATCAAATTCAGCGCGTCGGTCAAACCAATGGTAACGGTGGTTTTGCCTTCGCCTGCGGGGGTTGGGTTAATCGCGGTTACCAAAATCAGTTTGCCTTGTTTGGCTGGCAGCCTGAAAGCATCGGCTGGGTTGATTTTGGCTTTGTATTTGCCGTAATGCTCCAAATTTTCAGGCTGCAAACCGAGTTTAGCGGCGATTTCGTTGATGTGTTTGATTTCGGCAGCTTGCGCAATTTCTACGTCTGTTTGCATGATATTTTCCCTTTGTAGATTAAAAACAGATTGGCTATTTTAACGTAATTTGCTAAATTTAAAATGATTTCAGGCAGCCTGAAAAGGATAAATGATGTTGAAAAAATGGGTTTTATGGAGCATTCGCGCGTATCAAAAATACGTGTCGCCGAGAAAGGGATTTAGCTGCGCGTATCGTGTGGTTTACGGCGGCTGCGGTTGCTCGGGCGTGGGTTATCGCTTGATTCGGCGGTTTGGGGTGTTTTCAGGCTGCATTTTGTTGCGGCGGCGATTTGCGCATTGTCGGTTTGCTTATGAGCATTTTTGTAAGCCGACGCAATCGCTGAGCATGGGCAAATTTCAGCGTGGTTTTTGTGATGTGCCGTGTGATATTCCGTGCGACGGGGATTGTGGTTTGACCAGCACGCAGTCGGATTGTTTAGATGCTGGGTGCAATTGCATGAATTGCGGTGGAGAAGTGGGCAGCTGCCGCGATGAGCAGCCGCGTGAGCCGAAAAAGAAACCTATTCGTGTGCCGAATTTGGCTGGGTCTGATGATGAATGAGTTTTCAGGCTGCAAATGCAAAAAGGGACAGTAATCAATCCTGTCCCTTTTTTTTACAATCGCAGCCTGAAAAACTTAATTCGCTACACGCGTATTTGCTTTAACAGCAGCCACCACGTCCATGCCAAACAACGCATTAATATCCGTTTCATCAAACGTATAATGCTCGTTGCAGAAATCGCAATCCACGGTAATGCTGCCCTCTTCTACCACAGCCACACCCACTTCTTCGCCACCCAACATCAGCAACATATCGCTCACTTTTCCGCGTGAACACGTGCAAGCAAATTCCAACGCTTCAGGTTCAAACACACGTGGCGGCGTTTCGTGGAACAAGCGATACAACACATTCTGCGCGTCCAAATTCAACAATTCAGTTTCCGTCAGCGTTTCAGACAGCGTGCAAACGTGTTGCCAAGAATCGTTATCCAATTCCTGCTCAGGCAAGCGTTGCAACAGCAAACCGCCCACGTTTTCATCATCAGAAGCCAGCACAATATAAGTATCCAACTGCTCAGAACGCGCCATGTAGTTCATCAAAATATCGGAAATTTTGCCGCCTTCCAATGGCACAACGCCTTGCCACGGCTCGCCTTCTTTTGGTTGCACCGTCAAAACAAACACGCTATTTTCGCCCAGCAAAGTGGTTAAATCCGTATCATCAGCGATTTGCGCCGTTTCATCGTAACGTGCCGTTGCACGAACCGTGTGTTCAGAAGTCGCTTCCACCACCAGCATTTTCAACACGCCCTGCCCTTGCACTTGCACAATCAGCGTGCCGTCTAATTTCAAATTGCTCGACAGCAAGCTGCCAGCCGCCAATAATTCGCCCAATGCGCGGCGAATAGCAATGGGGTAATGTTTGCCCGAAACAATGTGTTGCCAAACGTCTTGCAAGTGAACGTGTAAACCGCGCACGGGGAAATCATCAAAAATAAAACGTGTGCGTTGGTTAAAAGAATCTTGAGCCATTTTTTGAACTTTCTATCAGTTATGTTTTATGATAGCCCTTATATGGTTTCACGCAGCCTGAAAATCAAGGATTGCAGCAAAATATTTGTTAAAATAAGTTTTTTTCAACACAAGGTTTCAGGCAGCATGGACACATTATTCAGCATGAAAGTATTTTGCCAAGTTGTACAAAGCGGCAGCTTCACACGCGCCGCAGACTTGCTAGACATTTCCATTCCGATGACGAGTAAACACGTTGTTCATCTGGAAAAACACGTGGGTGCACAACTGCTGTATCGCAACAATCGCAGCCTGAAACTCACAGAGCAAGGCGAAAGCTATTATCAAGACTGCTTAACCGCTTTGGACGTGCTGGAGCAAGCCGCCGCGCAAGCCACGCAAGGCACAAAAATGCCACAAGGCACGCTGCGAATCAGCGCACCCGTTTGGTTTGCTTGCGATAGGTTCGCGCAACTGATTGCTAAATATTGCGAGCAATATCCGAAAGTTGAACCCGTGCTGACGTTGAGCAACCGCCATGTGGATTTGAACAGCGATGGCGAAGACATTGCACTACGTTTGTCGCACAGTTTGGCAGAAAACATTATTGCGCGACCACTCGGCGTGATTCCGTTTTACTTAGTCGCCACGCAGCAATATTTGGCGAAACACGGACACCCAAAAACGGCAGAAGACTTCGCGCAACACAACGCCATTTTGCCGTCTTACACCGATATGAGTCAGCAAAAAGTGGCATTGGGCGGCGAACAAATCACGCTTCAGTTGCATGGCAAAATTCAGAGCAACCACACACAAATGGTCGCTTCTATGATTTACGCCCATGCAGGCATTGGTTATATGCCAGCGTGGTTGGCTGATGAAGACTTGTCCACAGGCAAACTCGTGAATTTGCTGCCTGAACCGATTACCAATCCGCCGCTTTATGCCGTGTATGCCAAACGCCAGTTTATGAAAGCGACTGTGCGCAGTTTTATTGATTTTTTGGCTAAAGAATTGCAGCCTGAAAAATAAAAATAACGCAGCCTGAAAACATTTTTCAGGCTGCGTTTTTTCTTGTTTACCAATACCCCAAAACTTTCCACCACCCCAAACCAACGGTAGCAAAAATAATCAATTCCGCCACACTCATCACAAAGCCAGCCGTCCAAAATTCGCCCATGGTTGTGTAACCCGAGCCGAAAATCACAGGCGACACACCCGAAGCGTAGTGCGTCAAGCTTAACATAATGCCCGTGCCAGCCGCCAACATCAGCGCAAACAACATCGGCGGCGCACCCAAATGCAAGCCCACTGCATAAAACGCACCGAGCATGGCGGTAACGTGTGCTGTGCCGCTCGCAAAAATGTAGTGCGCATAAATGTAAACCACCGCCAACAACGCGCAAGCCCAATACCAGCTCAAGCCCAAATGCTCAATGCCTTGCCCCGCGGAATTAGACAGCCATTTGATTAAACCCAGTTGGTTCAGGAAATTTGCCATCATCACCAGCGCGGCAAACCAAATCACCAAGTCCCACGCGCCTTTTTCTTTTAGCACATCGTCCCAAGTCAAAACACCAGTCAGCAAAAACAGCGATAAACCCAAGAATGTGGTTGTAGGTGCATCAATTTTGATGCCGAGCAACGTGTCGGACAAACCTGCCCACAAAAACAACAGCACACCAAACACCGCTAACACAATTTTTTCCTGACTGCTCATTTTGCCCATCGCTTTGAGTTTTCCACGAGCCATCGCAGGCGCGTCAGGCGTGTTCACGATTTCAGGTTTATACATAAAAAACAGCACCAACGGCATGACCGCCATCGCCACCAACCCCGGCACAACCATGGCAACAAACCAAGTTGTCCAAGTCAGTTGCACTTCGTTATTGGTTGCTTTCGCAATCAATTCCGCTGCCAGTGGGTTTGGTGCGGTTGCGGTAACGAACATGATACAAGTGATGATGTTCGCGTGATAATTCACCAACGCGAGATAACGCCCCAAGCGGTTTTGCGTGCCTTTTTCGGGGTCAGAATCAAAGCTGGTTGCAATCGCTTTCATAATCGGGTGAACAATCGCGCCGCCGCGAGCCGTGTTGGACGGGGTAACGGGCGCAATCAGCAAATCGCTCAAACACAGGCTGTAGGCAATGCCAATCGTGTTTTTGCCAAACAGCGATAGGAATAAATAACCAATGCGCGTGCCTAAACCTGTTTTCAGCAAACCACGCGACAGCATAATCGCCACGCCAATCATCCAAATCAAGGTGCTGTTGAGTGGACTCAGCGCGTCTTTCACGGCTTGAACGTGCGGATTTTTAAACGGCAAGTTGGTTTTCGGGTCGATTTCGGGGACGGTTACTTGCAGCAGCGCGACAATCGTCATCGCCAAAATTGCCATTGCGCCGATGGGCATGGCTTTGCCGATAATGCCTGCAATAATGCCAATGAAAATGGCGAGCAAGTGCCATGCATTTGCGGCAACGCCTTCGGGCGTGGGAATGAACCAGATGATGAGCGTAATCGCTAACGCAACGGCTGCGGGTGTTTTTTGGAAACCCATGTGTTTACCTTTTTTGTTGAAATGAAGAAGAGTTTTTTCAGGCTGCAACCTGAAAAGAAAGCGCGTATTTTAAAGGATTTGTTTGCATTTTTTAACAAAAATCAGTAGCCTGTAAACTTACCCATAGGTCGGATTCTTGAATCCGACCTATGAACTGCTAACCCATGCAAAACGCAGCCTGAAAACATTATTTTCAGGCTGCGTTTTATTCGTAAACAGCATATTTCAGGCTGCTACATTTCTATCGCAGCCTGAAAACGTGTTTACCAGTAACCCAGCACTTTCCACCATACCAAACCGATAGTGTAGAAAATTGCCATATTCACAACACACATTACCAAACCTGCAATCCACCATTCGCCCATGGTTGTATAACCAGAGTTGTAAATCACAGGGGCTGTGCCTGTTGCGTAGTGAGTCAAGCCGAACATGATGCCAGTAGCCGAAGCCAAAATCAGAGCAAACAACATTGGCGGCGCACCCAAAGACAAGCCCACGGTGTAGAACGCGGCAAGCATCGCAGTAACGTGCGCTGTACCACTCGCGAACATGTAGTGAACCAGAATGTACACCACAGTCAAAATCGCACAAGCGGCTTGCCAGCTCAAGCCCATGCTTTGAATGTTGCTGCCCATCAGGTTAGAGAACCATTTGATGAAACCCAATTTGTTCAAGAAATCTGCCATCATCACCAACGCGGCAAACCAAATCACGGTGTCCCACGCGCCTTTTTCTTTCAACACGTCGTCCCAAGTCAAAACGCCTGAAAGCAACGCTAAAGACAAGCCCAATAATGTGGTGGTGGTGGCGTCGATTTTGATACCGAACAGCGCGTCAGTTGCACCTGCCCACAGCAACAGCAATAAGCCCAAAATCGCTAACATGATTTTTTCGCCTTTGCTCATCGCGCCTATTTCTTTCAGTTTTTCACTCGCCATGGCTGGAGCGTCTGGGGTTTTGATAACTTCTGGTTTATACAGATAGAACAGCACAATCGGCATAATCGCCATAGCAATCAAACCCGGTACAACCATTGCCAAGAACCAAGTTGTCCAAGACAAATGCACTTCGTTGCCTGTTGCTTCGGCAATCAGGTTTACAACCAATGGGTTTGGTGCGGTTGCGGTAACGAAGATGATGCAAGAAATCACGTTGGCATGGAAGTTCACCAAAGACAAATAGCGACCCAATTTATTTTGTGTGCCTTGCTCTGGGTCTGAACCGAAACTGGCAGAAATCGCTTTCATAATCGGGTGAACAATCGCGCCGCCACGAGCGGTGTTAGACGGTGTGACAGGTGCAATCAGGAAATCACACGCAGCCAAGCTGTACGCAATACCCAAGGTGTTTTTGCCAAACAACGACAAGAACAAGTAACCCAAACGTGTACCCAAACCTGTTTTCAAGATACCGCGCGACAGCATAATGGCGATACCAATCATCCAAATCAGCGAGCTATTGAGTGAACTCAACGCATCGTTGGCAGCCTGAACGTGTGGGGCTTTTGGTTTTTTGGCAGGTTTGGCTTCTGCTTTGACGGCAACTGGTGCGGAAGCGGTGGCAGGTTGCGCGGCTTTATCCGTTGCTTGCGCTGCGGCGGCTGGCGGCGCTTCTTTTTTTGGCGGTACAACGGTCACTTGCGTTAAAGCAACAATGGTAAACGCCAACATTGCCATTGCGCCGATGGGCAAGGCTTTGCCGATAATGCCCGCGATAATGCCGACAAACAATGCGAGCAAATGCCACGCGTTGTCGGACACGCCTTCGGGTGCTGGAATGAACCAAATGATTAGCGTTAAAGCTAATGCTATGGTGGCTGGAACTTTTTTAAAGCCCATGATTTCACCTCGTGAAAGTTAAAAAGAAACTTTTGGTTTTCAGGCTGCGTTTAGATACGCGACAATTCTTGCGTAGGGTGCACCGTGTGCACCATTTTCAACTGTAACTAATCTTTCAGGCTGCCTGAAAGGTTTTGGTGCGCGAGGCGCACCCTACAATTCTGCGTTTTTTGTCGTGTATTTTCAGACTGCCTGAAAAACTTAATTTAACGCGATTTTAAACAAAACCCGCGTCAATGTAACTTAAATTAACACTCTAGAATAAATTTCAGGCTGCCTTTAAAAAACGCCAAAACACTTTTTTCAGGCAGCCTGAAAGTTTTTTATGTGAATAAACCGCGTAGGTCGGATTCAAGAAGCCGACCTACGGCAAATTCATCAATCTTTTTTCTCTGGCAAACCGTACTCAATCGCGAACGTACGCATTGAGCTGGCAACCACAGTCGCCGCGCCCGTAATCAAGCCACAGCGACCTGCACCTGGCATGATGTTCACCAAATTTTGCAACGCACGCAAATCGTCAGGCGTGCTGATACCGTCGTCCACACGCGCAACCAAACGCGCCAATTGGAACGTACCGCCTTTGCAAGGAGGGCATTGACCGCAAGAGTTGTTGGCGAAAAACTGAATGTATTCAGCCGTTTTGCGAACAATGCTTGTGCCTTCTGAAATCACAATCATCGCGCCTGTACCCAAGCCTGATTGACGTTCACGCGCAGACACGAAGTCCAAAGGCACGTCCATGTCTTTCGCGGTCAGCAAATTGTTTGACGGACCGCCCATAAACACGGCTTTAAACAAGCGACCTTCCAACATGCCGCCGCCGTAGTTTTCAATCAATTCGCGCAAGGTGATACCCATTGGCAATTCGTACAAACCTGGGTTCAACACGTCGCCAGACAATGAATACAATTTTGTACCCACGCCGTTGGCACGACCCAAACCGCGATACCATTCTGCGCCGTTACGCAAAATGTGCGGAATGTTCGCCAAAGTTTCGGTGTTGTTCAACAAAGTTGGCTCGCCTGCCACGCCTTTTTGGAATGGGAATGGCGGTTTGCGTTGTGGGAATGGGAAACCACCGTTGAGCCATGAAATCACGGCGGTTTCTTCGCCGCCAATGTAGCGACCTGATGATTCGGTTACGCGAATGTTCAATGGTTTGCCCAAGTGCGCTTCAATGCGTTTGAACAAATCGTGTTGTTTCCATTGTTCAATCGCGGCGCGTGTGGCTGCCAAGGCTTCGGTCAAATGTGGGTTGATATACAAGATGACGTTGTTTGCGCGTGTGTAAACAGCGGCAATCAATGCGCCTTCAATCACTTGGTTTGGCGATTTTTCCAGCAAGAAACGGTCTTTGAATGTTCCTGGTTCGTCTTCGTTGGCGTTGCAGACAACGTAACGGTCGCCGCTTTCACTTGGGTTTTCTGCCATTGCTGTCCATTTGCGGTGAGTTGGGAAACCTGCGCCGCCCATGCCGCAGATGCCTGCATCTTCTAATACTTTGGCGATGTTATCGGGTGCGGTTAAGGCATTCAGCAAGCCTTCGCCACCGCCTACTGCTAACCATGCGTTTAAGTCTGAACCGACTAATCGACTTGGGTGCAGCAATACTTGGTTCAATTCATTGGTAGGATTCATGATGTTTATTCCGTATTTTGGGTGTTTGTTGGGTTTTCAGGCTGCGTGTTGTTTGGTGGCAGCCTGAAAGATTAGTTTGCGTTTTTCAGGCTGCTTTTTGTTGGATACGAGTATCCAATCTACATTTAAATATTTCAGGCAGCCTGAAAGTTTATCAATCAATATTGCAAACCAATCCAGCGTGTTCTTTCCAATCAAAAGTGCCGTAATCAGGGTACAACACAGGGGCTTTGCCTTCTGATTTCACGCCTGCTTTTTGCATAGCGCGTTGAAAATCGTGAACGTGCGCCAAACCGCCGCGACCTTTGTGTGCTGGGGCTGCGTGTGCGGCTGCGCGACCTGCGCGGCGACCAAAGCTGATGATGTCCAACAAAGCATTACCCATCAAACGGTTGCGACCGTGAATGCCGCCTGACACTTCACCTGCTGCATACAAGCCTTGTACGGCTGTTTCGCAATCGCGATTGATTTCTACGCCGCCGTTTTGGTAGTGCAGCGTTGGGTGGATAATCAACGGTTCTTCGGCTGGGTTCACGCCACATTTGTGGGCAACGTGTCCCAAAGTTACCAAGCGTTTCAAAATATCAGGCTGCTCGGCGATGATGCGTGGCGTATCCAAGAACACGCCCACTTGTCCATCACGTTCCACGCCGCGACCTTCTTGCACTTCGCGCAAAATCGCTGCGGCAACCACATCGCGCGGTTGCAATTCGTCCACAAAACGTTCGCCCAAACCGTTTACCAATTTTGTACCAGCAGAACGTGTCGCTTCAGAAATCAACGCGCCAGCCAAGTGTGGTGGGTGCGCTACGCCTGTTGGGTGGTATTGGAAGCTGTCTACATCGCGCAATTTCGCGCCCATGCGATACGCCAACACCAAGCCGTCTGCGGTTGCGCCGTAATGGTTTGAAGTGGCGAAACCTTGCAAGTGCAAGCGACCTGAACCGCCTGTTGCCAAAATCACGGCTTTGGCGTGTACGGTAACTAATTTGCGTTTTTCCAAATCATACAAAACTGCGCCCACGCAGCGACTTTGTCCGTCTGACAACAATTCTACGGCTGGGTGGCGGTTCAGTTGCGTGATGCGTGGCTCAATGTCTACCGCTTCGCGCAACACTTTCATCATTTCCAAGCCTGTGAAGTCGCGGTGGCACAGAATGCGTTGTGCGGTTGTGCCGCCTGCTTTTTTGCGGACTAACAAGCCGTTGCGGTCGCCGCCTTGCGTGTCAAAATCCATGCCCAAGCCAATCAACCAACGGATTGCACTTGGTGCGTCCATCACCATTTGAGCAACCAATTCTTTGTTCGCCACTTGATGACCGCCTTTGAATGTGTCTTCAAAGTGGCGTTGTGGGCTATCATCTGCGCCCACGGCAGCCTGAATGCCACCTTCTGCCATCACGGTGTTGCTGTCGCCGATACGCAATTTGTTCGCCATGATGACGCGTGCGCCTTCTTCAACCGCAGTCAAAGCTGCTGCTGCACCTGCACCACCACCGCCGATGACTAACACATCTGTAACCATGTTTTCCGCGCCTGCTAAATCGGCATCTTCAATCAATGGGTGTGCAGTCAATAATTTTGCCAAATCTGGGTGGCATGAATCGCCCACGTTTGCGCCCACGGTTAAAGTGGTGTGTGCCGATTCTGAATGGTCTGGGTGGAAGTTTTTCAGCAAAACTTCTTTTTCAGGCAGCGTGCCGTTTAATTCTGGCGTTTTCGCGCGCAAGTTTGCCAACGCGGTTTCGTAAGGAACACCAGTGAATTTTTGTTGTTTACTCATTTTTCAGGCTGCCTTTCTTAAATATCAGTGTTCACAGAAACTTTGCCAGTATCGATTTCTTGCAAGCGGCGCATTAAATCCACAGGACGCAAAGTGCAAGCGGCTTTCATGCGGCGCGCAAACAAGCCAACGTGGTTCGGACGGATGTTTTCAGGACAAGCCAAAGTACACAGATTGCACATCACGCATTCATCAAACGTGTTTGCCGCAGTAGAAAAATCGCCAGCCACCACTTGCGCCACGCCGTTTTGCACTTGTAAGCCTTTTGGACACGCTGTGTCGCAGCCACCGCAATGACGGCAGTTTTTTGCTTCTGGGAACGTTTCATCGACTTCTTCCAACCAGTTCCAGCCATCGCCAGCACTTTGCACATCGTAATAATGAACGTGTTCAGGCAAGAAGTAGTCCAAAAAGCTCACTTGCATACCAGGTTCAATTTTGGTTTCGCAGCCCAATTTGGTTTCAGCAGAGCGTTCGCCTTCTTTGCGAACCAAGCAACGGCATGAACCGCATACACCTTGACCCATGCAACCCACATTTGCCGTAATCGCTTTGCCTGCTTTGGCATAGGCTTGAATGATGGTATCGTTTTTATCGGCTTCCACTTCCAAACCGTCAATGACCAGTTTGTATTTTTCTTCGCTCATGGTTAAGTTCCTGTTTTTAAAAAGTTATTAGTGTCATATAAATATTGTAGGCAGAATTTTAACAGTATTGCCCTTGCTTCGCCTGTAATTAAGCAACATCTCTTTACCAAAATTCATCAAAATGTTTTATTTTGCATGAAAAAAGTTAAAATATGTTTATCTTAATGATTTATATTGAATTTAAAAGATAAATATTTTTAACAACGCAGCCTGAAAAATCGTTTTAGGTGTTTGTTTTGTAAAGAATAATAGAAAAACGCATTTGCATTTTCTGCACTTTCTCTTATTTTTCAAATAATAAAAATGACACCGATGTCATTTGTTTAATTTTGTTAAAATTCTGAAGAGTGATGTTAATTTGATATAAATCAAAAATCTAATATTTAGCCATGACAAGACTCTGAAATTTCTGTACTTTTGCGACACATTCAGTTTCACAATTTCAGGCAGCCTGAAAAATAAAAATTCCACTAACTCCTTAATTCAAAGGAACAAACCATGACTGTAATTAAACAAGAAGACTTTATCCAAAGTATTGCCGATGCGTTCCAATTCATCAGCTACTACCACCCTAAAGACTACATTCAGGCTTTAGCGCGTGCCTTGGAAAAAGAAGAAAACCCAGCTGCTCGCGATGCAATGATCCAAATCTTGGTAAACAGCCGCATGTGCGCTGAAGGCAAACGCCCAATCTGCCAAGACACAGGTATCGCTACCGTATTCTTGAAAATTGGTATGAACGTGCAATGGGACGCACAAATGTCTGTGCAAGACATGGTAAACGAAGGCGTGCGCCGCGCTTACACCCACCCAGACAACGTGTTACGCGCATCTGTGTTGAAAGACCCAGCAGGCAAACGCATCAACACAAAAGATAACACACCAGCAGTCGTGCATTTTGAAGTGGTTGAAGGCGACAAAGTGGAAGTGATTTGCGCGGCAAAAGGCGGCGGCTCTGAAAACAAATCTAAATTGGCAATGTTGAACCCGTCTGACAATATCGTGGATTGGGTATTGAAAACTGTACCAACCATGGGCGCAGGTTGGTGTCCACCAGGCATTTTGGGCATCGGCATCGGCGGTACACCTGAAAAAGCCATGATGATGGCAAAAGAATCTTTGATGGACCACATCGACATTCACGAATTGCAAGCCAAAGCCACTTCTGGCGCAAAATTGAGCACCGTAGAAGCCTTGCGTTTAGAATTGTTTGAAAAAGTGAACGCATTAGGTATCGGCGCACAAGGTTTGGGCGGTTTGACCACCGTTTTGGACGTGAAAATTTTGGATTACCCAACCCACGCCGCAGGCAAACCAGTTGCCATGATTCCAAACTGCGCGGCAACTCGCCACGTTGAATTTGAATTGAACGGCAGCGGTCCTGTGAATTTGGAAGCCCCAAGCTTGGAAGACTGGCCAGACATCACTTACAGCCCAGACAACGGCATTCGTGTAGATTTGGACAACTTGACTAAAGAAGACGTAGTAAACTGGAAAATGGGCGATGTATTGCTGTTGAACGGCAAAATCTTGACAGGACGCGACGCAGCGCACAAACGCTTGATTGATATGCTGAACAAAGGCGAAGAATTGCCAGTTGATTTCACCAACAAAATGATTTACTACGTTGGTCCTGTGGACCCAGTTCGCGATGAAGTCGTCGGCCCTGCTGGCCCAACCACTGCAACGCGCATGGACAAATTCACGCGTCAAATGTTGGAACAAACAGGCTTGCTCGGCATGATTGGTAAATCAGAACGTGGCGCGGCAACTTGCCAAGCGATTGCGGACAACAAAGCTGTTTACTTAATGGCAACTGGTGGCGCGGCTTACTTGGTAGCCAAAGCGATTAAAGCGTCTAAAGTGTTGGCATTCCCAGAATTGGGCATGGAAGCGATTTACGAATTTGAAGTGAAAGACATGCCTGTAACTGTGGCGGTAGACGCGAATGGCCAATCTGTTCACGCCGTTGCGCCAAAACAATGGCAAGCTAAAATTGGTATTATTCCAGTTGAAGGTTAATTTGATTTGCTGAAATAAAATGCAGCCTGAAAATATTTTCAGGCTGCATTTTGATATAATTCGTATTTATTTGAAAATGAAAGCAATACCATGAAAAAACAACAACGAAACGGCTACGCCCGCATCGACCGTGTGAAAGAACAAGTGATGCGCGAATTAGCAGAACTCGTGCGCACAGCTTTGAAAGACCCACGCGCAGGATTTATCACGATTAACGATGTGGAAGTAACACGCGATTACTCACACGCCACCGTTTACTACACCGTATTAAGCGGCGATAGAGAAGCCAGCGCAGAAGCGTTGGAACACAGCAAAGGCTTTTTGCGCAGCGAATTAGCCAAACGCATCACTGTGTTTCGCGTGCCAGAATTGCATTTTGAATACGATGAATCACTAGAGCGTGGCGTGAATTTATCGCATTTGATTGACACGGTTGCCAGCGAAAAACCCGTGCAAGATTAAGTTTTCAGGCTGCCTTTTATTTCAAAAGGCAGCCTGAAAATAAAAATAACCTACTTTCTGCAAGATACTTTACATATACACATCAAAATTGTCTAAATCCGCTTGCAACTCATCAGCTCGCTGCTTAATTCATTCCATATTAACTTGTCCTGCATTAACACGAGCGATAAAACCACAAGCCTCACCCTTTTCATCACAATTATGTAAATAAGTATGACGCATAGTACTGTCGCGGTATTTACTCTACGCGCGTTGAGCTTCGCGTAATTGCTTTTGTTTGTAAGGTTGGTCTGCTAATTTTGCCATTAGCTTTTTATAAACTCGATTCAGTCTATCATCTTCAGTTTTATATTCATCATTTTGGCACTCATTTATGTCTTGATACGTTTGCACGTCCATACAATCATGGCTCGTTTTAGGAACAGCCTGTGCAGACAAAGGCAAAGCAACCAAAGCACTCAATAAAACCGTTTTCAACAAATTTAATTTTTTCACATCGATTTCCTCTTTATTAGTTTACAGGGCAATATTGACGGATAGCCGCTCTCGTAGAGTTGCGACTCTCTTCTAAAATATCATTTACTTTGCAGCTATTGCCTGAGCAAACCATATCAAAATACATTACAGATGGTTCACCTGAAAAATTTAATCGTGCAATCGCACGTCCATTATCCGCTACGCTGTAATAACTTGTGTGCTTATCAGTCATGCCTTGCGTTAAGCGTGGCGCGCTTTCTGTGCATTCATCCATATCGTATTCAGTTGGTTGATGTTGCATTTGACGCGCAATCAATTCCGCAAAACTATCTGTTGCATAACGGCGAATAACATTGGCTTCTTGCGGTTCTTCAGTCAATTTTTCAGCACGTGTTGCTTCTTCATAAATACGTTTTACTATATTCAGTTTTGCTTGGTCAGCACCCCCAGCAAATGCACTTGTTGCCACCAAAATAGACAATGAAGAAACCACCGTTTTCAACATATTCATGTAAACTTCCTTTAACTTTTTATGATGTTTGTAAAAGGAATTATCTTAGCAAGAGATTATTTACCGACCACCAACGAGAAGTTGTAAAATTCACAAAACAGTTTAAAACCACTCTAAATAGGCGAAACTAATGAAGAATTTTGAAAAAATCCGTATGATGCGCGAACTCAATCAGCTTTCTCAGCAAAACATGGCAGATAAATTACAAATGTCCATCAATGGCTATTCAAAAATAGAACGTGGCGAAACCCGTTTAACTGTAGAACGCATGAAACAAATTGCCGAAATTTTCAAAATTGACGTAACCGAATTATTACACGAAGAAGAAAAACATTGCATTTTAGTGATTGGCGAACAATATCATTCTAACAACGGACACAATATCCAAATCCAAAATCACGATTACATGGAAAACCAAATTGAGTTAGAAAAATTAAGATTATTAGTGCAACATCAGCAAGAAATATTGGCATAAAAAGACAAAGAATTAGCTGTACTAGAAGAAATCATCAGCTTATTAAAAAAGGCAGCCTGAAAAACAATACAAGGAAAAACAATGCCCACATTCATCACCACCGAAATCGACAAAATCCCCGACTCACGCGAACGCCAAAGCACCGTCGTAGCCATCTTCAACCAAGCCATGGAAGACCGCGACTACACCACCGCCATCGCCATTTGCAACTACGTTATTGGCGGCGATGAACGCACCCACCAATTCTCCTGCGACTGGCAAATGCACTGCCTCACATGGCTGACTTACTACTGGCAAAACCAATTCCGCGAAAGCGAAAAAGACAGTGAAGCCGAAGACAAAGCCATCCGCGAACTCATGACCTGCCTATGGAAATTCAAATGGCTCATCAGCAGTCTGCCACGCGACATCAACGCCAGCCTAGAAAGCATAGAAAAAGCCAACCAAGAAATGCAAGAATGGTATGACATCTACCACATCAGCCCAGCTATGCGCCACAAAGCCCTCATGGAACAAAACATGCTGCTCGGCAACGTAGATGCCGTGCGCGAACACTTCCAAAAATGGCAAGCCAGCGAAGCAGACGAAATGAACGACTGCGAAGCCTGCGAACAAAACGGACTCGTCAGCTATTATCACTATATCGGCGACTACGCCCAAGCCGCCAAACTAGCCGAACCCATTTTATCGGGCAAACTCACTTGCGGCGAAGTCCCACACATCACCTACCACGCCGCCATCGACAGCCTAATCCAAATCGGCGAAACCCAACGCGCAAAAGACACGCTCAAACAAGCCGTTGCACACATAGAAACGCAGCCTGAAAAATTCCTTCACCTAATTCCCCAAATCATTCAGTTGCACGCCCAATTAGATGACCTAGAAACCGCCGAAGAACTGCTAGATGAATACAACGACGCCATTTTCGACCAAGTTCAGCTAGACCTACAAACCTACTGGCACTATCTACTCGCCGTCGCCCCGTTCAACGAAGAAGCCCTAGAAAATGCCCAAAACATCGCCGCCGATTTCGACCAACGCAACGGCAACAGCTACTATCAAACCCAGCTAGAATGGCGACAAGGCAAAGCAATCATTCACTGATTTTCAGGCAGCCTGAAAAGAATAAAATATGATTTTGAAACGAAAAATTTTGCTAAATATTGGTGTTGCAATGCCATTTTGGTTCACGATTTTATTACCCAGCATACTGCAAAAAATCGCACAAATAATATCTGGGCAATATATTCCGTTGAATATCGCCACCATTTTATATTTCACATCACTTGCAATCAGTTACATCATTGCCTGTATAGCACAATTTTATTTACAGCCTGAATCATTATTCCTTTCAAGAAAAGTGATTAGCACAGTATTTGGTATGTTGGTTTTAATCATCTTTTCAATACCGTTAAATTTTTGGGTAGTTGGACTATTATGGGGATTCCACGAATAATTTTTTCAGTAACCGTATGTCGGCTTTCCAAGCCGACACGCCCATTTTCAGGCTGCCTAAAAACCTCACTGTAGGTCACCGACTTTTTCCATTCCTTCACATTCAAACACCCATGAAAACCCTAATCTTCTGCGCAGGCGCACCCAACCCCGACCTCAGCATACTGCAACACATCAACCCCGACCTACTCATCGGCGTAGATGGCGGCGCAGCGCGTTTGGTGCAACACGGCTACACCCCCGACTGGGCAATCGGCGACTTCGACAGCGCACCGCCGCCACCCCAAGCCAAAAACACCCTCAAATTGCAGCCTGAAAAAGACGACACCGACCTAGAATACGCCCTACTCCACATCTTACAAAACCAGCATCCTGAAAACATCAAACAAATCATAATATTAGGTTCACTCGGCGGCGGACGACTCGACCATTTGTTGTGCAACATCTGGCTCGCTCATCAACCCCGTTTCGCCCCATGGCTAGACAAAATCCACCTCATCGAACAGGGCAATAGCGTCAAATTCTACCGCACAGGCACACACCTCTTGCAGCCTGAAAACAGCAAAAAATACCTATCCTTCATCGGCTTAACCCCCATTAAACAACTCACGCTGCAAGGCATGAAATACCCATTAACCGACCAAGATTACGCTTACCCCATGGCGTTAATCAGCAACGAATTTTCAGACAGCCAAGCCCAATTCAGTTTTGAAAGCGGCACAATCTGCGTCCTACAAACCCACGATTAACGCAGCCTGAAAATCCAAAGGAAACCCCATGCAAATCCAACAAAAATACATCTTTGTTTGGTGGTGTCCTGAAAAGTGTGCTGTAAAAAATAAGCAATAAAAAAGCAGCGAAAACAGAGTATATTTGAGTGTGTGAAAACAGAAATAACTCTAATTTGTCCTCGCTGCCAAGGACAAAATATAAAGAAAAATGGCTACTCTGGCAATCGTAAACAAAAGTATTTTTGTAAAGATTGCTGCCGTAATTTTATTGGCGACCATAACCTTACCTATAAGGGTTGTCATTCCAAAGCTGATGAACAGGTTTGGAGAATGACCGTTAGAGGTTGTGGCATTCGCGATATTGCAGCAATTACGGGTTACAGCAAAGACAAAGTTCAGGCTGCCTTAAAACGCCATGAGTTTGAGCCATTTCCTAAACAAAAACATTACTCTACACTTGAAATAGACGAGTTTTGGACATTTGTCGGTAACAAGTCTAATAAAGTGTGGCTAGTCTATGCCTATCACAGAGAAAGTGACGAAATTGTCGCTTACGTTTGGGGTAAGCGCGATTTAGCAACAGCGCGAGCACTCAAACGGCGTTTGAAAGAGTTGCGTGTAACCTATGACAGAATTGCGACCGACGACTGGGCTGCATTTTTAAATGTCTTTTCAAATGAAGAATGGCATCTAGTTGGTAAGCAACACACAGTTGGCATTGAGGGTAATAACTGTCGTTTACGGCACAAAGTAAGGCGAGCGTTTAGAAAAACGTGTTGCTTTTCTAAAAGTATGTTTTATCACAAGAAAGTTTTTGATTTGGCTTTCTTTGATATTCATTTTGGCATTGTTTAGTTTTACAGCACACTTTTCAGGACACCACCCTTTGTTTACCGCGACGAACACAACAACAAACTCGCCGAAATCATCTATCAACCCATTAGCGAAACCCTCATCACCGCCACCCACACCCACCTTTCCCCAGCATTGCGCGGACAAGGCATCGCCAAAAAAACTCCTACAACACCTTGCAAACTACGCCCGAGAAAACCACCTACGCATTCGCCCCGTTTGCAGCTACGTTCAAGCCGAATTCAAGCGCAGCACCGAATTTCAAGACATCAAAGAACCAGACTAACCCACAAAAATTTCAGGCTGCATTTTCAATCAAATGCAGCCTGAAAAACTTATTCTTTCCAAGTCAAAGCCAAGTTATACAACTCTTTTTTATTTTCCCCCGTAATTTTTGCCGCCAGTTCTGCCGCCTGTTTCGTTGGCAATTCCGCAGATAAAATTTTCATCACATTCTGCGCATTTTCAGGCAGCGTTTCCGATTTTTCTTTCACGGCTGGGTGGATTACCAACACCATTTCGCCGCGTGATTGATTACTGTCGTTTGCCAACGTTTCGCGCAACTCGTTCACGCTGCCTGAAAGGAAGGTTTCAAACGTTTTCGTGATTTCACGCGCCAACATGATTTGGCGTTCAGGGAATGCGTTTGCCATTTCGTCCAAAGTTGCGGCGATGCGGTGCGGTGTTTCAAACGCGATGATTGGGTAATCCGCATTTTCCCATTGCTCGAATAATTTGGCGCGTTCGCCCGATTTCGGCGGTAAAAAGCCGTGAAAATAGAAATGCGGTTCGCTCACGCCTGCCACGCTCAACGCGCCCATAACTGCCGATGCGCCCACAACTGGCACAACTTTGTAGCCTGCTTCACGCACACGCGCCGCGAGTTTCGCACCTGGGTCGCACACGGCTGGCGTGCCTGCATCTGAAATTTGCGCCACGCTTTGACCGCTTGCCAATGCGGCAATGATTTTGTCCGCCATTTGCTGCTCGTTGTGTTCGCGCACGGAAACGAGTTTCGCTTGAATGCCGTATGCGGAAAGCAGTTGGGCGGACACGCGCGTGTCTTCGGCGCAAACTAAATCGGCTTTTTGCAACACGGCTAGGGCGCGGAGTGTGATGTCCGCCAAATTTCCGATTGGCGTGGCAACGATGTAGAGTGTGCTGGGGGTAATGCTGTCTAGGGCTTTTTGGAAATGTTTTTGCATGAGGTTCTTTCAGGCTGCCTTGTGTTGGCGTTTGATTTTTTGTTGGCAATCAAAACAATACATTTTGTTACTAAATAATTGTGCGTTATTTTTACAGTAATCCACCACTTTTTCTGATGTGATGGCTTTATTGCAAGCAGTGCAGCAAGGTGGTTGTACGTTTTCAGGCTGTGGTTCTTTAATGCCAAAGCGTACTTTCCAATCTGTCTTCTTGGCTGGTTTGTGCAACGCAGCTAGATTTTCGGCAAAAGTTTGCAATGTTTCTGTAGAAATCATTTGCGTCATTGTTGCTACTTGTTTAGCAAATAAAACAGGATTTAAAGGATTGATATCTTTATTGATACGCTTGTATAAATGGTCTACTTTAATAATTCTGTCTAAATCTTCCACATTTTTGCCGTTTTGGGGACGTTTGATAATGGCAGAGCTACCCACCAAAATCATATTAAAGAAAGAAAACGGTTTCATTTTTAAACCTAAGCGCGTTGGCAAATTCATTTCATCGCTATTGAATGCCTGCTGCAAAAGTAATTTATGGCGATTATTTTGCTCAATCGGAGATGGAATGCCGCGCGGCTTACCTTGATAATACATGGCAAATTCACCCTGCTCGTTAATCTCAATCCCTTCGCTAAAATGCTTACTTTCACAAATATAAATTTCTAGCATTCTATCAATTAGCAAATGGTCAATTTGCGCCACGTTGCCATCTAATTCCAAACGCAAGTTGTGGATAACTGCCCAGTTTTTTGAACTTTTATAGTGAAAGTCAATTTGATAAGCCGCTTCTTCTTCGCCTTTTATGCCAGCGTTAATCATCAAAATTTCTTTAAAAATAGCGTCTTTTTGAGATTGTGTCAGATAGGGTAATTTTAATAATGTATTCAATTCTGCAATATCTTGTTTACGGTCTGAAACATCAAATTTTTTAATAATCATAATTTTCTCATCAAAATAACGTGTTACACCGTTTCAGGTGGCGTGAAAATTCTATCGCTTTATTTTACAGAAAAATGGATAGTATTTTGCACAAAAAAAGCAGCCTGCACAGAACTTGCACCGTGCAGGCTGCTTTTTTAATTATTCCGCAATTTCCAACCACTCCGCAGCAAGCCATAAGCCACAGCCGCCATGCCAATCGCAAACGCCCAAGTTACCGCCAACGACAAATACGGCGACACATCAGACACGCCAAAAAACGCAAACCGAAATCCATCAATCAAATAAAAAATCGGATTGGCGCGGCTAATCGTCTGCCAAAACGCAGGCAAACTGTGCAGCGAATAAAACGCGCCCGATAAAAACGTGAGCGGCATAATCAAAAAATTCTGAAACGCCGCCAGTTGGTCAAATTTTTCCGAATAAATCCCCGCAATTAGCCCAAAAGAACCCATAAATAAGCTGCCTGAAAGCACAAATGCCGCGCCCAGCAACATATTTTCAGGCAGCGGCAAACCAAAAGGCGCAGTCGCCAACAACACGCCCAATCCCACCAACACCGCCCGCACCATCGCTGCGCCAATATACGCCGCAAACATGGTAAATGGCGACAACGGCGCAAGCAGCAAAAACGTCAAATTGCCCGTTAGCCGCGATTGCATTAGGCTAGAAGACGTGTTGGCAAACGCATTTTGCGTCATCGTCATCATCGCCAAGCCTGGGATTAAAAAGGCGTTGTACGGCACATTCGGCAGCACTTCCACATGTTTGCCCATGGCTTGCGCGAAAATCAGTTGATACAGCAACGCGGTTAAAACAGGCGCACCAATCGTTTGCAGCCAAACTTTGGTAAAACGGCTAATTTCTTTGCGAAACAGCGTGTAAAAGCCGACAAAATTCATGATTTTTCCTCCATTTTCGTTAAATTCAAGAAAACGTGTTCCAAATCATTTTCCAAAATTTTCATGTTTTCAATATGGATATTGGCGGTTTTCAGGCTGCCTGAAATCTCCGCAATTTGGTTGTAATCGTTTAATTTTAAAACGTATTGATTTGGTTCAATCATTTGAATGCACAAAGGCTGCAAATTTTCAGGCAGCCTGCACGGAATTTGGATTTGCACGCGTACGCCTTGTTCGCTGTGCAATAGATTTTCCGTTTTGTCCAACGCAATCAATTCGCCCTGTTTCAACATCGCAATGCGCTGGCAATATTGCTCGGCTTCTTCCAAATAATGCGTGGTTAAAATAATCGTATGTCCTTGTTTATTCATGGATTGCATAAATACCCACAAGCTGTGGCGCAATTCCACGTCCACGCCTGCGGTGGGTTCGTCCAAAATAATCACGGGCGGACGATGAACCATCGCTTGCGCTACCATCACGCGGCGTTTCATGCCACCCGATAGATTGCGTAAATTGGTGTCGGCTTTGTCGGTCAAGCCCAAATGGTGCAGCATTTCATCAATCCAATCATCGTTTTTACGAATGCCGAAATAGCCTGATTGAATTTGCAAGATTTCACGCACGTTGAAAAAGGGGTCAAACACTAATTCTTGTGGCACAAGCCCTAAATTCATACGCGATTGATGTGATTGGGTTTTGACGTCAAATCCCATTACTTCAATTTTGCCTGATGTGAGTTGGTTTAGCCCTGAAATGGCGGAAATGAGCGTGGTTTTGCCTGCGCCGTTTTGCCCAAGCAGCGCGAAAAATTCGCCTTGTGCTACGTTGAATGAAACGTCTTTGAGCGCGGTAAATCCGTTGGCGTAGGTTTTGTGCGCGTTTTGTATGGTGAGTGCGTTCATGTTGGATTTTTGATTTAAAAAACGCGCCATTATACGCTTTCAGGCTGCCTGAAATATAATGTGCGCTTTTTGAGGAAATTGGATATGAAAACGACTTTGCCACGCGGCATTTATCGCCACTATAAGGGCAATCGCTACGAGGTGTTGCACACGGCAAAACACAGCGAAACGGAAGAGGATTTGGTGGTTTATCGTGCGCTATATGGGGATTATGGGGTGTGGGTGCGCCCGTTATCCATGTTTACGGAAATGGTTGAAGTGAATGGGGAAACGGTGGCGCGATTTGCGTTGGAAAAGGCATTTGCGTAATGAAAATGCAGCCTGAAAATATACAAGGCGATGACGACTGAAAACAGGTATAATTAACCGCGTTACGCAGCGTAATTTTGTTACACAACTTACGCTGATATTTTTAATTAAATTTCATAAGGAAAAAGTAATGGCTAATATTTTGGTTCTTCCTACTTGCGCACACGTGGATACTGCCGCAGTGGCTCAAGCAATTGCTGCTGCATTACCTGATGCAGCTGTGTTCAATCCATTTGCTGAAGCAGACCAAGCAGAATCTTTGATTGCTGCATATTGCAGCTCTTGCAGCAGCGCAAAAGTGTCTGACGCAGCATTGGCTGAAAAAATGATTGCAGAAGGTAAAGCTGATGACTGGATGGATTTGTTGGTTGGCGAAGTGGCAACATTGAATAAACAAAATGTTGTGATTCAAGGTATTTCGCCAAATGCAGAAACAGCGTTCTTATCTGCTCAAAATGTGTCTTTGGCTACAGCATTCAATGCACAAGTGATTTTTGTTGCAGCTGACGAAGCAAAAGCAGAACAAAAAGTGGCTTTGGCAAAACAAGCATTCAATGGCTTTGCGGTTGATTTTGTTGGTGTGGTGGGCAATGCGGCTGCCGCTCAAGCAAATGGTTTGGCTGATTTGGGCGCAACTGGCAGCCTGAATGCAGCCGCTTTGGCGCAAATCGCTGCGGTTTCAACAGACCGCGTTTCTCCAGCGCAATTCCGTTTCAACATGATGGACGCGGCTCAAAAAGCCAACAAACGCATTGTGTTGCCAGAAGGCGCAGAGCCTCGCACCGTTCGCGCGGCTGCGATTTGCCACGAGAAAAAAATTGCACGTTGCGTGTTGTTAGCCACTCGTGCAGAAGTGGAAGCTGTAGCAAAAGAACAAAATATCACGCTGCCTGAAAGCTTGGAAATCATCGATCCAGCTACTTTGGTAGAACAATACGTTACGCCAATGTGCGAATTGCGTAAATCTAAAGGCATGACACCTGAACAAGCGCGTGAACAATTGCAAGACACCGTTGTTTTGGGCACGATGATGATGGCGCAAAACGACGTAGACGGCTTGGTATCAGGCGCGGTTCATACCACTGCGAACACCATTCGTCCAGCATTGCAGTTGATTAAAACTGCCCCTGGTGAAAGCATTGTTTCTAGCGTGTTCTTCATGTTGTTGCCAGGTCAAGTGGTGGTTTATGGCGACTGCGCTGTGAACCCTAACCCAACCGCAGAACAATTGGCTGACATCGCAATCCAATCAGCTAAATCTGCTAAAGCGTTTGGTATTGAACCACGCGTTGCCATGATTTCTTACTCTACCATCAATTCAGGCAGCGGCCCTGACGTTGATTTGGTGGTAGAAGCAACTCGTATCGTGAAAGCAAAAGCACCTGAATTGGCAGTTGATGGTCCATTGCAATACGACGCGGCTGTGGTGGCTGATGTGGCGAAATCTAAAGCGCCAAACAGCCCTGTGGCAGGTAAAGCAAACGTGTTCATCTTCCCTAATTTGACAACTGGTAACTGCACATACAAAGCGGTTCAACGCAATGCAAACGTGTTGAGCGTTGGCCCAATGTTGCAAGGTTTGCGCAAACCTGTGAACGATTTGTCTCGTGGTGCGTTGGTTGAAGATATTGTGTACACAATCGCTTTGACTGCTATTCAAGCAACTCAAATCTAATTGATTTAAAAATATAAAAAGCAGCCTGAAAACTTTTCAGGCTGCTTTTTGTTATTTAATTTGACAATCTAAAACAAACTTCGCGCCGCTATCTTGTGCCAACAGCTTGGCGATTTCAGGCAGCGTTTCTTGTAATTGTTGCGCCAATTTATATGGCGGATTGAATACGAACATACCGCTTCCGTGCATACCAAAACCGTCAGCGCGTGGCGCGTGGGCAAACAGTTGCGCGTGCAGATAATTGTCTGGCATCAGTTTGACTAATTTTTCAGGCAGCGTGCGACTTTCTTCGCGGCTTAAACACGGATACCAAATCATGTAACAGCCTTGTTCAAAGCGTTTGAGCGCGTCTTTCATGGTCTGCACAACTTGGGCGTAATCTTGTTTTTGTTCGTATGGCGGGTCAATCAGCACAACGGCGCGGCGCGTGGCGGGCGGTAACAAGCTAATTAGCCCTGCAAAACCATCTTCTTGTTTCACAATGCCGCGCCGTCCGAGATTGGCTTCGCGCATATTGTCTAAAAGCAGCCTGAAATCGGTGGGGTGCAATTCAAACAGGCGCATTTTGTCGCTGTCGCGTAGCAGGGTTTTGGCGAGCCATGGCGAACCCCAGTAGAGATTATCTGGCAACTCATGGTTTAAATGGGCGAGAAATTCGGCAAGTTTTTCAGGCAGCGTTTGGGCTTCGCGTAGGCGTTGTATGCCTTGCTGATATTCGCTGACTTTTTGCGCTTCATCGCTGTGTAGGTTGTACACGCCTGCGCCTGAATGGGTGTCGATGTACCAATAGGGTTTGTCTTTTTGGTTGAAGTAATCCAAGGCGAGGTAAAGCATAAAGTGTTTGAGTACGTCGGCGTGGTTGCCTGCGTGGTAGGCGTGACGGTAACTGAGCATTTTGGGAACTTTCTGTTTTCAGGCTGCCTGAAAAATGGGGTTAAAAATAGGCTGGAATATAGCAAGCGTGGTTAGTTTGGACAAGTTTGCTGTTTAGTTTTTCCTTCTCCAGAGCCAAAAAATCAAGGGTAATGTGAATCAAATCAAAACAAATAAAACCAAAATCGAACCGCCAATTTTTGTCCAAATGCCGCCTGCTGTTAGCAAGCCGATGAATATTTGTAGTCCAAAATCCCAAAAGAAATAGCCAATGCCTGTGCTGCCATCATCGGGTGGTGGTTCTTCTTTTTGATTTGATTTGTTTTTTGACATTATTTTTCCTTTCAGGCTGCCTGAAAAAATGGAGCGTCGGCAGCTCGCCGACGCTCCATTCAATTTCACAACCCCAATTCCGCCCAAATCTCATCAATTTTGGCAACCGTTTTCTCATCGCGCGTAATCGGAACACCCCATTCGCGTTGGGTTTCGCCGCCGATTTTATTGGTCGCATCCAAACCCATTTTGCCGCCCAAACCACTCACAGGGCTGGCAAAATCCAAATAATCAATCGGCGTATTTTCCATGAGAACCGTATCGCGTACAGGGTCCATGCGCGTGGTAATTGCCCAAATCACCTGTTTCCAGTCGCGCACATCAATATCATCATCAACAACAATAATAAATTTGGTGTACATAAATTGGCGCAAAAAGCTCCAGCAACCCATCATCACGCGCTTGGCGTGTCCTGCATATTGCTTTTTCATGCTCACAACCGCCATGCGATACGAGCAACCCTCTGGCGGCAAATAAAAATCCACAATTTCAGGGAATTGTTTTTGCAACAACGGCACAAACACTTCATTCAACGCCTCGCCCAAAACCGCAGGTTCATCGGGCGGTGCGCCCGTGTAGGTGCTGTGGTAAATCGGGTCTTTTCGCATCGTGATACGTTCCACCGTGAAGACTGGGAAATAATCTTGCTCGTTGTAATAGCCTGTGTGGTCGCCGTAAGGTCCTTCTAGCGCGGTTTCATCGGGATAAATCACGCCCTCCAACACGATTTCGGCGCGTGCTGGCACTTGTAAATCATTGCCAATACATTTGGTTAATTCGGTGCGTGAACCGCGTAATAATCCTGCAAATTGGTATTCGCTCAACGTGTCAGGCACAGGCGTAACTGCGCCCAAAATTGTGGCAGGATCACAGCCCAACACCACCGAAACTGGGTAAGGTTTGTCGGGAAACAAGCGTTTGTGTTCCTGAAAATCCAACGCGCCACCGCGATGCGCCAACCAACGCATAATCAATTTATTTTTGCCAATCAGCTGTTGGCGGTAAATGCCTAAATTTTGGCGTTTTTTGTTGTAACCGCGTGTAACCGTCAAGCCCCATGTTACCAACGGCGCAACATCGCCCGCCCAACAATGCTGAATCGGCAAATCATACAAATTCACACCATCGCCTTGTAAAACAATCTCTTGACAAGGCGCGTTTTTGACAACGTGCGGTGCCATTGACCAAATGTCTTTTAAAAGCGGCAATTTGCCCAACGCGTCTTTTACACCTTTGGGTGGTTCGGGTTCTTTCAGGTAGGCGAGCGTTTTGCCGATGTCGCGCAATTCGCTGATGTCTTTTGCGCCCATGCCCATTGCCACGCGCTCGGTTGTGCCAAACAAATTCGCCAAAACAGGATAGCCGTAGGGCGTGCCGTCTTGGCGGACGGGGTTTTCAAATAGCAATGCCGCGCCGCCTGCGCGTAATACGCGGTCGGAAATCTCGGTGATTTCCAAATAGGGGGAAACGGGGGTTTTGATGCGTTTGAGTTTGCCTTGCGACTCTAACATGGCGATAAATTCTCTTAAATCATTGTATTTCATGTTTATTCTTTCTTTCAGGCAGCCTGAAAATTGTTTATTAAAATCATTCAATCTATTGAATTGCTGGGTTATAACCCAGCCTACGAATGGTCATGTACTGAGAAGCAGCCTAAAATTTAGGGTTTGTTTTCGTGATTATCCGATGTTTCTTTGTGGCTGATTGCGTGTTGAATGTGATTGTCTGTTTCAGGCTGCGAAGGGGTTTCATCGGATTTGGGTGGCGTGGATTCGTATGCAATGGCGTTGAACACTTTTGCCATTATCCAAAATTCAAAAAACATGCCCGCAAAAAGACTAATGGCAAAAGCATGAAACTCTGCTGGGCTCGTTACACTCGCTAAGGCACACGCGCCCAAGCCGACAACAAATAAGGCGCAAAAAAGGGCGAATAAAGTGTTAAGAAATTTCATCAATAAACTTCTTGCCGAGCATTTTCAGGCTGCTTTTGGATAACCAGATTATAAGGCAGCCTGAAAATCAATCATCATATTTTTTTCTTTTGCGATAACGACGCTTTGGCGTTGATTGACTATCCGTATCGTCTGCCATATTTTTAAAAACATAAGCAAAAGTGATAAAAAACACCGAAAAAGACAACAACATCACACCGCTACCAATCATATTCATCGCAGGTGATTTCCTCTCCATATCCGCCAAAATCGAACCGCTAAAACACACGCCACCACTCACCACAAAAGCCGCCAAAAACGCCAAGCCCTGTTCATATGCAAAAAAGCGTTTCCATTTCAGCAATAAAACCAACGCCACACCAGCCGCCAACCATTCATAAAGCTGCGTAGGGTGTCGCGCCAAGCCCCACAATTCAGGAAATTGCAAAATAGACACCAATTTATTGCCTGTCCCTGCGCCCAACAAGCAACACGCCAACACCCACCCCCCTTTGTCGCCAACAAAGACGCACCGCCCTTGCGCTTGCGAATGCGGTTATACAGCATAAACCCACCGCTCAACGCCAGCCATTCCATTGTTGCGTGAAACAAATGCGAATGCGCGGTATTTTCATCGTGCAAAATTAAACTTTCTAACATTTCAAACTCCTATTGATATTTTTAGGCTGCCTGTATTCTCCCAATGTTTAGTCGTACGAAAAGACAAATAACGCAGCCTGAAACCCTATTCACGCAGCCTGAAAAATATTACAATGCGCGGCTAAATTTTATTAGGAAAAACAATGGAAACCGAAGTAATCAACCAGTTAAACAACCAGCTCAACGATTTGGCGCAACGCAACCAAGATATTCGCGAATACATGGATTACCAAGGCAAAAAAGAACGCCTAGAAGAAGTGGTCGGCTTATCCGAAGACCCAGAATTGTGGAACGACCCCAAACGCGCCCAAGAAATCGGCAAAGAACGCAAATTGCTCGAAGGCGTGGTGCTAACGCTCGACAAAATTGAAAACGGCATCACAGACAACCGCGAACTGATTGAAATGGTGGTAGAAGAAAACGATGAAGACGGTTTCGCCGCCATTGTTGCCGATGTGGAAGAATTAGAAAAACAAATGGCAGATTTGGAATTTAAACGAATGTTTAACCAACCTGCCGACCCAAACAACTGTTTCATCGACATCACCGCAGGCGCAGGCGGCACAGAAGCCGAAGACTGGGCAGGCATGCTGCTGCGCATGTATATGCGATACGGCGAGCGCAAAGGCTTCAAAGTAGAAGTGATGGAACAAGACGATGGCGAAATCGCAGGCATCAACAACGCCACCATCCGCTTAGAGGGCGAATACGCATACGGCTTATTGCGCACCGAAACAGGCGTACACCGTCTCGTCCGCTACTCACCATTTGACTCGAACAACAAACGCCACACATCATTTGCATCCGTGTTTGTGTATCCCGAAGTAGATGACAGCTTTGAAATCGACATCAACCCAGCCGATTTGCGTACCGACACTTACCGTGCATCAGGCGCAGGCGGTCAGCACATCAATAAAACGGACTCTGCCGTGCGTATTACCCACATTCCGACTGGCATTGTGGTGCAATCACAAAGCAGCCGTTCACAACATGAAAACCGCCGTATTGTGATGGAAATGCTGCGTTCTAAGCTGTTTGAATTGGAAATGCGTAAACGCAACGAAGAAAGACAAGCATTGGAAGAGGGCAAGTCAGATGTAGGATGGGGTAGTCAAATTCGCTCTTATGTGTTGGACTCTTCGCGCATTAAAGATTTGCGTACCAGTCATGAAGTTGGCAACACCAAAGCCGTGCTGGACGGGGATTTGGATGGATTTATTGAAGCCAGCTTGAAGCAAGGTGTATAAATTTTCCACCCATAAAATGCAGCCTAAAAACTAAATTTTTGGTTTTCAGGCTGCATTTTTTGCGATTTTATGTAGTCGCATGTAGTTTTCTTTGGTATTATCCCACCGCCCAATTTCGGGCGAGAGAAATAAGGAAGAAAACATGAGTATCAAAGTTGCAATTAACGGTTGTGGTCGTATTGGTCGCCAAGTGATTCGTGCTATTTATGAATACCAGTTTACCGACCAATTTCAAATTGTTGCCGTGAACGGAAGCGGCGATTTGGCAACTAACGCGCATTTGTTGCAGTTTGACACCGTGCATGGACGTTTTTCAGCAAAGGTAGAACAAGACGGCAGGCATTTGATTATTAATGGAGATTCAATCCCCTTTTTTGCTACCCGAAATCCAGCCGAATTGCCGTGGGGCGAATTGGGTGTGGATTTGGTTTTTGAATGCACAGGTTCGTTTTGCAGCAAAGCCAAATCGCAAGTGCATTTAAACTCAGGCGCGAAGAAAGTGCTGATTTCCGCGCCCACCGAGCCAGATGTGGATGCGATGATTGTGTATGGCGTGAACCACGATATTTTGCAGCCTGAAATGACGGTGGTTTCCAACGGCTCTTGCACCACCAACTGTTTAGCTCCCATGGCGCAAGTGCTGAACCAAGCGTTTGGCATCAAAAAAGGCTTGATGACCACCATTCACGCGGTTACCAACGACCAAGTAATTATTGACGTGCGCCACAAAGATTTGCGCCGTGCGCGTAGCGGTTTAGAAAACATGATTCCCACCAAAACAGGCGCAGCCAAAGCCGTGGGCGTGGTGTTGCCCGAATTGAACGGCAAGCTAGACGGCTGGGCAATTCGTGTGCCAACACAAAACGTGTCGCTGGTGGATTTGACTTTTGAAGCAGGCAGAAACGTAACCGTGGACGAAGTGAACGCAGCCATGAAAGCGGCGGCGGACGAGCGTTTGCGCGGTATTTTGGGTTACAACACCTTGCCGCTCGTTTCCAGCGATTTCAACCATTTCCCACAAGCCAGCATTTTTGACGCAACACTCACGAAAGTGTCCGAAGGCAATATCGTGAAAGTATTTGCGTGGTACGACAACGAATGGGGATTCTCTTGCCAAATGCTCAACACCGCGCGCGCGATGTTTGGTGAAGCAGTGCGATTGGCTGAATAACGCAGCCTGAAAAAATACATGCAGCCTGAAAACTATTTTTCAGGCTGCATTTATTATAAAATAACGCAAATATTTCAAGGAGGAATGTCAAATCATGCCCAGCTTAACCATCGCCGCCGTAACAGGGCACGAGGGCTACACACAAGGCTCAGTCTACGCCATCAACCGCAGTTATCACGAACTCAAAGACCGCATTCCCGATATACGTTGCGTGTTAATCAGCCCCAACAAACCGCGAGATTTACCCAGCCACATTCAGCACTTTCGCGTTGCGCCGTTTGGTTATTTGGAATACAACTTATTTATACTCTATTCGCTCGTGCAATTTGTGGAAACCGATTTTTGCCTAGTGGTGCAGAATGACGGCTGGGTGCTAGACGGCACACAATGGCGCGATGAATTTTTTGATTATGACTACATCGGCTCGCCATTGGTAACTCACTGGGCAAGCGTATGGCAAGGTCAGCCACATCAAATCAAATATCAATTTCTGCGACCCACTCCCACCAGAGCAGGCGAAGTCTTCTATCAAGCGCAAAACGGCGGCTTTTCATTACGCAGCCTGAAACTATTGGAAGCCCCACACGGCATGGGTTTGAACATGGAAATCATGCCACCCGATTTGTTTTCAGGCAGCAACGACACACACCAGCTCAAATGGTCGCCACCATGGCACCATGAAGACATGTTTCTCAGCGTGTGGAAGCGCGGCGAATTGGAAAGATACGGCATCAAGTTTGCGCCCGAATCGCTGGCGATGACGTTTTCCACCGAAAACCCAGATTGCTGCGAAAATTATGGCGGTTCGCGTGATAGATTGCTTGGGTTTCATTTATCATGGTTTGAACTTGCTGATGAAAATACCATTAAATTAAAAGAGACACCTGTGCAGCCTGAAAAATTTATGCAACTGCCATTGCTTCAGAAAATGCTCAATCGTGGCTTTAAAATCATGGTAGAACTATAAAACAAATGCAGCCTGAAAACACTTTCAGGCTGCATTTTTCTCACACAAACACAAGGAATAAACTTTTAACGCTGACGCGCTTTAAATCGTGGATTAGATTTACAAATCACATAAACCTTGCCACGGCGGCGCACCACTTGGCAATCACGGCTGCGCGTTTTTGCTGTTTTCAAAGAAGACAATACTTGCATGATTACACTCCTTTTTTGAATGCCGACATCATGCCAGCAAAGCGTTGGTTGAATTGGCTCGCGCGACCTTCCTTGTTGTGTTCGCGCTGTTTGCCCGTATAAACAGGGTGTGATTCAGACGAAGTGTCCAGCATAAATACGGGGTATTCATTGCCGTCCGTCCACTTCATCGTTTTGTTGGTGGGCGCGCAGGAACGAATTAACCAGCCTGTTTCCGCGCTGCTGTCGTAAAACAGAACTGTGCGGTAGTTTTCAGGGTGAATGCCTTGTTTCATTTCTCTCTATCTCCATAAAGCTAAAATGTTATAGTATAACACTCTCAACAAAAAATCAATCGCAGCCTGAAAACTTTTGTAAATTTTACAGCCTGTGTATAATAAAAACCCACTTAATTCTCAACGATTTACCCATGAAAAGCCAATTCCAGCGCGTCGGCATACTCACGCGTCCGCGTACACCCGATATTATCCCCGTTATCCACGATTTGATTGATTTCCTGAATCAAGCAGATTTTGAAATCTATCTGGATAAACAATGTGTTGATGAAAAAATGGTCGCCCCAGAATACCAGCAAAAATGCCACATCAGCGAAAAAATTGGACAAGACTGCGACTTGATTTTAGTGCTAGGCGGCGACGGCACATTTTTATCTGCAGCACGAAAAGCCGCGCCGTATCGCATTCCCCTGATTGGCGTGAACCAAGGGCATTTGGGTTTTCTCACGCAAATCAATCGTGAAAACATGGTGGAAGAGCTAACCAAAATGTTCATGGGGCAATATTTGGCAGACGAATGTATTTTGTTAGAAACCGCCGTGCTGCGAGACGGCGAAGAGATTTATCATGGCATTGCGCTGAACGACACCGTAGTTTCACGCGGCGGCACAGGACAAATGATTGAATTTGAAGTATTTATCAACGATGAATTTGTCTTATCGCAACGCTCAGATGGCTTGATTGTGTCCACGCCAACGGGTTCAACCGCCTATTCATTGGCAGCAGGCGGCCCGATTTTGCAGACCGCTATCCGCGCGTTCACGCTTGTGCCGATTTGTCCACAATCCATGAGCAACCGCCCGATTGTGATTCCCGATAACAGCGAAATCCGCATTCTGATTACCAAAGCAGGCGACGCGCGTGTGCATTATGATGGGCAATCTTTCCTAGATATTCAAAGCCTTGATGAAATTGTGATACACCGATACCGCCACAATCTGCGCGTGTTGCATCCCGTGGATTATCAGTATTACAAAACCTTGCGCCAAAAATTGCATTGGAGCGAACAAATCGTATAAATTTTTCAGGCTGCGTTTTGAGACAGTAAACGCAGCCTGAAAATATATCTAACGTGTATAATCGAGACCACTTATCATCAATAAAATGGAAACACATTATGCAACTCCCTGTTATTTCCTCAGATTACCAACACTATCTACAAGAATTTGAACAAACAATCCTGAAAAACCACAGCAAAATCGAAGCATGGTTTCGCAGCCAGTGGAAGCAACATCAGCCCCCATTTTACGGCTCAGTAGACATTCGTAATGCAGGCTACAAAATTGCCAGCATCGACATGAACCTCTTTCCTGGCGGCTTCAACAATCTCAATCCCAACTTCATTCCTTTGGCAACCATCGCCGCGCAAGACGCAGTAGAACGCGCCTGCGAAACCGCCAAATCCGTGCTGCTGATTCCCGAAAACCACACGCGCAACACCTACTATCTGCAAAACGTGTACGCGCTTGCCACCATTTTGCGCAACGCAGGTTTTGAAGTACGCATTGGCTCATTCAACCCAGAATTGACCGAAGCCACCGAATTTGAAACCGCTTTGGGCGACAAATTGCTGATTGAACCATTGCAACGCACCCGCGAACGCGTCCACTTGGCAGACGGTTTCTCGCCCTGTTTTGTGTTATTGAATAACGACTTATCAGCAGGCATTCCCGAAATTCTGCAAGGTATTTCGCAAACTGTGTTGCCCCCATTGCACGGCGGCTGGACAACACGCCGCAAAACGCATCATTTTGAAGCGTATAACCAAGTGGCAAAAGAATTTGCCGAATTGCTGCAAATTGATGAATGGCAAATCAATCCATATTTTGAACAAATCAGCGGCTTGAATTTCCAAGAGCGCGAGGGCGAAGATGCTTTGGCGGACGCGGTTGAGCGCGTGTTGGCAAAAATCCAAGCGAAATACGATGAAAAAGGCATTACTGACAAGCCGTTTGTGATTGTGAAAGCGGACGCTGGCACTTACGGCATGGGTGTGATGAGCGTGAAATCGGCGGACGAAGTGCGCGGCTTGAATCGCAAAAATCGCAATAAAATGGCGAAAGTGAAAGAGGGCTTGGAAGTTTCAGAAGTGATTGTTCAAGAAGGGATTTACACTTATGAAACGCTGAATGGCGCGGTGTCTGAACCTGTGGTTTACATGATGGATAGATTTGTTATCGGCGGCTTTTTCCGCGTACACGAAGGGCGCGGCAACGATGAGAATTTGAACGCTGGCGGCATGGTGTTTGTGCCGTTAAATCAAAGCATTCCAAACGCAGGCAACGCAAATGATTCGGCTACGCAAGAAAAATGCAAACGCGTGTTTGAACAATGGGACGAATTGGGCATGGCTAGCCCTGACGCGGAAAATCCTGATTGTTCGTGCAACCGCTTGTATGTTTATGGCGTGATGGCGCGATTGTCTTTGTTGGCTGCGTCTTTGGAATTGGCTAAGTAAATTTTCAGGCTGCCTGAAAGTAATTTTTTAAAACAAGGTAAACCATGCAAACCCCTATTGAACGTGTCCCAAATGAAACCCAAATCATTGATTGCATGACACAACTGGTATCCAAAAATACCACCAGTTACAGCGAAGTGGTGCAAAAATACGCCCGATTGCGGTTGGCTGATTTTTCGGAGTTGCTCAAAGAATGGCAAAACCCAGAATTTGCCGCGCAACTGGGTCAAGCCGCGTTACCCAATGTTGCCAATGCCATTCACAGAAGCAATCTCACACCAGAGCAAAGCCAAAAATTGCTGGCATACTTAATGCAAACCGCTAAACAAGGCAACACCACCGCCGTTTTGTATTTGGCGTATTTGCACGCCAAAGGTTTGCACGCGCCGCAATCGCTGCAAAAAACCGCCAGCTATGTGCGTTATGCCGCGCAAAAAGGCGATTGGCGCGCCACGCGATTTTGGGCGGAATTGCTGATTGCCTCGCCTTTAGCCGCGTGTGAATTATTGGAAACCGATGTTCAGGCTGCTGCAGAAAAATGGCACGTGCAACAAGGCAATATTGCGCCCGACAAAATAGAACAAAGTTGCCGCCGCTATTACGCTGCGCCTGCTATGGTGAAATTTGCCGCGCGTCAGCGTTTGGAAATGGCGCAAAAACAAGGCAGTCCCACCGCAGAAAAACGCTTGAAAGGCTTAACTGTGTTGGGCGAACTGCCAGCTAATCCGCCAGCCAAGCAATTTCAAAGTGTGGAAAACTGGCTGGAATTGCAATTCTCCAAAAACCAAACGGCGCAATTGATGGGCGGTGGCGATGTTACTTTTCTGCCTGAAAACGTGCCGCTTTTGCCGCAGCCTGAAGATGAAGAACCTGTGTGGTATAAACCTGCAAAATATGGCGCAATGTTTTTGATTGGTTTATTGTTTTTCACTTTGATGATGAAAATGACCGTGCCGAAATAAACAAAAGCAGCCTGAAACTTTTGCGAAACCTCGTAAGGTGGGATTTATCCCACCATTTTTGAACGATTTTGCAGCCTGAAAATCACTTTTCAGGCTGCATTTTTATATCCCCAACTTCCACAATACCCAATCCCCCAAGTCAGGCTCAATCTCCGCCCGAATCGGCAGCACCCACACATTCTCAGGCACATTTTCAGGCAGCTTTACCGCATCTTTTTCCGTGATAAAAACATAATCCGCCACTGGCAAATCCGCCACATTTATCGCCGCATGGTCGGGCAAAACCACCGTATTTTGCAGCCTGAAACCCAGTTCCCCCAACGAATCAAAAAACCGCTGCGGACGAGCAATCCCAGCCACCGCCACGCACGTTTCCCCTGTTTTCAGGCTGCTTGCCAACAAGGTTTCTTGCGGACAATTAAACCGATACGGCGCAGCAATTTGCGTTTGGCTGTAAAACACATTTTCAGGCAGCCTGAAAACGGTTTTTTGTTCAGTCATGCCATTGCTGAACACCACGCAATCCACGGTTTCTAAACGGGAAACAGGTTCACGCAATCCGCCGTTTGGCAGCACGTCCAAATTATCGCGCCCCATATCGGCGGCTGGAAACACGCAAATTTCCACATCACGCGCCAAGCGGTAATGCTGCAAGCCATCATCTGCCACAATCATTTGCAAATCAGGATTTTGCGCCAACAACGCCCTACCCACTTCGTAACGGTTTACACCAACAGCAGTCGGCACGTGAGTTTGTCGGAACAGCATAAGCGGTTCATCGCCTGCATCTGCTGCGTGACTGTTATCCGTTAAAACATGAATGGCTTGCGACGCTCTGCCGTAGCCGCGGCTAATCACGCCTACTTTCACGCCGCGTTTTTGCAGCGACGACACCAGCGCGGCGGTTATCGGCGTTTTGCCTGTACCGCCTGCGTGAATATTGCCGACAATCACCACAGGAACGGGTAGTTTCTGCGTTTTCAGGCTGCCTGAAAGAAAATTGGCGCGACGTTTGGCGGTGATATGGGCAAATAGTTTGGACAAGGGGCGCAGGAATAGGCGCAAAATGGGGTTGGGATTTTGCCAGTGGTTTTCGATGATTTGGTGTAGAGATTTCATGTTTTCAGGCTGTGTAATGAATGGATTTTCAGGCTGCATTTTGTCTAAAAGCAGCCTGAAAAATAGGGAATTATAGCAATTTCAGGCTGCAATTAACTTACGCAAAAATTGCTGACATTCGTCCAACTGGGCAATTTCAATAAATTCATTCGCTTTATGCGCCTGCTCAATGCTACCTGGTCCGCAAACAATTGTCGGCACGCCAGCGCGTTCAAACAGCCCTGCTTCAGTCGCGTAAGACACTTTTCTGATTTCATTATCACGGCGCAACGCACACGCAAGCAGGGTAATCGCCGCTTGTTCAGACGCTTCTAAACTCGGCACAAACGCACGTGTTATCAATTCAACCGCCGCTTCTGAATATTCTTTGCGCATGGCTGGCAGCAGTTCATTGTGGATATACGCTTCAATTTCTTGCTGAATTTCTGCCGCAGGCACACCAGGTAAATTGCGGAACTCATACTGAAATTGGCAATCTTCAGGAACCACGTTCACCGCAATTCCACCTTGAATGAGATTGGTCGTCATCGTTGTGTAAGGCACATCGTAAAGCCCGTCAAATGGACCTTTCGCACGAAATGCGTCCGCAATATCACGAATGCGGCAAATCAACCGCGCAGCGTATTCAATCGCGTTGCACCCCTGCGGCGTGAGCGAAGAATGCGCTGCTTTACCGTGTACTTTGCACTGATACACGCTGATTCCCTTGTGCGCCACCACCACGCGCATGCTTGTTGGTTCGCCCACAATGCAGCCATCCACTTTTTGACCGCGCTTTTGCCACTCTTCAATCATCAACGGCATGCCAATGCAGCCCACTTCTTCATCATAAGATAACGCCAAATGAATGGGCTTTTTGCGTTCTTGCACCACCCATTCAGGCAGCAACGCCAGCACGGATGCAATAAAGCCTTTCATATCGCTCGCGCCACGCCCGTATAATTTGCCGTTTTGTTCTGTTAATTCAAAGGGATTGGTCGCCCAATCTTGCCCGTCTACAGGCACAACATCAGTATGCCCTGATAACACTAATCCGCCTTGCGTTTCGCCGTTGGACGCGGGCAATGTCGCAAACAAATTTGCCTTGTCGCCCGTTGCGTTTTTATCGACCCAGCAAGTTAAACCCAATTGTGAGAAATAGGTTTGCACGCACTCAATTAACGCCAAATTGGAATGACGGCTGGTTGTGTCAAAAGAAACCAGTTTGGTTAGCCATTGTTGGGCGTTTAGATTTTGGGACATGGTATCTCCTTGAAGTAAAATAGAATAATGGGAATGATTAAAGACGAAATGGGCAAGGCGCGTTAAGTTTTGGGCGATAAAAAAGACGAGTGCGAAACTCGTCTTTTTTTCAGGCTACTTTTTAATGTGCGACAAAATTTTTGCAATGGAACGTCGGCGGCTCGCTGACACATTTCAAATAAAACTTGTGATTATCAAAAATTGGTGGTGTCCTGAAAAGTGTGCTGTAAAACTAAACAATGCCAAAATGAATATCAAAGAAAGCTAAATCAAAAACTTTCTTGTGATAAAACATACTTTTAGAAAAGCAACACGTTTTTCTAAACGCTCGCCTTACTTTGTGCCGTAAACGACAGTTATTACCCTCAATGCCAACTGTGTGTTGCTTACCAACTAGATGCCATTCTTCATTTGAAAAGACATTTAAAAATGCAGCCCAGTCGTCGGTCGCAATTCTGTCATAGGTTACACGCAACTCTTTCAAACGCCGTTTGAGTGCTCGCGCTGTTGCTAAATCGCGCTTACCCCAAACGTAAGCGACAATTTCGCCACTTTCTCTGTGATAGGCATAGACTAGCCACACTTTATTAGACTTGTTACCGACAAATGTCCAAAACTCGTCTATTTCAAGTGTAGAGTAATGTTTTTGTTTAGGAAATGGCTCAAACTCATGGCGTTTTAAGGCAGCCTGAACTTTGTCTTTGCTGTAACCCGTAATTGCTGCAATATCGCGAATGCCACAACCTCTAACGGTCATTCTCCAAACCTGTTCATCAGCTTTGGAATGACAACCCTTATAGGTAAGGTTATGGTCGCCAATAAAATTACGGCAGCAATCTTTACAAAAATACTTTTGTTTACGATTGCCAGAGTAGCCATTTTTCTTTATATTTTGTCCTTGGCAGCGAGGACATTTCAGAGTTATTTGTATTTTCACACATTCAATAATACTCTGTTCTCGCTGCTTTTTTATTGCTTATTTTTTACAGCACACTTTTCAGGACACCACCCAATAGGTTACTATCCAAATCAATGAGCAATGTGCGGATTTTTTCGTAACTGGGTGTTCGTAACTGGGTGTATTATCTCTATCCCATGCAAGATATTGTTTTAATTCATCAATATTATTAGCAAGGAATGCACCTATCGAAATATTCGTCTAGTGAGTGCATGGTGTTGTCTATTTGGCTGTTTAAACTTCGTGCATTATACTTTTAATTTAAAACTTGTCAGGTCTGAGGAATTCCCTCCCTTTTGGGAGGGACGTTAATAGAATAATTCAGAACTTCATTTCTAGTGTTACAGTATAGTTGCGTCCTGGTGCAGCATATCGGTTATATACGCCAACATTACGGTGCTGATTGACTGCATCGCTTGCTGTTTGTCTAACAGATTCCCAAGTTGTATAACGATAGTTAAAGAGATTGTAGACTCCAGCCCTCAATGTTAGGAATTTTTTGATGTTGTAATAGGCCGACACATCTGTTGTTTTCCATGAACGAGTTCTTTTTTTAGCAGCTTGTTGAGCAATGCTGGTTTCTGCAAGTTGCTTGCTACCCAGTAATTCATTATTTGATTTTGCTTGTGAATAGGTTTGCATTAAGTTTACCCCCCATTGTCCATCTGGCTGATCGTATCCGATTCCAATCACATAACGAGATGGTTGAAGTGCATCAAATAGTGGTGACGTGGATAATGCAATATTGTGTTTGACAGAAGCATTTTTCACTTTCACTTTATTGTATGCAACGGTTGTATAAAGACCATCTGGTAGTTTGTCCCATACTCCATTCCAATAAACTTTACCCAATACATTAACACCACCTAACCGAGCATTTTGACCGTTTAGATAACCATAATCTCCACAAATTTTGTTCTTACCAATTTGACAGCCAAATGTGATGAGATCGCGGTAATCATTATTAAAATAACTGGCTTCTAAATGGCCAAAACTACCTTTTAGAGTGATGCCAGCTTCACGGTTACGCGATTGTTCTGGTTTAAGTTCAGTCTTTAATACGCTAGGGTGTCCATAACGCCAACCGTACATTTCCGAGAACGAAGGTAAACGGAAACCTGTTGAAATGCGATAAGATAAATCCAACCAATTTGTTGGTTTGACGACGACACCAACATTCCACGACCATTTTTTGTGTTGTCCTGTATTTGTGCCATTTACTGTTGAATGTGTTTTGCGATAGTCATATCGCACCCCTATACCTAAATCAAGATGTTTGCCTAAGCGCATGTTATCTTGCAAAGCAAAGTAGTAGCTACTTCCTTTGATGACTCTGCCAGAGCAATCTGAATAGTTTTCAGAGTTACCTCTGTAATTACATTGATCACTTCGGCTAACAATAGTTTTACCTGATGTTAAATAATAGGGGAAATCTTTCCGCCCATTGCGTTTGTTGGAAATGAGTATATCTGCCTTACTTAATGGTCGAGGTAGATCGGGGTTAAACTTCTCCTTTGGATCAATCAGCAAGGCTTGCAAGTAGTAATAGTCATCATGTTGCAAGTCCGATTTGAAGTGATCATAACCAATATTGCCGTTAATTTTGTGTTTACTCCCCGCTAATTCAAATGTTTTTTTAAATGCTGCCTGAAAAACATTGTGTGTTTCAACGTAACTATGGCTGTCAGATTTATAAGCAGATAAAGGTTTATCTGTTGATGGACGACAGTTTTTATCTACATACGGCCATTCTGAGCAATGCACCAGTTGCATATGGCTTTTTAGACGAATATTCTGACGGTCGTAGGAAAGACGAACATAGTCAAACAGTGTATTTTTATCAGGGTTCTCATAAATGTATTCTGGTCCAAAACGAACTTTTGTATGTCTTTCATCATGGAAGACACCTGTTGCATAACGGATACCATAACCGCCATTTGGGTCTAATCCTTCTGTATCGCTCAAAGCGGCTGCAGGATTAGTACCTAAATACCCTGTGCGTTTTCTGAGTATTTTTTTGCTATCTGGCACGAGATAGGAGGGAATACTCATATCGCGCATATCAAATTTCTGTTCGGTATGTTCAACAGTGGCGCCTATATAGTGGCGATTATTAAAGTGATAGCCTGGGCGAAATAGCCACGAGTGACTACCATAATTTAATGGATCAGCAAGGAAACGATTCGGGCCTGTGTAGTCTTGGACTGATACAGTTTCACGTACAATTTCTTCTTTTACAGGTGGTTTGGGATTCATCTTACATACGTCATAACCGCCTACACATTCATCTGCCATAACAAAATAGCCATTACTATTTTCAGTAGTTGCTTGATAGCGGCTGTAACTTTGTACACCTCTAGCTGCATCTTTATGTCCTTTGATTTCATGACCTTGTCTGTCTGTAAAAATCAATAATCCTTCCAAGCCATTGTCGCTTCGTCCAGCAAAGGCAATGGAATGGGTCAATGAACTATTCTTGCTTGCATAGGCATTTTTAGTCTGCAAGCCCCATGATTTACCTTCGGGAATGATGTCTGCCGCCTGTTTAGTTTGAAACGCGACTGACCCTGCTAGCGCACCACTGCCGTATTCGCTGGAATTGGATCCCTTACTGATTTCAATTGATTTGACGTTTTCATATTCAATTTCGTTAATTGCACCGCTGCCTGCAAATTTATTAGTTGACATAGGAGCTTGCACAATATAGGACTGCGCTTGTGGTAACCCGTCTACAACAAGTGCAACACGATTTCTATCCATTCCACGTACAGAATAGCCTGAACTTGCACCACGTCCTTGCTCAACAACAGTAATA
Organism: Kingella negevensis; assembly: GCF_030177895.1. Classification (NCBI taxonomy): domain Bacteria; kingdom Pseudomonadati; phylum Pseudomonadota; class Betaproteobacteria; order Neisseriales; family Neisseriaceae; genus Kingella; species Kingella negevensis. Next base: position 1,162,497 of record NZ_CP123448.1, read on the forward strand.
CCAGGGTCGTAACGAGTTAGGTCACGTATACCCAATACTTGTTCCTTACTGATACTTTCTGCTGTTTTGACCAGTTTACCCAAACCAGTTACTTCATTTTCTCTACGATGTTTTTGTTTTTTGGTGGTAACCTTAATATTTTCCAAATTCTGACTTAATGTTTCTGTTGATTGAGTTGTGGTCTCTGCTTGCACAGCCGTGCTTAAAAGTGACAGACAGATAATATTTAAACGAAATACTGTTTTTTGATTCATTATTAAATTTTCCTCAATTTTTCAGGCAGCATGCATCGCTGCCTGAAAATATTTTATTTGGCTAATTTTCCCAATAATCTTTTTATCAAACTTGATTATTTGACAAGTTGTTGGCGTTTAGCACCAAACACAGCAGATACTGCGCCCGATTCACCTGTTAATGAATTGCCATGGAACGAGCCTCCCAACTCACTAGCGTTGTTACCATAAAATCCGCCATTAACAGGCGCATGAATTTTTGTATTTTGGGAATTCAGTTGGTTTTTGGGATCAAGAGTAAAACCTTGGTCAGCGGTTTTTGCCATTCCAGAAAAGCCATTTCCTTCAATAGTTGCATTAATCGTAAATACGGGCTGCATACGATCTTTTGCTTTCAGTTCACCTGTCAAGGTTTTTTTGCCAAAATTGACTTTGAATTCAGCCTGATTATTTGCCATATTTGTATCAGTAGTCCAACTTGTACCGTTCACAATATGACCGAACCAGCTACCGCGATATAGTGCTTCTTTGTCTTCAACGGGTATGTCAGATAATGGCGTACGTTCACCCGAAAGGAACATACTGTTTTCTTCTGTTTTTCCAAATGTACCAAATTTGATGTATTCTAAATTATCACAACAAACAGTGGCTTTAAATCCATTTTTTTCAACGTGATTACCATCTAGAGGTATTTCAATACCATCAACAATGAGCTTTTTGATATTGCCAAAATTAACCAGTTTGGATTGGGTAAAATTTGAGCCATTTTTATCAATTTTGTAAGAATCTAAAATAGCTTGTACGTTGGTATTTGTTGTGCCATCTTTTTGTTTTGCACCAAATACCGCAAAGACTTTTTTATCGTCTGACAAGAATTTACCAGCCAACTCTTCTCCAGAATCGCCATAAAATCCTCCTTCCATGCTATCAGAATCAGCAGTAAAGGGGTGGTCTGATGCAGACTTGTCTGTTGCGATAGCCTTACCGCGGAAACGATTGCCATGCAACGTTGCACTTAAATCATAACGTTTAGTTTGTGGAATGTTTGCTGTATTATCGTTAATCCTATTGTTGCGGTATAGTTGCCCTTTCATTGTTTTATTGGCAAAATCGACTGTAAATTCGCTGGTTAACCCAAAATCAGTTTGCCCTTTTTTCGCCTCATTTTGGTTATATAGCACTCCCTCTTCGTTGTGGGACAATGCACTGTGCTGATTCGCTGCAGTACCTGATCCAATACCAAGAAATTGCTGTCCATTTTTTGCATCGGTCATATAAGCCCATGTGCCTTTGTATTCAGCCGTTCCAGTAGCTGGCAACGATTGCGATGGGTTGATACCTTTGTAAAAAATATAGCCAAAAGGACCATTTTTATAGATTTTATTATCACGATCGAATTCTTTGACAGCATTTTTAAAGAAATAGCCTAAACGTACATATTTGAAATCAGTATAGCCTGTAGCACGACTTTTGCCATCTGAAAAATCAAAAGAGTGTATCTCTTCACCTTTTTTATCTTGCACCTCTTTTATTAAAGTATTCAGCTTATCCTCATCTTTCAACTTAATAATATCTTTTGCTAATAATGGCACATGCTCTTCTTTGTTTTGTGGGTAATTATTGCGGCGTTTGATTTGCATGGCAAAACCCAACTCTGGTTCTTGCATAGCATTTAAGTCTTCCGTTTTACGTTTTTTCGTTGCTTCGTCCTGATATTTGGGTTCAGGTTTAAGTTCAGGTTTAGGTTGATTAGGTTGTGGCTTGGCTGATTCAACCATATCTAAATTAAAACTGCCACCTCCACCGCAAGCAGACAACAATAATGCTGGCGTAAAAATACATATACCTTTTTTTACAAAATTTCTCATTTCAACTCTCCATATTTGAAAATAAATAAAAATGATTTTTATTATTTTATTAATTATTGTATTTTTATGCAAATTAATTTTCTTGCAAGTAACTAGGTCGTGTGGACATTTCATTCAAAAAAAGGACTGTCCTAGATAACTAGGGGCTATTGACAATTCAAAAAAAGAGGCAAAGGATTTAAGATATTGTTTCCACACAACCATCCTAAACCTTTGCCATGTCCCGAAACACGCTTACAAATGAAACATGGTCAAGACTGTTGCCTATTTTGAAACAGCTTGGCATTTATCGCAAGAAAAATTTACGCAAAACAGTAGAAGGTATCCTGTTTCGCTTACGTACAGGCTGCCAATGGGCTGATATACCTAGTTATTTTGGTAAAGCAAACAGCCTTTACCAAAGTTTCAATCGCTGGTCTAAACGCGGTATTTTTACCAAATTATTTAAACATTTGGCAGATACACCCGATATGGAATGGGTCTTTATGGACGGTAGTCATATCCGTGTTCATCAACACGGCATGGGTAAAAAATCCATTGTGCATCAAGCTGTCGGTAAGAGTATCGGAGGTCATACGTCTAAAATTCATTTAGCGGTTGATGCTTGTGGTAATCCAATTGAATTTATGATTACAGCTGGTAATGTAAATGAGATTGTTGTTGCGCCTGATTTATTGGCACAATTGGACTTAAGTGATAATGAAACCGTGTGTGCTGATAGGGGTTTTGACAGTGATACTTTTCGTCGGTTAATTCATTCTAAACAAAGTAAAGCCAATATTCCATATAAGAAAAGTAGAGAGCATCTTAATGTGGACACAGATTGGTATTTATATAAAATCAGGCACTTGGTAGAAAACGCTTTTGCACGATTAAAGCATTTTCGTGCGCTGGCAACACGGTACGATAAATTAAAACGTAATTATGAAAGTACCGTGTCATTAGCTTGTGCTTTGATTTGGTTGAAATTATAGCTAAAATGTCATTAACCCCTAGCTTCAACGAAGTTAAAAGTTGAAACGGCAAATCGTTAATCAAGCAACCGTGTGCGTGCGTACCGCACACACCCTACACGTTGGTTTTTAAGTTCCGAGTGATTCAACGGTAGGGTGTGTGGCGCAGCCACGCACGCGGTGAGTTAGGTATGCTGGCTACGGCTTGCTAGCTACGATTGCTTGTGTTCATCATCTATTGAAATAAAAGATACCATTTTATTTTCTTTATTATTTTTCATTAGATTATTCAAGTTTTCGACGAGAGAGTTTTTCTTACTTTCGTATGGCGTTAAATAATCAGAAATAAAAGCTATTAACAGTAAAACTATGAATGTTGCTAAAATAGTCATTATTAATAAAAAAACCGTATTATCAAAATTTTTGTCGGTAAATAAATAGTTTTTTCTCGTCGCAATAGTATTTTCTGATGTTACAAGCAATTCATTATCCAGTGAATAATCAGAAAATGGAGCACCACCTAAAAAGAGTAGTTGTATCTCTCCTTTTTCTTTTTGTCTCAAATTAGGAATAGTAATTTCAATTTTTTTATCAATAATCATCATTGATGTGTTAGAAAAAGAAGATTTCATTTTAATATTCTCTTGATCTTCTTTTGTAGGAAGAAAAAAACCAGGAATAATTATATGAATATCTTTTTCTATTTGTGATGAATTATTTTCAATATTGATGGATAAAATGGAAGCTAGTCTATCGTAGTTATTAAAAGAGTATTCATATTTTATATTGCCAGAATTAATCCAGCTTATAATAAAAGTTGCAGCTACTGTTGTTAGTATCCCCACAATCAAACCAATAATATGATTTTTCATAATATTTCTTTCCAATCAAATTTAACAAGCATTGATTATTCAATTACTAATTGAATTCAAAAAAAACCTTCAAATACTTCCCAGTATAACTCCCCTTAACCTTCGCCACCTGTTCAGGGCTACCTTCCGCAATAATCCTCCCACCGCCATCACCGCCTTCCGGCCCCAAATCCACAATCCAATCCGCAGTTTTAATCACATCCAGATTATGCTCGATAATCACTATCGAGTTGCCTTTGCCTTTCAGACGGCCTATGACTTGCAGCAGCAGGGCGATGTCGGCGAAATGCAAACCTGTGGTCGGTTCGTCCAAAATATACAGCGTGCGTCCTGTGTCGCGTTTGGATAATTCTAGGGCGAGTTTCACACGTTGCGCTTCGCCACCCGATAACGTGGTCGCGGATTGCCCCAAGCGGATATAGCCCAATCCCACGTCTTGCAGCGTTTGCAATTTTCGGGAAATGGTCGGCACATTTTCAAAAAATTCAAAGGCTTCTTCTACCGTCATCGCCAAAACTTCGTGAATGTTTTTGCCTTTGTATTGCACTTCTAGCGTTTCGCGGTTGTAGCGTTTGCCGTGGCAGACTTCGCAAGGGACGTACACATCGGGGAGAAAGTGCATTTCTACTTTAATCACGCCGTCGCCTTGACACGCTTCGCAGCGTCCGCCTTTGACGTTGAACGAGAATCGCCCCACGCTGTAACCGCGTTCACGCGACAATGGCACGCCTGCGAATAATTCGCGGATGGGCGTGAATAAGCCTGTGTAAGTGGCTGGATTGGAACGCGGTGTTCTGCCGATGGGCGATTGGTCTACGGTAATCACTTTGTCCAAATGTCCCAAGCCGTGAATGCTGTCGTAGGGGGCTGGCTCTTCGTGGGCGCGGTTAAGCTCGCGGTGGGCGATTTTGGCAAGCGTGTCGTTAATCAGCGTGGATTTGCCGCTGCCTGAAACGCCTGTTACGCAAGTGATTAAGCCCAAAGGCAATTCTAGCGTTACATTTTTCAAATTATTGCCGCTTGCGCCTTTCAGAACGAGCATTCGGTCGGGATTGACAGGCGTTCTTTCAGATGGCACAGGAATAGATTGTTTACCGCTTAAATATTGTCCAGTCAAAGAATTTTCGTTTTTCGCTACGATTTCGGGGCTGCCTGAAACAATCACGCTGCCGCCGTGTTCGCCCGCACCCACGCCCATATCCACGACAAAATCGGCGTGGCGGATTGCGTCTTCATCGTGTTCCACCACAATCACGCTGTTACCCAAATCGCGCAATCTTTTCAATGTCATCAATAATCTATCGTTGTCGCGTTGGTGCAAACCGATTGACGGCTCGTCCAAAACGTACATCACGCCTGTCAAGCCCGAACCGATTTGGCTGGCTAGGCGAATGCGTTGGGCTTCACCGCCCGACAGCGTTTCGGCGGAACGGCTCAAATTCAAATAATCCAAACCCACGTTAATCAAAAAGCCCAAGCGTTCCATGATTTCTTTTAGGATTTTTTCGGCAATTTGGGCTTTGTTGCCGTCTAATTGCAGGTTTTCAAAAAACGCAAGTGTTTGATTTAATGGCAATGTGGAAATATCGTGCAAGGCTTGTCCGCCGACTAAAACGTGTCGCGCTTCTTTACGCAAACGCGCACCGCCGCAGCTCGGACAGGCGCGGTGGCTTTGGTATTCGCGCAATTTGTCGCGCACGGTTTCGCTGTCAGTTTCGCGATAACGGCGTTCCAAATTTGGCATAATGCCTTCAAATGCGTGTTCACGTTCAAATGTGCCGCCTTTTTCGGATAAGTATTTGAATGGAATAATTTCTTTTCCTGAACCATTCAAAATGATTTTTTGGATTTTTTCAGGCAGCATTTCCCAAGGGGTTTCCACGTCAAAACCGTAATGTTTGGCAAGCGATTGAATCATTTGGAAATAAAATTGATTGCGTTTGTCCCAACCGTCAATCGCGCCACCCGAAAGCGATAATTCGGGGTGTGCGACTACTCGTTCTGCGTCAAAAAAATCGGTGCTGCCCAAGCCATCGCAAGTTTGGCACGAGCCTAATGGATTGTTAAAACTGAATAAACGCGGTTCAAGTTCGGGCAAGCTGTACGAGCAAACAGGACAGGCAAAACGTGCGGAAAACCAATGTTCTACGCCCGAATCCATTTCCAACGCCAATGCGCGTTCATCGCCGTGTCGCAACGCGGTTTCAAAACTTTCCGCCAATCGCTGTTGAATATCATCGCGCACTTTCACGCGGTCAATCACAACATCAATATTGTGTTTGATGTTTTTTTCCAATTTCGGTACGTCTTCAATGGCGTAAATTTCGCCGTCCACACGCACACGCGCAAAACCTTGTGCTTGTAAATCCGTAAATAAATCAACAAATTCGCCTTTGCGATTAACCACCGCAGGGGCTAAAATCATCACGCGCGTGTCTTCAGGCAGCCTGCACACGGCATCAACCATTTGCGAAACGGTTTGACTGGCGAGTGGTTGATGGTGTTCGGGGCAATACGGCGTGCCGACACGCGCATACAAAAGGCGCAAATAATCATGGATTTCCGTAACCGTGCCGACTGTGGAACGCGGATTGTGGGACGTGGATTTTTGCTCAATGGAAATGGCTGGCGACAAGCCTTCAATCAAATCCACATCGGGTTTATTCATCATTTGCAAAAATTGACGCGCGTAGGCGGACAGGCTTTCCACATAACGACGTTGTCCTTCGGCGTACAGTGTATCAAACGCCAGCGAAGATTTGCCGCTGCCTGAAAGCCCTGTAATCACAACGAGTTGGTGTCGGGGAATGTCTAGGTCAATGTTTTTAAGATTGTGGGTGCATGCGCCACGAATACGAATGAAGTCGTTGTTTTGATTGTTGGACATTTTTGCTACCTTAATTGGAATGGTTTTGGTTTTCAGGCCGCGTTACTCTTATATTGGATGCAGCCTGAAAATTGAATAAGAATTTTGTATTCTAACAGTTGGGGGATAATAGACACAATAAAGCCGACTTACCATGAGATAAGTCGGCTTTATGTATGTTATTTTTTAAGTGGTGTGCCTGCACCAATTTTCACTCTATTACGCAATTTTTCTACTGTTTTTTCACCAATGCCTTTAACTGCGCTCAGTTCATCAACGCTTTTGAAGCCATTATGTTCTTCTCTGTATTCAATAATTTTTTTAACTTTAGCTTCACCAACGCCTGTACCTTTAAGAGCAATAACCAATTCTTCTGCTGTTGCTGAGTTTATATCTACTGGTTCGCCTGTGTATGCAGGTGCTTCAGTTGATTTTTTAGATTTCTTTTTAGAAATTACTTTAGTATCGCTAGCACTAGCTGTTTCTGTATTCATCAAACCGGCAGCTGTATTGCTATTAGCTGTATTAGTTTTTTGTTCTCCACAGGCAGACAACCCAATAACTGTTGATAGACATAATGCAATTAATGCTTTAGACAAACTCATGCTAATTTTTATCCTTTCTTTAAAATGTGTGTTATAAACTTGTTTTATAAAAAAACTCTCCGTTAGATAACTCTAGCAGAGGGTTTAGAATAAATAGTTTGGCGATGACCTACTTTCGCATAGGGACTATACTATCATCGGCGCTGGTTTGTTTCACTGTCCTGTTCGAAATGGGAAGGAGTGGGACCAAACCGCTATGGTCGCCAAACAAAAACTGTAAATTGGTAAGCCGTTATTTAATCAACTATTAGGTGATGAACTGTATTTATCAGTAAGCTTTATATTTGATACTTTAAAAGGTTTTATTTTAAAGTTCTTCAAATGATAGAGTCAAGCCTCACGAGCAATTAGTATTAGTTAGCTTCAAGTGTTACCACTCTTCCACACCTAACCTATCAACGTCCTGGTCTAGAACGACTCTTTAGTGCGGTTAAACCGCAAGGGAAGTCTCATCTTTGGGCGAGTTTCGCGCTTAGATGCTTTCAGCGCTTATCTCTTCCGAACTTAGCTACCCGGCTATGCTTCTGGCGAAACAACCGGTACACCAGAGGTTCGTCCACTCCGGTCCTCTCGTACTAGGAGCAGCCCCCTTCAAACTTCCAACGCCCACTGCAGATAGGGACCAAACTGTCTCACGACGTTTTAAACCCAGCTCACGTACCACTTTAAATGGCGAACAGCCATACCCTTGGGACCGACTACAGCCCCAGGATGTGATGAGCCGACATCGAGGTGCCAAACTCCGCCGTCGATATGGACTCTTGGGCGGAATCAGCCTGTTATCCCCGGAGTACCTTTTATCCGTTGAGCGATGGCCCTTCCATTCAGAACCACCGGATCACTATGTCCTGCTTTCGCACCTGCTCGACTTGTCGGTCTCGCAGTTAAGCTACCTTTTGCCATTGCACTATCAGTCCGATTTCCGACCGGACCTAGGTAACCTTCGAACTCCTCCGTTACTCTTTGGGAGGAGACCGCCCCAGTCAAACTGCCTACCATGCACGGTCCCCGACCCGGATAACGGGTCTGGGTTAGAACCTCAAAGTCACCAGGGTGGTATTTCAAGGACGGCTCCACAGAGACTAGCGTCTCTGCTTCAAAGCCTCCCACCTATCCTACACAAGTGACTTCAAAGTCCAATGCAAAGCTACAGTAAAGGTTCACGGGGTCTTTCCGTCTAGCAGCGGGGAGATTGCATCTTCACAACCATTTCAACTTCGCTGAGTCTCGGGAGGAGACAGTGTGGCCATCGTTACGCCATTCGTGCGGGTCGGAACTTACCCGACAAGGAATTTCGCTACCTTAGGACCGTTATAGTTACGGCCGCCGTTTACTGGGGCTTCGATCCGATGCTTGCACATCTTCAATTAACCTTCCAGCACCGGGCAGGCGTCACACTCTATACGTCCACTTTCGTGTTAGCAGAGTGCTGTGTTTTTAATAAACAGTCGCAGCCACCGATTCTCTGCGACCCTCAGGGGCTTACGGAGTAAATCCTTCACCTTAGAGGGCATACCTTCTCCCGAAGTTACGGTATCAATTTGCCGAGTTCCTTCTCCCGAGTTCTCTCAAGCGCCTTAGAATTCTCATCCTGCCCACCTGTGTCGGTTTGCGGTACGGTTCAATTCAAACTGAAGCTTAGTGGCTTTTCCTGGAAGCGTGGTATTTACTACTTCATGTCCGTAGACACTCGTCATCACATCTCGGTATTAAAGAAGCGGATTTACCTACTTCCTCTACCTACCTGCTTAAACAATCTAATCCAACAGATTGATAGCATAACCTTCTCCGTCCCCACATCGCATTTGAATCAAGTACAGGAATATTAACCTGTTTCCCATCGACTACGCATCTCTGCCTTGCCTTAGGGACCGACTCACCCTACGCCGATGAACGTTGCGTAGGAAACCTTGGGCTTTCGGCGAGCGGGCTTTTCACCCGCTTTATCGCTACTCATGTCAACATTCGCACTTCTGATACCTCCAGCAACCTTTACAAGTCACCTTCGCAGGCTTACAGAATGCTCCCCTACCATGCATTACCGCATCCGCAGCTTCGGTTATAGATTTGAGCCCCGTTACATCTTCCGCGCAGGAAGACTCGACCAGTGAGCTATTACGCTTTCTTTAAATGATGGCTGCTTCTAAGCCAACATCCTGGCTGTCTGTGCCTTCCCACTTCGTTTACCACTTAATCTATCATTTGGGACCTTAGCTGGCGGTCTGGGTTGTTTCCCTCTTGACACCGGACGTTAGCACCCGATGTCTGTCTCCCGAGGAGCAACTTGATGGTATTCTTAGTTTGCCATGGGTTGGTAAGTTGCAATAACCCCCTAGCCATAACAGTGCTTTACCCCCATCAGTCTCATATCTCGAGGCACTACCTAAATAGTTTTCGGGGAGAACCAGCTATCTCCGAGTTTGTTTAGCCTTTCACCCCTATCCACAGCTCATCCCCGCATTTTGCAACATGCGTGGGTTCGGACCTCCAGTACCTGTTACGGCACCTTCATCCTGGCCATGGATAGATCACTCGGTTTCGGGTCTACACCCAGCAACTAGTCGCCCTATTAAGACTCGGTTTCCCTACGCCTCCCCTACTCGGTTAAGCTCGCTACTGAATGTAAGTCGTTGACCCATTATACAAAAGGTACGCAGTCACACCACAAAGATGCTCCCACTGTATGTATGCATCAGGTTTCAGGTTCTATTTCACTCCCCTCCCGGGGTTCTTTTCGCCTTTCCCTCACGGTACTGGTTCACTATCGGTCGATGATGAGTATTTAGCCTTGGAGGATGGTCCCCCCATATTCAGACAGGATTTCACGTGTCCCGCCCTACTTTTTGTATACTTAGTACCATCATTGAGATTTCAAATACGGGGCTATCACCCACTATGGCGGAAGTTTCCAATTCCTTCTTCTATCTCAACAACTATCATATACAGGCTTTTCCGCGTTCGCTCGCCACTACTTGCGGAATCTCGGTTGATTTCTTTTCCTCTGGGTACTTAGATGGTTCAGTTCTCCAGGTTCGCTTCTCTAGCCCTATGTATTCAGACTAGGATACTGATTACTCAGTGGGTTTCCCCATTCGGATATCACGGTATCATTGCTTTTTTGCCAGCTTCTCCGTGCTTTTCGCAGGCTTACACGTCCTTCTTCGCCTATCATCGCCAAGGCATCCACCTGATGCACTTATTCACTTGACTCTATCATTTGAAGAACCTTCTGACTTTGTTAATCAGTGCGTTGACTACATGACTAACTTAGATTCTCTACTTTGATAAAGCTTACTGCTTGTTGTGTACTAACCTTGCCTTTTGAATTCAAGGTTAGTTGATACAATCATCACCCAAATTTTGTCATTCGATTTGTTGCCTTTACAGGCTGCCTGAAATACTGTTGCATCAGCATCCCAAACCAAATCGACAACATTGTCTTTGTTTGTTGATTTCGGCTTTCCAATTTGTTAAAGATCGATGCGTTTAATTATACTTCTTCTCAGCTTTCGCTTATAAAAATATATCGCAAATTAAAGTAAGCTCGCCAGTTTATCTAAACTTGCTTTAATTTGCAATCTAATTTTTCATTTTATTTAATCTTGGTGGAGGCAAACGGGATCGAACCGATGACCCCCTGCTTGCAAAGCAGGTGCTCTACCAACTGAGCTATGCCCCCAGTATTTACCTATTAAATTGATTTCTTTTTCTTCTAATTTAACTCAGTTTATTCTCTTGGTGGGTCTGGTAGGACTTGAACCTACGACCCCACGCTTATCAAGCGTGTGCTCTAACCACCTGAGCTACAAACCCTATGTGTCGCATCTTTATTTCAGCTTACCGATAAGTGTGAGTACCTAATCGCCTCTTCTTTTCTCTAGAAAGGAGGTGATCCAGCCGCAGGTTCCCCTACGGCTACCTTGTTACGACTTCACCCCAGTCACGAAGCATACCGTGGTAAGCGGACCCCTTACGGTTATCCTACCTACTTCTGGTATCCCCCGCTCCCATGGTGTGACGGGCGGTGTGTACAAGACCCGGGAACGTATTCACCGCAGTATGCTGACCTGCGATTACTAGCGATTCCGACTTCATGCACTCGAGTTGCAGAGTGCAATCCGGACTACGATCGGTTTTCTGGGATTGGCTCCACCTCGCGGCTTGGCTACCCTCTGTACCGACCATTGTATGACGTGTGAAGCCCTGGTCATAAGGGCCATGAGGACTTGACGTCATCCCCACCTTCCTCCGGTTTGTCACCGGCAGTCTCATTAGAGTGCCCAACTTAATGATGGCAACTAATGACAAGGGTTGCGCTCGTTGCGGGACTTAACCCAACATCTCACGACACGAGCTGACGACAGCCATGCAGCACCTGTGTTACGGTTCCCGAAGGCACTCTCCCGTCTCTGGGAGATTCCGTACATGTCAAGACCAGGTAAGGTTCTTCGCGTTGCATCGAATTAATCCACATCATCCACCGCTTGTGCGGGTCCCCGTCAATTCCTTTGAGTTTTAATCTTGCGACCGTACTCCCCAGGCGGTCAATTTCACGCGTTAGCTACGCTACTAAGCAATCAAGTTGCCCAACAGCTAATTGACATCGTTTAGGGCGTGGACTACCAGGGTATCTAATCCTGTTTGCTACCCACGCTTTCGAGCATGAACGTCAGTGTTATCCCAGGGGGCTGCCTTCGCCATCGGTATTCCTCCACATCTCTACGCATTTCACTGCTACACGTGGAATTCTACCCCCCTCTGACACACTCTAGCTAGCCAGTTCAAAACGCAGTTCCCAAGTTGAGCTCGGGGATTTCACATCTTGCTTAACTAACCGTCTGCGCTCGCTTTACGCCCAGTAATTCCGATTAACGCTCGCACCCTACGTATTACCGCGGCTGCTGGCACGTAGTTAGCCGGTGCTTATTCTTTAGGTACCGTCATCAGTTAATGATATTAGCATCAACCTTTTCTTCCCTAACAAAAGTCCTTTACAACCCGAAGGCCTTCTTCAGACACGCGGCATGGCTGGATCAGGCTTTCGCCCATTGTCCAAAATTCCCCACTGCTGCCTCCCGTAGGAGTCTGGGCCGTGTCTCAGTCCCAGTGTGGCGGATCATCCTCTAAGACCCGCTACTGATCGTCGCCTTGGTGGGCCTTTACCCCACCAACTAGCTAATCAGATATTGGCCGCTCGAATAACGCGAGGTCCGAAGATCCCCCACTTTCACCCTCAGGTCGTATGCGGTATTAGCTATCCTTTCGGATAGTTATCCCCCATTACTCGGTACGTTCCAATATATTACTCACCCGTTCGCCACTCGCCGACAGTAGTGCAAGCACTACCTCGCTGCCGTTCGACTTGCATGTGTAAAGCATGCCGCCAGCGTTCAATCTGAGCCAGGATCAAACTCTTATGTTCAATCTCTAACTTACTTAACTTCTGGTCTGCTTCAAAGAAACCAACAAAGAGTAACTAACCAAAGTTAATCACAATCTTGTCTGTTTTTGTCGCAGTGTGAGACCATCAGGCACTCACACTTATCGGTAATCTGTTCTGTTAAAGAGCTTGTCTCAGAAATCTAAATCCACTATAATTCAGTAGTTCTTCTTTTCTTTTTCTTCGTTGCCGTAGCAGCGAAGAACCGAATAATACGCATCTACCTCTAAATCGTCAACTCCTAATTCGCAAAAAAATTTAAAAAATTCTACAAAAATATACCAACCCATTATTTATTAAGAAATTTTATTTCCATATTTTTTTACTTTTCTTCTGCATAAATCCATACAAACTGATACGCAACTTAAATATCTCTCCAAAGAAATCTTTCTTAACCCAAACAAAAAGCAGCCTGAAAGAGATTTCAGGCTGCTTTTTGTTTTACTGCCCACGCAAAAACAACGAATCCAAATCCGCCAAACTCAAACGTACCCAAGTCGGGCGACCATGATTGCATTGATTGCTGCGTTCAGTTGCTTCCATATCGCGCAGCAACGCATTCATTTCAGGTAACGTCAGTTGTCGTCCAGCGCGTACCGAACCATGGCACGCCATTGTCCCCAAAATTTGATTTTCTAGCGATTCAATGGTTTGCGAACTGCCAACTGCCGCCAATTCACGCAAAACATCTTTCGCCAATTCCGCCACGTCTGATTTCCCCAACATTTGTGGCACAGAACGCACCGCCAACTGTCCATCGCCCATTTCTACCAAACTCAAACCATAATCACGCAATGTTTCAGCAAAATCCGCTGCTGTGGCTCGTTCTTCGTGTGAAGCAGAAAAAATAACTGGAATCAACAATATTTGCGCTTTCAGGCTGCCTGAAACGCGCGCCGCTTTCATTCTTTCGTAATTCACACGTTCCGCCGCCGCGTGCATATCTACCAAAATCAAACCGTCCGCCGTTTGCGCCAAAATGTAAATTCCCAATAATTGCGCCAACGCAAAACCCAATGGGTATTCTGGCGTTTCTGTTTTAGGCTCAACAGCTTGAATTGTATTTTCAGGCTGCCTGAAAGATTCAAATGCACTCAATTCATCATCACGATACAACTCCACGTAAGTATTTATCGCAGATTGACGTTCGCGCAAAGTCAAACTTCGCTGCTGCGGTGCGTGAAACGCCGAATAACTCACAGGTGTAACTTTTTGATAATGATTAGGAAAATCTGTTTTCAGGCTGCCTGAAAAATCCGTTTTCGTATTGGTAGATTGATTGGCAACTCGCTCCTGCAAAATCTCGCCCACATTGCTCACGCTGTCGGTAACATCGGCACGAGTATCCGCCAATACCTTGTTTAAACAATGAAAAATTAACTGATGCACCGCCTGACTGTCGCGGAAACGAATTTCCGTCTTGGTCGGGTGGACGTTCACATCAACCCATTCAGGTGGAATGTCCAAAAACAGCACAAACGCTGGCGTAATCTGATTATGCAACACATCGCGATACGCCTGCTTGACCGCGTGCAACATCACTTTATCGCGCACAAAACGATTGTTTACAAAGCAAAATTGCAAATCCGATTTGCCTTTCGCAAAAGTTGGCTTGGAAATAAAACCGCGCAAACGCAAGGCATTTTCGCCGCTATCCACAGGCAAACAGGCTGCCTGAAAATCCGCACCCATAATTTTCGCCACGCGCTGTTCCGCCGATTGTGCTGGATAATGAAACACGTTTTTGCCATTGTTTTTCAAAGAAAACTCAATCTGCGGATTCGCCAACGCCAAACGCTCCAACATCGTGGCGCAATGCGCGTATTCCGTGTTTTCTGATTTCAAAAATTTGCGCCGCGCTGGCGTGTTGAAAAACAATTCCGCCACTTCCACCGTTGTGCCGACTGGGTGCGCAGCTGCCTGAACGCCGCTTAATGTGCCGTCTTCGGCGCGAATTTGGTGCGCGTGGGCTTGCTCGGCGGTGCGGCTGGTCAATGTGAGCCGCGACACCGAAGCAATGCTCGCCAAACCTTCGCCGCGAAAACCCATGCTGCGGACGTGTTCCAAATCAGATAAATCTTTGATTTTGCTGGTAGCGTGGCGCGACAAGGCAAGGGGCAAATCGTCTGCGTGAATGCCGCCGCCGTTGTCGTTTACGCGAATCAGTTTAATGCCGCCGCCTGCGATTTCGATGTGAATGGCGGTCGCGCCTGCGTCTAGGCTGTTTTCTACGATTTCTTTGAGCGCGTTGGCTGGACGTTCGACCACTTCGCCTGCGGCAATTTGGTTGATTAAATGGCTGGGTAACGAGTTAATTCGGGACATTTGAATAAGCAATCCTATAAAGTATAGCCGCAATTCTAAAGGTTTTTCAGGCAGCCTGAAAACTTTTACTTGAAAACAATTCCTATTTTTAGCAGCCTGAAATTAGGCTACAGTTCCGTTTTTTTCTTTCGCAGAAAAACCACAGTGTTCCAACTCAAAAAACCACATTCATCGTGCCAGAGCGCACGCTATTACACACAATCAATCTCGAATTGCAGCCTGAAAAAGTGTACGGCTTAATCGGGCATAATGGCTCGGGCAAGTCCACGCTACTCAAATTATTGGTGAGACAAAACCACGCCACAACAGGCGAAATCCTATTAAACGGCAAAAACGTCCAAGACTATGCCCCACGCGAATACGCCAAATTGCTCGCCTATCTACCACAACATCTCCCATCCGCCGCCACGCTCACATCAGAAGAACTCGTTGCCATGGGGTGATACGAATGGACAGGCTTACTCGGGCACAGCAGCGAATCCGACAAACAAGCCATAGACCGCGCCTTTGAACTCACGCACACCGAAAAATTCCGCCACGAATTTGTGGACAACCTGTCAGGTGGCGAACGTTCGCGCGTGTGGCTAGCCATGTGTTTAGCACAGCAAAGCCAATATTTATTGCTAGACGAACCGCTCGCCGCTTTAGACATTGCACACCAGCTAGAAGTGATGACGCTCATCAAAGAACTCTCACGGAGCCTGAAACTCGGTGTGATTATCGTCATTCACGACATCAATTTAGCTGCCCGATTTTGCGATGAACTCGTTGCACTGCACCAAGGGCATTTACTGAAAGTCGGCACGCCAAACGAAATCATGACCGCAGACGTATTGCGCGAAATTTACAGCGTAGATATGCACATTTGCAGCACCCCGTTTCAGGCGATGTGATGGCAGTGCCGCAACCCCAAAAGTTATCTATATGTAATATACGATGAAAAAATCCCTGCTTATTCCATTACTCACGCCTCTACTCGCCCAAGCCGCGCCACGCATTGCCACATCAGACTGGACAGTCGCCAAAACCCTAACCGCGCTAGGCAATCCGCCCATTATGCTTGGCAACAAATGCGCCTACAACATCTGGGTTTCCCACCCCAAACAGCCCAACACCGTTGCCGACATGGGTTTACGTTTGCAGCCAAACATAGAATATCTCTACCGCATGCAGCCTGAAATGTTTTTGCAAACGCCATTTTACGCCAGTATCACACCGCAACTTGCGCGGATTGCCCCAGTTCACAACATAGAAATCGCCACAGCACAAGGCACAACATGGGCGCAAACCAAACCACAAGCCGAAAAACTGATTGCCAACACAAAAAAACAGTTCGCCGCGCAAAAACAGTAGCTTGCCGCACACGCCCATCGCCCGATTGCCGTGGTGCAATTCGCCGACACGCGCCACGTCCGCATTTATGGCAACATCAGCCTATTTCATGTTGTGCTAGGCAAACTCGGTTTACAAAACGCGTGGACAGGCGAAAGCAACGCGTGGGGTTTTGCCAATATTGCGTTGGGCGATTTAGCCAAGCTAGCTGAAAACACGCTGCTGATTATTGTGAAACCCAATCCCGTAGGTTTGGAAAACGCGCTGCAACACAGCGTTTTGTAGCAACGCTTGCCGATGTCACGCCGTGAGAATCATCGTTTTCTTGATGCAACTTGGGCTTATGACGCATTGCCGTCTATGCGACGATTTGCGGATTTGTTGGCGGCGGCGGTTCGCGCGTGAATTTTCAGGCTGCATTTTTTAGACTAGATTGCAGCCTGAAAAATATCTTTCAGGCTGCCTGAAATCTTTTATAATACAATCTTTACAAAAAACCTAATAAACTTAACCATGTCCCTTATCCAAGAGCTACCCAACTGCCCATTAGACATCATTGGCGATGTACACGGACAACTCGAAGCCCTGCAAAACCTCCTCCATTATCTCGGCTACACCCCCACAGGCAAACACCCACAAGGTCGCAAAATCGTATTCGTCGGCGACCTAGTAGACCGTGGACCCGATTCACCAGCCGTATTAGAGTGGTACAAACAAGCCCACCAAGCAGGCAACGCCTACATGGTGCTCGGCAATCACGAACTCAACCTACTCATGAACGAACCCAAAGACGGTTCAGGCTGGTTTTTCAACTGCCGCGCAGAAAAAGACAGCCACAACTACGCCCCGTGGCAAATGCAGCCTGAAAACACAAAAAAACAACTCATCAACTTTCTCAAGCAACAACCCCTAGTATTAGAGCGTAGCGACTTACGCATCGTCCACGCCGCATGGCTACCCAAATCCATCGCCAAACTACAAGCCCACAACACCAGCGATTTACTCACACTCGCTCACGATTGGGACGAAGAACTCAACTGCTGCATCAAACACGCCCCATGGTGGGATGACTATTTAGAAGAACAACGCCAATACGCCCACCGCCTAGAAAGTTTCAGCAACCCACCGCCCATGCTGCACGCCACCGCGCAACACGACATCTACCGCAGCAGCAGCCACCCCGTTCGCGCCCTCACTTGCGGCGTAGAACAAACCGCACAAGAACCCTTTTTCGCAGGCGGACGCTGGCGGTTTTCCGTGCGTAACCCATGGTGGGACAGCTACACCGACACCCAACACGTCGTTATCGGGCATTACTGGCGACAATGGAATCACACCCCCCAACCCAAACACAGAGAAAACATCTTCACCGTTCCCAGCAACCACTGGCACGGCGCACGCAAAAACGTCTTCTGTGTCGATTTTTCCGTAGGCGCACGATGGCGCGACCGCAAGAAAAACATCACCCCTTGCCAATCCGAATTTCGCCTAGCCGCCCTACGTTTTCCCGAAAAAACACTCGTGTTTGACAACGGCGAAACTGCGCAGACGATTAGCGCGTAGGTCAGCAAAATTCAGCAACCCATAAGGTGCGCCCCACGCACCAAAATCTTCAGTATGTAGGTCGGTACATTCATGCCCGACACACACGCAGCCTGAAACCCCATTTTCAGGCTGCGTTTAAACCAACCAAAGCCCCCCATGCAAAACGACCTATTCACCCACCCCCCCACCGCCCCCCTAGCCGAACGCCTACGCCCCAAAACCCTAGCCGAAGTCCTCGGGCAAGAACACCTCACAGGCAAAGGCAAACCCCTATCCATCGCCCTAGCCAGCGGTGAACCCCACTCCATGATTTTATGGGGCAGCGCAGGTATCGGCAAAACCACCCTCGCCCGCATAGTCGCACAAGGCTTCAACGCCCAATTTCTGCCCCTCTCCGCCGTATTTTCAGGCGTGAAAGACATCCGCGAAGCCATCGCCAAAGCCCAAATAGCATGGCAAAACGGACAACGCACAATCCTATTTGTCGATGAAGTCCACCGCTTCAACAAAGCCCAACAAGACGCATTCCTCCCCCACGTAGAAAGCGGCTTAATCACATTCATCGGCGCGACCACCGAAAACCCATCATTTGAAGTCAACTCCGCCCTGCTCTCACGCGCCCAAGTGTACACACTCAACCCACTCAACCCCCAAGCCCTCGCCCAACTCAGCGACAAAGTTTTCAGGCTGCCTGAAAACGCCAACACCAGCCTAGACACCGAAGCCCAACAGCTCATTATCCAACACGCAGACGGCGACGCGCGACGCTTTCTCAACACCCTAGAACAAATCCTACGCGCCGCCCACACCCAACACATCACCCAAATAACCAGCGAACTCGTCGCCCAAACACTCGGCAGCCAACTGCGCCGATTCGACAAAGGCGGCGAACAGTTTTACAACCAAATCTCCGCCCTACACAAATCCGTTCGCGGCTCACACCCCAACGCCGCCCTATACTGGTTTTGCCGAATGCTAGACAGCGGCGCAGACCCACGCTATCTCGCCCGAAGAATCGTCCGCATGGCATGGGAAGACATCGGACTAGCCGACCCACGCGCCCTCCAAATCGCCAACGACGCAGCCACCACATACGAGCGGCTCGGCAGCCCCGAAGGCGAACTTGCCCTCGCCCAAGCCGTGTTATATCTCGCCAGTGCAGCCAAATCCAACGCAGGCTACACCGCCTACAATCAAATGCGCCAATACGTCTGCGCCCACAGCAGCGAACCCGTCCCAGTCCACCTCTGCAACGCCCCCACCAAGCTCATGAAAGAACTCGGCTACGGACGCGACTACCGCTACGCCCACGATGAACCCCACGCCTACGCAGCAGGCGAAACCTACATGCCCGATAACCTAGAAGAACCCGATTTCTACCAACCCGTGCCACGCGGCTTAGAAATCAAAATTAGCGAAAAACTCAAATGGCTCAAACAATTAGATGATGATGTAGCCTGAAACCCATTTTGCCAAATGGAAAGAACGTGGCGTTGCGCCGCCACACCCACGCTTCAAATTCGTGAAACACTCCATTTTGCAGCCTGAAAATAAAAAGCTAGCTTAGAAAATCGACCTACCAAAATAAACCTATTTTTCAGGCTGCAAAACCAGCCAGTAGGTTGGATACTCGTATCCAACAAATCCCAAAATCTCAACAAATGTCGGCGAGCCGCCGACGTTCCACCGTAAGATTTATGTGGATACCTATGACCTTGTCCCCACCAAAATAACGATTTCACAAAATTTTCAGGCTGCAAAAATAACCGCTAAAATACCCAACCAACCGCAGCCTGAAACCCGAAAAAAGGAAACCCCATGTCCCAACTCTACCCCCTAGCCCACATCATTCACCTATTCTGCGCCATCACCTTTGTCGGCGGCGTATTTTTTGAAGCATTTGTTCTCAGCGTCATGCACACCAAGCGCGTCAATCGCGAAGCACGCCGCGAAGTGGAACGCGCCCTTTCCTATCGCGCCGTCCGCGTCATGCCATGGGTAGTCGCAGGCGTATTTTTATCAGGCTTAACCATGGTGCACCGCTACTGGGACATTCTGCAACACCCCTTCGCCAGCGCATTCGCCTTGCAACTCACCCTCAAAATCCTGTTCGCCTTCAGTATTTTGTGCCACTTCCTAATTGCCGTTTACAAAATGAAAACCCACACCCTATCCGCCGCATGGTCAAAATACATTCATGCCGCCGTATTCACCCAAATGATTTGCATCGTCTTGCTCGCCAAAACCATGTTTTACGTTTCGTTCTAAGCCCTTGCAAACACAAGAAAATTCACGCAGCCTGAAAATTAAATCATTGTTTTCAGGCTGCTTTTTTATTATCACGCAGCCTGAAAACAAGTTTTAAATAGTTGATTAAAATTTCAATGATACTGTGTTGCCAACGCCCTTATATGCCACGCGCACACGGCAGGCGTTGTCGCCTTGTCTCATTTTCATTTTAATCAACTATAAATATTTTCCGACACTTACAAAATACAAGCAAAATGAATGTTCAAAACTTAATTTAAATCAAACAAAACAAACCCAGTCGGGCATAAACTAACACCACTTTTTCACGCCAAACGCCCTACGCTTTTAGAGCGATAGGGAAATTTTTTACCCTATTTAATTGGTAGATTTTATTAATTTAATATTGCTACCCTATGAATAACCCCCTATTTTTCACGCGCGAAGAAATCGTTTGGCAGGAAGTGCCGAATGAAGTTTCACTCGCTTTTTTGGTTTCAGGCTGCCCTATGCGGTGCGTGGGTTGCCACAGCGCAGATTCGTGGAAACCCAATCGTGGCGATGAATTATCGGCGAATTATTTGCGCTCGCGCTTGCGGCAATATCGCGGTTTGCTCACTTGCGTGTTGTTTATGGGCGGCGAATGGCAGCCTGAAACGTTGCTTGTGCTGCTGAAAATTGCGCGGGAAGAATTTGGTTTGCTGACGTGTTTATACACTGGCTATGAACGCGAAGAGTTGCCGCCCGAATTGCTGCTTGAATTGACGTTTCTGAAAACAGGACGTTGGCAGCCTGAAAACGGCGGTTTGGATAGCGCAACCACCAATCAGAAATTTGTTGATTTGCGAACAGACGCGGATTTAACGCATTTGTTTCGCAAGAGTTAATCGTAGGTCGGGTTGGCAACCCGACAATTTGAAACACCAGCGAATTTGTCGGGCTACCAGCCTGACCTACATTTCCCCCCACCCACCATTTGGAGAATCATCATGCTTCGGCTGTATCCCGAACAAATCCAATCAAAAATCGCATTTATCGACCACTACATGGCTGCCCACAACGCAGCAGACGGCTCAACCATGGACGCAAACGCCAATGTTACCCAAAAAAACATTGCCACCATGGAAAGTGAATTGCTCAAAGACGTACTCGTCCAAATCAACCGCGCCCAAGTATCGCGCAAAATTACCGAGCTTTTCGGTGCAGAATTAGCGCGTGAATACGTCCGCCAAATTGAAGCGCACGAAATCTACGTCCACGACGAAACCAGCCTGAAACCCTACTGCGTATCCGTAACCATGTACCCATTTTTGCGAGATGGTTTAACCAAACTCGGTGGTGAATCACGCGCACCACAGCATTTATCATCATTCTGTGGCTCGTTCATCAACTTCGTGTTTGCCATCAGCGCACAATTTGCAGGCGCAGTTGCCACAGTAGAATTTATTGCCTATTTCGACTATTTCGCACGCAAAGACTTCGGCGACAATTATCTCAACACCCACCGCCGCGAAATTGAAAGCGCATTGCAACAAGTCGTTTACAGCATCAACCAGCCCGCCGCCGCGCGTGGCTACCAAAGTGTGTTTTGGAATATTTCCCTGTACGACCGCTACTATTTTGAAGCCATGTTTGGCGATTTCGTCTTCCCCGATTTCACGAAACCCGTTTGGGAAAGCGTATCGCGTTTACAAAACTTCTTCCTGCAATGGTTCAACCAAGAACGCACCAAAGCCGTGCTAACGTTCCCAGTCGTAACTGCCGCCATGCTGACCGATAACGGCAAATGCAAAGACAACGAATTTGCCAACCAAATGGCGCAAGAACTCGCCACAGGCAATTCATTTTTTGTGTACCAATCCGACAACCCCGACTCACTCGCATCTTGCTGCCGATTGCGTAACCAAATTGAAGACCGCACCTTTTCCTACTCACTCGGCGCAGGTGGCGTGGCGACAGGCTCAATCAACGTCATCACGATTAACATGAACCGCCTAATGCAAGACGGACGCGATTTAGTCACCGAAGTCGGCAAAATCCACCAATACCAATACGCCTACCGCAAATTAATGGAAGAATACCAAACCGCAGGAATGTTGCCCGTTTACGATGCAGGTTTCATCACATTAGACAAACAATTTTTGACGATTGGCATTAACGGCATGGTAGAAGCCGCCGAATCACAGGGCATTCAGGCTGCCTATACCCCTGAATACATTGAATTTGTTCAATCTCGCCTAAAAATTATTTTTGAAGCCAACAAAGCCGCCACCGCCAAATACGGCGTGAAATTCAACACCGAATTTGTCCCAGCCGAAAACTTGGGCGTGAAAAACGCCAAATGGGACAAAGCAGACGGCTATTTCGTGCCACGCGATTGCTACAACTCGTATTTTTACGTTGTAGAAGACGACAAAACCAACGCGCTGGACAAATTCCTGCTGCACGGACGCGAATTGATTGACTGGCTAGACGGCGGTTCAGCGTTGCATTTGAATTTGGACGAAGCACTCAACACCGCAGGTTTCCGCGCCTTGCTCGACATCGCCGCCAAAACAGGCTGCAACTATTTCTGCACCAACGTCAAAATCACGATTTGCAACGAATGTAATCACATCGACAAACGCACCTTGCACGCTTGCAGCCAATGCGGTTCACCCGATATTGATTACGGTACGCGCGTGATTGGCTATTTGAAACGCGTGTCCGCATTCAGCGAAGGGCGCAGGAAAGAACACGCATTGCGGCATTATCATCGTGAAGCGGCGTAAATAAATTGCAGGCTGCCTGAAAATAACAGCCGTAGGTCGGATTCTTGAATCCGACAATCGCACCATTTCAGGCTGCCTGAAATCCCAGAAGGTTGGCTGTATTATTATTTAACTGCCGTTCCATCAGAAGACACTTCCTTCCGCGCACCGCGCAAGGCATTGTCCACCGCGAAGAATTGCAAATTTTGACCAAACTTACCCTAGACAAGCTCCACGCTGACCAACGCGTTAAATTTTAAAGATTGAACGTGGCGTATCGCCGCCACACCCACTCTTTCGCGCCGTGAAGCACAACCATTGCAGGGTGGGTTCAACCCACCAAAACAGTGGATAAACTCCGCCCTACAATTAAAAACACAAATATAAGGATAATCCCCATGACCCTCCCCAATTTCAAATTCCCCGAATTTCTCGCCAACATCAACCGCCACCTACCCACCCTCCACGCTACGCCCTTGTCTTCGCCCTAAACACCCTACTCGAGCGCGAACTCCTTCCAGCCGACATGACCCTATTTGCAGGGCGCACCTTTGAAATTGACGTACTCGACGCAGGCATCAAAATCCACTTCACCACCAACGAACAAAAATTCATCACACAAGATTTCAGCCCCCCCCCCCGATTTACGCTTGGCTGCCAATAGTGTCGATTTCATGCGTATGATGACCCGCGAAGAAGACCCAGACACCCTATTTTTCAACCGCAAATTACAAATCGAAGGCGACACCGAACTCGGCTTGATTACCAAAAATTTATTAAATTGCGTAGAATGGGATAAACTAAACCCATTCAAAAAACAAGCAGCCTGAAAACAAAAACGGACGACTTAAAAATCGCCCGTTTATTTTTCAGGCTGCAATTAAATAGAAGGTCTAAACCCCTCCATACTAAACCGATTATTCACCACATCATCACAACGCTGAATAAACAAATCCGCATTCGTATCATAGCGGCTTTGAAACAAATGGTAGACCTGATTCCCAAACACCGTCCCAATCCCATAATAACCATAAGACGACAATCGCCAGATACCCTCCAAAGGTTCACGCTCAAAATGCGTCGGGAAAAGTGTACGATAATGAATACCCATTTCCTCCGCTCGATAAGACACCTCTTCCGCCACATCAGCACATCCCGTCTCTAAAAAAGACGGCTTGCCCATGCGCTGATAACAATCCGTAGAAATAAAGAAAAACGCAGGCGAAGCAAAAATATGAGCCGCAGGCGGAATATGATTAGACACTTGCGCACAGCCCACAAAAGAATTCATCTGATAAGCCAAGTTAATCGAGTTCAACACAATCTGACGACTTAACGGAATCAAATCAGGCTCAATAATCCCCACAATTTTACACCGCGCACGCCCCATCACCCAGTCTAGCCACTCCCCATGAGGGACATTCGCCTCCGTATACTGCACATTCAAATTAAAATGCTACATTACCCGCTTGTGCGCCGCCAATACCTCACGATTAAAATTTGTCCAATGAAACGAATGCAATTCCACATCAGTCGCAAAATCCAAAGCCATTTGCCACACCCAATAAAATGATTAAAAATAAAAGCATTATAACGAAAAAGCAGCCTGAAAACCGTATAATTCTCCCATTCTCCCAACCGAAAGCCAACCATGCTCAACACCGCCGCCAAATATTCCCCATGGCTCGCCCGCCAATTAGACAATAACCGCCTAAATTTAGACAAACTGTCTGACTGGCTCACGCGCCCACTCATGCCGCAAGATTTTGCCGATTACACCGACTGGCAGCAACTCCAAGCTGATGAAAACGAAGAAGAATTAGCCAAACAATTACGCATTTTACGCCGACACGTGATGGCACACATCATCACACGCGACCTGTGCCGCGTATCCAATCTCGCCGAAGTTACGCGCACGATTACCGAATTTGCCGATTTCGCGATTAACACTGTACTTTCTTTTAGTTATCAATACTATACAGATATGTACGGCACACCGATTGGATATTTCACGCAAGAGCCACAGCATTTGAGCGTTGTCGCCATGGGCAAGGCTGGCGGTTTTGAGCTGAATGTGTCGTCCGATATTGATTTGATTTTCATCTACCCCGAAAACGGCGACACCAACGGCAAACGTGAGCGCACGAATCAGGAATTTTTTACCAAAGTCGGGCAAAAACTCATTGGTTTACTTGATGAAATTACGGCGGACGGGCAGGTTTTCCGTGTTGATATGCGGTTGCGACCTGACGGCGACAGTGGCGCGTTGGTGTGCAGTGAGGCGGCTTTGGAGCAATATTTGATTACGCAAGGGCGCGAGTGGGAGCGGTATGCGTGGTGCAAGGGGCGCGTGGTAACGCCGTTTGCGAACGATATTCGCAGCCTGATTCGTCCGTTTGTTTTCCGTAAGTATTTGGATTATAACGCTTATGATGCGATGCGCGATTTGCACCGTCAAATTAGACAAGAAGTCCAAAAGCGTGGCATGGCGGACAATGTGAAATTAGGGGCGGGCGGTATTCGGGAAGTGGAATTTATCGCGCAGATTTTTCAGATGATTCGTGGCGGTCAAAATCGTGCGTTGCAGCTCAAAGGGACACAGGAAACGCTATTGAAATTGGCGGAATTGGGCATTTTAGATACAGAAATTGCAGATAAATTATTGAATGCATATTGCTTTTTGCGTGATGTGGAACACCGTTTGCAGTATTGGGACGACCAGCAAACGCAAATGCTGCCTGAAAATGAATCGCAGCAAAATTTGTTGGCGGAAAGTATGGGTTTTGCGAATTGGACAGATTTTTCAGGCTGCCTGAAAGCGCATAGAGCATTTGTTCATCAAATATTTAGCGATGTTTTGGGAACGGAAGAAGCGGAATTGGACACGGCGCATGAATTTTCAGACATTTGGTTGTGGCTGCCTGAAAATATGGAAGCAACTACGGATAAATTGTCTAAATTGAATTATGTGGACAATGAGGTGTTGATTCAACGATTAGTTCAATTAAAACAATCATCTAAATATCGGCAGTTGTCGGCACACGCTCAGCCGCGTTTTGATGCGGTTGTGCCGCGTTTGTTGGAGGCTGCGGCGAAATGTGAAAATGCTGATGATACGTTGTTGAGATTATTGGATTTTTTGGAAAGCATTAGCCGCCGTTCTGCGTATTTGGCGTTTTTGAATGAGTATCCGCAAGCATTGCAACAAGTGGCGGATTTGATGTCGCAAAGCGCGTGGTTGGCGGATTATTTGCGGCGGCACCCGATTTTGTTGGACGAGCTTTTGTCGGCGCAATTACGCCAACCACTTGATTGGCAAGGCTTATCGGGGGAACTTTCAGGCAGCCTGAAAGCGTGTGGCGAGGATACGGAGGCGAAAATGGACGTGTTGCGCCGTTTTCAGCACGCGCAGGTTTTTCGTTTGACGGTGCAGGATTTGGCTGGAAATTGGACGGTAGAGGCGTTGAGTGATGAGCTGTCGCGTTTGGCGGATTTAATTTTGGAACAGACACTTACGCACGCTTGGCTGAGTGTGCCGAAGCGACATTTGGACGCACCGAAATTTGCGATTGTGGCTTATGGGAAGTTGGGCGGTAAGGAGTTGGGCTATGCGAGTGATTTGGATTTGGTGTATTTGTATGATGATGATTTTGCGGAAGCATCTGATATTTATGCGAAATTGTCGCGCCGTTTGACGACTTGGCTTTCAGGCGGCACGGGAGCTGGGACTTTGTATGATGTGGATTTGCGTTTGCGCCCAAATGGGGACGCGGGTTTTTTGGCGCACAGTTTGGCGGCGTTTGAGAAGTATCAGCGTGAGCAGGCGTGGACGTGGGAGCATCAGGCTTTGACGCGAGCGCGGTTTGTGTGTGGTGATGCGGCGGTGGGAGCGGCTTTTGAGCGGATTCGCCGTGAGATTTTGACGATGCCACGAGATAAAGTTCAGTTAAAACAGGATATTATTGAGATGCGTGAAAAGATGTTCCCGACGCACGCGCCTGTGAATGAGAATGTGAAATATGCGCGTGGGGGTGTGGTGGACGTGGAATTTATTGTGCAGTATTTGGTGTTGGCGGAAAGTGGGCGTGAGCCGAAACTGATTGAAAATTATGGGAATATTGCGCTATTGGGTATGGCGGCGCGGCGTGGTTTGATTGATGTGAATTTGGCGGAGCGTTGCGCGGCGGCGTATCGTTATTATCGGCAGATTCAGCATAATAAGAATTTACGTGATTGGAAACGGGCGGAGGTTGATGATGTGTTGCTTGGGCATTATGAGAATGTGAAAATGCTTTGGGAACAGGTGTTTGGAGAAGAAGTGCGTTTTCAGGCAGCCTGAAAAATAGAAAGGAATATTATGAAGAAAATTTTGTTGATTTCACATGAATTATCGCTAACGGGTGCGCCGCGCATGCTGTTTAACGCAGCTTTAGCCATTCGGCAAGCAGGCTGGGAAGTGGTTATTCTTTCGACGCAAGATGGCGCAAGCAAATTTGTCTGCAAAAATCATCTGGTGGCTGCATGAATCGCAAGGCATCTTGGAGCACCTACCCAGCACAATCGATATTCCATTATTACAGTCCAAAGTTCATATTTTGACAGTGAGCCGTTACGCTCAGTCTTTTTTGCCCCAAGGCTTGCAAAGCACCATTTTAAAAAATGGCATTCCTGACACCTCACAACTTTTCAGGCAGCCTGAAAATCCATCAGCAGCGTTCAAATTTGCATGGATTGGCACACTGGCTCCGTATAAAGGGACAGATATTTTTTGCAACGCCATTGCTTTGCTGCCTGAAAACATGCGCGAGCAATGTCAGTTTTTCATTGCTGGGGAACCCATGCTGTTTTTGCCTGACTATTTTGAACGCATTATTCAAACGGCTCAGACTTACCCACAACTTCAGTATCTTGGTCATCTCACACATGAAGCAGCACTGAACTTGATGACACAATCAGACATTATTGTGAGCAGTTCAAGAGATGAATCGTTTTCGCTGGTTTGCACAGAAGCTGCCATGCTCAGTAAACCGATTATTTTGAACCAAAACGTAGGCATTGCTGACATGTTCACGCATGGCGAAAGCTGCTTGCTGCATGAAACAGAAAATGCCCAATCTCTGGCAACACAAATGCTCTGGGCGTATGAAAACCGAGAAACCGCCGCGAAAATCGGTCGCAATGCACGCAAAATATTTGAGCAAGAATTAACGATTGAGCAATTCTCACAAAATTTCATGCAGATTTTGCAAAACGAAATCACAGCCTGAAAAAAAGCAGCCTGAAAACCACTTTCAGGCTGCTTTTTGTTTCAGGCTGCGCGACTATGCTCTTCCGCGACCACTTTCGCCGCTTCCGCATCAAATTCGCTCAATTCCCCCAGCTTCATCGACACAATCCGTTCCGCATGATGAAAATATTTATCATCATGGCTAATCGCAAACACGGTGTAACCACTCTCTTTCAACAACGGCAACAGTTGCTCATAAAATACGCGGCGAAATTGTGGGTCTTGGTCTGCCGCCCATTCGTCCAAAATCATCATGCTGCGGTTTTCCAGTGCGGCTATCAACAAGCCCAAACGTTTGCGTTGCCCTTGCGATAATTTGCTGTTCAGAATGCGTTTTTTCTCAATTTTCACTTTCTCGCTCAGTTGCAAATGGCTCAACCATTGCGCGATTTGTTCATCGGCAACATCAATCCCCATGCCATCAATCAGTTGCTCAAAAATATGAAAATCAGTGAACACACTGGCAAATAATTGGCGATACGCTTCACGGTTCGCGTCTGTGATTTCCACATCGTCCACAAAAATTTTGCCTGAAGTGGGTGTGTATAAACCTGCCAACACCATAGACAATGTGGATTTGCCCGAACCGTTACCGCCAATCAGAAACACCGTTTCGCCGCGTTTCAGCGTTAAGTTTACAGGCTGCAACGCGAAAATTTGTCCGCCCTGCTCTGGGTGCGCGTAAGTGATGTTCTCCAAACGAATGGTTTGCCAATTTTCAGGCAGCCTGAAACTTTGGCGAAACTGTGGGCGATATTCGTCCAAACCCAAGGCTTGCAAGGCTTGCAGACCAATTTGGCTTTGCGTAATCGCTGGGAACGCGCCAATCGCAGACGTGAGTGGCCCGCGCATAAACAGCACGGTCATGCTAATCGTTGCCGCGTCGCTTAGGCTGGCCCAATCGTGTTGAATGGACAGATAAAAAATCACGCCCACCGCCGCCAACATCACGCTATTGCCCCAGTTCACCGCAATCGCGTGGTAACTATCGGCATGAATGTGCGCGTTGCGGCGGACTTTGGCTTGTGGCATAAATTCTTCGTTGAAAAAACGCTCGGCGCGAAAACGGTTCAGCGTCAGTTCTTTGTGTCCGTCCAACACGGTTTCATAATGGCGTTGCACTTCGTCTTCGGCGTGGCGCATGGTGCGAAAGCTGGCGTAATGGCGTTTCACGACAAAATTTGTGCCTGCAATCATCAAGCCCATCATCAGCGCAATCACGATAAATAATTTGAACGACAAAACCATTAAATACAGGCTGCAAGCTAAGGTAAACAACGCGCCTTGCACCAATTCAGGAAGCCGTGTAAATGCAAATGAAATGCTGCGAATGTCGCTGCCCAAACTGGCGAGAATTTTGGGTTTGCCAATCAACTGAATTTGCGCGTTGTGGCTGTCCATAATGCGTTTTACAAATTGCACTTGAATATCGTAAATAAAGTTTTGCCCCAGCCGTGCCAACTGAATTTGCGCCATGCTTGAGACGATGAAATACACAGCAACTAAAATTAAAAATTGCCCAATGCCGCCGCTGTTTAGGTTTTCTTCGCGCAGCAAATGATTGTTGATATACGAAAGTGTGCCAATCCCCATCGCGCCCGAAAACAGGGTGAGCGCAAACATTTGCCAAAAGGCGAAACGGTGTTGTTGAAAAATGATTTTGATAATATCCATGTTTTTTAATGTGTTCAGACTGCCTGAAAAATGGGCAATTGTATCGCAAAAAGAATAAGTTAGGCATGATAAGGAACAAAGCATTTTCAGGCTGCCTGAAAAAATATGTAAAGTAACCCTTGAAAATCATTTTAACGCGCCTTATTTAGCGAACATCGGAACGCGGCTTGTGATAGTGCTTTAACTTCTAATTAGTACAGTGTTGCCAACTCCCTTATGTACTATTCGTACACGGCGGTCGTTGTCGCCTTGTCCTAATTTCGAATTTAAAGCACTATCGTTTTCAGGCTGCATTTGAATACACTGAAAAATTGTAGGGTACGCAGGGCGCACTCTACGAAATTTCATGATGTATCAAACGCAGCCTAAAAATTCAAACTTGAAAAACCAAGCCCCACGCCCCATATATTCAACATCTGAAATTTAATGTGATTTTCACAGGAGTAAAAACATTATGGCAAAAGTAATTGGTATTGACTTAGGTACAACCAACTCATGCGTAGCGATTTCTGAAAACGGCACAATCAAAGTGATTGAAAACGCAGAAGGCGCACGCACCACCCCATCAATCGTAGCGTACACAGAAAACGAAACATTGGTTGGCGCACCTGCGAAACGTCAAGCTGTTACCAACGCAAAAAACACCATCTACGCAGCAAAACGCTTGATTGGTCACAAATTTGAAGACAAAGAAGTTCAACGCGACATTGAAACCATGCCATTTGAGATTATTAAATCTTCAAACGGCGACGCTTGGGTAAAAGCACAAGGCAAAGAATTGTCTCCACCACAAATTTCTGCAGAAGTATTGCGTAAAATGAAAGAAGCGGCTGAAGCATACTTGGGCGAAAAAGTAACCGAAGCCGTTGTAACCGTTCCAGCATACTTCAACGACAGTCAACGCCAAGCCACTAAAGACGCAGGTCGCATTGCAGGTTTGGACGTAAAACGTATCATCAACGAGCCAACTGCCGCAGCATTGGCGTTTGGTATGGACAAAGTACAAGGCGGTGACCGCAAGATTGCTGTTTACGACTTGGGCGGCGGTACGTTTGATATTTCGATTATTGAAATCGCGGACGTGGACGGTGACAAACAGTTTGAAGTATTGGCAACCAACGGCGACACATTCTTGGGCGGCGAAGACTTCGACCAACGCATCATCAATTTCATCATTGACGAGTTCAAAAAAGAACAAGGCATTGATTTGAAAAACGATCCAATGGCAATGCAGCGCGTGAAAGAAGCCGCAGAAAAAGCCAAAATTGAATTGTCTAGCGGTCAGCAAACCGAAATCAATTTGCCATACATCACAATGGACGCGACTGGCCCGAAACACTTGGTGTTGAAAATCACACGCGCGAAATTTGAATCTTTGGTTGAAAACTTGATTGCTCGCTCTATTGAGCCTTGCCGCATCGCCTTAAAAGACGCTGGTTTGAGCGCGTCTGATATTGACGATGTGATTTTGGTTGGCGGTCAAACGCGTATGCCAAAAGTACAAGAAGCGGTTAAAGACTTCTTTGGCAAAGAACCACGCAAAGACGTGAACCCTGATGAAGCCGTTGCCGTAGGCGCAGCGATTCAAGGTGAAGTGCTGGGCGGCGGTCGCACAGACGTGTTGTTGTTGGACGTGACGCCGTTGTCTTTGGGCATTGAAACCATGGGCGGCATCATGACCAAGTTGATTCAGAAAAACACCACGATTCCAACCAAAGCATCGCAAGTGTTCTCCACAGCGGAAGACAATCAACCAGCCGTAACCATTCATGTGTTGCAAGGCGAACGCGAACGCGCTTCAGCAAACAAATCGTTAGGTCAATTCAACTTGGGCGACATCGCACCTGCACCACGCGGTATGCCACAAATTGAAGTCACTTTTGACATTGACGCGAACGGTATCTTGCACGTTTCTGCGAAAGACAAAGGCACAGGCAAAGCGGCAAACATCACGATTCAAGGTTCTTCTGGTTTGAGCGAAGAAGAAATTGAACGCATGGTGAAAGACGCAGAAGCCAACGCGGAAGAAGATAAAAAATTGCACGAATTGGTGCAAAGCCGCAACCAAGCAGAAGCTCTGGTTCACTCGGTGAAAAAATCTTTGGAAGAACACGGCGACAAATTAGAAGCTGCTGAAAAAGAAAAAATTGAAGCCGCTTTGAAAGACGTTGAAGAAGCTGTGAAAGGCGACGACAAAGAAGCCATCAATTCTAAAGTGGAAGAATTAGGCAAAGTAAGCCAAAAATTGGGCGAAATGGTGTACGCGCAAGCGCAACAAGAAGCTCAACAAGGCGAAGCAGCGCAAGGTTCTTCAGCGAAAAAAGATGACGACATTGTGGACGCTGAATTCCAAGAAGTGAAAGACGACAAATAATTTTGTTTGAATGAAAAAGCAGCCTGAAAAGTTTTCAGGCTGCTTTTTGTTGTCATAAATCCGTTATAATTCACACCTTTCTATTTTTCAAGAACACGAGATTTCATCATGCAACATATTCACATCATCGGCATTGGCGGCACATTTATGGGCGGACTGGCACGAATCGCAAAAGAAGCAGGTTTCAAAGTTACAGGCTGCGACGCGAAAATGTATCCGCCGATGAGTACGCAATTAGAAGAATTGGGCGTAACCGTGCATGAAGGCTTTGACGCAGCACAACTTGATGAATTTAAAGCCGATATGTATGTGATTGGCAACGTCGCCAAGCGCGGCATGGACGTGATTGAAGGCATTTTAAACAAAAATTTACCCTACACATCAGGACCGCAATGGCTGGCTGAAAACGTGTTGCACAAAATGTGGGTGCTGGGCGTGGCTGGCACACACGGCAAAACCACCACCGCTTCTATGCTCGCGTGGGTGCTGGAACACGCAGGTTACGGCGCAGGCTTTTTGATTGGCGGCGTACCGCAAAATTTCAGCGTGTCGGCACGTTTGCCGCAAACCGACAGCGCGTTTTTCGTGATTGAAGCGGACGAATACGACACCGCCTTTTTCGACAAACGCAGCAAATTCGTTCACTACCGCCCACGCACCGCGATTTTGAATAATTTGGAATACGACCACGCCGACATTTTCCCCGATTTACACGCTATTCAAACGCAATTTCATCACTTGGTTCGCACCGTGCCAAATCAAGGCTTAATCGTGGCAAATGGGCGTGAAAGCAGCCTGAAAAACGTGTTGGAACGCGGCTGCTGGACACCTGTGGAATTTTTCGGCGACGCAAACGATTGGCACATTGAAAACGTGCAGCAAGACGGCAGTTTTGACGTGCATTTTCAAGGTGAAAAAATGGGACACATCGCATGGGCATTACTCGGCGACCACAATCGCATGAACGCGCTGGCAGTGATTGCGGCAGCGCGACACGTTGGCGTGAGCATTCAGGCTGCCTGTGAAGCGTTGAGCGCGTTTAAAAACGTGAAAAGACGTATGGAAATCAAAGGCGTGGCAAATGGCGTAACCGTTTACGATGATTTCGCGCATCACCCCACCGCGATTACCACGACTGTGGCAGGTTTGCGCGACAAAGTGGGCGCGGCGCGAATTATCGCCGTGTTAGAGCCGCGTTCCAACACGATGAAACTCGGCACGATGAAAACCGCGCTTTCAGGCAGCCTGAAAGATGCCGACCAAGTTTTCTGTTACGCAGGCGGTGTGGATTGGGACGTGGCGGACGCGCTTGCACCGTTGGGCGATAAATTGCACGTTGGCAAGGATTTTGATGAGTTTGTGAATGCGATTGCGGCGGAAGCAAAATCGGGCGATCATGTTTTGGTGATGTCCAACGGCGGATTTGGTGGCATTCACGATAAGCTGTTGGCGAAATTGAAGTAAACCGTAAATTGCGCCCTGCACACCAAACATTCAGGCAGCCTGAAAACGAAAAATAAAAAACAAGAACAAGGTAATTCTATGAATATCAATCAAATTTACATTAGTGATGATTATGATGGTAACGTAAACCATTTACCACCAAGATTGCAAAAAACCGTGCAAAGTGTTTACCAAAACATGAACCCATCGCAACATCGTGTGTATTCAAAAGAAATGCTGCGGGATTTTATTAACCAAGAATACGGCACGGAAATGCTCAAAGTATTTGATAAATTAAAACCCTATGCCTATAAAGCAGATTTAGGGCGATATTTATTGCTGTATCGTTTAGGTGGGTGGTATTTTGATATTTCCGTAACCATGCTAGACCAGTTTCCTGCACAAGTAGATAATTGGGACTTCATCACCTTTTCAGAACCCCTGCATATGTCCACAACATCATTTGCATGCAATAACGCCATTATCTATTCCACGCCCAATAATATTATTTTAGAGCAAACGATTTATGATGTTTGTGCCAATGTTGCCAAGGAATACTATGGCTATAATCATTTATTTCCAACGGGACCTATTTGTTTAGGACGAAATGTTGCCAGATTTTTGGAATACACGCGCGTGCATTTGGGTTTATTTACCCCTTTAACACCACATTTACCGTATAAAAATATCGCCTTTTTGCTCAACAACGGACAAATTTTTGCATGGTATAAACGCGGAGGATATGGTGGCGATTTATCCGCATTGGGTGCAACAGGCACAAACAATTACGTTCATATGTATGAACAACGCGATATTTACGACAAAAGCATAACCCTATCGCCTGAGTTAATCCACTTAACCAGACCCGAATAAAGTGCAACGATACGCGCCATGTTCAGGCAGCCTGAACATTCAAAATAAAGGAAAAATCAAGGTGCTGTCCTAGATAACTAGGATAGCACCAAAAGTTGTTATTTGAAAATATGTCGGCAAGCCACCGATGCTCCATTGCAAAAATTTCTGTCGGGTGCTGAAAAGCTACCTGAAAATTTGCTTTATTTGAAAAACGGTGCGCTAGACGCCCCCCCTACATTTGAATGCAGTCTGAAACTTTTTCAGGCTGCGATATTAAGGAATAATATGAGTACAAAAGTGTTACATGTTGCCAGCATTTTAGAAGGCATTTCTTGCTTGGGATTATTTGGTGTTGCCATTCCCGTGCGTTATTTTTTGAACAATTCTTCATTCATTTTTTACGCTGGCATGACGCACGGCATTTTGTTTTTGAGTTTCTTAGCGATTTTGCTGGTTACTTGCCATGTGAAAAAGTGGTCGCTGGGGATTTTTGCTTTGGGTTTGCTTGCGGCAATTGTTCCGTTTGGCACGTTTGTGTTTGACCATAAAATCAAGAAAATGGAAGCGTAAATAGTTTTCAGGCTGCGTTTAAATATAAACGCAGCCTGAAACCAGTTTATGCACATGAGAATTTTGTCTGAATGGCTTTGCCTGCATTCGTCAAAATTTCCTGCCAGCTTGCCATGGTGTGCGGCGCATACAAATTGTGAATGCTTGGATACCACGGATTACTCGTCTCCCCAACAATCCCCCAACGCCAATCATAAGTCCGCCCAGACAACATCACCAGCGACGGAATCCCCATCGCGCCAGCTATGTGGATAATGGGCGTGTCGGTGCTGACCACAAAATCTAGTTGCGCCATCACACCAGAGATGTTCGCATAATCCACATTATCGACAAACTGAACCACTTTATGCGTTTTCAACCGCAGTCGCTCTTCATGGCTCAAGTTTTCCTGCAAAAAATACCATTGTGCGTGTGGCATACTGGCTAACAATACTTCAAGCTCTTCAATTTTTTGAACAAAGTGAATGTCATCGCTTTCGGTGTCTTCTGGGCTTTTCCATGAAAAACCGATGCAAGGTCGGTGGATATTTTATGGGAAATATTTGGCTGCTGCGGCTTTTTTCTGTTCGCTGGCAAACAGGTAGAGGGGGATTGCTTGGGCAACTGCTCAAACGGTTGATTAAATCGTGCCAGCAAGCCGTGTAAAAACTCCCAGTAATCGCATTCAGGCAGCGTTTGTTTCCATTGTGCGCCGTCTACCACTAAATCAATATCGGGGTGGCTGCTGAGCAAGGCGACATTTTTGCTTTGCACGACCACAATCAATTTGCTAACGCCTAAATGTTGCTTGAATAAGTGCGCCAATTGGGCAAACATGATTTCATCACCTAATTCGCCTTCGCCCCAAAACACAAACGTTTTACCTTTGAGTGATTGCGTCTCCCAGCGTTTGACGATAAGTTCACCTTCAGGTGGAAAATGTGTCCGCATGGAAAACGAGCATTTAGACATCACTTGTTCGCGGTATAGTGGATTAAATTTAGATTAGGACAAGGCGACAACGACCACCGTGTACATCTAGTACATAAGGGAGTTGGCAACGCTGTACTAATCTAAATTTAATCCACTATAACAGATTTTCAGGCTGCTTTTTTACAATTAACGTGTGCTTTTACCACAAAATAAAATCGCAGCCTGAAAAATCATTTTTCAGGCTGCGATTAGGGCGCATTGACATTACAGCAGGAACATAGTCGCCAAACTCAAGAAAATCAGAAAACCGCCAGAATCCGTTACCGCTGTAATCAAAACAGAACTACCCAGCGCAGGGTCTTTGCCCAGTTTTTCCATGGTTACAGGAATCATCACGCCCAACACGGCGGCGAGCAACAAATTCAGCGTCATCGCGGCAACCATCACCAAGCCAATGCCGATATTTTTGTATAACCAAAACGACACCAGCCCCATCACGCTGCCCCAAATCAAGCCATTTACCAGCGCAACGCCGATTTCTTTTTTCAATAAGCGCATGGCTTGCTGTGTGGAAATCTGCGCGTTTGCCATGGCACGGACAATCATCGTAATTGTTTGGTTGCCTGAATTGCCGCCAATCCCTGCCACAATCGGCATTAATGCGGCAAGCGCGACAATCTGCGAAATGGAATCAGAAAATGCGCCAATCACGCGGCTGGCAACAAACGCCGTCATCAAATTCACAGCAAGCCACACCCAACGGTTTTTCACGGAATCCCACACGGGCGCAAACAGGTCTTCTTCGTCTTTCAAACCTGCCATGTTCAACATATCCGCTTCGGTTTCTTCGCGGATAACGTCCACCATTTCATCGACTGTTAATCGAGCAATCAGCTTGCGGTTTTCATCTACCACGGGCGCGGTTACCAAGTCGTAACGCTCAAACGCGGCGGCGGCTTCTTCCACGTCTTCTTCGGGGCGGAATTTCACCACGTCTGTGGACATCACGTTTTCCACCAGTTCGTCCATATCGGCAACAAGCAAGCGGCGAATAGGCAACACGCCTTGCAGAATATCGTTATCGTCCACCACAAAAATTTTATCGGTGTGGTCGGGCAGGCTTTCAAAGCGGCGCAGATAACGCAACACGACTTCACAAGTTACGTCCGCCCGAATGCTGACAATCTCAAAATCCATCACTGCGCCGACTTGATTATCTTCATACGACATCACGGCTTGGACTTGGGCGCGTTCTTCTTCGTCCAAATCTTTCAGTACTTCGTGAACCACGTTTTCAGGCAGCGCGTCTGCTAATTCAGCTAAGTCGTCCGTGTCCATGTCTTCCACGGCGGC